>CBDESW010000010.1:0-14141 GCA_965242675.1 Dehalococcoidia bacterium
CTAAGGACGGCGGAATGCAAGGCCAGCCCTTACGATGGCGATCCGGATTTCATGTTTCGCGCCCGCGCTAGACCACTCCCAGACCACTTTCGGCTGGCGGAAATTCGGCGCAGCCGCGCCGCGCCGCCCGCGGCTGCGCGCCAGCCGCCGCCGCGCCGCCCGGCGAGAAAATTCGCCCCGCTAACCCATTGCGACGGTTGCGGTTTTCATGGGTAGTAATCAAGGCGGAACCAGTTGTTGGAGAATTCTCGGCGAAGGCGGTTGCGGGCGGCTTTGTGCGCGCCGCGTTCGCAGAATCCGGCGCGGCGCGGGCGGCGGCGGAGTCGATGGCGGCGCGCGCCCGGCGGCCGCCGTTGCGACGACAGCGCCCGAACCAGCCCGGGCTGGTAGGCAGGCAACCGCCGCGCCGTTCACGCGCCCCAGCGACGACTCCGCGCCCGATGGCGGCGGCGCGGAAATAGGCAGGTTGCGGCGGCTGCCTATTTCCATAGCCACGAAAGCGTTACTTGAAATCTCGGCGCGGCGCGCGCAGGTTCGCGTCGACGGCGGCGCGCGCAAGTCTGTATCACAGCCCGCACCTTAGCCAGCCCCCATATGGGCGCGCGCCGCCGCATCTATCGAGGCTGGCGAAATGTCGAAAACCTTGCTTGCGACGGCGGGGGGAGTCTGTCTCCTCGCCTTGACGGGTTGCGGCGGCGGCGGCGGGGCCGCGCCTCCGCACACCCTGGCCTACCACGCGTCGTCGTCCACCCCGGACGACGCGGCGGAGTGGGCGCGCTTGTCGGCGGCGGAGTGGGCGCGCTACGTCCACAGCCGGCCGTTCAACAGCGCGCGCTAGGCGAACCTCGGCCGCCCGTGGAGAGTGAACCACGGGCGGCCCCAACCGGAGAAAGGGAATGTCGAAACTGCGCTTGAAGACGGCGCGCCGCTTCCATGTGGAGCGCCGCCCTTGCGACTGGGACGCGAAGCCGTCGACCACGACCGACTTCGGCGGAATCCTGATCGAAACCGCGCGGCGCACGTGCGCCCGGTGCGGCCGGTGCGAGGAGCGGTCGGCCATCACTATGCCCTACGGCGGCGGCTTCGGCGGCTGGGGCGAGTGGAGCATCGCCCGGTGAAGCGCCCCTGCGATTGGGACGCGCCCGACGGCATCACGCTGTCGCTGGAGCAGGTTGGCGAAGGGCCGGATTGCCACTTCGTCGAGCACGCGCGCCGGCGCTGCGCGGAGTGCGGCCGCGTCGAACGGCGCGAACTGCACATCCCGAACGGCGGCCGCGCCGAGTCGGATTGGGATCCGGCGCGCTGGTCGCAATGGACGGCGGCCTAGTGGGGCCGCATAGGCGGCGCGTTCCGCGCAAGGTTCGCGCCGACCATAGGCCGCGGGTCAAACCGCGCCGGCCCTTGCGGAAAGTCCTTCGCAAGCGCGCGCGCCAGTAGGATGACCGCCCCGGATCGTTCGCGCGATCCGGGGCATTCTCGTCAAAGGAACGCGCCCCGGTCGGCTGGGGAAGAAACCGACCGGGGCGCTATCCGGGCGCTCGACCACCCGCCGCGCCGCCAAGAACGGCGAATAGGAACAGCCCGAATTCTTTGCCTTGAATAAGTGGGCGGACGATGGGCCATCGCCCGCCCGGCCCTACAGCGTTCGCGTGCAGGGTAGAAAGGGCGGGCTCGTCGAAGGCATTCCAAACACCACTCCGGCCAAGAAGTCTTTGCTTCAAGTCGCGAACTTCGGCTTGGCGCTATTCGACAAACCCGCCCGTGCGAACCTACGATGACACCCTCGGCGGAGTTTGTCTTACGCCGTCAGCACGCCCGGCTTGACCGCAACCGCAAAGCGGAAGCACAACTACCTTAGGCGCGGCCCGAAGGTTCGCAAAGCGTGAACCCGCCCGCGCATGTGCAGGGTGAAGGACCCCCCCATCCCCGCCTAGCAACGCGCTTCAATGTGGGCGGATTTACTTCCCACTTCACGCGCGCCAATAACGCAGGACAGTAACGCGGACGAATCCACAAACGAAAGTATTGCGGGGGCAGGCTTGGTCAAATGCTCGTCAACGCATGCAGGAAGTAAGACCCCTCAAACACCCGCAAGCTCAAGCAAATGCAACTACCTCGCCCCCGCAACCCGAATAGAAGAAAGGGAACGCGGGCGAGTCCGAAGACTCAAGCCCGCGCAACAACCGGATAACCGGCGTTTTCGGCGGGGAGAAAGGAACCCCATCAAGGCGCGTATGAGCACTGCGAAACCACGCGCCTCTTAGCCGCCCTTGTCTTCGTTAGCCCATCGTCAACTTCACGATTGCCTTCGACGCCGACGTCCTGTCACTGTCCGCAACACCCCACCACGGCGCTGCGTCGCGATACCCAAAGACGCGGTAAGTGACGACGTTCTTGTCATAGTCCGGCCACGGCAAGATTTCGACAGACCCGACGTTCCGGACAATGTAACCCTCGAAGGCTCCGAAAAGGCAAGGAACCTTTCCGGTTGTCAGATCGCCAAGTTGCGGGTTGACGCTAAAAGGCCAGTTTCGCCAGCGCGCCCATGTCCCTTCGCGCCCCGCCGGATCGAACGAAAGGTTCCGCGCGTCGATATCGAGATTGATCAGCTTCGTAAGAAGCTCGCGCGAAAACATGAAGCCCGTCGTTCCGGACACCGGCGGCCGCGCGCCGGGGCCGGGCTGCGATCCGTCGTTCTGGACCAGATAAGCGTAGTCGATCTCGCCAACAAGCGAAAGGACCTCCTCGCGAGTGACGTCCGTAGCACTCGCGGCGGTAACGCCAGCCGTCGCAACAGTTTGCACACCCGCCGGAAGCGGCGGCGTTCCTGTCCCTGCGCCCGACGTGAACGCAACCTCCGAAGCATTGGCGATCCGGCGGATACCGGCGCGCGCAACGAAAGCCGCAACATCAAAGGCGCTATCGCGGATCATCTCCCGCGAGATTGCCATTGCCTTCGACGACACGCGCTGCGGCGAAAGTAGCATGCGATAGATTTGCGGAAGGTCTTGCGAAGTCCCCGCCGTATCTTGCGCAAGCCACTCGCCGGTTTGTGCGGAATCATCCGTCCGAAGCCAGTTGTTAGGCTGGCCGTTGGCTGTCGTGATCTCCGCCGACATGCTTGCGACACTGCCAAGATACTTCAGCTCGTTCCAAAGCTCCGGATAAACGCCGGTAGGAACGGCCTCCTCGCCAGTGGCGTTATCGCTGCGCACCGCCGCCATCTTCGTGAATTCGATACGAAGCCCGCGCCGGCCGGCCGGGTCGGTATTCTCCGAACGGAACTCCCGGAAACTGTCCGGAAGCTCGCCCTCGTTCACCATCGCCCGCGCCGCCTCCGCAAGAGCAGCCTCGCGCTCGTTGCAAGGCGAACCATCGCCATTGAAGGCGGTATCGGATTGCGTCAAAGGGTGGTGCATGATTTGCGCTTGCAGCCGTCCAAGCTCCGCGTTCGCGGCTGCGTGCTCAAGGAAAGACGCCATCGCGCCATCCCCGAACCTGGGATTGTCAACCGCGCCGTGCGCGCCCCTGTGCTTGTCGTAACGGCCCAGGTTCGCAAGCGCCTTGTCGACGATTGCCTGCTTCGCCTTCACCCCCGCCCGAAGGTCGGCCAAGTGTGCGGCGGAATTCTCATGTCGCATTGTTCACGACTCCGTTGTGTTTCAAACCCGTATCCTTGCGACCGGCCGCTTCGCGCCGACTCGCCATCCAACCCGTCAAGTCTTCACGAGACCAGACAAGTTTTCCAATCCCCAATCGAACGGGCTCCGGAAAGAGACCTGCGCGCCGCCATGCGTCGAGAGACTGGCAAGTTACGCCAAGAGCATCAGCAACCTCGCGCTTTGTTAGAATGTCAAACATGGCATAACACCCCGCGCCCGTTCCTTGCAGATATTAGCACGGATTGCTAAATCGTCAAGAATGATACGCCATGAGTGAGATACGCGGAAAATAACAGTGTATAATAGAGAAACCGCAACCGGAGCAAAGAAATGCCAATCTTCAAGACCCCCCGCCCCGCCCCCGACGCTGTCGAATGGGCGCGCGAATACGGCCTGCGACTTCGCAAGCCGAACGCAACGCAAGCCTGGGTTATCCGCCGCGCAAGCGAAAAGGCGCTGGAGCACGCCGTTCGCAACCGCCCGCAAGACATGCTCTGGCTTGGCCAAGAAACCCCGAAACTCCACGTCTTCGCCGACGCGAAGTTTCTCCGAAGCGTGAAATACAACGAAGGCATTTCCGCCCGGCTTGAAGACGGACACGAAATCCAAGTGTCCGGTTCGCCGATGGTCGAAGCCTTCATGCAACACCACGCCGCCCTGTTCCAAACAGACCGGCTCGCCTTCGGCCCGGACGGAAACATGACAATCCTCGCCTACCCCGACGCCGCCGCGTTTTCCGTAACCTTCATTCCGCAAAGGCTGGACGAATTCTGGAAGGCAACCGAAACCCGCATCGCAAAGTCGGGCTTCAAGGCGTTCGCCGAGGATACGAAACGCTTCGATTGGCAAACCTGGGGCGAAGCCGCGCCGGCCCCCGCCGAATTCCCCGGCCCCGGAATGGCAACCGCCGCCGAAGCCGCGCGATATATCGAAAGCCGAATCGCGCCAAGAACGGCGGGGCGGATCATCTAGACTTCACGGCGGCCGGGCTGTTTGCTTCGTCCCAGCCCGGCCGCCACCCTACCCAGACTCGCCCCAGTAAATTCGATCAACCACCCCGTAGGAAACGCCAAGCGCCCGCGCAACCGCGTTGCGCTTATGGCCCCGCGCCAGCAGCCGCCGAACCTCGCGCCGTAAGGCCTCCCTAACGAACGTCCGCGGCCCATGTCGGCGATGGCGAACCAACCCACGCGGCCCATCCCTTCCCTGCCCAGGCATGTCACAACCCTCCTTGCTTGTGCCTACATAATAGGCAATTCCCCGCGATGATACAATATAACGCGCAGCGAACAGGACCCGCGACTCTATTTAGGGTGAAAGAAAGGCGGCGACACGGTAAAATCTGAAAAGACCCACTGAGCCGCGATCACCCCCTACCCCCTTCTGGTCTTTGATTTTCTTTCCTATTCTTCCGTGGTGTCGGGTTGTATTCGCAAGGTGTGGGAAGGGTAGGCGTCCGGCTAGTCTTTCTCCGTGTGTGGGCGGCTGGGTCTGCCTAATCCGTAGGCATTCTTGGGATGGCGAACGGCGCGGCGCGGCGGCCGGGCTGGCGAAGGGCTGCGGTTGCGGCGCGTTCGGGCTGGCTGCGGTTGCGGCGCGTTCGGGCTGGCGGCTGCGCCGGCTTGGCCAGCCTCGCGCGCGCAAGGCGCACACGGGCGCGAAGGCGCGTCGCAAGGGTATCGGGCTGCGGCGGGGTGAAGGCGCATGTGGGGGCGCGTGTGGGCGGCGGGGCGGTATCCTCCGGCGGGCGGTATCCGTCTTTGGCCAAATTCGCCGTGTGGGGCGGGTGAACGCGCGGGGCGGTATGCGAACGCCAGCCCGGCGCGCTTCGGCGCGTGTGCGCGAACCTCGCGTTGCGGGCGCGGCGCAGGGTGAAGTCGCAGGGTAGGGGGCTGGTTTCGGCGAAGCCGCCGCACACCCCCCCGGTATATCTGCGAACGGCGCTTGCGACTTTCCAAGCGGCCGGGCGGGGTGACATGTCGACATGTCGGGTGACATGTCGTGGGCGCACAAACTCTAGGCAAACCCTTGCGGGTGACATGTGGGCGCAGTGCGTCGGTATCCCTAGACCCGCGGCCCTTTACCCTCTCCATCTTACTACCCACCACCCTTTCACCCCTTACAAACCGACGCTATGCGCCCATATGTCACTCTCTAGGCAAACCCTAGCGTTTGTTGTCACCCGACATGTCACCCCACTGCGCCCACATGTCACCTTTTCGGGCGGCGGCGGCGGTATCCGATTGCGACGGCGGCGGCGGAATTTGAAATCGTTGCGCGGTATCATATTAGACTTCACCCTCGGCGGCTTGGAGAATAACGCGCCGTTCCCTATGGGAAAGCTCGACGCGTGTCATATGAATGCCAACCTCGCGCAGTGTTGACGCTATCCGGGCGAACCTCCGCCCGAAGGCTTGGGCTGTCTTTGGCCAAGACTTGCTGTCGGTATTGCTTCCGGGCTGGCTGGCGGCTTCCTGCAGCAATTCGTTTGTGGTTCCTTCCCATCGGGCGGTTGTTCCGAGCACTGCTTGGATTGCGGTTGCGATTGGCATCGCGTCGACAGCGTCTTGTCCGGCTTCGGCCTGTTTCTTTCCATGCGCCTTGATGAAGGTTCCCTTCGGGATCGATATGAAACCGGGCTCGCAAGCCATAGACCAGTGCGCCCAATCCGCCATGCGCGGATATCCTTCGACTATCAGGGTAGGCGCGTTTCGCAACCCGACCACGGCCGCGTCTAAGAGTGCGCCAAGAACCTGCGGCGCGTGTTGCTTGAAGTATTCGGCGAATTCGCTTTCGCGGAGTCTCTCGTCGGGCGGAACGGGATCAAGCTCGATTGTGACACACCGATCAAGCAAGTCGGCGCGGGTTGCGAACTTGTCGATTCCGTTGAGAATGAAAGGGCGCTTTGCCTTGATCGCCGTTTCCTCTTCATTTGTGTAGAGTTTCTTGGCGGTGAAGGCTCCCTCCGTCGCAATACCGCAAAGGATATCCGACTGCCAATCCTGCAGGTTCGATATGTTATCGAAAGCAAGGACATGCGCGTTCTTTGTTGCGACGGCGAAGTCGACGTCCTTTCTTGGCAACGCGCGAACGGATACGACGCGGGGATCGACAATGCTCCGTAAGGCGCGCATCGCCGTGGTCTTTGTCGAACCCTTTTCGCCTGTAAGTATCAAGCCCGGATAAGGGCCGGGTTCGTAAATAGCGCCAAGCAGCCAACTTGCGCATATCGATAAGTCATCGTGTGTTTTCACGCGAACAAGTTTCTCAAGTATCTTTATGTCACCGCCCTCGATAGGCAAGCAAAGAGGAATCGCGTCCTGCTGCTTTACGAACAGGACGTCGGCTTCGGTTTCGATAGACCACGCCTTGTCGGTAATCTTGATGACATTTCCGCCTGGCCATCGCAAGTCAATGTAGATTGTTCCATTCTCGAAAGCGACGCAGTGGTGAACTTTCTTTTCTTCGCCTGCAAGCAAGGCGCGCGCGGCGGCGGCTTTTCTTGCGCTCTTTATGGTTTCCTCCGAAGGCGGATGGTTTCCGACATGCGCGTCCATGTAGCGAAGCATCAAGCCGTTCGCGAACTCCGGGCTGTCGATAGGGAAGGCAAGGCAAGGCGGGGTGTCGTCCCATCTTCCGTATGCCTTTCCATCATGATGGAAGAGCTCGCAACCATCGTTGATGAAACGCATGGCAAGTCCAATGCCCTTGTTGCTTTCATTTCCGGGCTTGCGGAATCCGGCGGCCGGTTTTCCCTGTTCGATACCCTGCTGCTCGGCGGCGCTGTTCAAAGCGCTCTCGATGGTCTTTCGTATCTCTTCGTCGCCCAGTCCCGCGTCTTGCGCGGCCTTCTCGAACTCTTCGCGCTTCGCGTCGTTCCATTCGCCTGCCTTATATGAGTCCTTCACATTGCGGAAAAGCGCGCTGTTACGATCCCCTTCCGCCGTATTTCGCACAGCCTCCGGCCCTTTCGGGCGGCGCGTTCGACTTGGCGGCCGCTTCAAGGCGTTCGGGCTGGTCGGCGCGGCTGTCGCAATGTTGCGAACAGCCCGGAGCACGGCGGGCGGATTGTAAAGGACAGCCTGCTTTGTCTTGAAAATGATCTCGCCCGCTTTCTTGTTGTTTGGCATCCAACCATCGGGCGCGAACCAGTCGCCGTCTTTCGGCGGGTTGTTCGTATCGGCGCGCCGCCAAGAGTGCCAATGCGGGCGCGTTCCGGAGTGGTGAACGGAAAGCGGATCGCCGAGTTTCTCGACAGTCCAAAGTCCGATCTTCTTTGCTGTATCCGGATCGTCGATATCGCCGTCAAGGCAATAGATACCGACAGACTCCGGAATGAAACCGATCAAGCCGCCTGTATCGAAGTGCGCGAGAATTGCGTCAAGCGCCGGGCGCGTCTTAGTGGTGAACGACGTCCACGCGGTATCCACCGGGCGCTTTTCGTTACGAACAATTGGCAACAGTATTGCGCCGCGCCCGTGAAGGTCGATTAGGGCTTGACTTGCGGTTTCGCGTGCATTATTGTCCATGTCATCGCCCCTCCAGCGGGCGGTATTTGCGGCGCGTTCGGTTGCCACCCGGACGCGCCGCGTTTCTATTTCACTTTCGCGGTATTGTAACCTTGAAAGTTACGGCCTCGCCGTTTTCGATAGCATCGGCGAGCATACGAAAATACTTCGCGGCTTCGGCTGTTCGCGACTCCATTTCCGCTATTGCCAATTCCGCAAGTCTTCCGTTCGCGCCCGCCATTGGCTTTCCGTCGAATTCCGCGAGCACGCCTTTGCGCGCCTCTTTCTTGAGGCTGTCCCAGCTTCCATTTGCGACACTTGTTTCGCCCCGCGGTTGGCGCAGGAATTCCAAGATATCGCCGATTGCGTTTTCATGCCCTGTCGCAATAGTGCGGCGGGCATTGAGTTTGTGCAGGTTCAAGATTTTCACGGCGCGCCCACTTGCGCCGGCGCGTTCGACACGCGCGCGGTTGCTTCATCGCGTTCGACACGCGCGAGGATTGCGCCCCGCACATATTCCGCGCGCCCGATTCCGGCGCGCGCCGACGCAGCCACGACACGCGCGAGCATGGAGTCGGAAACCCGAACGCCAAGCTGCGAAGCGTTAGGCAGGGCGGCTTTCTGCATTGCTTTTCCTCCAGCGGTTGCTAGCGCCTTACTTGGCATGAAGATAGCATATGCGGCGCGCATGTCAATCCGCGTTAGCGACCATCCTCCGCCGCGCCGTATCACACGGACGAGAAAGCCCGGCGGCCGGAGTGCAAGCGGCCGCCGGGCGAGCATCGCGCGAAGGCAGCGCCGCCCCGCGCAATGCTACAAACTCGAAATGTCGACCTTTACGAAACCCATGCCACGCCCTGCCTTGCCTTGCCTTGAAAAGGACACGGACTAACCCGCCTTCGCCGCCGCCTTCGCCTCTTCCTGTGCCAGCCGGCGAATGTCCCGCGCAAGCTCATCGGCGCGCGCCGAAAGCACAAGCCACACCGACTTGCCCTTCGGCGGAAGGAACGGCTCGATAACCGCCGCGTCCCAAAGTTTCAGACCACGCCCCCGGCCTATGCCAGCGACGTGCTTTGTCGGCTCTGGCAACGCTCCGCGATAGACCATTTGGGAAACCGCCGCCGTGGTCTTCCCAAGCCGCGCCGCAATCTCGCGCGTCGAGACCATTTCGCCGACGTCCGCCGCCATTACGACCACCCCCGTTCGGCCTTGATCTTGTCGATCCCGGCTTCGGCTTCGTCCAGCCTGCTTTCCGCGTGCTGTCCGCCGGCCGCCGCCCCGATATATCCCCGCGCCTCTTTCAAGGACGTGAAGATGTCATCGTCGGGGTGAACCTCCAGCCTTTCGGCCTCGGCGAAAAGGAAGTCGTAACGCTCCTCCTCCGCCTTGACGCGGTCTTCCCACGTCATTTCGCTTTCCGACATTGGATATTCTCCTTTCGTCGGGTTTCGCCCGGTCTTACTTTCCGCGCCGGGCTTACGGAGTCTCGTCGACGGCGGGTTACATGCCCACGTCGATAATGCTATTCGCCTCGGCGAAATAGCGGGCGGCCTCCTCCGCGCTGTCGCAATACTGGACCTTGTTCAGCGCCCTCCGCGCCGCAACCGCCGCCGCCTTGCGCAGCTTCAAGATATGACTGTCGTCGTCCTTGACTCTGTTCGCATACTCAGCACGCCAGATTTCCTGCATGTCATCACCCCCTTTCGGGTTGTTCGTGTTGCGGAATCACCCCGCCCCTTGCGACGCGATCCAATTCTGGACGTCCGAAAGCCGCCAAAGGCTTTGTCGTCCAACCTTCACTTGGCGCGGAAACTTTCCTTGCCTAACCAGACGATAAACCTTCGACATTCGCATACCGACCATGTCCATGACATCGTCGATACGGAGCATTCTGTCCTCTGTCATCTTGCGCACTCCTTCACGGGCGCGGTTGCCAGTGGGCGGCTTATACCTGCGCGAACCTGCGTTGTCAATAGCTCCGGGCGGCCCGCGGTCGATTTATTTTCTTGTGTTATGCGTTTTCTCCAAAGAGTCTTTTCGATATGAATCATTTCTAGAGAGAGTCAGTTTCATGCGACCAGCCGCCGCGCCGCCGCGCCGGGCTGGGCCAGCCCCAACACGGCGGCGCGCATGGCGGCGGCCGGCGCGGAGCGTCGAATAGGCGGCGGATTCTCGTTCCGTTCAAGAATCCGTTCGCCGACGTTGCGCGCACAGCGCCGAAGCGCCCCGCCCGAATAGGAAGGCATGGGCTCGCCGTTCCGGCCCTTGTGCGCGAACGTCGGCGGCGCGCCGTCGCACCCGCGAATCTGCATTGCCATGCGCGAACCTGCATAGCGCGCCATAGCGGCGCGTGTGGGCGGGTGAACGAGTCGGGCTGGCGTTACCCTACCAGGGACGGACGTCCGGCGCGTGTGTGCGCCGTGTCGGCGAGCACGAGAAAGGCGCGCCCATCGCTGGACGCGCCCCTCCGGTTTCAATGAGGCCGGGGCGCAAAGGCCCCGGATAGGCTGTCAACGCTAAGGCCGGGCGGAACGCCGCAGCACTCAAGCTTCAATGAGGCCGGGGCGCAAAGGCCCCGGATAGCTCGACACGCTGTCGGGCGGAAACGCCGAGGGGTGCGTGCTTCAATGAGGCCGGGGCGCAAAGGCCCCGGATAGGGGCGGCTTCCAACCCGTTGCGACGACACGCGAATTTCTACGCATTTCGAGCACCCTCCCTTCTCCAGCCCGAACGCGCCATCAGGTTCCCCCGATCAACGACACTGCCCATCAAATTCCCCTATCATTACAACGCTCTCCCCAAGATCGAGCGGTCCCTGGGGTTAGCGCGGCGATGGGCCGGTCGAATTCGCTAGGCAACGCGCAGGATACACATGCGCCGGAGCATGTCAAGTCCGGCGGCTTTCCAACCACGCCTCAATCTCGGCGCGCCGCCATCGGAAAGTCGCATCGCCAAGTCGCAACGGCGAAGGGAACTCTCCGGCTGCTTGCCAACGCCAAAGGGTGGTTCGCGAAACGCCAAGAACCTTGAGCACTTGGGCGCGGGTTAGCATTTCCTCCGACATTGTCTTTCCTCCGGTTGTTAGGTTCACCCGCCTTCGTCGTTCGCGCTCCACTTTTCCAACCACCCCGCAGGGTCTGTGCGCTTCAACCATTCCAAGTAGGCTTCGGCCCGGCCAAGCGCCGGTATGTCTTCACCCGCCGCGCGAAGCTGGACATGCGCCGCGCGCGCACTCCGGAGCATCAAGCCGACATATTCTGACGGCAGGCATCCGTTAGGATAAGGGCCGTTAGCGATGGAGAAGTCGGTATAAGCCTCCGCAACCGCATGCGCGGCGCTAAGATCATCCGGCTTCTCTTCAAGCGCGCCTAAGGCGACATTGAACCTCCAGATGGCATACCGAATGTCAGCATCATGCTGGCAACCGGTATCGTGCGCGGCCGCCGGGCTGGCAAAGCAAAGCCCGACAGCCGCCGCAACAAGCAGGTTCTTCATCGTGGTCTTTCCTCCGTTCGTTCGGCGCTGTCCGCGCCGTGTGCGTGTGTAGGGAAGGGAATGCCCCGACTCCGGTATCCGTCGTCGGGGCGCAGCAACCCGAACGCGGGCGCTTTTAGGCGGGCGGGAGAGTCGCCATGTCGAACGGGCGCGGAAGCTCCTTCGCGCATCGCCGTTCGATTGCCTACCCTTGTTCTTTGGCGACCTGCGCCACGCGGTATTTCACGTCGGCCTTCGCTTCGCGCAGGGTTTCGCCGCAACCGACATTTTCGCCAAGCCGTTCCTCCAGCTCCGCGTCAGCGGCCCACTCTTCCTGCACGCCGTCGTAATCGCGATACAGCACGCCGACCACTTCGCCGTCAAGTCGCACGTCCACTTCGCTATCCGCGAACAAGCCCGGCGAGTGAACCCGCGAGAAAGTAACCTTCATGATCAGCCTCCGGCTTCGCGGGCGGCGCGAACCTCCGCCGCATCGCGTTCCGCGTCAAGCGCTTGGAATTCGTCGCGAGTCATCCGCCCGGTTTCGAGAAACGGAACCTCGCCGTTCGCCAGCCGGCGCGCCCGATAGGCCGCCAGCCACTTGCGCACTTTCGCTTCGCCCCAGGGCTCGCGTTTCGCATTCATGTCATCGTCCTCCGGTTGTTGCGCCGCTAGGCGGCCGCCGCGCCATAGACGCGAACGTCGGGGATCAGTGGGCAGGCATATTCACACCACACACCCACCCCTTCGTAACGCGCCTTCATTTCGCCGTAGCGCGCGAAAGCCTCGCCGTCGTCGGCGCAAATAGTGATCCGCATCGTTCGTTCCTTTCCGGTTGCGACGCTAGGCGGCGGCCGCTTCCATGCTGGCCAACCGCGAACGCACTTCGCGAAGGGTTTTCTCGTGCTCGCCGACGTTCCAAGCCGTGAACTTGGCGAACCACTCGTGGTCGGCGGCCGTCCATTCGCGCCCGTCGGGGTGGGGCGGGGTCGTTCCGGCGCGCGCCTTCACCGCCGCCGTCGCATCGGCCCAGGCATCAACGCGCCGCCGTTGCAAGTCGAGCATGTCGAGCATCGTGGTCTCTCCGGGTTGCCATCGGCGGAGCACTCCGCGCCGCCGTTCTTGAGACCATATGCCACACGATGGAACGCCATGCAACAGGTCTCTGGTAACGATTTCGTGGGCATCGGATTAGGCAGTTTCCGGGGCTTGCCTATTCCGCAGGCAGTCCCGGCGAAGCCCGACATTGCGCGTGTGGGGCGCGAAGCGGCGGCGGCGGTATGTGGCAAGCCCGGCGCGCGTTCACCCGCCCCACACGCGCAGGCTGGCGAACCACGGGCGCGCGCCGCGTCGCATGGCGGGTTGGATTCCGCCCTACGATGGCGCGCGCCGCCCACACGGGCGCGAAGGCGGCGCAGGGTAGCGGCCCTACCAGTCCGGAGCGTTCCGGCGCACACGGCGCAACCTCGGCGCGCTGTCGTCGCAACCCGACCACGAGAAAGGCGCGCCGCCCATGCGACGCGCCCGACTCGGCGGCGGCGGGTTTCACCCCGCCGCAAGGTAGGTTTCCCACTCCGCCATCATCGCGGCGCGCCGGGCTTCCGCCGTGTCCGTCGCATAATGGCGCGAAACCTTCGACCCAACCGAATGGGCCAAAGCATATTCCGCAATGTCAAAGTCCTTCCCAGTAGCAACCGCCCAGTTGCGGAAAGTTGCCCGGAAGCCGTGAACAGTGTCATTGCAGCCGAAGCGCCGCAGGACCTTCATCAACGCTTGCGCCGACAAAGGGTTGCCAGTGCGCGGGCTCGGAAAGACCAGACCCTTGCCATCCTTCGCCTTGAAGCGCCGCGCCGCGTCAAGAACCTCCAACATGCGCGGAGTCAAGGGAACCACATGCGCCTTCGCCGTCTTCATACGCTCGGCGGGGATCGTCCACGTTTTCGCTTCCAAGTCGAACTCACTCCAAGCCGCGCCGCGCGCTTCGCCCGACCGGCCGCCCGTCAACATGATGAATTCGACCACGAGATTGGCGGGAGTCTGGTCGGCCGCCCGAAGCCTCGCCAAGAAAGCCGCCGCCTTCGTATGGTGAAGCGACGCATGGTTCTTCTCCGGCTTCTTGGGCAGCGCCTTCATTTCCGCAAGGACATGCGGCCCGGCCGGGTTGCGAGTGACATATCCCCGCGTTTCCGCAAGGTCGAAAATCTTGCCAACCTTCTGGCGAAGCTGGCGCGCCGTCGGATTGTTCTTCACCCAGATGGGCTTCAGGAGTGCGACCACGTCCATGTCGCTAATCTCGTCCACCGGGCGATCCTTGAACTTGCATTTCGCAACGGCGGCGCGCCAATCCTCCTCCGTCCCTGCGCCCGGCTTCCAACCGGTTCGCATCAAGGCGATCTTGTCGTCGGCGAGGCTGGCGAACGTCGGCGCGGTCGACGCGGCGGTTGCGGCGCGGGGATCGACTCCGGCGCGGGCGGCGCGGCGGATATCGATGGCGCGT
>CBDESW010000011.1:0-252491 GCA_965242675.1 Dehalococcoidia bacterium
GCCCACGCCGGGGCAGCCGCTGGCGATTATGTCGCCGGGGTAGAGCGCCATCACTTCGGACATCCACGCCACCAGCTCGGCGACTCCCCAGAGCATGTCGGCGGTGGAGCCGGCGACGTCCGTCCGCCCGTTGACGCGGCATTGGATACGCAGGTTGTCGGCGTCTTCTATGTCGGTTTCCACCCAGGGACCGACGGGGCAGAACGTGTCGAAGTGCTTGACTCTCATGCTGGAGCCGCGACCGACGTCGTTGGTCGTCATCTCGCTGGCGCTCACGTCGTTGACGCATGTGTAGCCGAATACGCGATCGAGCGCCTCTTCGGCGGATACGCGGCGCGCGGTTTTGCCGATGACGATTCCCAGCTCGGCTTCGTGTATCACCGCCTCGCAGGTCCTCGGATAGACGATTGGCTGGTCGGGTCCGATGATGGTTCCCGGCTGTTTCATAAAGATGCCGGGCCCGTCGCGTCCCGCCTTCTCGCCGTAATTGGCGGCGGCGGCGACTATTTTGTTGGCGCGCGGGTCAATGGGCGCGAGCAGGCGCGCTTCGGACAGCGAGCAGATGGGGCGTCCCGCCTTCGTGTCTCGCTCGCGGAACACGCCGCGCCCGCGTCCGACGGAGAGTATCTCATCCCCGTCTATCGCGCCCCAGCGAACGCGGTCGTTCCAAAGAATCTTTGCCAGTTTCATGCGGCGTCTCCCTTAACATAGGCGCGGACAAACCCAAACGCGCCGCGTCCGCTTTGGCTGCTCGGCGCGGATTAAGCATAGCATAAACGCGGGCGGCGTATTCGGGGCGCGGCTGGGTGAAAGAAGGGCGCGCGGCGTGTTAGAATCCCCTTCACATTCCTCATTCAATCCGCTGGAGAAACTAGATGAATAGCCCAAACCGCGACGCTGGCGACCAGGATGGGGCGAATTTCGCGTCCGCTGAAGCTAACCCTGCCCGAAAGCGCGGCGGCGCAAAGCGCTTTCTCAAGTGGGGCGCGATAGGATGCGGGGGGCTGATTGGGCTGTTCATCATACTCGTCATAATCGCCGCCATCTTCGCCTCATCATCCGAGGAAGACCCGCCGCCCAGGCGCGCGGCGGCGCCCCAATCGCTCGTTGGCGCGGGGGACGGACAAGACCCGCCTCCCAGGGGCGCGGCGGCGACGCCGCCGACAACGTCGCAAAGCGACGGCGTCTCTGAAGGCGTCCAAGTGTCCATGGGCAGCATTGACGCCGGCGGATTCCACACCTGCGCGTTGCGCGAAAACGGCACGGCGGAGTGTTGGGGCGGAAACAATCACGGTCAAGCGGAACCGCTCGCCGGGTCTTTCTCCGCCATTAGCGCCGGTGACTGGCATACTTGCGCGTTGCGCGAGGACGGCGCAGTGGAGTGCTGGGGATGGAACCAAGACGGTCGAACCAACTCGCCCGCCGGGTCTTTCGTCGCCCTTAGCGCTGACCGAGGGTATAGTTGCGCGTTGCGAGAGAACGGCGCGGCGGAATGTTGGGGATGGAATGATGACGGACAAGCCAATCCGCCCGCCGGGTCTTTCATCGCCATTAACGTGGGTTGGCGGCATGCCTGCGCGTTGCGGGAAGACGGCGCGGCGGAATGTTGGGGATGGAACGAACTCGGACAAGCGGATCCGCCCGCCGGGACTTTCGTCGCTATTAGCGCAGGCGGGGGGCATACATGCGCGTTGCGAGAAAATGGCGCGGCGGTGTGTTGGGGAGTGACAGACAGCGGTCGAACCGACCCGCCCGCCGGGTCTTTCGTCGCCATTAGCGCAGGCTCGAATCATACATGCGCGTTGCGAGAAGAAGGCTCTGCGGAGTGCTGGGGGCAGAACGATAAGGGTCAAGCAGCCCCGCCCGCCGGGTCTTTCGTCGCCATTAGCGCGGGACAGAGTCATACTTGCGCGTTGCGAGAGGACGGCGCGGCGGAGTGTTGGGGAGGCAGGGGCGAATACTATGAAGGCCAATCGGACCCTCCCGCCGGGTCTTTCAGAGTCAAAGCGCCGCCGAACGCGCCTGCGCCGAGTTCCGCCGCCGCATTGACGCCGACAACGGGCGATGTCGCAGAAAGCGTCGCAGTGACCGGCGCTAGCATTAGCGCCGGCGGGGGGCATACCTGCGCTTTGCGCGAAAGCGGCGAAGTTGTGTGCTGGGGATCGAACTTCACCGACCAAGCCGACCCGCCCGACGGGTTTTTCGTTGCCATTAGCGCAGGCGGTCAGCATACCTGCGCGTTGGATGTGAGCGGCTTCGCGCGGTGTTGGGGAGGCATCTTCTTCAGTGAATCCGACGTGCCCGACGGCGTTTTCGCTGGGCAAGCCGACTCGCCCGCCGAGTTTTTCGTCGCCATTGACGCCGGCAGTGATTATACATGCGGGTTGCGAGATGACGGCTCAGCGAAGTGTTGGGGATATAAAGGTTCCAGGCAACGCGACGCGCCCGGCGGGTCTTTCGTCGCCATCAGCGCAGGGTCTGGGCATGCCTGCGGATTGCGAGAGGACGGCTCAGCGGAGTGCTGGGGAGAGGGAGAAGAATATAATCTCTACGGGCGAGCCGACGCGCCCGGTGGGTCTTTCGTCGCCATTAGCGCTGGCGGGGGGCATACCTGCGCGTTGCGGGAAGATGGCTCGGCGGAGTGCTGGGGATCTAACGATGACGGTGAATCCGACCCTCCCGGTGGGTCTTTCGTCGCCATTGGCGCCGGCGTTGCCCATACCTGCGCGTTGCGCCCAGACGGCGCGGTGGAGTGCTGGGGGGCTAATCGCTGGGTCCAGAACTACGCCGCCGGTCAATCGGATCCGCCCGCTGGGTCTTTCGTCGCCATTAGCGTCGGCGTGGCTCATAATTGCGCGTTGCGGGAAGACGGTTCGGCGGAGTGTTGGGGCGATAACAACTCTGGACAAGCCGACCCTCCCGCCGGGTTTTTCAAAGCCGGAAGGTTGCCGCCCGCGCCTCGCGCCATGCTGACTCCGACGCCGGTCGCAGATGAAGACGGCGACGAAGCGCTGGAGCCAGCCAGTCCCGCAGTCGCCAAAGACGCCGGCGAAACCCAAGTCGCCAGCGTCGCGGGCGAAGCCGTGTTCCAAGACCCCATAGTTGAAGGCAACGTCAGAATCGCCATCGGAAGAGACGGGGACGAGGAACCCATCCTAATCGAAGAAGTCAGCGGCTTGGAGAAGTTCAGCGTGGCGCTTGACCTGTACGTCGCCGACCTGTCCGGGCTTGAGAACCTGACCAGCCTGACCGACCTCGACATCACCCAGAACACCGTGAGCGACCTGACGCCCATATCCGGGCCTGACCTCGCTCACCCGTCTGAACCTCACCCAAAACGACATATCCGACCTGACGCCCATAGCGGGGTTGACCAACCTGACCTATCTCCACGCGAAGGACAACGCAGTCGATGACCTCTCGCCGCTGTCCGGATTGACGGAGCTGACTCAACTGAACTTGGAGGAGAATCGGATAAGCGACATATCCGCGCTCGCCGGACTGACCAAACTGGAGGAAATCGACCTCACCAAAAACCAGGTGAGCGACATATCCGCGCTTGCGTCCCTGCCAAACCTCAAGCGCGCGTATTTGAGCAGAAACCAAATCACCGACATCTCGCCGCTGCTGGAAGCGGGATTCGGCGAGGGGACGACGATTAGGCTGTGGGGCGAGAATCTGGACGACAACTCCGTGAACAACGTCATCCCCGCGCTGAGAGAAGCGGGCGTCAAAGTCGAGTACTAGGCGGCGTTGCCATCTTAACGCTCGCGACTCCGGTTCGTCGCGCGCCATCCCGCCGCCGCAAACCCCGCTTGACCGCCCGCCCAATCCCATATTCGCTCAACGCTTTTCGCGGTTCGGGGGACTGTCTAGCCATCCGCCGCCGTCGCCATTCGACGCGGCTCAATGTCGTATTCCTGCATCCGCGCCAGCTCTTCCGTCGGTATGTGGCAGTTGATGACGTGTCCGTTTCCGTTGACGCCCGCCCGTTGCGGCGGCGGCTCTTCGTCGCATATCTCGCCGAGTTTTCGCGGGCATCTGCCGGCGAAGAAGCAGCCTCTGAACGCCGAGCGCAGAGTGGGGACGGAGCCCTCAAGCCGTATATGCGTCGGCTCCGCGTCCGGATCCGGGACGGGGGCGGCGGACAGCAGCGCCTCCGTGTACGGATGCGACGGCGCGCTGAGGACGTCCGGCGCGGGCCCGTACTCGGCGACGTGGCCGGCGTACAGAACCAGTATGTCGTCCGAGACGTAGCGCACAACGCCCAAGTCGTGCGTGATGAATACGTAGGAATTGCCCGTTTCGCGCTGATGGTCTTCCAGCAGGTTCAGCACTTGCGCTTGGACGGATACGTCCAGCGCGGACACCGCTTCGTCCGCCACCACCAGGTCGGGGTTGGCGGCGAAGGCGCTGGCTAGGGCGACGCGCTGCTGCTGGCCTCCGCTCAGCTCGGACGGCTTGCGGTCTAGGAAGGACGAATCCAATCCCACCGCCTCCAGCAACTCCTCCGCGCGCGAGTCGCTTTCGCGGTTGCCCAGCCCGGCGAACTTCCTCAGCGCGCGGACGATGGCGTGGCGTATCGGCAGTTTGGGGTTGAGCGACGCCGTCGGGTTTTGGAACACCATCCGCATGGCGGAGCGTTGCTCTTCGGCGCGCTTGTTGACGCTGGGGGCGAGGTCTTCGCCGCGCAATTCCAGCGTCCCGCCGTTGCGCGGAATCAAGCCCACGATGGAGCGCGCCGCCGTGCTTTTGCCGGAGCCGCTCTCGCCCACTATGCCGAGCGTCCGCCCCGTCCCCACGCGCATATCGACGTCCACAAGGGCGCGGACGGGCGGGCGGACTGTGGGCCCGAACAGTATCCACTTGCGCCGTCCGCCGCCGTAGAACTTCCGCAAGCCCTTCGCGTCCAAGACGGGGACTTCGTCCGCCTGCTCCGGCTTTTGGCGGCGCTCCAGAAGGTCGCCCCAAATGTTCGGTCGGACTTCCCCATGATGAAGGCATTTGGCCAGGTGTCCGTCGTTGATTCGGAAGGCGGGCGGCGATTGGGCGACGCAGTCGTCCTGCGCCAGCGGGCAGCGGGGGGCGAACAGGCAGGTTTCCGCCTGCTCCGTCTGCGCGTCGAACACGGAGCCGGGGATGCTGCTCAGCTGCATCTCCACCCCGTCGTCCCCCGGCGGCTGAGGGACGCATGAGAGAAGCCCGACCGTGTACGGATGGCGCGGGTTCTTGAACAAGTCGCGGACGGGCGCCTGCTCGACCACTTCGCCGGCGTACATTACCGCGACGCGGTCCGCCACGCGCGAGATGACGCCCAGATTGTGGCTGACGAACAGTATCCCCGCGTTCACGCGGTCTTTCAGCTCGACGATGAGGTCTAGGATGGTCGCCTCGGTGGTCACGTCCAAGCCTGTGGTCGGCTCGTCCATGATGAGCAGATGCGGGTCGCAGGCGAGCGCCATGGCGATTACGACGCGCTGCTGCATCCCGCCGCTGAGCTGGTGGGGGTATCGCCGCCCGATGCGTCCGGGGTCGGCGAGTCCGACGCTTTCGAACAGCTCGACGGCGCGCCCGCGGGCTTCGTCGGCGCTCATGCCGAGATGCTCGGTCAGCGCCTCTTCGACCTGCCGCCCCACGCGCATGGACGGGTTCAGCGACGTCACCGGGTCTTGGTAAACCATCGCCATGCTGTTGCCGCGCATCTCGCGCAGGTCGTCGGGGGACATGGCGTTGATGTCCGCGCCCTCGAACAGCACGCCGCCCTCCACTTGGGCGCTGGCGGGCAGGTATCCCATCATGGCGAAGGCGACGGTGGATTTGCCGCAGCCGGATTCGCCGACCAAGCCCAGCACTTCGCCGCGCGCTATCTCCAGATCGACCCCGCGAACGGCGCGAACCGCCCCCCTGCCGGTTTGGAACGTCACGGCTAGGTCGTCAATCCGCATCAGCGGCGCGTCGGCGCTCGGCGTTTGCGCGGCGTTTGTCATTTCGCTTGCCTCCGGCTATTGGTCTCCGGTCAACGGCAGGTTTTGCGCCTGCCTGATTCCGTCCGCCAGCAGGTTGATGCCGACCACTAGGGACGCCATGGCGAACCCCGGCGCGATGGCGGACATGGGGATTGTCGAAAGATGCTGGGCGTTCTCGCCGACCATCAGCCCCCAATCCGGCGTCGGCTCCTGCACGCCAAGCCCCAGAAAGCCAGGCCGGCGGTGAGCAGAAGCGCGAAGCTCAGGCGTATCGTCGCCTCCACCGCCACGACGGGCATGACGTTCGGCAGGACTTCGCGGAACATGATGTAAACCGTCGGCTCCCCGCGCAGGCGGGCGCTTTCCACGAATTCAAGCGGGCGGACGGCGAGCGCCGCGCTCCGAATCACGCGGCTGTTGTTCGGCATGAACGATATGCCGATGATGCCGATGATTATCCAAGAAGCGTCCACGCCGCTGAAGCGCTGGCTCGCCATGTTGATTACCAGAATCACCAGCAGAAGGGACGGAATCGCCAGAAACCAATCCACAATCCGCATGATGACCTGGTCGACCCTGCCGCCGAAGTAGCCGCTGGTCACGCCGACTATCGTTCCGAGCGTGACGCCGAGGATTGTGCCGAGCGTGGATATCCAGATTATCGAGCGCGCGCCGGCCAGAACGCGGCTTAGAATGTCGCGCCCGTTCTCGTCCGTGCCAAGCCAGTAAGAGGCGCTGGGTCCGCTGAAGCGGTCCGCCAGGTGGTAGTCCGTCGGCGGATACGGCGTTATCCAGGGGCCTATGACCGCGATGGTCAGGTGGATCAGCACGATGGCGAATCCGATGCGCCCCGTGTTGGTTCGCAGGATGAGCGACAGCGCGGCTTTGGCGGAGTCGCCGAATCTCGCCAGAGCCGAGCGCGGCGCGGCGGCTTGCGGCGTAGCGGTTCCGATTGCCGTCATGACAGCCTCACTCTCGGATTCAGCGCGCCGTAAGTCAAATCGGCGGCGAGATTGCTGAAGGCGTAAACCGCCGCTATCACCATCGCCGTCGACTGCAGCATCGTCGTGTCGCGCGCGTCTATGGATTCTATGAGCAAACTGCCCATCCCCGGATACGAAAACAGGTTTTCAATGATGATAAGCCCGCCGAACAGCCAGCCGACGTTGTTGGCGATGACCGTGATTGTGGGCAACAGCGCGTTGGGCATTACGTGTTTGATTATCACCGTCCGCGTGGGCAAGCCCTTGAGTATGGCGGTGCGGACGTAGTTGCTGCCCATCACTTCAATGACGTTGGCGCGCGCCATTCTCACGATATAGGCGTACAGCGCGCCCGTGACCGTCAGAGTCGGCATTATCAGCACCTGCGGGTTGCCGAGCATGGACTCGCCCGGCATCATAATGCTGGAGGAAGGCAGCCACGCCAGCCAGGTGGACAGCACAAGAATCATCATCACGCCGGTGACGAACTCCGGCAGGGATATGGTTATCAAGCCGCCGGTGGAGAGGAATCTGTCCAGCTTTGTGTCGGGCCTCATGCCGATGAATACGCCGGTGGCGAGACCCAACGGGACGGCGATGAGGAATCCGCCGACGGCGAGAAAGGCGGAATTGACGAGCCGTCCGCCTACTATGTCCGACACCGAGACCGCCGGCGATTTCAGCGAGACGCCCAAATCGCCCCGCATCGCGCCCCAAATCCAGTCGCGATAGCGTATGTGGGCGGGCTTGTCCAGCCCCGTTTGCGCGCGCAGATTCTTGAGCGAAACCGGCGTCGCCTGCTGCCCCAGCATCCGCTCGGCGGCGTCGCCCGGAACCAGCTCTATCAGCCCGAAGATGGCGACGGAGACGGCGAGCAGCGTCACTACGATGAGCGACAGTCTTACTATGAGGAATCTTGCCATGCGGATGGTCGCTTTGGGTTAGTGGATGGTCAGTGGCTAGTGTCCAGCGGTTAGCCGCCCCCCGCGCCCTGTTTAGGCGGGCGCGGGGGACGTGGTTTAGGGGTTGGCTTCCCGTCTAGCGCCGCGCGCTAGTTGGGGGACACCCACCACTCCTCGAACAGCCAGTGCGCGAGGGCGGGGTGGGCTTTGACGTTGTTGATGTTCGACCTGTAGGCGTAGATCACCGGGTTGTACGTGAGGTACAGCACCGGGACGTCCTCTATCAGGATTTCCTGCATTTCGCGGAAGTATTCCTTGCGCGTTTCGAAGTCCGCTTCGCCGGCGGCGAGGTCGAGCAGCTCGTCCAGGCGCGGGTTGTTGTAGAACGATTCGTTCCACACGCCGCCGCTCCGGAGCTGGACGTTGATGGCCGCGTTAGCCGGGCGTCCGCCCCAGTTGCTGCTGACGAACGGGCAGCAGGGGTTCATCCACTGCGCCGTCCAGTAGGCGGATTCGTCGTGGCTCGCCACGTCCACGTTGATGAGCGGGGTTTCGCCGTCGCTCCGCGTGCCGATTTTCGAGACCGATTCCTTGAACGCCAGCGCCACGTCCTGCATCTGGTTGAAGTCGGACGTGTTCAGCGTCAGGTCGACGCCGTCCGCGTAGCCGGCGGCTTCCAGGTACTCTATCGCCCTGTCCGCGTCCTGCTTGATGATGGGCTGGTCGTCCCAGTAGTACTGGTCGTTGATGCCCACCGGGTGGTCGTTGGCGGGCGAGCCGCGTCCGAAGAAGGCGGCTTCCACCACGAAATCGCGGTCGACGGCGTACTGCAGCGCCTTCCGCAGATTCTTGTTGGCGAAGATGGAGTCGTCCAGCCCCTGGAACTGCCCGAACGTCTCTTCGTCGCCCTGCAGGTGGGAGTAGGCGGTGTGCATGTCGATGACGCCCACGCCGGCGGTCGGCGCGTCCGCGATTCGGATGTCCTGATTGCCGGCGAGCTGCCCCAGAGCGGACAACGGCGGCGAGAGGATGACGTCAATGGCGCCCGTCTTCAGCGCCTCGATGCGCGCCACCGCCTCCGGCATGTAGAAGAACACCATCTGGTCGGCGTAGGGGCGGTTCTCGCGCCAGTAGTCCGGATAGCGCTCCATCACCGAGCGCTCGGTGGGGTTGTGCGTCGCCATGTCGAGCGTGTAAGGGCCTGAACCGAGCTCGGACAAGCCGACCTCTTCGGTCGTCCGCCCGTTCGGCACTACCCGCGTGTGGTAGTCGGTCATGTCGCCCATGATGAAGGCGTTGGAGTTTTCGCCCAAATCCAGCACGAGCGTATTGGCGTCCGGCGCGGAGATGGTATCGATGTAGCTGATGTTGTCTCTGTGCGGCGACGCCGAATCTTCGTCGCGGACGCGGTCGAGCGTCCACTTGATGTCGGCGGAAGTGAGCGGGGAGCCGTCGTGGAAGGTGATGCCGTCCCGCACCTTGAACGTGTACTCGGACAGGTCTTCGGAGGAAGTCCACGACTCGACCGCCCAGGGGGTGACTTCGCCGTCGTACCAGTACATGACGATGCTGTCGTGCGTGAGCTCGCCGTAGGGGGCTTCGGCTTGCGCCAAGCCCGCCAGCATGGGGTCGAGCGAGTTGAAGGCGATCATCCCGAAGCGGATTGTGCCGCCCGACTGGGGTTCGTCCATCATCGTCATCGCCGCTTCGGGGGTGGCTACCGCTCTATCGACTATTTCCTGCACCTGTTCGGCGGTGAGGGAGCCTTCGGCAGCCCTGTCGACGGCGGCTTGGATGTCCGCGCTGGTTATCATGCCCGACTGCGCTTCGGTGACGGCCATGGAAATGGCGGACTGCACGTCTTCGCCCGTTACCGCGTCGGCGGTGGCGGCTTTGACCGCGCTTTCGACCATCGACTGGATTTGCTCCGGCGTCGCGCCTTCGGTGGCGGCGCCCGCGACGGCGCTTTCGACCATCGCCTGGATCTGGTCGGCGGACACTTGCGAGCTGCTCATGTCGGACATGGCGGCGCTCATCGAGGCTTCGACCATGGACTGGATTTCAGCGGCGGACACCTGCGGCTGAGGCGCCTGCGCGGACTGCTGAACCGCCTCCGACACGATGCTCCGGAGTTGCGCTTCATCTATCTCAGCCGGCGCCGCGGGCTGGCTGGAGCAGGCTATGGCGGCGAAAGCGGCGACTGCCGCTCCCGCAAGCGCCAGGCTTTTCAAGTTGATTGCTGCCAAAGGCAATTTCATGCTGTGAACTCCTTTGCTAAGCGGCACGATAGCGCGCTTCCAGGCGGCGATGCGCCGAGCGCGCGGAGCGTTTGTAAGTGAACGCTCGCATAAGACTATACCCAAATCAGCCGCTCCAGTCAAACTTTGGTTGATTTACAAGATTTGTCCAGAAAATAAAAGAGACGATTCGCGCCCTGCGGGGACGGCGCGGCAGGCTTGATTTGGAGTGGTTGAATCATTATAATAGAACGTAATTTCTTTCGCAAGTCCGCAAACCGAGAACGGCGTTCGCCTTTACCCGGCGAGCGTTTGTTGGCAGACTTTCGTAAAGACAGACGCCCCTGACGACTTGCGAATCTGTGAGCGTCGAGGCTTGACCATGCTCGCGCCACCCGAACCGAAGATATACCACATAGTTCACGCGGACCGCCTGCCGTCCATCATCGCGGACGGCTATCTGTGGTGCGACGCGGAAGTTGCGCGTCGCGGCTCGCCCGGCTCAACCATAGGCATGGGCGAAATCAAGCGGCGGAGGCTTGAAGAGTTGCGTCTCGACAGCCATCCGGACTTGCGCGTCGGCGACTGCGCGCCGTTCTACTTCTGCCCGCGCTCCATCATGCTGTACCTGATTCACATGCGTAATCCCAAATTGGCGCATCGCGGCGGGCAGGAGCCGATAGTCCACTTGGAAGCGGACTTGCGCGAGACCGTAGCGCGGGCGGACGCCAACAAACGGCGCTGGGCGTTCACCGCATCCAACGCCGGGGCGTATATCTTTGATGATTACTCCGACCTTCGCTCGCTGGACAAGTTGGATTGGAACGCCATAGACGCTAGGATATGGCGAGACCATAAACACGGAAAGCAGGCGGAGTTTCTGGTGGAAAAATCAATCTCTTGGACTTTGATAAGGCGCGTGGGCGCTCACTCGCCCGGAATCCAGCGCCAAGCGCGGCGAGCGTTGCAGGCGTCCGCTCACAAGCCGCATGTCGAAATTATGAGCGATTGGTACTATTAGCCGCTCAGGGGGAAACCGGCATGATAGCCTACAAAAAGGGCGACATTTTCTCGGAAGACGTCGACGCGCTGGTGAACAGCGTCAACTGCGTTGGCGTAATGGGGCGCGGCATCGCGCTCCAGTTCAAGAAGAAGTTTCCCGCCAACTTCCGGGCGTACAAGGACGCTTGCGAGCGCGGCGAGGTGACGCCGGGCAAGATGTTCGTCTTCGACGCCGGCGCGGGACTGGCTTCGCCGCGATTCATAATCAACTTCCCGACCAAGCGCCACTGGCGCGCCAGAAGCCGCATTGAGGACGTGGAAGCGGGTCTTGAATCCCTAGCCGCCGAGATACGGGCGCGCGGCATACGCTCGATAGCGCTTCCGGCGCTCGGCAGCGACTTGGGCAAGCTGAGTTGGGACGACGTCCGCCCAAGAATGGAAGCCGCGCTCGGCGGGCTGGACGGCGTGGACGTCGTCGTATTCGAGCCGGGGAGCGTCCCCTCCGACCGCCGACCCAACCGCTCCGCCGCCGCGCCCAAGATGACCGCCGCGCGCGCCGTTCTCGTCCGCCTGCTCGACCGATACCTGCGCGGACTGCTCGACCCGTTCGCAACGCTGCTGGAAACGCACAAAATGATGTATTTCATGCAGGAAGCGGGCGAGCCGCTGAGCTTGAAATTCGAGAAGGGGCATTATGGACCCTACGCCGAAAATCTGCTCCACGTTCTGCGGAGCGTGGAGGGGCATCTCATATCCGGCTACGCCGACGGCGGCGACGACCCCGCCAAAGAGTTGGCGCTTATCCCCGGAGCGGTCGAGGACGCGGACGCTTTTCTAGCCGACCGCCCCGACGCGCTGGAGCGCCTGAACCGCGTCGCCGACCTGATGGACGGCTTCGAGTCTGCGTTCGGCTTGGAGTTGCTGGCGACAGTCCACTGGACAGCCGCCGAAAACCCGTCCGCGTCCGACGCCGAAATCGCCGAGTGGGTGTACGCATGGAACCCCCGAAAGCGGCAGTTTTCGGTTCGCCAAATACGCTTGGCGCTCGCCGCGCTAAGAAGCAAGGGCTGGCTAAGCGCCGCCCCGAAGCCGGACGCAGGCGACGCCCGTGACGCGAACGAAACCTTGCCGCCCGCCGAGCAGTTGGCGCTGAGCGCGGACGTTGTCGGACAAGACGTCTGACAAACCGCGCGCCGCGAAACGCCAAAGCCGCCCCCGTCCTCTTGAAAACGGGGGCGGCTCGGTTCGCCGTGTCTATGCTTGGCGGGCGCGATTTGTGGCTTGTCCGCGCCCGCGTTCGCCTAGTTGGTGGTGTACTGCAGTTGGCTGCCGGGGTTGGGAATCTGCAACGCGGACGAGTACCTGTAGCAGGTGTACGGCGTGTAGTAGTCGTCCAGTAGGTCGCCGGGGTCGTAGAATGTCAGGAACGGCATCAGGATGAGCAGCATGGCGCCGGCGTCCGTCAGCTCGCCGCCTTCGCAGCCGTCCGCGTCTCCGCTCGCGGCGACCCAGTGGCCCGGGAGCGCGTTCAGCCTCTCGGCGTGGACTTTTATTTCCGGTTCCCCGTTGCTTTTGACGATGACATGGAATTTGTCGGTGGGCTGCACCGTGTACTGGAAGCGGAGGATGGCGTTGTTGTTGTCCACCACGCCGACGTACTGCGCGTCCCGGTCGATGTTCCCGATGTCCAGCGTCAGCGCGCTGCCGTGGTCGCCGCTCGCCACGGAGTCCCACGGAACCGTGTATCGGACGTCCCTGTCGAAGTAGACGTTGGCGGTCACCGTCTGCCCCGGCGCGAACCCGTCGTTGGTTCCGTCTTTGACGAGCCTGATTTCGCTTATCACCGGGCGGCTGCTGCCGAACTGCGCCGAAGCCGCTAGGGGGATGGCTACCGCAACCAGCATCGCGGCGGCGACGGCTATCAGCGTTAGTCTGGCGGTTCTGTTGAGCGTTAGGTTCAGCATGTCTATTCTCCTCGTCGGGGGCGTTAGCCCTTGATATGGTTATCGTGAATAAATAATATCATTATCAATTTGGGCAATGCAAGGGGTTTTGGCGGCGAATTTGGCGGTTTTGGGAAATTGGTGAGAACTCGCTTTATTTATCGCTATAAATCCTAAATTCCGCGCGATTTGGGCGTTTGGGGCGTGATATTCCCAATTATCAGACGCTTAGCGACGTGTTTTGGGTTGGCGGGCAATCCGCGCGGGACTGCGCCTAGCGGCGCAGGCGCCCTCTCCCATCAAGGGAGAGGTGATTTGTCGGCTTCAGGTCGAGCCTGATTTCAAGTGGCTATCTTGGTTGAAATCCAGTCGCGCGTGTATTTGTCAGAATCAGGATTCGCGGGATTAGATTTACGGGATTAAAGGATTTTTCAGGATTTCGCATCGCCCAAATCCTCGCTTTTCCCCGCGACCGGAAATCCCGCCAATCCGAATGTGGACAAGCGCTTGCCGCTCCGAAGACGCGCGCGCCGTGAAGAATCCTGAAAATCCTCTAATCCTCTAAATCCTGATTCTGACAAGAAACATGTCCCGACAAGCCCATCAAGGGAAGGGGATATGTCGGCTTCGGGTCAAGCCTGATTTCAAGCGGCTGTTCTGGTTGGGTTTCTGGATTCCCGCTTTCGCGGGAATGACGGCGGCGGGGGCGCGAAAGCGGCGAAAGGCGTCCAATCATCAAGACTCGGGCCACCCCTCCGCCGCTTCGTTGGCGTCTAGGGCGGCTTGGATTTTGGCTTTTGCCTCCGGCGTCACCCACGCGCCCCAGATGTCCGCGTTGCCCTTCAGCCACCAGAGGACGGCGTCTTCAAGCGCGGCGTCCGCGTTGGCTTGCGTCCATCGGAATATGTCCCCGAACCGCTCCGCGCCGAGGTCGTAGGCGCGGAGGGCGGCGACGGCGTCCGGAGCGCGGGCGGGCAGGTTGGCGTTCACCGCCACCAGAACGTCCGCGTCCTTGTAGGCGCAGGCTTTGGTCGTCGCCCAACATTCATCGCTGTACGGCGGCTCATCTAGGCGAACGAGGTCGAGAATCAGAGCCGGGTCGTTCGTTCCCGCCTGATAGCCCAGCCACGCCTCGCCCTTTTCATAGGCGGAGTAGAGGCTGGCGTTGGCGGTCGCCGCGTCCCCCGGCGCGACGATGTTCACATGCTCCGACAAGCCGTAGCCCGCCACCTGCGCGGCGTTGACGCCCTCGCAAGCCCAGCCGATGAGGCAGGACACCAGCCGCGCTTTGCCATGCGAGTCCGGCGTGGCGAATAGGGACTTGAAACGCGGGTCTTTCAGGTCTTCCACGCTGTCCAAATCCGGGTATTCTTCCTGAAGATAGGCGGGGATGACGAAGGCGGACTGCCAATCTTTGCCAAGGCTGCCGCCGAGCGCGACCACTTCGCCGGCGTCCCTCGCCTCTTCCCAGACGTCTATCTGGTTGGGCAGCCACATTTCCATGTCGACGTCGATGTCGCCGCGCCGCAACCCTTGAAACAGCGGCAGAGTCGCGCCGAAAACCAGCTCCGTCGGATAGCCGTATCCCTTCTCCAGAAGATACTGCGCGATGCGGTTCTGCGTCTGCGCGCTAGTCCAATTGAGGTCGGCGAACACGATGGGGGCTTTGGGCGCGGCGGGCGGCGTAGGGGCGTCCGCAGGGCGCGAACAGGCGGCGAGGGCGAGCGCGGCGACGAGCGCCAAGAACGCGAGCGCGGATGGTTTGGTGGGGATGGGGTGGAGTTTCATCGTTTGCCGATATTATATTCCACCCGGACATTTCCGCGAAAGGACGTTGTCTCGCGCAAGCGGATGGCGGGAATCCAGTCGGACGCGCGCGGTTACTTATCCGGGGGGCGGGGCAACAACATGTTTTGACGGTCGGCTTCCGAAATATAAATGACGCTGTCCGCGAGTTGCGCGAGCTCGGCGGCGACGCTTTTTCGGTTTGGAGTCGCGATTATCACGCGGATGCCGAAGTCCTGAACGGTTCTAACCACTTCAGCCAAGTCTCGGTCGCCCGCCACCAACACCGCGACTGAGAAAGCGGAGCGACCGGCGAGGCGAACCATGTCTAGCGCGATTAGCGTGTCCACGCCCTTCTGCCTGCGGTCGGGGTGGAAAGTCCATCGGCTTTCGAACTCCGACAACAATTCGTCGGGGTTAACTCCAAGCCCTTCGGCGGTTTCTCTAAGCGCACGCCGCATCGGTCGGGCTATCCGAGACGGACGCTCGGCGACATGTCCCAGACGCAGTTGAATTCCCTGAACGCGGGCAATCGCGTCAAAAAAACGCCTCTGACCGCTGTACTCGTTATGAGATGGGGCGAAAGCCCCGTCATACCAGTACGCGCGGAGAAACGCGGAGCCGACAAGTTCATCGTCGTCTAGCCCGCGCAACCAATTCACCGTGGCGAGCGCGTTTATGCGGACTTCTTGCGGTCGTTTGCCAAGCGACCTCGCGCCTTCAGCTATGAGATAGCCAGCGTCCACAAATCCAGCGTAGGTCGCGGACATGGATTCACTCCATTAAAAAGGCCCCCCAATGGGGGGCCGGAGTCAATAACCCCCAAGGGGGCGGAGCTCAAGTCGTCCCTAACGGGACAACTATAGTCTATCAGAAGTGGCAATCTAAGCGCAACCCCTTTACGCGCCCGCCAGCGAAAGACGCGCGGCGGGGCATGCGCGCAAAAAGCCCCGACCGAGCTTTGCGCTCAGCCGGGGCTTCGCTTATCGCCCTTCGCGGGCGGCGGTCCGCGCCGCTAGGACGTGGGCCAGCCGTCCGGCGTTTCGTTGGCGTCCAGGGCGGCTTGGATGCCGGCTTTGGCGTCCGGCGTCACCCATTCGCCCCAAGTGTCCGCGTTGCCCTTCAGCCACCACAGGGCGGCGTCTTCGGCGGTCGCGTCGGAGTTGTCGCGCTGCCAGGCGGCGACCGTTCCGTAAACGCCTATGTTGAAGTCCCAATTGCGCAGCATCGCCACCACGTCCGGCGCGCGGGACACCAAGTCGGGATGGACGGCGATTAGGATGGAGGCGTCCTCATAGGCGCAGGCTTTGGTGGTGAACCAGCACTCGTCGCTGTACGGCGGCTCCTCTAGGCGAACCAGGTCGAGAACCAGCGCCGGGTCGTTCGTTCCCCACTGGTAGCCCAGCCACGGCTCTTCGCGCTCGAACGCGCCGTAGAGGCTGGCGTTGGCGGCGGCGCCGTCGCCGGGGTTCAGGACGTGGACGTGGTCCGCCAGCCCGTAGCCCTCTATCTGCGCGGCGTTGACTTCTTCGCACGCCCAGCCGATTACGCAGGACACCAGAAGCGCCTTGCCGCCCGTCTCGGCGGTGGCGAACAGCGCCTTGAACTTGTCGTCCTTCAGGTCTTCCACGCTGTCCAAGTCGGGGTGCTGCTCCTGAAGGTAGCGTGGGACGACGAAGGCGGACTGCCAGTCTTTGCCCAGGCTTTCGCCCACGGAGACGACCTCGCCCGCCGCCAGCGCCTCGTCCCAAACCTCATCCTGGTTGGGCAGCCAAATCTCCAGCGTGACGTGGCTGTCGCCGTTCCTCAGCCCCTGGAACAGGGGCAGGGTGGCGCCGAACACCACTTCCGTCGGGTATTCGTAGCCCTTCTCGACCAGATACTGCGCGATGCGGTTCTGCACCTGCGCGCTGCTCCAGTTCAGGTCGCTGAAGATGATGGTCCCTTTCGGCCCAGGCGTGGGCATGACCATGACTTCAACGGGGACTTCTTTGACCACCTCTTTGGTGACCTCGACTTCGACTTCCTTGACGACCTCCACCGTCCGAACTACGTCGACGGGGACTTCCACTTCCTTAGTGACTTCCACCGTCCGGACGATTTCGACGGGGACTTCCACTTCCTTGGTGACTTCGACCGTCCGGACGACCTCGACCGGCACCTCTTTGGTGACTTCGACCTGTTCCGTCACGACGACGGTTCGGACGACTTCCACCGTCTGAATCTCCGGCTCAGGGGTTTCGCAGGCGATTGCGGCGAGCGCCAGCAACGCCATCAGCGCGGCGGCGACCGCTATGGTTTTCTTTCCGATGTGTTTCATGCGTTCCTTCTTTCGATTAGGTTGGCGATTCGGGTTGACTGCGATTTGGATTTGGACGCGCGCGGCGGACGATTGGCGTCAGCCGGCGCTCAGGGTACGTTCCTGTTTTTGGGCGATGGACTGCGTTAGGCGGTCTATGACTATGGCGAGGAATACGATAGCCAGCCCCGCTATCGCGCCGTTCCCCGCCTGGTTTTTCTGCAGAGCGCGAAGCACCGGGTCGCCGAGACCGCCGGCGGCGACCATGCTCGCTATCGTCACCATGGCGAGCGCCATCATGATTGTTTGGTTTATCCCCGCCATTATCGTGGGCAGCGCCATGGGTATCTGGACTTTTACCAGCGTCTGAAGCGGGGACGAGCCGAAGGCGCGCGCCGCCTCTATGGTGTCCGCCGGCACCTGGCGGATGCCCAGATTCGTCAGTCGTATCACGGGGGGGACGGCGTAGATGATTGTGGCGAACACGCCCGCCGGCTTCCCAAGCGAAAAGAGCAGTATGCCCGGCAGGAGATAGACGAAGCTCGGCATCGTCTGCATCCCGTCCAGTATCGGGCGCAGTATGCCGTCCACTATGCGGTTGCGCGCCGCCAGCACGCCCAGCGGCAAGCCGAGCGCCACCGAGATGATTACCGCCACAGTCATCAGCGCCACCGTTTCGATGGCGGGCTCCCACAAGTCCATGAATCCGACGAACAGCAACGCCACGACGGCGAACGCCAGCAGGCGCCACCCGCCCGCTGCGAACGACAGAAGCGCCATCGCCAGAACCGCCGCGGGCCAAGGCAACCAGTGCAACCCGCCTTCTATGGCGTTCAGCGTGTAGATTATGCCGTCCTTGATTGGGTCGAACAGCCACCTAAATGTCGTAACAACCCATTCCACCGCGGCGTCTATCCCGTCCGCCGTAATCTTGCCCACGGTTCTTTCGATTTCGAGGGTGCCGGTGCTGTCGGTGGTCGTGGATACGGTTGTGGGGAACTCCATCCGCCCGCCCCAGACGGCGATGCAGATGAGCGCGACTACCGCGACCAGCGCGACGCCCGCCAGCCAGATGTAGCGGCGGGGGACGGCGGATAGGGACATGCCGCCGACTGCGCTCTCGCCCTCGGATTGCGTTTGTTCGGCTTGCGCCATTGTCAGCTCTCCCGCGCGCGCATCGCCATGCCGGCGAGCAGCGCGCCTCTGTGGATTTCGCCCAGCAGGGCGCCGTTTTCGTCCGTCACGGCGATGGGGCGTTCGGAGCTCGCCGCCATGGGGATGATGTCTTCGATGAAGGCGCGCGGGGAGACGGTTCGCGCCGGCTCCGCGCCGGCGTCGGTGAGGTCGTCCGCGCCGCGCTCCGCCAGGGTCCGGGCGCGCTCCAGGGTCAGCTCGCCCACTAGGGCGCGGTCGCCGCCGCCGAGCAGGAAGGCGCTCTCGCCGCCCGCGCCGCGAATGGCGTCCAGCGCCGCGCTCGGCGAATCCGTCTCGCGCACGGACGCCGCCGGCGACTCCATGATAGCCCGCGCGCGGATGACTTTGGACATGGAAACGTCCTGAACGAACTCCGCGATGTAGTCGTCCGCCGGCGCGGTGACTATCTCTTCCGGCGCGCCCGCCTGCGCTATCTCGCCGTCCCGCATTATCACGATGCGGTCGCCGATTTTCAGCGCCTCGTCCAAGTCGTGCGTGATGAATACGATTGTGCGATGCTGTTCGGTTTGCAGCGTTATCAGTTCATCCTGCATCTCGCGGCGGATTAGCGGGTCCAGCCCGCTGAACGGCTCGTCCATGAGCAGGACGTCCGGGTCCACCGCCAGCGCCCGCGCCAGCCCGACGCGCTGCTGCATCCCGCCGCTCATCTCGCGCGGGTAGTAATCCTCCCAGCCGTCAAGCCCGACGGTCTGAATCGCCTTGGACGCCGCTTCGTAGCGCTCCTCGCGCTCCATGCCCTGAATCTCCAGCCCATACGCCACATTGTCCATCACGCGGCGATGCGGGAGCAGGGAGTAGTGCTGAAAGACCATCGCCAGCTTGTTGCGGCGGAATTCGCGCAAGTCCTCCGGCGAATACGGCAGAATGTCGTCGCCGTCGAACAGCACCTGCCCCCGCGTCGGCTCGATGAGCCGGATGAGGCAGCGGACGAGGGTCGACTTGCCGCTCCCGGACAATCCCATCACCACGAACACCTGCCCGACGTCCACGCTGAAAGAGACGTCGCGCAAGCCGACGACAAGCCCCAGCTCGTCCTGAATCTCGGCGCGGCTCTTGTCGGCGTATTCCGGTTCGAAGACGCGGTCCGGGTCTTCGCCAAAGACCTTCCAGAGGCTCTGGACTTCTATGCAGGCGTTGGGATCGTTGGAAACGCTCATTATTCGGACACTCCCCGCGTGAATACTTGCCAAAGCGCTCGGCTGTCGCCAACCGGAGCGTCCGCGTCGCCGAAGTGGTTCAGCGTGTTGACCGCCTGTATCAGCCCGTAGAACTGTATGGCGGCGGCTTTGATGTCGATGTCCGCTCTGATTTCGCCCTTCTGCGCGCCCGCCTTCAGATGCGCCTCGATGGTTTCGAGATGCCGGTTGATGGCGGCCTGCATGAGCTTTCTAAGGTCTTCGTCTCCGTTCATCAGCACTTCGGATATGACCAGGAACGACACGCCGGCGGAGGCGGACGGGGCGGCGTGCGCCATGAGCGCCTGCTCGAGGCGCGTCAACCCGGCGTCCGGGTCGCCGTCTATGAGGTCCACGCGCCGCGCCAGCTTGCAGTCGATGTCCTCTATCACCCCCGCGATGATCCGCTTCTTGCCGCTGAAATGCCGGTAAATCGCGCCTTCGCTCACCCCGACGGCGCGGGCGAGGTTGCCGATGGTGAGGGACTGTATGCCGCGCTCGGTAATGAGAATCCGCGCGGCTTCGATTATCTCGAGCCGCCTGACGTTGGTCGGACGCCGAACCCGCGCAATCATCGCTAAGCGCCTCTACGCAAACGGACAGGCGGCCCCGCGCCGCCCCAATCCGAACCGGCGCGAACCGAACCGAATCCGCCGCGCCGCGAAATCTATCCGCGCCCAAGTATATCGCAACGCCGCGAGATGGTCAATACGCCAAAGAAGCGCGAAAACCCCGCTTGCTCTCGGTTTTCGCGGCTACGCGACCGAAAACAGGCGCGAATCAAAGTTGGCGAATCGCGTCTCTCATATTTCATCCCCCGTCATTCCCGCGAAAGAACGCCGCCCTCGCGGAAGCGGGGGCGGGAATCCACAGTCGCCCAACAACGTCATCCTCGCGAAGGCGGGGACAAGCAAGCCGCTCGAAGCCAAGCCCGAATCGCGAGCGATGAATCCCCTCTCCCTTGATGGGCTTGCAAGGGTATGTTTAGCGGATTTAGGCGCGGATTGGACGCTTTTCGCCGCTTTCGCGCCCCTGACCCCGTCATTCCCGCGAAGGCGGGAATCCAGAGTGGAGCGACCGACTCAGCAACTGGAAACCAAGCCCGAATCGCGAGCGATGAATCCCCTCTCCCTTGATGGGAGAGGGCTAGGGCGAGGGCGCCTGCGCCGCTAGGCGCAGTCTGCCAGCCGCAAACATAACCCTGTAAGCCCTTGATGGGAGAAGGCTAAGATGAGGGCGCCTGCGCCGCTAGGCGCGGTTTGTCAGCCGGGAACATGCCCCAACAAGCGGATTCCCCCCCCACTAGCCATCGGACGCCGGCGGTTGTAGAATAGCCGTCAGAAAAAACGCGGAGGTCAGCGGGCTTTCATGTTCAGAAATCTGTTCGGCAGGGGCGGCAGGCGGAAGCGCGAGCCGCCGCGCGACGATTCGATACGCTCGGCGCGCGCGGGCGACGTCGTCCTCATCCCCGGCATGTGGGAGACGGGCGAGGACGCCTATCTCGTCGTCGAGCGTGTCAACCGGCTCAAGTCCGCCTTCGGCGAATCGCGCGAGCTGGAGTGCGCCGACGGCGCGCGCCGCGCCGCCGTGGAGTGGTCGGAGGACGAGGACGGCCTCCACATATCGCTCACGCGCCAAGACAGGGCGATGGGGCTGTCCGAGCTGGGGCTGGATTACGACACCCTAGTGGCGTGGGACGACTTCAAGTCCATCGAAAACAGCGTCGAATACGGCGGGCATGTTTACCGCTATCGCAACAGCTACGAAACGCTCTACTATAAGGGCTACGACTCCGACCGAAAGGCGGGCGATGACGACGACTACGACGAATGGGAAGGGTTCTACGTCTGGGAGTTCGTCCGAGACGACGACGGCGGAATCGTGACTGTCGTGAAGTGGGAAGGCAGGCCCTTCGAGGCTTACGCCTCGGTCGCCGTTCCCGCCCACTTGGTCACGGTCTATCACAAATAAGCGAAAACGGAAGGCGGCGACGCGATGGAAGCGATTGTGAACGTGGCGGAGCAGATACCGCGCGGGCTGGTGTACGTGGCGATGGGCGTGATAGTCATCGCCATAGCGCGCCTGGCGCAGGATCTGGTCACGCCGTACAAAATTCAGGAACAGCTCGACCACAAGGACAACGTGGCGCTGGCGGCGAGCATCTCCGGCTACTACTTCGGCGTCATGCTGGTGTTCCTCGGCGGGCTGTACCAGCCGTTCATCGTAATGGCGGACGGCGGCTTGGACGGCTTCGGGTTCACGCCGGAGTACTGGCGGGAGGTCGGGCTGGTGTTCGCCTACTCGCTGGCGGGCATCATCGTCCTCAACCTGTCGCGCGTGGTGGTGGACAAGCTCGTGCTGCACAACTTCAAGGTGGAGGACGAGATAATCCGCGACCACAACGCGGGGACGGGCGTGGTGGAGTTCGCCGTGTACGTGTCGGTGGGGCTGGTGATAGCCGGCGCGATTTCGGGCGAAGGCGGCGGACCGCTCGCCGCGCTCGCCTTCTTCGTCCTGGGCCTCGCCGTCCTCATCCTCTACACGTTCATCTACGAGTGGACGACGCCGTTCGACATTCACGACGAGATAGAGCGCGACAACGCGGCGGTGGGAGTGGCGCTGGCGGGCAACCTCATAGCCATCGGCATCGTGGTGTTCAAGGCGGTGTTCGGGGAGTTCACCGGGTGGGCGGAAAGCCTGGCCGGGTTCGCCATCTACGCCGCGCTGGGGTTCGTTCTGCTCTACGCCGTCCGCTTCATCGTGGACAAGACGCTGTTCCCCCGCGTGAAGCTGTCGGACGAGCTGGCGACCGACCGCAACCTGGGCGCCGCGTTCATCGAAAGCGCCGCGCTGATAAGCGTCAGCCTGATACTGTTCTTCGCCATCTAGGCGCGGGACGGGGAAGGGCGGTCAGTCGCCGCCGTCGAGTTGGGATTCGGCGTCGGCGGCTTGCCGCTCGCGCCTGCGTGAGTTCGCGCCGTAAACGAAGACGTAGGCGAGACCAGCGATGTTGGCGCTGATTACGGCGACGCCCACCCGCGCATCGCCCCAAATCACCGAGTACGCTCCGAGCGAGATAATCAGAAGGGAGAGGACAAACGCGCAGACGATGCCCAGATAGCCGCGCCTGGAATCCCCGATGACGACGGTTTTCTCTATTTGGATGCGGTCATTCGCCTGCTGTATGCGCGCGTCCACTTGCTTCTCCGCCATCCGGACGATGCGCTCCGCAAAGCCTGGCTGGACGTCATCGTACTGACGCAACACGCCTGGGGGCGGCAACGGACCTTCCCAACTGGCAGAGACGACTTCTATGCTGTGAGCGTGTTCCGAATCGGAATCGGAACGCTGAGCGTCTGTCTGGCTTTCCGCAAGCGCTTGATTTTCGGCGTCGTCTTGGCTCACGGCTTAGCCACCCGAACCGTTTTTATCCGTCTCCGCATCGCAGGCCGGGCAGGCGGGTACGTACCTGCCCATCACCGAGCGCATGTCGTCGCCCACCGCCTGCCAGTCCGACCGCAACGCTTCCATGTCGGTTTTCGCGCCGTTCTCGGAGTCGTCGCGCTCTCGCCGGTAGCGGCTGAAGTCGTATTCGTTCAGCGTTCCGCCGATGTCGAATATCCGCGCCATCCCCTCCAAGAAGGACGGGCGGGCGTATATGAGTCCGCGCCCCTTTTTAGTCGGCATAATCATGTTCCCCCTATCATGCGATTATCCGATTGTACAAGATTGCGCGGCGTCGCGCAAGATTTTTCGCGGACGCGGAATTTCCGCTTAATCCGCCCTTCGCTCACCCCCCGCCCCTCACGCTCGCGCGCCGGAAGCCGATTAGCCGCGCCGCGCCGCCGCCGCCGATGAAGCCGGAGCCGGGACGCCCCAGCGAACTGCCCCGCGTGGAGCTGCCCCAGCCGGAGCGGACGCCCGTCGAACTGCTCCGGAACGACCCGGTCGTTCTGCGCGAGTTCAGATACGTCTGGCGCGAACGGCTGACATTCCTGGACGCCTGGTCGTATTGCGAGCCGGCGAACGACTTTTGGCGGTCGAAGTAGCTCGTGTTGCGGCTCACCTGCGTTCGGTAAGAGCCGGTGTTGCGGTACTGCGCGCGGCTGCGGCTCAGCGTGTCGTAGCGCGCGGTCGGCGTGGAGTAGTAGTAGCGCCCGCCGAGCGGGTTGAAGGCGCTCAGCAGCATGTAGGTGAACAGAAAATCGCCCGCGCCGAAGCCGCTCCGGTAGTAGCCGTTCGCGCCGTATCCGCGCATCTCATGTTCGTTCCGCTCGTTGCGGACGATGGAAAACAGACGGTCGTCCGAGGCGTCCTCTATCGCTTGGGAGCCGTTCAGGTCTTCCCAGCCCTCGAGCGTCATCGTCTCGCCGTCCCTATCCACGCGGATTAGGATGATGCCGTCGCCTTCGTATATCTCGTTGACGCGCTCCTCGAAGTCGGTGGCGCTCTGGGACTGCTGGAAGGCTTGCTGCACTTCGTCCAGGTTGATTCTGCCCGCCGCGCCGTCGGTGGACGCCCACTGTTCATAGGTCGGCCCCGCGCTGCACGCGGCGGCGACCGGAGCCGCCAGCAGAGACGCCCCGGCAAGCGCCGCCACGGTCGTTTTACTCGCTTTCTTCGCCCTCATGGACTCTCCCTCTCGCTTGGTCTCCCGCCATTTTACCATCTCCGAGCAACGCGGACAGTTCCGGCGGCAGACGCTCAATTGAATTGTCGCCCATATCCGAGCGCGAATCAACGCCTATGCGCCCCGAATCGCCGTCCGCGCCCAGAATCTCGCGCATCAGGGCGTCGTCCACGCCCTCCCAGAAGGCGGCGCGGGAGATGCGCGACCGCTCGGCGAAATCCGATACGGCGTCCCGAAACGAAAGCGAGCCGAGCATGGCGGACAGCGCGGCGTCCTGCAACTCCGCCAAGCGCATCGGGAAGGCGTCGTCGGCGATTGCGAGGCGCGCTTCGGCGAGCGCTCGACCGAATCGCCGCGCCCCCAGCGCGTCCCGCATCGACAGCGCGCGGCGGGCGGCGGCGTCCGCTATCGCGCTTTTCGCGGCGGCGGGCGATTCGCCGTAGAGCGCGGACATGTCCAGCCCCCAATCGTCCCAAAGCGCGTCCGCGACGCGGTCGAAGCGCTCGCCGTAGGGCGTTCGGACGTCGTTCAGTCCGTCCGCCGCGCGCTCCGTCCACGCCGAAATCAGCGCGTCCAGTTGGGCGGGCGTCATTCGGGCGTCCATCATCGTCTCGCGCTCGGCGCGGCATGCGCGGGATTCGGCTTCGATGACCGCCGCGAACTCGGCGGCGATGGACGCGGCGGCGCGGCGGGCGGATTCCGCTTCGTCCTGAACAAGACGCAAGACGCGCGCCAATTCCGCGCCGGAGACGAAATCGCCGCCCGCCGCCCTCATGTCCCAAAGCCGCTTCTGATGGCGCGAGAAGGCTATGGCGGGGTCGTTGACGCTCAGTATCGCCTTAGCCGCGCCGAACTCCCCCCGGCGGGCGGCGCGTCCGCGCAACTGCCGCTCGGAACGCGCCGACGGCGGAAGGCGCGCGATGACGACCATCAAGCCAAGCCCGAACTCGACCCGCCGAACGGACGCCGCGTTCGCCGAACTCGCGCCCGCCCTTCGAGCCGACACTTCCGCCGCGCCGTCCGCGCTCCGAAGGCGGCGGACGCGGAAGCCCGCGAGACGGCTCCGCAGACCCGATTCGAGCGCCAGCGCCTCCGCCGGCGAGTCGCATCCGAAAACCGTCTCCCCGCGCTCGGCGCGCGCCAAATCCGCGCAGGCGGCGATGATGCGGTCGTTCGCGTCCGGCGCGAGGATGATGTCCGTTCCGCGCCCCGCCATGCCGGCGGACACCGTGACCGCGCCGAAGCGACCGGCGGCTTCCACCACCCCCGTCTCGTCCCCCGCGCGGGCGGCGTCGAGCGCGCGATGGGGGATTCCGCGTTCCGACAGAGCGCGGCTGAGCTCGGCGGACTCGCGCGGGCTGCCGACGGCGAACAAGACGGGGCGCCCAATCAGACGCCACTTCTCCGCTTCCGCCAGCAACGCTCGGTCGCGCGCGGCGCGGTCGAAGTGAACGGCGGGCGGGAAATCCACGCGGCGCGGCGGCGCGGCGGACGGTACGCGGACGGTACGCGCGCCATAATCGCGCTCGAAAGCCGCCGCCGCTTCCGTCGCCGTCCCCGTCAGCCCGCGGACCGATTGGTAGCGCGACATGAGCGCGCGGACGGACGTCATCGCGCGCGGCGGCGTCCGCCCGCGCGGGCGCATCCCCTCTTTCGCCTCCAGCGCCTCGTGCAGCCCGTCCATGTAGCGGTGGGAGTGGAGCGGCCTGCCGTCCAGCGCGTCCACTAGGGTGACGCCGTCCTCGTCCGCCACGTAATCCTCATCGGCTTCGTGAACCGCGCGCGCCCGCAGGGTTTGGACGACTTCGAAAGCGGCGTCCGGGCGCTCGACTCGGCGCAGGGCTTCGTCCCAACCGCGTTCGGTGAGGCGCAAGGACGGCGCGGCGGGGTCAACGGCGAAGAAGAGGCCGCGCTCCAGCGGGCGTCCGTCTTCGGCGTCGTTCATCCGCAGAATGTCGGCGAAGGCGTCCCGCGCGGACGCGCCCAGACGCTCCAGCTCCGACTCCAGCCGCGCCGACAAGCCGCCGCCGAGCAGAATCGCCGCCAGCGCGCGGCGGACGTCCGCGGAGCCGTCGGCGATTCCCGCGTAGAGTACGTCGAGCGCGTCCGCTTGCGCGTCCATCAACCAAAGCGCCGCGCTTTGGGCGTCCTCGCCGACCGCCGTTTCGGACGACGCTTCGCCGGAGATTATCAGCGGAACGCGCGCCTGGTCTATGAGCAGATGGTCGGCTTCGTCCGCGATGGCGATGTCGAAGGCGGGGTTGACGCGCTCGGAGAACGACCGCGCCGCGCCGTCGCGCAGATAATCGAAGCCGATTTCGCGCGCCGTCGCGTAAACGATTCGGCGCGCGTGCTGGTGTCGGCGCTCGTCCGCGTCCATGCCGGCGATAATCAACCCGACGCGGATTCCCAGCGATTCGAGCAGCGGCGCGTGATAATCGCAATCGCGGGCGGCGAGATAATCGTTGGCGGTGAGCATGTGGACGCGGCGACCGGCGGCGGCGAGAACGGCGGCGGCGAGCGCGGCGGCGAGCGACTTGCCCTCGCCGGCGTCCATCTCGACAACGCAGCCGCGAACCAGATGCGCGGCGGCGTCCAACTGCCCCGAAGCGGGCGCGAACGACAGGCAGCCGGCGTCGTCCGCGTCCGCGAGCGCGCGGTAAAACTCGGCGGGCATGAGAATCTCGGACGGCAGGCGGACGGCGAGCGCTCGGCGGGCGCGGAGCAGCCAACGCAGGGCGTCCGGGCGTCCGGCGGCGGCGTCATCATTCGTCTTCGGCGCGGAATCGGCGCGCGGCGGGGCTAGGACGCGGTCGGCGTCGTCGCGCAACGTTCGGATTCCGCCGCGCAAATCCGCCGGGTCGGCGAGCGCCGCGCGCCAGATTCCGAGACGCCGTTCTGCGGCTGTGGCGGCGACCGCCAGCGCGTCCGCCAGCGAACGCTCGTCGCCGAGATTGCCGGCGGCGGCGCGGAGTTGGGTTATGAGGGCTTGGTCGTCTTGCATGGGGGTTAGGGGTTAGTGGGCGGCAGTGGACGCGGAGAAGTATAGCGGACACTCGCCCGCCTTGAGCAGCGTGAGCGCGCATCGCGGGGTTCGCGTTCCGCTTAGGATGTCCATGCGTGCGTCCGAGTTGTATTTGATTCGGAATCGGTTGCCTGCGGCGTTAAAAATCCCTCGAAAATTGCTCTTGCTTCCGGATCAAATCCATGCGATACTTGGATATTGAAATGAAAAATAACTATTATGCAAGAGGTTTGAAGCATGAAACGTTCGCAACTCAAAGTCACCATAACCATCCTGATAACGCTCGCGGTGATGGGCGTGGTCGGGTTTGCCGCAACCGAGTTTGCATACAACGGTTCGGACGGCGAGCCGCGGCACGACGAAAACGTCTTCGGAGTCGGACTGCCGCCGCCGGCGGGCGGCTTTTACATAATCCACGACATGTACGGCGGTCCTCCAAGCACTTGGGAAGCGGCGCGCAGGTCAGACCTCATCGTTCTCGCGGCAGTGACCAGGCAACTTGAACCTTACTGGAGCACGCCGGACCGCAAACGCCCGAATCTCAGCGAGCAAGAGTTGGTCATGCGACCTCAGTACAGCATCTACACTCCTTACGAGTTGCAGATAAAGCGGGTCATCAAAGGCGACGCCAGCAGAGGCGATGAGGTAATAACGCTTAACAGAATGGGTGGACGCATTGGCGACGACATCATCGTCATGGAACATGACATGTTTTCCCTCACGCCCGGAGCGGAGGCGGTTATGTTTCTGCGCGACTGCGGAGAAGAGCGAGCCAATCGGTTCAAGTCTCCCGGGGCGCGTTTTCGGATAATCGACCGATACCGTCTGGACAAGAACGGAGAACCACTAGAGCCAGGACTCACATACAAAGGTCTAGTCGAAATCGTCGAGCGCGAAGGGACGCTTGAAGCCAAAGGAGGAACAGTGCCATGCTGATGAAACTGATAAGACGCATCTGCAACGCGCGGGTCGTGGCGCTAGCATCGCTCGCCGCCGTCGTGTTGTTCATGGCGAATGGCGCGTCCGCCCATTACACCAAAATCTGGTACTGGGAAATCCCAGACGACGGGGTGTGGCGTGTTCGCTGGAACAGCGTGTTCCAGGATGGGCAGACGAGGTACTCGATGTTTCCTCGCGACACGCGACAGCGGCTCCGGAGGTCTTACCAGCAGTGGGATGATTCACGTGTGCCTAACAGTCTGCTCACGTTTGAAGAGGTGACCTCTAGGAGCGGCTCTACGGACCACGAGACGCACCCCCTGAACTTCAACATAATGGATAGTTGGGAGGACGTACCGGGCTGGTACACCAAACGCATGAAAAACAGCCGCGAAGTTGCCTTTGCGGTCTCATGGCTAAACACCAATTGGAATTGGAACTCCGAGGAGAACAACTGGAACGCCCGCAAAGCGGATGTTCAGACAATCCAAGTCCATGAGCTAGGCCATCCTACCGGATTCGCTCATCCATGCGTACCGACCAGGCGTCAGAATGACTGTGACCCCAGCACGGTAATGGCATGGATTAAAAGGGGAACCAAGAGAACCCTTACGCCCCACGACAAGGCATCTATGGCAGACAAATACTGACCGCCATGCGCTGTTCGGTATCCGCCTCCTAGAATCGCCCCCGATTGGCTGACGCAGGTCGGGGGCGTTGCTGTGTTGCCGCCTAGACAGACATATGTCCCAGAAACTCACGCCCCCTCTGCGCCCAAGCCAGAACTTGGGCAGATAGTCCGCGGACATGTGCAAGGCGTCCATCAGAATGGCGGAGTGTCTCGCGTCCGTATCCAGTATTCCCGTCCTTTCGCTGAAGTGGGGCATTAACCGTTCGGGCCCTTTGCGCGCGCTGCCGCCCCGTTTTCGGTCGCTGAGAAGTCTATCACAAGCGGGATTTTCCCGTTGCAACTATCCGCGACGCGAACGCGCCCATCTTTAGAAACCGCTCCATCGCGCTCGCCTTTCGGGTTTGGGGATGGTTCGCATTATAGCATTGTTTCGGGGCTGCCGCCGCCGTCCCCCCGCTTGTCAACCATCTTATTCGCCTTCCTATCTTGCGCGAAATCCGACGGCGGGCGCGGCTCTATGCGGATTTTCAGGATGCCGCCGGCATGCAGGAACTCCAAATCCTCATGCTCGCGCAGGATGGCGGTTAGGGCGGCGTCCGCGAGATGGGCGTTGATTTCGGGGACGATTAGGCGCATGATGTCAGTCGCGCCGCCAGTTTCGCCGTCCGTTTCCAGAACGATTTGCAACGGCCCCCGCATCCCCGCGCGCTGCATTGCGGCGTGGATGGCGGCGTGGTGGATTTTGGAGCCGAGTACGGACGCCACCATCTCCGGGCGTCCGAGGATGTCCGCTCGCGGCTCGTCCAATCCGCATGGGCAGCGTCCAGGGCGCTCGCGGATTATGTCGCCTAGCCGGTATCTCAGCAACGGCAAGCCCTCTTGGGCTAGGGTTGTGACTATCAGCCGCCCGCATCCGGCGGGCGCGGATTCGTCCGGCTCCGTCTCGAATATGTGCCGCTCGCCGAATAGGTGGACGCCGTTTCGCGCTTCGCACTCTATTCCGAGCGCGGATGTTTCGCTCGCGCCGTAGTACGAATACGCATCCGCGCCGAACGCCGCTTCCACCCGCGATTTGGTCGCGGCGCTCATCCCCTCGCCGATGTAGATTATCTTGCGCACCGAATCGGGAATCAAGCCCGGCGCGGCGTCAAGCGTCCGCTCTATGATGGACGGGACGCTTATCAAGACGGTCGGGCGCAGTCTGCGGAGCGCGTCCGCCGCCATATCGAAGCGCGCGCCGACCCCGACGGCGCAACACTCCGCCGCGCCCAAAATCTCGCCGGCTTTGAGGAACGACACCATCACCGCCACCGGGTCGGTGTCCACGCAGGCGATTCGGTCGGTTGCGCGGACGCCGCTGACCGCCAGCAGCCGCGCCAGAAAGCGATGCTCGGCGCGGTCGTCCGCGTAGGTTATAAACCGCGTCTTCTTGCCGCCGGCGGAGCCGGACGATGTTTCGGCGTCCACTACGGCGAGGTTCATCGCCAGCGCTTCTCGGCTCACGGCGTTCAGCTCGTCCGCGCCGATTGTCGGCAGGCGGCGCAGGGCGGCTAGCGGGTCGCCAGACGGATTGGCAGACGCCAGTTCGCGCGCGTCCAACCCCGCGTCCCGGAATAGGCGCGCGTAAGCGGGGAAGGCGGCGCATCGGAGCATCGCCGAGCGCAAGGCGCGGGCGCGGGACGGCGACAGTTCGCCGCCGCCGCCAAGCAAGCGGATTTCGGCGCTCATCGTATCGTTCGCGCTCTCATGGCGGCTATGGGGCGTCTTGCCGAATCGGGGTCCAAGCCCGCCCGGAGCGCCGCGACCACGCCGGCGGCTTCCCAGTAGTTCTCGACCATCCGCAACTGCCCCGCCGCCCACGGAAGGCGCGCCAGGTCGTTCCGCATCAGGTTGCGGTTTTCGCGGACGGCGATGACGGGTATCCCCTGCGCGAGCGCCGCGAGAAGCGGCAAACCCACGCAGCCGTCCGGCGTGATGAGGCAGGATACGTCCTCGGCGCTCAGGATGTCCGCGCGCTCCATGTCGCGCGTGTCGGTCACGATGCGCGGCGCGTTCCGCAAGCCTTTCAAGACGGATTGCAGAAAGGTCACCGAGATGATTTCAGCCGCCATGCGCGCGTCCACCACGCCGGGGTCGACCGCCATGATTTCGTCCGATTCCATCATCGGCGCGTGGGCGGCTGGGACGTTGGCGATGGACGAAACCGCGTGAGTGAGCATCGCCTCCACGCCGCCCCAGGGGTTGACGGTTTCGCCGCCGCCGGTGAAATAGTCGTAATGCCACTGCGCGGGGACTTCCACCGTCGACGCGATTGCGACGGCGTCGTAAGCGCCTTTCATGCGGTCTAGGACGTCCAGCGCCCCCGCAATCCCGTCGACGGAGCCGGCGGCGCGCCCCGATTCGGCGTATCCCCCCGCCAGTTTCAGCGGCGTTTCAAGGCGGACTGCGCCGGCGCAGTTCATCCCGTAAGCGGCGCGGGCGGCGTTGATTGCGTTCACCGAGTGCTCCGCGAAGCGCTCGCTGAAACTGGCGTCGAGAACCGCCAAGATGCGGTTGGCGCGCGCCGTCCGCAAGCCGACCGTCCCCATCAGCAGCCGCGCCAAAACGCTGCCCTCCACATACAAGCCGTTGGCGGGCAGCTCGTTTATGTCGGATGCGTTGACCACGTTCGGATGCGTGATGAGCGTGTCGCAGACGCTCGCCAGCAGAATGGCGGCGGGGGTGGCGTCGCCGGCGTGTCCGCCAATCTCCGCCCCCACGCCGGTCGGCACGATGAAGGCGGCGTTGAAGGCGGATTGCGACTCGAACCGCCGCCGTCGAAAAGCGAAAAGCGGCGCGACATCGACGCCGTCCGCGCCATTTTCGCCGTCGACCAAGACGCCCACCTCGCACCGCGCGGCGCGACCGAGCGAATCCGTCACCGCCAGGCGTATGGGGACGTCGCCCGCCTCAAGCTCGGCGGACACGGCGCGCGCCAACCCGCCCAACTCGGCGGGCGCGTCGCGGTCTATGGAAATGGCGCGTTCGATTAGTCTCATGCAATCCTGACAATCCTGATTCTGACAAACTCTTTGCGAACCTCTGCGCCTTTGCGCCTCTGCGTCAAAACCTCCGACAAAACCCTGATTCCGGCGCCCCGTTCCGCCTAGCGAAATCCCCAAACCCATATTCCGCAACCATCTCGAACGCGCCGTCCTCGCGCAAGATGAATACGCTTGGCACTGGAACCCCGTTGAACGGCGCGGCGCGCGAATGGGCGTATGAGCCGGCGTCCATAATCGCCACCCGCTCGCCGGCGCGGATGGGGCGGCGCGTTTGATAGCGCCCGAACATGTCGCCCGCCAGGCAGGTTTTGCCGGCGAAAATCACGTCGCGCGGCGTCGCGCGGTCGCCATCGTCGTCTTGCCGGACGATTCGCGGCGCGAAGCCGTACTCGAACACTTCCGGCATGTGGCTTGTCGATGCGTCCAGGACGGCGACGTCCACGCCGCCGCTGTCGAAGACGTCGAGCGTCTCGGCGACCAGAAAGCCGGCGCTTTGGACAAGGGCGGTTCCCGGCTCAAGGAAGACGTCCGCGCCGCGCTCTGATTTCAGGCGCGCGACGGCGGACGCTAGCGGCTCCGCGTCGGCGTCCCCGAAGTAGTAGCCGCCGCCCAGGTTGACCCAGCGCAGGTTTGGGAGCGCGTCCAGCGCCGACGACAGCGCCTCCGCCGTCCGCGCCAGCTCGCCCAAATCGTCCGATTCGCAGTTGGAATGTACGTGAGCGCCTTCCAACCGCCGCGCCGCGTCCCCGAACCGCCGCGCCCGCGCCGCGAAATCCGACAGCGGAACGCCGAGCTTGGAATGGGGGCGGCATGGGTCATAGCGCTCATCGTCCGCGAAACGCATTTCGGGGTTGACGCGGATTCCCAAAGACGCCGATTCCGCCGCGCCGCCGTCGGCGATTCGGAGCGCCTTCGCCAGTTGCGAAAACGAATTCAGCGAGATAAAATCCGCGTCGCCGAGCGCGTCCGCCATCTCGGAATCGGAAAGGGCGGGCGAGTGGATATGCGCCGTCTGCCCCGCGCGCGCCGCCAACCGCGCCAGCCGCGCTTCATAAATCGAGCTGCAGGCGAAGCCGTCGACCCGCTCGCCGAGCGTCCGCAAAACGGGCAGGACGGCGCAAGCCTTGAGGGTGTAGAGCAACCGGCAGCCGGCGGCTTGGGCGACATTCGCCGCCGCGTTCGCCGCCGCCCGCAAGCCGCGCTCCGAATAGACATACGCCGGCGCAACCGGCGCGCCCAAAGCGAGCCGCGCTTCGGATTGGATGATTTGGGGCGCGTCCATCATGCGAATAGTGTAGCGGCGCCGGCGGCTGGCGGCTAGTGGAATTGGCGCGGAGGGGATTTTGACGCAGAGGCGCGGAGGCGCGGAGGCGCGGAGAGTTTGCCAGAATCAGGATTTATAGGATTTCGGGATTTGCGGGATTTCGTCCGCCAACCTTGCCCTTGCGCGGAGAAAACGCGCGGCGCAACAATCCTGAAAATCCTATAATCCCCCGAATCCTGATTCTGACAAGTAGGCGCGCGCCTTCGCTTGTCGCGTCCACGCGGCTTTCGCGAAATCTCGCGCTCGGCGATTGACATGTCGGGACAATGCGATTATCATACCACTCGGCTCGCTGAGCGAATAAGCAGAGAGGATAACCAGTGAGAAAATTCCCCCCCCCCGCGCTTGCCCTAGCCGTCATCGCCGTCGCGTTGCTGTTCGCCGCGTTCGGTTGCGAACAGCCGCAGCCGAGGACGCGATTCGTTGAGGTCGATGTCACCAGAGAGGTGCCGGTGGAGGTTGTGGTCACCAGAGAGGTGGAGGTCGAGGTCATCAAAGAGGTGCCGGTGGAGGTTGTGGTCACCAGAGAGGTGCCGGTTCCGGTAGAGGTCGTCAAAGAAGTAGAGGTCATCAAAGAGGTTGTAGTCGAGGTCGTCAAGACGGTAGAGGTTCCGGTAGAGGTCGTCAAGACGGTAGAGGTCATCAAGGAGGTGGAGGTTCCGGTAGAGGTCGTCAAGACGGTCGAGGTCATCAAAGAGGTTGTGGTTGAAGTCCCCAAAGCTCCCACGCCCACCCCTACGCCAACGTCTAACCCGAACGCGCTAACAGCCGTAAGCGCCGGCGGGGCGCATGCCTGCGGACTCCAAAAGAGCGGCGCGGTGACATGTTGGGGAAGCAACAATTTTGGTCAGGCGTCCCCGCCCGAAGGCGAAAATTTTACAGCCATAAGCCTCGGCAAATCATTCAGTTGCGCCTTGCGCTCCAACGGCGCTGTTAATTGCTGGGGAGCTAACGACCATGGTCGGGCGTCTCCGCCCAGAAATGAAACCTTCACAGCCATAACTTCCGGACATTGGCACAGTTGCGGACTCCGAGCGGACGGCGGCGTTAGATGTTGGGGATATAATGGAGACCGACAGGCGTCTCCGCCGTCCAGACTAGGCGATGTTGTGTCTATAAGCGCGGGCCAAAACCATACTTGCGCGTTGCGCGAGAACGGCACTGTGGCATGTTGGGGATATAACGGGCTCGGCCAAGCAAGTCCGCCCCACCCGGGACCTTTCACAGCCGTAAGCGCTGGCGCGACGCATACCTGCGCGCTATTGGAGAACGACAGGGCGGAGTGCTGGGGAAGGACCGCTTACCCGCCCGGAGAAGATCTTGTATCCATAAGCGCTGGCGGGAATTCTTCGGATAAAAGATGGCACCGCCCGTTCTCCTGCGGCCTTCGCCCAGACGGTTCGGCGCGGTGCTGGGCGGGAGGGCAGAACCATACGGCTTCTTTCCCAAGAGATGAGACATTTATATCCATAAGCGTCGGAAAGGAATACAATGCTTGCGGGCTTCGTCCGAATGGAAGTGTCGACTGCTGGGATTTGCTCGACTAAGGGGGCGCTGACATTAGGTGCTCGCGGCTGGCGAAGGCTGGGGGAACGGCGTCCGCAAACCTGCGGATTCCAGTCCCCAGCTTCGGGCTTATAGGGGCATGTTCGCGGTTGGCGAAACCGCGCCTAGTGGCGCGCGGTCACCCTCATCCTAGCCTTCTCCCATCAAGGGAGAAGGAACATGTTGGCTGGGATTTGGGATTGGTTGCTAATGGCTATCTCGGTTGGCAAACTCTGGATTCCCGCCTTCGCGGGAATGACGGGGGCGGGGCGCGAAAGTGGCGAAAAGCGTCTAGTTCGCGCCTAAACCCGCCGAACATACTCTTATAAGAGCCCATCAAGGGCGAAGGGATGCGCCGCTTTCAATCCAAGCCTGATTTCAAGCGCCTGTCTTGGCTGGGCGACTCTGCCTTCCCGCCCCCGCTTCCGCGAGGGCGGCGTTCTTTCGCGGGAACGGCGGGGGAATATGCGGAAACGGCGGGGCGGGATTCACAAACCCCCCTTTTGCGATTAGTCCGTGAATGTTCTAATATAAGGACGAAAAAATCCGACTTTCTCGCATTTGGGGGAGATACGCCGCCATGACCAGCATATCCGCCGAAATCTTGGCGTCCGCCGTTCCCGACGCCGCGTCCGAACTGACACTGCGCGGGGCGAACGACCGCATAACCATAATCCGCGACCGTTACGGCATCCCGCATGTCCGCGCCGCGTCCGTTGGGGACGCATTTTTCGGGCAGGGGTTCGCCACCGCCCAAGATAGGCTTTGGCACATGGACGTCGACCGCGCCCGCGCTTATGGCAGGTGGGCGGAGCTGGTCGGCGCCGCCGGCGTTGAGCATGACGCCGCCATGCGCCGCTTCCAAATCGCCGCGTCCGTCGAGCGCGACTGGCGCGCGCTGTCCGCCGAAACCCGCGCCATGTTCAAGTCCTACGCCGCTGGCGTCAACGCCTTCATCGAGTCCGCCGCCGCCCTGCCGGCGGAGTACGCCCTCATCGGGGCGCGCGCGGAGCGGTGGGACGCCAAAGACAGCCTCGCGGTGTTCAAGGTGCGCCACATTATGATGGGCGTGTTCGAGGGCAAGCTCTGGCGCGCGCGGCTGGTCAACGAATTCGGCGCCGAGCGCGCCGCCCGGCTTTTCAGGGGATACCAGCCGGGTCAACTGGTAATCGCGCCGCCGGGGGATGAGTTCAGCGGCGACTTCCTAGACGGCGCGGACGAGTTCGAGCGCGGAGCCGCCGCCATCGAGTGGATGAAAGACGACGCGGACGCCGGCTCCAACAACTGGGCGCTCCACGGCTCCCGAACCGCCTCCGGCAAGCCCCTCGTCGCCGGCGACCCGCATCGCGGACTTGACACCCCCAACGTCTATTACCAAAATCAGATTGCATGCCCTGAGTTCGACGTCATCGGCTTGTCGTTCCCCGGCGTCCCCGGATTCCCCCACTTCGGACACAACGCGGATGTCGCCTGGTGCGTCACCCACGCGGGCGCGGACTATCAGGACGTCTATGTCGAGAAGCTCCGCGAATCGGCGGGCGGCGGCGTGGAGTATCTATATAAGGATGAGTGGAAGGCGGGCGAAGTCCGGCGCGAGACGATAGCCGTCAAGGGCGGCGAATCGGTCGAAACAGTTGTCCGCGTCACCGAACACGGACCCGTAATCGCCGAGAGCGCGGACGGCGCGAAGGGGCTGGCGTTCAAGTACACCGCCACCGCCGCGCCCAACTTGGGGTTCGAGTGCGTCCGCCGGATGCTGTACGCCCAAGACGCGGACGCGCTGGACGAATCCATGCGCGACTGGGTCGACCCATGCAACAACTTCGTGTTCGCGGACATTCATGGCGACATTGGATACCTCAATCGCGGGCAAGTCCCCATCCGCCCGATGGCGAACGCTTGGCTGCCCGTTCCCGGTTGGACGGGCGAAAACGAGTGGCGCGGGATGATTCCGTTCGAGGAACTGGCGCGAATCCGCAACCCGCGCGACAGCATCATCGTCACCGCCAACAACCGCATCGTGAACGACGACTATCCGCACTACATCGCGCTCGATTTCGCGCCCGACTACCGCGCTCAGCGCATCTTCGACCGCCTGCACGAGCTGGACAAGGCGACTGTGGAGGACATGGCGGCGATTCACGCCGATACCGTGTCCATACCGGCGCAGGTTTACGCGCGCTTCATCGCCGGCATGGACGCGCCCGCAGACGACTGGGCGGCGGTCTGCCGCGACATTCTGCTCGGATGGGACGGCGACATGAGCCGCGACCTCGCCGCGCCCACGGTTTACAGCGCCCTGCGCGCCGAGTTGCAGGGCATCGTCTATTCGGGGATTCTGGGCGGGCTTTACGAAGACGCCATGTCCGCGAGCGGCAGAGGCGCGCCGGGGCATATGCGGCAGATGGCGTCGCTGATAGCGTCCGACCTCTGGAGCGGGCGCGCGTCGCTTACGTCGGCGGACGGCGAAAAGCCGGATTGGGCGGCGCTGATAGCCCACGTCATGGAGCAGCCCCTAGTGTTCGAGAACATACGCCGCAAGCTGGGCGCGGATCCGAGCGCGTGGACTTGGGGGAAAGTTCACCGCACCAAGCCGGAGCATCCGCTTTCGGCGCTCTTCCCGGACGCCGCCCATCTGCTGAACCCGCCGAGCTTCGCCGTGAGCGGGGACGGCGACACCCCGCAGGCGGGCAGCTACGGCGCTCCGCAACTGTACGGCGGGGACAATCCGGAAGACGCGCCGGGCCCGTTCACGGTATCAGGAACGTCCGTCGCGCGCTATGTTTGGGACACGGCGGATTGGGACAACTCGCGCTGGATAGTCCCGCTGGGAGCGTCCGGGCATCCCGGCAGCCCGCACTACGCCGACCAAGCCCGAATCTGGGCGGACGTCGAGCTGATAGCGGCGACGTACTCTTGGGACAAGTTGGAAGCGGACGCCGAAACCGTCCAAACCATCATCCCCGCGCCGGACGGCGACGATCCGCCCGAAGACGGCGAACCCGAACCCGCCGCGCCCTCGGATATGCCGAGCGCCGAGCGCCAGGCGTCCGTCGATGCGGAATCCGAAACCGAATCCGCTGAACAAGACGCCGCCGCGCCATCCGCCGAAACCGAAACCGCCGCGCCGTCCGCTCAAGACGCCCCCGGCTACGCGCGGACTCCGGCGGACGATTCGCGCGTGGCGGAGGATTCGGAAGAAGCCCGGCGCTACGAAACCGCCGCGCCCGCGCCGCCGGCGGCTTACGAAGGCTCGCGCGCGGAGTACGGCGTTCTCATCGAGCGCGACGCCATGGTCGAGATGCGCGACGGCGCGCTGATGGCGACCGACCTCTACTTCCCCGCGCTCGGCGGCGCGCGGGCGGCGGGGCGATTCCCCGTCATCCTAGAGCGCACGCCCTACGACAAATCCACCGCGCGCCAGACCTCCCGCGCCAAGTTCTTCGCGCGGCGCGGATACGCCGTCGCCATTCAGGACGTTCGCGGGCGGTTCGCGTCCGAAGGCGAGTGGCAGCCCTTCTCGGAAGAAGCCGAAGACGGCTACGACACGGTCGAATGGCTGGGCGTCCAGGATTGGAGCGACGGCAAGGTCGGAACGATGGGCGATTCCTACGCCGGCTCCGACCAAGCGGCGCTCGCCACGCTCGACCCGCCGCATCTGGCGACCATGATAGTGGCGGTGGGCGCGTCCAACTACTACCACAGCTCCATGCGGCAGAACGGCGCGCTGGAGCAGCGATTCCTCATCTACTGCTACCGCATGGCGGTGGACAGCCCGGAGGCGGTCGCGGACCCGTCGCTAAGGGCGGCGCTCCGAAACATTTTCGAGAACGGGATGCCCGAAGTGGTGGACAAGTTCCCCGTCATCGAAGGCGCGTCCATCCTGCGCCGCGTCCCCGGCGTGGAGCGCTGGGCGATTGACCTGCAGACGCGCGGCGAGTACTCCGACTATTGGAAGCGGCGCGGCTACGCCCCCGCCGAGTACTACGGCGAACACGCGGATGTCCCAACCCTCTACCTAGGCGGCTGGTACGATTCCTACGCGCGCAACACGACCGAGAGCTACATGAAACTGAGCCGCATGAAGGAATCCCCCCAGCGGCTGCTGATGGGTCCGTGGACTCATGGGCAGTACGAAATCACCCACTCCGGCGACCTGGATTTCGGGTTGGATTCGCATATCGACTACAACGACCTGAAGCTCGCTTGGTTCGACCATCATCTGAAGGGGATGCGGACGGCGTTCGCGGATTCCCAACCCGTCCGCGTATTCACGATGGGCGGCGGGGACGGCGAGATAAACGGCGAGGGCCGCCTGAATCACGGCGGCGAATGGCGGAATCTAGCCGACTGGCCCCCGCCGGGGACGCGGTTCATCCCCCACTACTTCCGCGCGGACGGCGCCCTGTCGCGCGGCGAGCCGAGCGCGGAGGAGGCGCCGTCGACGTCCTACGTATTCGACCCGTCCGACCCCGTTCCGACCATCGGCGGCGGCATATCGGCGGCGAACCCGATAATGGAGCCGGGCGCCTACGACCAGCGCGGCGACCCGACGCGGTTCTACGGGTCGGAAGACCACCAGCCGCTGAACGCCCGCGCCGACGTGCTGACGTTCCAGACGCCTGAGCTGGAGGCGGACGTGGAAATCACGGGCCCCATAACCGTCAAGCTCAGCGTCTCGTCGTCCGCGCCGGACACGGATTTCACCGCCAAACTGATAGACGTCTATCCCCCGCGCGCGGACTATCCGGAGGGGCTGGCGATAAACATAACCGACTCGATAATCCGCGCGCGCTACCGCAACGGATACGACAAGCCGGAGTTCATGGAGCCGGGCGAGATTCACGAGCTGGAGTTCCAGTTGTACCCGACATCCAACATCTTCGCCGCCGGACACAGAATCAGGGTGGACGTCAGCTCCAGCAACTGGCCTAGATTCGACGTCAACCACAACACCGGCGGCCCCTTGGGGACGGACCGAACATACGACGCGGCGCTCCAGACGCTCCACCACGCCCCCGGCGCGGCGTCCCATGTGATTCTGCCGATTGGGTGAGGGGCTTTTGCCTATCCGCAAGTCCCCCCGCCGTTCCCGCGAAGGAACGTCATCCTCGCGAAAGCGGGGACAGGATAGCCACTTGAAATCAGGCTTGAATTCCAACCAACGCATCCCTTCCCGGCGCCCCCGTCATTCCCGCGAAGGCGGGAATCCAGAGTCGACCAACAGCGTCATCCTCGCGAAGGCGGGGACAGGATAGCCGCTAGGAATCAGGCTTGAATTCCAACCAACGCATCCCTTCCCGGCGCCCCCGCCGCCGTCATTCCCGCGAAGGCGGGAATCCAGAGCGAAGCGACCAACTCAGCGACTGGCAACCAAACCCGAACCGCGAGCGACAAATCCCCTCTCCCTTGATGGGCTAACAAGGGTATGTTCACGGAAACCAAGCCCGAATCGCGAGCGATGAATCCCCTCTCCCTTGATGGGCTAACAAGGGTATGTTCACGGAAACCAAGCCCGAATCGCGAGTGATGAATCCCCTCTCCCTTGATGGGAGAGGGCTAGCGCGCGGGTGCCTGCGCCGCTAGGCGCAGTCTGCCAGCCAGAAACATACCCCAACAAGCCCTTAATGGGAGAAGGGCTGGCATGAAGGCGCCTGCGCCGCTAGGCGCAAGACCGCCCGCCCGCTCACTCGCCCGCCGCGACCGCCGGCCCGAATTGCGTCAGGGCGTAAACCGTTCCGTCCGCGTCCGCGCCGAAGGCGATGAGTTGGCGGGGAAGGTCCATGATTTCGTTCGCGACCCAGACATCCGGCGCGGTTCGCTCCAGCGTCCACACCCGACCGGAGCAGTGGTCGCCGAAAACATACTCGCCGCCCGGCGCGTTCATGCCGCCGATTATGGCGCATCCGTCCTCGTGGTCGTATTCGTGTATGGGGAAAACGTAATCTTCGCGCCGTTCGCAGCGCGCGCCGTCATTATCGCGGCAGTTGTTGCCTTCGAACGCGGGCCAACCCATATTCGCGCCGCGCGGCGCTATGGACACCTCTTCGCGCGAACCGTGTCCCACGTCGGCGACAATCAACTCGCCGTTCGGCGCGAAGCTCATGCGCCAGGGGTTTCGCAATCCGCGCGCCCAAATCTCCGGGCGCGCGCCGCCGACTCCCACGAAGGGGTTGTCCGGCGGAATTCGATAGGGCGCGTCCGCCGTCGCGCCGCGAATGTCGATGCGGATTATTTTGCCGGAGAGCGTCCCCAGGTCCGCGGCGGATTCGGGCGGCGGGCGGATTCCCTTTTCCGCGCCTTCGCCCAAACCCAGATACAGCATGCCGTCCGCCCCGAACCGAATCGCGCCGCCGACGTGGCCCGAATCGCCCTGCGGCAATCGCAGGATGACCAGCTCGCCGTCCGCCGAGATGTCGCCGTCCCGCGTCGCCGGGAAGCGCGAAACCCGCCCTTCGAGCGCGCCGGCGTCCGCGCCCTCCGCGTTTGTCTGCCAGTACACATAGATGAAGGGGAAGCGGTCAAAGTCGGGGTCGAGCGCCGCGCTGAGCATCCCGTCTCTGTCGCAGCAGCGCGTCCGCTCGGTCAGATCGAGCGCGATTCGCGGCTCGCCGCCTTCGGGCGGGTGAATCTCGATATAGCCGCTCCGCTCCACGACCGCCACCGCGCCGCCGCCGTCGGGCAGCGGGAACATTTCGACCGGCGAGTTGAACCAAGCGCCGCTGAACGCGCCTTCGCCGGCTTCGATAGACTGCCAGCAAGTCGGCGAGCCGGCGACGTTCAGGGCGCAAATCCGCCCGTATCCCACGCTCGCGGACGCGAACTTCTGCGAATGATCCGATATGCGCGCGATTCCCCAACATTCCAAGCCGCCCAGCGGCGTGATTCCGCAAGACTGGCGGTCGCCGGCGGATATTTGCGCGAATGACATGCCGGACGGCGGGCTTGATTGACCGTCCGAATCGTCCCCTTGGCAGACCGCTCTTCCGTCCGTCCGCAGGGCGCAAGTGTAATTGTTTCCGAGCGCGAGCGCGCTGAACGGTCCCTCGCGCGGCTCGGATTGCCCATGCTGATTCTTGCCCCAGCAAATCAGGTTGCCGAGCGCGGCGATGCCGCAGCTGTGCGTATCCCCGGCGGCGATGGCGCGGAAGCGCGCGTCCGGCGGCGGAGTCGCGCGCCCGTTGGCGTCCCATCCCCAGCAGACCGCCTTGCCGTCCGCGTCTAGGGCGCAGGCGTGGCGCTTGCCCAGCGACAGCGCCGAGAACGCGCCTTCGGCGGGCGCGCCGCTGAGCTCGCCGAAAGTGGTGTCCTCGCCCCAGCAGGAAATCCCGCCGTCCGCGTCCCGCAAACCGCAAGTGTAGAATTTGCCGGACGACAGCGCGAAGAAGGTCGCGGGCGCGCCGTCCGCTTCCCCCAGCCCGTAGCGGTCGCAAACCGCCCGCCTATCCGCGTCCAGACCGCAAATGTGGGCGACGCCCAGAACGATTTGAGACAACGGACCCGCCCAAGCGAGCGCGTCGTCCGAACGAGACATGCCGCCGTCGGGCGGCGGGCTTGGGACGGGCGACGACCGAGCGGGCGCGGGGAAGGGCGTCGCGGTTGGCGTCGCCGTCGGCGAGGGCGCGAAGAAGGGCGTCGGAATCGGCGCCGGCGCGGGGGCGGTGGCGGGGGTTGGAACCGAAATCGCCGTCGGCGAAGGCGCGAAGAATGGCGTCGGAACCGGCGGCGAAGCGGGCGGCGCGGCGGCTAAAGCTGAAGGCGTCGCCGGCGGAATCCGCGTCGGAGCGCCGGGCGTTCGCTCGGATTCGGCGGCGGGCGCGGGCGAAGAAGCGGAATCCGAGTCGAAGCAGGCGGCGATTGCGAGAACGGCGAGCGCGACGCCCAATCCAACCGAACCAATATGCGGCAGACGCGGGGGGGGGGGGGGAATTTACATGAGTTTGTTCGCGCGCGGCGATTGCGGACAGACGCGCCCGAATCGTCCGCGCGACGGACATTTTCGCTATCTTCTCAGATATGGATGCGGTTTTAGGCATGCGTCCAGCGCTCCGCGAACGGCATCGTCTCACTCGCCCGCCGCGACCGCGGGACCGAATTGCGTCAGGGCGTAAACCGTTCCGTCCGCGCCCGCGCCGAAGGCGGTGATTAGGCGGGGCAGCTCCATGATTTCGTTCACGCTCCAGGCGTCCCGCGCGCCGGCGACGTTCAGGGCGGCGTCCCGACGCTCCAATCCGCCCAGCGGGGCGATTCCGCAAGTTTGGCTATCGCCGGCGGCTATCTGCGCGAACGACATGCCGGACGGCGGGCTTGACTGCCCATCGGAATCGTCGCCTTGCCAGACCGCCGTTCCGTTCGTCCGCAGGGCGCATGCGCAACTTTCGCCGAGCGCGGGCGCGGCTGTTCTGGAGATGGGCGCGGGCATGGCTTGGATTATAGAGACTGCCCGCCGCGAGCGTCCACACGGCGCGGAATACAAAGGCTTCTCATCCGCGATAGATGAACCGCTCCGGCAGGCGCTCGATGATTCCCAGCGCCAGCAGGGCGCGCTGGGCGGCGAAATCCGCCACGTCGTCCGCGCTCTGCGAACCCAAGTAAAACGCCGGCTCCGGCGGAATCACCGTCGCGCCGAGTTTCGCCAGTTTGGTTAGATTCTCCAAGTGGATGACGCTTAGGGGGGATTCTCGCGGCATAATCGCCAGCCGGCGGCGCTCTTTGATTGCGACATCCGCCGCGCGGCGTATCAGATTGTCGGCGAAGCCGTTGGCGACCGCCGCCGCAGTCGCCATGCTGCAGGGCGCGATTATCATGCCGCGCGTCGGGTATGTTCCGCTGGCGATGGGGGCGGTCAGCTCGCCTTCGCCGTAGTACGTGAACATGCCGGAATCCGTCCAGCGCTCGATTGCCGCGCCGAACGATTCGCCCATCTCGGCGCGCCAGACCATCCGCGCCGCCGAAGACGCGCAAGCGGCAACGGGGACGCCCGCCGCCAGCAGCGCCTCCACCGTCCGCGCCGCCAGAATCGCCCCGCTGGCGCCGGTGATTCCGACCACCGCCGGCGCGCCGTTTTCGAACGTCATTCTCTACCCCCGCGAGAAAACCGCGAAAATTCCCCGCGCCCTTCGCGCCTTTGCGTTTCCCATTTTAATTCATCATCCCAGATAGACCGACAGCGCCGCGCCCGACAGCATGGCGAGCGAGACGTAGGCGTTGATTCTGCCGAACGCCATTCCGAGACGCGACAGGTCGTTCGGCGACACCAGCATGTACTTGTACGCCAAGACGCCGGAGGCGACCGCGCAAGCGGCGAAGAAGTGCCAAGACAGCCCCATCCACAACCCCAGCGCGATTAGGCAGATCACCGCCAAGACGTCCATCGCGCGCGCGATGCGGAACGCCGCGCGGACGCCGAAGCGCGACGCCACCGAGTGAAGCCCATTCTCGCGGTGAAACTCGACGTCCTGCGTGTGGTAGATGATGTCGAAGCTGCCCGCCCAGAGCGCCACCGCCAGCGACATGAGAACCGGCTCCCAACTCAGCGCCCCCGTCACCCCAATCCAAGCCGCCGACGGCGATATGGCGAGCGCCCACCCCAGCAACAGATTCGCCGCCCAAGTGAACCGCTTGGAATAGGGGTAGAGCGTGAGATACGCCGCCGCGACGGGCGCGAGGTAGAAGGCGAGCGGGTTCAGCATCCAGGCGGCGAACATGAATATGGCGAAGGCGACCAGCGCCGCCGCCGTCATCTCCGCCGCGCTCAGCAACCCGGCGGGGACGTGCCGGTTTTTCGCGCGCGGATTCAGCGCGTCTATATGGCGGTCGATGACGCGGTTGGTGCACATGCCCACCGTGCGCGCGCTCGCCATCGCCAGGGTAATCCATCCGAAAACCGCCCAGCCGGGGAAGCCGTCCGCCGCGAGGGTCATCCCCATGTAGGCGAACGGCAGGGCGAAGACGCTCTCATGGAACTTGATGGCGTCCAGAAACATGGGCGCTTTGCGCCAAACCGAAACCGCCGCCCGCGCGCCGCCAGTCAAAACGGTTAGCCCTCCCGAATCATCGCGAATAGTACGCCACAGGTTAGAAAGGGGCGCCCGTTTGAGTCAAGCGGGGTTTTAGATGAAAGAGTAGAAAATTGACGCAAAGGCGCGGAGGCGCAAAGGGTTCGCGGAGGGCGTTGTTGTCAGAATCGGGATTCGCGGGATTGTATGGAAAATTGACGCAAAGGCGCGGAGGCGCAAAGGGTTCGCGGAGGGGGTTATATCGTCGAATCAGGATTCGCGGATATACCCTTGCATGCCCCGATAGCGGTAAAATCCCCCGCATGATACTTGTCAGCGTGCTGTACGGTTTGGCTTTCGCCTTCGGCGTCGGCGTCGCGGACGTCATGGCGGCGGGTTTGACGCGGCGGCTTGGAACGCTCCGCGCCGTCTTGTTGCTCCAGCTCATTGGCTTGGCGGGCATGTCCGTATTCGCCCTCGCCTTCGGGCTGCTGGACGGGCTGCCCCTGTCGTTTTGGCTGCTCATGTTCGGGATAACCCTTTTGGTGTCCCTGTTCTACCTGGGGTTTTACGAGGCGCTCCGGCGCGGTCCCATAGCGCTTGTAGGCCCCATAGTCGCCGCCCACAGCGTGATAGTGGTTTTGCTGGCGGTGGTTTTCTTGGGCGAGACGCTCGCGCCGCCGCAGATTGGCGCGATGGCCGCCATAGTCGCCGGCGTCGGCTTGGCGTCCGTCAACTGGCGCGCCCTGAAATCAGGCGAGTCGCTGATGACGCTCGGCTTGACGCTCGCCGTCGCCGTCTGCCTCGCCGCCGGATTCTGGCAGTTCGCCATCGCCGCCCTGTCGCGCGAATACGGCTGGTTCGCCCCCGTATTCCTCACGCGCCTCTACATGGCGCCCATTCTGATTCCCGTTCTCGCCGTTCGGCGCGAGTGGATATGGCGCGGGCTGACGCTCAAACTCGCCGCGCTCGCCGTCGCCGTCGCCGCCCTTGAGAACGTCGCCATGCTCGCCTTCACCCGCGGCTCGCAAGTCGGCGACGTCTCCATCGTCGCCGTCGCGTCGACCGCCTATCCCATAGTCCCCATCATCGGCGGCATAGTTTTCTTCGGAGAAAGGCTGTCCGCCATTCAGTTCGCGGGCTTGGTCATAGTGGCGGTTGGGTTGACCGCCCTTTCGCTGGTAGGATAGTGAGCGCGAGAAGCGATAAAATCGCCGATTCCCCTAAATCAAGCGCGAATCGCAACCGATGAATCCCCATTCCCTTAATGGGAAAGGGCTAGGGCAACTGCCCGCAAGGGCGGGCTTGCTACCGCCAAGCATATTAGGAGAAGAAACCGAATGAGTCTCGAAGGCAAAATCTGCATCATCACCGGCGGCGGGAGCGGCATAGGGCGAGCGTCCGCCGTCCAAATGGCGTCCGAGGGCGCGGTCGCGGTCGTCGTCGGGCGCACGGCGTCCAAAGTGGAAGCCGTCCGCGACGAGATAGCCGCCGCCGGGGGCGTCTCGCAAGCCTACGGCGTGGACGTCGGGGACGAAGCCGGCGTCAAGCGCATGGTCGCCGAAATCCTGGACGCGCATGGCAGGATAGACGTCCTGGTCAACAACGCCGGACACAGCTCGCCGCGCCGCATGCTGCTCACCACCACCGCCGAAGACCTGCGCTCCGTTTACGAAAGCAACCTCGTCGGCTCCGTGTTCTGCTCGCAGGCGGTCGTCCCCGCCATGAAGAGCGCGGGAAGCGGGACGATAATCAACGTGTCGTCAATGGCGGGCGTGAGCGCCAGCCCGCTGGCGGGGATGAGCTACAGCGCCGCCAAAGCCGCCGTTATCAACTTCACCGCCTTCCTGAACGCCGAGCTGCGGAACACCGGAATCCGCGCCAGCGTGGTAATCCCCGGCGAAGTGGACACTCCGATTTTGGACGGGCGCCCGGTGGTCCCCGACGCCAAAGCCCGCGAAACGATGGTCACGGCGGAAGACACCGCGGAGGCGATAACCCTAATCGCCCGCCTGCCCCAGCGCGCCGCCATACCGGAGCTGATAATCCGCCCCACTTGGCTGAGAGACACCAGTGGGGAAGCGAACATAGCCTAGCCGCCGGCGGGGGAATGGACGGAAGTTTCTCTCCCGGCGGCGCGTCCGAACGAAACCAAACGCCGGTCTGGCGCGCGCTTAATCGGAGCGCCTAGCCGCCGTCCAAATCTATCCGAGCGCTCCACAAGCCGCTGCCGCCCGGTATCCACTGCCCCGTTTCCGCGCGGCTTATCGGGTATTCGGGCAGGTGGCGGACGATTACGCAATCGCCGCCGAGCGCCGCGCCGTATTGGTGGAATTCGAAGTTGAGCGCTTCGTGTTCCCTATCGGCGGCGCGCGCCTCCGCGGACAAATCGGCGCGGTCGGCGGGGAATACGGACAGGAAGAAGCGCCCGCGCATGTCGTCTTGGGCGCATCGTCGCTTGACGTAGATTAGCCTGCCGCCGTCCGCGTATATGTCGAATCCGCCGGCGGACGCGGCGGGGGCGGACTCGGACGCCGCCGCCAGCGCCGCCGCGTAGTCGTCCAACGATTCCGCCAGCGGGATTGCCGCCTTCCACAAGACGCTTCCGCCGCCGTCCGCCGTCTGCCAAGTCTCTATCATGTGGATGGGGTAGCCAGGCAGTCGGAGCGGGATGAGGCACCTGCCGCCGAACATGCCGCCGTAGCGCCACAGGTCGAACCCGGACGATTCGTAGGCGCGGCTGTTGGCTAGGGCGTCTTCGGACAGGTCGCTCCGATGGGACGGGTATATGTAGAGCGAGAACGTCCCGCGCGCGGCTTCATCGCCGCAGTCATCGTTCAGATACGCCAGCGCGTCGCCGTCCATGCGTATATCGAACCCCCCGCCGCCGGCGACGCGCTCGGACGCCCGCGCCGCCGCGTAAGCCTCGCCGAAAGCGGCTTCCGACTCTGCGCGGACGTCGACAATCGACGCGATGGGAACGCCGTAAATCTCGCGCTTCCAAATCGCGGCGTCCCCGCCGTCTCTGGGGATAATATGGTACGCGGGGAAAGTCAGGCTGCGCGACAGCCTGCGCCTGTCGTCTTTCGGAATAATCCGCATATTCCGCTCCACGCTGAACTGGTCCGCCGGGTCGGTCACGTCGATGCGTCCCGTCGGCTGAATCTCAAGCAGGGCGTCCAGCGCTTCCTTGTGCGCCAGTCGCCAGTGGTTCATCTGCCAGCGTTCGGCGACGCCGTTTTTGTCCGCCAGCGGGTTGAAGTAGTCGTCTTGATATGGATGCAGGCTGACCATCTGCGCGACCGCCGCGGCGATGCCGAGCGCCGCCAGCGAGTAGGCCCCGGCGCGGACGCTCGGCTTGGGAATCGCCGCCAGCGCCGCCAGTCCGAACGCCGCCAAGACGCACAGCGGCGCGAACAGAAAGTACATGTGCCGCCAGTTGTGGTATATGTTGGAGTTGAGCGTGATTACGGCGGCTATGGGCAGGATTAGGCAGGCGACCATCAGCAGCCCGAAGCGGGCGGTTGAGTTGCCGAGCGCGTCCCGCCAGCCGGCGGCGCAAAGGCGCGCGGCATGCGCCGTTCCGAGCGCGGCGAGGATGAGCGCGACCGGCGGCGTGGTTATCAGCATCCAAGTCGGGATGTAGTCCCAGGGGATATTGGGCCACCGAACCAACTCGCCGCGAAACAGCGTGGGCGCGATGGTGGGGTGGCTGGACAGCGTCCGAAGCCCGTCTATCAGCTCCGTCGGGTCGCGCCACAGGACGGGCCAAGTGGCGTAGAGCGTCGTCGCGGACGCGGCGATGAACGCGCCCGCGTTGGCGAGCGCCCGCTTCGCCCCGCCCATCCCGCCGCGCCTCATGGCGAACGCGGCGTCCAGAGCCAGCAACCCCAAAACGGCGGGGAACAGCATGACGCCCATGATGCGAATGTTCGTCAGCAACGCCGCGCCCGCCCCGCAGAGCGCGAACGCCCAAGCCGAATCCCGCCGAAAAGCGCGATGCGTCAGATACAACGCGACCATGAACATGCTCATAAACGGCAAGTCTTGGCTGTTGAAGAATGAATGGGCGTACAGACGCGGATGGAGCAGGAAAATCAGCATCGCGAGCATGGCGACAAGCCGATTCCCAAACAGCCGATAGGCGAGCAACCACGCGAAGAAGCCGCCGACTAGAAAGAACAAGTGGGTTATCAGATGGCGGCTCAGATATACGCCGCGGGAATCTTCAAGCCCCAGAAGGCGCTCGACCGCTATCAGCGGGAGCTGGAAGGCGACGCCGTAGTATCTGCCATGATGGTCTTCCAACAGCGCGTCCGCGTTCCCGCGAAGGTAGTTGAACGTGAAGTATCCGACCCAACGATGATGCGCTTCGTCTATGGAAACGCCGTAGTCTGCGAGGACGGCGAGACCGACGGCGGCGAACAGCGCCAGAACGGCAACGGCGGAATGGCGCGCGAGAAAGCGCCCCGCCGAGCGCAGGCGGCGGACAGGCGGCGGAGTGGTCGGAACGCTAAGGCATGTTGACATTGGACTTGATGGACGACTATCGCGCCCGGTTTCCACCCCGTCGTTCCGGTTTCCGCCGCGCTTATGGGGAAGCGTCGACGCAACCAAGCGCGTCAAGTGAGAGGGATTTGCCGCTCGCCAGGCGCCGCCGCGCCGCCAGTCGGGGCATGCGGATTGCGGAAGACGCCGGCTCTAGCCCTATGCGCCGTTCGCCTTTTCGCCGCCGTTTCTGTCCAGCCTTCGTATCAGCTCCACGATGGTTTCCTGCGCCCGCGCCTCCCGCTCGCGCGCCGCCGCTTCTCGCTCTCGCGCCGCCGCCCGCTCTTCGCGCGCTTCCGCCATCGCTTCCGCCAGCGCCTCTCGCGCTTCCGCCCGCTCTTCGCGCGCTTCCGCCCGCGCCTCCCGCGATTCCGTCAGCGCCGCTATCAGCACATTCTCCAGCGCCTCCATCCTCGCGTCTTCGCGCGCGTCCGACTGCCACTTCTCTTTCATCATCGACATGATTATCATGCCAGTCACCTCCGTGTGCTGGAATACGACCCACGACAGCGCCGCGCCGAGTCCGAGCCGCGGTATGACCTGCAGCGCTTCAAGACTGACGTAGTTCCAAAAGAGCGCGATTAGCCAGAACGACGCAATCGAGGCGCAGATGGAGAAGTACTTCTGAATCCGCTCCGGTCGGTCGTTGTTCTGAGGTCGTTCGTCCGCCATCCGAGCTCCTTTCCGAGTGAATCCGCGTCTTGAGCGCATTATACACGCTAGGCGGGGCGGGCGAAAGGGGGCGGCGCGCGGACTGGACTGGCAACGCAACCCGCGCCCGCCGACTGCGGTCAGTCCGCTCCGTACAGCGGGCTTCCGTTGGCGAGGGAGCCGTTGTTGTCGCCGGCGGGTTCGACCGCTTCGACCGCCGTTTCGGGCGCGGGCGGCTCCGCGCCGTCTTTCGGCTTGCGGCGGGCTATGCCGCCGAGTTTGCCGAGCGCCGACCGCGCCGCGCCGCGAACGGCGCTGAATTCGCGCGTGACAGTGGCGCGGACGCGCGAGCTGTACTTGCCCATGTTGCGGTATTTCTCGTATCTGCGCCTTAGCCGCCGTTTGGCGGGCATCGCCTGCAGAAGCGCCAGCTCGCGCACTATGGCGCGCTCCAGCAGCCGCGCCGCCTCGTCCGGGTCGGAGTGGGCGCCGTCCGCCGGCTCCGGCGCGATGCGGTCTATGATGCCCAGCTCCAGGCAATCCCGCGCCGTCAGGCGCATGGAGTCCGCCGCGTCTTCGGCGCGCGAAGCGTCTTGGAACATCACTTCCGCCGCCTCTTCGGGCGTCACCGACGTGTAGATGGCGCGCTCCATCATCAGGGCGCTGTCGGCTATGCCCAGCGCCAGCGCGCCGCCGCTGCCCGCCTGCCCGATTACCACCGATATTATCGGCGGCTTCAAGCCGGACATCAGCGCCATGCAGTTGGCTATGGCGTTGCCCAGCCCGCGCACTTCGGACTCTTCGCTCAAGTCGGGCCCGGCGGTGTCCACCAGCGCCACGACGGGGAGCGAGAACTTGGCGGCGAGCTTCATCGCCCTCTGCGCTTTGCGGAAGCCTTCCGGCTTGGTTCGGCTCTCTCTGGGCGCGGATTCGCCGTATTCGACATCCCGCGGCGCGTAGCCGCGCTGCTGGCCTATCACGGCGACGGTCTGCCCCGCTATCTGCCCAAGCCCGGATATTACGGAAACGTCGTCCCCGTAAGCGCGGTCGCCGCGCAACTCCACGAATTGCCCGAACATGCGCGATATGTAGTCGCGCGCGGTCGGGCGCGAGTCTTGGCGCGCCATCTGGACGGTTTCCCACGCGCCGCGCGGCGGGGCGTCCGACGCCCGGTCGTCGCGTTTCGGCTCCGACGCCGGAACGGCGCGCTTGTTGCCGAGCAGATCGAGCAGCGCGCCCAGCACAGAGCGCAGCTCCGTTCGGGGAACGACGGCGTCCAGCATCCCGTGACGCAGATGGGAGCGCGCCGAGTGCGCCTCGCTGGAGAGCGGCTCCGCGCTGGCGCGCTTTATCACGCGCAGGGAGGAAAAGCCCACTATCGCGCCCGGCTCCGCCAGGATGATGTCGGCTAGATTGGCGAAGCTGCCGTAAGCCTGGCCGGTGGCGGGGTTCGCCAGCACGGCGATATAGGGCAAGCCCGCTTCGTTCAGCAGGTTCGCCGCCGCCGCCGTCTTTGCCATCTGCATGAGCGACAGGACGCCTTCCTGGATGCGCGCCCCGCCGCCGGTGACGATTGCGACCGTCGGCAAGCCGCGCTTCGCCGCGCGCTCGAACGCCAGCGTGACCTTCTCGCCCACTACGCAGCCCATGCTCCCGCCCATGAATCCGAAGTCCAAGACTATCAGCATTATGGGGACGCCGGAAATCGCCGCCGTGCCGGTTATCGCCGCCTCGACAAGCCCGGTTCGGCGCTGGTCTTCGAACAGGCTGACGCTGTACGAATCGTCCGCCGAGAAGCGGATGGGGTCGAGCGAGATCATCCCCCGGTTGATTTCGCTGAAGCTGTTGGCGTCCGCGAGGGATTCTATGCGCGCGCGGGCGTTCATGCAGTAGTGGAAGTTGCAGCGCGAGCATACGCTGTAGGCATGGCGCAGGGCGTCCTCGCGCATGTCCGCTTGGCAGTACAGGCACTCGCCGCGCGGCTCCGCCGCCCACTCGTCGTCTTCTCTCGCCGTCCGCGCGACGGAGCCTACCAGATTTACCAGATTGCGTACCACGGCGCGCCCCCTGTCAGAAGAATCCAAGCCTTATGCCTGGTTCATTATAACATCTCTGGACTTCGAGCCTTCGCCCGGTCCGACGACGCCCTCTTCCTCCAGCTGGTCCATCAGCCGCGCGGCGCGCGGGTAGCCGATTCGCAGGCGGCGCTGGAGCAGCGACGTGGACAGCTTGCGCTGGGTCGTCGCCAACTCTATCGCCTTCGCCATCATGTCGTCCCGTCCGGGCGCCGCCGCATGCGCCTGCCCGCCGCCGCCGCCGTCCGCGTCCCCCTCTTCCGAGCCGGCGAGAAGGTCTATGCGGCGCAGGCGCGGCCAGGGGATGGACTTCCAGAAGTTCACCAACTCGGCTATCTCGCCGTCGCCGATGAACACGTTTTGCACGCGCGCCGGCTTGGACGCGTCTATGGGCAGATACAGCATGTCGCCGCGCCCCAGCAGCTTGTCCGCGCCGGCGGCGTCCAGAATCGTCCGCGAGTCCACCTGGGACGTCACGCCGAAGCTGATGCGGCTGGGGAAGTTCGCCTTGATTAGCCCCGTCACCACGTCCACCGACGGGCGCTGGGTGGCGATTATCAGGTGTATCCCCGTCGCCCTGCCCAGCTGCGCCAGGCGGCATAGCGACTGCTCCACGTCGAAGGCGGCGGTCATCATCAGGTCGGCGAGCTCGTCCACCACCACGCACAGGAACGGCATCTTGTCGGGCATCTTGTTGTTGTACGCCTCAATGTTGCGGACGCCCACTTCTTCCATGCGGCGGTAGCGGTCGAACATCTCGCGTATCAGCCCCTTCAGGTAGCCGACCACGCTATCGGTCTCGACCACGACTGGCGCGAGAAGATGCGGGATGCCGTTGTACGGCGTCAACTCGACCCGCTTGGGGTCTATGAGAAGCAGGCGCAGCTCCACCGGCGTCTTTTCCATTATCATGCAGGATACGATGGCGTTGAGGCAGACGCTCTTGCCGCTGCCGGTCGCGCCGGCGACCAGCAGATGGGGCATTTTGGCGAGGTCGAACGACACCGACTCGCCGCCGCTGCCGCGCCCCAGCGCGATGGGCAGATGGGCGCGCTTCTTGACGGTCTGATACTCGCCGCTCTCCATCACGCTCCGGAGCGTGACCAGGCTGGGGTTGGGGTTCGGCACTTCTATGCCCACGAGCGACTTGCCCATCGCCGGCGTCTCTATCCGCAAGGACGGCGTCTTGAGCGCCAGCGACAAATCCTTCTCGCGCGCCAGTATGCTGTCCACTTTGACGCGGGTCTTCTGCTCGACCCGCTTGGTCACTTGCTTGCCGGCGTCGTCGCGGACGGGGTTGCCGTCTTCGTCCACTTCCTTCACGACTCGGTTGCGCCGAACATAGCCGGGAACCAAGCCGTACATGGTGACCGTGGGTCCGGGGCGGACATGTCCGACTTCCACTTCCACGCCGTACTCGCCGAGCGTCCGCGTTATGCTCTCGGCGGTCTTCTCAAGCTCGTCTTCGGATATGCGGCTGTCCTCGCCCTCTTTCAGAAGTCCGATGGACGGGCGCTGCCACATGACGGACGCGCCGTCGTTTTCGTCGTAGCCGTCATCGTCGTCGTAGTCTTCCACCGCCTGAACCGCGCGGGCGGTCGCCAGCCCGCCGACCGCCGCCGCGCCGCCGAGCAACGCCGCGGAGCCGCCGAAGCCGGGTTCGGCGTCCGCGTCGTCATCGACGTCGACGTCGAATTCGTCCGCCCAGTAATCGTTGGTTTTGGGATGAAGCTCGCCCGCGCCGTTCGCGGCGGGCATGGACGCGGCGGCGACGTCGAGACCGGCGCCGAGCGCCGGCGCGGCGGATGCGCCGATTTCGACGGCGGCTTCCTCTTCTTCGCCGAAATCGAATTCGCCGTCTTCTTCCGCGCCGGCGTCTAGGGCGGCGGGCGGATCCGGCTCTAGTCCGTATGCCGCCAGGTCGCCGCCTTCGTCCGCGCCGTCCAACACCGCGTGGTCGTAAACGCTGGGATGGACGCCGTTCGCGCCGTTGGCGTGTCCGTTCGCGGCGGCGACGAAGCCGTTTTCGGCGAATGTCGCGCTGTCCGATTCGCCGCCGTCCGCAACTGGCTCGTCCGCGACCGCTATCAGATGCGAAAAGGCGGGCGGCGCGTCTTGGACCGCGACGGGGTCCGCGGATGCGTCCGCGCTCTCTTCTTCGGCGGCGTCCGCTGCGAAGGCGCTCTTGGCGGGGGTTTCGGCGTTGTTCAGGTCCGCGAGCGCCGATGAGAACGACCCGCCGGACAAGCCGCCGCCGAGTATGGAAGTGGAGAACGGAGCCGCCGCCGTCGGCGCCGCGCCCGCGCCCGACATTCCGCCCCGGTCAAGCCCGCCGCCGTATGCGGACAGGCGCTCGCCAAGCCCCGAAGACAGGGACGGCGAGGGCGGCGAATTCCACAGCGAAGAAGTCGGCTGTCCGCCGAGCGGCGATGAGAAGCCGCCGTCCGCCGGCGCCGCGCCGGCGTCGCCCAGCCAGTCCCGATGCGCGTCGGGCGCGGCGCCGGGGGCGCGCGAGAAGTCCGGCAATTCCTCTTTCGGCGGGCTTTTGGAAGTGACCGCCCGAAGCGCCATGAACAAGCCCAAGTAAAGGAACCCGGCCCCCTGCCCAATCGCGCGCCCGAATCCGCCGAGCGGAACGGCGAATGCGAAGGCGGCGCCGCCGAGCGCGACCGCCCGCAAGACGCCCAAGACGCCCGGTTCGTAGCCGCCTATGACGGCGTAGCCGACCGTCCCGCCCAGAGGCGACAGCCCGGAGAAAGTCGGGGTGAACCAAGCGAGCGGGCCGCTGAACGGATGGTGAAACGCCAAGCCGCCCGCGATTGCGAGCGTCCCCAGCGCGGCGGCTATCCAAATGTTCCAGCGGCGGAACCAGGAGCGTTTCAGAATGAGCGCGAACGCCGCCGCCAAGATTAGCGCCGCGATGGGCAGGGAGGCTAGGCCCGCGTTCGTCAAAACCCATTCGCGCGTTTCGGCGAATCGGTAATAGGCGGGGCCCGCCGCCGCCCTGGCGAGTAGATAAAGCCCGTAGATGCCGAACGAAACCGCCACGCCCCCGACTATGGCGGCGAGCGCGATGAGCGCCTTGCGATTCAGGCGGGACGCTTTGGGACGCGCGGGGGCGCTTTCGTCCGCGCTTTCCGTCGTAACGGCGTCGGGAATGTCGTTGGGTGTGGACATGTGTCGGCGACCTCCGGTTGGGATGCAGCGAGTGGACGGCGTAGGCGTGGCGCGGGCGCCGCCGAGCGGCGAATCGCGGACGGCGCGCGGCGCGCCCCGAAACAAAGAAAACGCCGCCATCGCGCGGATTCCGCCCCCCGTCCGCCCGGCGGTCACGCCAACTCGATTGCCGCGAGCACCGTGGGCCTTCTGCGCGTCTCGCCATAGAGGAAGTCCGCGACCGACCCGGACAGCCTAGCCCTCAACTGTTCCAAATCTAGCCCCTCGTCGGCGAGTTCTTCTAGCGCGGACAGGGCGTGTTTTGAGACTTTTATTGAAAAATCTTCGGAATCTTCCAAATCCGCGAATCCGTAGATGGATACGGCGGGGTCGGCGAGCGGCAACCCGTTCCGCGCGCTGAGCGCCGCGCTGACCGCCACCGCGCCGTTCCGCGCCAGCTTGGAGCGCCTGGACAAGACAGCGGCGCCCACTTCCATCGTCCGCCCGCCGTCTATGAACACATGCCCCGCCCGAACGCGCTCCACGACTTCGCCGCGCTCGGCGTCCAGCTCCAGAACGTCGCCGTCCTCCAGCACGAACGCGCGCGAGGCGGGGACGCCCATCTCCCGCGCCAGCGCCGCGTGGGCGGTCAAGTGGCGGTACTCCCCATGAACGGGGACGAAGTATCGCGGCTTGACGACGCTCAGCATCATCTTCAGCTCTTCGCGCGCCGCGTGTCCCCGCGTGTGGACTAGGGCGATGCGGCTGTAAACCACATTCGCGCCCTGCCGCATCAGGTTGTCTATCGTCTTGGCGACGACCGTTTCGTTGCCGGGAATGGGGGACGACGACAGCGCCACCGTATCGCCGGGGACGATTACGATGTCGCGGTGGTCGCCGTTGGATATGCGGACCAGCGCCGAAGTCGGCTCCCCCTGGCTGCCCGTCGCCACTATCACGACGTCCTCCAGCGGCAGCCGCCGCGCCTGCGACATGGGGATGATGACCCCATCCGGCGCGTTGAGATAGCCCATCTCCCGCGCCATGCGGATGTTGTTGACCATGCTTCTGCCGACCGCCGTCACCTTGCGCCCGTATTTGGCGGCGGCGTCCACGATTTGCTGAATCCGGGATATGAGCGATGCGAAAGTCGCCACCAAGACGCGCCCTTCGGCGTCTCGAATCACCGCGTCCAGCGCCTCGCCCACCGCGCGCTCCGACAGCGTGTAGCCCTCTATCTCGGCGTATGTCGAATCCGAAAACAGCAGAAACGCGCCGTCCTCGCCCACGATTCGGCTCAGGGCGGAGAAGTCCGTCGGCTCGCCGTCCACCGGCGTATGGTCTATCTTGAAATCGCCCGTATGCACCACCGCGCCCAGCGGCGTGTCGAGCGCCACGCCCATGGCGTCCGGTATCGAGTGGCAGACGCGGAAGAGGCGCGCCGAGAGCGCGTCCCCAAGCGCGATCCGCTCGCCCGGCTCGACGACGTTCAGCCGCGCGTCGTTCAGCAAGCCGCGCTCGCGCAGCTTCACTTCTATCAGCCCGTTCGTCAGGCGGGACGAGTAAACGGGGACGTCCAGCTCGCCCAGCAGATAGGGCAGCGCGCCGATGTGGTCTTCGTGTCCGTGCGTGATGAGAACCGCGCGCAGCTTGCCGCGATTCTCGCGCAGATACGAAAAATCGGGAATGGCGAAGTCCACCCCCGGCATGTCTTCTTCCGGAAACATGACGCCGGCGTCTATGACGACGCCGTCGCCGCCGTACTCCAGCACCATCATGTTTCTGCCGATTTCGCCGAGTCCGCCCAGCGGAATCGCGCGGAGCGCGTCGTGGTGGTTTGCCATGTGTCTTAGAACAGTCCCATCTGCTTGGCGGCGGGCGCGGGCGCCGGCGCGGCGTCCGTTTCGTTCGTCCGTCCGCTCTCGGCTTCGCGAATCAGGTCGGGCAGGCGCGAAAAGTCCTCTTGCAGGCGCGCCTTCAGGTTGCCGTTGCGGAGCGCGGCGGCGGGGTGGTACATCGGATAGACCACCGCCCCGCGCCAGTCGCGCGGCTTGCCCCGCGCCTTGCTTATCGCCTCGCCGGGGAAGAACTTGGAGAACGAATAGCGCCCCAGAGCCACTATCACCTTCGGGCGAACCAGCTCGATCTGCGCGTCCAAATACGGCGCGCAGGCGGCTATCTCGGCGGGGAACGGGTCGCGGTTGTTCGGCGGGCGGCACTTGACCATGTTGGTTATGAAGACGTCCGCCCGCTTCAAGCCGATGGACGCCAGCATCTCGTTCAGCAGACCGCCGGCGCGCCCGACGAACGGAAGCCCCTCTCGGTCTTCGTAAAAGCCGGGGCCCTCGCCGATGAACATGATGTCCGCGTCCGCCGCGCCGTCGCCGGGGACGGTCTTGCCGCGCCCTTTGGACAGCCCGCACAGCTCGCAGGCGGATATTCGGTTGACCAGCTCCGCGTATTCTTCCGACGCCATCTTTTTCCAATCCTGCCGATTCGCGCCCGCCCTTTTCGCGGGCGTTCGCGCTTGGGGATTATCCCACGAGACTCATCAGCGCTTCCAGTCCGAAGTAGCCCGCCAGCGCGACCATCGTCACTTTGATGGTTTTGCCCGCCAGCACCACGGGGATGAATTTGACTAGGGGGTATCGCGCCGTTCCCGCCCAGACGCCGGCGACGTCGAAGGGAACCGGCAGGACGGCGAATCCGAACAGCGCCGCGCCGCCCCATCTGTCCGTCCAGCCCTTGAACCTGCCGAAGAAGGGCTTGTCCGCCATGATGCCGCTGCCGCGCGCGCCGAGATAGTAGCCGACCAGCTCGCCGAGCGTGGCGAACAAGCCGCCGACCGCGCCCACGACCAGCGGATTCAGCGCCGCGCCCATGGCGAAGGTGTAGGCGGGGGTCGGCGTCGGCAGAAAGAGCATCGCGCTCCCCCCGAACTCCGCCGCCGCCACGCCGACGTATCCCCACTTGCCCATCGACTCCAGCAAGTGGCTGAACCTGATGAAAAGCAGCGCCACGCCGACCGCCCCCGCGCCGAGCGCGAGAATCTGCATCGCCAACGAGCGGCTGAGGCGAACGGGCGATTGGCGAGAGCGCCGCGCGGGAGGGCGCGGAGAATAGGCGGGGACGTCCTTGGGCCAAACCAGCCCGCCCGCCGCGCCCGGAGGCGGCTTCGGATAGGCTCCGGCGGATACGTCTTCGGAAAGGGCGCGAGTCTCGACATGTTCGAACGCGGTATTCATCTCTATTCCTCGTTCCTATCATGGGGTTGTCCCGAAATTCCGCTGCCCTTAGTGAAATCCTAACCCCCCAAAGCGCCGAAACGCATCGTAAGATAAGGTTAAAATTAGCCGACTTTTCGTACTAGGGTTAGATAGTCAATTAGGATGATGCCGAAAATGGAGCGCGCGGGGGACGCCAAGTCAGCCGTCGAGCGCCGCCCGTATCGAGAACATCTGCGGAATGGACTCGTTGCGCTCCGGGAAGCGCCACCAACCGTCCGCGCCCCGCTCCATCTTCGGATGGGCGCGGTAGCCGCAGAAGGCGAACTCATGCAGGAACTCGATTCGCAGCCCCGCCGAGATTAGCGCGGTGACGATTTCGCCCAAGCTGTGCGACCATTCGTAAACCGGGCTTTCGATTGGCGCCTCCCCGGCGTAGCTCGGCGCGCCGCCCTCGATGCGAATCTCTTTGTGAAAATACTCATACGCCAGACGAATCTCGCCGCCGGCGGACTGCTCCAACACGCCCATCATCGGGTGGTGTTCGACTATGTAGAACAGGCCGCCCGGCTTGAGCAGCCGCGCCGCCGTCCGCGCCCACCCGTCCAGATCGGGCAGCCAGCACAGAACGCCGTATGAGGTGAACACAATGTCGAAGCGCTCGTCGAGAACGTCCGCCAGCGCGTACACGTCCGACAGGATGAAGCGGGCGCGCGAGCCGGTCTCGTCCCGCAGGGATTTCGCCAGCTCAATCGCCGCGTCCGAGAAATCCACCCCCGTGACCGTCGCGCCCAGCCGTTCCCAAGACATGGTGTCAAGCCCGAAGTGGCATTGGAGATGGAGTAGGGTCTTGCCGGACACGTCCCCCACTTCGCGCCGCTCCAGGCCTGTCAGCGTGGAGCGCCCCGCCTTGAAGCCGGCGACGTCGTAGAAATCGGACGCCGCGTGAACCGGCGTCCGCTCGTTCCAATTGACTCTATTCGTCCGAAGGCGATAGTCCATAGCCCGCGCCCTAGCCTAGAATGTCATCGTCGCCCAATCGCGCCCCGCCGCCGCGCGATTCGGCGAGGGCGAAGGCGTCCTGCACGCGCCCGATGGGGAATTGGCGGGGGACGAACGTCTCCATATCCATCTCGCCGCTGACGCTTGCTTGCGCGTTAGCCCTGAATGATTTGCGATGGGCGGAGCAGGCCGTCTAGCCGCCCTCGCCTTCAGCATCGCCGTTTTTCGCGGCGTTTCGCGCTATCTCGAGTTCCAGCTCCAGCCGCGCGGCGCGTTCGGCTTCGGCTTTGCGCGACAACTCCGCGGCTTCCGCCTTGCGCGACAGTTCGGCGAATTCCGCCCGGCGCTCGGCTATTTCCGTCTTGCGCGACAACTCGGACGCCTCAAACTTGCGCCACAACTCGGCTATTTCCGCCCGGCTTTCGGCGGCTTCCGCCCGGCGCGACAACTCGGCGGCTTCCAACTTGCGCGACAACTCGGCTATTTCCGCCCGGCGCTCAGCGGCTTCCGCCCGGCGCTCTTCGGCGTCAATTCTGCGCTGTCTGAAAAGTTCGGCGAATACCATTACGACGACCTCCGCTATCAAGAATACCAGAAAACCCGCGCCCGCGCCTATGGAAAGGTTCTCCGCGATTTGCGAGCCGCGCGCGCATGACGGGCCGAACGGCGTCAAGCCGCGAACCGCGCCAAACTCGCAGAGCGTCAAGCCCGCGAATACGGCGAGCGAGGCGACCATGGCGATTCCGAACGTCGCCAGCTGACGGCGACCGGCGTCATTGGTTCCGGCGCGCCCGCCGCCCGCTTTCTTCGGAGCGCCGCCGCCGTCGCCATCCCGCCGGCTGGCGATTCCGCGCGTTTTCGCCCGCAGCCGCTTGAGCGCGCCGCCGATTTTCTTCATGCTCGCCGGGCTAGAACGCCAGCGGCGTTTTCAGCGCTCCGCCGCCGCGCGATTCGGCGAAGTCGAAGGCGTCCTGCACGCGCCCGATGGGGAATTGATGGGGGACGAACGGCTCCATGTCTATCTCTCGCCGCTGAGGTTCGCTTGTCCGTTGGCATGAATGATTCGCGAGCGCCGAGAGGGGCGGAGCCGGTCGTCTAGCCGCCCTCGCCATTCTTCGCGGCGTTTCGCGCGGTCTCGAGTTCCAGCTCCAGACGCGCCGCACGTTCGGCTTCGGCTTTGCGCGTCAGTTCGGATATTTCCGCCCTGCGCTCTTCGGCGCGCTCCGCCATCAAGAATACCATAAAACCCGCAACCGTTTCATAAATGGCGTAACCGCAATCTCATAACATATTTATCGCAATATCCTCGCAAAGACACCTTCGCATATGCGTGATTCATGCGTGATTCCGCAACAGTTCGCGGCGTGTTTTGAGCGCGTCGCCGGCGCTGAAATTCGCCCGGCGTCCGCGAAGCGGTTGCCAATTTCCCGCCCCCACTGGCAACCGCCCGCCGTTTCATGTACACTATTGTCGCTTTCGCGGCGCGGGCGCTCGCGCTCGGCTCGCGGGGGCGCATTTTTGAGATGGGAGTGAATAACCAAATGGCAGATACGCTAACAGGCAAAGTCGCCATCGTAACCGGCGCGGGGCGCGGCATCGGGCGCGGTGTCGCGCTCCAGATGGCGGCGGAAGGCGCCAAAGTGGTCGTCAACGACCTCGGCGGCGCGGTGGACGGCGCCGGCGCATCCAACAGCCCGGCGGACGAAGTCGTCGCCGAAATCAAAGCCGCCGGCGGAGACGCCGTCGCCAACTACGAATCCGTCGCGACCATGGACGGCGGCGAGAGCATCGTCCAGTCCGCCCTCGACAACTTCGGCAAACTCGACATCGTCGTGACCGTCGCCGGCATCTTGCGCGACCGCATGATCTTCAACATGACCGAAGACGAATGGGACGCCGTGATAGACGTCCATCTGAAGGGCACGTTCACCGTCGTCAAGCACGCCGCCATACTGTTCCGCCAGCAGCGCTCCGGGCGCATCATCACCTTCGCCTCCGAATCCGGCTTGTTCGGCAACACCGGGCAGGGCAACTACGCGGCGGCGAAATCCGGCATCGCCGGCTTCACCAAAGTGGTCGCGCGCGACATGGGGCGATACGGCGTCACCGCCAACTCCATCTGCCCGCGCGCCTCTTCCCGCATGACCGCGACCGTTCCCGACGTCGCGCGCCAGATGCGCGAAAACCGCTCCGAATCCGCCCGGACCGAATCCGCCCCGCCGCAGGGGCCCATGGACCCCGACGACATAGCCCCCTTCATCTGCTATCTCGGCAGCGACATGGCGGCGAACGTCAACGGGCAGACCTTCCTGGTTTACGGCGGCAACATCACCCTGCTGTCCCTGCCCCGCCGCGTTCGGACGATTTTCAAGAACGACCAGTGGACGCTCGACGAACTCAAGCAGCTGGTTCCCCAGCACGTCACGCGGGGGCTGCCGAACCCGTCGCCGCCTCAGCCGCCCAGACTGCGGAGCTAGCCGAGAAGGGCGGAAAGCGGCAAGCGGCGGAGACGCCGCCAATCAAAAGAGACGCAAAAAAACATCGGGGAGATTAACCAAATGGGCAACACGCTGGAAGGCAAGGTGGCGATAGTGACCGGCTCCGGTCGCGGAATCGGCGCGGGCATCGCCAAACTGTTCGGGGCGGAAGGGGCGAAGGTGGTGGTCAACGACATCGGCGGCGCGGTCGACGGCGCCGGCTCGTCCAACGCGCCGGCGGACGAAGTGGCAGAGTCCATCCGAAGCGCCGGCGGCGAAGCCGTCGCCAACTACGACTCCGTCGCCACCATGGAAGGCGGCGAGAGCATCGTCCAGACCGCCCTCGACAACTTCGGCAAACTGGACATCGTAGTGACGCCGGCGGGCATCCTGCGCGACCGCATGGTCTTCAACATGACAGAGCAGGAATGGGACGACGTGATAGCTGTCCACCTCAAGGGGACGTTCACCGTCGTCAAGCACGCCTGCATCCTGTTTCGGCAGCAGCGGAGCGGCTGCGTCATCACGTTCTCGTCCACTTCGGGGCTGTACGGCAACTCCGGGCAGGCGAACTACGGGGCGGCGAAGGACGGCATCGCCGGCTTCACCCGCGCGGTGGCGCGCGACATGGGACGCTACGGCGCCCGCGTCAACGGCATCTCGCCCGGCGCCAACTCGCGCATGACCGCCACCGTTCCCGACTCCGCGCGCCAGATACGCGCGTCGTCCGGCATACAGACCGGCTCCGCCCAGCGGACGCTGGAGCTGCGCCGCGAGCCGGAGGACATCGCCCCGTTCGTCACCTGGCTGGCGTCGGACGAAGCGAAAGACGTCAACGGCTACCTCTTCCACGTCACCGGCGGGGAGATTTCGCTGATGAACAACCCGGAGCCGGCGCGGACGCTCCAGAAAAACGGGCGCTGGACGGTCGAAGAGATAGCCGCCATGTTCCCCGGCACGTTGGGCATGGACATGGTGAACCCCGCCCCGCCCCAAGCCCCGCGCCCGCGCTAGGGGAAATCGCAACCGACAAATCCCCTCTCCCTTGATGGGCTTGCAGGGGTATGTTTACCGAAATCAGGCTTGAATTGAAGCCAAGGTATCCCCTCTCCCTTGATGGGAGAGGGCTAGGGTGAGTGCGCCTGCGCCGCTAGGCGCAGTTTCGCCAGCCGCGAATTGGACGTTTCGCGCGCCGCCCCGCCATTCCCGCGAAAGAACGTCACCCTCGCGGAAGCGGGGGCGGGAATCCAGAGGTGAGCGACCAACCTAGCCACTGACAACCAAGCCCGAATCGCAACCGATAAATCCATCTCGCCCCCGCCGCCGTCATTCCCGCGAAGGCGGGAATCCAGAGGTGAGCGACCAACCTAGCCACTGACAACCAAGCCCGAATCGCGAGCGACAAATCCCTTCTCGCGCCCCGCCGCCGTCATTCCCGCGAAAGCGGGAATCCAGAAAGGGCGCGACCAACCTAGCCACTGACAACCAAGCCCGAATCGCAAGCGACAAATCCCTCTCGCCCCCGCCGCCGTCATTCCCGCGAAGGCGGGAATCCAGAAAGGGAGCGACCAACCTAGCCACTGACAACCAAGCCCGAATCGCGACCGATAAATCCCTTCTCCCTCGATGGGAGAAGGCTAGGATGAGGCTGTCCGCGCCGCCATGCGCGGGCTCGCCAAACCTCAAGCACACCAACGCAAGCCCCCTTGGGAGAGCGCCCATGCCCGCCGTCACGCTGGATTTGGAAGACCCCGCCGTTTTGGAAAACCTCGGCGCCCGCTGGCGTTTCGGCGCCGGCTGGAACCCGGACGAGCCCAACGAAGGCTTGGTCGCCCAAGCCTCCGACGCCCCCGCCCGCCTCGCCGATTACGCCGATTCCCGCTGGCGGACGATAGACGACAACGAACCCGGCGGCAAAGAAAAGCCGTCCGGGCGCCCGGAGCATCCCGGCATCCGCAAAAAGCGCTCCGAGGGCTTCACCTTCGGTTGGTACCGAATCGCCGTCCCCTTGCCGGAGCGCGTGGGCGATTTCGAGGTCGCCGGCGCGGAAGTCTGGTTCGAGACCAGCATCGACGACTACGGCGAAATCTGGGTCGACGGCGAGTGGGACCGCGACGCCGGCGCGGTCAACGGATTCAACGTCACCAACCGCGTCCGCGTATCCGAAAGCGCCGCGCCGGGCGAGACGCACGTCATCGCCTGCCTCTGCGTCAACGGGCCCCTGGCGCGCCCCGGCGGCGGCATCTTCATGCGCTACGCCCATCTCGACTTCGTCAAATAGCCGACCGAACCGAACCGACCGACCGCGACCGAGAGCGCCATGAACGACCGCGACCTGCCCATATTCCCGCTGAACACGGTCTTGTTCCCGAACGCGTCGCTGCCCCTCCAGATATTCGAGGAGCGCTACAAGGCGATGCTGCGCGACTGCTCGGAATCTGATTCGCGGTTCGGCGTCTCGCTCATCCGGGAGGGCGTGGAAGTCGGCGGCCCCGCCGTCCCCCACGAAATCGGAACCGTCGCCCGCATCGTCCAGGTGGACCGAATCGAAACCGACCGCTTCTTCGTCGCCGCCGTCGGCGAGGCGCGATTCAGGATTTTGGACATAACCCGCGAATACCCCTACCTCACGGCGCGCGTGGAAATTCTGGACGAAGAAAGCCACGAACCCGCGCCGCGAGAGCTCATAGAGGAAGCGACCGCCGCCTTTTCGGACTACGCGCGCCACTCGGTCGGCTTGTCCGGCGGCTGGGTGCGCCAAACCCGCGTCCCGACCGACCCCGCCGCGCTGTCGTATCACATAGCCAGATTCATGCAGGTAGGCGTCGCCGACAAGCAGCGCCTGCTGGAAAGCGCGGACGCCGCAGACCGCCTGCGGGCGGAGATAGCCCTGATAGAGCGCGACTCCGCCGCCCTGCGCCAACGCATGGCGCGCGAGCTGATGAGCCGCTTCAGCCGGCAGTAGCGAGGTTTGGTTGGACGCCTGCCGCATATACGGCACGTCACTCAAACGACCGCATGATTTCCCGCAGCCTTGGGCTTCTCAGCCCCCTATCGGTCATCGCAATGACGCTCATGCGCGGGGGAATGGCGACAGACAGCGAACTTCAGCAGTTCGACGGCGTGGCATATCCCCCCGCCCTTATATAAGCCGCTCTTTCCCCAAGAGAAAACTGCAACCAACAATCCTCCCATTGCGTTCCCCATTCCCCCCTCTGCGCCTTTGCGCCTTTGCGTCAAAATCCCCCCATTCCCCCGCCGCCCATTCCGTGCTAAACTACCCGCCGAACGCCAACCCATTCAAGCCGCCGGCGGGAGGTCGCATCATGTCCATCGAACAAGTCAAAGCCCTAGTGTTCGACGTCTTCGGCACGGTCGTCGACTGGCGCGAGAGCGTCGCCCGCGAAGGCGCGGAGTTCGCCCAGCGCAACGGCGTCAGCGCCGTCGACGACTGGCACAAGTTCGCCGACGAGTGGCGCGGCATGTACGGTCCCTCCATGAACCGCGTCCGAACCGGCGAGCTCGCCTGGACGCGCCTCGACGACCTGCACCGCATGTCGCTCGACGCCCTTCTGGGTCAGTACGGCATCGAAGGCGTCGCCGAATCCGAGCTGGAGCGATTCAACAAGGCGTGGCACCGCCTGGACGCCTGGCCCGACTCCGCCGCCGGACTGGCGCGCCTCAAGACGCGATACGTCATCGCCACCCTGTCCAACGGCAACGTGGCGCTGCTCACCAACATGGCGAAATACGCCGGCCTGCCTTGGGACTGCGTCCTGTCCGCCGAAATCGCCCGCCACTACAAGCCCGACCCTGAGACCTACCTCATGGCGGCGGACATTCTCGGCTTGCGCCCCGACGAAGTGATGATGACCGCCGCCCACAAGAACGACCTGAAAGCCGCCCGCGAACAAGGGTTGCGGACGGCGTTCGTCCCCCGCCCGCTGGAGCGCGGTCCGCGCGCCGAAATCGATGCGGCGTCCGAAGACTGGATAGACGTGACCGCGACCGACTTCGTGGATTTGGCGGCGAAGATGGGAACGTAGCCGCCATGAACGCCCTCGCCATGCAGTCCGGCGGCTGCACCCACGTGCTCAACCGCAGCCTGTACGGAATCGCCTCCGAGCATGCCGCCGCCATGCCGGGGGGGACGCTCTACGGCGCTCCGAACGGCTTGGAGGGGATTCTGCGGGATGAATCCGTCAACCTGTCGGCGGTGTCCGAAAGCCGTTGGCGGCGCGTTGCCGCCGCCCCCGGAGCCGCCATCGGCTCCACCCGCCGCGCCCTGCGCGACGAAGACATCGCGCCCGTATTCGACTATCTCGCCAAGCGCGGCATCCGCCACTGGTTCATCATCGGCGGCAACGACTCGGCGGCGACGGGGCATCGCATCCAGACCGCCGCGCGCGAAATCGGCTACGAACTCAGCGTCATAAACGTCCCCAAGACCATCGACAACGACCTGCTGATGACCGACCACTGCCCCGGCTACCCCAGCGCCGCCCGCTTCGTCGCCCTGGCGACGCTCGGCGCGGGCTTGGACGCCGAAGCGATGCGCGGAGCGTCCCCTGTCACCATCATAGAGGTGATGGGGCGAGACGCCGGCTGGCTAGCCGCCGCGTCCGCCCTCGCCAAGCGAGACGAGCGAGACGCCCCGCACTTCATCGGAGTGCCGGAAATCCCCCTAGACGAGGACGACTTCCTGGCGAAGATGGAAGCCGCCTGCGCCCGATACGGATTCGCCGTCGCCGTCGTATCCGAAAACGCGCGCGGACCCGATGGCGCGGTCGTCGGATCCCAAGCCGAAGCGAGTTTCGCGGACGATTTCGGACACGAATACCACGACGGCCCCGCGCGCTATCTGGCGGCGCTGGCGTCGGCGCGCCTCGGCGTCCGCGTCCGCTGGGAAAAGCCGGGGACGATACAGCGCTCATTCATCCCCGCCGCGTCCGAAGTGGACATGCGGGAAGCGGAAATGGCGGGGCGCGCCGCCGTCCAAGCCGCCCGCGAAGGCTTGCGGGACGCGATGATAACCCTAGTCCGCCAAGACGACGGCGCGGGCGCCGAAGGCTACCGATGCGGAACGGGCGTCGCCCCGCTGTCCGAAATCGCCGGCAAAGTCCGCCCCTTGCCGCCCGAATTCCTGCCGACGGACGCCGCCTTCCCCACGCCCGCCTTCGCGCGCTGCCTAAGCCCGCTAATCGGCGAAATCCCGCGCGCGGAGCGGCTGCTCTAACTCGGCAAAAGCCGCCCAGCGAAGAAGGTTGCCCCCTTCCCCGCGCGGGTGTAAACTTGAATTATGCGCTTGGTAGTTTCAGCGTTCCCAAGACGCCCCCGCCGCAAGGATGTTGTCAGCATGACGGAAGAGAAGCAGAAATTTCTGGGGATGGACAGGGACGACAGTCTAATCCTGATATGGGCCATCATTGGAATCTTCGCCCTCGTCATGGCGTCTATCGCGCTTCTCGTCAGTGTAATCGGGCTGATGCTGGCGTTGCAGACGGAAATGCCCCCCGCGCGGACGGAATTCCGAACGGAAATGTCCGAGTTTCGGGCGGAATTCCGAGCCGAGATAGCCGCCCTGCGCGAAGATGTCGTGGATATGAAAGTCGCCATCGCCCGCATGGAAGGCAGATTTGACGCGCTTGAAAACAGCATGGCATCCCTCAAAGACCGAGTTGGCGCCCTTGAAATCCGCGTCGTCGCGTTGGGAGACAAGGTCGATGCGCTTGATGATAGCGTCTCGTCAATCGAAAACAGCCTGCTGGACGTCGAATCCATAACCAAGCGCATCGACGAGCTCGAAACCGAGCGGGACAGCGTGGAAACCGCCCTCGGACGCCTTCTAGCCGAAACCGAGTAAAACCATTGCCCCCTTCCCCGCGCGGGTGTACACTTGGTTTGCGCGCTTGGCTATTCGCCGCTCCCAAGACGCCCCCGCCGATAGGAGGTTGGCGAAATGACGGAAGAGAAGCGAAAATTTCTGGGGATGGACAATGACAGGCTAACCCAGGTGGGGATCCTCACTGGAATCGCCGCCGGCGTCTTGACTGTTCTCATAGGCTTCATCAGCATCATCGGGCTGATTCTGGCGTTGCGGGCGGAAATGTCCGCAATGCGGACGGAATTCCGAACGGAAATGGCCGAGTTGCGGACGGAATTCAGAGCCGAGATAGCCGCCCTGCGCGAAGACGTCGTGGACATGAAAGTCGCCATCGCCCGCATGGAAGGCAGATTTGACGCGCTTGAAGACCGCTTCGCCGCCATTGAAATCCGCGTCGCCGCGTTGGGAGACAAGGTCGATGCGCTTGACGACAGCGTCGCCTTAATCGAAAACAGCCTGTTGGACGTCGAATCCGTAACCAAGCGCATCGAGGAGCTCGAAACCGAGCGGGACAGCGTGGAAACCGCCCTCGGACGCCTTCTAGCCGAAACCGAGTAGCGCCCCCCTGCGTTAACCCCCTATCACTCCGCCCCCCTCTGCGCCCCTGCGCCTCCGCGTCAAAACCCCCTCGCCCCTTTGCCCCTTCGCCCCCTTGCGTCAAAAAATCATCCCAAAACCCCCGCAACTCCGCCTAAAACTATTGCATTTATCCCCGCTCTTCTTTTACCATCTAGCGGATAAATTCGCATAATCGCCATGTCCGCGCCCGTCCGAAAGCGCGCGGCTTTATTGGCGTTCACACTCAAAAACATTCAGCGCTCGCCTTTTCCGCGCCTGCCGCGGGGGGGGGGGGGGGGATTTTTCATCATGCCGTCCTTTCGGAGTATGGTAAAAGTTTCTATCGCCATCGGCGTTTTCGCCCTTGTCGCCTTCGGCGGCGGGCTGGCGAACGCGCCCCTGGCGGACGTCCCGACGGCAATCGCCGACTCGGGCCTCGACGGCTACGGCGGCGCGACGCCCATCGACGTCCCCGACCGCGACGACGACGGACTCGACCCGCTCGCCAGACCGCCGGAGGCGCCGCCCCAATCGGCGGACGACCTCGACGCGTCCATCCTCGGCGCCAAGACCGCCCAGACACGCGCCAACCTCGACTCGGCCCTCAACGCCGTCGCCGACAGCGTGGGCAAGGGCGACGCCGCCATTCGAGACGCCGTCGCCAACGCGCCGCTCAGTTCGGGCGACGCCGTCGCCGTCTCGGTTTACGCCGCGTCCGACATTTCGGACGCCAAAGACTTCCTCGAAACCAACGGCGTCCGCATCGACTACAGCGGGCGGACTTGGTTGGAAGCCTACGTCCCCGCCGATTTGCTGGCGCGGTTGTCGGAGCAGGCGGACGTCATCCGCGTCGCCCCCGTCGTGCCGGCGGCGACGACGCAGACGAACGCCAACGCCTGCGTCGACAGCTCGTCGCTCGGAACCGTGGGCGCGTCCGGCGCGACGGTGTCCGGCTCCTGGGTGGAAGGCTGCGACTCGCTCACCCTGACCGGCTCCAACGCGCGGTTCTACCGGTTCACGCTCGCGTCCAAAGCGATAATCGACATATCGCTGACATCTTCGGTCGCGGATTCGGCGGATAGCCATCTCTACCTGCGCGCCGGCTCCGCCACTTCCGGAGCCGCCCTCGCGGACGCCGAAGCCGCCGCCGCGACGGATTCGGACGGCAACCCCGTCCACTCCGCGACCGTCTCCCGCGACCTGGCGGCGGGGACTTACACCATAGAAGCCGCCACAGCCGATGAAAACGAAACCGGCGCCTTCGCCCTCGCCCTCCAATACACCGCCGCCAGCGATTGCGCCGTCAACGCCGCCACAGTGTCGTCGGACCCCAGCATGATTACCACCACCGACGGCAACTGGGCGAGCGACTGCGTCTCCCTCGCCCGCGATGGCAGCTACTCGCGCTTCTACAACTTCACCGTCGACGCGAGCGGCTACGGGGGACTCGGAGCCGACAACAACCCGAACTACACCGCCAAACCCTACAAGATAAGCCTGGCGTCCTCCGACGCGGACGCCTATCTCATTCTGCGCGAGGGCGGGCGCACCGCGGGCCCCGCCATCGCCGAAGGCGACGACATCGGCGCGGCGTCCACCCAAACGGACGCCCAGATAGTCGCCGACCTGAGCTCCGGAACCTACACCGTCGAAGCGACCACCGCCGCCGCCGCCGAAACCGGCGCCTTCTCGCTCACCGTCCTGGAGCCGTCCGAAGCCTGCCACACCTCGTTCGGCTCGCTCGGCGGCGGGCGCTGGAGCATAACGACCGGACTGCGGAACGGCGCGAGCTGCGCCGGCACCAAGTACACCGGCGACTTCGGCAGATACTACACGTTCACCGCGCCGACCAACGCCGTCTTGCGAGTGGAGGTGGATTCCGCCGACAACATGCGCGCCGTCCTGCGGAACGGCGCGACGAAGACCGGAAGCATCCGGGTGGACGTCGGCGACAACGTCGCCTCCGGCTCCTCCAACAACCTCTTCAACGATGTCACGTCCGGCGACACATACACCATAGAATTGGCGCGCCCGACCGCCGGCCAAAGAACCGCCGACACATACGCCGAGCTCACCGTCAGCCTTTTGCCGTACTCCTGCGCGGACGCCACAAGTCTGGGGACGGTGACGGCGGACGTCGCGGCGTTCACCGGCGAGTTCATCGACGGCTGCCCGTCCGTCATCAGAACCGGCTCCTACTCGCGCTACTACACGCTCACCACTTCGGCGCGCGCGTCCATCAAGTTGGAAGCGAATTCCGAAGACGCCAACCCGCTGATTCGGCTGCGCTCATCAACCAACAGCACGAGCGGCCCCCTCATCGCATCCGACGTCGACAGCCTGCCCGAAAGCGACGCCGTCCACTGGAAAATCCTGGACGCCGGCACTTACGGGGTGGAAGTCACGACCGCCCTCCCGAACGAATCGGGCGACTTCACCCTCTCGCTCGGCTACTCCACCCTGGATTTGACCGAAACGGCGGCGGGTTGCAACAACGACCCGATTAACTTGGGGACGCTGGACGCGACCACGCTGACGGCGTCCAGCGGCACGACTTGGGCGGCGGGCTGCGACTCCATGCACCTCGCCGGCAGATACGCCAAGTACTACTACTTCCAACTCGCCAGCGGACAGCACAGGTTCGCCACCGTCACGCTGGATTCGGACGACGTCGACACGCGCATGTTCATGGGCAGAAACGTCATCGGAAACACCGGCTACAGCCCCGGAGGGCAGGAAACCGCGAGCGTCCGCGAGTACAGAGGCGGGGCGCGGGCGTCTTCCGAATCCAAAATCGAATGGTTCGTCGGCGGCGTCAACGACTCCGGCGCGAACGCGGCGCGGCACTACGTCCTCGAAGTGACCACCGAGAAGCCCGGCGCGACCGGGGCGTTCACCCTCACCGTCGCGCGCACGGCTTACACCTACATAACCCCCAGGACCGGGACGAATAACTGCCAGAAGTCTGTGGGAACGGACCTGGCGCCCGGAACCGTGGTGCTGGACCACTACAACTGGAATTCGAGTTGCTCCGGGGGGGCGAATGAAGAGTACGTGTACATCGACATCGCCACCGGCGCGAACAAACAGATAAAGGTGGAGCTGTTCCCCTACGACCTCGACGCCAGAAGCACCAGAATCGACCTCTTCACCGGCGCCGGAACCGCCAACACAACCGGCAAGGCGAGCGTCGGCAAGAGCGTTCTCAGCGTCAACAAAGCCCCGCTCGGCGTCCTTGACGGCGGCGGCTGGCTCGCCAAGCCCCTCTCCGTCGGCGCGGCGAACAACAACGTCGGCAACTACGGCACGCGGGTGACCATCTCCGCGGTGCCGCCGTCGCGGTGCGCCACCGGCGGCGCGACCGCGCTCGCGCTGACCTCCACCGGCGCCACCCCCGCCCAGACCGGCGTCTCCCTGGCGGCGAGCGCCTGCTACTCCACGCAGCGCTCCTACGCCCACGCCAAACTCTACTCGTTCACCCTGACGGACGACTCGCTCATCAACCTGAGCATGACGTCCACAGACCTCGACCCCTACCTCTACCTGCTGGGCGGGACGCCCCTCGGCGTTCTGGCAGAGGACGACGACGGCGGAACGGGCACCAACGCCAGCATCAGCGTGACGCTGGCGGCGGGGACTTACTACATAGAAGCGACCACCGAGGGCGCGAACGACACCGGGTCTTTTGACCTGACCGCCACCGCGACCGCCGCCGCGCCGACAGACGAAGTGCGCGGAACCGTCTGCAACGTCGTAAGCCTCGGCGACATCCAAGGGCGAATCGAGCGCTCCGGAACTTGGGACGGCGACTGCGAATCGGCGCAGCTGCGCTCGACCGCGACCGGCAAGTGGCTCCACTCCGACTACTACAGATTCCACCTGCCCGCGCCAGCCTTCGTTTCCATAGAGCTCGCCGGCGGCGGCACGGACTCGCTCATCTACCTGCGCCCCGCCGACCAGAGCAGCGGCAGAACCGGAACCCCCGTCGCCCGCGACATCAACGCCGACTCCAACCGCGCCGCCGCCCAATTGCGCGCGACGCTGGACGCCGGACTCTACACCATCGAAGCGGCGCAATTCGACAGATCCCACATAACCGAACCCGCCCTCCGGCGAGGCTTCGCGGACGACTACCGAATCACCGTCGCCGCCGCGGACGTCGCCGCTTCCCTGACCGCCTGCGAAACCCCCATCGGATCCTTCGGCGCCCTTGACGGCAACTGGGCGCGCTCCGGGACGTGGATAGCCGCCTGCCGCGCCGAATCCGAACACGTCCCCGGCGCGTCCGCCAAAAAATACACATTCACCCTCACGGAGCCGGCGAGCGCCGCCTTCTCCGCCGTCGCCGCCGTCCCCGCCAGCCTGCGACTGGTCGCGGACTCCGGCAACGAAGTCGCCATCGACCCATATGTCCGAACCGCCGGCGCGAACGCCCCGGACTGGTCGGACACGGTGCAACTTCCCAAAGGCGACTATACGCTGGAGGCGGCGACAGCCGTCCCCGGCGACAGAGGCGATTTCACCGTCGCCGCCGCCTTCAACGCCCCCCTGACGGGCGGCGCCCTCGCCGTCCACAATGTCCCGCAATGGCGCGAGCGCGGCTACGACGGCGAAAACATCAAAATCGCCGTCGTCGACAACGGCTTCCGCGGCTACGACGCCCTCATCGGCGTGGAACTTCCCGCGCCGGCGGGCGAGGATTGCGAACCCGGCGCCCCCTCCAACTGCCTCAGCGCAGCCGCCGCCGGCTCCAACCACGGAACCGCCGTCGCCGAAGCCATTCACGACGTCGCCCCCAAAGCCGACCTCTACCTCACAGCCGCCCGAACCTCCGGCGGACTGAGCGCGGCGGTCGATTGGATGCTGGAGAACGAAGTGGACATCGCCAACATGTCCCTCAGCTTCGGATGGCAGGGACCGCCCAACGGCGCCTCCCCCTATCAGAACGCCGTCAGCAAAGCCATCGGCAGAGCCACGCGCGGCGGAATATCCTGGATAAACTCCGCCGGCAACGACGCCCTATCCACTTGGCGCGCCAACTACGCCGACGCCGACACGGACAGCATCATCGAGTTCGCGACCGGCGACGAAACCAACGCCGTCCGCGTCCGGACGCCCGGCATCTACACCTTCGAAATGCGCTGGGACGACTCGTGGAACAGCGCCGACACCGACCTCGACCTCTACCTGCTGGATTCGCGCAACCGCGCCGTGGCGCGCTCCGAAAGCCTGCAAAACGGCGGCGCGGGGCATATCCCCTACGAAATCATCTACGCCCGACTGTTGCCGGGCGACTACCGGCTGGTCGTCCGACACGCCGGCGGAAACAACCCCGGCTGGCTCCAACTCCGCGAATTCGGCGCCGACCTGGCGCTGGAGCACGGCCCCGGCGCCGGCTCCATCTCCCACCCCGGCGAAATCGGCAACCCGTCCCTGGTCGCCGTCGGCGCGACGCCCTACTACAACACCGACTTCGTGCAGTGGTTCAGCGGACAGGGGCCGACCTCCGACCGCCGAACCAAGCCCGACGTGGTCGGCGCGGACTCCGACCTATCCGCCGCCTACGGCGCCCCCTTCGCCGGCACCAGCCAAGCCGCCCCCTACGTGGCGGGCTTGGCTGCGCTGATGAAGCAGAGATACCCGACGGCGTCCACGCGCCATCTGGCGCTCTACCTGCGCGACTTCGCCGAAGAGCGCGCCGCCGCCGACTCAACCAGCGGAACCCCGAACGTCAACGGCGAATGGGGCTACGGCATGGCGCGCCTGCCCGACATCCCCTACGACGTCGCCGCCGGCGCGCTCAACCTCGAGGGCGGACTGCCATACGGCGCCCGCGCCGGCTTCTCCGTCGCCGTCCCCTCGGACGCCGGCGTCATCCTCTACGGCGGGCCTGGCGGCGCGGACGTCGAAGGCGCGGCTTACGTCAACCGCGCCTCCGCCCTCTCGTCCAACCCCCGCGTGCTGACCGCCGGCGACGGCGCCGCAGGCGACGAATTCGGCTACTCCGTCGCCATCAGCGGCGACGAGCAAACCATCGTCATCGGCGCGCCGGGCGACGGCGACGCCGCCGGCTCCGCCTACGTATTCACCCGCTCCGGCGCCACATGGGGCAGCGGCTCCCAATCCTCAAGCGTCAAACTGACCGCCGCGAGCGCCGACGCCGACGACGACGACCGCTTCGGCGCCTCCGTCTCCGTGAGCGCGGACGGCTCCCACATCGCCGTCGGCGCCCCCGGCGACGAAAGCGGCAAAGGCGCCGCCTACGTCTTCACCAAACCCAGCGGAAACTGGGCGACCACGTCGTCCTCCGACAAACTCACCCTCGGAACCGGCGCCGCGGACGGCGACGCCTTCGGAACCTCCGTCTCCATCAGCGGAAACGACAACACCCTGATAGCGGGCGCCCCCGGCGCGGACAAGGCGGCCGGCGCCGCCCGCGTCTTCGTCGCCAGCGGCTCCCCGCTCGACTGGAGCGCCGCGACCGCCTACGCCCTCACCAACGCCCGCGGCGGCGAAGGCGACAGATTCGGCTTCGCCGTATCCGCCAGCGGGGACGGCGACGAAATCGCCATCGGCGCCCCCTCCGACATCCACGGCGGAACGGGCGAGGCGCACGTCTTCATCAAAGGAACCGCCTGGAGCGAACGAACGCAGCCCACCGCCTCCCTGCGCCCCACCGACCGCGCCTACGGCGACCAGTTCGGACGCGCCGTCGCCATCGGCTCCGACGGAACCTCCGTCGCCATCGGCGCCCCCATGGCGCGCAACGGCAACGGCTCCCTCTACAAATTCGCCCGCGGGACGACCTGGGACCGCGCCGTCCAGCCCGCCGGGGCAATCCAAAACGACAGCGGCGGCGCCGGCTGGTCCGTCGCCGCCAGAGACACCGGCGCGACCATCGCCTACGGACGCCCTTGGCTCAGCGACGGCGAAGGCGACGCCCGGCTGAAAACCGGCTCCTCAGGCCCCTCCGACATCCGGCACAGCCTCATTCCGAAAGCGCCCGCCTTCGGCGCCGCCGCCGCCCTGAGCGAAGACAAAAGCGTCGCCGTCGTGACCGCCACCAACGCGCAGCACACCAGCTCCAGCTTCAACGACAACATCGGCGCCGCATACGTGTTCGCCAACCCGTCGACAAGCGGCGGCTCCGTTGCCTCCGGGGCGGCGAAACTCGAGCTCGGAACCGCGCTCGGCGGCAACAGGCATCGCCACTTCGGAACCACGGTCGCCGTCAGCGGCGACGGCGGCGTCATCGCCATAGCCGTCGCCCGCAACCATCAGCGCGACGCCGTCTACGTCTTCACCAAGCCGAGCGGCGGCTGGGGAACCGCCCCCATCAGCAGCGGCTACGCCCGCCTGCGCTCAGACGCCAACGAAGACAACAATAACCGCCGCACCGGCGCGGCCTTGGCGATTAGCCGCGACGGCGCAACCATAGTCGTGGGCATGCCGAACCAGGCCGGCAACCCCGTCAGCATCACCGAAACGGGCCTCGCGGCGGTGTTCACCATGCCGTCCGGCGGATGGGGAACCTCCGACCTCCACCTCGCCCACGCCGCGAAGCTGCATCCCCCCAGCGGCGACCCCACCGTGCCCGGCGGCGGGTACAACTCCGGCGGCGCCGCCCGCGGCTCCTCCGTGGCGATTAGCGCGGACGGCTCCACCGTAGCCTTCGGCGGCCCCGGCGAAAAAGTCAAAGGCGTCAACCCGCCCTCCGACTCCAACTCGGAACGCACCGGCGCCGCCTACGTGTTCACCAAACCCACCGCCGGATGGGGAACCGGCACAATCACCAGCGGCTTCGCGCGCCTGCGCGTGTTCGAAAGCGGAACATTCGCCCAGAGCGACAGAGACCAACTAGGAGCCGCCGTCGCCCTGACCGAAAACGGCGACACCCTGTTCGTCAGCGCCCCCGCCGACAACAGCAACAGCGGCAGCGTGTACGTATTCGAGCGCCGCTCCGAATCCACCAACGGCGGCTGGGGAACCGGCGACATCGTCTCCAGCAGCTACACATACTCCCAAAAGATAGTCCCGGGCCCCGACTCCGCCGGCATCTGGTTCGGCGGCAGACTCTCCGTCAGCCGCGACGGGTCGCGCCTGGCGATAAGCGCCACCGGACGCGAGCGCCTCGACTCCCGCGCCCCCGCCGTCTTCCTCTACGACGAGCCGGCGGCGGACAAAGGCGGCTGGTCCGCCACCTCCACCCCGCCGCTCATAGCGACGCTCGCCTCCCCCCAGCCCGACGACCGCTTCTACACCGGCGCGGGCGGCGCCCTCTCCGTGAGCGGCGACGGAACCAAAATCCTGCTCGGCGCCGCCCGATACGACCACTCCAAAGGCGCAACCTACCTCTACGAACTGGACTCGCCCGCCGCGGCGGACAAACCCAGCGTGAGCGTGGAATCCACCCAAAGAGTGGAGCGCACCCCCGCCGGCGTATTCATCCAATTCCCGGTGAGCCTATCCGAAGCGAGCGAAGAGCGCGTCACAGTGGAATACCGCACGTCGTCCGGCGGCACGGCGACCGCCGGAACCGGCTACGCCGAAGGCGGCGGCACAGTCTCCTTCGCCCCCGGCGAAACCCGCAAAACCGCCGGCGTGCGGCTGCTCAACGCCCAAACGGGCCAAACAATCCGCATAACCCTAAGTGCGCCGACCAACGCCGAACTGGGAACCGCAACCGCAACCGGCAGCGTAACGCAGGCGATAGACGTCCGCCCCCGCGACCCCGGACCGCCCGGCGGCAACAGAACCCCCAGGCCGACGCCGACGAGAACCCCGACAACAGGCGGCGGCTCGACCGGCGGCGGCGGCGGCGGCGGCGGCGGCGGAACGACTGGCGGCGGCGGTTCAACCGTCGCGGCGAGCATCGCCTTCTCGCCGTCCAGCCTGTCCTTCTCGCTGGACTTGGACGGCGACGTCAGGGATTCGAAGCGTCTGACCGTGCGAAACTCCGGGAGCGGCAGACTGTCGTTCACGGCGGCATCGAGCGCCAACTGGCTAACGGTCGCCCCCGGCTCCGGCTCGTCGTCGGGTTCGACCGACCGCAAGGCGATAACCGTGACGGCGAACGCGTCGGGCCTTTCCGAAGGCAGATACGACGCGACCGTGTCGCTGCGCGCGGACGGGACGGAGAACAAGAGCGTCCCCGTCCGCCTGACGGTGATTCGTTCGCAGTCCGACCGCGCCCCCGTGGCGCCGCCGCCAGTCATAATCCCGCCGGCGCCGGGCGGAACCCCGGTCGCCCAGCCGACGCCGGAGCCGCAACGCTACATAACGCCGGACGGGATGGTCCAACTGGTAGTCCCGGCGGGCGCGACGGATCAGCCGGTGGAAATATCCCTCGCCAACCGCGAGACCGCCGTCCTGCCAGGCGCCCCGCCGTCGGGCGAGCGCGTCGTGAACGCCGTGAGCGTCAACACCTACGCCAGAGGCGGCGCGACCCCGCTGGAGATAACCTACGCCCAGCGCGTCAACCTGCGCTTCTCCATGCCCACCGGCTTGGGCATGGCATGCGCCGACGGCAGAGCGCGCATCTACCGCGTCAGCTCCGCCGACGACTGGCGGCGCGTCAACCACCGCTGCGAAACGGACGCCAACGGCGCGGTCTATGCCGTCGTCAGCCTGAACCGCTTCAGCGAATACGTGCTGACCATAGCGCAAGCAACCCCGCCGACTGCGACCCCGACGCCGGTTCCCACGCCCGCGCCCACCGCGACGCCCGTTCCGACGCCCGCGCCCACCGCGACGCCGCTTCCGACCGCGCCGCCCATGCCGACCGCGACGGCGACGCCGTGGATCCCCACGCCCACGCCCACCCGCGTCCCAACGGCGCCCGTGGCGACGTGGACGCCCACCGCGACCCCGCAGCCGCCCGCGACGGCGACGCCGGAGCCGACGGCGACCGCCGTCCCGCCGACCGCGACGCAGCCGCCCGCGATAGTGGAAGCGCGCCCGACCGCGACCGCCGCGCCGATGCCGCCCGCGGCCCCGTCCCAGCCGACGGCGACCGCCACCGCCATGCCGGCCCCGCCGCTCGAACCGGAGCGCCCGGACGCCGGCGGCGGAGCGAACATCGCCCTAATAGCGATAATCGCCATAGCCGTCCTAGCCGCCATAGGCGGCGGCGCCTACTTCACCCTAAGACAGCGCGGGATGATAGGCTAACGGGCGAATAACCGCCAACCGCCAAAAAACCAAGGGCGGGGGAGACGATGAATCTCCCCCGCCCTTCTTCTTTATATACCCTCTGCGAACCCCTGCGCCCCCGCGCCTCTGCGTCAAAAAATGCTACAATAGACTTCAACACTCACAGGAGGCGTCCGACATGCCCAACATCGAGAACCCCGGCGACATCGTCGAAATCGGCAAAATCGGCGCGGCAATCTACGAAAACGACATATTCCCCCGCATCGCCCACGTAAAGAGGGGGAAGGCGATAGCCATTGACATAACCAGCGGCGACTACGAGATAGATTCCCTAAGCCTGGAAGCCGCCCGCCGTCTCAAACAGCGCCGCCCGGACGCCGTTGTGTACAAAACGCGGGTCGAGACGCCTGGGGCGGTCAGAACCGGCTACCTGCAGCCCTCCCGCCGATGATTAGGGGAAATCTAAACGAGCGTCTCGAACCGCTGGTGGTCGTGGAAATCGCGGATGGCGACGAACGGTATCAGCCGGTCGAGGCGCTCTTGGACACCGGGTTTAGCGGACACTTGACCCTTCCACCGGATACGGTCGAGCGTCTCGGACTGAAGCGCGTGGACCGGATTCCCATGACTATGGCGAACGGCCAAGATATACAGGTGTCCGTGCATGAGGGTCGCGTGAAGTGGTTTGGACAGCCTCGGATAGTGAAGGTCGTCGCCGCGGATGGCCCGCCCCTGCTCGGCATGTCCATGCTCGCGAAATGCAAAGTCACATTCAGCGCCCAAGAGGGCGGCGAGTTGCTGATAGAGGCAATCCCCCAAACCTAGCCCAACCGCCAAAACCCAAACCGGGCGGGGGGAGACGCCAAATCTCCCCCGCCCTTCTTATTTCCCCCATTGCGCCTTAGCCTCATTGCGCCATCGCGTCAAAAAATATGCTACGATCAACCAACAACCCCACAGGAGGCGTCGACATGATTGACCCCGAAAACCACGCCGAAATCATCAAGACCGGCAAAGCAATGTTCGAAAACGACATCCTCCCCCGCATCCCCCACGTGGGAAACGAGATGACGGCGGTCATAGACGTCCTCAGCGGCGACTACGAGATAGACTCCGGCTACCTCCCAGCCAAGCGCCGCCTCAAGCAGCGCCGCCCGGACGCCGTCATCTACATAACCCCGGTCGGCCTCCCGACGGAAGCCATGGCGATCAGCCTGCGGAACGCCGATGATTAGGGGCGCGTTCAACGAGCGCCTCCAGCCGATGGTCGTGGTGGAAATCTCGAACGGCGACGGACAGTATCACCCGGTCAAGGCGCTCCTGGACACCGGGTTCACCCAACACTTGACCCTTCCCCCGGACGAGATAGCGCGTCTCGGCTTGGAGTACAAGGAGCCCCTTCCCATGATTCTGGCGAACGGCCCAGAGGATAGAGGCGCCCATGTACAGGGGCTTGGTGAACTGGTTTGGGAAATCCCGAAGAGTGAACGTCATCGCCGTAGGCGGACTGCCTCTGCTCGGCATGTCCATGCTCAAGAACTGCAAAGTCACATTCAGCGCCCAACCCGGCAACGAGCTGCTGATAGAAGAAATCCCCGAAGCCTAGCCCAACCGCCAAAACCAAAACCGGGCGGGTCTCCCCCCGTCCTTCTTTAATATATCCCCCGCGCCCCCCGCCGGACATGCCGCGACAAGCCAACAGGAATCTTCCCCCCATGACCATAGACGCATCCACAGCCATAGCCCGAATCCTGAAGCAAGAGGGGACGGAGTGGGTTTCCACCTTCCCCGTGTGCCGCGTGAACAACGCGCTGGGGCGCGAGGGCGTCCGCATGGTGATGATGCGCGACGACCGCTACGCCATCGCGCTCGCGGACGGCTTTTCGCGCATGACCGGCGGCGGACGGCGAATCGGCGTCTGCACCGTGCAGGGCGGCACCAACGCCGCCGGCCTGCAAGTCGCCTACGCGGGCCTCGCCCAGGCGTATGAGGACGGCTCCCCCATACTCTGCATCACCGACGGCATACCCGCCGGCAGCTCCGAAAACACCCGCTTCGACGTCCGCGCCGCCTACGAAAAATCCGTCCGCCTGCTCTCGCAGGAAGTCATGCCCAAACTGGCGGGTCTTGCCGGGCGATAGGGGGCGTTCGGAATGATGAAAACACTGGCAAAGAGGGCGCTGGCGCGGGCGGGCTTGCTCGGTCCCGCCGCCCGCGTCTATTGGCGCGCCTATGGCAGGGCGCGCTTCAACAGCCGCATCGCCGCGCGCTATTTCGCGGAGTCCGACGCGCCGAAACTGCATCTCGGCTGCGGCCTCCATCGGCTTGACGGATGGCTGAACACAGACCTGAGTCCGCGCGCTCCCGACGTGATGCGGTTGGACGCCGCGCGCGCTTTTCCGTTCCCGGACGGCGCTTTCCGCCGCGTGTACAGCGAGCATATGATACATCATATGCCGTTTCGGAGCGCGGAGACCGCGCTGTCGGAGAGCTTTCGCGTCCTCGTCCCCGGCGGCAAGATTCGCGTTTCGACTCCGGATCTCGCTTTTTTGGTCGATCTGTGGCGGGGGGGGGGGGGGGGGCGAACTCTCCCCGCTGCAAGAGCGCTATCTCGAATGGGCGACCGCCGACCTGCCCGGAAAGAGCGCTGCTTTCGCGGTCAACCACTTCTTCGCGCGCCCGCGGGGGCATGAGTTCATTTACGACGAGGCGACATTGCGCGGCGCGCTTGAGTCCGCCGGATTTTCGCCGGCGGAGAGACGCGACCTGAACGAAAGCGGCGACGAGACGCTGCGAAATCTGGAAAACGAAGGACGGCTGCCGCAGGGCTTTCTGCGGCTGGAATCGCTCATCCTAGAGGCGAGCAAGCCGCCGGACGCCTAGACGCGAATACGCATCAGCGAATCGGGACGAAAAAGGGACAAAACGCCTTGAGCGACAGCGACAACGCATCCGACCGCGGCTTCCTCATAGCGCAGGCGGTCACGCTCGCCGCGCTGATAGCGGTCATCCCGCTCGCGCTGTTCGTGGTGGACATATCGCCGCCGGACGCCCCCGCGCCGTCCGAGCGCCGCGACGCCATTTTCGCGTTCGACGCCCCGGACGCGCGCCCCCCGCTATCGTGTCCGGGCGCGGACGGCGACGACGTCCCCGCCGGCGTCCCATTCGCCCAAGACGCCCTAGCCGCCGACTGCGCGATTCTGCTGTCCGCCGTATCCGCCCTAGCCGGCAACGCGGCGTTGAACTGGCGCGCGGACGTCCCAATCACCGAATGGAACGGCGTTCTGCTCGCCGGCGCCCCGTTGCGCGTCGCGGCGATAAGCCTCACCGCCAAGGGCTTGGACGGCGCAATCCCCCCCGCCCTATCGCGCCTGTCAGCGTTGCAGGGAATCGCGCTCTACGGCAACGACCTAAGCGGCGAAATCCCCGCCGAAATCGGCGACCTGGCGAACCTGAGCGTCCTGGATTTGGGCGACAACAACCTAAGCGGGAAGATTCCGCCGTCTCTGGGAAATCTCCAAGCGCTCACTTGGCTGGACATCGGATTCAACCGACTAGAGGGCGAAATCCCCGCCGAGATGATTCGCCTTGAGCGCGTGGAGTGGCTGATACTAGCCGGCAACCAAACGCTCGCCGGCTCCCTTACGGACGCGCTCGCGGCGATGCCGGGTTTGGCGTATCTAAGCGTCTATGATACGGCGCTGACGGGTTGCGTGCCGGACAATCTGCGCGAAGTGGATGGGTTTTGGGATGGGCTGGGGGTGTGCCGTTAGAGCGGCGATGGGGTTGACGACGGCGGCTCGCGCGCGGAATCTACCAGTTGATTAACTGGTACGGAACCCCGAAAAACCAAGTATCGCTTCCCAGCGTCTCATAAATGGCGTCTCGCTGGCGAACGCCCGGAATCCATATGTCGAACGCGGCTTTGCCGGGACACTGCCAAGCGTTGATTCTCAATTCAACCGTGTTGGGCGATGAAAGAGCTTCCAACCGCCCTACGAGTTCGGCGTTTTCAGCGAGCGTCCGTTCGGCTTCTGCCAGAGCGGGCCATCGGTCGCATGGGACTTCAAGGCGCTTCATCCCGCCGGAATTGGCTTCTCGAGCGTATTCAATCCCGCATTTCGCCAGCGCGAAGGTTCCGACGAGCAGGGCGGCGACCAGCGCGGCGCATAGCCAAGACCGGGTTCGCGTGAATGATATGGGCAGGGGCATGTTTGGGGGTTGGCGAAACTGCGCCCGGCGGCGCAGGCGCCCTCATCCTGTCCCTTCTCCCATCAAGCGCTTATAGCGGTATGTTTAGCGGATTTAGGCGCGGATTGGACGCTTTTCGCCGCTTTCACGCCCCCGCCCCCGTCATTCCCGCGAAGGCGGGAATCCAGAATCGCCCAACAACGTCATCCTCGCGAAAGCGGGGACACGATAGCCACTCGAAATCAGGCTTGAATTGAAGCCAAGGTATCCCCTCTCCCTTGATGGGAGAGGGCTAGGGTGAGGGTGCCTGCGCCGCTAGGCGCAGTCCCGCGCGGATTGCCCGCCAACTGCAAACATACCCCTGTAAGCCCATCAAAGAAGAAGGGATTTGTCGCTCGCGATTCGGGCTTGGTTGTAGTGGCTATCTCGGTTGGCAAACTCTGGATTCCCGCCTTCGCGGGAATGACGAGGCGGGAATGGCGAGAAGGGATTTGTCGCTCGCGATTCGGGCTTGGTTGCAGTGGCTAATCTCGGTTGGCAAACTCTGGATTCCCGCCTTCGCGGGAATGACGAGGCGGGAATGACGGGGCGGGAATGACGGGGCGGGATTTGCCGCTCGCGATTCGGGCTTGGTTGCAGTGGCTAATCTCGGTTGGCAAACTCTGGATTCCCGCCTTCGCGGGAATGACGGGGCGGGAATGGCGAGAAGGGATTTGCCGCTCGCGATTCGGGCTTGGTTGTAGCGGCTATCTCGGTTGGCAAACTCTGTATTCCCGCCTTCGCGGGAATGACGGAAGGGGGCAAGCTACTCCCCGAACAGCGTCACGACCATCGTCGCCCTGTCGTAGCCGTCCGCTTGGCTGCCGCTCATGGCGATTGCGCCGGCGACGGTTTCCAGCGCTTCGAGCTGGTCGCGCGTCATGTCCGCGTCGGCGCGGTCCACGCCGTCCATGACGCGGCGCAAGTCTATGTAGAGCGTCCACTGCCGGTCGTCCGGCAGATGCGAGATCGCGCGGGCGTACTCCGGGTCGGACGACAGCGCAGGTTCGCGCCCGGCTTGGACGTCCGCCACGTCGCGCAGGGCGGCGCGGGTTGTGCCGAATGTCAGATAGCCGCCGCTCGCCACGACTCCGGGGGCGTAGCGCGTTCCCTCTATGGGATATGTCATCGCCGGGCGCTCGGCTCCGACGTCCGTCTCTTGCAGCTGCAAGCCGTAGTTGAATTGGGCGTCTTGCAGAATGTCGTCGATGAGGTTTTGCATGTCGCCGTCCGCGCCTTCTCGGAGCGAGAGAGACGCCGCCGCGCGGATGGGCGCTTGTTCGGGGTTGTCGCCCACTTCCCCGAAATCGAACGCGCTCACGGCAATCGCCGCCTGCCCGCCCAGGTTGTCTAGCAGGTCGGATTCGACGTCTATGCCCGCCGCCGTGTTCAGCGCGTCCAGCGCTTCATCGAGCAGGTCGGCGAGGTCGCCGCTCATGTCCAATCCGAAGGCGTCCGCGTAGTAATCGGCGTCGGGGACGCACTCGGCGAGCTCCGCCAGCGAGTACTCGGAAAGGGCGGCGCGCCAGTTGTCGAGAACCGGGTCGAAGGCGAACGACATGAACGCCAGCGTGTCGCTCGGCAGAACGGCGGCGGCGTCCGCGAGGGGCGGCGCGGCGGGCATGTTCAAGGCGACCATCGACGGCGACACGAAATCGAACGCGACGCCGCGCTCCACCCAACCCGCCGACCCCGCCATCCATTCGGGCGACGGGAAGAACTCGTCCATGCAATCGCCATAGCCGTCCGCGTCCGCGTATCCCAGACCGCCCAAACCGGCGGCGTCCGCCCAGAGCGAATCCATCGCCGCGTCCAAATCGAGATAGGCGGACATGAAACGGCGGTCGGGCATGGCGGCGCGCGCGGCTTGGAAATCGGCGTCGTCCGCCAGCGTTCTGATGTCCGCGCCGCCGCCGGCGCGCCTAATCACGTCCCGCATGGCGGAGCGTTGCGTGGCGAATATCATCAGCTCGTCGGACAGCGCGTAGTGTAGATTGGCGCTTTCGTCCGCCCACGCGCTGAAGCCGTCAATGGACTCGCGGGCGAAGTCCATGCCGCGGACGTCCTCTTCGAACTCAATGTGCTTCTCGACGGCGCTCTCGGCGGCGGCGCGGTCGCGGACTTCGAAAACCGCCGCGACTTCGGCGGCGACGGCGCCGCCGTCGAGACCGAACAGCGCGATGGACGCGCTAGGCCCTATCCAAGGCGCCAGGTCGTTTTCGAAATCCACGCCTATCTCATCTTCGAGCGCGTCTTCCGCCTCGTCGGTCAGGCGCTCGAACTCGGACAATTCATCCAGGCGCGCGAGCGTATCGCCGGCATGCCGCAGCTGCCCGATTCCGGGGCTCGCGGTGAACCAAGCGTAGGCGACGACATCCGGCGGATAGAGCCGCGCGTACTCTTCCGGCTCGGACGACGCGAGCCAGAAGGGGGGCGAAATCAGCCCGAAATAAAAAGCCCCGCCCACGGCGGCGACCGCCGCGCAGACGGCGACGACCGCGCCTAGAACGATTTTCAGAATCATAGCGGGGGGAATCCTGACGCTTGGGGTGTGGAAACTTGGGGGGCTTGACCGTTTTCAATCAAAACCGTATATCAGAACGGCGCCTGCGGGCAACCCCGCCGCGCGATATTTTTGGTAAAATGGGCGGGGATTGACGGAATGGTAGCGGCTTTCTACATTCTTGCAATACGGCGGAATCCGCTGCTATGGATTCATAGCCGAAGACTGAAAGAGCGGGGGACGCCATGAAACTGAACGTTTACTACGACAGCGAGACTGACACGCTGTCGCTTTGGAACGGCAAGCCCGCCAGCGAAGGCGCGGATGTGGCGGAGAACCTAACCGCCGACTTCGACGCGGAAGGCGAGGTCGTGGGCTTCACGCTCGAACACGTGTCGGAGGTTCTGAAAGCGGTCGGCGCGCGCCAGTTACTCGTATGGAACAAATCCGCCGCATGGAGTGCGGAAGATTTGCAAAAGGTTGGCGAAAAGAGATGAACGCCCAAAGCGAAATCCAAACGGCGGAGCGCCGTCCGATGGACGCCCCGACCGCCCGCGCCGCCCGCGAGTTTGGCGCGGTCATAATGGCTTGCGAGGACAATCTGGCTTTCATGCGCCGCCTGCCGAGCGGCTCGATGAAGCTCATCGTCACCTCGCCGCCCTACAACTTGGGCAAAGCCTACGAAAAGCGGTCGCCGTTGGATGAGTACGTCCGCGCCCAAGAGCCGGTCATAGCCGAGTGCGTCAGGCTGCTGCATCCGAACGGCTCCATCTGCTGGCAGGTGGGAAACTACGTGAAAGACGGCGAGATAATCCCGCTCGACATCGCGTTGCATCCGCTGTTCCGGGCTTGCGGACTCAAGATGCGAAACCGAATCGTCTGGCATTTCGGACATGGGCTGCACTCCAGCAAGCGCCTGTCGGGGCGGTACGAAACCATCAACTGGTTCACCAAATCGGACGATTACACATTCAACCTAGACCCCATCCGCGTTCCATCCAAATACCCCAACAAGCGTCACTTCAAAGGCCCGAACATAGGCAAGCTGTCCGGCAATCCGCTAGGGAAGAACCCCAGCGACGTTTGGGAGTTTCCCAACGTCAAAAACAACCATGTCGAGAAAACGATTCACCCCTGCCAATTTCCGGTGGAATTGGTCGAGCGCTTGGTGCTGTCCATGACGGATCCGGGCGATTCCGTGTTCGACCCGTACATGGGAGTGGGAACGACAGTCATCGCCGCCGCGATGCGCGGGCGCGCGGGCTACGGATGCGACATCTCGCAAGAATACGTCGACATCGCATGGGAGCGCGTCCGCGCCCTCCGCGGCGGAACGCTGAAAACCCGACCGATGGGCAAGCCGATTTACGACCCGACCAAACCGAACGGCGGCCACTCCGCTAATGCGAATCGCAACTTGATATTCCTATCATAATTCCCTTTCAGGGGGCATGTTTCGCTTTTCGCCGTTCAGGCGGATGCTGGGAAACTAGGGGACGCGGCGGCGGTTGCGCGTCTTTGTCAGAATCAGGATTTATAGGATTGGCGGGATTTACAGGATTTCGTTTCGCCCGGATTGCGCTTTTCGCCATAATCGGAAAGCCAGCCGGGCCTATTATGGACAGGCGCTCGTCGGGAGAATCCTGAAAAATCCTATAATCCCGCAAATCCTGATTCTGATAAGATACATATGCCCATGCGAGCGCCTAAATCTTTCTTTCGCATCGAATCGCCGCCGCGCCCTGAAACAAGACAAACGGAGCGAACCCCCATGACCACCCAGACCGAAATCCAGCTAGTTGACAGGCGCGCCGCCGACGCCAAGATGGACGACTTGCGCTCCATTCTCGGCGACATGGGGGCGGTCATCATCGCCTACTCCGGCGGGGTCGACAGCGCCTTTCTCGCCGCCGCCGCCAACGGCGTTCTCGGACGCGATTCGCTCGCCGTCACCGCCAAATCGCCCAGCCTGGCGCCGTCCGAGCTGCGCGAGGCGGTGGCGCTCGCCGAGCGGCTCGGACTCAACCACCGCGTCATCGAAACCCAAGAAGTGGAGCGCGAGGACTACGCCGCCAACAACCCCAACCGCTGCTTCTTCTGCAAAGACGAGCTCTACACCTACCTCGCCGCCTTCGCCCAAGACGAGGGCTACGCCCACATCGCCAACGGCACGAATACGGACGACCTGGGCGACTTCCGCCCCGGATTGAACGCCGCCAAGCAGTACGGCGTCCGCAGCCCGATGGTGGAGGCGGGCTTGACCAAATCCGAAATCCGCGCCCTCTCGCGCGACATGGACTTGCCGACTTGGGACAAGCCCGCCCAAGCCTGCCTGTCGTCGCGCATCCCTTACGGCACGCCCGTGACGGTCGAGGCGTTGGAGCGCATAGCCAAGGCGGAGGAGTTCCTGCATGAGTTGGGAATCCGACAGTTGCGCGTGCGCCACCACGACACGGTCGCGCGCATAGAGGTGGAGCCCGCCGACTTCCCCGCCCTGACCCAAGACGACGTCCGCGCGAAAGTGACGGACTACTTCCGCTCCATCGGCTACTCATACGTCGCGCTAGACCTGTCGGGCTTCCGCTCCGGCAGCCTGAACGAAGTCCTGGCGGGCTTGCGGCGGAAGAAGGAGGCGGGGGAGTAGGGGCTATCAAAGCGGTCAAGGACGGGATTCGGGCGATACTCTATCCCTCAACCATTGAATTCATAAAGCGGCGCGCCAACGCGGTTGTCCGCGTAGTGGCGTGCGCCGCCATACTCGCCGTTGGTTGGATAATCCTAATGGCAATCGGAATAGCGCTCAACTTTGCGCTAGAATATACTCTAGAAGCGGTCGACGCGCCGGATTGGGTCAGAAGCCTCTTGTCGCTGATGCTGTGGGTCGGGCTGGTGGTGCTGGGAATCGCCATAACGATAACAAGCGTCAACGACTCGATAAACCTCGCCAAAGCCGGACTCAAAAACCCGTTCGAACCGAAAGACGGAACTAAGTCATGAAAGCCAAAATTTTCGAGTACATATCCTTCAGGGACGCTCCGTTCGCGCTCATTTTCGCGGCGGCGTGGTCGCTCGCCCTGTGGGTTTCGGAATACCCGGCGGGCGAAGGGGTGGGCGAAGGAGTCGCGGCTGCCGCAATCGCGTATGTCGCCTTCCGAATATCTCGGCGGATAGTCAACGCCCTGGCGCTCTTCGCGCTTGGGCGGCTGCGCAGCCTGACGCTGAGAAAAGCGGACGAGTTTGGCGTAGCCATCCCCGAAGAGCCGTCGCCCGCCATAGCGACAATCGCGCGGGCGGTCGCCGTGGCCTTTCTGCTCGCCATGCTCGCGGCGATAGTCGGAATGTCCACAATCGCCGCCGTTCCGGTGGTCGCCTTGATTGGGTTGCCGCCGCTCGCCGCCGGATTCGGCGTCTTTGGATGGATTGCGTTCGGCGCGGGGGCGTCCGTCTTGGCGATAATTTTCGGCGTCCCGTTCATCCTGCTTAGGTGGCCCGAAAGAATCGCCGCCGGCATGTGGCGGCTGGCGACCGGAATCAACGCGGCCTCCGACATCATCCGCGCGCGCCCGCTGAAGGCGCTGGCGCTGGTGGTGAACCCGCGCGTTGGTTGATTGTCAAGCCGCAAGCCGCAACGGAAGAGGGAAACGAATGTTTAGCAGACTCATCCGGGGCGTTCGCGCTATGGCGGCGTGGGCGCTTCGCCCGTCCGACGTTGAAGCGATAAGACAGAGCGTAAGGATAGCCATGCTCGGAATCGTATTCTCCGCAGTTGGGGCTATCCTAATAGGAATACGAGCAATCATACTCGCCATAATTTGGGGTATCCTAATAGGAGTCGCGCTTTTCTTGAATTTGGCGCTAGAATATGCGTTGAACGCCACTGACGCGCCTGAAACTGTCAAAGACCTCTTGGCGCCAATGGACTGGGGGGTGCTTGTCGTTATCGGTTTGGCGGTGACGCTGAATACATTTAGGGATGTATTCAATCTCCTGAAAATAGGCCGGAACGATTCTGGAGACGATGAGGAACCCGCGCCATGAAACACAGAGTTTCCGAGTACGTATCCTTTAGGGACGTCCCCCTAGCCATCGTTCACTCGGTGGCGTGGTTCGTCGTCCTGTGGGCGGTCGGCTATCCGACTGACGAACGGATTGGCGTGGCGCTAATCGCGTACATCGCGCTTTGGACGTCGCGCATGATAATCAACGCGCTGGCGCTCTCCGCGCTCAAGCGGTTGCATAGCCTGGCGCTGAGAAAAGCGGACGAGTTGGGCGTAGCCATCCCCGAAGAGCCGTCGCCCGCCATAGCGACAACGGCGCGCGCGGTGGTCGCCGTCTTTCTGCTCGCCATGCTCTCGGCGATAGTCGGAATGTCCATAATCGCCGCCGTCCCGATAGTGGTCTTGGTCGGACTGCCGCCGCTCGCCATTGGTTTTGGCGTGGTTGGAGGGATTGCGTTCGGCGCGGGAGCGTTGGTATTCGCTGCGATAGTCGGCGTGCCGTTCATCCTGTTCAAGTGGCCCGAAAGAGTCGCCGTTTTCGCCAGGCTCAGCTCGCGCCCTTTGAAAAACTTCGCTTGGTCGTAAACCCACCGCGTCCGATTGCGAAATTCCCCAAATCCCAAAGCCGAAAGAAGAACCCCATGCGTACCCTAGACGCCATCGCCCGCATACTTAAGAAAGAGGGCGTTGAATATCTCAGCGCCTTCCCCACCACCGCGCTCATCGAGTCGGCGGCGGATGTTGGAATCAAGCCCGTCATCTGCCGGCAGGAGCGCGTGGGGGTGGGCATCGCGGACGGCTTCGCGCGCGTCGCCAACGGCAAGCCGCCCGGCGTCTTCGCCATGCAGTACGGGCCGGGCGCCGAGAACGCCTACGCCGGCGTCGCCACCGCCTTCTCCGACGCCGTCCCCCTTCTTCTGCTCCCGCTGGGGCATCCCGCCGGGCGCGATGGGGTCTATCCCAACTTCAGCTCCGTTCGCGCTTACGAATCCGTCACCAAGAACGTCGAGCGCCTTCACGCGCCCGAACTCGCCGCGGACGCCATGCGGCGGGCTTTCGCCCTGCTCAAGATGGGGCGTCCGGGGCCCGTGATGGTCGAAATCCCCGCCGATGTGGGCGAGATGGACGTTCCCGAAGGCGTTGTCGAATCCTACCAGCCGGTCAAGACGGCGGTCGCCGGCGCGAATCTCGCCGACGCGGACTCCGCCGCCGCCGCGTTGCTGTCGGCGCGAAACCCCGTCATCTACGCCGGGCAGGGCGTCATGTACGCGGAGGCGTCCGACGACCTCGTCGAGCTCGCCGAGACGCTCCGAATCCCCGTCGCCACCAGCATGGCGGGCAAGAGCGGATTCCCGGAGACGCATCCCCTTTCGCTCGGCTCCGCCTCCGGCGTGATGAACGGCGCCGCGCTCCGCTTCATCCGCCGCGCCGACCTGGTTTTCGCAATCGGCTCCAGCCTGTCCAAACACGGCATGACGATGACCATCCCATCCGGCAAGACGCTCATTCAGGCGACCAACGACCCGGTGGACATATCCAAGAGCTACCACGTCGAGCATCCCCTTCTTGGGGACGCCAAGCCGGTAATCCGCGCCATGATGGACGCCTGCCGCGACCGTCTGGGCGGCGAATCGCGGGACGGCGGCGCGGATGTCGCGGATGAAATCGCCCAAACGCGCGCCGCTTGGCTCAGCGAGTGGAAGCGCAAGCTCGAATCGGACGAAGTCCCCATCAACCCCTATCGCGTCATGCGCGAGTTCATGCGGAGCGTCGACCCGAACGAGGCGATTGTCACGCACGACTCCGGCAGCCCGCGCGACCAGCTCATGCCGTTCTACCGCGCCGGCGGTCCCCGCACTTATCTCGGATGGGGCAAGTCGCACGGACTCGGCACCGGACTCGGATTGAACATCGGCGCGAAAATCGCCGCCCCCGACAAGTTCGTGGTCAACTTCATGGGCGACGCCGCCTTCGGGATGACGGGGTTGGACTTCGAAACCGCCGTCCGCTCCGGAATCCCCATACTCACAATCGTCCTGAACAACTCCACGATGGCGATAGAAACCTCGCACATGGCGCGGTCGCATGAGCTTTACCGAACGCGCGATTTGGGCGGCGAGTACGCGGATTTGGCGCGGGCGATGGGCGGCTGGGCGGAGCGCGTGGAAGACCCGGCGGACGTCGCCAACGCCATCCTGCGCGCGAAAGCCGCCACCGAAAACGGACAAGCCGCCCTGCTGGAATTCATCACCAGCGAAGAAGGCGAGTTCAGCCACCGCAGGCCCTTCGGATGATTTTCCTCTCCAATCGCCTAACCATATCCGCGTTCGCTCTGGCGATTGCGCTCGCCGCTATAGCCGCCGCCGCCGCTTGCGGGGGGGAATCGCCCGCGCCCGCCGCGCCGCCGGTCGGGGAAGACGGCGCGCCGGACATTCTGCAAATCCTCATGGCGTCCACCGATTTGGCGGTCGGCGAAAACCGCGTCGCCTTCGGCCTTCTGCGCGTCGGAAAGGGCGCGCTGAAGGACGCGGACGTCGAGTTGCGGACGTTCTTTCTCGCGGACGGCGCCCAAGAGGGGCCGATTCAGACGCTCGCGCCGGAGTTCCGCCCCTGGCCCGGCGGCGCTGGCGGGGCGTATGTCGCCAATCTGCAATTCGACCGCGCCGGCGAGTGGGGGCTTCAGGCGTCCGCGAGCGCGGCGGACGGCGCGAACCTTCTAGCCGGCGCGCGGGTGGACGTCGCCGAGACGCCCGCAACCCCCGCCATAGGCGAACCCGCGCCGAGAAGCCGAAACAAGACCGCCAACGACGCATCCGATCTGCCGGCGCTCACTTCCGACACGTCGCCGGACGCCGGCTTGTACCGCAAGACAATCGCGGACGCCCTGGACGAAAGCCGTCCGCTGGTCGTCGTCTTCGCCACGCCCGCCTACTGCCGAACCGCCACCTGCGGCCCGCAGATGGACGTCGTGAAAACCCTGAAGAATCGCCATTCCGAGCGCGCGGATTTCATCCACGTCGAGGTTTACGACAACCCCGCCGAAATCCGCCGAATCGGCGTAAGCGCGGCGCGCGCGGCGCTCGTCGTCGCGGAGTGGGGACTGCCCAGCGAGCCGTGGACATTCGTCATAGACGCCGACGGCGCCATAGCAGCCAAATACGAAGGCTTCGTCGGCGAGAGCGAGCTGGACGCGGCGATATGGGAGGTTTTGGAGCGCTGAGCGTCTCGTTGCCGTCCATTCCCGCGAAAGAACGTCGCCCTCGCGGAAGCGGGGGCGGGAAACCAGACGAGCGCGACCGGTTCAACGACCGGAAACCAAGCGCGAATCGCCACCGGCAAATCCCTTCTTCCCCGCGCCGCCGCCGTCATTCCCGCGAAAGCGGGAATCCAGACGAGCGCGACTGGTTCAACGACCGGAAACCAAGCGCGAATCGCCACCGGCAAATCCCTTCTTCCCCGCGCCGCCGCCGTCATTCCCGCGAAGGCGGGAATCCAGAATCCCCAACAACGTCATCCTCGCGAAGGCGGGGACAAGCAAGCCACTCGGAGCCAAGCCCGAATCGCGAGCGATGAATCCCCTCTCCCTTGATGGGAGAGGGCTAGGGTGAGGGTGCCTGCGCCCCCAGGCGCGGTCCCGCGCAGGATTGCCCGCTTGCGCCAACTCACGAAAGCCAAGTCACCGCCCGCGACTGCGGCGAGCGGCGCGAGGACGGCACTATCTTGGGGACGCCCAGAAACAGCGCGCCGACCATCATCCAATCATCGTTCGCGCCGAGCGCCGCGGACAGGTTGGGGTGTTGCGTCACGCCGCCGGTGCTCCAGTCCAGGCAGATGCCCTCGGCGACCGCCGCCAGCGCCATGTTCTGGACGGCGCAACAGGCAGTGGCGTAGTTTTCCTGCGTCACCTCGTCGTTGTCGCCGGGGACGCTGTAGGCGTACACCAGCGCGGGGGCGTCGATGATTCGCCGTCGGACGCCCTCCGCCGCCCGCGTCTTGCGCTCCGGGTTCGGGTTGGCGACTTTGCTCACGGCGACTTCCGCCGCCAAATCCGCCGCGCGCTCGCGGATGCGGCTCCCCTTCCGCAGGACGAACAGGCGCGTCGGCTCCGTCAGCCGATGGTTCGGCGCCCAGATAGCCGCGTCGAACAGGCGCGTTAGGGTGTCGTCCGACACCGGGTCGTCGGTGAATTCCTTGCTCATGCGCCGCGTGAAGATGGCGTCGTAAACGCTAACCGCCGTCTCCGGTATGCGGACGTCGCCGCTGCTTACGGTGGAATCGGTCATTGCAAGCCGCCTCCGGGTGGGTTTGGGGTTTGGGATTACGCCTTAACCATACCAAACCGCGCCTGGCGGCGCGAACCGCCCGGCGGGGAGCCGCGGCTTTCTACCCCATCGGATGCGCGGCGTGGCGATTCCGTTCGGGCGAAGCGCGGACAAGCCCGTTGACATCGAGCCCCAGACTGTTATAAGGTTTCCCCCGACTCGCCACAAGTCAACCCGATGCCCGGTTTCATGTGACTCCGGCAAGGGTGGCGCCCCGCGCCCCCTTGCGGTTCACACCGGGCAGTCCGGCGACTTGTGGCGAGTAGCCAACCACCCAAGCCGGAAGGGGGCAACTGCTCGTGACAACCTCTCCCATCATCCCGACGCTAATCTGCGCGGCGCTCTTCTTGTTGGCGGTCGCCTGCGGCGGAACCGCAAACAGCGGACAGCCGCCAGCCGCCCCGACTTCCGAACCGCCCGTCGCCCTCGCGGCGACGGTGACGCCCGTTCCCGCATCCACGCCGCCGCCGACCGCGACGGCTACTCCCATCCCCGACACCCCAACGCCGGCGCCGACCGCCACATCCACGCTGCCGCCGACCGCGACGCCGGAACCGTTGCCTACTGTGTCCGCAACCACCTACTCCATAGGCGATTACACTCCGCTGGAGTGGATTGTCGCGCCGACCATCGGCGCGGATGGGCGTCTCCGGTTGAAAGTCCGCGTGCTGGACGATGAACTCACGCTCTATCCCGATGGGGCAGACGACGGAAACGGGCTAGACGTCAATATCACAGGACCCAAGAAAGAAGACGGGAGCGCCAGAGACTTGCTTGGCGAAGTTCTCCCGCCCGCCGGCCCCGATTGGAGTTGGAAAGAAGACCCGACATCGTTCATCGCGGACATCTACGACTTTGACTTTGGCGAGAGGGTTCTCACAGTGGAAGTGGAAATCCCCGCCAGACTAGCGGCGGAGCCGGGCATCCATATGGCTCTGTGGACAAACCCGCCGAAGGGCGAGCGGGCGATATTCGTGAATCGAGCGCCCATCTCGGTAGAGAACGCCAACTAACCGACAACGCGCCCAAGCCGAAAGGAGGCGAATTCATGTCAAACAGCGCCACGCGCTACTGCCCGGAATGTGGCTCGCCGCACCCAATCGACGCCGTCCGCTGCGCGAATGGACACGCCCTTCCTCGACCGGAAACGGAAACCGGCAACGTTCTCGGACCGGAAGCGGCAATCCCCGGAGTGGGCGACGCGCCCGACGCCAACTTGGCGAGCGACCTGTTCGCCTTTGACGGGCGCATCGGTCGTCAGAAGTTCTGGCTGATGGGGATAGTGATCTATCTCATGTGGGTCGCGTTTTCGGTCTTGACCAGATTCGTCTCCGCCGTCGTTTCCTCGTCCGGCGACCCGCAGTCCGCCATTGGGGTCGGGACGCTACTGTTCTGGGGAAGCGCAATCGCGGGGTTCTGGATGTGGTTGGCAGTGTACGCGAAACGCTGGCACGACCGCGGCAAATCCGGCTGGTGGAGTCTAATCCTGCTCATTCCTGTAATCGGGCTGGTTTGGGTGCTGGTCGAGTTGGGATTTCTGGCAGGCGACTACGGCGACAACAAATATGGCGGCGAGGACGTCTCTTCCGCCGAAACCGTCGCCAAGTGGACGTTCTGGTCTTACTTCGCGTTCACTATCATCCTATTTTCAGTAGGAACGTGGGTGGGAAGCAGAGACGAGCCGCTTCTAGGGTGGGGCTCGCTACTCTACGTTCTCCACGACCAGTATGTCCTCCAGACAGTCTGGTTTCTCCCCCCAACCGTCGGTTCTCTCATAATCTGGCTCATATCCCGCCGCTGACCCGACAACGCGCAAGCCGAAAGGAGGCTTTCAATGAGTACGTGGAGAAAAATCAAACTGTGGTTCACCATTGCCTTGCTTCTGCTCGGCGGGGCGGTGTACGTCATGATTCTCATCGACGAGGAGAACTCCGACACTCCCGCTTCGGGACGTTCGGGACGGGGAGGCTGGAGTCTGGACGCGCAGTACTACGCCGCCACGCCCCCCACTCCTACTCCCAGACCAACCCAAAGCCGCGCTGCTGACGCCTCGGCATCCACGCGCTCTACTGCTGCGACTTCCGAGCGCCTGCCTACCAGTACCGGAGGCAATGTGTATCAAACCGACGTCGAAATCCGCGTAGAGTGGATTGTTCCGCCGACTATGGACGGAGACGGGCGCCTCCGCCTGAAAGTCCGCGTGCTGGACGACTCGCTCACGTTGCATCCCGACGGCGCGAGCGACGGGAATGGACTCGACGTCAACATAGTGGGACCTTCAAGCGGGGGACGCTTTCCGTTGCCCCGCGCCATGTACGGCGAGATTCTGCCGCCCGCTGGCCCCGGCTATAATTGGGGCGACCTGGATGAGACGGAGTTCGTAGCCGAAGTGTTCGAATTCGATTTCGAGACCCGCACCCTGACGCTGGAAGTCCTGACGAACCCGCGCCTGGCGTCCGCGCGAGAAATCTACGCGAGCCTGTGGACGAACCCGCCAAGGGGCGAAACTCCGACATGGGTGAATCGGGAGCGAATCCAGACGCGGAGGTAACCGACGCGGGCGGGGCGAACGAAAAGACGCCTAGCGGCGCGAACCGCCCGCCTAGGCTCCGGCTTTTCACGCCATCGGATGCGCCATTTCGCGGTCTATGGCGTCGAGTACGTCGCCGGAAGTGAGCAGGCCGCTCAGCTCGCCGTTGTCCAGAACGGGCAGGCAGTCCAACTCGCCGTCTATGATGGTTATGGAAGCGTCCGCGAGGCGGGTGTCGGGGCTTGCCGTCTGCCGCTGCGCCGCCATGTGGCGCTCGACGCGGCATAGTTGGGGGGCGTGTCCGTCCGCCAGGCATCCGAGAACCATGTCGCTCGCGCTTATCACGCCGGCCACTTCGCCGCCGCGCATCGCCACCAAGAGGGACGAGCCGCTGTCGCGCATCGTCTTGGCGGCTTCATAGACCGTATCGGAAACGTCCACGCCGACCGCGGGCGACATTATTTCGCTTGCGTTCATCATTCCATGCCTTCCTAACCGCTTTCGCGCCTTTCGCGCCGGGCGTCCGTTGCCCGCCGCGATTCAATCCTGCAACCAAGTATAGACGGCGCATGTTAAACGGGGGTTAAGCGCGTATTTCATATGTGTGAACTTTTCGCCCCGCCGCGCCCGCGCCCGCGATAATCCCCCCGAACGCCGCCTTCGCCCGAAAATTGCGAATCGTCCGCCCCCCGCCTCTCAAAAACATCTTTCGCCCGCCCGTCCGTTTGTGATATATTTCTCATATGGCTACCGCAACCGCGACATCCGACCCGAAGCCCGCCCGCGCCGGCGGGCTGTTCCGAGACGCCCTTCTCGTCGCCAGCGCCGTCCTCATGGCGGCGGCGCTGTACATGATTTTCATGTGGGTTCCCACCGAGCAGAACTTGGGCGTCTCGCAGCGCATCTTCTACTTCCACGTCCCGCTCGGCTGGATAGGCATGGTGTCCATCGTCATCGTGGCGGCGGCTAGCGTGATGCACCTGCTCACCGGACGCCGCCGCTGGGACGACCTCGCCTACTCCACAGCCGAAATCGGAATCATCTACGCCACGCTCATACTCGTCACCGGCGCGATTTGGGCGAAGCCCGCGTGGGGCGTCTGGTGGGTCTGGGACCCCAAGCTCACGACCACCCTCGTGCTTTGGTTCATCTACGTCGGCTATCTGATGATTCGCGTTTACGGACCGGCGGGAACGCAGGGCAAGCGCTTCGCGTCCGTCATCGCGCTGATAGGCGCCATAGACGCGCCGATAATCTACAAAGCCACCGACTGGTGGCGGACGGCGCACCCCGACAACAACATTCCGAGCGACCTGAACGGGCAGATGCTGCTGACGCTGCTGGCGTCGATCATCGCCTTCACCGTCTTTTACGCCTACACGCTCGCCGAGCGTTATTCGCTGAGAAAATCGGAGTCTGATCTGGATGAGCTTCATCAAAGGGCGGCTTGACAAGGCGGTTGCCGGCGGCGCGGCGTTCGCGCTGGCGCTGGCGGTTTGGCTGGCGCTGGAGCCGGCGGCGTTCGCGCAAGCGCAAACCGAAACCTCGCGCGCGCCCGAAGCCAACTTGCCGTTCCTGTTCGCCGTGTACATAATCACCTGGGCGGCTTTCTTCGCATACGCCTTCTACGAATCCCGCCGGCGGCGCGAGATGCAGGGCGAAATCGAAGCGCTCAAGCGCGCCCTGGAAGACCGCGAGCGGCGCGAAGAAAACGCCGCGCTTCTGTAACGAAGAATCCCCCTATCCCCAATCATCCCGCGGAGGACGGCGCCCATGTCCGAGACAATCGCCGAGAACACGCAGGCGGACTCGCCCGAAGAAGAGGGCGGCTCGCTCATATCATCCCACCGCGTCAAGTTGCTGGCGGCGTTCATCGCCGTGGCGGGCGCGCTGGGCTTCTTCGCGTTCCAGGCGTTCGAGGGGGCGGCGGTGTACTACTACACGGTGTCCGAGATGGAAGAGCTGGGGCCGACGCCCGAAAACCGCCTCGTGCGCGTGAGCGGCAAGCTGGTTCCGGAATCGTTCCACAGGGCGGAAGGCTCCACCCGCGCCGAGTTCGCGCTGTTCGACGAAGGGGACGCCGCCGCCCGACTCGCCGCCGCCCACGAGGGCGTCCTGCCGGATCTGTTCTTCAACGAACACTCCGAGATAATCCTGGAAGGGCGATACGGACACGACGGGGTTTTCGCCAGCGAGAACGTCATCGTCAAATGCCCGTCCAAGTACGTCGCGGTGGAGGAAGGCGCGGAAGACGTCGGCTGAGCGATGCGGGGGCGGCGGGCGCGCTAGCTTTCTCCCATCATGGGGTTAACAAGGGCATGTTTGGGGTTGGCGGGCAATCCGCGCGAGACTGCGCCTAGCGGCGCTCACCCTAGCCCTCTCCCATCAAGGGAGAGGGGATTCGTTGGTTGCGATTCGCGCTTGTTTTCGGTGAACATGCCCTTGCAAGCCCATCAAGGGAGAGGGGATTCGTCGGCTTCAGTTCAAGCCTGATTTCAGATGGCTGTCTTGTCCCCGCTTCCGCGATGATGACGTTGTTGGGAGATTATGGATTCCCGCCTTCGCGGGAATGACGATATGAAACGAGGACGCCGCCGTGAATCTTCCCCTGTGGGCGCGCTCGTTCGGGTTCGCCGACTTTCGGTTGCTGTGGATGAACGTCCTGCTGCAGTCCGCCGCCCAGGGGATGCACTGGGTCGCCGTCGGCTGGCTGGTGTTCGAAATCTCCGATTCGGAGCTTCTGGTCAGCCTGTCCGCCGCGCTTTCCATGGCGCCGTTCTTCTTTCTGGGCTTCGTCTCCGGCGCGGTCGCCGACCGGGTGGACAGGCGCAAGCTCATGGTCGCCGTCTCGCTCGCGGATGTCGCCGTCTCGCTGTCGCTGGCGGCGGTTCTGCTGGCGGACGTCTCCGGAATCGCCTGGCTGCTGGCGCTGTCCGCCGCCGGCGGCTGCGTGTCCGCCTTCATCATGACGACCCGCCAATCGCTCACTTACGACGTGGTGGGCGCGCGCCTGGCGCTCAACGGCATGTCGCTCAACTCGGTGAGCATGCAAATCGGGCTGATAGGGGGGCCGCTGCTGTTCAGCGCCGTGATAGCGCGCTTCGACGCCAGCGGGGTGTTTCTGATAGCGGGCGCTTGCTACGCCGCCTCCGCCGCCTTCCCGCTGTTCATGCGCGCGCCGCCGGCGTCCGCCGCCGCCGAATCCGCGCCGCGCCGCGAACCCGTCTCGCGCGTCCTCGCGGGATACGCCGAAATCATGCGCGGAAACCGCGTCTTGGTGACCCTAATCGCGCTGACTGTGGTGACGGAGCTGTTCGGATTCGCGCACATGGCGATTCTGCCAGTCATCGCCAAGGACGTGCTGAGCCTGGACGCCTCCGGGCTGGGCGTGATGACCGCCGTTCGGCAGACGGGGGGCGTCGCGGGCCTGCTGGCGCTGTCGGCGCTGGGCGACTTTCGGCGCAAGGGCATGCTGATGTTCGCCCTGATGATGGTATTCGGGGGCAGCCTGATGGCGCTGATATTCCAACTCGGCGTCCCGTACTACGTGGGGATGCTGGCGCTCGCCACCGCCTGCGCGATGTCGGTGGACGCGCTGTACGTGACGCTGATGCAGGAAAGCGCGCCGGCGGAGCAACGCGGGCGCGCGGCGGGGGCGTGGACTTTGAGCATAGGGGTCGCGCCGGTCGGGCAGCTGTCGATAGGCGCGTTGGCGGGGCGAATCGGGGCGCCGGCGGCGGTGTTCGCCAGCGGCGCGGCGCTGGCGCTCTCCACCCTATGCGCGGCGGCGGCTCTGCCGAAAATCCGCCGGCTGGAGTGACGGACGGCTTCCCCAACTGCCGCCCGCGCGGTGTGGTAAGATATGGATGAAAAGCGCCCCGCCCAACGTCCATAGCGATGAGGCAGACTCCGCCATGAAGACAGACAGCGAATGGGAAGCCCGGCATGCCGCCGAGCGCCGGCTGTATGAGAAATACGGCAAGCGGTTCGAGGCAGACCGCTCCGGCGAATTCATCGCCATCGGCATGGACGGCGAAACCCTGCTCGGCAAACGCGACGGGGAGACGCTTGCCCGCGCTCTCGACAAGTTCGGGAGCGGCGACTTCATAATGGCGCGGGTGGGCAGCGAGTGGATTCACGAAATCGCAACGGCGTGGCCGCCGGATGCGCCTTAGCGTCCATAAGCGGCGCGCGGCGAACGCTTGCGCGCCGCCCAACCAAGCGCTATGATTCAGGCGAACGCAAAATCGCGGGTCAGGAGGCCCAGACATGACGATAAGCAGAGAGTGGATAGAGAAGAAAGCCGCCGAGCGCCGCCGGCTGTATGAAAAATACGGCAAGCAACTGGAGGCGGAACACGCGGGCAAATTCGTCGCCATCAGCTTGGACGGCGAGATACTGCTTGGGGAGCATGAGGGAAACTTGTTCTTCGAAGCCGTGAGCGTCTTCGGGCGAAACAAGTTCGCGCTAACCAAAGTCGGAGAGGAGGTGATGGACGTTTGGTTGCACACGTCGCCGTGATAAGCGACCTCTTCCCATACCTGAACGTCCGAATCTCCATTCGCGGATGGGAAGCCGACGCCCTCGCCTTGATGGATACTGGATTCACCGGCGACGTGGTCGTACCTGCAAACGCACTGCCAAGCGACATTGGCGAGCCCGACAGCGAAAGGCTGTACCGGGTCGCCGACGGTCGGATAACGAGTTTCGGGATGTTCTACGGCGACTTGGAGATTCCGGGATTCGCTCCGATTCGCGAAGTGAGGGTAGGCGCACTCGGCGACAAGTACATTATCGGGCTTGGAATCATCGAGCGGTACGTCGTAACCCTGATGAGGGGCGAGCGGGTCGTTGTGGAAGAGTGAGCGGACGGGCAGGTTTCGGTTGGCGTTTGTCGCCAACTGTCGCTACCCCGCCGAATCGCTAACTCGCGCTTGCGCATGCCCCGATTCCGGCACTTGAATCTCGAATTTGCGCTGGTCAGACCGAATGAGGTCTGTGAGGTTCGTATGTCCGTATGTGCGGTAATCGAACGCCGGATCCAACTTGCGCAGATTCTCTCCCACCCTCGCTAGCAACACCCATCCATCATTCGTCTCTTCCATGTTTATGGCTAGCTTGACCATGCCAACCCACTCCGTCGAGTCCGCTCCGTCGCCGGAGTTAACTGTCGTCTGAATCGGCTCGGTTCTAGGCGTCAGATTTTGCGTATAGACGAACACTTCGCATGCGCTGATGAACGACTTGGGCGTATGCGACTGCCCAATTCCCATTGCGAACAATCCCTGCTCGCGGATGCGGGTAGCCAGCCGCGTGTAATCGCTGTCGCTCGACACGATGCAGAACCCGTTGACGCCCCGGGAGTGAAGCAAATCCATCGCGTCTATGATGAGAGCGCTGTCGGTCGCGTTTTTCCCGGTTGTGTATCGGAATTGTTGCACAGGCTGAATCGCGTGAGTCTGAAGCGACTCCTTCCAACCCGACATTTGAGGCGTAGTCCAGTCCCCATATATGCGCCTAACCGACACCACCCCGTATTTGGCGGTTTCGGCAAGCACATGAACGAGCATGGACGGCTGAGCGTTGTCGCCATCTATCAGCATGGCGATTGAGCGTTGCTGAGTAGTCATAATCTATTCCTCTCCAAGATGAACGAACGCGGTTCATGGTATCGCGTTCATCGTTCCGACGTTCTTTAGCGCGTCACGGTTCGGACCTAGTACGGCTATTCGCAGAGACCGCTCCGGAAACTCCCTGTTCGTCGCGCTGCGCTCCGCGAATATGCCGCCGTCGTTACTCATCGGAGTTGATGGCGTCGATGAAGTTCTGCCCCGCTTCCGTTATGTAGATGGACTTCGCGCCTATCTCGCAGAAGTTCGCCGCCGTCAGTTTCGCGAGCGATACGCCGTCTTTGCGGGCGTCGAAATCGGCGATGTTGATTACCGCCGCTTGGTAAAGTTTCGCCAAAAGGCGAACCGCGTCGTCGTCGCCGAAGACTTCAGCCGCCTTCTTGCGGAAGTGGTTGTTGGCGTTGTCCAGCCGCAGGCGCAACGTCTCGACCGAATCCGCGGCGTGGATTGTCATTGTTGTCATCTCATTCCCCCTCACCCTATCGAAACCAACCGCATTGATATGGACGCCGCGCTGTCAAACAGCTCGCGGACTTGGTTATGCCCCAAGTTGACGGTTGCCTCGAAATCCACCGAGTGGGCGATTCCCACGCCTTCGTTCGGTTCCCCCGCCGCTATCGTATAGACAATTCCGTCGGCGTCCCTGCGGCTGAACTGCGCGCTTTCAATGTGCGTCACCCCGTTGGGGTCGTCCGGCATGATTAGCGGAACGGGGAAGCGCATCCTGGACTTGAAACCCCGCGCGCGTTCGTATTCAAACAGGGCGTGGCAGGCGATGTCTATGGGTCCGAACAGGTCGGTCGCGGCTTCTATCAGATAGTTGACCGACCGCATTCCGCGCGGCGGCGGTTCGATTCCCTCATCCCGCTCGCTCTCCGCCATCAGCGTCATGGCGACGCCGTTTTCTCGGGATTTCTTGGTCAACACGGCGCTGATCCGATGCGCGATTCCCCCCGACCGCGACACCGAACCATAGGCCGCCGTGACGATGATTCCGCCGTCATCGTCCTCATCCTGTCTGGTCATCGTCCGATCCATGAACGCCTGAATCTCGGCGTCCTTCTCTTTGGGCGCCGTGAATTGGCTAATCATTCTGAAGATGATGCAGTTCTGGTTTGGCAGGTTCAGTCTCATCGCGCGCCGCTTGATTTTAGGGTTGGCTGGCGAACTGCGCCCAGGGGCGCAGTCACCCTCACCCTAGCCCTCTCCCATCAAGGGAGAGGGGATTTGTTGGACAAGCCCCTAGCCCCACAAGGGAGAGGGGATTTATTGGACAAGCCCCTAGCCCCACACAAGGGAGATGGGATTTGTCGGTTGCTATTCGGGCTTGGTTTCGGTGGACATGCCCCTATAAGCCATCTCTCTCTACCCCAGCCCCGCCAGCGCTTCCCGCTGGCGGCTTATGCGGCTTTCGCGCTCGGCGGCGAAGCGCTTGATGCCGGCGTGGATGGAGTCGGCGTCCAGGCGCGCTTCCGCTATCACGTCCGCTTCCGTGCCGCCGGTTAGCCACTGGTTGTCCCAGTCGGACGTCAGCGAGTATTCGTCCGTGAGCGGTCCGGCGTTTTGGAGGGGCCACAGGCGGCGCGTGCCGGTGGTCACTATCATCATGTCCGAGCGCGCGCCGGGGGGCAGGATGGATTCCTGATACTCGCTCGGCTGGCGCGCGAACAATTCCTCGCTGATGGCGGCGATGACGCGGACGTTCACGCCCTCCGACTCCAGCTTCGGCAAGACCGAAACCAGATTCACCGTCGAGGACGAGCCCTGAACCATCACGTAGCCGTGCTTGGGCTTGCCGGGGGCGAAATCCCGAATCATGTAGAAGCCTTTGGCGGCGGCTTTCAGGTCGGGGTCGGCGAACGTCGACCGGTCGGCGACGGGGAAATCCGGGCGCGCCACTTCCAAGACTATGACGCCGACTTTGGGGTCGCGCGCCGCTATCTCCGCCGCCGCGAAGTAGCCGGGGGCGACGTCGTTGTAGTCCCAGAAACTGAGCGTTATCGCCTGCCCTCTCGGAAAGAGCTTCCAAACCTGCGGCGCGAAGATGCCGAAGTGGGTGCGGGCGTCCGCCGCCGTCTCCGGGCCGGAGTGTCCCGCCAAGATGTGCAAGACGCCCGTGCGGAAGGGGCTGTCCTGATTCTGCTGGCTCCAGACGCGCGCCGGCAGGTACATGAGCGGCGTGAACGCGCCGTAAGTGCCGCTGAGCGCCCAGACGCCCACATGCTTGTCCGGGTCGAGCGAGGCGGACTGCCCCACAAGCCCGATGGCGGTGGAGGCGTTGCCCGCTTCCTGTATCGCCGCCTTGAGCCGACCGCCGGCGGGGTTGGACACCGGGTCGAAAGTGTCCCAAATCGCGCCGTGCTCGACGTTGATGGACTCCGCCAAGTCCGCCGCCACGACGATGAAGCGGTTGTCGGTGACGTAGTTCGTCCACTTGATGATTTCCGAGATAGCCCGCCGCGTGCCGCGGACGTTGCCGGGCGTCTCGAACAGCTTGATGGACACGCTCTTGGTTTCGCCGGAGGCGGGGTTGGTCACTTGCGGATTCTGCGGCTCGGTCGGCAGGTTCGCCACTTTCAGGCGCGGGTCGGTGAACGGGTCTTTGGCGCGGTCGATGCGGAGCGGCAGGCTGTCGTCCACGCTGTCGCCGATGTCGGCGAGGCGGTCGGCTATCCAGTCGCCCAAGCCGTTCTTGTCGAGGACGGACATGGCGACGTCCACATTGCGCTTGAACTGGATGAGGCGCTCGCGGTCGTCCGACACCGCGCCGTCTCGGATTCCCTCGAACTCCACGCCGAAGCGCTTTTCGAATGTGCCGGCGAGCGCGGCGAAGTAGTCGCCGTTCATGGCGAGGTTGTACGGGTGGCTGTGGTAGCTGACGACCTGATCGCCGTAGCCGGGGATTTCGCCGTCCACCGCGCCGGGCCACCAGCCCTTGACCGTCTTGCCCACCACTATCATCGGGCGGTCGTCCTCGCGGTCCCAGTCCTCCATCGTCTTGAGCGCCGCGACGACCTGGTCGTAGTCGTTGCCGTTGTCGAGCGTCATCACGTTCCAGCCGTAAGACGCCCACTGGTCTTCGATGCGATATGCGTCGTAAACCGGGCGCACGACGCTGCCGACCAGCTCGTCGTCTATCCCCGCGTTGTTGTAGGACATGAGAATTCTCAGCCGCTTGCCGACCTGCTGGGCGACGGCGGCGGTTTTCATCTCTTGGGAGTGTCCCGAAGTCAGGGCGAATTCGCCTTCGATGGCGATTATCTTGAGGCTGTCGGGCGCGCCCATGATGTCCCAGAAGGCGGCTTTGCCGGCGGCGGTGGCGATGCCGATTCCGGAAGGGCCCCCGTTGACGTCGTTGGTCAAGTCGGTCGTTTCGGAGTGTCCGGCGAGCGAGCGTATGCCGCGCAGCTTCGCCTGCGCCATGAGGGGATGGTCTGCCAGTCCGCGGTCGCGCAGAAGGACGTCCAGCGCCTCGCGCCCCCGTCGGAAGCCGAGCGCGTCAATGGAGAGCATGGACGTCCGCGGGTCGGCGGCGTAGCGGTCGTCGCCGGTGCGCGCGTGCTTGCGCGCCAGCGCCTCGCCCATTATCATCCACAGGGCGTAGGTGACGGGCGCGTTGTGTCCGCCGGCGAGCATGAAGCGGTCGGCGTAGGGGTGCTTGGGGCGGCGGTAGTCGTATCGCAGCCCGCCCAAGTCAGGCCCGACTAGGTGGGACGCCACCGTGTACGGCGTATAGGCGAGCGGCCCGCCGAAGTGTCCGGTCTGGGCGTAGTTGCCGAGCAGCACCAGCGTCATCGCCGTGAGAAAGCCGACGTCCTCGATGCGCTCCTTTTCGTAATCCGGCAACTCCACCGTCCGCGCCGCCTTGCCCTGCGAGAGGGAAAGGGCGTGAACCGTCGCCGTAGAGCTTCCATTTGTCTCTGCCATGTAAACACGCTCCGCCGCGGTTTGCTTCTGTTCGGTTTGCAAGCGGAATGTCGCTTCGCCCGAACGCGGGCGAATCCGCAACTTGAATGATAAGGGGAATCGGCGCTCGCTTGCAACTTTCTCGCTTAGATTAGAAATTCGCAAGAGGGCGAAAGAATGGAAAACGCGGATGCGCGAAGGGGCGGAGCGGGATGGCGCGATGGGCTTTCCGCGTCATTCCACATCTCGCGCGCCATCGCCCTCCGCGAAACGGCGGACGATTCTGTCCAGCGCTTCCTCGTATCTGTCGCGGGGGGCGCTGCCGAAGGATAGGCGGATGAAGTCGCGCCAGCGCTCGCCGAAGGCGGCGCCGGGGACGGCTAGGACGTCGGCGCGCTCCAGCATCTCCGCCGCCAAGCCGCCGCCGCCTGATTCGCCGGGGCGGGCGTCGCGGACCATCGCGCACAGCGCCCCATGCGTCTTAATCAAGCGCAGGCGGGGGGTTCGCGCCAGGGCGGATTCTAGGGCGCGGCGGCGCTCTTCCAGCTCGGCGATCATGCTTTGGGGGTAGGCGGGCAGATGCTCCAGCGCGGCGAGCGCGGCTATCTGGCACACGATGGGGGCGCAGATCGCCATGGAATCCTGGACTTTTATGGCGTGGCGGACGACCTCCGCGCCCGCCGCCATGTAGCCGATGCGCCAGCCGGTCATGCCGAAGGTTTTGGACATGCTGCCGAGCGTGATTATCAGGTCGCCGTCGTCCGCTAGCGCGGCGGCTGTGGCGTGTTGGGCGCCGTCGTAGCAGAAGGCTTCGTAGGCGTCGTCGCAGATGACGTAGATGCCGCGCGCCGCGATTTCCCGCGCGATGAGGGCGGTTTCTTCGCGGTCGTACACCGCCCCGCTGGGGTTGTTGGGGCTGTTGACGACCACCGCCCGCGTTCGCGGGGTCAGGGCGCGCTCGACGTCTTCCATACGCATCTGAAAGCCGTTCTCTTCGCTCAGATGAATCTCGCGCGCCGTTCCGCCGCACAGCTCTATCGCCATGTGGTGGTTGAAATAGCGCGGGGACGCGATGGCTACTTCGTCGCCTTCGCCGAGAATGGTCATCAGCGCGACCATGAACGCCTGGTTCGAGCCGGGGGTGACGATTATCTGGGAATCCGGGTCTATGCGGACGCCGTTGAAGTCGGCGAGTTTGCGCGCGAGGGCGGCGCGCAACTCCGGGATGCCGGCGTCGGGCCCGTAAGTATGCAAACGCGGCCCGAAGTCGGTCAGGGCTTTCGCCACCGCGTCCGTCATCCCCGGCGGCGGCCCGAAGAATGGGACGCTCTGCCCCAGGCTGATGACGTCGCCGCCGGCGGCGTTCTTTTCCGCCATGCGCCGGCTCAGCTCCACAATCGGCGGCATGGAGACGCCGAGAACGTGGGGCGGGAAGCGCGGGGGGCTTGGGGCGGTCTGGGGGCGGCGAAGGGTCATGCGGCTAATCCTGGCGCGCGGGTTGGTTTTGGGGTTCGGGGGATTATAGCATTGGGCGCGAAGGGGCGAGAGGATTTGACGCAAAGGCGCGGAGGGCGCAAGGGATGGATTTTTGCCCGCTCCCCCGAAAAGCGCCGTTTCGCCCGACGCGATACTGTGGTAGCATCTTAGCACAGGGAAAACTCGCGGACGGAAGCCGCCGGTCGACGGGAGGCGAAGTTATGACGCAAGAGAACGGCGCTCTGCCGAAAAGCGCCAGGGTCGCAATCATCGGAGCGGGAATCGTCGGCTGCGCTTTGGCGTATCATCTCGCCAAGCTCGGCTGGCGGGACATCGCGGTTCTGGATCAGGGTCCGCTGTTCGAGACGGGCGGCTCCACTTCGCACGCGCCGGGGCTGGTCTATCAGATAAACCCGTCCAAAACCATGTCGGAGTTCGCGCAGTACACGGTGGATTTGTGGACGCGGCTGGAGCTGGACGGCGCGCCTTGCGCCAAAGCCGTCGGCAGCCTTGAAATCGCGTGGACGCCGGAGCGTCTGGCGGATTTGCGGCGCAGGGCGGGCTACGGCGCGAGTTGGGGCGTGGAAGCGCATCTCATCTCGCCCGACGAGGCGCGCGGGATGGTTCCGGCGCTTTCGGAGCGCATCCTTGGCGCGCTCTATGTTCCGTCCGACATTCACACGAAGGCGACGCGCCCGGCGGAGGCTATGGCGCGGGAAGCGGAACGGGACGGCGCGGCGGCGTTCTACGGCGGCGCGGAAGTGACGGGATTCCGCATCGAGCGCGGGCGCGTTCGCGGCGTCCGAACGGCGCGGGGGGACATTGACGCTGAGATAGTTGTCTCCGCAGTCGGCATCTGGGCGCCCAGTTTGTGCGGCTTGGCGGGCGTCCCCATTCCGCTGTCGCCGATGGAGCATCTCTACGCCGTCACGGAGCCGCTAGACGCGCTCGCCGGGGCGCGCGAGGAAATATCCCAGCCGCTGATACGGCATCAGGACGAAGCGATGTATTTCCGCCAAGTCGGCGAGGGATACGGCATCGGCTCCTACCGCCACAAGCCGCTTTTGCTGGAGTCCGCCGACATTCCGGGGCTTGCCGAATCGAACGGCGCGCCGGCGGAGTTGCCGTTCACGCCGTCGCATTTCGACGCCACGATGGAGAAAGCGGGCGAGATTCTGCCGGCGATTCGCGGCGCGGCGCTCACGCGCAAGTTCAACGGCGCCTTTTCGTTCACGCCGGACGGATTCCCCATCTTGGGCGAATCGCCGCAGGTGGCGGGCTTCTGGTCGGCGCAGGCGGTTTGGATTACGCACGCGGCGGGCGTCGGCAGGGCGGTCGCGGAGTGGATAGTCAACGGGGAGACGGGCGCGGATTTGCGCGAGTCCGACATTCGCCGCTTCCATCCGCATGCGCTCAGCCGCCCGTATGTGCGCGACCGGTCGGCGCAACAGTACCGCGAGGTTTACGACATTATCCACCCGCGCCAGCAGGCGGAGACGCGGCGCGACATTCGTCTTTCGCCGTTCCATCCGCGCCAGAAGGAATTGGGCGCGGCCTTTCACGAAAGCGCCGGTTGGGAGCGTCCGCAGTGGCATGAGGCGAACGAAGGGTTGCTTGATTCGCTGAATCCGGCGGGAGCGGAGCGGAGCGGCTGGGCGGCCATCGAGTGGTCGCCCGCCGTCGCCGCCGAACACGCCGCCGCGCGCGAGCGGGTCGCCATGTTCGACATGACGCCGTTCGCCAAGTTCGAAATCAGCGGAAACGGCGCGCTAGCCGCCCTAGAGCGTCTCGCCGCCAACCGCATGGACAAGCCCATCGGCGCGATAACCTACACTTCCATGCTCACGCCGAGCGGCGGGATAAAGTGCGATTTGACCGTCACGCGGCTGGGCGAAAGCCGCTTCATGGTCGTAACCGGCGGCGCGATGGGGCTGCATGATTTGGCGTGGATACGGTCGAATCTGCCCGAAGACGGCTCCGTTTCGGCGGCGGACATGTCGTCGGCTTACTGCTGCATAGGCTTGTGGGGACCGCGCGCGCGAGACCTGCTGAGCCGCGTCTGCGAGGACGACGTGAGCGACGGCGCCTTCCCCTATATGACGGCGAAGCGCATAATCATCGGCGACGTCCCGGCGCTCGCGTTGCGAATCTCGTATGTGGGCGAGCTGGGTTGGGAGATTTACGCGCCGACGGAGTACGGCTTGCGCCTGTGGGACGCGCTGTGGGATGCGGGAATCCCGCTCGGAGTCGCCGCCGCCGGCGGGGGGGCGTTCGATTCACTGCGCCTTGAAAAGGGCTATCGCCTGTGGGGGAACGACATTCATACGGAATACGACCCCTATGAAGCGGGGCTTGGCTTCGCGGTGAAACTCCGCAAGGGGGATTTCATCGGGCGCGACGCGCTCATCGCCAAGCGCGAAGGCGGGGGGCCGCCGCGCCGCCTGCGCTGCATGGTCTTGGACGACCCGGACGCGGTCGTCGTCGGCAAGGAACCCATCGCGCTTGGCGACCGGACGCTGGGCTACGTGACCAGCGCCAACTATGGACATTCCATCGGGCGCGGGATAGCGTATGGATACCTGCCCGCCGACCACAACGCGATAGGCGCGAAAGTGGATGTTCTGTATTTCGGCGAGCGGTTGCCGGCGACGGTGACGCGCGAACCGCTGTATGATCCGAAAGGGGATAAGATGCGGGGCTGACGCGGAGGGCGGTTTTGACGCGGAGGCGCAAAGGCGCAGAGGAACGCGGAGGAAGGGGATTTGTTGGTTGCGATTGGACGCAGATAGCGCAAATATATCATCAGGAGGCGAACGATGCCCAAGCCGATAAGCCATTTCGTGAATCGCCCCGGCAGGCGGGTGGGCGACGCGGACGCGGCGATACCCGTTCCGCTGGAGCTCGCCACAGTTCCGGGAATCCCCCAGCGGCGCGAGGATGTGGCGTTCTTCAGCCGCGAGCATCCGTTGCAGACGCAGTCCATCGACAAGTCCGCCGACCGTCAGTGGGCTTGGGAAACCCAGCCGAAAGACTTGACGGCGTTCCGCGTCGTGCAGGACAAGCGCATGGAGCCGATGTACGCCGCCGCGCTCGAATCGGCGGACGCGGAGCCGACCGGCGTTCCGGTTCCGGGCGAAGACCTGACCGACGACGTGCGCCGCCGCGCGCGGGAAATCGGCTTCGGGGAAGTGGGATTCGCCGCGCACGACCGGCATTACACTTTCGCCGCCAAGAAGGGGTGGTCGAAATACGAAAACGCCGTCTGCCTAGCCCTTGAGCAGGATTATCTGCAGACGCAGACCGCGCCGAGCATGGACGCCGAATACGCCCACTTCGGCACATACGAAATCCAAGAAGAGATGTGCCTGAAGCTGGCGGACTATATCAGGTCGCGCGGCTATCGGGCGCAGATACATGACGGCAGCGACAACAGCGGGCCTTACATACCGCTGTTCGTCGCCGCCGGGCTGGGGCAGCTGGGGGCGAACGGGCAACTGCTCTCGCCGCATTTCGGCTCGCGCTCGCGCCTGATGCTGGTGACGACCGACGCGCCGCTGAGGCATGACGCGCCGATAGATTACGGAATCCACGCCTTCTGCCAGAAGTGCCAGGTGTGCGTCAACCGCTGTCCGGGGCGCGCCCTCACCCGCGAAAAGGTTTGGTGGCGCGGCGTCGAGAAGAACAAGCTCGTCTATGAGCGCTGCCGCCCGGTGATGGTCAAGTATCACGGCTGCGCGGTGTGCGTGCTGGTCTGCCCAATCCAGCGCTACGGGATGAAGCCGGTGATGGAACATTACGTCGAAACGGGCGAGGTTCTCGGCAAGGGGACGGACAACCTAGAGCGCTACGCCATAGAGGGCAAGGGCGACTTCGGCCCCGGCGAGCTGCCGACTTTCGACCGCCGATTCTTCGAATTCCCGCAGGGGCGCGAAGAGGACTGGCTGTTCGCGGAGTTCAAGCGCAAACTAGCCGAAGGCGGCGTCCCGGACGAAGCGGAGCTGGTCGAATTCGCCAACGCGGTGAAAGAGACGCTGGACAAGGGGGAGACTACTTTCGATATAGCGTGAGGCGACATAGCCTAGCGGCGCGCGGCGGAGGGGAATTTTGGCGCGGAGGCGCGGATGGGGACGGCGCAATGCGGTTTCTCATATCTCGCCGCCGTTTCGCGGATTTTCTTGGCGGACGCTACTATCGCCGATTCGGTTGGCGCTATAATGCAAGTCCGACAAGCGAAAATCATCAGCGGAGAGCATCGGTTGGACGCCCTGGGCATACACATTTTGATGGAGTTGAAAGACTGCGACCCGGATCTGCTGGACGACCTCGATTACGTCCGCGATTCGCTCATCAGCGCCGCCAGCGAAACGGGGGCGACGGTGGTCGGCCACACATTCCACAAGTTCCACCCGGTGGGCGTGACGGGCATCGTCGCCATCGCGGAATCGCACATAAGCGTCCACACCTGGCCCGAATTCTCATACGCCGCCGCCGACATATTCTCGTGCAGCGCCGACTTCAGGCCTCGGGACGCCGCCGACCTCATAGTGGAGCGGCTCCGCAGCCTGCGCCCGACCATCACGCAAATCGAGCGCGGGGTTTTGGCAGGCGCCGCGCCCTCGCTCCGGAGCGCCGCCCGATGAACAGCGCGCCGCCGGACGGCAACTGGCTCTACGAGCTCATCGCGCCCGGACTGTATCAGGCGGAGCGCGTCGAGCGCGTCCACTACGCCGGGCGGACGGCATATCAGGATGTCGTCGTCCACACCGGCGCGGCGTTCGGGCGCAGCCTGGTTTTGGACGGCAAGACGCAATCCACCGAAACGGACGAGTTCGCCTATCACGAAGGGCTAGTCCATCCGGCGATGATTGCCCATCCCGCGCCGCGCTCGGTGTTCGTCGCCGGCGGCGGCGAGGGCGCGACGATACGCGAGGCGCTCAAGCACAAGACGGTCGAAAGGGTCGTCATGGTCGACATCGACGGCGAAGTGGTCGCGCTCTGTCGCGAGCATCTGCCCAACCATCATCAGGGCGCCTTCGACGACCCCAGAGTGGAGTTGATTCACGCGGACGCTTACGCCTATCTTGAGCGGACCGGCGAGCGCTTCGACGCCGCCATCATAGACGTCCCAGACCCGCTTGAGGCGGGGCCCGCCTATCGCCTGTTCACGCGGGAGTTCTACGCGCTTCTGAAATCGCGCTTGAACCCCGGCGGAATCATGGCGGCGCAGGCGGGGCCGACGGGGCCTTCCTTCTATGAGCAGTGCTTTTCTGTAGTGGCGAACACGCTTTCGAGCGTCTTCCCCGTCGTAGTTCTCTCCGAGACGTTCGTGCCGAGTTTCGGCTCCACTTGGGGGTTCGTCATCGGGTCGCTCGGTCCGGATCCGGGCGCGGTGGGCGCCGAGCGCGCGGACGCCGCAATCGCCGAGCGCGTCGAGGGCGAGTTGCGCTACTTCGACGGAATCACCCTGCGGGGGATGACAGCCGTCCCCAAATACCTGCGCCAATCAGTCGCCGCCGAAAGCCGAATCATCACGCTGGACGAGCCGCTGTTTGTGGTTTGAGAAGAATTGACGCAGAGGCGCGAAAGAATTGGGACGCAAAGGCGCAAAGGCGCAAAGGAACGCAGAGGGGTAAAGGAATGAGCAACGCGGAGGGGAAATGGCGCGCGTGAACGACAACAACCTGCTTTCGGAGCTGAACCCAAGACAGCGGGAAGCCGCCGAGACCATTGACGGGCCGCTTCTCATCGTCGCCGGGCCGGGCAGCGGCAAGACGCGGCTGATAACCTATCGCATCGCCTATCTCATGCGCGTGGCGGGGGTTTCGCCGGGGCGCATCGCCGCGGTGACTTTCACGAACAAGGCGGCGCGTGAGATGAAAGAGCGCGTCCGCGAGGTCGTCTCATACGGCGCGGAGCGGCTGACGCTGGGGACGTTCCACGCCTTCTGCGCCCAAGTCCTGCGGCGCGACGGCGAAGCGATAGGGCTCGACCGCGCCTTCGCCATCTACGACGACGCCGACCAGGTGGAGATGGTCAAGCGCGCCATGCGCGAGACGGACGTCGACCCCAAGCGCGTCGCGCCGCGCGCCGTGCAGTCCGCCATATCCGGCGCGAAAAGCCAGCTGCTGACCGCGCAGGGCTACTCGGCGCGGACGGCGAGCTACTTCGAAGAAGTCGCCGGGCGCGTCTATGAGCGCTATGAATCGCTGATGAACCAGTCGGCGGCGGCGGATTTCGACGATCTGCTTCTCAAGACTTATACCCTGCTGAGCGAGCGGGATGAAATCGCGCGCAAGTACCGCGAGCGTTACGTCCACTTTATGATAGACGAGTTTCAGGACACGAATGTGGCGCAGTACGCGATAGCGCGCCTCATCGCCGGCGAGCATCGGAACCTGTGCGCGGTGGGCGACCCGGACCAGTCCATCTACTCGTGGCGAAACGCGGACATCCGCAACATCCTGAGCTTCCAAACCGACTTCCCGGACGCCAAAATCATCGCCTTGGAGCAGAATTACCGCTCCACGCAGACGATACTGGACGCATCGTCCAATCTCATATCCGCGAACACTCAGCGGGTCGAGAAGAATCTGTTTACGCGCAACGGCAAGGGCGCGCGGATTAAGATGGCGGAAGGCTACGACGAGGAAGAAGAGGCGCAGCTGGTTTTGCGCGAGGTGAACGCGCTCACTCGCGGCGGGGGCGGCGCGCGGAAGTACGCTCTGGGCGAAATCGCCGTCATGTACCGCGTCAACGCGCAGTCGCGCGCGCTTGAAGAAGCCTGCCTGCGCTACGGCGTCCCCTACCAGCTCATCGGCGGCATGAAGTTTTACCAGCGTCAAGAGGTGAAAGACCTGGCGGCGTATCTGCGCCTGATAGCCAATCCGAACGACGACGTGAGTTTGGTTCGGGTCATCAACCGCCCGGCGCGCGGCATCGGGCGGCGGACTTTGGACGAGCTGACGCGGGCGGCGCGGGACGGCGGGACGTCCATGTTCGACGCCATCGGCGGGGGCGCGGACGGCGGCGGCGAGAGCGCCGTCGTGTCCGCGCTGGGCGGGGCGCCGGAGCCTGCCGGCGGGGGCTTGTCCGCCATATCGTCCGCCGCCTTCACGCCGCGCGCCGCCCGCGCCCTGGGGGACTTCCGCAAGATGATTCTGCGGCTTCGCGAAGAAACCCGAACCGCCAACATCATCGAGCTGATGGACAAGACGCTCGACATGTCCGGCTACCGCCGCTATCTCGGCGAGCAGGACGACGGGGAAGACCGCCTGGACAACGTAAACGAATTCCGAGCCGCCGCGCGCGATTTCCTGAACATGGACGCCGCCGCCGCGCTCACCGCCTTCTTGGAAAGCGTCAGCCTGGTGAGCGACGTGGACAATCTCGAAGAGAAGCCCGATTCGCTCACGCTGATAACGCTGCATCAGGCGAAGGGGCTGGAGTATCCGGCGGTGTTCATGGTGGGCATGGAGGACGGGCTGCTGCCCCATTCGCGCTCGGTGGACGACCCGGCGGGGCTGGAGGAAGAGCGCCGCCTGTGCTACGTGGGCATGACGCGGGCGAAAGAGCGGCTTTATCTGATGCGGGCGTTCCGGCGCGGATTCCGGGGCGGAACGGGGCCGAACCTGCCGTCGCGCTTCCTGTTGGACATTCCCCGCGAGCTGATTGCGGACGGGGAAACGGATCCGGAATCGGACGCGCCGCCGCCCCGCGCGCCCGCGCGCCCGTCTCGGACTCGGACTTCGCCGCCGTCGCCGACCGCCCCGCGCGGACGCGATTACGACTTCTCGCGCCGCCCGTCCGCGCCGACTTCGCCGCCGGCGGACTCATCGCCGCCGCCGCGAACTCCGCGCCGCCTGACGCCCTCGCCGCGCCCGCCGGCGTCCCGTCCGCCGTCCCGCCCCGTTCGCCGTCCGGGAACGGTGGCGACGCCGCCGCCGAGCGGAAGGCGCGGACGCCAGCAGACGCCGCCGCCGACCGCGCGCCGGCGAGGCGACCCGCGCGCCGCCGTCCCCGCCTTCGCCACCGGCGACAAAGTGCGGCATGCGTCTTTCGGGGAGGGCATCGTAACCCACTGCGAACCCGCCGGGGCGGATTTCCAAGTGACTGTGGCGTTCAAGGACGGCAACGGAGTCAAGCGGCTGTTGCAGTCGTTCGCCAAGTTGGAGAAGGCGGAGTAGGGGGCATATATGCGGCTGGCGGGCAATTCGCGCGGAACCGCGCCTGGCGGCGCGAGCGCCCTCATCCTAGCCTTCTGCCATCAATGGAGAAGGGACACATTGGCTTCCGTTCAAGCCTGGTTCCTAGTGGCTATCCTGTCCCCGCTTCCGCGAGGATGACGTTGTTGGGCGACTCCGGATTCCCGCCTTCGCGGGGATGACGGCGGAACGTGGGGAAGGCGGCCCGCGCTTGGCGGCTTGACGTCCTCATCGCCAGTCCAGCCCCACCGCCCGCGTTAGGAATTCGCAGAGCGGCGCGGCGGTTCGGCAGGCGGCGGCGTAGATGTCCATGAAATCGGGCGAGCAGGCGGCGTCCTGGCCGAACTCCGAATGAGCGGCGAATGTCTTGAGCTTCAGCGTCTCTATCAGCGGATGTTCCGGGTCGAAGCCGCGCGGGGGGCGTTTCAGCGATTCGCCATCTTCCAGCGTGTAGAGACGGCGGAAAACCGCGTCCTCCGCGATGGATTCCCACTTGGCGGGGTTGGCGGCTATGGCTTGGCGTATCTTGAGCAGGGTGTCGGAGCGCGGGCGCCAGATTCCGGCGGCGGCGAACACGCGCCCCGGCTCCAAGTGCAGATACAGCCCCGGACCGTGGACGTCGCGCCCGATTTCGTGGCGGAAGTGCGCGCCTATGTTGGTTTTATAGGGCGATTTGTCGCGCGAGAAGCGGATGTCGCGGTGGATGCGGAACATGGAGCCGCCCGCCCACCGCGGGTCTGCGACCATGCGGGGGGCGAACTCGCTCAGAGGGGCGGCGAAGTCGGCGATGAACTCTATCATCGGCTCGCGGGCGTCGCGCTCGTAGCGCTCGCGGTTCGCCTCGAACCACTCGCGGCTGTTGTTGGCGGCGAGGTCTGCCAGAAACTCGAACAGCGCGGGGCTGAAATGCGCGGACGGCGGCATGGGGGATTCTCCGCATTGGGTTGTTGGCATTGTACAGCGCTCGGCGGCTTGCGGGGGAAGTTATGGGGACGCAGAGGCGCGGAGACGCAAAGGAGCGCAGAGGGGGGAATCCTGAAAATCCTTTAATTCTGTAAATCCTGATTCTGACAAATACGCCATCCCCATGCCATCCCCCGCGTTGGTGTATAGTATCCAACAATGCCCGCCTTCGCCCGATTCCGCTCTTCGCCGTCCCGCTCCGTTTTTGGCGGTTCGGCTTGGGTCGCGCTGGTCGCCGCCGCTTCGGGGGTGTTTCTGACTTCGCTGGACATCACAGTGAACGTCGCCCTGCCCGAAATCGCCGACAATTTCGGGGCGGAGGCGGCGACCGTCCAGTGGATAATCATTCTCTACGTGGGCGCGAGCGCGTCCATGCAGCTGGCGCTGGGCGCGGCGGCGGACGCGGCGGGGCTGAAGCGGATGCACGTCTTCGGGCTGGCGGCTTATACGGCGGCGGTGGTCGCCATCGGCGCGGCGGACGATTTGGAAGTCGTCTTCGCCCTGAGAACGCTCCAGGCGGTCGGCAACGGGCTGCTGATGGCGCTTTCGCCGGCGCTGGTGACGCGGGCGTTCCCGCTGGAGTTTCGCGGGCGGGCGCTCGGAATCATGGCGGCGCTCGGCACGCTGGGGATGGTCGCCGGCTCGCTCGGCGGCGGCGCGCTGGTGGACGCCTTCGGCTGGCGCGCCATCTTCCTAGCCCGCGCCCCGATTTGCGCGGCTGCAATCGCCTTCTCGCTCATCTTCCTGCGAACGTCGGACAACGACGCCGGCGGCGGGGCGCGCGCCGGGCTGGATCCGCGAGCGGCGGCGGCGCAGTTCGTCGGAGTCGGCGCGCTGATTCTCGCGCTGGCGCTGGGCGGCAGAATCGGCTGGACGGATTGGCGCGTCGCGGCGCTCGCGCTCGCGTCCGCCGCCGGATTGTGGGCGTTCTTCGCCGTCGAGCGCCGCTCGTCGCGCCCGCTTCTGCGCCTGTCCGAAACGGGCGGCGTCCTGCCCATCGCGCTGGCGACGACGGCGCTCGCCTATCTGGGGACGTTCGTCAACTGGTTCATCCTGCCCTTCTTCGTGGTGGACGGCATGGGGGCGAGCGCGAGCGCGTGGGGGGCGCTGTTGCTGCTGATGACGCTGGCGGCGGCGCTGGCGGCTCCGCTGGGCGGCTGGCTTTCGGACAGATGGCGCCCCGCCTACGCCATGAGCGGCGCGCTGGCGGTCGGCTGCGCGGCGCTGGCGTGGATGTCCAATCTCAACCCGCAGTCGGACATTTGGGAAGTGGCCGCCGGCTTGCTGGCGTCGGGCGCGGCGGCGGGGCTGTTCCAGTCGGCGAGCGCGAACCTGATAATGGGGGCGATGCCGCGCGACCGTCTCGGCGCGGGCGGCGGCGCGATGGGCTTGGCGCGCGGGCTTGGGACGGCGCTCAGCGTCGCCGTCATGGGCGCGGTATTCGCGGCGCTGGAGTCGGCGCGCGCGGGAACGCCCGGCGTCGACGCCGACCTCGCCTTCGCCCTGGCGTTCCAAGACTCATACCGCGTAGCCGCCCTGATATGCGCGGCGGCGCTGGTTGCGTCCCTGGCGCTGTGGCGGCGGGGGTGAATTGAAACGCAATGGGGAGGGAATGGAGACGCAGAGGCGCGAAGGCGCAGAGGAAGCGCAGAGAGGGGAATGGGATTTCGGGAAATTTCTGAGCGGACATGTCGCCAAAAGCCCCCGGAACGATGCCCGGGGGCTTTTTCTTTGGGGCGCGACGCCCGGTTGATCCGGTTTGACCCTTAGCTGCCCTGCGCCGCGTTCCGCTCGGCTCGCCGTTCCGCCTTGACAACTCGCAGTTCCGCTTTGGCGGCCCGCGCCTCCGCTTCGGCAATCTGCAACTTGGCTTCGGCGGCTCGCTGGTTGGCTTCGGCGACTCGCTGGTTGGCTTCAGCCGTCTGCAACTTGGCTTCGGCGGTTCGCTGGTTGGCTTCGGCGGCTTGCTGGTTGGCTTCGGCGGTTCGCTGGTTGGCTTCGGCGGTTTGCTGGTTGGCTTCGGCGGCTCGCTGGTTGACTTCAGCCATCTGCCGGTTGATTTCAGAAATCTGCAACTTGGTTTCGGCGGCTTGCTGGTTGGCTTCAGCGGCTTGCGCTCTCAACCTGTTCCTTTCCATTGATGCGAATAGCATGTATCCACTCCCTTCTATGACTATGAAAATGATGAACGCCGCATCCGCGGTCCCGCCCATCGAATCCACCGCGCCGAGAACAGCGACCACGACGGGGTTGGGGCAAAGCCTCTCGAAAAGGCAGGGAAGCCAATTCAACAGTTCGCAGATATAGACGATAATCACCGCCAAGGCCGCGATTTGAGCCGACGCGCCCGTCCCTTGAAAGTAGTCCACTATTCGGTTAATGAGCATAAAACCCCCTAAGTTTGCAAGTCGGAGTTCGCATTTCCACAAAAGTATAACATAAATCAATCCGTCCGCTAAACTGGATTTCGCCCTGATATGCGCGGCGGGGGCGGGAAATTAGACGCAGAGGCGCGAAGGCGCAGAGGAAGCGCAGAGGGGGAAAGGGGGTTGTCGGTTGCGGTTGGGGCTTGGTTTCGGTTGGACGCCGTTATGGAAACGCGGCGGGGCGGCGCTATATAATGCGGGCGGATGCGACAATCCCAAATCCCAAACTGGCGGAGCCCCCGCGTGACCGAAACAGCAGGAAAAGGACAAGACTTTCTCATCGCAAGCGGCTTGCATAAGTCGTTCGGCGATATGACGGCGGTGGACGGGGTCGATTTCTCGATACGAGAGGGCGAGATTTTCGGTCTGCTCGGACCGAACGGCGCGGGGAAGACCACGACGATACGCATGCTCTCGACCGTTCTGCGCGCGGACGGGGGGGACGTGACCATCGGCGGCGTTTCGGTGAGCGCGGACGCCGATGAAGTCCGCAAGATAATCGGCGTCTGCCCGCAGGAATTGGCGCTGTACCCCGAATTGTCCGCGAACGACAACCTCATCTTCTTCGGGCGCATGGCGGGGCTTGGCGGGCGCGAGGCGAAAGAGGCGGCGCGCGAAAACCTTGAAACAGTCGGACTCGCCGACCGCGCCAAAGACAAGGTCGACGACTTCTCCGGCGGCATGAAGCGGCGCGTCAACATTGCCATCGCCCTGATGAACCGCCCCAAGATGCTGTTTCTGGACGAGCCGACCGTCGGCATAGACCCGCAATCGCGCAACCACATTTTCGACACCGTCGAAAGCCTGCGCGACGGCGGCATGACCGTCCTCTACACCACTCACTACATGGAAGAGGCGGATAGGCTTTGCGACCGCGTGGGAATCATCGACCACGGGCGGCTGATAAGCGTCGGCGCGCCGCGCGAGCTGAAGGCGCGAATCGGCGACCCGGACGAAACCACGCTCGAAAACGTCTTCCTCGACCTCACCGGGCGCAGCCTGCGCGACTAGCCGCCGCCGATGACGATGACGATGCCGCTACACATACACATAGCGCTGCTCGACCTCAAAACGCACTTGCGAAACCGAGCGGAGCTCGCCTTCAGCGTGGCGCTGCCGATAGCCCTGTTCGCGCTGATGTACTTCACGTTTTCGGGCGAATCCGCCTTCGACGCGGACGCGCATGTGGTCGACATGGACGGCGGAATCCACGCGCGCGAGTTCGTCTGGCGGCTCGGCTCGATTGACGGAATAGAAGTCCGCGAGCGGACTTTGGCGGACGTCCAATCGGAGCTCGACCGCTCCGCCCTGACAATGGCGGTGGCGATTCCCGCCGGGTTCAGCGCGGCGGTGGACGCGGGCGAGACGGCGGCGCTGACTTTCATGCGGCGCGGCAACGGCGGCGAAGCGGGGCAGATAGTGGCGAGCTTCGCGCGCGGAACGGCGCAGAGCGTGGCGGGGGACGTCCGCGCGGCGCAACTAACCCGCGAGGCGACGGCGCCCTTCGGCGTCTCGCCGGCGGACGCGAACGCCGCCGCCCGAATCGCCCTAGAAAACGCGCGCGAAACGCCCCCCGTCGCCGTCGAGAGGCGCGGCGTCTCGGCGGACGAAGGGCCCGACTTCATAGACCGCCTCATGCCCGGCATGGCGGTGATGTTTCTGATGTTCACGGTCACGCTGGGCGCGCAAGCGATAGTGGAAGAGCGGCGCGCGGGAACGCTGGAGCGGCTGATGACCACGCGCCTGAGCGCGACGGGGCTGTTCGTCGGCAAGTTCCTCTCCGGCGTCTTGCGCGCGGCGGCGCAGTCGGCGGTTCTGCTGGCGCTGGGCTTCGCCGTTCTGCGCGTCGGCGGCTTGTCGGAGTTCGCCCAGACGCTGGCGCTCTGCGTCTGCGTCGCGGCGGCGGTGAGCGGAATCGGCTTGATAATCGCGGCGCTGGCGCGGACGCGCGACCAGGCGGCGTGGGCGGCGGTGGCGTTCACGATGTCCATGACCATCTTCGGCGGAACGTTCTTCGACGCCGGCGAGGGCGCGCTGGCGACGGCGGCGCGGTTCACAATCACGGGCCACGCCATGGACGCGATGTCGGCGATACTGTCGTCCGGCGAAACCATCGCCCAGCAGGGCGGCGCGCTGGCGGTCATGGGCGGCACGGCGGTCGCCTCGCTCATCGCCGCGCGCCTGCTGTTCAGGGTTTCCGAAGGGGGGAGATAGCGCGATATGCGTACCGTCGTCCGCCAAGCGCTGCTGATAGCCGCCAAAGACACCAAGATATTCTTCAAAGACCGCGTCGCGGTGGGGATGTCGTTCCTCTTCCCGTTCCTGTTCATCATCGGGTTCACAATCGCGCTCGGCGGGCAGGGGCCGGACGACAGCCCGCTCACGGTGGCGATGGCGACCCAAGAGACCGCCGAAGATTCCGCCAGCCGCCAGATCATCGCCGGCATGCGCGAGCGCGAGGACGTCGAAGTCGTTGAGATGGGCTACGCCGCCGCGCTCGCCGCCGCCGAGAATGGCGAGATAGACGGCTTCCTGTCGTTCCCGCCGGATTTCACCGAAAGCCTGCGGAACGGCGTCCCGACGAGCGTCGAGACGGTAATCGGCGACGCCTCTGCGGAATCGGAAGCGGCGCTTCGGGGCGCGGCGGACGCCATAGCGGGCGAGTTGACTCCCCTGCAAAACGCGATAAGCGCGGTTGCGATTCTATCCGAGCGCAACGGCTTCGACATGGCGAGCGTGGATTTCGACGCCCTGTTCGAGCGCATCCCGCCGTCCGTGGACTTCGCCTTCGAGACGGTCGGCGAGATAAGACCGTTCCGCGCGTCCAACTTCACTCTGCCGGGCTACTTGACGATGTTCGTGTTCTTCACGGCGGCGCTGAGCGCGGAGGCGATAGCGCGCGAGCGGCAGACGAACACGCTGGAGCGCCTGATGTCCAACGGGACGCGGCGCGAGTCCATAGTGTTCGGCAAGTTCGCGGGCGCGGCGTGCAGAGGCGCGGCGCAGCTGGCGGTGATGTGGACGGTGGGCATCCTGGCGTTCCGCGTGGACTTGGGCGCGTCGCCGTTGGCGGTGATACTCATATCGGCGCTCATGGCGCTGGCGTCCGCCGCCGCCGGGACGCTGCTGGCGAGTCTGGTGAACAACGTCCGCGCCGCCAGCGCCGCCGGGGTCTTGGCGTCGCTCACCCTAGCCCCGCTGGGCGGCTGCTGGTGGCCGCTGTTCATCACGCCGGAATGGATGCAGAACCTCGCCAAAACGACCCCGCACGGCTGGGCGAACGCGGGGTTCAACAAACTGATGCTCTTCGGCGCGGAGTTCGGGGACGTCTATCAGGAAATGACCGCCCTGACCCTATTCGGCGCGGCGTTCCTGGCGCTGGCGCTGTGGAAGTTCCGGACGGCGGCGGGGTGACGCGGCGCGCTTCCCATTCCGCTGTTCCAGTCTTTCCCCCGCCGTCATTCCCGCGAAAGCGGGAATCCATGAGTCGCCCAACCAAGATAGCCAACAGAAATCAACCTTTTGATGTGAGAGGGCGAGGGCGAGGGCGTCTGCGCGGCTAGGCGCAGCCTTGCGCCCCGTGATAAACTTATGCGCGAAGGGAGGGCGGATACCCCGCGATGATTCAGGCGTCCGCGAAAAACGTTGTCCGCGTGGCGATTGCGCTGGGCGCTTTCGCTTTGGCGGCGCTCGTCGCCGCGCCGGACGCGACTCGCTCGGCGGCGGGCGACTTCGGAGGCGAGGGGACGCCCACTCCCGCGCCTAAGCCCGCGTTTCCGTTCGCGCCCGCGCCGACGCCCAAAGCCGTTTTGGATTCCGGACCGAACGGCAAAACCGCCGTCCCAAAAGCCGTTTCCAAGCCGTCCATCAAGGGGAAAGAAAACCTTTCGCCCGACATTTTCGGCGGCGCTAAAAGACCGCCGGTTTACGCCAACCTTGAGGCGTCCCTAGAGAACGTCGCGGTTCTGGCGGCGAAGGGCGCGGGCGGCGCGGTGGGTTCGGCGGACGCGGCGATGAACGCGGAGATGGTCGCCAACGCCGTCGCCCAAACCCCGCTGAACGACGGCGCGACAGCCGTCGCCGTCTCGGTTTACGCCGCAAGCGACATATCGGACGCCAAGCGCTTTCTGGAAACTCGCGGCGTCCGCATCGATTACTCCGGCGCAACTTGGCTTGAGGCGTATGTCCCCGCGCATCTGCTGGGGCCGCTTTCGGAGCGCGCGGGGGTGATTCGGGTGGAGCCGATTGTCCCCCCCGTCGTCGATCAAGCGCCGCCGCCCCCGTCGTTCGTCGCCGACCAAGACCCGCCGCCCTCGCCGTCCCCGTCGCCCACGCCGCCGCCCGACCCCTGCGCCACGGACACGACCATCGGCTCGATTTCCACGTCGACGACCACCGTCAAGACGGGGACTTGGAAGGGCATATGCGACTCCCTCTGGGGCAGGATATCCAATTGGAGCGTGAAACGTTACGAATTCAGCCTGCCGCAAGCCGCCGCGATTGCCATAGACTTGACGACCGACACGGACGTCGACCCGTTTCTCTACCTGCGGAGCGGGCGGGGCCCTTTCGGGCGCGGCGAATACATCGCGCGGGACGACAACGGCGGCGGGGGGACGAGCGCCCGCGTCATCCGCGCTCTGGCGGCGGGGACTTACACATTGGAAGCCGTCGGCTCCGGGAGCCCTCACAACAAGACGTTCACGCTCACGCTGACCAGCGACCTGGCGACGATATGCCGCGAGACGCTGGACATTTCGTCGTCCCCGACCGCCAAAACGGCGTCTTGGGCGAGCGGTTGCGACTCCGCCGCCAACCCGCGCAGCTACGCTCGGTTTTACACGTTCACCCTGAGCGCGCGGACGGAGACGACGATAGAGTTGACGACGCCGGACGCCACCGCGACCGTTCCGAAAGCGGACGCGCGTCTCTACCTGCGCTCCGGGCGGAGCGCGGCGGGCGCGGTCGTGGCGGAGAGCGACGACATGAGCGAAACGCCCCTGCGGACGGATTCGCGCATCGAGCGGACGCTGGACGCGGGGGAGTACACGGTCGAGGCGACCACGCATCTTCCGAGAACGGCGGGGTCGTTCACGCTGACCGTGACCCGCGCCGCCGCGCGCGCCGGTTGCGCCCCGACCGCGCTCGGAACGCTCGCCGCCGCCTCGACTTCCGCCCTGACCGCGAACGGCGCCGGTTGGCCCGCGAACTGCGATTCCGCCGCCAAGACCGATAGCCAGTCCGCTTACTACGGATTCACCCTGTCCGAACCCGCGACGGTGGAGATAAGCCTGAGTTCGTCCGCGGCGGGGGCGGATCCGTTCCTGTATCTGCGGAGCGGGGCGCGGAACTTCGGAACGCATATCGCGTCGGACGACGACGGCGGAACGGGAAGCGCCGCGTTCATCCGGCGCGCGCTGGAGGCGGGGGAGTACACGGTGGAAGCGACCAGCCAGACCGCATCCGCCAGCGGGACTTTCGACCTGTCCATCGCCCCGCTCGCCGACTGCCAGGTCGATTTGGGGACGCTCGGCGCGTCCGAGGACATCAACGGAATATGGCGAACCGCCTGCGAATCCGTCGACCGCGCGCCGCTTTACGCGCGCTTCTACACTTTCACCCTGGCGAGCGACAGCCGAGCGGACATATTCCTGTCGTCCGAAGAAGCGGACACGTACATGTATCTGCGAAGAGGAAGCGCGACGTCCGGGCGCGCGCGCGCCGTGAATGACGACGTCGGATATGGCGTCAACTCCTTCATATCCGAAAATCTAGTCGCCGGGACTTATACGATTGAGGCGACCGAGTTCGATTCGCAGATCGCGGACGCGCAATTTCGGATTTCGATAAGCCTGCCGAACGACTGCGCCGCCGCGGCGTTCGGAACGCTGGAGCCCGCGACGACAATCGCGGACGGAAGGTGGTTGAGCTATTCCGACGCGCCGTCGGCGACGGCGGACAAATTCGGAAGGTGGAGCGCGGACTGCGGCTCCCGAGCGCGCTCCGGCAGCTACGCGCGGTTCTACACATTCAGCCTGAAAGAACGGGCTGAGGCGACCATATCGCTGAATGCGTCCGGGTCCGCTGACGCATACTTGTATCTGCGCGACGGCGACGGGACGCTGAGCGGGGCGTCCATAGCGGAAGACGACGACGGCGGAGGCGGCTACGACTCCAGAATAAGCCGGACTTTGGAGGCGGGCTCTTACACTGTGGAGGCGACCACGGCCCGCCGCTCTCAGGAAGATGGGTTCACGCTCAGGGTCACGCCTCTGCCCGCAATCGGGTGCGCCGCCGCGCCGCTTGGCGAACTTGCCGCCGCGACGACCCAATCGGGAACGCTGCCGTCCGGCTGCTACTTCACCCCGTCCGAAGGCACATTCAACCAGTACCGTTCGGCGCAGTACGGCTGGGCGCGTTTTTACACGTTCAGCCTGACAAGCAGAACTAAAGTGAGCATAGACCTGAGCAGCAACGCGAGCTCGCGGCTGTATCTGCGAGAAGGCGACGGGACGCTGACCGGAACTTCCATAGCGGAGCTCAACTCAGTATTGACGCCAGCCTCTCCAATCGCCCGCTACGAATCCAACATAAGGCGGGCGCTGGACGCGGGGACTTATACGGTGGAAGTCGCCTCGCTCGCCAGATTCTGGACGACGTTCAACCTGACGCTCACGCCGACGGCGACAGTCCCGTGCGCCGCCCCCGCGCCGCTCGGCGCGCTGTCCGCCGCGGCGACCCAAAGCGGAACGTGGTCGTCCAACTGCTTCTCCGAGGCGCGCCCCTATAGTTACGCGCGGTTCTACACATTCACGCTAAGCGCGGACGCCAATGTGGACATGTCTTTGGAATCCGCAACGGATTCATACGCGAACGTCCGCGCCGGCGACGGAGTCTTCGAAGGCGCGGTCGTCGCCAGGGCGGAGAGCGGCGAAGAGGCGGTCGCGGCGCTTTTAAGGGCGGGGACTTATACGGTTGAGGCGGCGTCCGCCGCAGACGCCGCGGCGGGGGACTTCGCGCTGAAACTCGCCGCGGCGCCCATAACCGTCTGCGCCGCGACTCCGCTCGCGCTCGCGGACGGCGAGACGACGACGGCGTCCAACCAGTCTTGGACAAGCGCCTGCGACTCGGCGCGCGCCGCCCATTCATACGCCAAGCGCTACTCGTTCACGCTGGACGCGCCCAGATTGGTGAAGATAGAGCTGGTTTCGCGGGTCGCCGCCGACACGCGGCTTTACCTGACGCGGGGCGCGTCCGCCGCGGGGACGGAGCATGTCGGCGAAGACCCGCCCGCCGGCGCCGGCGACGCCCTGCCGACGCGCGCTTCGAGAATCGAGCGCGTTTTGGACGCGGGAACCTACACGGTCGAGGCGCTCGCCAAGCGCCCCCGCGTCTTGGGCGCGTTCACGCTGTCCGCGACCGCCTCCGCCCCGATAACGGCGCGGACGGCGGACGCGGCGGACTCATGCCTCAAAAACTTCGGGGCGATAGCGGCGGCGTCCGACGCGACCGACGCGTGGGAGTGGAGCGCCGACTGCCAAGACGCGGATGGCAACGCGACCAACCGCGCCGCGTTCACGCTGTCGGAACCCGCCCGCGTCTCGCTGGGCTTGTTCGCCCACGCGCTGAACGCCGGCGCGCGGCTGAAACTGTCGAGACAAAGCGCGGACTACGTTTCGGGCGGCTCCGCTCCCCGCTGGGAGAAATCCTTCGCGGAGGACGAGGGAGTCGGCGGCGCGCGCCTCTCCGCCGCGCTCGAGGCGGGGACGTATCGGGCGGAGCTTCTCCCCGCCCCCGCGTCCGCAACCGGCGGCTTCGGCTTTTGGATGCGCGGCGCGGCGACGACGTGCGACCCGACCGCGCTCGGCGAACTGGCGTCCGGCGAAATTCAGCGAACCGGAACATGGGCGGCGGACTGCGAATCGGGACTGCGCGTCGGCTCATACGCGCGCCGCTACACGTTCTCGCTCGCCCAGGATTCCAACGTGACGATTGGGCTGGCTTCGGACGCCGCCAACCCGTATCTGTACCTGCGGACGTCGGCGACCTCGACCGCGCCAATCATCGCCCAAAACGATGACGGCGGGGACGGGACGGACGCCAGAATAACGGCGTCTTTGAGCGCGTCCGCCGCCGCGCCCTACGCGCTGGAGGCGACCACCAACGACAGGGCGGAAGGCGGCGCGTTCACGCTGACGATAGACGCCGCGCCGACTGCCAAGCCGCCGCCCGCCGCGCCGACCGCTTGCGAAACGGAGGACATGGGCGAAATCCGAACGCGCGCCACGCGAACCGGAACGTGGTCGGACGACTGCTCGCCGTCCCCCGGATGGAGTACGTACGCGAGAAGCGCCCGGTTGTACGGATTCACGCTCGCCGAGCGGTCGTTCGTCTCCATAGACGCGTCGGCGGCGGGCGGGGACCCGACCATCGCGCTGAGAACGGCGGGCGGCGGCGGCGCGACCGCCATTGAAGAGGACGACGACCACGGAGTCGGGCTGAGCTCGCGCATCCGCCGCCTCATGGACCCGGGGGATTACTCCGTCGAGGTCGGAGAGTTTCGGAAAGCTTCCGGGCGGGAATTCACGCTCGCCGTCTCCGCAACGCCGGTGGAAGCGTCCGCCGCCGCCGGATGCGAAACGGCGCTGGGGACGATAGGGCGCGTTCCCGGCTCAGTCCCGCGCTCCGACTCGTGGTCGAGGGAGTGTCCCGGTTATTCCAAGTTCTATTCGTTCACGCTCGAAAAGCCGGCGCGCGTCAACTTTTCGGCGCGGGCGGGCATGAAAACGTATCTCCGCCTGAAGCGCGCGGGCGAGTCCGCGAACGTTGCCAGCGTGACCGTCCGCTCCAACCGTCCCGATTGGATTGCGGGCCGCTACCTCGCCGCCGGGAGTTACGAACTGGAAGTCGAGCCCAACTTTATCCGAGCGGCCCCCGGCGCTCCCTTCACCTTCGTCATAAGCGTGGAAGAGACTCTTGGGGACGGTCCGTCCGTCCACAACTCCGCCGCGTGGAACGCGATGGGGCATACGGGCGCGGGCGTCAAAGTGGGCGTGATAGACCAGGGCTTTTTGGGCAACTGGAGGCTGAGGGGCGTGGAACTCCCCGCCGACCACGATCCCCACTGCCTGACGGGGTCCGCCTACTGTCACTACGGCGTGCACGGAACCGCGGTCTCCGAGGCGATTCACGACATCGCGCCGGACGCCGAGCTCTATCTGGCGGGGGCGGGTTCCAGAGGCTCCTTGAGCGCGGCGGTGGACAGGTTGATGATGCAAGGCGTGGACATTGTGAACATGTCGCTGAGTTTCAGTTGGGACGGTTCCCCGAACGGGGATTCGCTTTACGAAAACTCCATGATCAGCTCCGTTGAAAGGGCGGTTCGAAGCGGCGTTGTTTGGTTGAATTCGGCGGGCAACAACCGAGCAAGCGGCTGGGGCGGCGAGTTCTCGGACTCCGACGGCGACGGGCTGATGGAGTTCGCGGACGGCGACGAGACCAACTCGCTCGCGGATTTCGCCAGCCAACTTATTGAGATGCGCTGGGATGACGACTGGGGCGGCGCGGACACCGACCTCGACATTTACTTGCTTGACTCCCGCAACCGCGTGGTGGCGTCGTCCATCAACCACCAGACCGGGCGCGATGGACACGTTCCTCACGAATTCCTCTCATTCTCGCCCTACGACCGGAACGGCAACTTCCTCTACGGACCGGACGGCTTGCGCGCGGTCGTCCGACACGTCTCGGGGCCCGCGCCGGCGTGGGTTCAGATCCGCGACCGCCGCAGAGCGGCGGTATTCGAACACCGCGGCAGGGGAACGACGGCGAACCCCGCCGACGGCGACAACCCCGGCCTGCTGGCGGTGGGCGCCGCCCCTTGGCACGACCTGAACAGGCTGGAATGGTTCAGCAGCCGAGGTCCGTCTCCGGACGGCAGAACCAAGCCGGACATCGTAGCGGCGGACGGCGGCATGTCCGCCGCGTACTACGGCGCGTTTTACGGCACAAGCCAAGCGTCCCCGCACGCGGCGGGCATGGCCGCCCTGGTCAAGGGCAGATACCCCGATATGACGCCCATCCAAGTGGCGAACTATCTGAAAGACATGGCGGTCCCCAAACCCGAAACGCCGGGCGGCGAACTGGACGTCCCCAACAACGCTTGGGGCTACGGCTTCGCGCGGATGCCCAATTTGCCCCTAGGCGTGAACGCCGGTCAAAAACTGCATATCCCGGACGCCCCGGACGCCGGCGACGCGCTGGGCTACTCCGTCGTCATGAGCGCGGACGGCAATACGATAGTGTCCGGCGCGCCGGACGACGACGGCGGCGGGCAGAGCGCGGGCGCGGCGCGCGTCTTCACCAAGAGCGCCGGCGAATGGTCGCTCGCCGCCACGCTCACAGCGCCGGACGCGGCGATTCTAAACCGATTCGGCGAATCCGTGTCGATAAGCGCGGACGGCGGCTTCATCGCAGTGGGCGCGTCCGGGAGCGCATCCAGCAAGGGCGCGGCGCACGTCTTCGCCAAGCCCGCGACGGGGTGGGCGGACGCGTCGACCGCCGCCAAACTCACCGCCCCCGACGGATGGGAGCTAGACCGGTTCGGAATCTCGGTGTCCATGAGCGCGGACGGCGGCATCGTCACGGTCGGCGCGCGCGGGGACGATTCCCAAAAGGGCGCGGCGTATGTCTTCGCGAAACCCGACGGCGCGGCTTGGGCGGATACGTCGGACGCCGCCAAACTCACGGCGTCCGACGGCGCTGCGGGCGACCGGTTCGGACATTCCGTATCCATAAGCGGAGACGGCTCGACCGTCGTAGCCGGCGCGCCTTTCGATAAGCCTGGCTTCTCGCGGTGGCCGCATGAGCGGTGGCGGGAACCCGCGCGGTGGCGGCGGGCAACCTCGCGGTGGGGCGCGGCGTACATATTCGCCAAACCCGCCGGCGGCTGGGGAACAAGCGCCATATCCTCATCAATCAAACTGACCGCCGAGGACGGCGAGCCGCATGACCTATTCGGACACTCGGTATCGGCGAGCGCGAACGGCGGCGTCATAGCCGTCGGCGCGCCGATGAACGACTACAAGCCGGGCGCGGCTTATGTGTTCGCCAAGCCGTCCGGCGGCTGGGCGTCGGCGGAGTCCGGCGTAAAGCTAACGGCGTCCGACTGGCGCTTGATAAACGGCGAGGGGTTCGGGATTGCCATATCCGCGAGCGGCGACGGTCAGAAAATCGTCGTCGGGGCGGCGGGGAATGACAGCGCGGCGTATGTCTTCGGCAAGCAGTCCGGCGGTTGGGTGCAAGATGATTCGGTCGGTTACGGCTCCTATAGCCGCTCCGGGTGGGCGGCGTCCATGAATTCGGACGGGAGCGCGTTCGCGGTTGGAGCGCCGGGGATAACCCATGGCGAGGGGGCGGTTTACGCGCATGCGAAAAACGACATGGGGGATTACGAACCTGATTTGCTGTACATCTCCGGCGACAGCGGCGACCGTTTCGGCGGTTCCGTATCCGTGAGCGAAGACATGAGCGTCGTAGCGGTCGGCGCTCACGGCGGGGACGGCGCCGGCAACGAATCCGGCGCGGCGTATGTATTCAGCGAGCCGCCGGCGGGATGGGCGAGCGCCACTTCCACGCCCGCCAAGCTCACGGCGTCCGACGGCGCGGCGGGCGACAATTTCGGCGATTCGGCGGTCGCGAGCGGAGACGGCAACGTTGTCGTCGTCGGCGCGCGGAATCACAACGGCAATGGCGCGGCGTACGTCTTCACAAAACCCGCCGCCGGCTGGGGAACGGGCGCGATAACCGATTCCGCCAAACTGACCGCCAGCGACGGCGCGGCGAATGATTGGTTTGGAGCTAGGGCGTCCGTCAGCGCGGACGGCGGCGTTGTCGCAGTCGGCGCTTACGGAATCGATGACGGGGACGACCTCAACAAGGGCGCGGTTTACCTGTTCGTCAAGCCGGATGGCGGTTGGGGAACAAGCCCATTGACCGAAACCGCCAAGCTCACGGCAAGCGACGGCGCGGCGCAAGACGGTTTCGGGTCTAGGGTGGCGGTGAGCGCGGACGGCGGCGTCCTCGCGGTTTGCGCCATCGGGCATGACTCCTGGGACGGCGCGATTTACGTCTTCGCCAAACCGGACGGCGGCTGGGCGAGCGCGTCCGCCGCGACCAAACTAACCTCGCCCGACCCGGAACCGCTTGACTTCTTCGGGCAGTCAGTGGCGGTGAGCGCGGATGGCGGCGTCATCGTGGGCGGCGGGGGCGGGACTAAAAAAGAGGCGTATGTGTTCGTCAAGCCCGAAAGCGGCTGGGCGTCGACGTCCAACGCCGCGAAACTCAAACCCCGCAGCTCCGTAAACTACGACTCGGATAGCTTCGGGCTGTCCGTGTCCATCAACGGCGACGGCGACCTGATAGCCGTGGGCGCGCGGGATGACACTTTCTACGGCGTCAATGTCGGCTCCGCCTACGTCTTCGCCAAGCCGGAGGGCGGCTGGGCAAGCGGCGGCGCGGAGGGCGTCAAGCTAATCGCGCCCGGACTGAGCGCGTTCGGGTCTGAGTTCGGCAGGGCGGTATCCATCGGCGGCGACCTAGTGGCGGTCGGCGCTCCGGGGGAGGATTGGCAGAGGGGACGCGCCTATGTGTTCAAGGTCGAGCGCCCTACTCCGACGCCGACGCTGAGCGTGTCCGCCCCGCCGTCCGCCGTAAGCGAGGGCGAATCTGCGGATTTCACGGTAACGCTGTCCGCCGCCAGCGCCGAGACCGTCTCGGTCGAATACCGCCTATCCGAAGGCGGCGCGGCGTCCGGCGCGGATTACCAAAACGCCAGCGGCACGCTGACATTCGCGCCCGGCGATGCCAGAAAGACCGTATCGGTCGACGTCAAGCCTGATTCCGAAACCGAGACGGATGAGACGTTCACGCTGCATCTCCGCGCGGCAAGCGGAGCGAAAATAGCGGATGGCGGCGCGAGCGCGGAGGCGTCCATACGCGACGTCCCGCCCGCGCCCGATGCGCCCGCGTCCGCGCCCGGCGGAGGCTCGCCTAGCGGGGGTTCATCAAGCGGCGGCGGCTCCTCGTCGTCCGGCGGCGGCGGCGGTGGCGGCGGAGGCGGCGGCGGAGCGCCGCGCGCGCCCGACCCGGTGATAGCCTTCTCGCCGTCCGCATTGTCGTTCATCGCCAAGCACGGCGGGGACGTCGATAGCGTTACGCGCCGCATCGAGGTTTGGAACGCCGAGCGCGGCGACATGGGGTTCTCCGTATCGTCCGACGCGAATTGGCTTTCGTTCTCCCCGCGCCGCGAAGTGTCCAGCGGGCCCGGCGCGCGCGTGAACATAGCCGTCACCGCCAGCCTAGCGGGCTTGGAACCCGGCTCCCGCAGCGCGCGGATAACCATAGCGCAACTGAGCGGCGAACAAGAATCCGAATCGTTCCCCGTCACGCTGACGATAACCGACGCGGATTCGGCGCGAACGGCGGCGTCCCCGCAATCGGCGGCGACGGTTGAAAGCCCGGACTCCACAATCCGCCTCTACCTGGCGCCCGGCGCGGCTCCGGACAGGTTGGAAATCGGCCTGCGGAAGCTCGGCGAAACGGCGCTGACCGCCCCGAACGGCGATGAGCGCGTGGCGCTGGCGGTCGACCTGAACACATACAGAATCGGAGGAACGCATCCCATCGAAATGGAATACCCGGACGGCGCGGACTTGCGCTTCGCCCTGCCGCCCGGCGAAGAAACGGCGTGCGAGGACGGCATGGCGCGGGTTTATCGCGTATCAGGGGACACCTGGACTCTGCTAGAGCATCGCTGCGAAACGGACGCGGACGGCAAGGCGTGGGCGGCGACGACGCTCACGAACTTCAGCCAATACGCGATGACGCTGGCGCAAGCGGTCGAGGTTACGCCGACGCCCACAGTTGCGCCGACTCCGGAGCCGATTGCGACGCCGACGCCGGAGCCTTCGCCGGTTGCGACGCCGGAATCGGTCGCGACGCCTTCGCCGACGCCAACCCCGTCGCCGACTGCGACGCCGGAGCCGACGCCAAGCGCGACGCCAACGCCCGCGCCGACGGCGACGGCGTCGCCCACTCCATCGCCGACTGCGACGCCGGAACCGACAGCGCAACCTACGGCGACGCCTAGCCCGCGCCCGACCGCAACGCCGACGCCAACCGCGACGCCAACGCCCGCGCCAACGGCGACCGCCGCCCCGTCGCCCAAGCCAACCGCCACAGCGACTACTACGCCAACGCCAACAGCGACGCCCGCGCCGCCCGCCGCGATTCCGACGGCGGCGATAGCGGCGTCCGCCCGCGTCTCGCCGACGCCGACCGCGTCCGCGCCGGGTTCCCCGGAAATTGAGGCGGACGAAGGCGGGGGGTTGCCCGTCGCGGTTATCGCGATATTCGTCGCGCTTGGTCTGGCGCTAGCCGCCGGCGCGGGCGTGGGCGGGGCGTGGCTGATAAGCGCGCGGATGCGGAAGGCGGGCTAGAAAATCGCAAAAGGTCGGAGCGTCCACGCGCAAAACCGCGCCTAGCGGCGCGGGCGCCCGCGCGCTAGCCCTCTCCCATCAAGGGAGAGGGGATTTGTCGCTCGCGATTCGGGCTTGGCTTCCGTGAACATACCCTTGCAAGCCCATCAAGGGAGAAGGGATTTGTCGCTCGCGATTCCGGTTTGGGTTCGGTTGGACGCCGATTGGATGCGGGACTTTTGCGAATTTCCAACGGGCAGGGCGCGCCGGCGGAAGTCCGTTAGCCGCTCACCGCCGCTATCGCTTCCACTTCCACCAGAAACTCCGGGTTCACAAGCCCGCTGACGAACACGGTGCTGGAGGCGGGCCCCGGCTCTCCGAAGAAAGCCAGCCGCGCTTGGGCGTATGCGGGGTAGTCGTCCGCGTTCACCAGGAAGGCGGTGATTTTGGTCACGTCCGCGCGGGTCGCGCCGGCGGCTTGGAGCGCCGCGTCGACGTTCTCGAAACAGCGGACGGACTGCGCCGCCGCGTCTCCCTTCCCCACCACTTCGCCGTTCGGACCCGCCGACACCTGCCCGGATACGAACACCAACCCGCCCGCGCGGGTCGCCGGCGCGAATCCGGACGGGCGGTTGTCCGGGTTGGGATAAAACGCTCTTCTGGGCATGATTAGCCCTCCTTTTGTCTTGTCGAATCGCTACCTAGCCAGCTGAAGCAGCTCTATGCGCGTATCGTCCGGCCCGGCGATGAAGGCGATTATCGGCCCGCCGGGGACGTCTATGGGGCCTTCCTTCAGAACCGCGCCCATCGCCGCGAGGCGCTCCAGCTCGGCGTCCATGTCGTCTATGGCGATGCCGATGTGCTCCAGCCCCCAGTGGACGTCGGCGTTGCCGTCGTCGAGCGTTTCGCCGGTTCGGGCGCTGGATATGTTGACTGTCACGCCGTCCGGCGTCCGCGTCACGACGAAGCGGTCGCCCTGCGGTCGGTTGCGGTCGCTGACTATCTCGAAACCGAACGCTTCCGCGTACCACTCCGCCGTCCGCATCGGGTCGGGCGCTTTCAGGTGGACGTGGTTGAACTCGTATCCCATGCTGTTCGCTCCTTTATTTGCGATGCGGTTGCGATTTTACAAGCGGCGGGCGCGGCAGTCCAATTTTCGGCGGGATGAGAAGCCGCCCTCGATTCCGCCTCCGCTATCGCGCTATCACAGTCTCCGCGTCCGCCTGCTTTATCCAACCCGACAGGTCGGAGCCGGGGATGGAAATGCGCGACCAGCCGCCGCGCGTTTGGAGGATTATGGCTTCGTCCCCCGCGTCCAGGTTGAAGCGCGATGCGTAGCGCTCGCCGGGGCCGCTGAACACTTCGGACGTTTCGGCGGTGACGATTCCCACGCGCCGCCAGTGGCGGTCGCCGGCGTATTCGCCGAAGGCGACCGCTCCGAACAGGACGACGAGCGCCGCCAGGGCGACCGCCGTTCGCCGGAACGCCGCCGAGCGCGAGGCGCGCCAGCCGAGCGTCCACGCCGCCGCCGCGCCGCCCAACGCCAGCCAGCATATCAGCGCCGCCGGGGGCGCGATTCCGGCGGGGACGCGCTCGGCGAGCTGCGCCAAAGCCGGCGCGGGCGAACGCAACGCGAGCGGCGTCTCCGCCTTCCGCAACGCCAACTCCAAGTTGGCGGCTATGTCGGCGTCGAACGGCGCCAGGCGCCGCGCGCGCATGTAGTTCAGAATCGCCCGCCCCAAGTCGTCCGTCTTGTAGTAGGCGTTGGCGAGGTTGTAGTAGAGCGTGGGGTCGTCCGCGCCCAGAGCGGCTAGGCGCTCGTAGCTGAGGGCGGCTTCTTCGTACTCGCCGTCGTCGTACAGCCGGTTGGCGTTTTGGAAGGCGTCCAGGTCGCCGTGTCCGTCCGCGAAGGCGGTTCGGGCGGGCGCGAATACGGCGAGCGCGACCATCGCCAGCGCCGCCGCGACCGCCGCCAGCGCCGTTTGGGAGCGCGTCATCTCGCGATCTCCTCGCCGAGTTCGCTCACGATGTCGGCGACTTCGCGCGGCATGGTTCGGGCGCGCGGGTCGTCCGCCGGGCCGAAGCGGGTTTCGTCCAGTTTGCGGAGCGCGCCGCGCAGTTTGTTCGCCGTTTGGACGCTCGCGCCGCGCTCGATGGCGAGTTCGGCGGTCTGGTCGGGCGTCATGCCGCGCGTTTCTTCGCCGAGCGCCGCTTCGAGATAGCCGCGCAGGGCGAGCGCGGCGACGTCCGCCGCCGAGTCGTCCGCGTCCGCGCTGGCGAGGCGCTCTAGGGCGCGTTCGCGCTCGATTGCCGGCCGGCGGGCGTCCGCCAGCGCCTCGCGCCGCCGCCGCGCCAGACGCCAGCCGAAGGCGGACGCCACGCCGAGCGCCGGCAGAGTCCACAGCCACAGGTAAAGCGGGTTCGCGCCGAGCGGTTCGGACGCCGAGCGCGTCGCGGGCGGAATGGGCTTTATGTGCCTGATGTCGTCCGCCGCCGGTTCGAGCGCCGCCTCCAAGCCCGCCGCGTCCGTGGCGCCGCCCGCCCCCGGCGCGACTTCCACATGTATGGCGTTGGTGGACACTGTGGCGTATTCTTCAAGATTCGGGTCGAAGTAGGAAAACTCCACCGGCGGGATGGTCAGCTCGCCGGACGCTTCGGGGATGAAAACGCGCTGATACAGTTTCGCGCCGCGAACCGCGCCGTTGGGGTCTATTTCGGATTGCGAGTCGACGTCGCCTTCGTAGGCGCGCCAGCCGGGGGCGTCGGGCCAAATCGGGTCGGGCAGATGCCGGAAGTTGCCCGACCCGGAGATTACGGCGCTCATGGTGACGGGCTCGCCCACGCGGACGTCGTCCGTGTCCACGCGGGCTTGGATTTGGTACTCGCCCACCGCGCCGGTGAAAGTCGCCGGCTCGCCGGGCGGCAGGGGCTTGACGGACACCGCGACGCTTTCGGACGGAAACTCCGCCCTGCCGCTTCCGAAAAGTCCGGTGTACACGGTCATTTTGCCCGGCTCTATCTGAACGCGCCCGGCGAGCGCGGGGAACAGAACGGCGCTTGATTCGGTGACGTGGTACAGCCGCCCCGATTCCGTTCGCGCGCCGTCCGTTTCGGGCTTCTCGCCTGCTTGCCAGAATCCGGCGAAGTCCGGCGCCGTGTACGTCGGGCGGCGCGAAGGGTCCGTCGAGTAGAAGCGGAACGAGTAGGTTATCTGCTCGCCGATGTAGGGGGTTTCGTTGTCCACTTCCGCTTCCGCGAAGAAGTTCTGCCCCACCAGCGAATCCAGTCGCGGCAGAGTCGGCGCGCCGCCGCCCTGAGAGGCGGGCGGGCGCGGAACGGGAAGCGCGCCCTGCGTCACCGCTATGGAGATTGGCGCGGTGACGTGAACCACGCCCTCCAAGCGCACCGATATGGGCCCTATCTCTATGTCGCCCGCCCGGAGCGGTCGGAAGGTGTAGATGAACTCGGCGCGGCGCGAAAGGGCGCCGTTCTTGAATGAGCTGGTGAACGAGCGGCTGCGCCCGATTAGCGCGAGTCCGTTTATTCTCGGCAGGGTGGGCAGATGCACGTTCGGCTGGTCATGCACGATGACCTTGAGCGTGAGGATGTCGTTGGTGTCGATGTCCACGTCGCTCACTTCCACCTCGACGGGCGGCTGGGGCTGGGGCGTTTGGGCGCGCGCCGCGCCGGGCGCGAACGCGAACGCGATCATGGCGGCGACGACGACGGCAATCGCCGCCAGCGCCGCCCGCGCCGGTTTGATGGGGCATCGAATCGTCGTCGTCATCATGTCGTTTCGCGTCACCAGTCGCGCCCCGGATTGGACGATGGGGCGTCGTCCCAGCTTCTTCTCGGCAGAGCGTTCGTTTGGTCGCCGGCGGAATCTAGCAGCTGGCGGGCTTGGTCTTCCGTCAACCCCGTCGGCGGAACCATTGCCTGCTCGCCGCCGCTTTGGGAGCCGGATTCGCCGGACGGCTCGCCCGCCTGGCCGCCTTCGCCCTGACGTTCTTGGTCGCCTTCCCCGTCTTGCTGCTGCTGGTCGCCGGGTTGCTGATTCGGCTGTTGTTGCTGGTCGCCGCCCGGCTGCTGATTCGGCGGCGGCTGTTGGTCGCCGCTCGGCTGGGGCTGCTGTTGCCGCCCGCCCTGGTCGCCGCCCGGCTGAGGCGCTTGGTCGCCTTGCTGGCTGGGTTGTTGCGCGGCTTCTTCCTCTTCCGGCGGGTCGTCGGCTTGGCTGGCTTCCTCTAGAGCGCGTTTGGCGATGTAGTCGTCCGGGTCTATTTCAAGCGCGCTTTCGCAGGACGATATCGCCCCTTCCGGGTCGCCGGAGTCCAGTATGGCGCGGCACATGCTGGCGTAGATGTCCGCCGCCAGATTCGGCTCGGCGAGCGCCAGGGCGTCTTCGTACTTGTCTATCGCCTCGAACAGGCGGTTTTGCATGTAGAGGGCGTTGGCGGAGTTATAGACGGGCCTGGGGTCTTCCGGCAGGGATTCGGCGGCGCGGTCGTAGGCGTCCATGGCGTCGCGGAACTCTTCGCGCGCGAAGGCTTCGTTGCCTTCGCTCATGGCGCTGGCGGCGGCGCGGCGGTTGGCGGCGTCCGGGTCTATCGGCGGCGCGGCGTTCCCGCAGGCGAGCGCGGCGAGCGCTCCGAAGACGGCGAGCGCCGTCCACAACGCGGCGTTTTTCGTCCTGGAGTCGCCTATCGCCATCATCGTCCTGGCGGCGAAATTCATCATCATCGTTCGCCCCCGTTGTTCCGGGCGCGGGCGCGCCTTCGCCCCGGCAGAAGTTCGCGCCCTATCAGGGCGAGGACGGCGGCGGCGGCGAATATCTGGAAGCGCTCCACTTTCACGCTTTCCATCTCGCGCTCCATGGTCGTCCGCTGGAGCTGGTTCAGCTCTTGGGCGAGCATGTCGGCGGCGTTGACGCCCTCGCCGGCGTGGATGTACGCGCCGCCGCCCGCCGCCGCTATCAGTTTAAGCTCTTCTTCGTCTATTCGGGACAGCACAGCGCCGCCGCTGGGATGCTCCGTCGGGTTTCCGAAGGCGTCCAACTCCGGCACTTCCGCGCCTTCCGTTTCGCCGACGCCGACGGTGAAGACGATGACGCCGGAATCCGCCGCTTCTTGCGCGGCGGCGACGGCGTCCCCCTCTTGGCGCTCGCCGTCCGATATTATGATTATCGCCTTCTGGCTGGGGCGGTCGTCCGCCAAGCCGCTAAGGGACGCGCTTATCGCCCTTTCAATGTCCGTCCCCTGCCTGCCTATCGCTCCGGGGTTGGCGTAGTCGAGGAATGTCCGCGCGGTGGCTAGGTCGAATGTGAGCGGGAACTGTATGAAGGCGGCGCCGGCGAATAGGACCAAGCCCACTTCGTCGCCGTCCAGTTGGCGCATCAGGTCGTAAATCTCCAGCTTGGCGCGGTCTAGGCGCGTCGGCTTGGCGTCCCGCGCGAGCATGGAGCGGGAGACGTCCAGCGCCACCATCAGCTGGATTCCGCGCCGCTCCACGATTTGGGCGCTTTCGCCCCACTGCGGGCGCGCCAGGGCGATTATGGACATGGCGAGCGCGAGGACGGCGAGCGCGGAGGCGACGCGGCGTCCGCGCTCGTTCACGCTCTCGGTCAGGCGCCTTGTCAGCTCCGGGTTGCCGAGACGGGCGAGCGCGAGCCGCCGTCCGCGAGCGCCCCAGTAGATGGCGGCGGCGGCGAGCGGCAGAGCCGCCAGCAGATATAGGAATTGCGGATTGGCGAACGTCATCGCGCGAAAACTCTCATCCATCCGTCACGGCGCGGAGCGGAACAGCAGCCCGCGCGCCAGAAGCTCCAGCAGAATCAGCGCCGAGACCGGCAATAGAAGCCAGCCCGCCAACTCGTCCCGCTGGGTGAATACGGACACTTCGATTTCCGATTTTTCCAGACTGTTTATCTCGTCGTAAATCCCCCGCAGGGATTCGGTGTCGGTCGCCAGAAAATACTTGCCGTCCGTGGCGTCGGCGATTCTTCTCAGCGTCTCTTCGTCCAAATTGGAGCGCCCGACTACGACGCGGGTTCCCATGATGCTTTGGACGGTCGTCAGCGCCCCGTCCGGCTGCCCCATGCCGACCGTATAGACGCGGATTCCCAGCGTCTCGGCGGCGGCGGCGGCGGTCATCGGGTCTATCTCGCCCTTGTTGTTGTCGCCGTCCGTGAGCAAAACCACCACCTTGCTCTTGGCTTCCGAATCCTTCAGCATGTTCGCGGCGGACGCCAGCCCCATGCCTATCGCCGTTCCGTCCTTCAGATTCATCCGAGTGGCGAGCTCGACGTCTTGGAGCAGGAAAAGCAGCGCGTCGTGGTCCACAGTCGGCGGGCTGTGTATGTACGAGTGCTCGGCGAACACCGCCAAGCCGATTCTGTCGTGCGTTCGCCGCTCAATGAAGTCGCCTATCACTTCTTTGGCGGCTTCGAGACGGTTGGCGGGCGCGAAGTCATACGCCGCCATGGAGCCGGATATGTCGAGCGCCAGGGCGATGTCCACGCCTTCGCCGCGCACGATTTCGCTTGATTCGGCGGTCTGCGGTCGGGCGGCGGCGATTATCAGCAGGGCGAGCGCCGCCCAGCGCAGGATGGGGATGAGCGGCAGAAGGCGCACCCGCCAGCCGCGCGCGCCCGCCCGCGCAGGCGCGACGCTGGCGAACCGCAACGCCGCCGGACGCCCCGCGCCGCCCCGCCGGAAGAGCGGACGCAACGCCAGCGCCAAGACGAACGGCAAGAGCAGGAGCAGAATCGGGGTGGCGAACTGGACGCCGTTCATCGCGCGCCCTCCCCGCCGCCTTCGGGCTGCGTCGGCTGCGCCGCCGCCGAGTATCCGCCGCCGCGCCGCGCGCCGCCCGGCTCCGACGGCTCCGCCGCGCCGGGGAATTGCGCGGACAAGCCCCGGACCGCGCGCCGGGACGCCGCCAGCGCCGCCCGCGCGTCTTCCGGGAGCGGGGACAGGCGCGCGAACTTCACAAGGTCGGACTCTTCCAAGACGCCGATGGCGTCCCGCGTCTCCGATTCGGGAATGTCGGCGGTTTGGAACTCGGCGGCTATCTCGGAGGTGGCGCGCTCCAAAGTCGGAACGCCGAACTGCCGGTTGATGAACTCCCGCAGGCAGTCCGAGACCAGCGTGTAGTGGCGCGGGAACTCCGCCGCCGCCGGCAGGTCAAGCCGTTCGATTCTGTCGAGCTCGGCTATGGCGACTTCGGCGGGCGCGCCCAGCGGGGCGTCGCCCGCGCGTCCGCCGCGCCAGTAGCGGCGGGCGAAGAAAGCCGCCGCCGCCATCGCCGCCGCGCCGCCGAGGAACCAGGGCCAGACGGGGGGCGCGGACATTTCGGACTGCGGCGGAAGCGGGGCTATCGCCGCCTGCCCGCCCACGCCGCCGGCGTCCGCGCCGCCATCCAAGACGGACTCCACTGTTATCGCAACCGGGCGCGCGGGGCGATAGACCAAATCGCCGTCCGGCGACCGCGCCCCCACGCTCAGGGCGGGCGTGGAATGTTCGCCCACTCTGAACAGCGCCGCCTCTATTATCACGGACGACGTGAGCGTCCCGTCCCCGTTGTCGACGGCGGCGATTGGGCGCTGGCTTCTTATCTCGAATCCGTCGGCGGTCCTGTCGGGCAGTTGCGGGAAGATCACGTGGTAATCCGGCGGGTGCTGGGCGGAGAGCGTTATGGCGAACACTTCGCCGACCGTGACGGACGCCGGCTCGACCAAGACGCCGACCGCCACCGGCGACGTCTGCGCCGCCGCGACGGGGGCGAACGACAGCGCCGCCGCCAGCGCGCAAAGCGCCGCCAGCGCCGTCAGCGACGCCGACGCGCGAATCTGATGAAGGGCGAGCGGCCTCATTCGCGCCGCCCCCTTTTCTTGGCGCGCTTGCGGAAGAATCCGTTGAGCGCCGCGACATATTCGCGCCCGGTTTCCAACTCGACCCTGTCCACGCCCAGCGAATTCAGCGCGCCGACCTTCTCGCCTTCCCGCGCCGCGACTTCGCTTTGGAAGGCGCGCCGCCAGGATTCGTCGTCGGTGTCCACCCAGACGATTTCGCCGCTTTCGGCGTCCTCAAGCGCCACGACGCCCATTCGGGGGATTTCGCGCTCCGCCGGGTCTTGCAGGTCGAACGCCGAAAGGTCGTGACGGCGCGCGGCGGCTGACAGCGCGCGGCGGTAGGAATCCGGCGGCGCGATGAAGTCCGATATGAGAAATACGATGCTCCGGCGCTTCAGAATCAGGTTCGCCGCGTTCAGCGCGGACGCTATGTCGGTCCCCGTCCCGGACGGCTCGAAAGCGAGCAGGTCGCGGACGATTCTCAGCACGTGCCGCCGCCCCTTTCTCGGCGGGACGATGCGCTCCACGCGGTCGGTGAACATCATCAAGCCGACCCTGTCGTTGTTGGAAGTGGCGGCGATGGACAGCACGGCGGCGAGCTCCGCCGCCAGCTCGCGCTTGAAGCGGTCGCGCGTTCCGAAGTCCGAAGACGCGCTCGCGTCCACCATCAGCATCACGGTCAGCTCGCGCTCCTCGCGGTAGCGGCGCACATAGGGCGACGCCATCCGCGCGGTCACGTTCCAATCTATGCGCCGCGTGTCGTCGCCCGGAAAGTACGGGCGGACGTCCTCGAACTCCATGCCGCGCCCCTTGAACATGGACTGATACTCGCCGGCGAACACATCCGCCGCCAAGCGCTTGGCGGTGATTTCGATTCTTTTGACCTGTTCTATCAGATGCGGAGCGAGCATTGTTCGGTTCCACCCGCGCGCGGCGATTTCGCGCCGGCTAAGGCACTTCCACGCGGTCGAGTATGTTCATCACTATGTCGTTGGACGTTATTTCCTGCGCCTCCGCCTCATAGGTGGGTATGACTCTGTGGCGCAGAACGTCCGGCGCGATGCTTTTAATGTCTTCGGGCGAGACGTATCCCCTGCCCTGCAGGAAGGCTTTGGCGCGGGCGGCTATCACCAGCGAGATGCTCGCGCGCGGCGACGCGCCGTAGGCTATCAAGCCGCCCAAGTCCGACATGCCGTTGTCGTTCGGATGCCGCGTCGCCATCACCAGGTCCAAAATGTACTCTTTGATGCGGTCGTCGACGTAAACCGAGCGGACGGTTCGGCGCGCGCCGAGCATCTCTTCCGGCGCTATTACGGGCGACACTTCCGGCAGCTCGCCCTCCGTCATCCGGTCCATTATCACGCGCTCTTCCGAGCGTACCGGGTAATCAACCAGCGCCTTGAGCATGAAGCGGTCTATCTGCGCCTCCGGCAGCGGATATGTCCCTTCCTGCTCTATGGGGTTTTGGGTGGCGAGAACCAGGAACAGGCTTTCGAGCTTGTACGTCGTGTCGCCGATGGTCACTTGGCGCTCCTGCATGGCTTCGAGCAGGGCGCTTTGGACTTTCGCCGGCGCGCGGTTCACTTCGTCCGCCAGAACGAGGTTGGCGAAGATGGGTCCGCGGTGGACGGTGAACTCCGCCGTTCGCGGGTTGTAGATTTGCGTCCCCACCAGGTCCGCCGGCAGCAGGTCGGGCGTGAACTGCAAGCGCGAGAAGTCCGCGTCTATCGCCTGCGACACCGTTTTGACCAGCAGGGTTTTCGCCAGCCCCGGCACGCCCTCGAGCAGTATGTGTCCGTCCGCCAGCATCCCTATCAGAACGCGCTCGACGAGCTCGTCCTGCCCAACCATCACCTTGCGGATTTCGTCCAAAAGGCGGTTGAGGAACGCCGACTCGCGCCGGACTTGGTCGTTCAGCTCTCTGATGCTCGTTATGTCCATGTTTGCATCCGGTTGGAAAATCGCGAAGCGTCGTCAAGGCGTCCGCGCGCAAGACCGCGCTCAGCGGCGCGGACGCCCATCATTCTAACCTTATCCTATCAGGGGATTACAGGGGCATGCCGCCGGCTGGCGAACCGCCCCCAGCGGCGCGGACGCCATCATCCCAACCTTCTCCCATCGAGGAAGAAGGGATTTGTCGGTTGGGGTTCAACCCCGATTTCAGTGAACATGTCCTATTGTCGCTGATCGTACAGCTCTTCCGAAAGGCGCGAATTTTGGAACGCCAGATACTGGCTTTTGGTCATTGTCGGCGGGCTTTCGGCGATAATCCGCTTGGCGGCTTGGGCGTCGTCGCCCAGCAGGTCTATGACGGTCATCGCCATCGCCTTGGCGGGGTTGATTACCGCCTGGACGTAGTCTTTCACAACGTAATCCACGCTGTGGCCGCTCCCGACGGCGGCGGCGGTGTAGGGATGCACGGCGGGCATGAGCTGGCTCAAGTCGCCCATGTCGGTGGAGCCGCCGCGATTGCGGTCGGCGGGGTGGCGCGCGACTTGGGACGGGTCAACCACGCGCGCCGCGTTCGCCGCGAAGGCGTCCATCAGCGCCGGGTCGTTCTTCATCGGAAGGTAGCCGGGGATGGTCACGATTTCCACCGCCGCGCTCATCGCCAGCGCGCCCGCCCGCATGCAGCGGTCCATCTTGCGGTTCGCGTCCGCTATCGCCTCGGCGGTTCGCCCCCTCACGCGCCCCTCGTAGCGGACGTCGGCGGGAATCGAATTCACCGCCGCCCCGCCGCGCGTCATGATGCCGTGCAGACGGACGTTGTCTTCGTTCCGCAGCGTTTCGCGCTGAGCGTTCAGCGCGTTCAGCGCCAGCATGGACGCCTGAAGCGCGTTCACCCCCTCATGCGGCGAGCCGCCCGCGTGAGACGCCTTGCCGATGAATTTGACGTATTTCACCACATGCCCGTTGGAAGTCCCGCCGACCGAGAACAGCCGCGATTCCTGCGACTCCGACGCGGTGTGAACCATCATCGCCATGTCGACGTCGTCGAACGCGCCCAGACGGACGAATTCCTGCTTGCCGGACATCAAGCCCAGCTTGCCCTCTTTATGCAGCCCCCAGCGCATCTGGACGTCTATGAATTCTTCGGCGGGGACGGCGATGAAGGCGACGTTTCCGGCGAGCGATTCCAGGACGCCCGCCGCCAGCAGCCCGACGGCGGCCCCCAGCATCATCGGCGTCTGGCAGTGATGCCCGCAGGCATGCGCCGCCCCCGTCTCGGCGTCCGCGTGGGGATGCCCCAAGACGCGGAGCGAATCCAGCTCGCCGATGACGGCGACGGTCGGCCCCGGACGCCCGCCGCGAACGACGCCCTTCAGACCGGTCAGCGCGATTCCGCTTTCGTGGTCTATGCCCAACTCCGCCATCTTCCCGCTCACGAAGCGCGAAGTCTTGTACTCGACGAACCCCGGCTCCGGGTTGTCCAAGACGGTCTTGGCGGCGTCTATGAGCCATTCGGCGCGGTCGTCAATGGCGGCTTGCGCTTTGGCTTTCAAGTCTTCTGCGTTCGGCATTTTCTTTCCCTATTTCTACTCCGTCACTCCCAGTTTCTTCCCCCGTCATTCCCAGTTCCCCCCGTCATTCCCAGTTTCTCCCCCTTGATTCCCGCGAAGGCGGGAATCAAGGAAGGCGGCTGTATGCGGCTGGCGAAATTTCTTTCCATTCATGGATTTGCGAGAGCGCGCGTTTTGTCAGAATCAGGATTTACAGGATTATAGGATTTTCGGGATTTTCCCAGCGCGCGTCTGTGAGCGGCGGACGCTCGCCTATATTCGGGATTGGCGGCATTTCCGGTTATGGCGAAAGCGAAATCCCGCGAATCCTGATTCTAACAAACGAGCGTTTGCGATTTTCCACATCTCGCCCCTCATTCCTCATAAACATTCTCGCTCAGCATGGAGCGCATCAGTTTCAGATAGGACGCCTTGTTCATCGGCGCGCGGTATTCGGCGGCGATGCGGCGGGCTTTCGCGCCGCCGTCCGCCAGCAGGTCTATGACCGTCATAGCCATCGCCTTCGCGCCGGCGATTACGCCCAGTTCGTAATCGCGCACAACGTAATCCGCGCCGTGTCCGACCCCGCTGGCGGCGTTGACGTAGGGGTGCATGACGGGCATGAGCTGGGAGACGTCCCCCATGTCCGTGGAGCCGGTTCGGTGCGTCAGGCGGCGCAGGTTGGATTCGCCGACCAGCTCGGCGGCGTTGCGCGAGTACAGTTCGAGAAGCGACTCGTCCGACCGTATCGGCAGGTATCCGGGCAGGGTTGTGATTTCGACCGAGCCGCCGACGGACATCGCGCCCGCCCGGAGCGCCCTATCGACTTTGGAGGATGCGTCCAAGAAGGCGTCCACGCTGGCGGCGCGGACGTAGGTTTCCATGCGGACGTCCGCCGGCACGGAGCTGACGGCGACACCGCCGCGCGTGATGATGGGGTGTACGCGGACGGTGTCCGGGTCGCGGTAAGTTTCGCGCTGGGCGTGTATGGCGCTGAGGGCGGTCATGGCGGCGTTCAGGGCGTTGACGCCGGCGTGGGGAGCGCCCCCCGCGTGCGCCGCCCTGCCCACGAAGCGGATTCGCTTGGCGACCATGCCGTTGTTCGTCCCCCCGAAGGCGATTTTGCCGGAATCCGAATCCGCGTTCGCCGTGTGGGTCATCATCGCCAAATCCACGTCGTCCAGCTCGCCCAGCCGTATGAACTCCGGCTTGCCGCCGATGAACTCCAACTCGCCCGCCCTGCGAAGGTCGTCGCGGTACTCCACTTCAATGTACTCTTCGGCGGGAACCGCCATGAGCGCGACTTTGCCGGCGAGCGCATCCAGGACGCCGTCCGCCTGAAGCCCCGCGCCGACGCCGAGCATCATCCCGATTTGGCAGTGATGCCCGCAGGCATGCGCCGCGCTCGTCTCCGGGTCGGCGTGGGGATGCCCCAAGACTTTCAGCGAATCCAACTCGCCCATGACGGCGACTGTGGGACCTTCGGACGCCCCGCGCAGATCGGCGCGAAGCCCCGTCAGCGCGATTCCGGAGCGATGCTCGACCCCCATCGCGCGGAAGGCGTCCGCGACGCGCTCGGCGGTGCGGAACTCGCGGAAGCCGGGCTCCGGATGCTCCAAAATGTCGCGGGCGATTCCGACAAGAGCGCCCGCGCGCCTGTCTATCTCCGCCGCCGCTCTGGATTTCAACTCTTCCGCCGTTGGCATGTTCCGAAACTCCGCTATTCCATGGCGATAGTCCAACCGATTATACCATGTACGGCGGCGGCAAGCCGCATGGGTTTCCAAATCGGCTGTTTTGCCCGCAAGCATCAAGGGAGAAGGGACGCGCTAGTTGGGATTCAAGTATGATTTCAAGCGACTGGCTTGGTTGGGCGACTCTGGCTTCCCGCTTTCGCGGGAATGACGGGCGGAGCGCGCGCGAATGTGGCGAAGAGCGCACAAATCGCGCCTAAATCCGCCAAATATGCCCCAACAAGCCTCAAGGGAGAGAAGATTCGCCGCGCTCAACCCCCGATTGGCTTCGCTGAAGCGACTTTATAAAATTCCCCCCCCCCCCCCCCCCGCGTCTGCCGCCTTCCCGCGCCAATTCTCCCCGTCAAAAGATACGTCTTGACGCTGCGCGTCCAAAGAACGCGCGCCGCTATCCAGCAGATTGCCGCCAGCCCCGCCAGTTCGAGCGGGTCCGCCATCCTGCCCATGAATACGGATAATGTGGAAGCCGTCCACTCGGTCACGGTCGTTTCCTCGCGGAGCGGGAATCGCCAGCCGTAGAGGGGCCAGAGCAGTATTCGGGCGTGGTTCCACATGCTGTCAAGGGCGAGATGCCCCGCCGCCGCCAGCGCGAGCGCCATGGGGAAGGCGCGCCGGAAGGCGACAGTCGCCGCGCCCGCCGCCGCCAGCAGCGCGAGCGCGAAAACCAGCGTATGCCCGACGCTCCGCGTGCCGTTGCCCACGAGGTCGGCGGCGAGAATCAGCCCCAGCGGCTTGTCGAGCATGTCCGGCAGAAGCGACCCCAGCGCCAGCGCGCGGTCGTCGAGCGACTCGCGCAACCCGCCGGCGCGGGCGCCTTCTCGCCCTTCTATGCGTTCGGAGCGGACGAAACGGTTTCGCGCCGCATCGAAGCCCCACGCGGCAACCCGCGCCGCGCCCAGCGTGATTCCTATGTGTCCGACCACGAACATATCGCGGGCAATGGTAGCACGCCGCGGCGGATAAATGAACGCGCAAGCGGGCGCGCGGACGGGGGAATCGGCGCGTCCGAGATGGGGAACAAGCGCCGCCGAAAGGGGGATTGCCGCCCGGATGGACTGAAAGCCGGCGGCTAGTCCACCAGGTCGAGCATCGCCAGCAGGTCTTTGACCTTGCCGATCTGGTATTCCAACTGTTCTATCGGCACGGAGTCCACGTAGTAGTTCTTGTGGAGTCCGTAGGCGAATTCGAAGAGGTAGCGCAGTTCCTCGCCGCCCAGCTCGTCTGCGAGCCTTTTGACTATGCCGAAAACCTGACTGTGCGTCTCGTACCGCCACCCGCGCCGGTCCGCGATGGACTTCAGGCGGTGGGCGACCGCGCCCCAAGCCTTTTCGGACGCCTGCAGCCTGTCGCCTTTGGCGAGCTCGATCTCGGAGTGGGCGATTAGGCGTCGGCTGTGGACGTCGTGGGCTTCTATTGGCGCGGCGGTTGTCATGCCATTCTCTCCGGGGGATGATGGGGCCGGCGGATACAGGTTGAACTGCGGGTCCGCGCAGTCCTTTTCCTTCGCGTAAACCTGCAGGCGGGCGCGAATCCAGTTTACGCGCGCGGCGGGAAATTTGCAATCGGGCTTTCGCGGGAATGGCGGGCGGACGCCGACGCAATGGCGCGAAAGCGCGAATGGGCGAAAGTTGCTAGAATCGGGGTTTATGAGCGGTTCGGAAAAGTCCAATGGCATCTACTACGGCTGGTTCGTAGTGGCGGCGCTTGTGTTCATCTCCATGGCGGGCAACGGCGCGTACAACGGGTTCGGCGTGTTCATCATCCCGATGAGCGATGAGTTCGGTTGGAGCCGCGCGCAGGTTTCGTTCGCGGCGTCGCTGGGGACGTTGCTGGGCGGCTTCAGCCAGCCGCTTTTCGGTTGGCTATTCGACCGAATCGGCGGGCGGCGGCTCATCCTGTGGGGGCTGGCGGCGTTCGGGCTTTCGACCGTCCTGCTGATGTTCACGAACGGCATTTTGTATCTGACGCTGGTTTTCGGCGTTCTGATGGCGCTGGCGGGCAGCGCGGGGACTTTCAACACCGGCGTGGCGCTGGCGTCCAAGTGGTTTCACCGAAGGCGGGCGACGGCGGTGGCGATGGTGTCCGCCGGCGGCTCGCTCAGCGGGATGATTTTCACGCCGTTCGTCGCGGTCTTGATTCCGCTGGCGGGCTGGCGCGGCTCTTGGCTCGTTCTTGGGCTAATCACGCTCTGCCTGGCGCTCCCGACGGCGTTTCTGATTCTGCGGGACGAGCCGTCTGAAGCGGATGTCGCGGACGCGGACGGCGGCGGCGAGACGGGCGGCGTCAACGCGGATGAGCGCGGTCCGCTGGCGGCGCGGCGGTGGCTGGACGCGCTCCGCTCCGCCCCCTTCTGGCAGGTTTCGGGCGGCTATTTCGTCTGCGGCGTCACGACGGCGATGATCTCGACCCACTTCGTCCCTTACGCGGTGGAAGAGGGGTTCACCGCCCAGCAGGGGGCGCTCGCGTTCAGCCTGCTGAGCGGAATCAACGTGGTCGGCGTCATGGGCGCGGGGATGCTGGGCGACCGATTGGGACGCAAGAACGTCTTGTGCGCCGTCTATCTGACGCGCGCGGCGGCGTTCGCCATTCTGCTGACCGCGCCGGGCTTGTGGGGACTGTTCGGCTTCGCCGTCGTAAGCGGCTTTTCGTGGTTCGGAACCGTCCCGCTGACGACGGCGCTGACGGCGGAGGTTTACGGCTTGCGGCATATCGGCGCGCTGAGCGGCTTGGTCTATCTCGCCCACGCCATCGGCGGCGCGCTGTCGGTGCAGCTGGCGGGGACGCTGAAGGATGTCCGGGGCGACTACGTCCTGCCCCTGGCGGCGGGCGGCGCTCTGCTAATCGCGGCGGCGGCGGCGAGCTTTCTGATAGACGAAAAGCGCTACTCGATGCGGGCGATTCGCATGGCGGCTTCCGGGGGGTGATTTGACGCGGGGGCGATTTTTTGACGCAGAGGCGCAAAGGCGCAGAGGAAACGCAGAGGGGCATGGAGTATTTTTATAACTCGCGCCCCTATGCAAATTTCTCGTCGGATTCGAATAGATGACTGTCGCGCCCGATTTCCCAATCAACCCCTATCTCTGCGTTCCTTTGCGCCCTTGCGCCTCTGCGTCAAAATCACCTAGCCCTTAGCCAACTCTTCGCCAGCCGCGGCAAGCCCCGCGCCCGGCGCGGTTTCGTAGCCCTGCGCGGCTAGGGCGGATTCCAGCGCCGCGAGCGCCAGCAGTACGTAATCCGCCCTGCTCGATTCGCCCATCAGTCCGAAGCGCCACACTTTGCCGGCGAATTCGCCCAGGCCGACGCCTATTTCCATGTTGTACTCGTCCAGCAGGCGCGCGCGGACTTGGGCTTCGTTCACGCCTTCGGGTATCCATACGGGGGTGACTTGCGCCAGGCGCGCGCCTTCGGCGGATACCAGATTCAAGCCCAGCGCGTCCAAGCCCGCGCGGAGCGCCGCCGCGTTGCGCTCGTGGCGGGCGAAGCGGTTTTCCAAGCCTTCCTCCATGATAATCCGCAGGCTTTCGCGCAGGGCTAGAATCATGCTCACGGGGGATGTGTGGTGATAGACGCGCGGCTCGTACCAGTATTCGGCGTTCAGGCTCAGGTCAAGATACCAAGACGCCGGCGGCGTTTCGCGCGAGCGGATATACTCAAGAGCGCGTTGGCTGACCGCGACGGGCGAAAGCCCCGGCGGGCTGCCGACGCATTTCTGGGACGCGCTGTAGCAGTAGTCGGCGCGCCAGTCGTCGAACGACACTTCGTTGCCGCCGAGCGACGTCACCGCGTCCACCATCAGCATCGCCCCCCGCTCGGCGGCGATGCGCGCGACGCCGTCTATCGGCTGGCGGACGCCGGTGGACGTCTCTGCATGCACTATGGCTATCAGCTTGACGTCCCCCGCGTCTCGGAGCGCGTCTTCAAGCTTCTCTTCGGGGAAGGGCGCGCCCCATTCGGAGCGTATGGGGATGACGTCCGCGCCGAACCGCCGCGCCATTTCCGCCATGCGCTCGCCGAAGAAGCCGCAGATGCAGACGGCGACCGCGTCCCCCGGCTCGATGAGGCTGGCAAGCCCCGCTTCCATGCCCGCGGAGCCGGTTCCCGAAATCGCCATTGTCGCCGCGTCGCCGGTCTGGAACAGCTCTTTGAGCGTCCCCGCCACTTCGTCCAAGACGGGGATGTAGTCGCGGTCGAGGTAGCCAATCATGTTCTGCATCATCGCCCGGAGCGCCCGCTGGCTGACCATGGAGGGCCCCGGTCCGAGCAGGATGCGCGGCGGGATGTTTTGCGAGCGGTCGGCGGCTTGGGGGGTTGGCATGGGTTCTCCTTATACAGAGATATAGGGATGTGTTGGTGGGTTGCGGGCAATCCGCGCCTAAATCCGCCAAACATACCCCTGTAAGCCCATCAAGAGATAGGGGATTTGTTGGCGGCGATTCGGGCTTGGTTTCGGTGGATATGCTCCGTAAGCCCATCAAGGGAGAGGGGATTAGTTGGTTGCGGTTCGGGCTTGGTTTCTAGTTGCTAAGTTGGTCGCTCCACTCTGGATTCCCGCCTTCGCGGGAATGACGGCGGCGGGGCGAGAAAGCGGTGAAAAGTATCCAATCCGCGCCTAAATCCGCCAAACATACCCCTGTAAGCCCATAAAGGGAGAGGGGATTAGTTGGCGGCGGCGTTTCGGCGCTCTGCGGCGCGGCGGACGCCGCCCATGTCCGCGCCTTCCAACGGGGCGGTTCCGATGACGCGGTTCGCTTCCAACTCCGCCAGCCGGCTGTGCGTCATGCCGAGCAGGTCGCCGAGAATCAGCTCGTTATGCTCGCCCAAGCCCGGCGCGGGTTCGTGGCGGACTTCGGATCGGTTCGCCATTCGCCATATTTGCCCGCTCATCAGATGGACTCCGGCGTCCGGGTGTTCGACGGCTTGGAAGTATCCCCTATCCTGCAGATGCGGGTCGTCGTATGCGTCCGCGCCGCAGTCGAGGACGGGCCCCGCGGCGATTCCGCGCTCTTGCAGGGCGGCGGCGGCTTCGTAGCGCGTCAGTCCCCGCGTCCAGCGCTCTATGGCGGCGTCCAGCTCGTCGTGGTTTCGCAGTCGGGCGTCCAGCGTCTCGAAAAGCGGATTGCGGGCTAGTTGCGGCATCTGCATCGCGCCGCACATTTCGCGCCATTCGGCGTCGCTCTTGACCGCAATCGCCACCCATCGGTCTTCCCCGGCGCATCGGTAAACGCCGCGCGGCGCCATCGCCGGGTGTCGGTTGCCGCGCCGTTCGCGGGGCGTCCCCGTGAGCGCGTGTTCAAGATAGACTTCCCCCAGATGCGGCATGAAACTTTCCGCCTGCGACAGGTCTATGAACTGCCCGCGCCCGGTTTTGATTCGGTTGCGGACGGCGAGGCAGATGGCGAAAACCGCCGTCGCGCCCGCCACCGCGTCCGGGTGATGAACGAGCGAATTGCGCGACAAGTCCATGTCCGGATAGCCGCGCAGGGCGGTATGCCCCGTTATGGCGTCTATCACCATCCCCATGCTGCGGAAGGTTTTGTAAGGGCCGGTGTTGCCGTATCCGGGCGTGAACAGCGCGATTATGTCGGGCTTGACCTTTCGCAGCTCTTCGTATCCCAAGCCGAACTTGTCCATGACGCCGTAGGCGTAGTTTGTGAAGACGACGTCGCTCACGTTGACCAATTCCTTGAAGGCGTCCGCGCCCCGCTTGGTCGTGAGGTCTAGGGTAAGCCCCCGCTTGTTGCGGCTGAGGGCGTTGAAGTTGGAGTTGCGGTTCCAGGGGCGCTCGCCGGGGTCGCCGTCCGGGTAGCCGGATGCGTGAGGGGGCGGCTTGATGGAGCCTCTGGCGATGCGCTGGACGGCTTCCACTTTGACGACTTCCGCGCCGAGATCGCCCAGAACGGAGCCGCAGAAGGGCCCCGCCCAGATTTCGGCGAGCTCCAAAGCGCGGATTCCGCTAAGCGCTCCCTTGAGCGGCGGCGTGGACGCGATGTTAGGCATTGGCGGTGACTCCCTGCCGGGCGAGCGCGGCGATTTCGGTTTCGGACATGCCCAGAACTTCGGTCAAGACGGATTCGGTGTCGCGTCCGGCTTCAGGCGCGGGGGACGGCGCGACTTCGGGCGCGTCCGACAACTTGAACGGCAAGCCGGTGTAAGTCAGCTCGCCATGTTCCGGGTGTTCCATGCGGCGGAAGTAGTCGCGGGCGATGAAGTGCTCGTTGCCGGCGACTTCCAGCGCTTCCAACACGGGCCCGCCGGGAAGCCCCGCGCGCTGGGCGGCGTCGAACACTTCCATGCGCGTCTTGCCGTCTAGCCAGCGTTGGAATATGGATTCCAGCTCGACGCGGTTTTCCGACCGGTCTTCGGTTGTGAGAAAGCGGGGGGCGTCCATCAGCTCCGGCATCTCAATCATGCCGGCGATGTTGGGCCACATGCGGGGTCCTAGGGGCAGGAAGCTGACGTAGCCGTCCTTGCATCGGAACGTCCCCACCGCGTAAGGCTCCCGCCCGCCGGCGGATGAGGTTCGCGGCTCCACGCGCAAATCCGGCTCCCCGGAGTAGGCGAACGGCGCGCGCCGTCCGATTTGATGCGGATGCCCCGCCATGCACTCGAAAACGGATATGTCTATCCAATCGCCGACGCCGGTCATGGCGGCGCCGACCAGCGCGCCCATCGTCGCGGCGGCGGCGGCGGTTCCGCCGAAGTACTGCGCTATCTCGCCGCCGTACTTGAGCGGGCGCCTGTTGGGCAGCCCCTCGCGGTGCATCGCGCCGGTCATGGCGAACAGCGTCAGCTCGTCGTAACTCCACTGGCGATAGGGGCCCGTCTGCCCGAAGGGGGTGACGGACGCCATCACGACGGCGGGGGCGCGCTCGGCAAGCCGTTCGTAGCCGATTCCGAGCCGCTCGGCGTCCCCCGGCGGCATGCTTTCGACCACGACGTCGCAGCGGACGGCGAGTTCGAACAGAATCTCGCGCCCGCGCTCCGTTTCCAGGTCGAGCGCCGCGCTCTTGCGGTTGGTATTCAGATGCAGGCGCAGGGCGTCGTCCGCCGGCGAGCGGGCGGCGCGGCAATCGGGCGCGGCGCGGGCGGGCGGTTCGATTTTGACGACCTCCGCGCCGTACTCGGCGAGCATCTTGGCGCAGTAGCCGCCGGCGATGTCGTCGGCGAGTTCCAGAACGCGAACGCCGTCTAGGGCTAGTTGGGGCAAAGCGAAACTCCACAGCCGCCAAACGCGGCAAAGCCATTTTGCGACCGACGGGCGGTTCTGTCAAGTGGGAAATCCGCGAAAGGGCGAAGAAATGGGAAACGCGAAAGGGCGGAGGGCGCTCTCATCTTTGCCCCATCAAGGACTTTTATAGAAGCGTGTTTGGATTTTCGTCGTTTCGGCTGGCGCTTCTGTCGGAATCAGGGTTTGGATAATTGGCGGGATTCGCTGGATTTCGTCCGACGAACGCGCGCTTTCCCGGAAAAACGCGCGGCGGGCGAACCCTGAAAATCCTATAACCCCGCGAATCCTGATTCCGGCAAAGACGCGGAATTCCCGAATCACGCCCCGAAAACCCCTTGACCCGCCCGACTTGAACCGATATTATGTTCGCATAACCGTTCTGCCTATTGGGAGAAAAATCAATGACGCTCTTTTCCGCATCCGAAGAAGGCGACGCCGGCGCGCTCGGCGGCTTGCATGAGCAGACCGCCAACGAAGCCATCGCGGACTGGCTGGGGACGCGCGGGGAATGGACGGCGGCGGGCGAGCGCGTCGGAGTCATTCATGGAAGCGGGGCGCGACCGGACATCGTCCTCACGCAGGGCGACCGGATGCCGGTCATCATCGAAAACGAATGGGGCAAGCCCGCCGTCGATGACGCCAAAAGCAGGCTCGGCGAGGCGCTGGTCAACAACTCCAGACAGTTCACCGAAGCTATCGCGCTCGGCTTGGATGAGCGATGCAAGGACGGCGACCGGGAATCGCTGACCGCCATGCTGAACGCCAACGAGCGGATTTTCGCCGTCCAGCTGGTGTCGGGGACGAGCGCCGAGAGCGCCCGCGTTTGGCCCGACAATCCGCTGTCGGCGACGCCGGGGGATCTGGTCGCCTACTGCGAATACGCCCAAGCGCCGCAGGCGGCGATAGACGCCAAAAGCGAGGAAATCGCCGAGAAGGTGAGGACGGCGGGACACCATCTGCACGACTCCCTGCGCCTGATGCTGAGCGGCGACGACGCGCTCGCCGAGATGATGCGCGCGGCGGGATGCGAAACGCCGCTCGAAGCCGCCCAAACCGTCTGCGCCGTCTGGCTAATCGCCATCGACCTGCAGAACGACCTCGCGGAGCATAGCCCCAAGTTGCGGGACGCGGGGCTGCTGAACGTGAACGCGCTCGGAACGCTCACGAAGGCGAAAATGCTCGCGGCGTGGGAGAAAATCAAAAGCCTCGACTATCTGCCGGTGGTCGACATCGCCCTGCCCAGCCTTGAAGCCGTCCCATGGGGAACGCAGGGGCTAACGGACGTCCTGCCCTATCTCGCCGCGCTCAGCGAAGAGCTGAACGCGCTGCGCGCCAAGCACATCTACAACTTCGCGGGCGAGCTTTGGCAGCGTCTCGTCCCCGACCGCGAGGAGCGCGCCGCCCACTACACGAAGCCGGAAGTCGCCGAGCTGCTCGCCGCGCTCGGAGCGTCCCGATTCGCCGAGCGCTCCGCCGCGGAGCTGGCGCGGATAGACCTGATGGACGCCGCCTGCGGCACCGGCACCCTCATCGGGGCCGGCGAGCGGGCGCTGCGGCGGCTGCACAACCTCAAAAACGGGAAATCCGGCGCGAATCTGCACCGCGAGCGCATGGAAAACCACATAATCGCCATAGACGTCAACGGCATCGCCGGCGCGCTCACCGCCAAGCGGCTCACGGACATGGACATCCGCCAAGTCTATGAGAGCTCCAAGATAGCCGTGACCGACCATCCCGCCGGCAGCCTCACGCTTCTCGACCCCGAATACACGGGCATATCGGAAGTGCTGGGATACCGGGACGTCGAGCGGACGAAGGACGAAAGCGGCAATCTCGGCTTGTTCCACGTCGGACTCGGCGAGCGGGGGGTGGATTGGGCGCTGATGAACCCGCCGTACAGCCGTCCGCGCGCCGGGCGCGAGCAAGCCACGAAGAATCTCGCGCCGCTCCGGGCGAAAGCGAAGCGCGGCGGCTACGAAATGTCCAACGGACAGGCGGGGCTGGCGACGGATTTCGGCAACCTGAGCCTGATGCGCCTCAAGCCCGGCGGGGTTTTCGCCCACGTCCTGCCGCTCACCGCCGCCCACGCCGAAACCTGGAGCGCGTGGCGGCGCGGGATGGAGACGCATTTCGAGGACATCATCGCGGTCGCCAACGTCGGCGAAGGCTTGGAAAGCATGAGCGCGGACACCAAGATGAACGAGATGCTGGTGGTCGCCACCAAGCGGAAGAACGGCGGCAAGCGGCGCGCGTGGGAGAAGACCCGAATCATGTGCGTGAACCTGCGGTCCGCGCCGCTCACGCTCTCGGCGGGATACGCCCTCGCCAACGAAATCGCGGGCGCGCCGGACGGCGAAATGAGCGGGCGGCTGGCAAACTGCACTTTCGTCCGCATGGACACGCTCTCGCCCGGCTTCCCCTGGTGGGCGGTGGGCAACGCCGATTTGGATTTCTCCGCCGCGGCGTGCGCCCTGCTGCGCGGCGAGATTTACGACCCGACGTTGCTCGCGTCCAAGCCGACGGCGCTCGGCATGGCGACATTGCAAGCGATGGGCGGGGCGGGGCCTACCCATCATCTGCTGGGACACCCGGCGGGGCATGGGACGGACAAGGGGGGCGCGTTCGCGTCCAAGCCGATGGCGCTCGATATGACGACATTGCAGGCGATGGGCGGGGCGGGCCCCACCCATGATCTGCTGGGACACCCGGCGGGGCATGGGACGGACACGCGCGGCGCGTTCAGGTGGATTCCGACGGCGTCTTGGCCCGGAACGGTCGCCTTCCACAGAAGCATGTGGTCCGCCGAATCCAAGACGCAGACGCGGATTCTCGCAACCCCGACGCACAACGGGCATCCGGTGGACATAGAGCTCGCCCGGCGCATGGTCGAAAAGCGCGGACGGTGGTTCATAAGCCGAAACCTGCGCTGGACTTCCCAAGCGCTGGCGTTCGCGCATACGCGGAACGAAAACCACGGCGGACGCGCCTGGAACGCGATTCAAGATATTTCGGATGAGGCCGGTCGCTGCGCGGCGCTGTTCTACAACAGCGTCTTCGGCGCGATTGTCCGGCAGGTTTACGGTCAGTCGACGCAGCCCGGACGCGCGACAATGCAGGTGGGCGCGATAAACGGAATCCCCTGCCCCGACTTCGGCGCGGACACGCCGGCGGCGCGGCGGGCTAGGGACATAGCCGCCGCGCGGTTCGAATCCTGCTCCGAGCTGGATTTGGAGCCGTTCGCGTACTGCTTCCGCGACGAAAACCGCCATGAGATAGACAGCGTCGTCGCCGAGATGCTTGGGCTAAACCCGGCGGACGCCGGCGTCCAAGCCATGCTCGCCCACTACCGCCTGCTGTTCGCCAAAGAGCCGAACGTCAACGGGCGGCAGAAGAAGATACTGTCGGCGCTGGTGTCGTTCGGGGGATAGGGGGCGCGAGAAAGCGGCTAAAAGCGTCCGATTCGCGCCTAAATCCGCCGAACATGTCCCTGCAAGCCCATCAAGGGAGAAGGGGATTTGTCGCTCGCGGTTCGGGTTTGGTTTCCAGTTGCCAAGTCGGTCGCTCCGCTTTGGATTCCCGCCTTCGCGGGAATGACGGCGGCGGGACGCCGGGGAAGCGGCGGAAATAGTCCAATCCGCGCCTAAATCCGCCGAACATGCCCCTGCAAGCCCCTGATGGGATATGGCTAGGTTGTGTTGACATATCGCGCTCGCGGCGATTTTCGGTTCGACAGTTGGCGTCCGCCGCCTTCTGGATTCCCGCCTTCGCGGGAATGACGGAGAATGACGGAGAATGACGGAGAATGACGGAGAATGACGGGGAATGACGGAGAATGATGGAGAATGATGGAGAATGATGGAATGGAAATCGCGCGCGGCGGCGCGATTCGCCCATTATAGCCCATGCCGACGCGTCCTAGCGCGCGGGCGCATGCGCCGCTGGGCGCGGTTTCGCCAACCCCGAACATAAGTGAGCGAGCGCCCGATTGTGCTAAGATGGAATATCGCCCGGCGCGCGGCGGCTCTTGAACCGACTCCGCGCCGCGTCCGAAAAGGCGTTATTTGGGGATTATGAACGAATCGCGCGCTCCGAAACGCGGAAGCTCCGCCAAACGCATCGTCGTCAAAGTCGGAACCGCCCTCATCACGGGCGGCGACGGCGGCTTGAATTTGGAAACGATGGCTGGCGTGGTCAGCCAGATAGCCGAGCTTCGCGCGGACGGCTTCCGGGCGGCGCTGGTTTCGTCCGGGGCGGTCGCCGCCGGACGCCGCGCTTTGCCCGAATCCGCCGCCGGCTACCGCAACCTGCCGCTGCGGCAGGCGCTCGCCGCCGTCGGGCAGGGGCGGCTGATGAACGTCTATGAGCAACTCTTCGGATGGCGCGACGTCCACGTCGCCCAAGCGCTGCTCACCAACCGCGACATCAACGACCGGGAAGGATACCTGAACATCCGCAACACGCTCATAGGGCTGATGGACTACGGAATCGTCCCCATCATCAACGAAAACGACGTCGTGGCGGTGGACGAGCTGGGCGGGCGCGCCTTCGGCGACAACGACATGCTGTCGGCGATGGTGGCGAACATCGTGGACGCGGACGCGCTCATCATGCTCGGACACGTCGACGGCTTGTTCACGGGCGACCCGCACTCCGACCCGCATGCGCGGCTTGTGCCGGAGGTGACGGCGTTCACGGACGAAATCGAGGCGCTCGCCGGCCCCTCCATCGACGGGCGCGGGCGCGGCGGGATGGTCACGAAACTCGAAGCCGCCAAACTCGCCACCGCCTCCGGCGTGAACGTCGCAATCGCCGGCGGACGGACGCCGAACGTGATTCCGAGAATCGTCAAGGGCGAACGGCTGGGGACGCGCTTCCCCGCCGCCGTCACGCGCGTCGAAAGCCGCAAGCGCTATCTGCTAAGCCAGATGAGCGAAACCGAATCGCTGGCGATAGACGGCGGCGCCGTCCGCGCCCTCGTATGCGCCAGCGCCAGCCTTCTGCCGGCGGGAATCGCCCGCGCCGTCGGCGACTTCGAGCGCGGCGCCGTCGTAATGGTCGCCGACGAGCGCGGACGACCCATCGCCTGCGGCATATCAAACTACGGGTCGCAAGACATAGAGCGCGTCAAACGCATGCGCTCCGACATGATAGAGCCGACGCTGGGTTACTACTACGGCGACGAGATAATCCACCGAGACAACCTAGTGATACTAGCCCAGCCGCGTTTAGGCGGAGAGGAGTGATAGCGATGGGAAAAGTGAGACTGAGAGAAGTGGAGTCGGGCAGAGTGATAGAGTTGAGCGATGACCTCCCCTGGGAGCCCGGGTGGAAAGCCAGCAAGGTCGATTTGGAAACCGGGTTGCTCGTTCCGTTCGACGACGAGTTCGCCGAGAAGGGCGCGGCGGCGCGGGGCGCGGCGCGGGCGCTCGCCAAGACGTCCGGCGCGCTCCGAAACCGGGCGCTGCTGAGCATCGCGGACAACCTGAAGCGCTACGAAGACCGCATACTCGCCCTCAACGAGCATGACTTGAGAATGGGCGAGCGCAAGGGCTTGCCGGCGCACTACCTCGACCGCATGGCGCTGACGCCGGAGCGCCTCGCCGCCATGGCGGACGACGTCCGCGCGGTCGCCGCCCTGCCCGACCCGGTGGGCGAAGTCATCGACATGAAGACCGTCGCCAACGGCTTGCAGGTCGGGCGCCGCCGCGTCCCGCTGGGCGTCATCGGCGTCATCTACGAAAGCCGCCCGAACGTCACTGTGGACATATCCGCCCTCTGCGTCAAGTCCGGCAACGCGGTCATCCTGCGCGGGGGCAGCGACACCGTCGGTTCGAACCTGGGGCTTGAATCGACGATCCGCGTATCGCTCGCGAACGCCGGCGCTCCGAAAGACGCCGTCCAACTAATCCGGTCCACCGACCGCGCCATTGTCGGGCGCATGCTGGCGGCGCGCGAGTTCATCGACCTGCTCATCCCCAGAGGCGGGCAGGCGCTGATAGACCGCGTGGCGCGCGAGGCGGCGATGCCGGCCATCACCGGCGGCGTGGGCGTCTGCCACACCTACGTGGACGCGAGCGCCGACCTGGACATGGCGGCGGAAATCGTCTTCAACGCCAAAGTCCAGCGCTATTCGGTGTGCAACGCCATGGACACGCTCATCGTCCACGCCGCCGCCGCGCCGCGCTTCCTGCCCAAGATAGCGGAGCGCTTCGCGGAAGCGGGCGTCGAGATGCGATGCGACCGCCGCGCCCTGTCGCTGCTCGGCGACCGGAGCGGCGGCGCGGACGGACTGAAAACGGCGGCGGCGACCGACGAGGACTGGCGAACCGAACATCTGGCGCTCGTCGCCGGCGTCCGCGTGGCGGACTCGCTGGACGACGCGCTCCAACACATAGAAACCTACGGCTCCGGACATTCCGACGCCATCGTGACGGAAAACTACGCCGCCGCGACGCGCTTCGTGGACGAAGTGGACTCCAGCGCGGTGTTCGTCAACTGCTCCACGCGGTTCAACGACGGCGCGCAATTCGGGCTTGGCGCGGAAGTCGCCATCAGCACGAACAAGTTTCACGCGCGCGGTCCGATGGGGCTGCGCGAGCTGACGTCGTATAAATGGACGGTCACGGGAAACGGCCAGGTGCGGACTTAAAACATGGCGAAATACGCATTTCAGCGGGAAACCCGCACGCCGTACTCGGAATGTTACGACATCTTCCGAGACGACGCCAGAATAGGGCGCATCGACGTCCACTTCGCCGACACGGTGATTCACGCCACCCTAATCGTCGAAGAGGGCATGAGCGCGGACGACATACACGACGTCATCGCCGACGCCGAAGACGAGATTTTCGAAGCCGTCGGCATCGTGCGGACCGACCTGATAGTGCATATCCATCAGGGGCGCGAGCTCGGCGTGTACACCGCCGGCGACTACGACGGCAACAACGGCGGCGGCTTCCGCTACAACTAACGGCGCATATGGCGAACATCATCACCGTCGAATCCCTGACCAAGCGCTACGGCGACATTCTCGCCGTGGATGGCGCGTCGTTCAGCGTCCGCGAAGGCGAGATATTCGGCATCCTAGGGCCCAACGGCGCGGGCAAAACCACGACGCTGGAGTGCGTGGAGGGAATCATCGCGCCCGACGGCGGCTCCATCTCCGTTCTCGGCGTGGACGCGATTCGCCGTCCCGCCGACGTCAAGCGGCGCGTCGGAGTCCAACTGCAGGCGTCCGCCTACTTCGACTATCTGACGCTCCGCGAGATACTCGATCTGTTCGCGCGCGTTTACGGCTGTCCGCCGTTTTCGGACGCCCTGCTGAAAAGCGCCGGTCTTTCGGAGCGCGCCGGCGCGAAGGTAGCCGAGCTCTCCGGCGGCCAGCGCCAGCGGTTCGCCATCGCCGCCGCGCTGGTGAACGACCCCGAAATCGTCTTCCTGGACGAGCCGACCGCCGGACTCGACCCGCGCGCCCGGCGCGATTTGTGGGAACTCGTCCGCGCCCTGCGCGAACGCGGGCGGGGCGTCGTGATGACCACCCACTACATTGAAGAGGCGCAGGCGCTCTGCGACCGCGTGGCGATAATGGACATGGGGCGCGTAGTCGCTTTGGATACGCCGGCGAACCTCATCCGCGCGCTGCCGTCCCCGCATCGCGTCGCGATTGGGCTGAGCGCGGCGAGCGGCGTCGACGTCGAAACCCTGCGCGGACTGGACGCCGTGGCGGACGCCGCCCAATCCGCGGACGGCGCGGCGTTCATCCTGCGGACTTCCGACCCCACCGCCGCCGTATCCGCCCTGTCCGCGACGCTGGCGCAATCCGGCGCGAGCTTGACGCGCCTCGAAATCGAATCCGCCACGCTGGAGGACGCCTTCCTAGCCCTGACCGGGCGCGAGATGGGGGAGTGAAAGGCGCGCGCCGATGCTGATATTCCATCTGACCGCCGCCAACCTCAAGATGACGATGCGAAACCGCCAGGCGCTGTTCTGGGCGCTGGCGTTTCCGCTTTCGTTCGTCGTATTCTTCGCCCTGCTCGGCTCCTTCGCGGGCGATTCGGATATAACCGTGCTGGCGGCGGACGGCGCGGACAGCGACTTCTCGCGCCGACTGCTGAGCGAGCTGGACGCGATGGACGGCTTCGCCGTATCCCCGCGTTCGGACGCCGCCGCCGCGCGCGCCGAAATCGAGAGCGGGGACGCCGATTATCTGCTGGCTATCCCGCCCGGATTCGGCGCGGACGGGGCGGAGCCGGCGACGCTGACGCGCTCATCCGCCGGCGGCTCCGCGGCGGAAGCGGCGGTCGGTCGCCTGCTGGCGCTGATGGACATGGAGCGCGCCGGCGTATCGCCGCGGCTGCCGCTCGCCGTCGAAATCGCGGAAACCGAATCTTTCGACTTCCGCGCCTTCGTCCTGCCGGGCATCGCGCTGTGGGGGATAATGAGCAACTCGGTAATCGGCATGGCGGTGGCTATGTCCAACTACCGCGAGAAGAAGATTCTGCGCCGAATCAAGGCGTCGCCGATGCGGGCGCGGACGTTCTTCGCGGCGCAGATAATCGCGTCGCTGGCGGTGTCGCTGATTCAGGCGGCGCTCATCTTGGGCTTGGGCTCGCTCATCATGGGCGTGGACGTGACCGGCGCCTTGCCGTCCGTCGCCCTCATCGTCTTGGCGTCCAACATCGTATTCCTCAACTTGGGCTTCATCGTGGGCGCGCGCTCCCAAACGGCGGCGGCGGCGAGCGGCTTGGGCAACCTGGTCGTGGTTCCCATGGCGATGCTCTCCGGGGCGTTCTTCCCGCTGGACGCCCTGCCGGACGCGCTGGCGGCGGCGGCGCGCCTGCTCCCGCTCAGCCCGATGGTGGAATCCCTGCGCGGCGCCGTCCTGAGCGCGAACGGCGTAGCCGAATACCCCCTTGAAATGGCGCTGATAGCGGCGTGGATTGCGCTCACTTCGCTGGCGGCGATAAGGGCGCTCAAGTTCGAATAGGGCGGCGAACGCCCGCCGCCGCCCGCCCGCCATTGAATCCGCGCGCCGCTTTGCGCTATGCTTATGTCTGATGGACGCGACCGCAAACACCCGAACGAAAAGCGCGAATCCGTTTCGAGAATATCGGACGGTCTCCGTTTGCGCTTGTACGACCCCTCGCGCAAAGCGTTTGGCGAGGGAAATGCCGGCTTGAATGAACGCCCAAGGCGTCCGTCCGATGATGAGCGACGGACGCGGAGCGCGCGAAAGACGAAGCCTCCTCCTCAAGCGCGATTGGCGCGGCGGGCGGAGGCTTTGTTTTGCGCGAGATCGCGAAAACCAAAGCGGCGAAAACGGATTGCGAAAGACAGCGACACTCTCTAAAGACATCCCGCAAGGCGATTTCGGAGGCAAACTCGAATGGTTACGACTCAGGTTAGGCCGCTCACGCCCTATCAGGTGCAGCGTTACAGCCGCCACATCATCATGCCGCAGGTCGGCAGCGTGGGGCAGCGCCGGCTGATAGACTCCAAAGTGCTGATAGTCGGCGCGGGCGGGCTGGGCTCGCCAATCGCCATCTATCTGACGCTCGCCGGCGTGGGGACGGTGGGCATAGTGGATTTCGACACGGTGGACGTCACCAACCTGCAGCGGCAGGTGCTTCATTACGACTCGGACATCGGCAAGCCGAAGGTGCAGTCCGCCATCGAGACGCTCAACGCCTACAACCCGGCGACGACCGTCATCGCCCACGAGGCGCCGCTGAACTCCGACAACGCCATGGAGATAATCGAGGATTACGACATCATCGTGAAGGACAAGGTTCATCCGCGCTCACAGTCGACGCCGCGCAAAGCAGGGCGACCGCCATCGCCGCCAGCCAAAGCGTAGCCTTCCCCGCAATTCCCCAAACTTCGAACGCTCTAACGATTGCCATTGAAACCCGCCCACTTCATGTTAATCCCCGTCTTTTTCGGAAGGCTCGCCTCCGCGGTCCGAAGCCGCCAAGCGCGGCTTGCTCTCTACTCCCAACTCACCGCGTCTTCTTTCGCCGACCGCGCCGCCAGGTCCCATTCAACCAGCGCTACCCGCAAAAACGCGATTCTTTTCGCATGCAGCTCTTCTGCCATTCTTCTCATTTCTTCGTCGTCGGGGCGAATGTAAAGAGGTCCGTTGACTTCCTTCAAAGCCAACTCCTCAACCCAATCTTCGCGGAGCGCGTTCAGTGCGACCCAATGCCCCAGCACGCCCAGTCCGTAAACCGCCCAATGGACGCCTTCCGTCACCCCACTCTCGTATCCGAGATCCTTGCCCATGTTGTATCGCGCTTGCAACGCCGCCGCCTCGTTCTGCGCCGATTGCCCGCCGGCTTGCGCCTTGCCTGTTGCAAGACCCTGCTCCCACGCCGCGCTCAGAGCCGAATCCCATTCGGCGTCTGTCACGTACTTTCCTTCTGCCGCATTTGTCGCGTCCTCCGTCGCGCTCCGCATCTCCGCCAACTCAAGCGCTCCCGCCCGCTTCGCCGACTCTTTCGCGCCTTCCCACTCCGCCAGCGCGTTCTTCAAGAACACCCTCGCGTTCTCGCTGGCTTGTTTGTGCATCGCCATCGAAAGCGCGTCGACGGGGTCGCCCACATATGCCGTTCCATCTTCTACTGAAGCCAGACTGCTCTTCCATCTCTCGCGGAGAGCATCCAACACGCCCCATTGACCCAGCATCGCCAAGTCGTAAATCATCAGCCGCGCGCTCAGCGCGACCCCGTCCTCGCGCGCCTCCTCGATTTTCGTCGTTTCTCTCTCTCGTTTCACCCCCGCCCTTTCAACCACTTCGCGGTAGACCTCCACCGCCAGTTTGTAGTCCTTGCCCACGTCGGGGTCGTTTACGCTCTCGCTCCAGTGAGATGCGAGGTCGTCCGCCGCTTCTTTGTGTCCATGTATCACCAACCCGTTCACCACCACGTGCACCCCCATCCTCATCCCGGATTGTTCGCCGCTTTCCCAGCCTCTTTCCCAGCCCGCGTCCCACTCCGCTTCAAGAGCCGAACCCTCTCCGCCCGGCACGTCTGACAACCTCGTTGACCTCTGCGCCCGCTCCGCCGTCTTGCCCGCCTTCTCCGCTTGCGACAGCGCACTCCGGATGCCGCCCATAAATCCCCTGAATGACATTTACCCGCCCCCCTTTCTTTCAAGACGCTCTTAGTATAGCAAACTGTAAGTAACCCGCAAGCCCAATCCGAAATCCACTTGAAGCCGCCTCTAACAGCGTTCAACGGAAACCGAGCGCGAATCCCCTCGCGCCCCTTTGCGCCTCCGCGCCTTTGCGTTTCCCATTCTTTCGCGCTTTTCATCTTCCCATTGAATCCGCGCGCCGTTTTGCGCTATGCTTATGTCTGATGGACGCGACCGCAAACACCCGAACGAAAAGCGCGAATCCGTTTCGAGAATATCGGACGGTCTCCGTTTGCGCTTGTACGACCCCTCGCGCAAAGCGTTTGGCGAGGGAAATGCCGGCTTGAATGGACGCCCAAGCGTCCGTCGAATCAATGAGCGACGGACGCGGAGCGCGCGAAAGACGAAGCCTCCTCCTCAAGCGCGATTGGCGCGGCGGGCGGAGGCTTTGTTTTGCGCGAGAGCGCGAAAACCAAAGCGGCGAAAACGGATTGCGAAAGACAGCGACACTCTCTAAAGACATCCCGCAAGGCGATTTCGGAGGCAAACTCGAATGGTTACGACTCAGGTTAGGCCGCTCACGCCCTATCAGGTGCAGCGTTACAGCCGCCACATCATCATGCCGCAGGTCGGCAGCGTGGGGCAGCGCCGGCTGATAGACTCCAAAGTGCTGATAGTCGGCGCGGGCGGGCTGGGCTCGCCAATCGCCATCTACCTCACCCTAGCCGGCGTGGGGACGGTGGGCATAGTGGACTTCGACACGGTGGACGTCACCAACCTGCAGCGGCAGGTTCTCCACTACGACTCGGACATCGGCAAGCCGAAGGTGCAGTCCGCCATCGAGACGCTCAACGCCTACAACCCGGCGACGACCGTCATCGCCCACGAAGCGCCGCTGAACTCCGACAACGCCATGGAGATAATCGAGGATTACGACATCGTCGTGAACGGCGCGGACAACTTCCCGGCGCGCTACCTGGTGAACGACGCCGCCTATCTCGCCGGCAAGCCCCTGGTGGACGGCAGCATCCTGCTGTTCGACGGCATGGCGACGGTGTTTCTGCCGGGGAAGGGATGCTACCGATGCCTGTTCCCCACGCCGCCGCCGCCGGGCGAAGTGCCGAGCTGCGCGGAGGCGGGCGTGCTGGGGATGCTCCCCGGCATGGTCGGAACGATACAGGCGACCGAAACGGTGAAGCTGATACTCGGAATCGGCGAATCGCTGTCCGGGCGGCTGTTGCTGATAGACGCGCTGGACATGGACTTCCGCCCCGTCAAACTGCGGCGCAACCCGGATTGCCCGCTGTGCGGCGAAGAGCCGTCCGTGACCGAGCTGATAGACTACGTAGCCTTCTGCGGCGGCGCGCCGCTGACGGGCTAGTCAGGGAGAGAGAAGAGAGAGGAGTGAGCGACGAGAGCCGCTCGCCAACTGCGTCAGCAGTTCTCTGGATTCCCGCCTTCGCGGGAATGACGGGGTGAAAATCGGGGGGTTCGGCGCGAGAATCGTCCATCCCATCCTTATGTCAACACTGACCAACTAACCCAAACCAAGACAACCGAACGCAACCAATAAAGGAGAAAACCACGAATGGCTGAGCAACCGGCGCATCCCGAATCGATAGTCTCGACCCAGTGGGTCGCGGACAATCTCGGCGGCGAGAACGTCGTCCTAGTGGAAGTGGACGTCGACACCGAGGCGTATGAGCAGGGACACGTTCCCGGCGCGATAGGCTGGAACTGGACGTCCCAGCTCAACGACACGCTGACGCGCGACATACTGTCCAAAGAGCAGCTGGAGGCGTTGCTGGGGGCGTCCGGCGTGAGCCGCGACTCCACCGTGGTGCTGTACGGCGACAACAACAACTGGTTCGCCACCTACGCCTTCTGGCAGCTGAAAATGTACGGCCACCCCGACCTGAAGATCATGGACGGCGGGCGGCAGAAGTGGATGGACGAAGGGCGCGAGCTGTCCGTCGAAACGCCCAGCCCGGCGGCGGTCGGCTACGCGGCGTCCGACCCGGACACGTCCATACGCGCCACGCGCGACTACGTGCTGGGCGTGGCGACGACTTCCAACAACGTCGGCTTGGTCGACGTCCGCGCGCCGGACGAATTCAACGGGACGCTGCTGGCGCCCGCCAACCTGCCGCAGGAAGGCTCCCAGCGCGGCGGACACATCCCCGGCGCGGCGAACATCCCCTGGGCGACCGCCGTCGCCGAAGACGGGACGTTCAAGTCCGTGGAGGAACTGCGCGAAATCTACGGCGGCAAGGGCATCGGCGGCGATTCGGAAGTGATCGCGTACTGCCGCATCGGAGAGCGCAGCTCGCACACGTGGTTCGTCCTCTCGCAGATACTCGGCTACGGCAAAGTCCGCAACTACGACGGGTCGTGGACGGAGTACGGCTCCATAGTGGGCGCGCCGATAGAGCGGTAAGCGAACGCGGCGGCGCGATGAACAACGGGGGGCGGTTTGCGGGGGTTCCGCGAATCGCCTTCCGTTTCCGCGCCGCCATTCCCGCGAAATCGGGAATCCGGGTCGCGGACGCCAACATCTCCCCGCAACCCAACCATCTCGGAGCGGCGCCGCGCCAATACCGCCTAGCCGCCGGACTCTTTCGCCGCGCCGGGGGGCGGGAAAACGAATCGCCCTCTCCCAAGACGGGCTTATGGGGGTATGTTTGGAATTGGCGGGCAATCCGCGCGGGGACTGCGCCTAGCGGCGCAGGCACCCTCACCCTAGCCCTCTCCCATCAAGGGAGAGGGGATGCGTTGGTTGCGCTCGGCGCTTTGTTTCCGTGGACATGCCCTTGTTAGGGGAATGGGGGGGACGGAACGGGGACGCCGGCTTTCGCCGCCGCCCGCCGTTCTTCTTAATCCGTTCGACGCTAGTCCATCTCGCGCGCCGCTCGGTTGGCGTCGCGCCAGAAGCTGATGGCGGCTATCGTCAGCGTTATCACGGTGGCGACGGACAGGTACGTCCACAGGTTCTGGTCGGGCTCGAACGCGCGGACGAACTTGCTGATGTAGTTGTGGAGGTACAGCAACCCCGTCGCGCCCACCGCGATGGTGTGGACGTCCATCGGCAGGTTTTGGAGCCCCAGCCCGCGGTTCCGCAGGTTGAGCGACTTGTCCACGCTCACGACTATCACCAGCGCGAACAGCGCCAGCATGAACGGGTCTATGGCGTAGTCCCACAGGGGCTGAACGGTGACGGGGGCGAACAGGAAGAAGTACATGAAGAACAGCTGAACCCCCGCGCCTATCCAGCTGAGTACGGAAAGAACCTTGTATCCGACGCCCATCGTTAGCCTCCCTCTTGACTCTTCGCTCGGACGCGCGCGCCGCCGTTCGGGGAAAGCGAGCGGGGGCGCGTCGCGGATTCTCTCTTATGATTGACGATTGACTGGCATTTGTAAAGGCGCGGCGTGATACAATTTCAGCGCGAAACGCCAACACAAGCGACCAGATTCAGAGAGGACGCGATGCCGGATTCGAAATTCACCGTTTACTTCATAGGCCACGGCCCCAACCCCCGCAACTCCGACATGACGGAGGAGCTGGACAAAGTGGGCGCGGCGCTGGTTCCGCTTCCGCGAATCGGCGACGAGGACGAAATCATCGCGCGGGCGGGGGACGCGGACGCCCTCATCGTGAGCGAAGCGCCGATAACCCGCCGCGTGCTGTCGTCCCTGCCCAACTGCAAAGCCGTTCTGCGAACCGGCGTCGGCTTCGACTGCATAGACGTGCCGGCGGCGACCGACAACGGAATCGCCGTCATCAACGTCCCCGACCTGTGGACGCGGGAAGTGGCGAACCAGGCGATGACCCTGCTGCTGTCGGCGAACCGCAAGCTGCTGGAGCAGGAAAGCGCCGTCCGCGAAAACCGCTGGCGCCCCACCATATCCGCCCCCGTCGGCCCCCTGCACGGGGAAACCGTCGGCGTAATCGGACTCGGACGCATCGGAAGCGCCTTCGCGCGGCGCATAGCGGCTTTCGAGGTCGAGCTGATAGCCTACGACCCGTTCATCTCGGAAGACGCCTTCGCCGCCGTCGGCGCGCGGTCGGCGACGCTCGACGAGCTGCTGGCGCAGTCCGACTACATATCCGTCCACACCCCGCTGGACGAGGGGACGCATCACCTGATAGACGAGGACGCGCTCCGCAAGATGAAGCCGAGCGCCATTCTCATCAACACCTCGCGAGGGCCAGTCGTGGACGAGAAGGCGCTGACAAGAGCGCTCCAAGAGGGCTGGATACTCGCCGCCGGCTTGGACGTTCTGGAGCAAGAGCCGCCCGCGCCGGACAACCCGCTGCTGGGCATGGACAACGTGGTTTTGACCCCGCACGCGGCGCACTACTCGGAGCTGTCCATCGCCCTGCGCCCGCGCCGTTACGGGGTGGAGATCGCGGCGGCGCTGGACGGGCGCAAGCCGATGAATCTGGTCAATCCGCAGGTTTTGGAAGTCTTGCCGCTCAAGTAGGCGGCGCGCAAAACAGGGGCGGCGGCGCGGCGGACGCGCTCAGCGCTTCACGCGGACGTCGCCCACCCTGCGCGTGATTCCGACGCGGTCTAGGTGGTCCATGAGCGCCAGGGCGTACTTGCGGCTCGCGCCGAACATGTCGCGGGCGTCCCCGACCGCTATCTCTCCGCGCTCGTCGAGATACGCCGCGATTCGCTCTGTCATCTCGTCGTAGGCGGACGCGGAGAATACGACGGCATCGCTCACTTTGACCACTTCGCGCCGGTCGTGGAGCAGGGCGACTATCTCGGCGTCTATGGCGAAATCAGTGGGCGGCGAGAAGGGGTTGGAGTCCAGGCGCGCCAGGTACTTGTCCGCCGTCTCGCGCTGGCTTTCGGACAGGGCGGGGGCGTGTTCGGGAAGGCGCACCAGAGAGCCGCTTTCGGACACCGCGCCCGCCGATTTCAGCAACGCCAGCGAGTCGCTGAATATCTGCGGCGCCATACGCAGGCGCGAGCGCAATTCCTCTTTCGGCGCGCCCGCCCTCAGCGGAAACTGGGCGTGGTATTCGGACAAGGCGGCGCGGGCTCGGTTTTCGACATTCCGCCAGCCGCCGGCGGTGTAGATGCGCGACGACTGCCGAATCCCCCCGCCGCCCAAGACGACGATTCGGGAATCCGCCAGCATGTCCTCCAGCGTCTTCTTGGCGGCGTCCGCGCTCATGGAGGCCCGGTTGACGACGGCGCGGAACTCTGCCGGCTCCATGCCTTCGACGGTCTTGAGCAGAACCTCGCTCTCGTCGCCGCGCTCCATGATTTTCAGGCGCTCGATGGTCGGCGCGTGGCGTCTGCGGGGACGCGGCGCGTGGGTATCGACAATGTTGCCGCCGCCGAGCGTCGCCATGTTGGAGCGTATGACGAAATAATCGCCCTTCGCCGCCGCTATGGGGGATTCAAGCCGCAACTGCGCCCAGGCGGTTTCGCCGGGTTGCGCCGAGTCGTCCTCGAAAAAGCGCAGGCGCGCGACGGTTTCGCTGGAGCCGGTGTGGACGGTGACGCTCATGTTGTGCCTTAGCGGATTGGGGGCGTCTTCGAGAACGCGCAGGCGGACGTCGCAGGCGGTGGTGGGGCGCAGCCAGCCGGGGGCGGCGAGCGTCTCGCCCCGGAAGACGTCGCCGCGCGCCACGCCGATGAGATTGGCGGCGACCCGCGTTCCCGGCTCGGCGCGCTCGGCGCTTTTCTTGTGCGTCTGCAAGCCGCGAACCCGCGTCCGCCGCCCGGCTATCGCCAACTCCGCTTCCTGCCCCACCGACAGATGCCCGTCTATCAGCGTGCCGGTGACCACCGTGCCGAAGCCGGTTATCGTGAACGCCCTGTCGATGGGCAGTCGCGGGCGCGCCAAATCGCGCTTGGCGGGGACGCCGCGCAATGCGGATTCAATGGCGGCGACCAGCTCCGGCAGCCCCTCGCCGGTGTAGGCGGACACCGGCAGAATCGGCGCGCCGGCGAGCGTCGTTCCGTCTATGGCGTCTTGGACGTCCGCTTCGACCAGCTCAAGCCACTCGTCATCGACAAGGTCTTTCTTAGTCAGCGCCACGACCCCGCGCGGGATTCTCAGCAGGTCGAGAATGGCGAGATGCTCCCGCGTCTGGGGCATGACGGACTCATCCGCCGCCACGACCAGCAACGCGAGGTCAATGCCGCCCACGCCGGCGAGCATGTTGTTGACGAAGCGCTCATGCCCCGGCACGTCCACTATACTCACTTCGTTGCCGTCCGGCAGGCGCAGCCAGGCGAAGCCCAAGTCGATGGTGAGCCCGCGCTCTTTCTCTTCCGCGAGCCTGTCCGGGTCAATGCCCGTGAGCGTCTCCACCAGCGTGGATTTGCCGTGATCGACGTGTCCCGCCGTTCCTACAACAAACATAATCGCCGCACGCCTCTCTCGCAGTTGTTTGGGAAAATCGGTTTTTATTAGGATAGCACAGCGGCTTTGCCCATGTTTCATCCCGCCATCCCCGCGAAAGGGGGAATCAGGAAGGCGGCGGACGCTATTCGCGCTCCAATCCCGCCAGTTCCCGCGCTTTCGGAAGAGACTCATAGCGTTCCCGCGCCCACTCGCGGCGCGCGCCGAACGACTTGCCTATCTCGTCGCGTATGGCTGGGGTTTGGATGCGTCCCGCCTCAAGCGCCTTGTCCATCGTTTGCGCCGGGGTGAGATTGTCGCTTTTGGCTTGGTTGCACGAAGGGCAGGCGAGCGCGCGGTTCCAGCAGTCGTCGTTTGTGCCGTCGCCCGCGTTCGGCTCTATGTGGTCGAGATGGAGGTCGGGGCGCTCTGCGCGTCTTTGGTCGCCGCAGTACCAGCATGCCGTTCCCCATTCGTCCACGAACGCGCGCCATATCTCATCGCCGCTTTCCAGGGGCTTTTGGCGGAACTTGATTTCGGGCAGGCTGACGGGCAAGCGCATGGATTCGGCGTCGGAGTCCCCCGCGCTTCGCGTGGGCAACTGATTCGGTCCGCGGACGCGCAGAACGCCCTTGCCCTCGAATCTGGGGTTGGCGTCGTCGTAATCGCCTTCTTCGCCTTCGACCGTCATGCCCAATTCCGGCTTCTTGGCGAACTGGCGCAGGACTACTGTAAGCGCTCGCGGCGACATGTCGCAGGCTATCCAGCGCCGCCCCGTCTCTTCGGCGGCGACGGGGACGTAGGCGCAACCGGCGAAACAATCCAAAACAATGTCGCCGGGGTTGCTGGACGCCTCTATGATGCGGCGGGCGAGCGCCTGCGGCTTTTGCGTGGGATAGCCGGCGCGCTCTTTCGCGTTGCTGGACAGTACGTTGATGTCGCTCCAAACATTCGACATTGGAACGCCGGGGCTCTCATCCAGATACCGCTTCAGGCGGGGGACGCCCTGGGCGTTGTAAACCAGCCGCCCTTCGCCGGCGTAGCGCTCCAGCGTTTCCCGCGAGTATCGCCACTGCCTGACGTTGCCGTTGAATTCGTACACCATGTTGGGGCGCACGGCGTTGTTCGTGCATGATGTCGTCGTGTATCTGCCGCGCTCGTCTTCGCGGCGATAGTTGCGGGCGACGTAATCCTCATCATGCGCCTGAAACAGGCGGTTCCAAGTGCTTTGGTCGGTCTTGGAATAGGAAAGTATGGTTTCGTAACCTCTGCGCCACTTCTTGCGCGACAGGTTTTCGGCGGTTCGCGCCCATGCGATGGCGTCTTGGAAATTGCGCGCGCCGAACACCGCGTCCATCATCTGGCGCAGATATGCGTTCGCCTCATGGTCGCAATGGAGATAGACGCTCCCCGTCGGGCGCAGGATTCGGCGAATCTCCACCATCCTTTGCGCCATGAACGCGATGTAAGCCGCCGTGTCGTCGTCGTGCGTGCGCCGCGTGGATTCTATTAGCCAGTAAACGGGCGTGTCTTGGATTCTCTGCCACCAGTCCTCAGCCACGACGAGCTCGAAACGCCAAATATCCTTGAAAAGGGCGGTGTTGCCGCTCTGGTCGGGATACTCCACGCCCATCTCGTAGGCGCTGGCGACGTCATAGACGCCCCACTCTTCCATGCGGATGCGTTCCCGCTCGCGCTCCGGCTTCGCGAGAGGCGGCTTGAGCGTCCCCGTGAACGTCTGCCGCTTGCCGAATGGCGGGTCGATGACGACGAGGTCGACGCTCTCGGTATCAAGCGCCTGCAGGAAGGGCAGGTTGTCGCTTATGAAGATGGTTCGGTTGAGGCCGTCGGTGTTCGGCATGGCGGGTTTCTCTTCCGATTTATGAAAAGCGCAGGTTGCGCTATGACCGTGAGATTATGATAAAATGACAAGCGTTCTAATGTCAACCCCTGTTTTGGCAAAGAAATTCGCAAAAGGCGGGCTCGCCTCTATCTTATGCGGTTCGCGCCGAGCAAGGCTTGCAATAGCCGCATCCGTCGAGACGCTCCGCAACCCGCGTCCGCGCGGATATGGACGGCGGCGGTCGAGGACTAGAAAGCCGGCAAGCGCCGCAAATGCGGTTGGGAAATTTAGGGCGCAATGCTCTAGACGGAGTGAAGGCGAATGGGCGAGACAGCTATCCTCGCCGCCCGCCGCCCTACTCCGCCGCCGCGACCATGCGTTGGAATAGGCGCTCCGTTCCGCCGGACGCCAGCATCGCGCCCACCGCCAGCAGCCATAGGAAGAACGCCGTTCCGATGACGGGGTGAATCATCGTCGCCGAGTCCGCCCAGATGAATTGCATGGCGATTCCGAAAACCGCCGAGAAGGGGGCGATTGTCTTGAGCTTACCTCCGACCGCCCACTGGTAGCGCGCGGCGATTATCAGGGCGATTCCCGCCGCCGCGAATCCGAGCTTGCCGGCGAACCAGCGCAGGAAGCTCGCGGCTTCGGACGCCGACGAAACCTCCGGCGCAAAAACGGCGGCTAGCGCGACGGCGCAGACGCCCGATATGAGCGTGAACGCGCCGGAGACGCCCAAGAGAATCGGCACAGTCGCGCTCGCCCGCTTCTCGCGGATTATCCAAGTCCGAAGCAGCGTCCAAGCCGCCGCGATGAGGGCGAGGCCGGATAGGACGCGCCCCGCGCCGCCGAGGGCGTAGAGTTGCCATGAGTCCGCTATCGCCGCGAGCGACTGTTCAAGCGCGGGCTTGTCGGCGTCCGCCGCCACCCTTCCCGCCACGGCGACGGCGGTCGCCAGCGCGGCGGCTATGAGGGCGAAGCCCGCCGTCCGCGCGGAGTTGTCCGGGGTTCTTTGGTCTTGCGGGTTGTTCACTTTGCGGTATCACTTTCCTTACGATGAATCCAGCGGGCGGCAAGCCCGCGTCTGGCGGCGCGGACACCCTCGCCCTAGCCCTCTCCCATCAAGGGAGAGGGGATTTGTCGTCTTCGCTTTCGTCGTCGGCGGAGCGCTGTTCGAGAATGTCCGCTAGGGCGTGTTCGAACACGTCCGGGAGCGGAATTACCGTCTCTTCGGCGTTCTCGTCGGAGTCATCGTCATCGACGAGTTTTAGGTAGATGGGCAAATCCACGTGCAGGGCGAGCGCGATGAGCTCGACGACGTCGGCGTCGAACCACTTGGGCTTGCCGGATACCGAAAGCGATATGACGCCGCTGACGCCGGCGGACGCGAGCGTGACCACCACCGAGCCGAACGTCCCGCCCAGCGCGGCGACGCTCTGCGAAAGCAGGTAGTACAGCCCGCATCGGTCGTTCAGCCCATGCCCCTCCAGCGCCAGAACCGCCGCCTTGTGTTCGGGAAGGGTGATTGTGAAGTTCTCCCCGCTGTCCACCGCCTGCAGCAGCAGCTTGGCGTGATGGGATTTCTTGTCTCTGAACAGCCGCGATACCGAAGCGCGTTTCATGGCGCGTCCCCCGCTTGAGATTCCGCGCGGACCGCGTTAGACCGCGCATAGGCAATTAGTTAGTGTAGCCATATTAGTTGATAAGTCTAAACTAAGTCAAGGGGTAATTATGGACGCAACGGGAATGGCGTTTTGGCGAGATGGGGACGGCGGCGAATTGTCTTTTTCGCCCCGTCATTCCCGCGAAGGCGGGGCGCAAGGGAGAAGGGACGCGCCGGCTTCAGTTGAAGCCTGATTTCGGGGGGCTGTCTTGTCCCCGCCTTCGCGAGGATGACGTTGTTGGTCGATTCTGGATTCCCGCCTTCGCGGGAATGACGGCGGGATGTAGAGATGGGGATTTCTCGCCCGTCCCCTAAGCGCCGCGCCATGTGATTAGCAGCGTCAGCGCGCCGGAGGCGGTTAGGGCTATTGCCCATACCCTATCCAAGTTGAACCAAGACCGCCGCAGCAGCGCCAATCCGACTTTTTCATAGACCACGACCGCCGTTATGACCATGACGCCGAACATGGCGACGGTGTGGATTCCGACCGCCGTCAGCTGGGCGAGGGCGGCGCCGGCGGACGCGGGGGCGCCCAGGAACATGTACTCTGCATGCGGAATGTCCCGCGCGTCTATGGACTCCGACAGCGCGCGCCCGTAGCCGGGCAGGTTGAACAGAATCGGAATCAGCATCAGCCCCGCGCCGTGGGCGGTCGCCATCAGGAACGACCACGAAACCAAATCCCGAAAGCCCACTCTCATGCCCACCCAGCGCGGATGCGATTTGTTGAAGGCGAGTTTGTAAACCCCGAACGCCATGAGAAGCGCGCCGCCGGCGTAGCCGAGAATGTCGGCGGGGACGACGACGCGCCCAAGGGCGACCGCCGCCACGATGACGGCGACCGAGAGCGCATGCCCCAGCGCGATGGGCGCGAAGGCGCGGAAGAGCGCCGCGCGGCTGCCCTCTTGCAATCCGAGCGCGACGGCGAAAAGCCACCCCATCGCGGGGTTGACGCCGTGATACGCCCCAAGCGCCGCCAGCGCGAGCCAAGTGAGCAGATTGGGGAGCTCCACGCGCAAGCCTTTGGGGTTAGTGGTTGGCCGGGGGCTTATGGGCATGTCGCGGGCGGTCCGCGCAGGACTGCGCCTAGCGGCGCAGACACCCTCACCCTAGCCCTCTCCCATCAAGGGAGAGGGGATACGTTGGTTTCGCTCAGCGCTTGTTTTCCGTGAACATGCCCTTGCAAGCCCATCAAGGGAGAGGGGATTCGCTGGTTGGGATTCGCGCTTGTTCCGCGGACATGCCCATGCAAGCCGGTTGACAGCGGCTGGAAACTAGCCGCTAGCCGCTGTCAACCAATCCGCGCTAGTCCGGGTAGCAGAACGAATCGGAGGACGAGTCGCCGCCCTGCAGCCTTATCTGGTGCGGGCGCTCGTCGCCGAACTCCACTAGGAAATCGCCGTCTATCTCCATGCCGCCGTCCGGGTTGGCGTTGATTTTCGCCGTCCAGCCCTGTATGCCCTCCGGGTAGAACTGCGCGTCCCACGCCAGATAGAGCGAGTTGGTGACGTAGATGCGGCTGCCGTCACGGCTGCACTCGACCATCTGGGGGCCTCCGTTCAGCGCCGTTCCGTTGGGATGCGAGCGCTTGCGGACGATGCCGCCCATCTCGACCTCGCCCGTCTTGACGGGGTTCTCCGGGTCGGAGACGTCGTACTGCAGGAACTTGCCCGTTCCCCAGCAGGATATGTAGAGGAAGCGGTCGTCGAGCGACAGGATTATGTCGGTTATCAGCGGCGGCACCGCGCCGAAGTCCTGAAGCAGGGGCGGCAGGTCGGCGGCGTCCGCCGGCTCGGCGGGGATGGTGATGACCTTCTTCACCCCCCACTCGCCGCCGCCGTTCTCATGCCACAGCCAGATGGAGCCGGACAAGTCCGCGGTGTTCGTGACCACGCCGACGAATCCGTAGGCTTTGCGCGGGTCGTGCGCCGGGCGCAACTCCAGCGCCATCTGGTTCTCCGCGCCCAGCTCCAGCATCTGCTTGTGCTTGCGCGTCCGCAAATCCCAGAGATGCAGGCGATGCCCGTACTTGTTGGCGAGAAGCTCTTCGCCCAAGACGCCGTCCTCGACCATGCGCGGGGTTCCCCATTCGCTGGTTATCATCGTGTCGTGGTTGAGGTGCCACCAGAAGTCGTAAGCCATCTGCTGGGGTCCGCGGTCGGCTTCCCAGGGCCCGCTCACTTCGAACGTGTCGTGGTCGAGCGTGAAGATTCCGCCGGGGCCTTCGCCGTCCGGAGCGCCGAGCGCGCTCATGTAGATGGCGTCCGGTCCGCAGTGGACGGTGTGCGGGCGGCTGTAGCCCGTCTTGCTCTCGAACTCCTCGCGCGTAATCGTCTTCGCCAGCGTCGGGTTGCGCGGGTCGAGCTTGGTGTCCACTATGTAGATGTTGGACGAGCGCAGTCCGCCGAGCAGCAGGTAGCGGCGCTCGACGTGGGGATGCGCCTGGTTCGGGCAGAGGGCGGCGCTGCAGGCGTTCCAGCCGAAGTGGTGCAGCTCGTCGCCGGCGGACGGCAAGTCCATGCGCCCCACGACCTCGCCGTAAGACGACGACCGCGGGTCGACGTCCACCACGCCCAGCGCGTCCGGCTTGCCGTTGTCCGGGGTCGGGTTGACGATGGCGACGTACGCCAAGTCTTCCTGCGGCGCCTCCATCGCCATCTTCGGGGAGGGGTAGAAAGTGGGGTCCGGTGTCCAGGTAGCCATGAAAACTCCTTTGGGCTAAGCGGGCGCGTTCGCTCCGATGCGCGGCGCGGTTTCTATTCTAGCGAAATTCGCCGCGTTTAGAAAGCGCCCCCGTTCCGCGCCTCCGAAATCGCGATTGCGCCGCGAGCGCCCGACGCTGTATCGTTTTAGTGCCATGTCCGCAACCCAACGAAACCCGCGCCGCCGTTTGGCGGCTTTCGCGCTCGGAATCGCCTTCGCGCTCGCCTCCGCCTTCGCCGCCGGCTCCGCCGTTCGCGCGCAGTCGCCGTTCGCGGACGACGGGGATTTCGACCCGCTGTTCACGCGCGCGGTCGCGCCTTACGACGTGGCGGTGCGCTGGCTGCCGCCCGCGCCGCAGGTGGGATTCGTCAACGTCGCCGTCAAGCCGTCGCTCGCCGACTCCGGGGAGCCGGTGATGGACGCCCGCGTGCGAATCGTCGCCGAGGGCGAGGAGCGGAGCGGATTCATGGCGCGCATCGCCGGCGAGAGCGACCCGGATTTCGAAGTCCTCGCCGTCAACTCGCCCGCCAGCCCGTTCGTCTATCGCGCCACGATGAAGTTCGAGGAAGCGGGGAATTGGACGCTGCGGTTCGTAGTGGACAGCCCGACCGCCGGCTCGGCGGAGTTCGCCGCCCCCATCGTCGTCCTGCCGCCGCCGATACCGCCGGGCGGGCAGGGCGGCTGGGCGTTTCTGGGCATCGTCCTCGCGCTGTCGGCGGGCGCGGGCTACGCGGTCTGGGCTATTCGGAAGGCGCAGGCGGCTCAGCGGGCGCGTCTGACAAATCCAGGATGAACAGCGTCCCGTCCGCCGCCTCGCGGTAGGTCACCTCCACCGGCTCCCCCGTCAGCATATGCTCTCTCGCGTGGCTGGGCCCGAAGGCGTCGAAGCGCCGCCCCTCCTCGACGCGGAAGCGCGCCGACTCGCCGGAGGCGTCGGTCACGCGGATGGACTCCAGCTCCAGCAGCGAACGCGCGCGGACGTCCGAGACATGCCCGACGTATTTCAGCGCGCCGTCTTGCTCCGCGCCGTCCGGCGGCGGCGGGGCGCAGGCGGGCGCGGCGAAGAAGGCGGCGAGCGCGAGCGCGAAAGTCGCCGAAGAAAGCGCCCAAAGGCGCAAGCGCTTTTTGACTTTGATTAGGTAAAATATGAACATCTTTCGCATTGACTATAACACGCGGCGTTCCATATGTTTGATTTTGGGGCAAGAAACAAATGCGTAAAATCTCGATAACGGTTCTGGCGGCGGCGATTGCCGTCTCGATAATCGCGCTCGCGCCGTTGGCGTCCGCGCGGGCGCAAAGGCCGCTCGACCGCATGACGGTCGTGGCGATAGACCGCAACTCGCTCGCGGGCGACCAAGAGGCGCAGGATCTGGCGAGGTCCGCGCTCGGCTTGCTGATTCACCTGAAATCGGGCAGGCCGTTCGCGTTCGCCTTCACGGACGACCTGGAGAACCCGATGGGCCCGCTGGAGACCGACGCCATTTCCTTCCGCGACATCCGCGAGAGCGTTTACGCCGGGCTGTCCGCGCCCGGCGTCTCGGACGAGCCGCTGGACGTCGCGGGCGCGCTCGCCGAAATCCACAACTACATGAGCGGGCTGAACGCCGGCTCCAACGCCAGCATCTACCTCATAACCGGCGACGCCGACGCCAGAGACACCGCCGCGGAGATGGCGAACGTCGCCCCGGTGCTCAAGCTGATAGACTCATCCGGCTGGTCGGTCTTCAACATAACCGCCCCGTCCGTGGACGCGGGGCTGGCGGCGGAGCTGGACGATATAGCGCTGGACACCGGCGGGCGCTCGTTCACCATGACCGTGCCGGAGGGCTTCGAGACGCTCACGGACGACACCCTGCGGCGCGAAGGCAAAGGGCTGATGAACAAACTCGGCGACACCGAGCTCTCCGGCTCGGTGTTCGAGTTCGTGGCGAACGTCGTTCCCGGCACCAGACGCCTCGACCTGCTGTTCTTCCGCGAAGAGCCGATCACGTCGTTCAAACTGACGAACCCGGACGGCGCGGAATCCACCTTCGGCGACCGAAGGTCGTCCACGCGGGTGGATCTGCCGAACGCGGTGATATGGGAGATAATCGACCCCGTCCCCGGCGCTTGGCGCATGGAGGCGAGCGGCGCGTCCGGAAGGCTCTCCGGCAGCATGTTCACCGTCAACCAGTACCGAATCCAACTGCAGGAATCCTACACCGTTCCGGTCGGCCAGCCGCACACCGTCGTGGCGGCGACGCTGGCGGACGGCCAGCGCGTTCCGATACCGGAAGCCAATGTGACCGCCCGCGTGACCAACCCGGACGGCACGGCGATTCTCTACGAGCTGGTGGACACCGGCTTCGGCGGGGACGCCGCCGCCAATGACGGCTTCTTCTCCACGACCCTGCCGCCGGTGGACGCCGCCGGCGCCTACACTGTGGAGCTCAACCTGTCTTGGGACGACATTGACTACACGATAACCAGCCTGTCATCGTTCCAGGCGCAGGAATTCCCCACAATAGCGCTGACTCAGTTGGTGGACCCCGGCGCCGTAATCAATCCGGGCGCGCGGACGAAGATAGCGACCGTGGCGGCGACTGTGGCGGGCGTCCCCTTCCCCCTGTCGCCGGACGAACTGTTGCCGATGGTGGACGTGAACAGGGGCGACGAGGGCCCCATAGAGTTGGAGAAGAGGCGCCTGATAGGGGGCGACAAAGCGCTGGAGTTCGACGTGTACTACACGCCGGCGGGCGAGTCGCTGGCGACGGTGATAGTGAGACTGGAGATGATTTACGGCGGCAGGCAGTACGGGCAGTCGACGCCTTCGATGGTGGTCAATTCGGTGCCGCCGCCGGTTCCGGCGCCCACGCCCGCGCCGGTTCCGACGACCGCGCCGGCGCCGACGACCGTTCCGCATCCGACGCCCACGCCCGCCCCGCCGGACACTCGCCCGCAGACCGCCGCGCTCATTGTCGCGGGGGCTGTGGCGATAATAGCCGTCGCCGCGCTGATATACTGGGTGTCGCGCCCCACGCCGTTCGGATTCATCTACACTGAGGACGGGCAGCTGGCGGCGGACTTCCGCGCCCTGCAGCGCGGCGCGGGCGCCAACCTGTTCTCGCGCAGCGTGGTGACGGGCGAAGAGCTGGCTATCCCCGGCTTCGAAGGCGTGGCGTTCGAGTTCCGAGGGCGCGGCGAGCTCGCCATGACCAACGCGGAAACGTCCGAACACGACGTGCGCCTGAACAACCAGCCGGTCACGGAGGCGTCCCAAGTCTTCGACAACAGCCTGATAGGGACGCTCGGCAGACTATACGTCTTCCGAACCCAGCGCCAAGAAGAAGAAGGCGGCGAGACAGACGACGAGACGTAAAGCCGCCAATCGGCGCGAAACTAATCACGCAGCCGCCGTTTCCGCAAGCGCGGGGACGGCGGCTGTTTGGCGTCTGGGTATTCATAGCACTCGCTGGTATTCATATCAGACCCTCCCTGAGCCACACCAAAGCCAGCGAATTTGCGAGCATCTCTAGCTTTTTGCTGTACCCGCTCGTCGCCCGCCCCAGGCGATTCAGCCGAGTCCGCAACTTCGTGTGAAGCCCCTCGTTCCGGTTCACCTCGCTCCCCTTTCCCCGCTCGTGGCGCTCATCGGGAAGATGCCCGTACACCTCGTATCCGTCGCTCCTGTACTTCTCCGCCGCCGGAAGGCGGCTCAGAAGCCGGTGGAACGTGAGCAAGTCCCGGTCCCCAACCTCGAAGTCGAACCACACGCTGCCGTCCGCCTCCTCGACCATCGCCGTCCACACCCACACCGAACGGCGCTTCTTCCCCTTCCGAACCCTGACGTACGACCACATCTCATCGAATGAGATCACTTTCGCCTTCGGCCTTTCGGCGTCCATGCCCCGAATCGCTCTCACCGAGTGGGGAACGTCCGCCGCGGACGGGTTGCGCTTCTCGCGCTCCATGTCCATTATCGCCATCGCCTCGCGGGCTTTTTTTGACCCAGCCGTACACGGTGACGTAGCTCACGCCCATGGCGCGGGCGATTGCGGACACGCTCATGCCCTCCTTGTAGCAGTCGAGAGCGCGGCTGACGGTTTTCTCCGGGTGGAAATGGCGGTTGCCGTCCGGGGTGTATCGGTATTTGCACTCCCCGCAGCGGTAGGTCTGCTTGCCATAGGAGTGTCCGTCCTTGGGCATCCAGTTGGAGCCGCAGTGCGGGCACCGGATGTCGTGTCGGTATGAGCGAGGGCGAGGCATGTTCGGAACTCCTATGAACGGGGAATCAAGCGGGTTTTCAGATCATTATACGATTTCCAGCGAGTGCTATGAATACCCGCGTCTGACGGGTTTGAGGCGTCCTGTCGTTTTATGTATAATGCCATTGGTTGCGAGCGTTGCCATGCGGATGATGAGTTCGCTAAGCGCATCGGGCATCGTGCGAAATTCGCAAATGAGCGCGAGTTATGCGGAAATCCATGTGCCAATCCCCCCTCCGCGTCTTTGCGTCTCTGCGTCTCCTCATTCTTCCAACTTCTCGCCCAAATGGGAATGTATGCTCTATAATATATTAGCCCCTCCCCCGCTGTCAAGCGGTTTTTGCCAGTTGACACGCCGCGCGGCGTCAACCATAATTCAGCCGTTGGCAAAGGCTAGTTATGGGAGCGCGTGGATAAGAAATCATGGCGTCAATCGCGGAAACCGTCGCGGCGCAGGTGGAGCGCGAGCGCGTGAACCTGCTCGATCTCACCCTCCGAAACCCGTTGCTGAATTATCGGCTGATGCGGGCGCGGGGCGTCGAGGCGGCGGGGGGCGTCTCGCCGTCCGCCGTCTTCGACGCGCTGGTGGAGCGCGGCGCGGCGGTCACGTTTCTGCCCAAGCCGGACGACGGCGAACCGGCGAACCCGTCCGCTGTCTCCCCCCGGCGGCGCGGCGCTAGTCGGGGGGCTATGGCGCTCCAAACCGACGAGACCGAGCGCAACCTCGCCGCCCGCCTTCTCAAGACCCATCACACCGCCCGCACTTTCATGGAAGAGCAGGGCGTAAACACCCTGTTCGTCGCGCTCGGCATGGTCGAGTGGTACGAATCGGACGCCAGCGACATGCAGCGAAAAGCGCCGATGGCGCTTGTCCCCGTCACAATGGGGCGCAGCGACGTCAACGCGGAGTTCCGCATCGAGTACGACGGCGAAGAAGTGGGCGGCAACCTTTCCTTTATAGAGAAGGTCAGAAACGATTTCGCCGTCCACATTCCGAATCTGGACGAAATAGCCGAAGGCGACGAAGATGAAGAAGACGCCGCCGCCGAGCCGGACATAGCCCGCTACTTCCAAAGCGTCGCCGCCGCCGTCGAGAACATTCCCCGATGGCGCGTGGATAAAGACGCCGTGATTCTCGGCATGTTTTCGTTCCAGAAACTGCTGATGTACCACGACCTAGACCCGGACAAGTGGCGCTCCGGCGCGAACGGCGGCGGCGGGTTGGCGGACAGCCGCATCGTAAGCTCGCTATACGGCGGCGGCGGCTTCGATGACCCAGGCCCAGCCGTCGCGGAAGGCGAGCGGTTGGACGACCATCTGCATCCCCAAGACCTGCGCCACGTCGTGGACGCCGATTCATCCCAAGCGTCCGTAATCGCCGACGTGTCCGGCGGGCGCGATCTGGTTGTGCAGGGGCCTCCGGGAACGGGCAAATCCCAGACCATCGTCAACCTGATAGCGGACGCCATCGGCGCGGGCAAAAAAGTCTTGTTCGTGTCCGAGAAGATGGCGGCGCTGGAAGTGGTCAAGCGGCGCTTGGACGAAATCCATCTCGGCGACGCCTGCCTAGAGCTGCACAGCCGCAAGACCAGCAAGCGCGCCGTTTTGGACGAAATCAGGCGCGTGTCCTCGCTCGGCAGCCCGATAACGGACGGCATCCAAGAGAACATGGAGGATTTGGAGCGGACGCGGGACGCGCTCAACGCTTACGCGGACGCCATGAACACCGAAATCGGCGAAACGGGCGTCACCCCGCATCAGGCGCTGGGGTGGACGGCGCTGTACGACAGCGAAATCCAATCCGCCGGCGGCGACATCCCCGCGCCCAGGATAGCGGGGGTGGACGCCTGGAGTCCGGCGGACTTCAGACGAAAGCGCGACGTCGCGGAAAATCTGCGCCAACGACTGGCGGGCGTAGGCGTCCCAAGCGAGCATCCCTTCTGGGGAACGCGGATAACCGCCCCGCTGGTCCCCACGCGCCGCCGCGAGTTGGAAGACGCCATCCGAGACGCAACGGACGGCGCGAGCGGGCTGGCGGCGGCGTCCGAAATGCTGAGTCAAGAATTGCGCTTGTGGACAGCGGCTTCGGCGGCGGACGCGGATAGGATGATTCAAGTGGCGAATATCGCGGTCGCGAACCGCGAGCTCGCGGCGCTGAATCTTGAATCCCCCATATGGTGGGACGACGCTCAGCGCGGCGACGTCGGGGCGTTTGTCGACGCCGTCGTTCGCTACGCGGGGATTCATTCCAGATACGACCGCGTTCTGACGCGCGCCGCTTGGGATGAGAACAAAGACGACCTGCGCCGCACAAGGTCCGCGTTGCGAAACGCCGGCAGGGGGATACTCGGATTCTTCGTTTCGCGCGAATTCAGAAACGCGCGCAACCACATTGAAAACCTGTGGCGCGCCAGACTGCCGAGCGATGAGAGAGTGTGGGTGAGGGCGCTGGGCGCTCTTATAGACGCGCGCCGGATGTCGGAGATAATAACGCAACTAAAACCCGCCGGCGAGAGCGCGTTGGGGGCGCTTTGGCGCGGCGGCGCGGGGGACTTGAACGACGCCGCCAACAAAGCGCGCGCCTATATCGCCCTGCTTGACCGCGCCAGGGACGACCAAACGACCGCCCAAGCCGTCCACGCGCTCAAGGAAACAGCCCGAATCGGCGGTTTCGACACGCTATCCGAAGCCGCGTCCGAAGCCGCCAACGCTCTGCAAGCGCACAAATCCGCCGTCTCCAACCTCCACGCCGCGCTTGATTTGGACGTCCGCGCGCGGTTCGGGGCGGACGACGGTATCGCCTCGCTGACTTTCGCCGAACAATCCGCGTTGCTTGGCGAATGGACAAACCGATTGCCGGAGTTGGACGACATCATCGGCTTCAACAACGGCGTCGCGCAGGCGCGCGGCGAGGGGTTGGACGAACTGGTCGAAATCGCCCAGAATCACGCCGGCGCGTCCGAGCATCTCACCAAGATTCTGGATAGGGCGCGGTACGAATCCATCATCGCGCGCGCCTATGATGAGCGACCGGAGCTGGGCGGGTTTGATTTCGCCATACACTCCGACGCCATACGCCGTTTCGCGGAGCGCGACCGCGCGTCGCTCGCGGACAACCGCAGCCGGGTGGCGTCCGAACACTGGCGCGGCTTGCCGGACATGCGCGCGGCGGGCGAGGTGTCCATCTTGCGGCGCGAGTTCGAAAAGCGGCGGCGGCACATGCCCATCCGCCGCCTCATGCGAGTCGCGGGCGGCGCGATTCAGGCGGTCAAGCCCGTCTTCATGATGAGTCCGCTGTCCATCGCCAACTACGTCCCGCCCGGCTCGGTCGGGTTTGATTTGGTCATCTTCGACGAAGCCAGCCAAGTCAAGCCGGTGGACGCGCTCGGCGCTCTGATGCGCGCTGAGCAGGCGGTGGTAGTGGGCGACACCCAGCAGCTGCCGCCCACGAGTTTCTTCGACAGCATGGGCGACGACATGGGGGACAATGGCGATGACGGGGAAGAGCTCGTCTCAGCGGACGTCGAAAGCCTGCTCGGATTGTGCCGCGCGCAGGGCATCCCCGTCGAGACGCTCCGCTGGCACTACCGCAGCCGCCACGAATCGCTGATTGCGCTGTCCAACCGCGAGTTTTACGACGGCGGCTTGGTGGTGTTCGCCAGCCCGGATTTCGACCGCGACAACACGGGCTTGCGCTTTCACCATCTGCCGGATGCGGTTTACGAAAACGGACACAACCGCGACGAGGCGAAAGCGGTCGCCCAAGCGGTCATGGAGCATGCTCGGCGCAGTCCGAAACTGACGCTCGGAGTCGCCGCCTTCAGCATACGGCAGGCGGACGCCATTCGGGACGAGCTGGAGACTCTGCGCCGCCGAGACGCTTCCCAAGAGACGTTTTTCGCCGCCCATCCCAACGAGCCGTTCTTCGTCAAGAACCTTGAAAACGTGCAGGGCGACGAGCGCGACGTCATTTATATAAGCGTCGGCTACGGGCGCAATCGCGCGGGCGCGGTTTCCATGAACTTCGGTCCGCTGAACAAAGAGGGCGGGCATCGGCGGCTGAATGTGCTGATAACCCGCTCGCGCTTGCGCTGCCATGTGTTCGCCAACATGAAATCGCAAGACATCGCGCTAAACCGCACAAGGGCGCGCGGGGTCGCCGTTTTCAAGACGTTCTTGGAATACGCCGAAACCGGCGTCATGCCCGCCGACACGCCGACCGAATCGGGGCGCGATTTCGGCTCGCCGTTCCAGAAGAAGCTCGCCGACGAAATTCGCGCGCGCGGCTACGAAGTGCATGAGGAAGTGGCGTCCGGCGGCAGGTTCATAGACATGGCGGTAGTCGACCCGAACATGCGCGGCAGATACGCGCTGGGCGTGGAGTTCGACGGCGCGGCGTACCACAGCGCGAGATGGGCGCGCGACCGCGACCGCCTGCGCGACCAAGTTTTGGAAGGCTTGGGCTGGCGGCTGCACCGCGTCTGGAGCACGGACTACTTCAGCAACCCCAAGCGCGAAGTCGACCGCATCGTCGCGGAAATAGAAACCGCCGTCGCCGAATCTCAAACCCAACAAGCCGCCGCCCAAGGCGAAACGCCGCCCGCGATGGACGCGCCCGCCGCGCTTGCCGGATTCCAGCCCGAAACCGAAACCGCGCCGGACGACGACGCGGAATCCCCGCCGCCGCCGACATCCGACGGCATACGTCGGAGCGAATCCGCCAACGAAACGCGGGGATTCTCCGCGCCGCCTTACGAAACGGCGTCCCCAAAAATCACGCTCGGACGGCGCGAGTTGCACGAAGTCGAGTACACGGAACTGGTCGACGCCATCGTGGAAATCGTCCGCGTAGAGGGTCCGGTGCGCCGCGACAAGGTCGCGCGAAGAATCGCCAACGCCGCCGGACTAAACAGGGCGGGCGGCAGAATCAGGGCAACGGTGGACAGGGAGATAGCCGCTTGCGTCCGCCTCAAGCGCGTGAAAATGCGCGGCGATTTCCTGTGGGGCGCGGAGATGGAAACCCCGACCGTCCGCGACCGCTCCGAACTGCCCGCCCAGCAGAGAAAAATCGAGCTAATCGCGCCGGAGGAAATAGACGAATCCATCCTATCGGCGGTCAGGCGCGCGTTCGGAATCGGCGTCGATGACGCCATACTCGAATCCGCCAAAACGCTGGGCTTCGCGCGGACGTCCGCCGGCATGAGGGACATCATCATGTCGCGCGTCCGCGAACTGGCGAATCGCGGCGCGCTGGCGTTGGATGGCGATTCGCTGCGGATTGGGGATTAGGGGGCGGGGCCGGACAATGGCATGGATGCGGGTTGCGCGCTTAGACTGCCTCCTTCTCTTCCAGCGAGTGCTATGAATACCGGAAATTTGCGAGAAATGGGGATAAGCGACCGGCATGACCCAACAATCCGTTGCTGGAAAAGGCTAGGATGAGGGCGCAAAGCCATGACGCGGGAGCGGGCGGGTTTCAGAGAGGCCGCCCGATGCGGACTCAGCCCCAGTCGTCCGAGTCATGCTGATCCGAGCCGCCGTTGCGCCGCTCTAGCAACGCGAGCAACCGCTCTTCTCGGCGCTCGGCGGCTTCCGCTCGGCGTTCGGCGCGTGCGGCTTCCTCGCGGCGCTGCCGCTCGGCGGCTTCCGCTCGGCGTTCGGCGACTTCCGCCATGCGTTCCGCCGCCTCCGCCCTGCGCTCCGCCACTTCCATCATGCGCTCGGCGCGTTCGGCTTCCTCTCGGCGCAGTCGCTCGGCGCGTTCGGCTTCCTCTCGGCGCAGTCGCTCGGCGCGCTCCGCTTCCTCGCGGCGCTGTTGTTCGGCGGCTTTTCGCTCTCTTTCCAACCACATGGACGCGATTATCATTCCGAATCCCTCCAGTATCAAAAATGCCAGAAACCCCACGCCCGCGCTTACGGATACGGACTCGGCGATTTCGGCGGTTGGCGAACACCACGCCGGGTTGAACCCGACGACGCGGTAACGCTCAAACCGGCAATCAAGCAAAATCGCCGCGACCGAAACGGAAACGGCCACCGCGCCGAATCCGGAGACCAGACGCAGGATGAGGTCGATTCTTCGGCTATTATTGCCGTTGGCGATTTTATGCCGCCTTTCTTCCTTATGTCCTAGCCATGAGCGCCGGCGTTCTCGCCGTCCGAGTCATGCTGAGCCGAGCCGCCGTTGCGCCGCTCAAGCAGGGCGAGCAGACGCTCTTCTCGGCGCTCGGCGCGTGCGGCTTCATCGCGGCGCTGCAACTCGGCGGCTTCCGCTCGGCGTTCGGCGACTTCCGCCATGCGCTCCGCCGCTTCCGCTCGGCGCTCGGCGGCTTCCATCCTGCGCTCAGCGCGCTCGGCTTCCTCGCGGCGCTGTTGTTCGGCGGCTTTCCGCTCTCGCTCCAACCACATGGACGCGATTATCATTCCGATTCCCTCCAGTATCAAAAATGCCAGAAACCCCACGCCCGCGCTTACGGATACGGACTCGGCGATTTCGGCGGTTGGCGAACACAACGCGGGGTTGAACCCGACGATGCTGTAACGATCAAACCGGCAATCAAGCAAAACCGCCGCGACCGAAACGGAAACGGCGACCGCGCCGAATCCGGAAACCAGACGCAGGATGATGTCGATTCTTCGGGCGCTCTTGTTGCCGTTGGCGGTTTTCCGCCTTCTTTCTTCCCCCATGTATAAATGTTACCCATTATTCGCGGAGATAGCAACGCCCCGGCGAAACCGCCCGCCCGCTTTTGTGCTAAACTTGTCGGCGGCGATATGACCACACCCGCGCGGGAGGCGAAATCATGGCGGACAGGCTTGGCGAGATACTTGAATCCCCCGAAACTGAGCGGCTGGCGACGGGGTTCATCTTCACCGAAGGGCCGCTCTGGCACCCGGACGGCTATCTGCTGTTCGTGGATATTCGGACTAGCCGAATCTACCGCCTGACGCCGGGCGGCGAGCCGGAGATAGTCCGAGAAGACAGCGGCGAGGCGAACGGCATGGCGTTCGACGCCGACGGGCGGCTGGTCGTCTGCGAGATGGTCAACCGCCGTCTCGCTCGCCAAGAAGACGACGGCGCCTGGACGACCGTCGCAGACCGCCACAACGGCCAGCGGCTCAACCGCCCCAACGACGTCATCCTGAAATCCGACGGCAGCCTTTACTTCACCAACCCCGGACGCCAGCGGCTTGACGAATCGGAAATCGAGATGCCCTTCAACGGCGTGTATCGCGTCTTCCCCAATGGCGAAGTCGCGGCGGTCGTTCCCGGATTCGAGTATCCGAACGGCCTCGCCTTCTCGCCCGATGAGAGCGTTCTCTATGTCGCCAACACCCGACCGGGGCAGTACATTATCGCCTACGATTTGGACGCCGACGGCGCGGTTCGCGGAATCCGCCACTTCGCCGACATGCCGTCCGATAGCGATGCGAACGGCGTCCCCGACGGCATGAAGGTGGACGCCGAAGGCAGGGTTTACTGCACCGGCCCCGGCGGTTGCTGGGTGTTCGAGCCGAACGGCGCACTGGTCGGAATCATCCGACTGCCGGAGTATCCCGCCAACTGCGCTTGGGGCGGCGCGGACGGACGGACGATGTTCTTCACCGCCAACACCTCCGTTTACAGCGCGCGGATGCGGACGGCGGGGGCGTGAGGGAACGCGCGTGAGAGTTTTCGCCCCGTCGCTCGCGGCGCTTCTCGCCGCGCTAGTTTCGCTGGCGGCTTGCGGCGAATCCGCGCCGGCGGCGCCCGACTTGGCGCGGGAAGCGGCGTCTCCGGCGCCTGTTCCGAGCGCGGCGCCGACTTCCATTCCGACCGCGCCCGGCGCGACGCGGACGCCCGAACCATCGCCGACCGCCGTTCCCGCCCTGGCGACTGCCGCCCCCGCGCCGCCGGACCGCGATTTGGCGGAGCTCGCCCAACGCCTGCGCGGAGTCTCGCCGTCCGACGCATCGACCGCCGCGCGCGACGCCGTCCCCTTGCGCGCGGGCGACCGCCGAGATTTCTGGCTAACCAGATCGAGCGACGGCAGCGGGCGGCGCGCCTCCGCCACCCTGCTCGCGGTGAGCGAAAACGCTTACTGGTTCGCGGAGGACGGCGTCGGCGTCGAGAAAGCCGCGCTGGAAGCCGCCGCGGAGATTTTCGAGTCGCGCGTCCGACCCGCCGTCGTCGGCGCGTTCGGCGACATTCGCAAGCCGGGCTTGGACGGCGACCCGCGCCTATTCATCCTGCACGCCGCTCTGTTCGACGGCGTGGTGGGCTATTTCGGCTCCAAAGACGCCTTCCCCGCCGCCGTCCATCCGCGAAGCAACGAGCGCGAAATTGTTTATATGAGCGCGGACGCTCTGGGATTCGGGCAGGACGCTTACATGTCCGTTCTGACGCACGAGCTCCAGCACGCCATCCACTTCGCGCGGGATACCGGCGAAGAATCTTGGGTGAACGAGGGCTTGTCGGAAGTCGCGGTCGCGGTCGCCGGCTACCCCAATCAATTCGCGCCCGCTTTCGAGGAGCGCCCGGACACGCAGCTCAACTATTGGGGAAATGAGCCGGTGGCGAGCGGGCGCTACTACGGCGCGGCGGGCGCGTTCTTCAACTACGCCGCCCAGCGCGTGGGCGGGTTCGACAATCTGGCGGCGCTGGCCGGCGAACCGCTGGACGGCGTGGACGGCGTGGACAACTTCCTGCGCGCGCATGGGTTTGCCTTCGAGGACGTCTTCGCCGATTGGACAATCGCCAACTATCTTGACGCGGACGATGATCAGCGCTACGGCTATCTAAACCGCGAAACCGGCGCGCGGGCGTCGACCGGCCCCGCCCCTGGCGCGGTCAGCCGCCGCAGCCTGCCGCAATTCTCGGCGCGGTATTATGTCTGGGATCCCCCCGTCGCGGGCGGCATGATACGGTTCGCGGGCGATACAACGGTTCGGCAAGTGGGCGAGGATTGCGCGGTAGGCGCATCCTGCTGGTGGAGCGGACGCGGCGACAGCATAGATTCCAAACTGACCCGCGAATTCGACCTGAGCGGGCTATCCGAAGCGACGCTGGAATTCGCAATCCGCCGCGACATTGAAGAGGGTTGGGATTACGGCTATGTCCAGGCGTCCGCGGACGGCGGGCGGACTTGGCGCATCCTGTCGGGCTTGCACACTACGGACGCCAACCCCAGCGGCAACGCATACGGCGACGGCTACACCGGCTCCGGCGGCTGGGAAGGCGGCTGGGAGCGCGAGACGATTGACCTGACCCCGCTCGCCGGCGCGCCGGTTCTGGTTCGCTTCGAGTACATAACCGACGACGCCGTTTATCTGGACGGGATGCTGATAGACGACATATCCATCCCCCAGCTCGGCTTCCGCGACGAGCCGGAGACGCCCCAAGCGTGGCGCGCGGAAGGCTTTTCGCTGGTCGGCGCTCCGCTGGCGCAGGAATTCATCGTCCAGCTCATCGAGATAGACAACGCGGGCGGGGATTTCACAGTCACGCGCTTGGAGTTGGACGACCGCAACCGCGCCGAAACGCGCTACTCGCCGGACGCGGCGGTCGTCGTCCTAGTCGTATCCCCAACCACGCGCGGGACAATACACCCGGCGGGCTACTCGGTGGAGCTGGCGGACGGCGGCGGCTAGGCGGGCGCGGACGGGAAACGCAAAACCGCCCCGCGCTCGCGCTTGCGGCGACGCGGGGCGGTCAGGGGGCGCCGCTCCGTCGTTCGGCGGTTAGCCGAACAGGAAGCGGATTAGATTGAAGAAGAACTGCCCGATGGAGTGCAGGACGTTGTCCGGCGTCGCGGCGGCGGTCTGCATCCCGCCGGACGCCTCCGCGGCTCCGGGCGCGCCGAGCGTCGCCAGGGCGACTATTGCGATTGCGGCAGCTATCAGGGCGAGCTTTCCGATGCGGGAGTTGAGCGCTAGCAGTGTCATTGTTCCGTCTCCTTCCGGCGGGTTGTCCGCTTTCAGTTGAATCATGGATATAATATATCATTTTACAAAATATCTTGTCAAGCCCTTTTCGCGCGAATTTGGGGCAATTTTCGGAATTGGCGAAAATTGCCTCGCGCCATGATTCCAGATTGCCGCCCCGTCATTCCCGGGAAGGCGGGAATCCAGAAAGCGGCGAAAGCGGCGTTGACCGACGGTGCGCGGTTGCGTTAGAATCGCGCCATTACGCAAAGGAGAGGATGCGGACATGGCGGAATTTCTAATAAGGTCGGGATGCTCCCACGAAATAGACCAGATAGTACTCCGCGCCAAAGAAAAGGTTTGGCTGATAAGCCCGTTCATCAAGGTCGCCGACCACCTCAAGGAACTGCTGGAATCCAGGGACGGGGACGGCATAGACATGCGGCTGGTTTACGGCAAGAGCGAACTCCGCAAGGGCGAGCGCGAATGGCTGAAGTCGCTGAAGTCCTTGCGGATTTACTACCGCGAGACCCTTCACGCGAAATGCTACATAAACGAGCGTTTCGCGCTCATCACCTCGATGAATCTCTACGAGTTTTCGCAAATCAACAACGACGAGTGGGGCATACTCGTATCGAGACGCGAAGACAGCAAACTCTATCGGGAGATTCTCAGCGAAGCCAAGCGCATCTTTGACCTTGCGGATGAAGAATCCGCTGGCGATTCGCAACCGGCGGCGCGGACGCCCGAAGCCGAACGCTCAGAGCGGCGAACCTCCAGACGCTCCCAAAAGAAAACCAAGCGTTCCGGAAAACGAACCGCCCGCCGCAAACCCGCGCTCCCCAAGACCGGCGTCTGCATCAGAGACGGCGAGCCTGTCGAATTCGACCTGTCCAACCCCTACTGCGACAAGTGCTTCAGAAGCTGGAACAGGTGGAAGAACCGCGAATACGAAGAAGAAAAGTGCCACGCCTGCGGACAGGATTGGGCGACGGACATCGACCGCCCGCTGTGCTTTGACTGCCATCGGAAGCATGGCGGCATAATCATCGAGCAGGCCTCCATCGGCTATCTCAAGCCGGAAGCGGGCGTTTGCATACGAAAGGGCGAGTCCATTGAATTCGACTTGTCCAACCCTTACTGCGGCAAGTGCTTCAGGAGTTGGGCAAGGTACGAAAACCGCGAGTACCAAGAAGAGTTGTGCCACATATGCGGGCGCGCTGGACATTCCACAATGGACAGTCCGATATGCGTCCGTTGCTACCTGAACGTCCAGCACCTCGCTTTCACTCAAGCGCTTGGGGATGGCTACGTCCCTTGGGTACCGATGGAAGAGGATGACGATGACCTGCCTTGGCAGTAGCAGCCCGCCCGCGTAGGCGAACGCCAGCGGCGGCAAACTCCCCCCATCCCCGAAAACCTGTATAATGCCGCCATCATCAAATCATCGCGGAGGTTTTGCGTCATGGCGATTGCGAACGGCGCTCTGCACACCCTTGTTGACCCGACCACCAAGCCGATAATCCCGTCGTTCGTTCCCGCGCCGCGGCTGGCGTCGCTGAAGAACATGCGGCTGGGGCTGATTGACGACGCCAAAGACGGCGCGCGGGAGCTTCTGGAGGAGATAGCGGACGTCCTCGACGAGCGGCACGGCGTGGCGAGCGTGTTTTACCACCGCAAGCCGTCCGCGTCCAAGCCGGCGGATCCGGACGCGATGCGGCGGGCGGCGGAGTCTTGCGACTGCGTCATCGTCGCAATCGGCAGTTGAGGTTCCTGCAGCGCATGCAGTGTGCATGACGGAATCCACGCGGAGAAGGCGGGCGTGCCGTCCGTCACCATCTGCACCGACATTTTCGAGGTCACGGCGCGGTCGATGGCGAACATGTGGGGCGCGCCGGCGTATCCGATAACCCTCACGCCGCATCCCATCGCCGAGCTGAACCGCGAGCAGTTGCGCGCGCGGGCGGAAGAAATGTTGCCCGAAATCGAGGCGATTCTGCTGGGGCGCGCCGTTCCCGTCCCGGAATCCGCGCAAACGGCGGCGGCGGACGGCGGCGGCTAGCCGGAGCCGCCCGACAAATCCTCGAACAGCGCGCGCCACTCGCCCGCGTCGCCGTCCCCGAAGCCGGCGCGATAGACTATCACGCCATCCGCGCCGAACGCCACTTTGGTGGATTGGTACGTGACCTTGTATCGCGCGAGGTCGCCCCTGCCCGGCTGGACGATGCTCCACGGGTATCCGTTGCGGTCGCCGAACGCCTCCAGGCTTCGGAACGACTCGGTCGGGTCGACGTTCACCGCGTAGAAATCCACATTGTCGGCGTACTGCGGATAGATTTCTTTCAGGCTCCGCAACTCGGAGCGGCAAGTCCCTCAGAATGTGGCGAAGAAGAACAGGAACGCCGGGCGTCCCCTGTCCAGCTGGTTCGCGGTGGTGAGCGACGTTCCGTCCGCGAAGGCGAGCGTGAAATCCGGCGCTCGCTCGCCGACGGCGCTGCCCACTTTGACATTGACGGCGGGCGCAGGCGTCGGCGTGGGCGGGATGGGCGTGGACGTCGGGGGAACCGGCGTCGCGGTCGGCGCCGGCGCGGGCGTGGATGTCGGCGTGTAAGTCGCCGTCGGAATCGGCGGCGCGGGCGTCGGCGTGTCGGCGGGCGGCGAAGTCGGAATCGGCGCGGATGTCGCGGCGGGCGCGGGCGTCGGAACCGCAGTCGGCGGCGCGCCGGGCGCTTGCGTTGGCGCGGCGACGGCCGTCGCGGGAACCGGCGTATCCGGCGCGGAAGTCGCCGTCGGCGTTGCGGCGGGCGTTTGCGTGGGCTCGGATGTCACGATTACAACCGTCGCGAGAATTGGCGTATCCGGCGCGGAAGCCGCGGTCGCAGTCGGCGCGGGCGTCGGAATCGCCGTCGGCAGGAAGGGCGCGGAGGCGGGAGTGCCGGCGAGCGCCACCGCCGTCGCCTGAACGGGCGCGGCGCCGGGCGTCGTAGTCGGAGCCGGAACGGGCGTCGGCGTGTCGGGCGCGGCGACCGGAGACTGGTTGGACGCCAGCGCGGGCGCGGCGGGCGTCGACGGCTCGCTCGCGTCGCCCTGACAGGCGACGGCGACAAGCGCCGCCAGCGTCAGGATGACGGACGCCGCCATTATCGTTGTCAGTCGTTTCGCCACAGTCTCGTTCATCGCCTTTCTTGCGGTCGGACGCGCCATCGCAACCTTCATCCCGCGCCTCGCGTCTCGCATAAGGATACATGAGACGGCGGGTTTCGTTCCATCCCGATTATCCCGACAGGCTTTCGAACACCTCGCGCCACTTGTCCAACCCGCCGCGCCCCATGCCCTCGCGGTAGATGATCACCCCGTCATCGCCGAAGGCTATCTTGGTGGATTGCTGGGTGACGTGCAGATTCACCAGCATCTCCCTGTCCGAGTGGGCGATGGGCCATGGGTAGCCCTGCTTTTCGCCGAACGCCGCCAACTCGTCCAACTCGGCGCTCAGGTCGACGTTGACGGCGTAGAAATCCACCCCGTCCGCGTATTCGGGATACAGCCCCGTCAAGCTCCGCAACTCGGAGCGGCAGATCGATCAAGTCATCGAGAAGAAGAACAGGAACGCCGGGCGCTCGGACGCCCGCAACTGCGCGGAAGTGAGCGGCTCCCCGCCGGTCAGCGTGATTTCGAATTCGGGGATGCGGTCGCCCAAGTCGAACCCGACCTCGCCGCTCGCCGTCACGACTGTCGGCAAAACGGCGGGCGCCGTCTCCGCGCCGGCGGACGACTCGCCCCCCGCCGACCCGCAGGCGGCGAAGAGCGCGACGGCGGCAACCGCCGCCAGCGCCGAGAATGGTTTTCCGAACATGCTCGCTCCCCCCAATCGCGTATCGCGTTCCGCCAAACAGTCTAGCAGACTGCATGAATAAGATGCGCTTTGCCAGGCGGGGGATTCGGGGTTTGGGGACGGCTAGATGCCGCAAAGCCCTTCGCGCTCTTCGCGCATCATGTCTTGGAACGAATCGGGGTAGTAGTTTTTAGCCACTTCCGTTCCGAATCGCTCGCGTATCAACGCGATTGCGCGCCGAGACGGAAGCGAAGGCAGCGCTGTTCACTGCGAAACCGGCGAATCCATGACGCGAACCGCGCAATGAAACGCATCAAGATTCCTCAGCGGGAAGATTGAACTCCAATCTGCTTTGGATGATGAGTTCGTCTATTATCTCGCTCAGCTTGCCAGATTCGACTGCTTGAGCTAGACGGTCAAGCAACACGGGTATGTTCACCAATTCTTCTATGCAAGCCATGTAGCGGTTTACCACCGCCGTGACTGGGTAGCTCCTTTGAGCCTGTTCGTATATGCGACGCTCGATTTGTTCAATCGGGGCGGACGACTTCACTACAAATGTAATAGGGAATCTCTGGACTTTGTCTATGTCCAAGAAGTACTTCCGAACGTCGGTCGACTCGGTGACTTGGAAGAACCGCCCCAACGGCCTCATCACGAAATCGATGCCGCCATCGTTGGCGTTGGTGCGTCCCGTCTTATACAGAACGAGGGAATCCTCTCGAATTTCGTTCCTGCTCCATCCCCAATACATGAGTTGAGAGCCGTAATACGCTTTCAGAATCGCGTAGCTAACCACCTCAAAAATCCGAGCGTCCACGTTCGGTTTAAGTAGTTCTTCAATGAACATGAGCGCTTCGCCGGGACGTCGTCCCTGTATGTCTTGGAGACGTTCGCATTGCGCTATGAACCCTTCAAAAGCGTTCTGCTTCGCGATGATGTACGAGTCAATTATTTGGATGACCGCTTCGGCTATGTTGTACTGCCGATGTCCGACTCTCACGTTGAGCAGGTTTTCGTTTATCCAGTACCTGCCATTCGCGGTATCTCGGAGGATTGGCGTGTTCTCCGAGAGAGGGAAATATCGGCGGAATTCCTGATTCAGCCGATGATTCAGCGAATGGTTTTGGAGTTTGCTTCCGAACGGCAACTCGCGTTGCCGCCGGAGCAAGTCTGAAAACCGTGCTCCTCCGTAAGAGGCGTAGTCCACGCCTTCTTTGAATACCCGGATTATGTAATCCTCTACGAGCACATACAGCGCGTAGTGGTTTCCAAAGGCTCCCCTAGCCTTTGACCCCCTAGACGCCGAGCGCGTCTTTATGTTGAGGTATTGGATGAGTTCGCTATTTTCGAACACGTCTTCTCCGGCATTAGGAAAAGACCCATCCAGCGCCTCGTGTATTACGGTTGTGAATTCGTGGCGAATGACCATGGTTTCAATCTCAGCTAGAGCAACGAAGATTGCCCCGTGGGCTGGCTTGCTGCTTTTCGGTTATGCGGATTCGCAATTCCCAGCCTTCGCAAACCGACCTCGACGTACTGCTCTTGCAACTCGATTCCGATGCTTCTCCTATTCAAGCGTTGAGCTACCGCGCAGGCAGTGAACGTGCCTGCGAATGGGTCAAGAACCAGGTCGCCCGGGTTGCTGCTCGCCAGTATGATTCTCTCCAGCAGCGACTCAGGTTTCTGAGTTGGATGATTCTCGTATTCGGGCATGCGATAACGCACTCTTGGGAAGTACCACACATTCCCAGGCACCTTCTTGGCATTATACAGAGACGGCACGGATTTGCGGTAGTCTATCAACTTTCTCACCGCCCCGGTTTTTGCCGCGACCGACACAGCTTCTGAGTTGAACGTGTAATTGCCGGCGTCTTTGACGCAAAACAAGATGGGCTCAAACAGGGAGCCGTAGAAATGTTTGGCTTGCACGCCGGAACTGTCGTAGTGCCAGACGACCCGCGACATAATCTCAATTCGGTCGCGCAGGAACACGTCGAAATAGGGCATGCTTTGCGTGCTTGCCATCACGTACATGCTTCCGTCAATGGCTAGTTTGGAGATGCACATGGACAGCCACTCCTCGCACCAAGCCATGTACGCCTCATCCGACGGCCACTTATCCGCGAAGTTCGCCTGCTGTTTGCCGATGTTGTAGGGCGGGTCCGCGAATATGAGGTCAATTGACCTGTCAGGGATTTCATCCCGCAAAACGGTCAGCGCGTCCCCCAAGTATATTTCGGACCGCTCGCGGATGAAATGGTCTTGTTGATGCGCCATGAGAAGTCTCCTTTGCGATGACCGCGCGTTGAAGGCTCTGCCCTGCGTTTAATTATCCCATCTCCCCATCTCGCGGACGCTTCCGCCATTCGGGGATGCGATAGGCTTCATGAAACAGACTTCCTGAGCGAGAATACGCGCCGACAGCGGCGATTAAGACGCGCCTTTGACGGCGATTCTATCTCAGAACGCGGCGGCGCGGCAAGCGGTTAGCCGTCCGGACGGCGCCGCCTTTCGCCCCAATCACCCCAACCCCATCATCCCCGCCAGCGTTGCCAGGTCGGGGACGGTCAAATCCGGCTTGGCGTCCGTCGGTCGCGTCGCGCCGCCGGATTTTCGGTCGCCGGCGCGGTTCACCCAGACGCTGGCTATCCCCAGCGCGTTGGCGGGGGTTATGTCGTGGTAAAGGCTTTCGGCGACATGCAGCCAGCGCCCCTTGTCCGCCCCCATGCGCTCTTGCGCCAGGCGGAAGTTGCGATGGTCGGGCTTGTAGCTCCGCGCTTGCTGGGACGTTATCACCGCGTCCATCTCCACCCCCAAAACGCGGGCGGTTTGGGCGAACAAGTCGTCGTCCACGTTGGAGATTATCGCCAGCTTGCAGCGCGCCTTCATCGCCGCCAGCGCCGCCCGCGTGTCGGGGAAGATGGGCCAGGACGGCAACGAATCGGGCAGGCGCGCCATGTCCGACTCGGTGAACTGGAATCCCAGCTCTATGCCCATCATCGCCATGACGCGGCGCAGGACGCGGCGGTATTCGAGATAGCGCCCGTCCGTCTGGATGCGCGGCTCGACGGCGGCGAACAGCTCCAGTATCTCGCCGCGCGGCATGCTCATCTCGCGGGACGCCAAGACGGACGACACCGCGTCCGAGATGCCGGTTTCCCAGTCTATCAGCGTTCCGTAGCAGTCGAAACTGATCCATTCGAATCGGTCGAAATCGAGCATCGCGGCGCTCCTTGCCGTTGGGTTATCGAGAATTGACGCCGTTTCATCGTATAATCAAGCGGTCGGAAATTTCAACACGGCAAAACTCGCGGGAGGGATGAGAACGATGAGATTGCAAGGCAAAGTGGCGCTGATTAGCGGCGGCGCGCGGGGCATGGGGGCGGCGGAGGCGCGGCTGTTCGCGGCGGAGGGCGCGAAAGTCGTGCTGGGCGACGTGCTGGCGGACGCCGGACGGCAGGTGGAAGCCGAAATCGCCGAGACGGGCGGCGAGGCGCTGTTCGTGAAGCTGGACGTGACCAGCGAGGACGACTGGCGCGGCGCGGTCGAGGCGGCAACGCGGCGCTTCGGCGGGCTGCACATACTCGTCAACAACGCCGGAATCTGGAACGGCGGCAACGTCGAAAGCGAAACCGCCGAGAGCTGGGACCGCGTCATGGACATCAACGGCAAGGGCGTGTTTCTGGGGACGAAGGCGGCGGTTCCGGCGATGCGCGAATCGGGCGGCGGCTCCATCGTCAACATATCGTCCGTCGCGGGCATCATCGGCAGCGCGGGCGCGACGGCGTACAACGCATCCAAAGGCGCGGTTCGGCTGCTCACCAAATCCACCGCCGTGCAGTACGCGGCGGAAGGCATCCGATGCAACTCGGTGCATCCGGGGCCCATCGTCACGCAGATGCTCGATGAGGTGTATCCGTCCGACGAAATCCGCAACCAACGCGAAGCCGCCATCCCGCTCGGACGGTTGGGCGAGATGGACGACGTGGCGCGCGGCGTCCTGTTCCTCGCGTCGGACGAGGCGTCGTACATGACGGGGAGCGAGCTGGTGATAGACGGGGGGGCGACGGCGATGTAGGGGGCGGCGGGGCGTCCGCGCGCCGTCATTGCCGCGTGTTCTCTCTCCCCGTCATTCCCGCGAAGGCGGGAATCCGGAGGGGCGCGGTCAACTCATCATCCGGCAACCAAGCCCGAATCGTTAGCGATTCGGGTTTGATTGCGTTGACAAACCATATAAGCAAGACAAGGCGGAAGTTGAAACAAAACCCATGACAAACTTCATCCGCGAGATAGACCGCTTCATCGCCGACACGCCGGAGACGCCGCGGCGAGGGCCGCCCGGTCGAGGCTGTTCAGGATTGGTATGGACATGTTCAACCTCTGTCTGGAGCTTTGCCGCGACCTCTCCCGCTCGCTGCCGTTTCCCGCCGACTCGCGAAAGCCCGCGAAAAGCGTCGTGCATTAAGACTATCAAGGGAGAAGGCTAGGGTGAGGGCGCATCGCAGTTTCGCCAACCGCGACATGCCCCCGCCCCGTCATTTCCGCGAAGGCGGGAATCCCGAGTAGAGCGACCAGCTTAGCGATAGGAAGCCAAGCGCGAATCGCGGGCGGCAAATCCCCTTTCCCCTCCGCGCCCCTTTGCGCCTTCGCGCCTCTGCGTCAATTCGCCAACCCCGCCGCCCGCGCAACCTAACCCCAAAGCCGCCTAGCCGCGGCTATTGCCGAGAATATGCAGACGAACCCCATCGCCGCTACCACTCCCAACAGCGCCAGCCGCATGGTTCCGCTCTCGTCGCGCGCGTACCCCGGCTCCGGCGCGTCTTCGGGGATGCGGAGCGTCTTTAGAAACTCGATTAGCGCGTCCCTATCGTCCGGCGAAAGCGCCGCGAAGGCGTCGCGGCTTGACTGCGCCTCGCCGCCGTGCGCCAGAATCGCCTCCGAAATGAGCGTCGCGCGTCCGTGATGCAGAAACGGCGGCTCGCTGGCGAACCCCCACAGCTTGCGCGTCAGCCATTCATCCGTGGGGACGCCCTCTTCCTCCAGCGCTTCGTTGTTCAGAATCTCGCCCATCTTGTGGCGCTTGAAATCGGTGAATACGGGAATCATCAGCGCGCCGTCCTCCGCGCGGCGGAAATCGGGCGCGCCGTTCAGGGCGGCGAGATCGACCGTGAACGGGTCTTCCACCTCAAACGACTGCAGCTTGCCGGCGGGGTTGAACGGGTTGGGCTCGCTGTACTCGGCGCTGTACAGCGGCAGCTCCGGAATGTGGCAGGCGGCGCAGGCGATTTCTGAGAAAATCCCCCGTCCGCGCTCGGCGGCTTGGCGGTTGGCGTCCCGCGCGGACTCTATGGCGCGCGGCGCGGGCAGCGTCGCCTGGAACAGCGCCAGCGCGGTGAGGTCGCCGCGCGTCAGCTCGTCCGGCACGCCGTCCACGTCTCGGTCTTCGGCGTCCCCGAACTGCTCGGACGCCTGCATCCCGAAATGCTGGTTCATCGCCTTCACAGCGAACTCGCGCAGGGAGGTAATCGTCCCCTTCTGCATGAACGGGCGGATTACCAAATCCGCGTCCACCCCTTCCACTAGGCTGGCGTCCAGCGTCCCGTCCGGGTTGGCGGAAATGCGCCCGAAATCGACGCCTTTGGAAACCAGTTCGGCTGACACCGCCGCGCCTTGCGCTTTGGCGTCGCGCCTAGCCGCGTCGCGTATGGCGTGCAGGTCCGCGGTCATCTCGCGCGCCAGCAACTCGACGTAGCCGGAGCCGAACAGCGATGTGGAAGTCCGCTCGTTGCCGACGGTCTTGAGCGTATGCCGCTCGCCGCCGTCCCCCGCGCCGCCGTCGAAGTTGACGAACTCAAGGCGGTCTGCAAGCACGAACACATTGGCGGCGCTGTCCCCCCCGCCGCCGAGTATGGGGACGGTGTGGCAGGCGGCGCAAGAATTGGCGTCCGGGCCGGACACGCGGTTGAAGTTGTCGGGAAAGACGCGCCGCGCGCGGAAGTTGTCGGGGCTAGTGTCGGTGGTCTCCGGGCGCCCCGCGCCGTCGAGGGTGTTGAAAGACGCCGTGAAAACCCGTTCGCCGCGCTCGACGATTCGCGCCAGCGCCAGCGCGCCGCCGTCGATGTCGCTCTGCCGCGTGTGGACGGCGAGCGCCGGCGCTTCGCCGATGGGCTCGCCGGCGAAGCCGCCGTCCGACGACGCCCCCCCGCAGGCGGCGAGCGCAATCGCGGCGGCGACGCATATCCAAATGTTTCGGAAATAAATCACGCCGAGATTTTTTCACTACGCGCCGCGAGATGCAAGGGGCGGGATTCGCAAAATTCCGGCGCGGCGCTATCTCCAGTCTCCCCTGAAGCGCTATCCTGCATTTGCAATTTCGCCGCTTCGGACTGAACTTCGGACAATGCAAAACATTCTGGAATCCCGCGCCCCAATCGCCGCCTTCCTCGCGCGCCGCGCCCATCTCATCGCGCTGGCGCTGTTCGCAATCGCCGCCGTCGCCGTCCTCGACGACTACGGTTTAAGCAACGACGTGGAGCGCCAGCGGCTAGTCGGCTCCGTCGCCCTAGACTACATTCTCGGCGACTCCGACAGGCTTCTCGAAAACCACGACTACTACTACGGCATCGCCGTCGAAGTCCCGCTGACCATAATGGAGCGCGTTCTTCCCCTGGAAGACTCCCGCGACATTCACCTGAGCCGCCATCTGGCAACCCACGCGACCTTTCTCGTCGGCGGCTTCTTCGCGTGGCTGCTGGCGCATCGGCTATTCGGCAACCGCCTCGTGGCGCTGTTGGCGATGCTGATTTTCCTGCTCCATCCGCGCATGTACGCCCACTCTTTCTTCAACACGAAAGATTTGCCATTTCTCGCCGCGTTCATGGTTTCGCTCTACCTTGTCCACCGCGCTTTTCGGCGGGATTCGCTCTGGGCGTTCGCGCTCTGCGGCGCGGGCGTGGCGCTGGCGACCAACATTCGGATTATGAGCGTCATGCTGATTCCGGCGGTCTTGGGCATGCTGGCGCTGGACGCCTTTCGCGCCGCGCGGCGCGGGGACGGGATTAAGGACGCCGCCCTCCGCGCGTCCGCCTTCATCGCCGCCTTCGCCGCCGCCCTCTACGCCGCCTGGCCCCCCCTCTGGCGCGACCCGCTCGCCCTGATGGACGCCGTTCGCGTTCTGGCGGTGCATCCCACGCTGATAAATTTCATATTCCGGGGCGAGACGCTGCTGTGGCCCGAAATACCCTGGGACTTCATACCGACTTGGATTCTGATAACCACGCCGCCGTTCATTCTCATCCTGACGGCGCTCGGAACGGCGCGCGTCGCCCGACTATGCGCCGCTCGCCGTTGGGACGCCCTCGCCAACTGCAACGCCCGCTTCGGACTGCTGGCGCTCGCCTGCCTCATCCTTCCCATAGCCGCCGCAATCGCCCTGAACTCGAACATGTACCACGATTGGAGGCACGTGTATTTTCTCTACGCGCCGATGTGCGTCTTGGCGGCGTTCGGACTGGGTTGGATGGCGGCGCTCCGCAACCCGCGCCTTCGCGCCGGGGCGTTCGGACTCGCCGCGCTCGGAATCGCCGCGACAGTCGTTCAGATGGTCAGCCTTCACCCCTACCAAAACGAATACTTCAACATTCTGGCGAACAAAAACACCCTAGCCGAGCGCTGGGACATGGGCTATTGGAGAATGGCGAACAAGGACGCGCTGAAGGCGCTGCTGGCGATGAGGCCCGACGGAATCATCCCCGTGAATGTCCGCGTGAGCATCCAAGCGTTGCCGAAAGAAGACAGGGCTAGACTGGCTTTCAGCCAAAAATTTCCGTCGTTCAAGATTCTCGACATCGGCTCGGAGGAATTGCCCAAATACGGCGATTCCGCCGGTCTGGGAGCGCGCGGTTTACGGCGTTCCGATAACCTCGCTTTTCGACGTCCGCGAAGAAACCGCCGCCGTCTTGCGAGCGGAATACGCGGCGACGCGCGCGCAGCCGCCGGACGCCCGCGCCGGCGGATTCGACATTCGCGCAGACGGCGATTTTCTGGTATACGCCAAAGAAAACTGCGGCGAACAAGACAAGCGCGGAACGTTCCACATTCTCACATTCCCGTCCCATCGGCGCGACTTGTCCGGCGCCGCCCGCGCCGCCGGACGCGATTACGAATCGCTGAACTTCGGCTTTTGGCGCTACGGCGGCGCCGTCGACGGCAAATGCCTAATCCGCGCCCCTCTGCCGCGCTACCCCATCCACGCGGTCGAAACGGGGAAGCGGTCCGGCGCATCCGGCGCCTCTCAGTGGCGGGCGGCGATTCCCCTGGCGGAGTCCCTAGACGACTACGCGTCGACGCTGTCTGCGCTCCCGCCATCGCCCGACGCCAACGGCGGCGGCTTCGACCTCTACGCGGAAGGCGGCAATCTGACCTACGTCAAGCGCGGATGCTCGGACGCGGACGCCGACGGGCGCTTCTTCCTATCGGTATTCCCCGCCGACCCTGCCGACCTGCCCCAAAGCGCGCGCACCGCCGGATTGGAACACGAGCCGCTAAACTTCGACTTCCACCGTCACGGCGCGGCGATGAACGGCGACTGCGTAATCATCCGCGACTTGCCGGATTATCCGATAAGCCGCGTCGAGACGGGGCAGTGGCTGCCCGGCGAAAGCAATCTATGGAGCGCCGAAGTCAAATTCCCCGCCTACGCGAACCGTTACAGAACCGCGTTGGCGGCGCTTTCCGGCGAGCCGTCGGCGCGCTCCGGCTTCGACATTTGGCTGAACGGCAACGAGCTAATCTACGTCAAGCGCGGATGCTCGGAAGAAGACGCGCGCGGACGCTTCTTCCTATCGGTATTCCCCATCGACCCCGCCGACCTGCCCCAAAGCGCGCGCGGCGCCGGATTGCTGCACGAACCGCTAAACTTCGCCTTCCACGAATACGGCGCGATGGCGGACGGCGACTGCGTAATCATCCGCGACTTGCCGGATTACCCGACAAGCCGCATCGAAACGGGCCAATGGCTCCCCGGCGAGCGCGGCTTGTGGAGCGCGCGGATAGACGTCGACGGCGGCTAGGCGCGCGGCGGCGTGCGGGTTTTCGCCGCCGCGCCGCCCAAGCCTATCCGGCGCCCGTGCGTTCGCCGCCCATCCGCTCCAGCCGCTGCAACAGCGCGATGAGGGTTTCCTGCGTCCGCTCTTCCCGCGCCCGCGCCTCGCGCGCTTCCATGCGCCCGACCCGCGCCTCTTCGCGCACTTCCTGCAGGATTTCCTCCAGCATCTCGAACCGCGCCTCCGACCGCGCTTCCGCCTGCCACTGCTCCTTCATCATCGTCATTATTATCATCCCGATCACCTCCGCAGTTATGAATACGAACCACGACGCCGTCGCGCCCCAGATGAATCTGGGGACGAGCTCCAGCTTTTCAAAGTCGAAGTAGTTCCAAAAGAGCAAGATCACCCAGAACGACGCGAGCGACGCCCAGACGGAAATGAAACTCTGGAGCCGCGGCCCTCCTCCGCTCCCTCGAGACTGCTCATTCATCGCCTTCGCTCCTTTTGGAAATTCGCTTGTTTCAAGTGGATTGCATTATACACACCAAGCGCGGCGGGCGAAAGGGCGGGGGGCAAAGCGCAATTCCAACGCTTTTCTTGTACTTTGTTTAGATGCGATTGCCCCGACAACCGGCTAGGGGCGGGCGGGGCTATTCAGACTGGCTGGCGGCTAGGGCGTCTAGGCGGTCGGATAGGGATGTCTGGGCAAGTTCCAGGGCGTCTAGGCGGGCGTCGATGGCGGCGTAGTCGGGCAGGGTTCGCTCGATTGCCGCGGCCGTCGTCTCGGCGCCTCGGATGCGCGCCTCGACGTTTTGGATGTAACCCTCGATGTTTCGGATGCGGGCGTTCATTTCGCCCATTTCGACGGCTAGGGCGTCGACGCGGGAGTCTAGGGAGCGGATTGCCGTGTTCACTTCGGACCTGAGCGCGGCCATCTCAGCTCTGAGGGCGTTGTCGTTCGCGGTCATCTCCGCCCTGAGCGCGGCGTTGTCGGCTCTGAGCAAAGCGTTGTCCGCCCGGAGCGCGTTCATGTTGGCGTTCATGTTGGCGTTCATGATTGCCATCATCCCAATCTGCAGGGCGATGAGGATTCCGGCGACGGTCAGAATCAGGCCGACCATCGGAAGCTGTCTTCTCTCAAAGCCCAAGAATTTCGCGTTGTCGGTTGCCATGTCGGACGCCTCCTGTGGGGTTGTGGAGTCTATTGTAGCATAGGTTTTTGACGCGGAGGCGCGAAGGCGCAAAGTATCGCAGAGGGGGAATTATATAAAGAAGAAGGGCGGGGGGCGAGTTTTTCGCTCGTCCCCCGCCCTTGTTGGTTTTAGCCGATTATGCCTTGCCGCCTCAGCGCGTAGCAGGCGCCGCCGCCGCTCGGCTCCGGGGCGGCGCGCGGTCAGCGTCCGTTGAGGCTGGGCGGCGGCTCGTCGAAGCGCTCGCCGCGCCTTTCGGCTTCGATGCGGCGGCTGTTCCAGTCGGTCCATGCGGCGCGCTCCTCCGCGCGGCCCTCTTCCCTGCCTTCCGCCCTGCCTCTTTCAAGCCGTTCTTGGGCGAAGCGCTCCCACGTCCTCATGATCAAGTCCCTCCCTTTCATTATCAGAAACGCCTGCAGACCGGCGGCCACAGGGACAGCCGCCAGGCGGAGCAGGATGTTCGCCGCCATGTCCAGAGCGTCCCCGCTGGGCGGGGGTCTGAGTATGACGTAGCATATCACAAACGCCTCGCCGAAAGCGCACAAGGCGGCGAATATGTCGAAGTAGAGGTCGCTCCAGTTCGACGGAACGCTCAGCATGGACTGTCTGGATCGGTCGTCGGGGTTTGTCAATGGGTTCTCCCTAATTTCAATGAGTTTAGAGTTTACACGGGGGGCGCGAAGGGCGCAATGGGATTTTTGACGCGGAGGCGCGGGGGCGCGGAGGAAACGCAGAGGGTTGTGGGGGTTTTAACGCAATGACGCTAGGGCGCAATGGGGAAAATGATGTAGGGCGGGGGGCGAGTTTTTCGCTCGTCCCCCGCCCTGTTTTGGGCGGTTGGCTATCCGCTAACTGTCCGCTAGCCTAGCATCCCGCGCTGTCTTAGCGCGACATAGGCGCCGCCGCCTATTGCCGCCAGGACGGCTATGGCGATTATCGCTATCAGCGCGATGTTCGCGCCGCCGCCGTCGTCCGGCTCAGGGGCCGGGGGCGGGACGGCGGTCGATGTCGGCTCCGGGACGGCGGTCGCCGTCGGCGGAACCGGCGTCGCGGGAGCCGCCGTCGCCGTCGCTTGCGCCACTATGATGGGCGGCGTCGCCGTCGGCGGAACCGATGTCGCCGTCGGCTCCGGCGTCGCGGTCGGCGGCATTGGGGTCGCCGTGGGCGTCCAGGTCGCAACCGGCTCTAGCGGCTGGCGGGTGGGCGTCGCCGTCGGAATCCACGGCGTCGCCGTCGCCGTCGGCATGGGCGGGGCGGTGGGCTCCGGGGTGGCGGTCGGAACCGGCGTCGGAACCGGCGTCGCGGTCGGAACCGGGGTCGGCTCCGGCGTGGGCGTCGCCGTCGGCGGGGCGGTTTGGGCTATCGTCAGAACGTACTCGCTGAAGCGGTTCAGGCTGACGACGGCGTACACCGCGCCCGTCTCGTCCGTTTCGCAGTGGTGGCTGACGCGCTGCCAGCCGTCCGCCGCGCTGACGCGATAGATCCGCGCCCTGCCGTCCGCGCATGCCATTTCCAAGCCGACGGGCATGGCGAAGCGCAGGTCGACGCGCTGGGAGTAGGTTATCTCCAGCGGCGTTTCGCCGCCGAGCGCGTAGGTGTCCAGGCTGACCGCCTTCGCCACGCTTTCGCCGGCGGGCGGGGCGCCCGCCAAGTCCGCGGCGGCGCGGTTGGCGACGGCTACCTCCACCGGCTGGTCCGTGGAACCCGGCGGGATTACCACATAGACCGTCCCATCCGGCGTCGTGAACACTTGCGGGGCGGGCGCGGGCGCGGGCGTCGTCGCCGGCGCGGGCGTCGTCGCCGCAACCGGCGGCGGGGCGACCGCCGTCCGCGTCGCCACGGGCAGGCGCGCGCTCTCGCTGCGCGTCACGTCCATGCGAACGCTTACGGTCTTCTCGGACGCGCCGCTCGCGCGCAGGGTCAGCGTCCCCCGGTATCTGCCCTCGTCCAAGCCCTCGCCGTTGGCGGTTACGCGGATGCTCTCGCGGTCGCTGCGTCCGGAAGACGAAACGGACGCGGGGGACGCCGTCAGCCAGCGCTCGCTTGATGTCGCGCGGACGGTCAAGGAGCCAGCGCCGGCGTTCCATACGCTGAGCGTCTTGGACGCGCGGGCGTCGCCGTCCAAGTCCACCCCGAAGGATAGGCTTGCCGAGGACGTCGCTATGCGCGCGGAGCCGGTTGCGCCGCCGCCGCCGCCGGATCCGGGCGTTCTCGGCGGGATGGGGATTGTTCCGATGGCGGTCGTCGTTCCGCCCAGATTGGCGTTGACGGGCGAGCTGAGCGCTATGCCCACGCTCTCGCCCGGACGGGCGTTGAGCAGGCGCACGCGGGCGAACGCGCGGGTTTCGCCGGGGGCGAACGACGCCCTGCCGAGCGTCTCCGGGTAGCCGCTTCCCGCGCGGGCGCTGCCGCCGTCCGTCGTGCGGTATTCCACCGTGACGCGCTGGGCGCTGGCGGCTGAGAGCGTCACCGGGAAGCGCATGAAGCGCCCGCCGCCGGACGTTTCCACCGTCCGCGTCGACGCCGCGCTCACGCTGGGCAAGCCGGACGGCGCGCCCAAGTCGTAGATGTAGGCGGCGCCCTCGCTGAACGCGCCGTAGCGCGAGGCGGCTAGGGCTAGCTCGCCATCCGCGCTCATGCCGACGCCGCCGACGCCGAACTGAGCGCCGTCGTTCAGGGGGGCGGCGCCCGGCGAGTAGGCGAACGCCGCGGTCGGAACGGTCAAATCCCCCGTTCCCGCCCAGCTGCCGCCGGGGGGACGGTCGAACACGAACGCCGCGCCGACGTTGTCGCCGCCGGGCGGGTCGTAAAGCGGCGCGTCCGCAATCAGGCGGCTGCCGTCCGCGTTTATCGACAGCTGGTAGCCGAATTGGTCGCTGGCGCCGGTCGCCGCCGGGACTATCTTGCGGGTTATGTCGGCGGCCCCCATAGTCCCGGTTCCCCAGCCGCCGTTGGAGTTCTTGTCGCCGTTGTCGTCGTAGTACGGGTTGGGGCGCTCGAACACGTACACCGCGCCGCGCGCGCTGTCCGCGTTGTTCGCGCCGACGAACAGCGCGTCGCCGTCGTCGCTCAGGGCGATGGACTCCCCGAAGCGGTTGCGCTCGTTGCCGAGATTGATGACCAGGCGCGGGTCGGTGATGTCGGCGCCGCCCGTCCAGCCGCCGTCGGGCTTGGTGAAGATATAGACCCTGCCCCTGTTCGACGTCCACGACTGGCCCCGGTGGCTGCGCGCGCTGGGGGCGCCTAGGGCGACGGTGTTGCCGTCCGCGCTAATCGCCACTCTCTCGCCGATGTAGCTGCGTCCCAGATCCGGGTTGCCGTCGCTGGGGTTGCCCTGCCAGGGATGGATGAACGCCGCGTGCAGGTCCGCCCTCAGCGTGGGGGTCGTTTTGGTGTAGTTCCCGTAGTTCCCGGCGTATTTGTTGTACGCGGGGGCGCATGTCCACTTGCGCTCGCCGGTCGGGTCGCCGTTCCCGTCCACGCAATCCGGAATGGGGAAGACGTAGCCGGCGCCGACGAAGAGCGCCGTTGTCGGGCTGCCGGTCCTCTCTCTAACGCCGACGACTATTACGGTGCCGTCGCGGTTCACGTCGACGCCGGTGCCGAAATCGCGCCAAACGCCCCAGCTGAAGTGCAGCATGGCGTAGCCGCTGTTGATGGGTTCGCTTCCCCAGCCGCCTTCGGGCCTTTCGAACACGAAGACGGAATTGGGGGACACGGGGTTTCCGCCGGGCTCCCTGCTGGAGATGACGATGACGCTTCCGTCGTCGCTGACGGCGACCCATCTTCCGAATTGCGTGAGGGTCGTTTCCGGGTGCTGGGCGTTGGAGGGGTCGCCGAGTTGCAGGCGCGCGCGCTCCGCCGTGGAGGTGGCGCTGGCGCCGCCGGACGCCGCCGGGTTGCTGAAGACGTAAGCCGCGCCGGGCTTGATTCCCGTCACCGTGTTCGGGGTGTTGGCGGCGCTCACCACGGCGATTCGCCCGTCGCCGCTCATGTCGGCGGCGTAGCCGAAGCCCTCCGCCGACGCCGCGGCGTAGCATAGGCCGCCGAGTTTCGTGTTGCTCGCCGACGCGCCGTCGCGCGTTTCGGCGCAGCCGCGCCCGCCGTCGCGGTCCGGGCTGCCCCAGGCTAGGTTGTTGCCGTTGTCGTTGATGGCGACCGCCCATCCGAGTTGGAAGCGGTCGGAGCTGGCTATCGGCGATTCGGAGGCGTCCGCCCAAGTCGCGCCGGAGCGCTCGAAGTCGTAAACCGAGCCGCCGTTGATGGTCGAGGCGGCGCCGACCGCCACGTGCCTGCCGCCGCCTCCGCCGACCGAGACGGAATGTCCGAACTGGTCGCCGGGGCGTCCGTCGGACGGGGTCAGGGTGGCGGTCGGGAACCTGTCGCCGCTGCTCCACAGGGTTGCGACATAGACGTAAGCCGCGCCGATTCCGCCGAGGTAGGGGTCGGAAGGCGCGCCGACCACAGCCGCGTCGCCGCCTCTGGCGGTGGCGACGGAGTATCCGAAGCGGTCGCCGGGCGAGGAAGTCGCGGGCTTCAGAACCGAGTTCGGGGCGGTTAGAGGGTTCGCGCCCCAGCTGACGGGGGTGGAGAGGGCGGTGGCGTACACATAAGCCGCGCCGGCGTCCGCGTTCGCGCCCGGAGCGCCGACCGTCAGGATGTGGTCGGTCTGGGAGATGGAAGACGCCGCGCCGAATCGGTCGCCTTCCTCGCCGTTGGCGTTGGTGACTTTCACGGACGTCGTCGTGTCCGCCCACTCTTGGAGCGTTCCGCCGAGTCCGGGGCGGGTGAATACGTACACCGCGCCTTTGCCGTTTTCGTCGCCGGGGGCGCCGACGGCGATGTGGGAGGTGTCTTGGGAAATGGACACGGACGCGCCGAATCGGTCGCCGGCGTTGGCGTCCGCGCTGGGGGCGGACAGGACGGCGACGGCGCTGGTTTTGTCGGTCCAGACGCCCGCGCCTTTGGTGAACACGTACACTTCGCCGGCGCCGTCGTTCGCGCCCGGCGCGCCGACGACGATGCGGGAGCCGCCGTGGGCGGCATAGACGGAGTAGCCGTATTCGTCCCCGTCGGCGACGTTGGCGTCTGTGAGCTCGGCGGGGGCGTTCGTCCATCCCGTCGTGTCGTCGTTCACATAGACCTTGTTTTCGTTCGGGGCGCCGTAAACCACGAAATCGCCGTTGAGGTCGGTGGCGACGGAGTAGCCGACGGCTTTCTTGTCTTCGTCGGACGGCTCCGCGGGGCGCCCGCCGCTTATCAGCGCGACGCCGCCGGCTGGCAGGGCGGCGAGCCCGTGGCCCCAATCGGCGCTGGGCGCGCGGTATTCGGCGCGGTCGCGCATATAGGCGGCTAGGCGGATGTTGTCCGTGTTCGGGTATCGCTGCTTGACCAGCGCCGCCATGCCCGCCACGCGGGGGGCGGCTTGGCTGGCGCCGGCGAAGGGGGTTTCGCCGGCGGCGGCGGACAAATCCGATTCCGCGCCGACCACGTCGGGCTTGGTTCTGCCGTCCGCCGCGGGTCCCCGCCCGCTGTAGGGCGCGACGGCGTCCGGCGCGTAGTAGGGCGCGGCGCCGACGGCGACTAGGGCGGGGTTGCCGAACTCGGCGGGGCTGGCGACGGAGCGCGCCGATTCGGCGACCTCCAGCGGCAGGGCGGCGGCGAAGCTGCGGACCTGCACCCACGCCGGATCCGTCCCCGAAACCTGGCGCGCCACCATGCGGTAATAGCCCGGCTGAAGCGAGACGGTAATCGCCTCCAGCGGGCGCTGCCCGGCGCTTCCGGTCTGGAAGTTTTCGGACTTGCCGACCACGTTGTTGAGCGAGTCGAGCAGGAAGAGGTCCATGTCCTTGTCGGCTGCGCCCCAGGCGTCGTCCCAGCGCATTTCGAAGGTATAGACGCCGGCGGATTCGACTTTCACCGTGTTGGTTTCGTCGCCGGTCGCGAATTCGATGAGGTCGTCCGAGTCGGCGTCCGCGAACGCGCCGCGCCAGGACGCCGGGGCGTCGTTGCCGGCGGAGTTGACCCAGAGGACGCCGCCGCGCGTGGCTCTGGCGATGAGGCGCCCGACGGAGTTTTCGCTCCGCGCGACGCCGATGGGGGAGCTGTCCCAGGGGAAGGTGAGCGACATGTTGGCGATGTGGACGCCGTTGGACAGCATCCAGTTGACGGACGCCGCCAGCTCGCCGGGGGTCGCCGCTTTGGTCAGGTAGAGGTCGGCGTTCGGGGCGACGTCGTGAATCGCCTCCGCCACGGACGCGCCGTGGGACGACCCGGACGCGGCGGCGCTGAGGCAGTCGGGGTTGTTGGACGGGCAGCGCTCGCCCGCCGGCGCGGGGACTTCCACGCCGACGAGTTCATCGTAGCCGCGGAAGCCCTCGTCGACGACGGCGACTTTGACGCCCTCGCCGGAGTAGCCGCGCCGGCGCCATTCGTCGACGTTGTGGACGGCGTTCGCGCCGCCGCCCTCGATGGGGGGCGAAAGCGCCGCCGCCACGACGCGGGAGCCGCCGCCGGACGCGCTCAGCGCGTAGCCGCCGGCGGGCAGATAGACCGTATCCGACCAATCGGGCGCGGAGCCGTCGGAGGTCCGCGTGTAATCCGCGATGGGGTTTTCGTTGCCGGAGTCGGCGGTCAGCGTCAGGTTGGCAGTCCCGCCGCCGACGGTGGCGAAAGCCGCCCGCGCGCCTTCGGTCAGGGTGAACGTGTAGTTGCAGGATCCGCTCCCGGAGCGCGCGAAGCCGCCGTCGAGGGGGCTGAGCGTCCCCGCGGAGCCGGAGCAGCCGGACGCGACGCCCGCCACGCCGATGGTGAGTTCGTAATCGTTCGCCAGGTCGTCGTCGTCGCGCTGGGCGGCTTCTATAGTATAGCGCCCGGCGGGCAGGACTTGGCGGATTCGGGCGAGGTTGGGGTTGGCGCCCGCGCCGTCGTTGGCGTCTTGGGCGGCGTATTCGCCGGTCTTGGCGTCCGCGCCGCGCCGCAGATAGAGGCGCGGCTGAGCGCCGCCGGCGTTCAAGTCAACGGAGACGAACGAGCGGACGGGCAGATGGAACGTGTAGTAATCGGTGTGGAAGCGGTTGCCGCCGACGCTGTCATTGGCGTCGAAGTGGGACTGCTCTTCGGATTGGCAGTCTCCGGACCACGTCCCGGAGCGCGTCACGCTGCCCTGAATGGCGAGCAGGTTTTCCTTGACGCCGCAAGCGTTGTCGACGTTTTCGGCGGTGTAATTGAGCGACGCTGGGCTCGCGTAATAGCTGAGCGTATAGGCGCCGGCTTGCGCCGGCCCGCTGGAGGTCACTTCCAGCGAGTAAGTAGTCCCCGCCTCCAGCGGGATATGAGTCAGAGCGGCGTCGTTGCCGGCGACTCCGCCGTCGTCGTCTTGCGCCACAATCGCGCCGTTGTCCGCGACCGCGCCCTTCATCAGGTAGATGTAGGGGTTGACGTCGCTGGAAGGGGTGACGACCGAGACGGTCAGGCTCGTGTTCGGTTCGGCAACCGTCAGCTCGTAGAGCTTGCCGTAAGAGTCCAGCCGGTGGAGCGAGCCGCAGCCGTAAGCCAGCGATTCGCCGGCGGTGGAGCGCTGAACGAGGGACGTTCCGATGGTTCCGAGGCTGGTTATCTCGGTCGAGTCCGAGCAGGCGTTGGCCGGCAGCGGGTCGGCGGGCAGGGCGAAGTTGGTCGTGTCCGTCCCCGGCGTCCCCGGCGGCGCGCCGGTGAGGATTATCCGCATCCCCCAATCGCCGGTCTGCACTTTGGGGTTGGCTATCGGGGCGAATCCGTGCGCGGAGGCGACCGAGCCGAAATCGCGCAGAACCGCCTTGAAAGCGGAGCGTCCCGTCGTCTCCGTTCCGATTCCGTTGTTGTATGTGACTTCGTTGAAGTCAATCGCCCTCAGCTGGACGGTCTGGTCGAAGTCGTATGGGAAGAAGTCGATGGTCGCCAGCGCGCGCCCGCCGGGGGACGGGTTGAATCTGATGTATTCGTTGCCGGCGGTTGTGCAGCCGCTGCCCTGCGCCCAGTGGAATCTCACATAGTGGGTTCCGCGCCCCAGCTTGGCGAAATCGCCCGCGCAGTTGAATGTGTTGCTCGGCGCGGCGGGAGTTTCGGGGTCGACGATGAGGTCGAACGACCCGTCCGCTCCGGCGGCGGCTTTGGATACTTCCAGCGTGTAGTTCCCCGCGCCGAGGAACCACTCGACTTTATGCCCCGTTTTCTTGCCGGGCGCGAGGGGGATTTCGTCGGCGGGGGCGTCGAATCCTTCGACCCAGTCCGTTCCGTCGCCGGATGCGCCTTTGGTGAGGAACAGCTTGGCGGCGGTTTCCCCGCCGGCGGTGGCGGTCATGAAGCGGTGCTGGTTCGCGGCGATGTCGAATGTGTAGAACTTCGCCTGCCTGCCGGCGACGCGGGCGGAGTCGCAGTCGGTCGTCCATGTCTGGGCGATGGCGGTCAGGTTGGCGGCGTCCAGCGTCCCCAGGGATGTCACGCACTCCAGGCCGGAAATGACCGGGACGTGGTAGGCGAGCGACAGCGTGTAGTTGCCGCTGGTCGCTCCGCTGGCGGTGGTGGCGGCGATGGTGTAAGTCCCCGCCGGCAGGATTTCGTGGATGCCGATGTCGGATTCCGTGCCGCCGTCCACCTCGAACAGCGGCGCGGCGGTCCGCTCGTCCGCGCCGCTCCGCAGGATGAGATAGGGTCCGGCGGCTTCGAGGCCTATGTTGACGGCGGCGCGCGCCGTGGTGGTGAACTGGTAGTACTGCGTCGGGCAGTTGGAAGTCCAAGTCCCCGTCTGGTCGGCGAGGTCCGCCGTGACGGTTCCGAGGTCGGTGACGGCGCAAGTCGTCTGCGTAGCCGCCGCCGGGATGATGGGCGAGACGCCGATGACGTCCGCGCGCTCCGAAAGCGCCCCCAGCAAACCGGCGGGGACGTATGCTTCAAGCCAAGCGCGCCCGCTGTAGTCGATGGGGACGGCGTTGGCTTCTAGGAAGGCAATGGCGTCCGAGATGTCGGTTTGTGCGCGGACGGAGACGGCGACCGAATCGCCGTCCGTAAGCGGCGCGTTGGCGAGGGCGTCTTGGAGCGCCCCGCCGCCCATTCTCGCGCTAACGGCGACGGCGTCCAGGGACGAGTCGAGCTTGGCGAAGGCGGGCGTCGCGCGGACGCCGAGAATCGCCGGGTCGATGTCTTCGGCGGTCTTGGCAGGCGCGCGGGGGTCCGCGGGCGGGTCGACGGCGTCGTCGACGTCGCGGACGGCGGCGATGGTTTGCGGCGCGTCGCCTGCGGACGGCGGCGCAACGGCGGGCGTCTGCGATGAGACGCTTGCGTCGTCGTCCGCGCCCCAAGGCGGGTTGTCGACGAACAGCGCCCCGCCGCCGAAAGCGACGGCGGCGAAGATGCCTATGGCGATGGAAGCCTTGATTACACCCCGAAAGGACGGCATGATAAAATTCCCCCCCCCCCCCCCCCGCGTCACAGAAACCGAGCGGAGGGCGAAGCATTGATGATGATTTATCCCACTGTATGATATACGCAAGGGGGGGATAATGGCAATGCGGGTTTGGGGGGTTTTTGACGCGGAGGCGCGGGGGGATTTTGACGCGGAGGCGCAAAGGCGCGGAGGAAACGCGGAGGAGGTTTTTAGGTTTTTTCAACGCAATGGCGCGAGGGCGCAATGGCGCAAAGGGGTGGTTGGGGATTGGCGCGGGGTTTGGGGCTTGCGGACAAGTTTTCACCCCGCGCCTCGCGTCTCACTCGCTCTTGCCGTTGCTGTTGCCGGCGCCGTTCTCGCTGATTTCCGACAGGATTTCGTCCAGCCAGTCGTCGCGCTCGCCCCGCTCGGCGGCTTCGCGCTGGGCGAGCCGCTCTCTGATGCGGCGCACGGCGAGTTGGGTGCCGATTTCGACGCCCTCGCGCCTGCCTCTTTCCAGCCGCTCTTGGGCGAATCGCTCCCACGTCTTCATGATCAAGTCCCTCCCTTTCATTATCAGAAACGCCTGCAGGCCGGCGGCCACGGGGACAGCCGCCAGGCGGAGCAGGATGTCCGCCGCCATTTCCAGAGCGTCCCCGCTCGGCGGGGGTCTGAGTAAGACGTAGCATATCACAAACGCCTCGCCGAAAGCGCACAAGATGGCGAATATGTCGAAGTAGAGGTCGCTCCAGTTCGACGGAACGCTCAGCATGGACTGTCTGGGGCGGTCGTCGGGGGTTGTCAATGGGTTCTCCCTAATTTCAGTTGGCGGGCGGACGGAGGGGACGACCGGCGGCAAAGCGCGCGGCGGGTTTTTGACGCGGTGGGATTGGCGCATGCTAGCCCGCTTCCAATCAAGGGAGAAGGCTAGGGATGCGCTGATTGCGGTTCGCGCTTGTTTTCGGTTTCAGCGTCCGTTGAGGCTGGGGGGCGGCTCGTCGAAGCGCTCGCCGCGCCTTTCGGCTTCGATGCGGCGGCTGTTCCACGCCGTCCAGGCGGCGTGAGCCTCCTCGCGCCCTTCCGCGCGCTCCTTCGCCAGTTTCTGCCTCCGCTCGTCTAGGAATGTGATTGCCATTCTGCCCACCTTCTGGACTCCCGCCAGGATGATTATGGAAAGTATGGAGATCGCCGGGACGGCTACCGCGACTTCCCCCACTGTCGTCTGGATGACGTCCGCCAAGGCATCGCGCTTTCCGCTTTCGTTCCAGTAAACGAAAACGGTCCACACGATGACCTGAATCGCCGTTATGCCCAGGTGCCAGGCTCCGTAAACCCGCGCTAGGGACGACAGCCAGCTTTCCGGCGTTCGGCTTTCTCGGTTTTCGTCGTCGTTCGTTTGGCGGTTCATGTACGCGCCCCCTTGAGTTTACCATACGATAGGGGGTTCGCGTGGGCGCTGTCCATAACCGGTTCAGGGCAATCCGCATTTAAACAAAGTACAAGAAAAACGCTGGAATGGCGGCGGTCCGCGCCGGAAGGCGCCGCCATATGGAAAAGACTCAGCTGGTGCGCATGTCCACCATAAAGCATTTCGCGGACGGCGAAGACCCGCGAGCGGAGCGCGCCAAAAAACACGAACTCGGCGACATCATCGCCATAGCCGTCCGCGCCGTCATCCGCGGAGCGGACAACTGGGACGACATCCAAACCTTCGGAAACGCCAAAATCGACCGGTTCAAGGGATTCCTTGAACTGCCGACCGGAATCCCGTCCCGCGACGCCTTCGGGCGCGTTTTCGCCATGCTCGCCCCCAAGCGCTTTCAGGAGCCGTCCGCGTCCTGGACAAAGGAGGTACGCCAACTCTCGCGCGGAGAAGTCGCTCAAAGTCGGCGTGGCGGCGAAAAGAAAGCGGGCTGGTTGCGACACGGATTGCCTGCTAACCATAATTCAACTCCATGAATAAAATGCGATTGCCCTATTTCGGCGGGCGGGCGGCGGTTTGACGCCGTTCGGCTTATGGCATATGATGGTGGAAAATGCGGATGCGCGCCTTTGTCAGAATCAGGATTCGCAGGATTGGCGCGATTCGCAGGATTGCGTTTCGCCAAAACCGCCCTTGCCCGGAGAAAACGCGCGCCGGAGGAATCCTGAGAATCCTATAATCCCATAAATCCTGATTCTGACGAAACATGCCCCTTGCAAGCCAGGAGCCGCCGAATGAAGCCCGTCATCATTGACACCGACCCCGGCGTCGACGACACCGCCGCCATACTGTTCGCGCTCGGCAGCCCGGAGTTGCGGGTCGACGCCCTGACCGCCGTATTCGGCAACGTGTCGCTCGACCGATGCGCCGCCAACGCCCTTCGGATTCTCGAAGCCGCCGGGCGCGAGGATATTCCCGTTTACAAGGGCGCGTACCGGACTTTCGGGCTCGGCGACCCGCCGCTCGCGCCGCACATACACGGCTCGGACGGGCTGGGCGACACCGGCTTCCCGGAGCCGCGAACGGCGCTCCAAGACGAAAACGCCGTGTTCGAGATAATCAGGCGCGCCCTCGCCGCGCCGGGGGAGACGACTTTCATCGCGCTCGGCAGGCTGACCAACTTGGCGCTCGCCATCAGCGTGGAGCCGCGCGTGGCGCGGAGCTTCGCCGAAGTGATAGTCATGGGCGGCGCGGTTCGCGCGGGCGGCAACGCCACGCCGGTATCATCCGCCAACATCTGGGGCGACCCGCAGGCGGCGGACGTCGTCTATCGCTCCGGCGCGAAAATCGTCCAGGTCGGGCTGGACGTCTGCCCCAAAGTGGAATTCTCGCCCGAACAGCTGGCGCGGGCGTGGGCGGCGAACACCGGCGGGACGAATCTGCTCCGCGCGGCGACGTCGTTCATCCAAGCCGCCTACAACAGCCGCGGACGCCTGCGGAACCCCGCCGGCGCGCAGTACAACGACGTCCCCGCGATGGCTTACGCCGTGGATCCGACGCTGTTCGAGACGGTCGAGGCGTTCGTCCGCGTGGAGCATCGCAGCCCGCTCACGGCGGGGCAGACCGTCGCCGACCTGGACGGGATAACCGATTCGCCCCCCAACGCGCGCGTGGCGATGGAAGTGGACGCCGACCGCCTGACGGAGCTGTGGGTTGGCAGAGTCGGCGGCGGAGCGGCGTGAATTTTTCCGCGAACCTTCCAACGGGCGGCGGGGCGCGCGGAGGCGACGAAAAGAGTCCGGTCCGCGCCTGAGTCCGGCGAGCATGCATTCTTCCCATTGCGCTCTCTGCGCCTTCGCGTTTCCCATTTCCGCGCCCTTTCCCGTCAAGCCTCGCCCCAAAGTTGCAAGCGGCGGCGGGTTTATTTAGAATGATAGTCGCCGGCGCCGGCGTTTCGGGCGAATCGGCGCGAGGCGGGCGCGAACGGCGGCGCGAAAAAAGAATCTTTTGCCGCGACCGCTTTCGTAATGTATGATGAGAGGGGCGAAACTAACGGCGCGCTCGCCTCCGCGCGCTTCGGCGCGGCGCGAAACGGGGAAATCCTTTGGGGAACCTTGCATGAATTCTCGCAGGCTCAGAAACAGCTTCATCTACTTGCTCATAACCGTCGCCGTCATCGCCGTGATTATGACGCTCATGTCCGGCTCCTTCGGCGGCGGCTCGGAGGACATTTCGATAAACGAAGTGGTCTCCATGGCCGCGCGCGGCAACATTGACACGCTCGAAGTGCGCGGCGACGCCATCACCGTGACCACGCGCTCCGGCGAAACGTTCGCCTCCCGCAAAGAGAGCGGCTCCTCCATCATGGAGATACTCCAGCGCGCCGATATCGACATGGTCAACCCCAGCTTCCGGCTGGACGTCCAAGGCTCCAGCGGGCTTTCGTCGCTGTTCGGCGTCTTCATCCAGTTCCTGCCGCTCATCTTCTTCGGCGCGCTCATCATCTTCATGATGCGCCGCGCGCAGGGGGGCGCCAACCAGACTTTCAACTTCGGACGCAGCCGCGCCCGCATGTTCATGGGCAACAGCCCGCAAGTCAGCTTCGAAGACGTCGCCGGCGTGGAGGAAGCCAAAGAGGAGTTGCAGGAAGTCGTCGAGTTCCTCAAGTTCCCGGAGCGCTTCCTCGCGCTGGGCGCGAAGATACCGAAAGGCGTGCTGCTGGTGGGGCCCCCGGGAACGGGCAAGACGCTCATGGCGCGCGCCGTCGCCGGGGAGGCGGGCGTCCCCTTCTTCAGCATCAGCGGCTCCGAGTTCGTGGAAATGTTCGTCGGCGTCGGCGCCAGCCGCGTGCGCGACCTGTTCGACCAGGCGAAGCGCAACTCGCCCTGCATCATCTTCGTGGACGAGATAGACGCCGTCGGACGCCACCGCGGCGCGGGCCTCGGCGGCGGACACGACGAGCGCGAGCAAACCCTCAACCAGATTCTGGTCGAGATGGACGGCTTCGACACCGGGACGAACATCATCATCATCGCCGCGACGAACCGCCCGGACATACTCGACCCGGCGCTTCTGCGCCCCGGACGCTTCGACCGCCGCGTGGTGCTGGACAACCCCGACCTGCGCGGACGGAAGGCTATCTTGGGCGTCCACTCGGACGGCAAGCCGCTGGACGCGGACGTCAACATGGAGCGCGTCGCGCGCCAGACCGTGGGCTTCAGCGGGGCCGACCTCGCCAACCTGGTCAACGAAGCCGCCCTGCTCGCCGCCCGCCGCGCCAAGACGCTGATAAGCCTGTCGGAGTTCACCGAGTCCATAGACCGCGTTCTGCTGGGCCCCGCGCGCAAAAGCCGCGTGATAACGGAGCGCGAGAAGAGGATAACGGCGTATCACGAAGCGGGACACGCCCTAGTCGCCCACGCCCTGCCGAACGCGGACAACCCGTTCAAGGTGACGGTGGTTTCGCGCGGGCAGAGCGGCGGACACACGCGCTATCTGCCGGAGGAAGACCGCAACCTGTGGACGCGGGCGCAGTTCGAGGACATGCTCGCCGCCGCGCTGGGCGGCAGAGTCGCCGAAGAGCTGGTATTCGACGAGATAACCACCGGCGCGGGAAGCGACATCCAGCAGGCGACCAACATCGCCCGCCAGATGGTCACGCGCTACGGCATGAGCGAGAAGCTCGGACCGCGCACCTTCGGCAAGAGCGAGGACATGGTCTTCCTGGGGCGCGAAATATCCGAGCGGCGCGACTACTCCGACAAGGTGGCCGAGACTATAGACGCCGAAGTCCACCGCATCATCGACAACGCCCACAAGTCGGCGAACGAAGTGATAGCGGAGCGCATGCCCGAACTGGAGCGAATCGCCGAGTATCTCATCGAGAACGAAACCATCGAAGTGGACGAGCTCGACCGCCTGTGGGACGACGCGCCGGCGTCCGACGCCGACGACGCGGACGCGGACGCGGACGCCCCCCCAGCCGCGCAACAAGACGCGAGCGCGGACGCGGACGGCGGCGACAGCCCGGAGCCGCGCCCGAAAATGGCGCCCGTCGCGCCGGAGCCGGCGGGGGACTAGAGGGGTTTAATTTCGGGGAGCGGAATAAACGCTCCCCTCATCCCGCCCGTTCTTCCAAGCGTTGAAATGCGCGGCATGATCGGAATGATGGGCGTTCAAGTCCCGCCGTCCGTCTGAATAAAGCGGCGAACGCGCCAAGATTGGAGATAGATCTAATGAGCAACGCCCCCCCCCGCTCGGCAAGACGGACGCGGAAATCACGGCAATAGAGTGGGATCTGCTTGAAGAGTGGTTGTTTAGCTGGGAGAATCACCCGCCCTGCGCCTCGACCGCCCAGGCGATCTCCCAGGCGATGAATCTGGATGATGAGGAAAGATACGAAGAAGCCGAGAAGCTCTGGCGGGAAGCCGAGGCGGGGGCTATGGCGCTGGGCTTCTCCGGAGACGAGGAATCGTTGGAGGCGACCTGCCGCAAAGCCGCCAACGCCGCGGCAAGGGCGGCGGCGGAAGCCAAAACCGCCGACTAGCCTAGCCGAATCCCCCCAACATTCCCCCCGCCTTTCATGCTAAAATGGGCGCGACTCATGCCAATACCCAAGCGAGAGGATTAAACCACATGGCGGACTTCACAGGCATACTTCCGGCAATCGCCACGCCGATGGGGAGCGACGGACGCTTCAACGAGGCGGCGTTCAGGCGGGTGATGGAATTCAACATCCAGGCGGGCGTTCACGGCTTCTGGGTCGCCGGCGGCACCGGCGAGAGCGTCCTGCTGGACGACGACGAGAACATGGCGATAGCCAAAGCCGCCGCCGACCAGAACGGCGGGCGCGTCAAGAACATCATGCACGTGGGCGCGCCCACCACCCTGCGCGCCGCGCGCCTCGCCGAAAACGCGGCGAAAGCCGGCGTGGAAGCCATCTGCTGCGTCCCGCCGTTCTTCTACCGCCAGCCGGACGCGGCGATAGTCGAGCATTACCGCGTAGTCGCGGCGGCGGCGGACCTGCCGCTGTTCGTCTATAACCTGCCGCAGTCCACCGGCGTCGAGATAACCCCGGAGCTGATGGCGAAAATCCAGGACGGCGTTCCGCAGCTCAAGGGGCTGAAGCACTCGTCCATCAACTTCACCAACGTTTACGCCTGGATGGACATGGGGCTTGACTGCCTCATCGGGAGCAGCGCGCTGATGCTGCCCGCCCTCTCGCTGGGCGCGGCGGGTTGCGTGGATGGGCCTCCCAACGTCGCCCCGGAGCTCTGGGTCGAGATATGGGACGCCCACAAAGCCAAAGACCCCGTCCGCGCGACGCGGGCGCAGAATCGGGCGACCAAACTCACGATGATAGTCCGCGAGTTCGGGATGCACGCCACCATCAAGGCGCTGCTCAGCCACCGTCTCGGCGCGGACATGGGCGCCCCGCGCCTGCCCACCCTGCCGCTGTCCCCCGCCCAGCGCGAAGAAGTCATCGCGCGCGCCGAAGCGCTCGGAGTCGGGCGAGCGGAAATGTCCGCGGCGGCGGACTAGCGGACAGCGCGAAATCGCAACCGATAAATTCCCTCTCCACATCCCGCCCCGTCATTCCCGCGAAGGAATGTCACCCTCGCGCAGGCGGGGGCGGGAATCCAGAAGGGGGCGACCAATCCAACGACCGGAAACCAAGCGCGAATCGCAACCAACAAATCCCCTTTCCACATCCCGCCCCGTCATTCCCGCGAAGGCGGGAATCCAGAGTCGACCAACCAAGATAGCCACCCGAAATCAACCTTGAATCGCAACCAACAAATCCCCTCTCCCTTGATGGGAGAGGGCTAGGGTAAGGGTGACGCGCGCTCGCCGTTGTCAGAATCAGGATTCATAGGACTGGCGGGATTTACAGGATTCCGTCCGCCAAGCCTGCGACTTCCCGGAGAAAACGCGCGCCGAAGGAATCCTGAAAATCCCATAATCCCCCAAATCCTGATTCTGACAAATCCGACCGACCAACAAGGACAAACCGCATTGCGAAACCAACCCCTGGACGCCGTCGACACTCTCGCGTTCGACGTCTTCGGCACGATTCTTGACCTGACGGGCAGCCTCGAAGCCCCCGTCGGCGACCTGCTCGCCGAGCTGGGCTCCGACATGTCGGGCGCGGAGTTCTATCCGCATTGGCGCGCCCGCCAGCGCATCGAGCAGTATCAGGATTCGTTGCTGATGCTCGGACACGGCGGCTATCTCGAAACCTGCCGCCGCGCCCTCGCCTACGCCCTGCGCGCGAACGGAATCGAGTTCGCCCCCGAACGCGTCGCGCGGTTCATGGACGTCTGGCAGGACCTAAGCCCATACCCGGACGCGCTGGATGGCTTGGAGCGCCTTTCGGGGAAGTATCGCCTAGTGGCCCTGTCCAACGGGGAGCCGAGTTTCTTGGAGCATCTGGCGAACAACCGCATCCGATTCGAGTTCGACGCGATAATCTCGGTGGAGGAAGCCGGCTTCTTCAAGCCGCATCCCGCCGTCTATCGGACTGCGGCGCGCATCCTGGACGCCAACCCGTCCGAGATAATGATGGTCGCCGCCCACTCGTTCGACATAATGGGCGCGCGCGCCTGCGGCTTCAGAGGCGCCTACGTCAACCGCTACGCCCTTCCCTATGAGGATTCCGAGCAGTACGCGCCGGATTTGACGGTCGGCGATTTCTTGGAGCTGGCGGACGCGCTGGCGGCGGTCCGGTAAAATCCGCCGAAATCAAGCCCGAATCGCAGTCGGCAAAATCCCTTCTCCCTTGATGGGAGAAGGCTAGGATGAGGGTGTCCGCGCCGCTAGGCGCGGTCCGACGCCCCCCAATGCGCCCCCGCAAGTGTGAGCGGAAAGAGAGGAGAACCCAAATGTCAGTCAAAATAGGCGTGGGATTCGGCGGATGGCCCTTTCCGTCCGCGGACCCCGACCATCTGTGGGACTATACCGACGAGTGCGAGCGGCTGGGGGTGGATTCTCTCTGGCTCAGCGACCGCATCGTTTCGGACGCCCTGAACATGGAGGCGGTCGTCGCCCTGTCGTTCATCGCCGCGCGCACCGAGAAGCTCAAGTTCGGCACGAACGTAATCGCCCTGCCGCTCCGCAACCCCACTGTCTTGGCGAAAGAGATAGCCACGCTCGACTTCCTATCCGGCGGTCGCTCCCTGCCCGCCGTCGGACTCGGAACCGGCGACGCCGATGAGTACGAAGCCTGCGGAACCCTCAAGCGCGAGCGCGGCAGGCGGACGGACGAAGCCATTGAAGTCATGCGCCTGCTCTGGTCGCAGGACGAAGTGACCTATCGCGGCAGATACTTCACGCTGAACGGCGTCAGCGTCCAGCCGAAGCCCGTCCAGGCGGATTTGCCCCCCGTTTGGATAGGGGGGCGCAGCGAGTTCGCCATAAGCCGCACGGCGCGAATCGGCGACGGCTGGCTAGTCTCCCAAGCCACGCCGGAGGAAGTTGCCGCCGGCGTCAGCCGAATCAAGGCGGCGGCGCCGGAGTACGGCAACGAAATCGAGGACGACCACTACGGCGCCCTCTTCAGCTACTGCATCGCGGACAGCCACGACGAGGCGCGGCGCATCGCCGAGCCGCACATGCTGAGGCGGCGGACGGACGTCGACTACGGCGCATTCTCCGCCTTCGGAAGCGCGGACGCCGTTCGCCGCCTGATAGACGCCTACATAGACGCCGGCGCGACCAAGTTCGTAGCCCGCCCCGCCTGCCCGCCGGAGATGATGATGGAGCAACTCCACGCGCTGGGCGCGGACGTGTTGCCGGCGTATCACTGAGGGGCGGCGCGATTCCGCGCCGGCAAATCCCTTCTCCCTGTTCCGCCCCGTCATTCCCGCGAAAGCGGGAATCCAGAATCATCCAACGAAGATAGCCACCCGAAATCAAACCTAAATTGAAGCCAGCGTGTCCCTTTTCCCTTGATGGGAGAAGGCTAGGATAAGCGCGCGCAAACCCATTGACAACCGCCCGCGGCTGGCATATCGTTAGGCGCGTCCGAATGTTCATTCACATGGACGCCAGCGCGAAAAAACCAATCCCATGCAAGTTCCCCATCCATTCCCCTATCAGGGCAGCAAGCGGGCGGCGGCGCGGCATATCCTGCCGTTCATGCCGCTCGGCGCGGAGCGCGTCGTCGAGCCCTTCTGCGGCTCCGCCGCCGTCTCGATTGCCGCCGCCTCGCGCAACCTCGCCCCGCGCTTTTGGCTGAACGACATAGACCCGGCGCTGATGGAGCTGTGGGCGTGGATTCTCGACCGCCCGGAAACGCTGGCGGCGGAGTACGAACGGCTTTGGCTCGAACAGCGTCCGCGCCCCAAGGAGTTCTTCTTCGAAATCCGCGCCGAATTCAACCGCTCGCGCCAGCCGCCCCATCTGCTCTACCTGCTCGCGCGCATCGTCAAGGGGTCGGTCCGGTACAGCGCGCGCGGCGAGTTCAACCAGAGTCCCGACAACCGCCGTTCGGGGATGAAGCCGGCGGCGATGCGCGAGCGCGTACTCGGCGCGGCGCATCTGCTAAGCCGAAAGACGGAGCTTTCCCGCGCGGACTTCCGCGACGTCCTCGCCCGCGCGGAGCCGAGCGATTTGGTCTATATGGACCCGCCCTATCAGGGGACGTCCTTCGCGCGCGACCATCGCTACTACGGCGGCGTGGCTTACGACGACATCGTGGACGCGCTAACCGCTCTGAACGACATGGGCATTTCCTATATACTGAGCTACGACGGGGCGACGGGCGGCAAGAGTCACGGCAAGCCGTTGCCGCCGAGCCTGAATCTCGACCGCCGCCTCATCCGCGCGGGGCGCTCAAGCCAGGCGACGCTCTTGGGCAGGGATTCCGAAACCGTCGAATCGCTGTATCTTTCGCCCGCCCTGATTCAGCGCCTGCGCGAGACGGGCGGCGAGCGGCGCTCCGAGAAGGTTTACTTTCAAGGCGCCTTCGGATGATGACCGAACGGCGAGATTTCCGCCGCGATTATAAGGAGACAACCCCCGCCATGCCCGAATACGCCGTCCGCGTCGGAGACGCCGAGATAATTTCCGTATCCGACGGACACATACACTTTCAGCCGGCGGACTTCTTCCCGTCCGTCGAAGCCGATGATTGGTTTCCATACGCCGACCGGCTGACCGCCGACGGGATGATTCGGCTCAACATCGGCTCGTTCGTCATCCGTCTCGGCGGGCGGGCGGCGCTGGTGGACACCGGCTTGGGCGAGGGCGACCATCCCTTCGACAACTCCGAGTGGGGACTGCTGGCGGCGGACTTGGCGGCGAAGGGAATCAGCCCCGGCGAGATAGACGACGTCATCATCACCCACCTCCACCGCGACCATGTGGGTTGGAACATCGTGGAGCGGGACGGCGCGCCGTCGCCATACTTCCCCAACGCGCGCTATCATGTTCCCAAGGCGGACTGGGACATTTTCACCCGCCGCGCCGGGATGAGCGCGTTCGCCTACATCCGCGAGCAGGTCACGCCGCTGATGGATATGGGATTACTAGACTTGATGGACGGCGAGGTCGAAACCGCGATAGCGGACGGCGTATCCGCGTTGCCGACGCCGGGACATACGCCGGGGCATGTGAGCGTTCTGGTACATTCGGCGGGCGAAAGCGCCGTCGTTCTGGGGGACGCCGCGCATATCCCCGTCCAGGCGCATCACACCGACTGGAGCCCGCGCGCCGACACCAACCCCGATCTATCCCGCCAAACCCGCGCCGCGCTGTTCGACAGGATGGAGCGCGAGCGCTCGCTTGTGGTGTCCGGGCATTTCCCGACGCCCGGCTTCGGCAGACTGGCGCGGACGGAAGGCAGACGATACTGGAGGGCGCTATGAGCCGCCGCAGACGGCGCTCCGAAAGAAACCGAGACCGAACGGTTCAGATTCCGACCGTAATCGACCACGACCCCCACGCCCACCATCACAGCGGTTGCGTCGGGGTTGTCGTAGTCGCAACCGCCGTAATCGCGACGGGGGCGTACTTCCTGCTCGGCAACTTCGGCGTGTGGGACAGAATCCCCCTGCGCTGGGCGCACATCTGGCCGTTCATTCTGATAGCGCTGGGGGCGTGGCTGCTATTCCGCTTGCGCGCGCCGAACAAGATCGCCATCGCCTTCATCGCGGTCGGCGTATTCTTCTTCCTAAGCGCGCTCGGCGTGATACCCGGCGGGATATGGGGATATATCTGGCCCGTCGTCCTAATCGCCGTCGGCGTCGCCCTGCTCGCGCCGTTCGCCATAAGAATGTGGCTGCGGCGGTAAGGCAGGCGCGGTTGTTCTCGGTTAGCCGTTCGCGCCCGGCGCGCCTTCTGGATTCCCGCCTTCGCGGGAATGACGGGGAATCGGGAATCGTAGCCGGCAAATTCCCTCTCCATTGATGGGCTTGCAGGGGGCATGTTTACGGAAACCAAGCCCGAATCGCGAGCGATGAATCCCCTCTCCCTTTATGGGAGAGGGCTAGGGTGAGGGTGAGCCGCGCGCAAGCGCGGCTTTGCGCGGATTGCCCGCCAACATACCCCTGCAAGCCCTTGATGGGCGGCTAGGGCTAGGGCGCCTGCGCCGCAAGCATGCCCCCGCGACTTGCCCCGCCGTTCCGTTCGCCCCTATAATTCGCGTCCAAAAGACTATCCGGAGGAAACCGCACTTGCACTCGTTAGACCTGTCCGGCAAAAACGCCCTTGTGTTCGGCGTGGCGAACCAGCGGAGCATCGCTTGGAGCATCGCGCGGGCGTTGGATTCCGCCGGCGCGCGGGTGGCGCTTTCGCATCTGAACGAGCGCGTCCGCCCCGGCGTCGAGCGCCTCGCCGGCGGTCTGCAGTCCCCCCCGACGCTCATCGAGTGCGACGTGAGCGACGACGACAGCGTCGACCGCGCCTTCGAGCGCGTGGAAGCCGAGATGGGGACGCTGGACGCCGTCGTCCACTCCATCGCCTTCGCCAACCGCGACGATTTGGGGGGCCCCTTCATAGACACGCCGCGCGAGGGCTTTCGGCTTGCCTTGGACGTCAGCGCCTATTCGCTAGTCTGCGTCGCCCGCCGCGCCGCGCCGCTGATGACGGACGGCGGCAGCATCGTCACGATGACGTTCCAAGCGTCCACCCGCGTATTCCCCGGCTACAACGTGATGGGGACGGCGAAGGCGGCGCTGGAGAACGAAGTCCGCCAGCTGGCTTGGGACATGGGGCGCGCCGGCGTCCGCGTCAACGCGATCAGCGCGGGCCCTGTCGATACCCTGTCGTCGCGCGTAATCAGCGGCTACCGCGACATGAAGCGCGCCCACGCCGCGCGCTCGCCGATGGGACGCAACATCACCCACGAAGAAGTGGCGAACGCGGCGCTGTTCCTCTGCAGCGGCATGTCGTCCGGCATCACCGGCGAGGTGATTCACGTCGACACCGGCTATCACGCGATGGGCATATAAGAGGGCTTGCTATCAAATCCCCTCTCCCTTGATGGGAGAGGGCTAGGGTGAGGCGCGCGCAAGCGCGGCTTTGCGCGCGGGCGCTCCGACATTCTGCGAATTTCATTGGGAGACGAACGCTTGAATACTACCCGAAACGGCGCTTGGGCGGAAACGATAGCGGCGGCGCTCAAAGAGGCGGGCGTGTCGCTGATTGCCTACGTCCCCGACATCAGCATCCACCGCGTCACCGAGCTTTTGGAGCGGGACGATTTCTTCCACGTCGTCGCGGCGGCGCGCGAGGAAGAGGCGATAGGCGTGGCGGCGGGCGCTTACGCCGTCGGGCGCAACGCGGCGGTGTTCATGCAGTCGAGCGGATTCGGCAACTGCGTCAACGCCCTCGCCAGCCTGTGCCTGCCGGCGCGAATCCCCGTCCCCATGTTCATCAACATGCGCGGCGAAGTGGGCGAGTTCAACATCGCGCAAGTGGCGATGGGACGCGCAACCCGCCCGACGCTCGACACGCTCGGCATACAGCATTACACGCTCGAAAGCGAAGACCGTCTGGGCTTGCGCGTCGCCGGCGCGTTGAAGCTGTGCTACGCTTCCCGCCAGCCGCTCGCGCTCTGCCTAACCCCGCTGCTGCACGGAGGCAAACTTGCATAGATTCCCCGCCACCAAACGCATTTTGGGCATGGTCGGCGACCTGCCCATCGTCGCCAACCTGGGCCCCACTTCCGACGAGCTCTGGCACGCCGGACACCGCGACCGCAACTTCTACACATACGGCTCGATGGGGCTATGCTCGTCCATCGCGCTCGGCATGGCGCTGTCGACGTCCGACAAGATAATCTCGCTGGACGGCGACGGCTCGCTGCTGATGAACATGGGGACGATAGCGACGATAGGCAGGGAAAGCCCGGCGAACCTCATCGTCATCGTATGGGACAACGAGCAGTGGGGGCAGACCGGCGGGCAGGCGACTCACACGGCGTTCGGGACGGATTTGGCGAGCGTCGCCGAAGGTTGCGGCATCCCCAAAACCGCAACCGTCCGCGACGAGGAAGAACTGGAATCCGCCCTAGCCCAAGCGCTGGAAGAGGACGGCCCCTGGTTCATAGTGGCGAAGATAGTGGAAGAGCCGGAGTCCATGCCCGTCGCCCCGAACGAGCCGGAGATGACGACATATCGCTTCAGGGCGACTTACGCGGGCTAGGGCGCTCGCCGCCGACAGCGCCGCGCCGAATACGGAACCGCCTTGCGCCGCGCATGTCCAAATAGAAACCTTCTCCCATGTCGCCCGCGCCCCCTAATCCCGCCCCCGCCTCAGCCCCCGACCCGGCAGCGCCCCCGTGTTTTCGCCCTCCGCTATCACCGGCTCGCCGTTGACTATCACCCAGTCTATGCCGATTGGGTATTGTTTCGGATTCTCGCGCGTCGCGCGCGTCTTGACCGTTTGCGGGTCGAACACCACGATGTCCGCCTTGAATCCGTCCCGCAGGATTCCCCGGTCGCGCAAGCCGAGGCGCTGGGCGGGGAACGACGTCATCTTGCGTATCGCCTCCGGCAGGCGCAGGCGCTTCTCGGCGCGGACGAACTCCGCCAAGACTATCGGGAAGCATCCGTAAGTGCGCGGGTTCGGATACTCGCCGAACAGAATCGCGTCCGACGCTATCATCCCGGCGGGATGCGACACGAAATCCGCCAGCGTCTGCGCGTTCGTCCCAAGCCCGACGGTGGATATTCCCAGATTTTCGTCCAAAAGCAGGTCGAACAGCGCATCCGGCGGCTCCTGCCCGCGCATCTCGGCTATGTCGGTTATCAGCTTGCCGTCATACGGCGCGTTGTGGGGCTTGCGGAAGTTGGTCAGCCAGTTGTTCGCCAGCCGGTCGGGGGCGATTTCCCGCGCCATCCGCGCGCGGTCTTCCGGGTCCGCCAGCGCCGCCATGAGACGCTCCGGCCCGCCGTCCTTCGCCCAAAACGGCAAGCCGATGGTAATGGTCGTGCCGGAGTACGGGTATGTGTAGCAGTCGAAAGTAACGTCCATGCCCTCGTCGCGCGCGCCTTCCACAAGCCCCAGATAGTCCAAATGGCTGCCTTCGCCCTGCGCGCTCTGGCGGTAGTGGGTGAGATGGACGGGGACGCCGGAGCGCCGCCCGATTTCAAGCGCCTCTTCCCAAGGCGCGAGCAGCCCCCGCGCGCGCAGGCTGGCGCGGGTGTGGGTGTGGTAGAAGCCGCCCATGCCCGCCGCGACTTCCGACAGCGCGACCAGCTCGCCGGTGTCGGCGTAAGCCCCCGGCGGATAGTCAAGCCCGGTCGAGAGACCCCACGCGCCCTCTTCCATCGCCTCGCGGACCACGGCGCGCATGTCGGCGATTTCGGCGGCGGTCGCCGGTCGCTCGTTCCACCCCGTGCTCCAGATGCGGACGGGCGAGTTGCCGAGTATGTAAGCGACGTTCACCGCCACCGAATCGTCGTACTTGCCGAGCAGGTCGGCGACGCTCAGCCAATCCGCCGGCATGGGCGGATAGCCGTTCAGCCCGGAATCCAGCCAGATGTAGCGTTGCAGCTCGTCCCGCGTCTTGAACGGCGCGTGGGATATGCCGTCAATGCCCACCAGCTCGGTGGTGACTCCCTGCCGCACTTTGGGGTCGTGATGCGGCGCGCCGAGAATGGTCAATCCGGCGTGGGAGTGCAGATCGACGAATCCGGGGCAGACGACCTTGCCGCCGGCGTCGACCGTCCGCGCCGCCTCAAGCCCGGAGACGTCCCCGCGATGGATGGACACCGCGTCCCCCCGAACGCCGACCGCCGCGTAAAAGCCGGGGCTGGCGGTTCCGTCTATGACCAATCCGTTGACGATGAGAATGTCGAGCATGTCGGGCGGCTCCGAAGGGTTTGGGCGGTTGTGACGATGACGCCAGTATAACCCATGCGCTACCATTAGGGGGCAGGATTTGGACAAGCGATTCAGGATTTGGAAATCATGGCGAGCGAAACGGGCGCGGCAAGCGTAAAAATAGACGGGCAAAATGTCCGCGTAACTTGGGCGGACGGCCACGTCTGCGACTTCACAGCGACGTTCTTGCGCGTCAACTGCGCCTGCGCCGAGTGCGTGGAGGAGTGGACGAACCGCCGCCTGCTAGACCCGGCGAGCGTCCCCCTAGACCTGCGCGCGGAGGATTACCTCATGGTCGGGCGCTACGCCGTGCAATTCCTCTGGAGCGACGCCCACTACACCGGCATCTACCCCTTCAACGTCCTGCGCGCGCTGTGCCAAGGCGGGGACTGAGGCTAGGGGACGGCGACAGTTTTCGCGGAGCCGACCGCGCGATGTTGCCGACGCGCGACCCAAAGCGTTAAACTGAATCGATAGGATGAGCGGGGGGAAACGCCGGCATGGACAGGGTATTCATCTACTGGGACAATTCCAATATCTTCCACGAAGCGCAGCGGTTCGCCGAAGAGCGGGGCGAAGGACCCAACGCGCGCTACCGCGTCCGCGTCCACTTCGACAGCATGTTGCGCCTCGCCCACGCCGACCGGCCTGTGGAAAAAGCGCTCGCGGTCGGCTCCGTTCCGCCGGAGTTGCAACAGGTTTGGAACCGCATGGAAAGCAACGGCGTGGAAGTCAGCCTGTTCGATAGGGGCGCGCCTGGGCGCGGCGAACAGGAAATGCCAGACCGCCTTTTGCAACTTCGCATGCTGGAAGACGCCCTGGACTACAACGGCGACCCCGGAATCGTCGTTCTGCTGACCGGAGACGGAGCGGGCTATCTTCAAGGGGCGGGCTTTCATAGTACGCTGGAGCGGATGCACGGGCGCGGCTGGCGCGTCGAGATACTCTCTTGGGCTCATTCCACCAATCAGAGAATGAGGCGGTGGGCGGAAGAAAACGGAATCTTCGTGCCGCTGGACGACTTCTACGAATCCGTCACCTACATGGAGCCGTCCCGACCCGGATTCGAGTTGGCGATGAGCCGCTCGCCCGCCCCGCTGGACTTGTCGCGCCGCCCCGCGAGCTGAGGGCGAACGACGCGCTCGGACGCGCCCGCCTAGCGCCATCCATGCCCTCTACCGCATAGACGGAATGTCGACCATGTAGAAGACCGAGTATTCCGAGACCGGCTCGCGGATTCCGCCGATGTCCGCCCACAAAGTCACCGTATAGACGCCCGGCCCGTGCTGTAGTAGAACGCGCCCGATGTCCGCGACGACGCTGAATTCCGACGCGGATATATCCCACGCCCGCGCGGTTATCCACGGAACGACCACGCTGCGCGGCGGGCTTGACTGGCTGGCGTCGTAAGCCGACTGCCAGAAAGCGTTGGCTTCCCTGTGCGACTTGGGAGCGGGAGCGGTTGGCGCGACGTCATAGGGGTCGGGACAAGTTGACTGCGTTATCGAGTATTCGTCTGTGATGTAAAACCGGTTGTCCGCGAGCGGCTCTCTCAACGCCGCCGCCTGAACGCCGGAGTTGTAGCAGTAAGTCCTCGCCAACTGCCCCAGCGTCAACCCATGCGGAGGGCGGTCGTAGTAAATCTGGACGCCAAGCCCGTCTTCGCCTCCGACCCATGCCCCGTTCTTCACGCGCCCGCTGAAGGACAGGACGCCGCCCTGTATCAGCGGTTCGTTTTCGTATTCCACGTAGTCGCCCTCGAAATGCTGCACCATCTTGAAGTTGTATCGGTCCCACGCCAGACCTATGTTCACTTTCTTATGTTCAGGGCGCAGGATGTTCCGCCTGTGTCCCGCGCTGTTCCAGAGTCCGTCGGATGATTGGCGAATCTCGACATTGACGTCGGAAATGGCGGTGTACCTGTCGCTCCGTTTGATGCAGTAGTCCGACCCGCTCATGTTTTCCGCGCTATACTGGCGTCCGCCAGTCAGCGTGTATCTCATATAGGGCTTCAGCCCGTCGCTTCCCCAATGCCCTGAGAAGCAGTTGGCGAGAGCGTCATCCGCGTGCATCTGCGCCGCGTCGTTGGTTCCCAGCGCGACCGGCTCCAGCCCTTGACTGGCGCGCTGTTCGTTTATCAGGCGAAGGGCGTACTCCTTATATCTCAGATGTTTGAGATGCGGCGATGTTCGGTTGGACGCGCTAGGGGGCGCGGTTGGAACCGGAGACGCCGTCGCCGCTGGAGGCGCGGTTGGGGTCGGCAAGGGCGTGGGAGTATGAGTCGCCGTAGCCGTCGGAATCGCCGTCTCCGTGGGCGGCGGCGTATGAGTCGCCGTCGGAGTCGCGGTCGGCGTCGCCGTATGAGTCGCCGTCGGCGAGGGCGTCGGCGTATGCGTCGCCAGCGCCAGCGCCACCTTGTCCGATTCCACATTCACCTCGACCTCCGCGCGGGCGTCGCCGAAGGTGAACTCGACCTTGTAAACCCCCGGCGCGAAGTTCCGCGAGAACACGAACGAACGCTCATCGCCCATCCCTAGCCCGGCGATTACCGACACCAGCTCCGGCGCCGCGCCGTCCACGCTCATCCGCGCTTCCAGCGGAAGGGCGGCGAAGGCGTCCCCCGCGTTGCGGAGCGTCATCGAGAAATCCACAATCACTTCGCCCCCGCCCGACGCCAGATAGGACGCCTTTAGTCCGTCTATGCCGTAGCTAGTCGGCGTGGGCGACGGCGTTTCGGTGGGCGTCGGCGTGGCGGTTTCGGTCGGCGCGGGCGTGGGCGTATGCGCGGGGGTTGGCGCGGCGGCGGCGGTCGGAATCGGCGTATGCGCGGGCGGCGGGGTTTCGGTCGGAACGGCGGCGGCGACCGCGCGGCGCGGCGGCGGCGCGGATTGCGGGGAATTGTTGACCAGCGCGCTGGCTATAATGCCAAAGACGACCATCACGACGACAACCGCCGCTATCCACCCGAAGCACCCGAATCTGGAGCGCCCCGGCGACGAGCGCGGCGGCGACCCGGACGACCCGCGTTCCCGGCGCGACTGACGCTCCGGGTTTCCCTCGTTGCAACGGTAGCAAGTGCAAGCCGGCGGATGCCCGCCATGATGCCAGTTGGGTCGGTTCGCCATCGTTCGCTTTCAACTGTGGGGATTTTCCCGCGCGTCCCCGCGTCCGCGCCGCCGCCTATCATAGGCGCGCGCGGGTTTGTCCGCAAGTTTCCCCCTCCGCGCCCCTTCGCGTCTTTGCGCCTCTGCGTCTCCGTTCTTCCGCCAACTTCCCCTACAGCAGCCTCCCCTCCCCCGCCGCCAGACGCTCGAATCGCTCTTCCGTTATCACCTCCACCCCCAGCTTTTCCGCCTGCGCCAGCTTCGACCCGCCGCCGTCGCCGGCTACCAGATAATCCGTCTTGCCGCTTAGCGAGCCGGACACCGCGCCGCCGAGTTCCTTTATCCTGTCCTGAATCGCCGAGCGCGAGTAGTTGGCGAGCCTTCCCGTGACGACGAATCTCTTGCCGGCGAGCGGCGTCCCAGTCTGGCTTGCCGGGCGCGTTTCGGCGACCATGTTGACGCCCGCCGCCGCCAGCTTGTCCGCCACCGCCGCGTTGGACGGCTGGGCGAAATGCGCCGCCACCGCCCGCGCCATCTTAGGCCCTATCCCGTTCAGCGCCGTCAGGTCGTCTTCGGACGCCGCTCGAATGGCGTCCATGCTCCCGAAATGCCGCGCCAGCAGCGCCGACGCCTCCGCGCCCACCAGATCTATCCCCAGCGCCGCCAGGACGTTGGCGAGCGGGCGCGCCTTGCTGCGCTCTATCGCCGCCAGCAGGTTGGCGACGCTCTTTTCCGCCATGCGCTCCATCGCCGCCAGCTCGCCGCGCCTGTCCGCCAGCGCGTACAGGTCCGCCACGTCCGCTATCAGCCCCGCGTCTATCAGCGCCTGCCCCTGCTTGACGCCCAGCCCTTCTATGTCCATCGCGCCCCGGCTCACGAAATGCTCCACCCGCCGGACGAGCTGCGCCGGGCAGGATGCGTTTTCGCAGTAGCGCATCGCCTCGCCCTCGCGCCGCCGGACGGCTCCCCGGCAACTGGGGCAGACGCGCGGCATGTGGACTTCCTCATCCGAGCATCCCCGCTTTTCGGCGATTGCGCGGATGACCCGCGGAATCACCTCGCCGGCGCGCTCCACTATGACGCGGTCGCCCTTGCGCAACCCCTTCTCGATTATGTAATCCTCATTGTGCAGAGTCGCCTGGCGCACCGTCGCGCCGCCCACGAACACCGGCGACAGCGCGGCGTATGGGTTGATTGTGCCGGTGCGCCCGACGTTGAAGCGGACGTCCAGCAACGTGGTTTCCGCCTGCTCCGCCGGGAACTTGTAGGCGATTGCCCAGCGCGGCTCGCGCCCCACTTCGCCCAGATGCCGCTGATAATCCAGGCGATTGACTTTCACCACAAGCCCGTCGCAATCGTAATCCAGCTCGCTTGTCCGCTCGACCCAGTATTTATGCCAGTCGATGATTTCCGCCGCGTCGCCGAACAGCCGGTTGTGGGGGTTGACGGCGAAGCCGAGCGTCTTTAGAAAGGCGAGCGTTTCCCACTGCGTTTCGGGAACCGCGCCGCCTTCGGAGTAGCCCAGCGAATAGACGAAAATGGCGAGCGGGCGCTCGGCGGTCATGCGCGGGTCTAGTTGGCGCAGCGACCCCGCCGCCGTGTTGCGCGGGTTGACGTATGTCGGAAGCCCCTTCGCGCGCCGCTCGGCGTTGAACGCCTCGAACTTGGACTTGGGGAAATAAACTTCGCCCCGCACTTCGAGAACGTCCGGAACGCCCTCGCCGCTCAGACGGCGCGGCACGCTGGCGATGGTTCTCAGATTCGCCGTCACGTCCTCGCCGACGACGCCGTTCCCCCGCGTCGCGCCGCGAACGAACCGCCCGCCTTCGTAAGTGAGCGCCACCGCCAAGCCGTCGTACTTCAGCTCGCAGACCATCTCGAACGAATCGGTTTCGAGCAGATCGAGCGTCCGCGCGCGCCACGCCGTCAGGTCGTCCTCATCGAAGGCGTTGCCCAGGCTGAGCATGGCGCGGCGGTGGGTCGCCTCCGCGAACCCGGCGGACGGCGCGCCGCCGACCGTCTGGGTCGGCGAGTCGTCCTCCGCCAAATCCGGGTTCTCCGCCTCCAGCGCCCGCAACTCGCGCATCAGCGCGTCGAACTCCGCGTCCGAAATCTCCGGGCTGTCCATTTCGTGATACAGCCGCTCATGCCGCCGGATTTCGTCCCGCAGCGAATCCATCTCGTCCCGAACCTTGTAATCCGCCGTCATAGTCATATCAGCCCTCGTTTTGGTCGTCGCGCGGAAGCGCGAACCGCCGCCTGTTCAATAGTAGCATGCGCCGCCCCCGCAACGCAAACTTTTGTTCGCAACGCGCCGCGCCCAGAGCATCGTATCGCGCCGCCCCCGAACCGCGCTAGGCGGCTAAGGGCGAACAAACGGCGAACCCAAGACGCCGCCGGCGTCCCCTACTCCCATTCCCCTATCCGCGCGCTCCACAAATGCCCCTCGCCGGGGATCCACTGCCCCGTTTCGATGCGGCTTATGGGGTAATCCGGCAGCCTGCGGCTTATTACGCAGTCCCCTCCGAACGTCTCGCCGGATGCCTCGAAGTTGAAATTCAGCGCTTCATGCTCCCTGCCGGCGTCCCGCGCGTCTTGCGGCAAGTCGCTTTGGTCGTCGGGGAATATGGATAGGAAGAACCGCCCCCGCGCGTCGCTTTCGCCGCATCCGCGCTTGATGTATGTGAGCGTTCCGCCGTTGACGTATATATCGAATCCGCCGGCGGAAGCGGCGGGCGCGTCCGCGAGCGTCCAGAACGCCCGCCAGACGGCGCGCTCGGAATCGCCGTCGGTCTGATAAGTCTCCACAGCGCGGATGGGGTATTCGGGCAGGGCGATAGACGTCATGCACCTGCCGCCGAACATTCCCCCGTTCCGCCAGAAGTTGAAATCAAGCTCTTTATAGCCGCGCCCCGCATCCCGCGCGGCGGCGGGCAGAAGGGCGGCATGCGACGGGAAGACGCGGACGCGGAACCGTCCGCCCGTATCGGATTCATCGCAGGCTTCCTTTATATAGATGAGCGAACCGCCGTCCGCGCGGATGTCGAACCCGCCGGCGGACGCGACGGGCTCCGCCGTCCGCGCGTCCGCGTATGCGACATCGAAGGCGGCTTCGGATTCGGCGCGGACGGCGAATATCGCGGCGAGCGGAACCCCGTAAACATCGCGCCGCCAGACGGGGACGCCATGAACCTCGCGCCGCGAGACGGGGACGCTGTATCCGACGCCGTCCATGGCGACGCCTCTGGCGATAACGGCGACGCGATAGGACGGAAATCTCTGGGCGAAGGCGAATCGCGCCCTGTCCTCCCGCCGGAAAAAGTTTCTGACTTGGCGGCGCGCCCAGGCTTTGTTGTCGGGGACTGCGACGCGTCCGGCGGGCTGGATTTTCAGCAGTTCGTCCAGCGCCTCTTTATAGGATGCGCGCCAGTAGTTCATATCCCAGCGCTCGGCGAGGTCGGTCTTGTCGAGCGCCGGGCTGAAGTATTCGCTTTGGTAAGGATGCAAAGCCGCCATTTGCAATACGACGGCGGCGATTCCGAGCGCGGCTAGGGCGAAGGCGGCGGCGCGAAGGCGCGGCTTGGGAATGGCGGCGAGCGTCCGCAATCCGAAAGCCGCCAAGACGCAAATCGGCGCCCATAGAAAGTGCATGAACCGCCAGTCGTTGTACGAGTTGGAGTTCAGCGCGATGACGGCGGCGACGGGCAGAACCAGGCAGGCGGCGGCGAACAGAGCGAAGCGGGCGGTCGAGTTGGCGAACATGCCGCGCCAATCGGCGGCGCAGAGACCGGCGACGCAACCCGCCCCAATCGCGGCGAGCGCCAGAAAAACCGGCGGAGTGGTTATCAGAATCCATGTCGGGACGAAATCCCAGGGGATATGGGGCCACTGAACAATCCCGCCCCGAAAGAGCGTGGGTATGTGGGTCGGGTGAGCGGACAAGACCCGAAGCGCGTCCATCCACGCCAGCGGCTCGCGCCACAGCAGGGGCCAGGTCGCGTAGAGCGCCGCGCCGAACGCCGCTGAAAACGCGCCCATGCCGGCTAGAGCGCGTTTTACCCCCCCCCCCCCGCGTCTCATGGCGTGAAAGGCGTCAAGCGCCAGCATGCCCAAAACGGCGGGCAGCAACATGACGCCCATGATTCGGATATTCGCCAGCAGACCTATGCCCGCGCCGCAAAGCGCGAACGCATAGACCGAATCCCGCCGAAACGCGCGGTGAACCAAATACAGCGAAACCATGAACATGCACAGAAACGGCACGTCGCGCGAGTTGGGGAAGGAATGTCCGTAAACGCGCGGATGGAGCAGGAAAACCAGCATGGCGAACAGGGCGACTAGCCGGTTTCCGAACAGGCGATAGGCGAGCAGCCACGCGAAGAATCCGCCGGCTAGGAAGAAGAGATGCGTGAGCAGGCGGCGGAGCAGATATACTCCGCGCGGGTCTTCAAGCCCCAAAAGGCGCTCGGCGGCGACTAGGGGAAGCTCGAAGGCGACGCCGTAGTAAATCTCATGTCCAAGGTGGTAGCCCGTCAGCTCGTCCGCGTCGCCGAAAACGTAGTTGAAAGCGGCGTAGCCGACTTTTCGATAATTCTCTTCGTCCAGCGTGAATCCGTAATCGTCGAAAACGGCGGCGCCGACGGCGGCGAACAGCGCCAGCGCGACGAGATGGGCATGGCGAGCGAAGAAGGCGGCGATTGCCGGCGCGGGCGGTTTTAGAACGGCTTTCATGGCTTGGGGCGCGTTGAGTCGGCGCGCGTCCGCGTCGGGGAAGTTCGGCGCGCGCCCATTATACAGCAAAAGCCCTCGCCCAGTCGCGCCCTAGACTAGCCCCGCCAAACTGTCTATACTTGCCATTGGCGCAACAACCCATCATCCCACGCGCCAGAAAAGAGGTGCCGCATTGGCTCCGTCCAAGGAGTTTCTCGAATTCGTCGCCAAACACCCGCCGCTCACCGCGATAGGCGATACGCCCGTCGCCGAAATAGAGCTTGGGCGGGACGTCGGAGGCGCCCGCGTCTTCGCCAAATACGAGCATCTGAACCCCGGCGGCTCCATCAAAGACCGCCCCGTTCTGCGGATGCTCGCCGAAGCCGTCCTGTCCGGCGAACTGACCCCGGAGAAGACCGTTCTGGACGCCACCTCCGGCAACGCCGGCATCGCCTACGCCATGATAGGCGCGGTTCTGGGCTACCGCGTGGCGCTGGTCATGCCCGAAAACGCCAGCGAAGAGCGCAAGAAGCGACTGCTGGCGCACGGCGCGGAAATCATCTTCACCGACCCCATGCTGGGCTACGACGAGACGCTCCGCGAAGTCAAGCGCCGCTACGAAAACGCCCCCGAACGATACTTCTGGTGCGACCAGTACTCCAACATGAACAACCCGCGCGCTCACTACGACTCCACCGCCGAAGAGATACTGCGCCAAGTTCCCGGCGTCACCCACTTCGTCGCCGGCGTCGGCACGGGCGGCACCATAAGCGGCGTCGGGCGCAGGCTGAAAGAGCATGACCCGAACATCCGAATAATCGGAATCAACCCCCCGGAATGGCCCGGCGTCGAGGGTCTGAAGCCGCTCGGAGAGGGGCATATCATCCCAAAAACGCTAGACCAAAGCGTCGTGGACGAGATGCTCCCCATAGACGTGGACGAAGCGCGCGAAGTGTCCATGTCGCTCGCCGCGCGGGGCTTGTTCGCGGGGCAGAGCTCCGGCGCCTACACGCTGGGAGCGCTCAAGACGGCGGAAAAGGCGCGCGGCGGCGAAATCGTCACAATCTTCAACGACATCGGAGAGCGCTACTTCAGCACCGGCATGTGGGGATAATCCGACCGGAACGCCGAAACCGAAAACCCCAATCGCAACAGAAAGGAGCGGGCGCGATGCCGGAGCTTTCCCTGGATAAGACTGCTCAACAGATGGCCGCCCAGCGACGAGGTTCTGCAGAAAGTGGCGGACCTGGCGCGGGAAGACCTGGAAAGCCACTTCGACCCCAGCTTGGTGTTCGACCCGATTCAGGTGACTCCCATGATAGACCACGACGGGTACGAATACCTGCGCATCCGCGTTATCTTCGACGGGGACCCGGCATTGCTGGACTCCGTGTTGGCGCACAGGCTCTCCATGCGAATCGAGCCGGAGTTGCAGGAAATGGGCTTCATGCAGTTTCCCTCCAGCTCGTTCGTCGAAAAATCCGAATGGGAGGAGAGGCAACCACACGGGGAGTATGAGTGGTGACGCCCCGAGACCTGATAGCGGTCGCCAGAGGGTTGGCTGGCGGCGCAATCGGCGGACCGCGCGGACGTCCGCGCCAAACCGACCTGTGCCGCGCGACCAGCGCCGCCTACTACGCCATGTTCCACGCCCTCGCCCGATGCTGCGCCGACACCCTGGTGGGCGCGACGCGCGCCCACCGAAGCCAGCCCGCCTGGACGCAGACTTACCGCGCCCTGGAACACGGCTACGCCAGAAACCAGTGCATCCGTCCGGAGATAAGGCGATTCCCGCATGAGATACGCGAATTCGCCAAAGCCTTCTCCGACATGCAACGTCTGCGCCATGTCGCGGACTACGCCCCGCAGACGGATTTCTACCGCCGCGGAACTTTGCGGGCGGTCGATTACGTCGAGCGGGTCATAGCGGATTTCGCCGCCGCCCCCCTTCAAGACCGCCGCGCCTTCTCCGTCTATGTCCTGATGCGAATGAGGGCGGACTAGAGACGCGCCCCGAAACGCCCCCCTACACGTCCAAATTCTTCACCTCCAGCGCGTTCGTCTGGATGAAGTTGCGCCTCGGCGCCACCACGTCCCCCATCAGCATCGAGAACGTCTCGTCCGCGCTCGCCGCGTCGTCTATCTCCACCCGGAGCAGCGTCCGCCGCTCCGGATCCATCGTCGTCTCCCAGAGCTGCTCGGCGTTCATCTCGCCCAGGCCCTTGTAGCGCTGGACGCTCACCCCGCGCCGGCCCTTCAGCTGCACCATCACCCCTTCGCGCTCGCCCTCGCTGTAGGCGTAATGCGAATCGCGCCCCGCAGTTATCTTGTACAGCGGCGGCTGCGCTATGTAGAGATGCCCGTTCTCTATCAGCTCCCGCATGTGGCGGAAGAAGAACGTGAGGATGAGCGTCCGAATGTGCGACCCGTCCACGTCCGCGTCCGTCATGATGATGACGCGGTGGTAGCGCAGGCGGTCGAGGTCTATGTCGTCGTCCATCCCCGCGCCGATGGCGGTTATCATCGAGCGGATTCCGTCGTGGCTCAGCATCTTGTCCGCGCGCGCCTTCTCGACGTTGAGTATCTTGCCCCAGAGCGGCAGAATCGCCTGCGTCTCGCGGTCGCGCCCGCCCTTCGCCGTGCCGCCGGCGGAGTCGCCCTCCACCAGATACAGCTCGCACAGCTCCGGGTTCTTCTCCGCGCAGTCCGCCAATTTGCCGGGCAGCCCTCCGCCGTCCATCGCGTTCTTGCGGATTATCAGGTCGCGCGCCTTCCGCGCCGCCTCGCGCGCCCGCTGCGCCGTCAGGCACTTCTCCACTATCTTCTTGGCGTCCGCCGGGTTGTCCTCGAGGTAGAACTGCACCGCCTCCGCCACCACGCTCTCGACGTGCGTCCGCATCTCCGGATTGCCCAGCTTGCCCTTCGTCTGCCCCTCGAACTGCGGCTCCGTCAGCTTGACGCTGATGACCGCCGTCAGCCCTTCGCGCGTCTCCTCGCCCGCCAGGTTGGGGTCGGATTCCTTTATCAGGCTTTGCTTGCGCCCGTAGTCGTTCAGCGCCCGCGTGAGCGCCGCGCGGAAGCCGGTGATGTGCGTCCCGCCGTCCACCGTGTTCACGCAGTTGGCGAACGAATAGACCAGCTCGTTGAAGCTGTCGTTGTACTGCAGCGCCGCCTCGACGATGGAGCCGTCCTCCACGCGCTTCTCGACGTAGATGGGCTTTTCGTGAAGCGTCTCGCGCGTCTGATTCAGGTTGCGGACGAAGCTGCCGATGCCGCCGTCGAAGTAGTACGTCGCCTCGTTGTTGGGCCAGCGGTCGGCGTGGTAACGGCTGCGGAAGCGCAGCTGCAAGCCCTTGTTCAGATACGCCATTTCCTTGAAACGCTGCGAGAGCGTGTTGAAGTCGTACTCGAACGCGCCGAAAATCTCTTTGTCGGGCAGGAACGTCACCGCCGTGCCGTCCGGCGCGCCGCGCTCGCCGTCTTTCGCCATGCGGTAGCGCAGCTCGCCCTGCCGCATCCCGCGAGAGAATTCCTGATAGTAAACGCGGCTTCCGCGCGTCACTTCGACCAGCAAGCGCTCCGAGAGGGCGTTGACGACCGACGCCCCCACGCCGTGCAGCCCGCCGGAGACGGTGTACGCCTTGCCGCCGAACTTGCCGCCGGCGTGCAGAGTGGTCATCACCGTCTCGACGCCCGAAAGCCCGGTGGTGGGGTGCTTGTCGACGGGAATCCCGCGCCCGTCGTCCACGACGCGGACGGAGCCGTCTTCGTTCAGGGTGATTTCGACGCTGGAGCAGAACCCCGCCATGAACTCGTCGACGGCGTTGTCGACGATTTCAATGATGAGATGATGCAGCCCGCGCTGGTCGGTGCTGCCGATGTACATGCCGGGGCGCCGCCGAACCGCCTCCATGCCCTCGAGCACCTGAATGTCGGTGGCGGTGTAGTTGTCGTCGATTCGTTCGGTGGTAAGGGTCGTCATAAGGGATGCTCCCGCGTCTGGTTGAAACCGCCGCCTGTCAATAGGCGCTGATTATAGCAGATGGGCGCGATTCGCTCAACCGTTTTGGAATATGTCTAAACGCGGATTTGGCGCGATTCGCGCTGTCTCCACTTGACGACATTCCCTTGATATGCTACTAATTCTCGCGCAAAAGCGTTGACGACCGCGAAAAACGGCTCGCCAAGGAGAACGCTATGAGGGTTTTTGCGGAACTAGCTCCAAGCCAGCAAGACGAAACGCTGAAAGACGCGGCGAGCGCCGTAGTCGCCCAACTGCGCCCGCTGAAAGCCCCGCGCTCCCTGTGCGAAATCGCCATAGACGCTGAAGACTACGGGTGGCTAACCGCGTGGGCGAGCTCGCTCAGACCGTTGCAAACGGCCCGCTGGCTGGACGGCGTAAACGCCAGGAGCGTCGCGCTCCAAGCGGACGGAATCAACCTCACCTACTCCGAATCGTTCGGTTGCCTGTTTCTGTTGCTGGCGTCCGAAACCGCGCGCCGCGAATCAACGGAGGGGCGCGTGTGGGCGGACATCCGCAAGCCGTACCCGCGCCTCGTCGAAAACGCCCTTTTCGTCCAGGGGCAACCGCGCGACATTCTCAAAGACTCGATGGAATCCGCCGCGCGCAAACTGCGCCTTCGCAACGTCTATGGTCAGGCGGGAACGCAGGAATACTACCTCACCGTATATCTCCAGTTCGGCTTCACCCGCAGGGGATTCGCCAGCCGCCTTCCCGAATGGCTAGCGGGTCAGGGAACGACGGAATCCGTCCAGCGCCTCTTGGGAATCGGCGGCGACCCGCTCGCAAGCGGTTCGTTCGTGGAGTTGTGGGACGCGCTCCGAAACTATCGGAAGAACAACATAACCGAAACCGTAGCCCGCGCCCGAATCGCCGCCAGCACCTGGACGTTGCCCGAATGGACGGACGACCTTCTGAAGCAGGCGCGTGCGAAGAAAAACCTCGGCACAGCCGAAATCGAACAAATCGCCGATCTTGAAGAGCCGCCGCCACCCGGATTCCTTGGCCCGCCCAAACTGCGCTGGTCGTTGCCGGACGCCCCCGAATTCGCATGCGAAATCGAAAACCTCGCCGATTTCGACCTGACGTCCGACCGCTACCTAGTCCAATCCAGCGGCGCTACTCTCGCCGGAATCTACCGCGCCGAAGACGGGAGTTACCGACCGGAACCGGCTGCGATAACCTTCCCGCCCGATTCGCCCGTCCGCATGGCGTACCTAGTGGACGACCTCGGCGATTCCCCCGCCAGTCAGGCTGTCGCGCTCTGGGACCAATCGGAAGAAGTGGAAGCGTTCGATCTTCGCGACGGAAGCCGTACAAAAGACGCTTGGGAATACAGATTCGCGGACGGACGCGACTACGGCTTGCTGATAAGCGCGGATTTGGAAGTTCAGCCCGGCGGCATGGCTTTCCGCGCCATTGGCGGTTTGAAGAAACTCTACCTCTACCGCGCCGACTCCGGCGGCGCGAAAGCCTTTCTGGAAGGCGAAGAGATTTGGAGTTCCGCGCGGAGAAAACCGAAACCTACGACTCCGGAACCCGACTGGGCGAAATCGGTCAGCGCAACGGTGGAGCCGACCAACCGAATCAACCTGAGCGAATCCTCCGCGCGCAGCCTGCGCGTATATGGAATGGAAGAAAACGTCGAGCCGACATACGTCAGGGTCGGCAACGCGCCGCTGGATTTTCGCCAAGACGAATACGGCGACTGGCTCACCGACGATTTCGACGTTCTACCGTTCTGCCTGAGCGGAGAGCCGCCGTTTGACCTGGAAGTCAAGATTGGACTGCGAAACGGCGCGCGTCGGGCAAACGTCTCAAGAAAGCTGAGCGTATCCCCGATTGGGATACTCCAGCTGTCCGGCGACGGATGGCGCGTCGTACATCCTGGCGAACCTCTGTCCGCGTCCGAAGCCAAGACGCGCTCATACAAAATACTGATGCCGTCGTCGTTCAACAGAAAGAGAAATTTCGCTTTAATGGAAGGCCCCGCCTTTCTCAGAAGGCTGTGGACGCATCCCAGACCGTTGGACTCGCTGGGCGGCTACGGCGAGATTCTCGGAGTGCGCGCTCCTTACAACTGGACGAAGGACGAGAATCTGCTGGACTTGTCCCGGGAAATCTACGACCAAGGCGTTCTCGACGCTTTCATATCCGACGGGTCGGGAAAGTCGCGCCTTTATCTCACTCATCCCATTGAACCCGGACCGAAACACAGCGTGGTTCTGTGGACTCCGAACCAGCCGCCAATCATCGCGGAAACGGCGGAATCGGTTGACTTGTCGGATGGCTTCACGACGTGGGACGTAAGCCTTCCCAGCCACATATACGGCGAAGACGTATTCATAGCCATCGCTTACGACGGCGCGAGAATTGGCGCGAAGTGGCCCGCGTATCCGCATGGGCTTTCGTACATCGACAAATCCAGCGCGCCGCAAACCGCCGCCATGCTAAGATGGATGCGAGCGCCCATCGTGTCGGATAATTGGATTCACTCAATTCGACAATTCGCATACGCCCATCCCGGTTTTGTTCTCAAAGCCTGGCTGGAAGAGTTCGGCTTGCCCAGCGACCTGTCGCAAGGAGCGTCCGGAGAGCAGTGGTTGTCCGCCGTCCGAAAGATATTCTCGGAATGGACGCCTGACCCGGACTCGGCGGCATCAGCGATGAGGGTCGGTCTCATTAAACTGATGCGCCTCGACCCCGTCCTGATGGGGCGAGTCGCTCGCGCGGCGATGAGGAAATACCGAGACATACGAAAAGGCGTCGTCCAAACGCGCGCGCTTATCGCAGGGGCGAACGGCTACGAGATAGACCGTCGCGAGACTGAACTGCTGAACGAAACTTGCGACCAGATGGGGGTGGCTCCTCAATTCCTGAACAACATCGTCAGAAAACTAACAGACGGATTCGACTACTCCAACCTTAGCGCGACCGACAGGAACAACGCCGAAACCGCGCTGACAGTAGCCCCGTTCCGCGATTATCTCGCATTGCGCGCGCTGTCCGCCCTCGCGCGGTGAACAGTCCAAAGGAACCCATCATGTCCCAACTAGACGCCATCAGACTCGCCGACAACCTCCGCAGCCGCATGGTGGAATTCGCTCTCGACGACAACTTCGTCCGAGACGGCGAACTCGCAGGCGTATGCCGGCGTCTCTGGAACGGCGCGCCGGCGGACGGCGGGCTTGTCAGCGACCTGTGGGTGGAAGGAGCGTTCCCAAGCAAGCCGTCCCCGTACAACTTGAACGACCTGGCGAACGCCGGCGAGTTCAACCCGGACTTGCGCGGCGTTCTCGACCGCGCCGCCGCCATGCCCGCCGACCGCGCCCTTTACACCCATCAGGTCGAAGCCATGCAAGCCGCCGCTGGAGGCGCGGACGATGAGCGCCCCGCCATTGTCGTCAGCGCCGGCACGGGCGCGGGCAAGACCGAGGCGTTCCTGCTGCCCATCCTAGACGACCTCTACCGAAACCCGCCCCAAGAGCGAGACGGCGTCCAATGCCTCATCCTCTATCCGATGAACGCCCTCGTCAACGACCAGGTCGACCGCCTTTACGGATGGCTGAAAGGCCAAACCCGCGTCAGCCTGTTTCACTTCACCAGCGAAACGCCCGAAAACTGGCGCGTCGCGAATATGCAGGGCGTACCCAAGTGGGAGCGGTGCCGGATGCGAACTCGCCAGCAGGCGCGCGGGTTGGAAGACCGATACGGGCAAAAGACCGAATCCGGGACCCCGCCCGACATACTCATCACCAATTACTCCATGCTCGAATATATGCTGTGCCGCCCGCAGGACGCCGGATTCTTCGGCTCGTCCTTGCGAACCGTCGTACTTGACGAAGCGCATCTATACACCGGGACGCTCGCGGCGGAGATAACCCTGCTTCTGCGCCGTCTCGCCCTTCGTTGCGGACTGCAATCGGAGCGAATCACCCATTTCGCCACATCCGCCACGCTCGGAAGCGGGGATTCCGGCGGCTCCGACGAACTGCGCGATTTCGCGTCCACCATATTCAGCAAGCCGCGCCGTCTGGTCAAAGTCATATACGGCGAACAGACAAAAGAAAACCTGCCGGCGGCGGAGCCGCCCGCGTCCGAGCCGTCCGCCGAAACCGTCGCCAGCGCCGACTTGCCCGACTACCCCACGATAGTGGAAAACGCAGATGGCGTCCAAACCCTAGCCGAAATAGACGCCGCCCAACGCCGGCGATTGACGGACGCCCTTAGCCCGCTAACGTCCCAGAACGTAATCGCGGACATCCCCGCCGGCGAGCGCCGCCCCGCCGCCATTCTCCACCGCGCGCTGGCGAAATCCCCGCTTATCCACGCGATGCAAGGCGAGCTTTGGGACAAAAAGCGCGTTCGCCTGGACAAACTCGGCGCGGCGCTGTTCGGAAGCGGCGTCCAGCGCTCCACGCAAGCCGCCGCCGCGCTGTTGCGCCTCGCCGCGTCCGCCCGAACCGAACCCAGGGACTACCCGCTGGTCCCTCACCGCCTTCATCTGCTGACCAGGCCGACCGACGGCATGACCGCATGCCTGAACGACAACTGCTCAAGCGCGAACAAGTGGCGCGCGCAAGGGCTGGGGGCAATCGCCGCCGGCTATCGGGATATCTGCGAACATTGCGCCTGCGCCACGCTCGCCCTCTACCGCTGCCAAAACTGCGGCGAATGTCTGCTAGCCGGACGCGAGATTGACGGCAAACTAATCGCCGAAACCCGCAAGACGCCTCAGACACTGCTGCTTTCAATCCACCGCGCCGCCGGCGACTGGGACACGGTTCACATAGACCGAATCACCGGCGAACGGCGCGGAAGCGGCGCGTCCGGCGCGCTCGCCCTGGATAAGCGCTCGGAATGTCCCAACTGCGAAGAAAGCCGCGACAGGATACGCCCGTTCTTCTCCGGAACGCCGCTCACGCTCTCCATAGCCGCCGAGACGCTGCTTGCGGAGATGCCCGAACTTCCGGCGTCCGGACAAGGAAGCCGCGAATGGCTGCCCGCCGGCGGACGCCGCCTTCTCGCCTTCAGCGACAGCCGCCGAGAAGCGGCGCGGCTTGGCGTAACGCTCACGCACCAGCACGAGTTGCAGGTCTTGAGGCACGCCATTCTGGATGTGATAGAAAATTCGCCCTTGGCTGACAAGGACGCGATTGATGACGTTCAAAGCGAAATTTCGGACATAGAAAACGACCTTGCCAACCCCGCGTTGTCGCCCGCTGTAAGACGGCGGCGCGAAAACAGGCTGACTGAACTCCGCCGAGAACTGAGCGACCTCACCGCAGGCGGCTCTATTGAAGACTGGGCGAACGAGCTCGCCAAACAAGACGCCCTCGCCCAGATTCTTGACCGCCCAAGCTCGACCAAACACGCCGCCGCCTATTGGAGACAGACCAAGTGGGAAGACAACCATAAAGCCGTCAAAGCCCGCGCCAAAGAGTTTCTTAAAAGGGAACTCGCCACTAGCGTAGGGCGCGACGATACGCTAGAAGCTCTGGGGCTTGTGGAAGTCACATATCCCGGACTCGACCAACTCCAGCCTCCAGCCGAATTTGTCGGAACGCTCACGACTGAAACCATGCGCCGGCGGCTTTCCGACAATTGGAGCGCGATACTCGCGTCGCTCTGCGACACGCTCAGAGCCAGCCGCGCCATCACACTCGGCGATGAACTGGATGATGAGTATGACTCTGATGGCAGGGTTCCGATAGGATTTTGGGCGGTCAAGACAAATAACAACGGGTTTAGACTCGCTCGATTCGTCGGGCAGACCGCGAAGCAAATCGGGCAAATCAGACAAATCAGGTTGCGCTTCGTTGCGGAAATCCTAAAGCGGTGCGGACTCTCCGAGGAATCGTTCATCGTCGATAAAGCCCAAGAGCTTCTCGACGCCTGCTTCGACCAGTTCGCCGCTGGACGCGACGGAACATTGCCGTGGATCGAAACAGATAACCGTCAAGTCGCCGGCGGCGGCTCCGTCCCCGCCATCAGAATCGTATTCGACAAGTTGGGCTTGCGCCGCCCGCCCAACTTGTTCAAATGCGAAACCACCGGTCGGATATGGAATCGCGGCGTCTTGGGTTGCGCGCCCAACATGGGAGCGTTCGGGACGCTCAAACCCGTATCCCACGACGAGTTGGACGCCGACCCTAGACACGGCAGGCGGCGGCGCGAGTACCGCGATTCCCCCATATTCAAGATGGGCTTGTGGTCAGAAGAACACAGCGCACAACTCGACCCCAAAGAGAACCGCCGGCTGCAAGACCTGTTCAAGAGCGGCGTCCGCAACATGCTCAGCTCCACTACCACCCTGGAACTCGGCATAGACATCGGCGGGCTTAGCGGCGCGCTGATGAGCAACGTCCCGCCGGGCAAATCCAACTACCTCCAGCGGGCGGGCAGAGCCGGGCGCAGGGCGGACGGTTCGTCCATCGTCGCCACATTCGCCAGGCCGCGCCCGTTCGACAGGGAAGTGTTCGTCCGCATGGACGACTACCTCGCTCAAGACCTCCGCAAGCCGATGGCGCTTCTCGACCGCGAGCGCGTAATCATCCGACACCTCAACTCGTTCCTGCTAAACGAATTCTTCAGCCCCGCCACATCCGGCGGCAAAACCGGCGCGATGGACGCTTTCGGAAACATGGGCGAAGTGTGCGGCGTTCCATACGCGCCGCATTGGAGAGACAGAACAAAGCCGGAGGCGGCGCGTATCCCAGAGGGAATCAAGTCCACCGCCGACCGATTCATTGAGTTTCTAGGCGCGATTGAACAAACCCCGTCCCAATACAAACCGAGCGTTGAAAGTTTGCTGGCTGGAACCGTTCTTGAAAGCGCCGCGTCCGATTGGGAAGGTCTAATCCGCCGCGTGTCCCGCCAATTCCGAGACGCCGTGAAAGACTGGCGAGAGGATTACGTTGGCACGTTCTCCGCGTGGGAAGGAGTGTCGGCGGCGAACACCCCTCAGAATCGCCGCCAGGCGAACGCCATCGGCTACCAGTTGCGCGCCCTTTACGAAACGACAGTCATAGAAGCGCTCGCCGACAGGCAGTTCCTGCCCCGCTACGGCTTCCCCATTGGCGTCCATAAACTGCGAGTCATCACTCAAGACGAAAACCGCATCAGAGAAGAAGACCGCTACAGGCTGGAGCGTCCCGGACTTCTCGCTCTCAGAGAGTACGTCCCCGGCTCCCAACTCCTCGCCGGCGGCAAACTGGTGACGTCGCGCGGCTTGCTCAAACACTGGACGGGCATCGAAATAGACAACTACATCGGTCTGCGCGGCAGCTACGTTCACTGCGTCAACGACCACTTCCACTATTGGACATCCCCTGAAACGACTCGGAACTGCCCCATATGCGGCGAAGGTCCCCAAAAGTCCCCAATCCGATTCATGTTCCCGCGCCACGGCTTCAGCGGCGCGGCGTGGGATCCGCCCAAGTGGAGCTCCAGCGTCGAATTGGTCGGAGAAGCGCAGACGGCGGCGCAAGCGTTCATCTACGCGGATGGCGAAGAAATCATCCCAAACAAAACCGACTTGGGCGGGGTCCCGGGGCTGTCCGCTTACTATAAGGAAGACGGCGAGTTGCTTGTGTACAACGCGGGCGAACACAAACTCGGATTCGCCATATGCCTGAATTGCGGCTACGCCGATAGCGAGAAGCATAATGGCGATGGACGCATGAAACTGCCGACGGGGTTCGACTACCACGCCCGCCTGAGTGCGCCTAAGACCGAATATAGATGCTGGGGGCAAAACGAAGCGCCGGTCATCCGAAACGAAACGCTCGCCGCGCGGGAAGTCACAGACGTCCTGCTGATGGACTTCTCCAAGCCGCTTGCCCAGGACATGGGGGACAGAACGCTCGTTGAAACTCTTGGATACGCCCTTCAGCGCTCAGCCGCGAAACTTTTGCAGATGGACGGACGCGAAATCGGAGTCCTCACCGTACCCGCCGGCGAGAATGGGCGCGGACTCGGCGCGATGCTCTACGACAACGTCCCCGGCGGCGCGGGGCATGTCCGCGAACTGCTGGAATACGGCAGGCGGTGGCTGGAAGAGGCGAGCGAAATTCTCTACATAAACAAGACGCACGACAAGCGTTGCCGAACCGCCTGCCTTGACTGCCTGCTGTCTTTCGACACTCAAGCCGCCTCGTCGGTCGGCTTGCTAAGCCGCCCCCGCGCCCGCGCCGCGCTCTCGCGGATGTTGGACGGCGAACCCCCGCCGCCCGCCGCGTCCGAACCGGCCCCGTCCGCGTCCGCCGCGACTCCGGCGAACCGGCCCCAAGCGCTGAGCCGGGAAGAACGACTGCGCCGCGCCCGCGTCCGCAAGTCTCGCTGACCGCCCCTGCCGTTCCCCCCATCCCCCCTAATTGACACCATCCGCCGCGCATCCTTAGAATGGCAGGCGTCCCTGAGACGCAATCGCTGAATACCAAACCTTTCGGAGGCGCTTCTTCCAAAATGAGCATCAGAGCTTACGTCCTCATCGAAACCGCCGTGGGGGAGACGGGCAACGTCTCCGCCGCGCTCGCCGCTTTGCCGGGGGTGCAGTCCGTGGACACCGTCACCGGTCCCTACGACATCATCTCCGTCGTCTCCGGCGGGGACTTGAACGCGGTGGGGCAGATTGTCACCCGCGAACTCCACACCGTGCCGGGAATCGTCCGGACGGTGACTTGCATGGTGGTCGGCGACTGAAGCCCGCCCGCCCGCCTAGCGCGCGACAGCCGAATTAAGACCGCGCGGGACGAAAGCGCCGAACGCGCCGGCGCGCGAACCCCGCGTCCGCCGGGAGCGACCACTTTGGACCTCGGACTGAACGAAACCCAGCGTATGCTCAGAAACGGCGCGCGCGACTTTCTCGCCGCCGAGTGTCCGACCTCTTACGTCCGCGACATGGCGCGCGGCGCGCGGGGGTACGACCCCGAAATGTGGGAGGCGCTCGCCGGCTTGGGCTGGCTCGGACTCATCTTCCCGCCCGAATACGGCGGCGAAGGGATGGGCGCGGTCGAGCTCGCCGTCCTGCTCGAAGAGATGGGCGCGGCGCTTCTGCCGGGGCCCTTCTTCTCCGCCGCCGTACTCGCGGGCGCCGCCATCGAGCGCGCCGGGACGGACGCGCAGAAGCGCGAATATCTGACCGGCGTCGCGCAAGGGCGGCTCATCGCCACGCTGGCGCTCACGGAGCCTAGCGGGCGCTGGGACGCCGCCGGCGTCCAAACGACAGCCCGCGAAACGGACGGCGGCTACGTCCTGGACGGCGTGAAATTGTATGTCCCGGACGCCGGCGCCGCCGACATTTTCGCGGTCGCGGCGCGGACGGGGGCGGGCGAGACGGACATAAGCCTGTTCATCCTGCCGTCGGGCGCGGACGGAATCGCCGAGACGCCCCTGGAGACCATCGCGCGCGACCGGCAGTCGGAGCTGGTCTTCGACGCCGCCTTCGCGCCCGAATCCGCCCTGCTGGGCGAGCTCAACGGCGGCTGGGAAACGCTCCGCCATGTTCTCACGCTGGGCGCGGTCGGCAAATCCGCCGAAACGCTCGGAATCGCCCGCCGCGTCTTGGACATGACGGTGGAGTACCTGAAGACGCGGACGCAGTTCGGCAGGGCGATAGGGTCGTTCCAAGCGATGCAGCATCACGCGGCGGACATGGCGACGGACGTCGAAGGCTGCCGCCAGCTGACTTATCTGGCGGCGTCCGCGCTGGCGCAGGGGTCGCCGGCGGAGTCGGAGGCGGCGATGGCGAAGGCGTGGACGGCGGACGCCGTCGGGCGCGTGACCGCCCTCGCCCACCAGTGCCACGGCGCCGTGGGCTTCACCATGGAACACGATCTGCAACTCTACACCCGCCGGGCGAAGGCGGCGGAGCTGGCGCTCGGAGACGCCGAGTTCCACCTGGACGCGGCGGCGGCGGCGATGGGGCTTTAGTCCCCCCGCGCGCGAAATCCGAAAATCAAAACACGCTTTGGGGAGCGAACATGACCGCCGCATCGTTCATCCTGAAGCGCTTGGGCGACGATTGGCGGACGCTCGCCGCCATTTTCGCGGGGATGGTCGTAGCCGCCGCCCTGCTCGCCGGCGCCCCCGTCTATCTCGCCACGCTCGAACGGCAGGGCGTCAACACCGCCATAGACCGCTCGGCGCAATCCTCGCTCGACATCTACGCCGTCGCCCCCTATGTGGCGCTGTCGCGGCAGTCGCTGGACGG
>CBDESW010000012.1:0-314125 GCA_965242675.1 Dehalococcoidia bacterium
TACAGGCGGGGTGGCTATGGCGTACCTGAACGGGCAACAACTAGGCGTCGCGGATATAGACGTAGACGGCGTTCCCGAATCGGGCGACGTCGGAGCCGTATATGGAATTTTCAGGGACGACGACAACAGCACCACCCAATACGAAAACTTCGTCGTCTACGGCTTGCCGCCCAATTAGCCCGCCACCGCCGCCACTACGCCCGCGCCCAGGCCGGATCCGTCGCGCAGATAGGCGACCGTTATGGCGCGGTTTTCGCCGCCGGTCATTTCGGCGATGATTTCCGCCAGCGCGCGGTTTACGGCGGCGGCGTAGCCGGGGATGCCGCGATAGACGCTCCCATCCACCGCCGCCACATGCTCGCGCTCCAATTTCGGGTCGGCATAGGACGCGGCGGCTACTACGCTCATCGCGACCAGCCGCGCCGAGCGCTCGGCGGTCTGGGCGCAGATTTCGCGCAGGCGGACGCGCTCGGCGAGCGTCGAGGGCGGCGCGCCGAGCGTCCGCAGAACCATCTCGGCGTCCCGCAGGTCGCGGCTTTCGTCGTGCAGGATGTCCGAGAGGCGCTCGGCGTCGAAGGCGTATGGGACGGCGAAGGCGCTCGGCGCGTCCAGCCAGCCGGCGAAATCGCCGCCGCCGCCCGCCGACATGTCCGCGATTCGCAGACGGACTATCTCGCCCAGATAGCGACCGGCCATCATCTTCTCGAGCAGTTGCCCGTCCGTGTCCGACTCGGCGTCCAGACGCTTGTCGAACTCCGTCTGAATGGCGCGGACGCCGTCGAAGTTGCCGCACTCGGTGTTGACAATCATCTCGTTCGGGTCGCCGACCGGCGCGGGGACGCCGCGCCCCATCATGTCGGCGGGCAGGGCGACGGCGAGGTTGGTGCCGGTGCCGACTATCAGCCCGATGTCGCATCTGCGGTCTAGGTAGGCGGCGGCGGCGAGCGCCCCGACGGTGTCGTTGGCGAGCGCGCTCACCCGCGCGCGCTTCAGGGCGGGGAAGGCGCGCGCGCGGCGGCTCATGGCGTCCTGCAGCAGCGCCGCCGCGTCCTCGCCCACGACGCCGTCGAAGGCGAATTCCTTAGTCCACTTGGTCAGCCGCCCGCTGCGGATTCCGGTCTGGCGCATGGGGAAGGCGAAGATGAAGCCGACGCTGTAATCCGCGCCCTCGTCGAGCGTCGCGCCGAGAAAGTCCGCCATCGGGTCGAACAGGTCGGCGGCGCTTCCCGACAGCGACGGCAGGCGAAATGAGTCGCTCGCCAGAACGCGGATTCCGCCGCCCGCGCCGCGCAGCTCCAAAACGGCGGCGCGGACATTCGTGCCGCCCAGATCGAGCGCGACGAACCGCCCGCGCTCATCCCCCCGCGGCCTGCTGACGAACGCCGGCTGCATGGAAATGGAGCTCGCGCGCCCCGCCAACCCATCGCGCATCCGGGCGCGAAAGTCGGCTATCAGGAGGCGGGCGGGGAATAGGGCGGGGAAGGGGGGGTTAGGCATGGCGGGGGATAGTCGCGGCGGCGGCGAAAGTGAAAGGCAACCAGTCGCGTGAAACGCGCCAGCTCGCATGAGGCGACCTTCCTGATTGCCCTTTTATGTTAGCGCGGGCGGCGGCGCGCGTCAACTTGCGTTTGGGAGATTCGCGGCATGCGTTTTGTCAGAATCAGGATTTGGGGGATTATAGGATTTTCAGGATTCCCCCGGCGAGCGCGTCTTTAGACTGGCGGGCGCTTGTCCGCTTTCGGCTTGGCGGGATTTCCGATTATCGCGGAAGAGCGGATTGGGCGAAACGAAATCCTGAAAATCCCGCAAATCCTATAAATCCTGATTCTGACAAAAGGGCGCCGGCGCCCGCTGCCTTCTGGATTCCCGCCTTCGCGGGAACGGCGGGAGAGAAATCGGGCGCGGCAATCGGACGATTCCGCGCAAAAGAAAGGGCAACCCAGCGCGATATTCTCGCGACGGGTCGCAACGGCGACCCTCTAGGTTGCATTTCCATATTAGCGCATGTCTAGCGCGCCTGTCAACCCCATTTTGGCGACCAAATCGCGAGGGAGCCTATAAGCCGAGTTCTGTATCCCGCAACTCGGAAGGCGCGGGATGGCGGCCATCTATCTGGGCGCGCCGTTGCCGACGCGCTCTTGCGGCGAACCCGGGGAACGGGGCGGACTCCCCTTGACTCCCCCTATTGCGCCTTGCTTCGGATGGGGCTTGCCTAGCTTCCGGCATCGCTGCCGAAACGGTGAGCTCTTACCTCGCCTTTTCACCCTTGCCGGCGGCGGACGGCGCCCGCCGCCGGCGGTTTGTTTCTGTGGCGCTTTCCGTCGGGTCGCCCCGCCCCGCCGTTAGCGGGCATCCTGTCCGGCGAAGCTCGGACTTTCCTCCCCGATCTCTCGGAGCGACCGCCCGGCTCCCTCGCTCCGACCATTATAGCGCATTTCGGCGCGCCGCGCGCATGGCGGGCGCCGGCGGCTAGGAATCGGACGCGGTTTTCCGTCCCAGAAAGCCCCGAAACCGCTAGCGCCAGTCTTATATTTGTCTTAAACTTGCCATAATGCCGCGCCACGCCCTTCGGCTAAAATCACGGCGCGCCGAGGTTCGGATCCATGTTGCTGCCGCCTATCACCATAGATCTCATAGAGGCGCTCACCGCGCTCAGGCCCCTCGCGCTCGCCACTGTGGGGATAGCCATCTACGGCATCTTCGTGTTCAACTTCTACCGCTTCCTGGCGCGCAAGGACATCTTCAAGCTGGACTTGAACAAGTACAACCACACCAAGAGGCCGGTGGCGCGCAAGGGCTTCGCCTCCATGCTCTACGTCCTCAAATTCCTCATCATCTTCCCCGCCTTCGTCTTCTTCTGGTTCATCGTCCTCGCCTTCCTGCTGTCCATCATGGCGCGCAACCAGTCCATCGACAGCATCCTCTTGGCGGCGATGGGGGTCGTGGGCAGCATACGCATTTGCGCCTACTACAACCAGACGCTCTCGACGGATTTGGCGAAGATACTCCCCTTCGCCCTGCTCGGCATCATGCTGATAGACCGGACGCTCGTCCGCTTCCCCGACTCCTCCGCCACTCTGGCCGAAGGCGTCGTCGAGTATTGGGAGACGATGGTTTACTACATGGCGGCGGTGGTGATTCTGGAGTTGGTGATGCGGATTCTGTCGGGCGCCTATTCGCTGATACGGCGCAGAATGACGGAGGGGCGCGCGCGGACGGAAGGCGCTTCAGCAGCAGCCGCCGTTCCCGCCGACGGAGCGGCGCAGGACGCCAACGCCAACGGCGCGCCTTACGCCGCCGACCGCGCCCAAGCCGCCGCGGCGACGCTCGCTCGCGAACCCCGCGCCGGTCGCTCCGGGGCGGGCGCGCCGGCGGACTTCCCGCCCTATCATCCGCCGCTCCTGCGCGACATCTCGGCGGGCGGCGGCGAGGCGGCGGCTCCGGCAAGCGCCCGGCGCGGCGCGCGCGGCGGCATGTACTCGGCGTCCATCGGCAGGCCCACATTCTCCGGCAGAGTCCGAATCAGCGGCTCCGTCACGAACGTCGTGCGCGACGACGACGTCACCATGCCCTGGGAGCGCACCGCCCAATGGCGGGCGTCTCAGGAATCGGACGCGCCGCCGCCCGCGCCGTCCGCCGCCGATTCGGGCGCCGGCGGCTCCCCCGTTCCGGCCACCGACCGCGCCGCCGCCCGCCGAGACAGGTCTTTCGAGAAGCTCGCCCAGGCGCTCTCATACGGACGCGAAAGCGGCAGCGGCGCGGCGGGAACGCCGGCGGCGGCGGAAGAAGCGGAAGCGCCGAAGGGGTAAGAAGGGGCGGGGCGCGGGCGCTCGCCCTGAAGGGGCTTTGTCCGCGCCAAAGCCGCGCTTGCGCGCGGCTCGCCCTCACCCTAGCCCTCTCCCATCAAGGGAGAGGGGATTCATCGCTCGCGATTCGGGCTTGGTTTCTGTGAGCATATCCTTGTTAGCTCCCCGTCATTCCCGCGAAGGCGGGAATCCAGAGTTTGCCAACGGAGATAGCCACTAGCAACCAATCCCAAATCCCAGCCAACGTATCCCTTCTCCCTTGATGGGAGAAGGCTAGGTTGAGAGCGCCCGCGCCGCCAGGCGCAGTCTCGCGCGGATTGCCCGCCAAACCCCAGGCATCCCCCCTCTCATTCCCCCGCCAGACGCTCCAAAGCGGCGCGGACGCGGTCTTCGTCGGACGCCGCCGGGTCCGTCCCGGACAGCGCCTCGCGCGCCTCGGCGTCCGCGTAGCCCAGCGCCGCCAGCGCGTCCACTAGGTCCGAATCGGGCGCGGACGCCGCGTCCGCGAAGTCCAAATCCAGCTTGCCCTTGAGCTCCAGGATTATCCGGCTGGCGGTTCGCCGCCCCACTCCGGGGACTGTCGCCAGCGCGCGGGCGTCGGCGGCGTCCACCGCTTGGGCGAGCGCCTGCGGGCTGAAGCGGTCCAGCATGGCGAGCGCCAAGCGCGGCCCTATGCCGCTGACGCCCAAGAGCGTCTCGAAAGTCTGGCGCTCGTCTTCGGTGGGGAATCCGAACAGCGAAAGGCTGTCTTCGCGCACTTGGAGCGATGTGTAGAGCGTGACCGCTTCCCCCACGCGCCCGCCCGCGCCGCCGACCGCCGCGCTCGGCGCGCTGACCCGAAGCGTCACGCCGCCGACCGCGACGTCTATCCAGTCCGCCCCCGCCCCGGCGACCGCGCCGCTCACGGACGAAATCAGCGATGAAACCAACGCGCTACTCCCGCATTTCCACTTCGTGAATCAGACTTCTGTTCAGGTGGCAGACCGCCACCGCCGCCGCGTCCGCCCTGTCCGCCGGCTCCAGCGGCTCCGCCAGCCCCAGCAGCGCGCGCGTCATTTCCTGCACCTGCTCTTTGGACGCCCCGCCGTGGTCGGCGACCGCCTTCTTCACTTCGCTGGGGGAGTAGGACGCCACCGGGACGCCGTTCGCCGCCGCCGCTATCATCGCCGCCGCCTGCGCCTGCCCCACGGCGAGCGCCGCCTTGACGTTCCGCGACACGAACGGCGTTTCAATGGCGACGCAGTCCGGCTTCAGCTCGCGAATCAGCCGGTCGAGGCGGTCGCTCAGCCAAGCCAGCCGCTCCGGCAGAGACGCCGAGCGCGGCGGCTTGAGCGCGTCCGAAAGGCGCAGGACGCAACGGTCGTCCTCGCGCTCCACCGCGCCCACCCCCATGCTGTAAGTCCCCGGGTCCACGCCGAGAACGACGGTCTTCCGCCGCGCGCCGCCTTCTTCTTCCATCGCGATTCACTCCGCGCCGTATTTGGCGAGCGCCTCGTCCGGGAAGTCGGCGTTGGAATAGACCTTCTGGACGTCGTCCAGGTCTTCGAGCCGGTCAAGCAGCCTAAGCACCTGCCCCGCCGAGCGGCTGTCCACTTCGACGGTGTGGCTGGGGATGAGCGACACTTCGGACGAGCTGATGGACGCGGCGCTGGCTTCGAGCGCGGAGCGGATGCTTTCAAGCGACGCGGGCGGCGAGAATATCTGCAGGGTGGAGTCGTCCGCGTCGAAATCGTCCGCGCCGGCGTCGATTGCCACCAGCGCCAGGTCTTCCGCTTCATCCTCTTGGGCGTCGATGGTGATGACGCCGCGCTTTTCGAACTGCCACGAGACGGCGCCGGATTCGGCGAGGCTGCCCCCGGCGCGCGTCAGGGCGGCGCGGACTTCCGAAACGGTGCGGTTGCGGTTGTCGGTGAGCGTCTCCAGCATGATGGCGACGCCGCCGGGGGCGTAGCCTTCATAGACGGACTCTATCATCTGGGCGCCGTCGTCCCCGCCGCCCGCGCCGCGCTTGATTGCGCGGTCAATGTTGTCGCCGGGCATGTTGGCGTCTTTGGCGCGCTGAACCGCCATGCGAAGCCGGAAGTTCGAGTCCGGATCCCCCCCGCCCTGCTTGGCGGCGACGATGATCTCGCGCGCCATCTTGGTGAACAGCTTGCCGCGCCGCTGGTCGGTGACCGCCTTGGCGTGTTTGATTTGCTTCCACTTGGAATGTCCCGCCATGTCGAAAACTCCGCTCCCGCCCCCGCCGCCCCCCCCGCGCGAATGAACGCGGGATGAAGGGCGAACGGGGTTTCGGCAGATTCTATCACGCGCGGCGCGGGCGGTCAATTCCCCGAAAGCGAAAGAGAAGAATCGGAGACGCAAAGGCGCAGAGACGCAAAGGAACGCAGAGTTTTGAGAGATTCAATCGGGGACGCGAAGGCGCAGGGGAACGCAAAGGGTTTTTATGTATGGATTACGCTCTTTCGGGACTTTCCCCGCCTGCTGGAAATCCCCCTAAAAAACTCCGCGCCCCTTTGCGTCTCCGCGCCTCTGCGTCAATCAGCGTCAATCATCAAAAACCAGGCGCTTGAGCGCCGCCCGCCGCATCCGTACAATTGTGGCGAGCGTCGGGGCGAACCGCCTCGACCGTCCAACCGATTTAGCGGAAGGCAGGTTGCGAACATGGCGCAAGTGACAGGCGCGGAGCTTGTAGTGGATTCCCTCCGGCGCGAGGGCGTGGATACCGTTTACACGTTGCCGGGCGACCCGGTGGGCCCCATCGTGAACGGCTGCGCGGAAGCGGGGCTGCGGGTCATTTCCGTCCGCCACGAGCAGGCGGCGGCGATGGCGGCGCAGGCTCATTCCTATTTCACGCGCGGCGTGGGCGTCTGCGTGGCGGCGTCCGGCGTCGGGCAGACCAACACCCTCACCGCCATCGCCAACGCCCAAGCCAACTGCTGGCCCCTGCTGGTCATCGGCGGCTCCGCCGAGTTGCGGCGGCGCAACATGGGCGACTTCCAGGAACTGGCGCAGGTCGAATCCACCGAGCCGCTCTGCAAGTGGGCTTACGCGGCGGAGTCCATCGCGCGCATCCCCGCGCTCATCAACCACGCGCTGAAAATCGCCGTCGCCGGACGTCCGGGGCCGGTCTATTTGGATTTGCCGGCGGAGATGATTTCGGGGTCCGTGGACGATTCGGAAGTCCCCATCCCCGCGCCCGCTCCGGAGCCGGCGCGCCCGCTGGCGGAGCCGGACAAGGTTCGCCAGGCGCTCGAAATCCTGCGCGAAGCCGAGCGCCCCCTGCTCATCGTCGGCAAGGGCGCGGCGTGGTCGTGGGCGGAGGACGAGCTTCTGCGCTTCGTGGACGAGACGGGCATCCCCTTCCTCACTTCCCCCATGGGCGCGGGCGTACTGCCGCCCGACCATCCGATGAACGTCTCGGCGGCGCGCACGCAGGCGCTTCAGGGCGCGGACGCCGTCCTGCTCGTCGGCGCCCGCCTCAATTGGATATTCCACTTCGGACAGCCGCCCCGCTTCTCGGACGACTACAAGCTGATTCAAGTGGACATCGAACCGCAAGAAATCGGCGTCAACCGCGCGGCGGACGTCGGGCTTGTCGGCGACGCCAAGATGGTCATGGGGCAGATGCTGGACGCGCTCGATGAGACGCCGGCGGAGTTCGGCGAGACGCCCTGGCTGAGCTCGCTCAAAGAGAAGGCGGCGTCCAACGCGGCGTCCATCGAGCCGATGCTGAACGCCGACACCATGCCGCTCGGCTACTACCGCGTGCTGAAAGAAATACGCGACTATCTGCCCAAAGACGCGATTCTGGTGGCGGACGGCGCGTCCACGATGGACATATCGCGCCAAGTCATCCCCGTCTGGAACCCCCGCCAGCGCGTGGACGCGGGGGTGGCGGGATGCGTGGGCGTCGGCGTCCCCTTCTCCCTCGCGGCGAAAATCGTCCACCCCGACAAGCCCGTGATATGCCTGCAGGGCGACTGGGCTTTCGGATTCAACGGCATGGACATCGAAACCGCCGTCCGATTCAAGCTGCCGATAGTGTGGGTGGTGTTCCAAAACGCCAACATAGACAAGTGGGTTCGGCAGTATGTGGACGGCGAGGAAGACCCCAACGACTTCACGCCGTCCATGCGCTTCGACCTGATGATGCAAGCGTTCGGCGGACACGGCGAGTTGGTGGAGCGCCCGGACGAAATCCGCCCCGCCCTCGAGCGCGCCTTCAACTCCGGAAAGGCGTCGCTGGTGAACGTCATCATGGACCCCGGCGCCAGCCGCCGCCCGCAGCAATTCGCCTGGCTGGCGCGAGAGGGAAGGATGGGGTACTAGAGGGCGTTGACGTAAGGACGGTTTGGAAGACTCTCGCGCCAAAATCTCCAATTTCCCCCCTTGCAAGGGCATGTTCATGGAAACCAAGCCCGAATCGCAACCAACGAATCCCCTCTCCCTTGATGGGAGAGGGCTAGGGTGAGGGTGCCTGCGCCGCTAGGCGCAGTCTGCCAGCCACAAACATACCCCTGCAAGCCCATCAAAGGAGAAGGGACACGTTGGCTTCAGTTCAAGCCTGATTTCGCTGAACATGCCCTTGTTAGGGGGAATCGAGGGGGATCCGGCGGCGGGTTAGGCTTTGCCGCCGTTCGCGCTTTCGCCGCCTTCTAGCGCCTCAAGCCGCCGCATCAAGCCGAGTATGATTTCCCGCGTCAACTCCGACTCGCGCGCCCGGTCTTCCCTCTCCCTCGCCCGGTCTTCCCGGTCTTGCGCCAATATCTCCAACTCCAGCTCCCGCAATTCCAACTCCCGCGCCCGGAACTCCAACTCCCGATCCGCCCGCGCCTCCGACTGCCACTTTTCCTTCATCATCGTCATTATCAGCATGCCTATCGCCTCCGCGTGCAGAAATGCGACCCAAGACAGCGCCGCCGCCAAGCCGAGCCTGGGCACGGCGTCCAACGCCCCGAACCCGAAATTGTAGTAATTCCAAGAGAGCGCGATTATCCAGAACGACGCCAGCGAGGTCAGGACGGACAGATACTTCTGCCCCGTCTCCCAGCGTTCGATTTTCCGCGCGACTTCCACCGGCGACTGACCGTTCATCAACTCGCGTTGCCCCCCGATTCGTATGGCTTGGGCGAATTATACACGATAGACGCCCCACGCGAAAGGGGACGCCGGCGGCGAATCGATGCCAAGCGCGAATCGCAGCCGATAAACTCTTTCCCCCTTGCGCCCTTTGCGCCTCTGCGCCTTCGCGTTCCCCCCTTTCTTCCGACATTTTGCGAGTCCGCGAAAGCCGCCCCCCGCCGCTATCCCCCGCAGCCGCCCAAGCGCTATCATGCGCTCATCCCCATCGCCCCTTCGGATTGACGCCGCCGAGAATGAAAATCCATCTAAACCCGCCCGCGCCGGCAATCGCCGCCTTCTTCGCGCGCCATGCCCATCTCATCGCCCTGGCGCTGTTCGCCGCCGCCGCCGCCGCCGTTTTCGACGACTACGGAATCGCCGCGGACGAGGAAAGGTACAGAAGGCTCGGACACGCCTCGCTAGACTACGTCCTCGGCGACGCGGACGCCCTGAGCGCGGCGAGCGACAAGCTGTACCATCCCATCAACAGATATTTCGGCGTCGCCTTCGAGCTCCCCCTAGTGGTCGCCGAGCGCCTTCTGCGGCTGGATGACTCGCGCGATATATTCCTGCTCCGCCGCCTGCTCACGCATCTCTTCTTTCTAGCCGGCGGCTTCTTCGCGTGGCTGCTTGCCTATCGACTGTTCGGAAACCGTCTCGTCGCGCTGCTCGCCATGCTGGTATTCCTGCTCCATCCGCGCCTTTACGGACATTCCTTCTTCAACTCGCGCGACGTGCCGTTTCTGAGCATGTTCATGGTCTCGCTGTATCTGATTCACCGCGCGTTTCGGCGCGATTCGCTTTGGGCGTTCGCCCTTTGCGGCATGGGCGCCGCGATTCTGGCGAATATCCGAATCATGGGCGCCATGCTTCCGCCCGCCGTCTTGGGGCTGCTGGCGCTTGACGCCTTTCACAGCATGAGACGCGGGGGGGGGGGGGGGTAAAACGCGCTCTCGCCAACATGGGCGCGTTTTCAGCGGCCTTCGGCGCGATTTTCTACGCCGCCTGGCCCCTGCTGTGGCGCGAGCCGCTGGCGTGGATGGACGCGCTCCGCGTTCTGAGCGCGCACCCGATCCATTTCCCCACGCTCTTTCGGGGCGGGATTGTCCAATGGCCCCATATCCCCTGGGATTTCGTCCCGACGTGGATTCTGATAACCACTCCGCCGGTCTTTCTCGCGCTCGCCGCGATTGGGGGCGGCGCCGTCGCCGCCGGTCTCTGCGCCGCCGATTGGCGCGGCATGTTCGCCGACTCCACCGCCCGGTTCGGGCTGCTGGCGGTCGCATGCCTGGTTCCGCCGGTCGCCGCCGTCATCGCGCTGAACTCCAACGTGTTCGATGACTGGCGGCACATGTTCTTTCTCTGGGCGCCGATTTGCGTCTTGGCGGCTTTCGGGCTGCGGACGCTGTCGGACATTCCCAAGCCGCGCCTTCGCGCCGCCGCCTATGCGATGGCCGCGCTCGGAATCGCCGCCGTCGTATTGCATATGGCGGCTTTGCATCCATACCAAAACGATTACTTCAGCCCGGCGCTCGACAAGACCGCCCTCGCCGAGCGCTGGGATATGAACTATTACCTGGCGTCTTACAAAGAGGCGCTCGGCGAGCTGCTGGAAATCCAGCCCGCCGGACGAATCGCAATCCCCGACGACAAATCCTGGGCGCGCCGCCAAGTCAGGAAATTTTTTCGGCGGGAGGACAGGGCGCGATTCGCCATCGCCGAGGAATATCCGTCCTACCGCGTCGCCGTTCTCGCCGGAGGCGTCGTCAGGGACGGCGTCGGAGACGGCGTCCCCGTCTGGCGGCGCGAGGTTTACGGCGTTCCCGTCTGGCGGCGCGAGGTTTACGGGGCTCCGCTCGCCGAGATTTTCGACGTCCGCGCCGAATCGGAAGCCGCCTTCGACGGCGCCTACGCGGACGCGCGGGCGGCGGAGCCAGTCGCGTCCGCCGGCGGGTTCGAGATATACGCGTCCAGCGGTTCGCTCGTCTATATAAAGGAAGCCTGCGTCGAAGAAGACACGCGCGGTCGGTTCTATGCCCGCGCGTTCCCGTCCCATCCCGCATTGTTGCCCGCCGCCGCGAGAGAATCGGGGCGCGGATACGAAGAGCTCGACGATTTTGACTTCTGGCGGCGCGGCGGAATGTTCGGCGGCAGGTGCATGACGTCTGTCGCGCTTCCCGAATACCCCATCCGCGCCGTGGAGACTTATCAGACGGACGGCGGCTCCGAAGGCGATTCCGAGAGCGTCGTCTGGCGCGCGTTCGGGACGCTCGCGGACGCGCCCGCCGCCCGCGCCGGCGGATTCGATATATACGTCAACGGCGGAACGCTCACATACATCAAGCGCGGATGCGGCGAAAGCGATACGCGGGGGCGCTTCTTCCTGTCGGCGTTCCCCGCCGCCGCCGCCGACTTGCCGCAATCCGCGCGCGACGCCGGCAGGGAACACGAGGCGCTCAATTTCAACTTCGATGCATCCGGCGAGATATTCGACGGGGGTTGCGTGATAAGCCGCAGGTTGCCGGATTACCCCATAGACCGCATCGAAACGGGGCAGTGGATCCCCGGCGAGGGGCATTTGTGGAGCGCGCGGATAGCGATGGGGGAGTAGGGGACTCCGGCGGCGTCTGCTAGGCTTTGCCGCCGTTCGCGCTTTCGCCGCCCTCCGACGCCTCAAGCCGCCGCATCAAGCCGAGCATGACTTCCCGCGTCAGCGCGTCTCGCTCCCGCTCGCGCGCGTCCCGTTCTCGCTCGCGGGCGTCCCGCTCCCGCGCCTCTCGCTCTCGCTCTTCCCGCTCCCGCGCCCGCTCTTCCCTCTCTTGCTCCCGCAACTCCAACTCCCGCTCCCGCATCGCCAACTCCCGCTCCCGGAACTCCGCTTCCTGCTCCCGGTACTGCGCCTCCCGCGCCTCCGACTGCCACTTTTCCTTCATCATCGTCATTATCAGCATGCCTATCGCCTCCGCGCGCGGAAATGCGATCTAGGAGAGCGCCGCCGCCAAGCCGAGCCTGGGCACGGCGTCCAACGCCCCGAACCCGAAATTGTAGTAATTCCAAGAGAGCGCGATTATCCAGAACGACGCGAGCGAAGTCAGGACGGACAGATACTTCTGCCCCATCTCCCACCGCTCGATTTTCCGCGCGACCTCCACCGGCGACTGGTTGCTCATCGACTCGCGTTGCCCCCCGATTTGTTTGGATTGGGCGGATTATACACGATAATCGCCCCGCGCGAAAGTCCCCCGCCGGCGGCGAACCGATGCCAAGCGCGAATCGCAACCGATAAAACTCTTTCCCCCTTTGCGCCCCTCGCGCCCCTCGCGCCTTCGCGTTTCCCCATTCTTCCGACCTTTTGCGAATCCCCGAAAACCGCCCCCCGCCGCTATCCCCCGCCGCCGCACAAGCGCTATTCTACAATCATCCCCTTCGCCCCTTCGGGTTGACGCCGCCGAGAATGAAACCCCCCCTAAACCCGCCCGCGCCCGCAATCGCCGCCGCCTTCTTCGCGCGCCATGCCCATCTCATCGCCCTGGCGCTGTTCGCCGCCGTCGGAATCGCCGTTCTCGACGATTACGGAATCAACTTGGACGACGTGGGGTTTCGCAAAGGCGCGCAAAACACGCTCGACTACCTTCTAGGGGACGCGGACTCGCTGATTGAAGGGCATCAAGAGCGATACTACGGCGTCGCCTTCCAACTGCCGCTGGTCGCCGCCGAGCGCCTTCTGGAGCTGGAAGATTCGCGCGACATATATCTGAGCCGCCGCCTGCTCACTCATCTATTCTTCCTAGCCGGCGGATTCTTCGCGTGGCTGCTGACCTATCGGCTGTTCGGAAGCCGCCTTGTGGCGCTGTTCGCCATGCTGATTTTCCTGCTCCACCCGCGCATCTACGCCCACTCATTCGTCAACACCCAAGACCTGCCGTTCCTCAGCATGTTCATGGTCGCGCTCTACCTGATTCACCGCGCGTTTCGGCGGGATTCGGCTTGGGCGTTCGCCCTATGCGGCGCGGGCGTCGCGCTGCTGGCGAACATCCGCGTCATGGGCGTCATTCTGTTCCCCGCCGTCTTGGGACTGCTGGCTCTTGACGCCTTTCACGCCATGAGACGCGGGGGGGGGGGGGGGGTAAAACACGCTCTTGCCAATATGGGCGCGTTTTCAGCCGCGTCCGCGACGACGCTCTACGCCACCTGGCCCATCCTATGGCGAGACCCGACGGAGCTGATAGACGGAATTCGGACGCTGTCCAGATACCCGTACATCATCCCCACGCTGTTTCGGGGCGAGCTGGTCAAGTGGCCCAACATCCCCTGGGACTACGTCCCCGCTTGGATTCTGATAACCACTCCGCCGGTCGCCCTCATCCTAGCCGCGCTCGGAATCGCGCATGCCGCCCGACTCAGCGCCGCCCGCCGATGGAACGCCCTCGCCAACTCGACCGCGCGCTTCGGACTGCTTGCCGCCGCCTGCCTCATTCTGCCCATCGCCGGCGTCGTCGCGGTGAACGCCAACATGTACAACGGATGGCGGCACATGTATTTTCTCTGGGCGCCGCTGTGCGTCTTGGCGGCTTTCGGATTGGCGGCCCTGTCCGCGATTCCCAAGCCGCGCGTCCGCGCCGCCGCCTTCGCCCTAGCCGCGCTCGGAATCGCCGCCGCCGCCGTTCAGATTGCCGCTCTGCACCCCTACCAAAACGACTACTTCAACCCGCTGGCGGACAAAAGCCGCCTAGCCGAGCGCTGGGGGATGGACTACTGGCGGCTGTCGCACTGGGAAGCGCTGAAGACGCTGCTAGAAGCTGCGCCGGACGGACGCATCCCCGTGACCGACAGCCCCGACGCCGGCGACCCCATTCTGTGGAACGCCCGACTCTTGCCGCAAGACGATAGGGCTAGGCTGTCGTTCAGCGCGCGCTTTCCCCTGTTCCGAATCGGCGAGGGCGGCGATGACGGCGGCAACGCCATTTGGACGCGCGAGATTTACGGGCGTCCCCATCGTCTCGCTGCTGGACGTCCGCGCCGAATCGGAAGCCGCCTTCAGGGACGCATACGCCGCGGCGCGCGCGTCCGCCCCCGCCGCGTCCGCCGGCGGCTTCGACATTTACCGAGACGCCGGCTCGCTCATCTACGCCAAAGACGGCTGCGGCGAGGAAGAGGCGCTCGGAACGTTCACCCTCTACGCCTACCCGTCCCGGCGCGGCGACTTGCCGGCGGAATTCCGAGACGCCGGACTCGACTACGAGCCGTCCGCCTTCGACCTGTGGCGCTACGGCGCGGCGTTCGGCGGAAGGTGCCTAATCAAAGCGCCCCTGCCGGACTACCCCATCCACGCGGTCGAAACGGCTCGTCGAATTGACGGCGGCGGCGCGGGGGAGACGGCTTGGCGAACCGTCATCCCGTTCGCGGACTCATTGGACGACTACGCGGCGGCGCAATCGGCGCTCACTGCGTCCGCCCCCGACGCGACCGCCGGCGGCTTCGGCATCTACGCGGACGGCGACAGACTCATCTACATCAAGCCCCGATGCGCCCAAGACGACGCGCGGGCGCGCTTCTTCCTGTCGGTATTCCCAGCCGACCCCGCCGACCTGCCGCCAGCGGCGCGCGGCTCCGGACGGGAACACCAATCGCTGAACTTCGACTTCCCCCAATACGGCGCGACTCTGGACGGCGGGGATTGCGTAATCATCCGATACCTGCCGGGCTACCCGATAAGCGAAGCGGAAACGGGACAATGGCTCCCCGGCGCCGGCGGCTTGTGGAGCGCCAAAGTCCGCTTCCCCGGCTACTACGACCGATACAGAGCCGCCCTGTCGTCGCTATCCGACTCCGTCCCCGCCGCGACCGCCGGCGGCTTCGACCTGCGCGCGGACGGCGGCGCCCTAATCTACATCAAGCGCCGATGCGCCCAAGAAGACGCGCGCGGGCGCTTTTGGCTGTCGGTGTTCCCCGCGGACCCCATCGACCTGCCCCAAGAATCCCGCGCCGCCGGCAGGGAACACCAATCGCTGAACTTCGACTTCGCCGACCACGGCGCGGCATTGGACGGCGACATATGCGTAATCATCCGCGACTTGCCGGACTACCCGATAGACCGCATAGAAACGGGGCAATGGCTCCCCGAAGAAGGCGAACTGTGGCGCGCCGAAATGTCGGTCGGCGACTAGCGGATAACGCCGCCCGGTCGCTATACTTGTCCCACAATCCTCCGCGCCAAACGGACCGCCGCCAACCGAGAATGAACCCCCCGCTGAACGCCCTATCCCCCGCCGCGAACTTCCTCGCGCGCCGCGCCCACCTCATCGCCCTGGCGCTGTTCGCCGCCGTCGGCTTCGCCATCTACGATGATTACGGGTTCACGTCCGATGAAGACCATCAGCGCAGCATGGGAAACGCCTCGCTCGACTACGCTCTTGGGGACGAAGACGCCCTTATCGTGGGGCATGAAAACAGGTATTACGGCGTAGCCTTCGAGGTTCCGCTGGTCGCCGTCGAGCGCGTCTTTCAGTTGGAGGACTCCCGCGACATATTTCTAAGCCGCCGCCTGCTCTCGCACGCCTTCTTTCTAGTCGGCGGCTTCTTCGCGTGGCTGCTGGCGCATCGTCTGTTCGGAAGCCGCCTCATCGCGTTGCTCGTCATGCTGCTGTTTCTGCTGCATCCGCGCCTCTACGCGCACTCATTCTTCAACACCAAAGACCCGCCCTTCCTCAGCATGTTCATGGTCGCGCTGTACCTGATTCACCGCGCATTTCGGCGGGATTCGATCTGGGCGTTCGCGCTCTGCGGCGTGGGCGCGGGGCTGCTGATGAACATTCGCGTCATCGGCGTCATGCTCGCCCCCGCCGTCTTGGGCATGCTGGCGCTGGACGTCTTCCACGCCGCGCGGCGTTGGGGATGGACGGGGACGGGGACGGGGACGGGGACCGAATCCGCCCCGCGAACGCCGCGCCGACAGCGCCGCAACCGCCATCGCCGCCGGCAAGAAGGGCGGGCGGGGACGCTGTCAGCCCTCGCCAACGCCGCCGCCTTCGCCGCCGCCTTCGCCGCCGTCCTCTACGCCACCCGCCCCCTGCTGTGGCGCGCCCCCGGCGAGCTGGCGGAAGTGTTCCGGACGATGGCAAGACACCCCACCCACGCCCCCGTTTTGTTTCGAGGCGAGTGGCTTAGGTGGCCCGACATACCTTGGGACTACATACCCACTTGGGCGCTCATATCCACGCCGCCGGCGGCGCTGGCGCTGGTCGCGCTCGGAATCGCCGCCGTCGCGCTTCTCTGCGTCCGCCGCCCGCGCGACATGTTCGAGAACGCGCCCGCCCGCTTCGGGCTGCTCATGGTCGCCTGCGTAATACTGCCCGTCGCCGCCGTAATCGCGCTGAACTCCAACGTCTACGGCGACTGGCGGCAGATGTACTTCCTCTACGCCCCCATGTGCGTCCTGGCGGCGTTCGGACTGTCGGCGCTCCCCGAACGCCGCCTGCGAATCGGAGCGTTCACGCTTCCCGAACGCCGCCTTAAAATCGGAGCGTTCGCGCTGACCGCCGCCGGCGTCGCCGCCGCCCTCATCCAGATGATTCAGCTGCACCCGCTCCAGTACAACTACTTCAACTTTCTGGTCAACAAAAACGGCCTCGCCGACCGATGGATCATCAACTACCCGGACGTGCTTCACAAAAAAGCGCTGGACGCCCTGCTGTCGATGCAGCCGAGCGGACGCATCGACGTCGCCGCCCCCACAAGCGCCTACGCGATGGAATCCAACAAGAAGCTTCTTCCCGAAGAAGACAGGCTCCGGCTCGTCACCGCTCAGGGCTTCCCATCGTTCCGCATCCTAGAAAAAGACGGCGCGGAGGACGCCGTCTGGCAACGCGGCGTTTACGGCGCCCCCGTACTCGCCATTCAAGACGCGCGCGCCGAGTCCCAATCCGCCTACCGCGACGCCTACGCCTCGGCGAGCGCCTCCCAGCCCGCCGCGACCGCCGGCGGATTCGACATATACCGAGACGGCGCGACGCTAACATACGTCAAAAACGACTGCGCCGAATACGACACGCGCGGGCGCTTCGCCCTCTCGGTGTATCCCATCGACCAAAACGACCTGCCGCAAAGCGCCCGTGACGCCGGCTACGGACGCGAAACGCTCAACTTCGACTTTTCAAGATACGGCGCGCTGTTCGACGGCAAATGCGTCATCATCCGAAACCTGCCCGGCTACCCGATAAGCCACGCCACGATAGGGCAGTGGGTCCCCGGCGAAGATTCGGCGCTGTGGAGCGCCCAAATCCCGTTCGGCGGATACCTCGCCCGCTTCAGAGCCGCGCTGTCGGCGCTGTCCGATTCCGCCCCCGCCGCGCGGTCGGATTTCGACATATACCTGCAAGACGGAACGCTAACCTACGTCAAATCCCCCTGCGCCGAATCAGATACGCGCGGACGATTCGCCCTCTCGGTGTATCCCGCCGACCAAAGCGACTTGTCGCAAGGCGCCCGCGACTCCGGCTCCGAACGCGAAATACTCAACTTCGACTTCGCCGAATACGGCGCCGCGTTCGACGGCGCATGCGTCATCATCCGAAACTTGCCCGACTATCCGATAATCCAGGTCACGACCGGGCAGTGGATCCCCGGCGGGGGAGGTCTGTGGAACGCCCAAATCCCGTTCCCCGGATACTACGACCGATTCCGAGACGCCCTGTCGGCGCTGCCGCCCGCGCCAGACGCCAGCGCCGGCGGATTCGACATATACGCGGACGGCGGAACGCTGACCTACGTCAAGCCCCAATGCTCCGAAGGCGATACGCGCGGGCGATTCGCCCTCTCTGTGTATCCCATCGACCAAAGCGACCTGCCGCAGAGCGCGCTGGACGCCGGCGCGGACAGCGAATCGCTCAACTTCGACTTCGCCGAACACGGCGCGACGCTAGACGGCGCATGCGTCATCATCCGAAACCTGCCGGACTACCCGATAAGCCATGTCAGAACCGGGCAGTGGGTCCCCGGCGAATCCACGCTGTGGAGCGCCCGGATCCTCTTCGACGGATACGAAAACCGATTCCGAGACGCCCTGTCCGCCCTGTCCGGCGCAACCCCCGCCGCGCGGTCTGATTTCGACATATACGCGAACGGCGGAACGCTCACATACGTCAAGCGCCAATGCGCCGAATCCGATACTCGCGGGCGTTTCCTGCTGTCCGCGTACCCCTCCGACCCCGCCGACCTGCCCCAAAGCGCGCGGGACTCCGGCTTGGACTACGAACCGCTCAACTTCGACTTCGCAGACCACGGCGCGATATTCGACGGCGTCTGCGTCATCATCCGAAACCTGCCCGACTACCCGATAAGCCGCGTAGAAACGGGCCAGTGGCTCCCCAATGAAGGCGAGTTGTGGCGCGTCAGGGCGGCGGTCGGCGAATAGCGAAAAAACCCGCCAGGCGCTACACTGTTTCCGCACTTCGCCGCATCCGCTCCCAACCGAAAACCGAGAATGAGAAACCATCTGGCCCCCCTCTTCCCAATCGCGGACTTCCTCGCGCGCCGCGCCCATCTCATCGCGTTGGCGCTCTTCGCCATCGTCGGCGTCGCCGTTCTCGACGACTACGGAATCGCCGCGGACGAGGTGGCGCAATGGGCTAACGGAAACGCCTCTCTAAACTATATTTTGGGGGACGAAGGCGCGTTGCGCGGCGAGGATGAACCCGATAGATACTACGGCGTCGCCTTCGAGCTTTCCCTAATCGTCGTCGAGCGCCTTCTTGGGTTGGAAGACACCCGCGCCATACACCTCGTCCGCCACCTGCTCACCCACGTATTCTTCCTGGTAGCCGGATTCTTCGCGTGGCTACTCGCCTATCGGCTGTTCAGAAGCCGCGTCATCGCGCTTTTCGCGATGCTGGTTTTCCTGTTGCATCCGCGCCTCTACGCCCATTCCTTCTTCAACTCCAAAGATCTGCCCTTCCTCAGCATGTTCATGGTCGCGCTGTATCTGGCGCACCGCGCCTTTCGGCGGGATTCCGTCTGGGCGTTCGCGCTCTGCGGCATCGGAGTTGGGCTGCTGACGAACATTCGGATTATGGGGTTCATGCTGATTCCCGCCGTCTTGGGCATGCTGGCTCTGGACATATTCCAAGCCGCGAGGCGCGAGGGGTGGGGCGGTGTGAAGCCCGCGCTCGCCAACGCCGCCGCCTTCATCGCCGCCTTCGCCGCCGCGCTTTACGCCGCCTGGCCCCTGCTGTGGCGCGACCCGTCCGAGATAACAGAGGCGTTTCGCGTTCTGTCACGGCATCCAGTCATCGCCGTCAGCCTGCTTCGGGGCGAACTGGTTTGGTATCCCAACATTCCCTGGGACTATGTGCCGACTTGGGCGCTCGCCACGACCCCGCCCGTCGCGCTCGCCGCCGCCGCGCTTGGAATCGGCTATCTAGCCTATCTTTGCGCCGCCAATTGGCGCGGCATGTTCGCCAACTCGACCGCCCGCTTCGGACTGCTGGCGGTCGCCTGTCTGATTCTGCCGGTCGCCGCCGCAATCGCGCTGAATTCGAACCTGTACAACGGCTGGCGGCAGATGTACTTCATCTACGCGCCCGCCTGCGTCTTGGCTGCGTTCGGACTGCGGTTCATCATGGCGATTCCCAAGCCGCGCCTTCGCGCCGCCGCCTTCGCCCTAGCCGCAATCGGAATCGCCGCCGCCATCATGCAGATGGTCAATCTGCATCCGTACCAGCAGGACTACTTCAGCCCGTTCGTGGACAAGAGCGACCTCGCCGACCGCTGGACTTTAGACTACTGGAACGTATCCAACAGGCATGCGCTGGAACGGACGCTGAGCCTGCAGCCGACGGGGCGCGTCTCCGTGAATTCATGCAACCTCAGCGGACACTTTCTAGAGAGAAATCTGAGAATCATCCCGCGAGAAGACAGGGTCAGGACGGTCATCAACCGCTTTTCTCCCGATTTCCTCATATGCCAAGCCGTCGCAAACCCCTCGTGGACGCGCGAGGTTTACGGCGCGCCCGTCGTATCGCTGGCGGACAACCGCGAATCAGCGCGGCGGGCGTACTCGGACGCCTACGCCCTAGCCAAGTCGCGGGAGCCGGATTTCAGAGCGCATTTCGACGTTCACGTCGCGGACAACTTGATAATCTACCTAAGAGAGCCGTGCGCCGAAGAGGACGCCGCCGGGACGTTCACAATCTCGGAGCGCCCCGTTCACCCGGACGCAATCCCAGATTTCGCGCCCGGCGACAGCGAGAGTTTCGGATTCTGGGACTACGGCAGAATCTTGGGCGGCGCCTGCGTAATGGCGCGGCGCGCGCCCGACTACCCGCTCGAATCACTGAAAACCGCCTACCGCCCGCCGAACGAAGAGCGCGACCCGTGGAGCGCCGAAATCCCCGTCAACAGCCATCTCAAAGCCTACGAATCGGCGATGAGCTCCGAACCGCTCGCCCAATCTGGATTCGACATATACGAAAACGGCGGAACGCTCACCTATGTCAAAGCCGACTGCGCCGAATCCGACACGCGCGGGCGATTCGCCCTCACCGTGCATCCGGTCGACCTCGCCGACCTGCCCCCAAGCGTGCGGCGCGGCGGCGCGGACAGCGAATCGCTCAACTTCGATTTCTGGAGACACGGCGCGATGTTCGACGGCAAATGCGTCGCCGTCCGCCGCCTGCCGGACTATCGGATAAGCCATGTCGCGACCGCCCAATGGATCCCCGGCGAGGGCGGCTTGTGGAGCGTCCGAATCCCCTTCGCCGGATACTACGACCGTTTTAGAGACGCGCTGGCGGCGCTGTCCGGCGACCCCGTCGCCGCTGGAGGCGGATTCGACATATACGAAGACGGCGGAACGCTAACCTACGTCAAATCCCCCTGCGCCGAATCCGATACGCGGGGGCGGTTCGCCCTCACAGTGCATCCCGTCGATCAAAACGACCTGCCCCAAGACGTCCAAGAGGCCGGCGCGGACAGCCAATCGCTCAACTTCGACTTCGCCGAACACGGCGCGGCATTTGACGGCGCATGCGTCGCTGTCCGCGAACTGCCTGCCTATCCAATAAGCCACGTCGCGACCGCGCAGTGGATCCCCGGCGAAGGCGGCTTGTGGAGTACGCGAATCACATTCGCCGGCTACTACGAACGGTTTAGAGCCGCGCTGTCGGAATTGTCCGGCGAAACCCCCGTCGCCAGCGCCGGCGGCTTCGACATATACGCGGACGGCGGAACGCTAACCTACGTCAAAACCGATTGCGATGAAGACGATACGCGGGGGCGGTTCGCCCTCACCGTGCATCCCGCCGACCTAAGCGACCTGCCCCAAGACGTCCAAGACGCCGGCGCGGACAGCCAATCGCTCAACTTCGACTTCGCAGAACACGGCGCGATAGTCGGCGGCGAATGTATAATCATCCGCGAACTGCCGGATTATCCGATAAGCCACGTCGCAACGGGCCAGTGGATCCCCGGCGAAAACGAGCTGTGGCGCGTTGGGATAACGGTCGGAAATTAGCGTAGAAATCCGCCCGGTCGCTATACTTGCCTCCACACTTAGCCGCGCCGGATGGATAGCCCGAAGCCGACAATGAAAACCCCGCTGGATTCCCTATCCCCAATCGCGAACTTCCTCGCGCGCCATGCCCATCTCATCGCCCTGGCGCTGTTCGCCGCAGTTGGCGCAGCCATTCTCGACGATTACGGCGTCGCCCACGACGAAACGACTCAGCGGAGAATCGGATACGCCTCTCTCAACTATATTCTTGGGGACGAAGACGCGCTGATTGAAAGCCACAGCGACAGATACTACGGCGTCGCGTTCGAGATTCCGCTAGTCGCCGTCGAGCGCCTTCTTCGGCTGGAAGACGCCCGCGCCATATACCTTAGCCGCCACTTGCTTACCCATCTGTTCTTTCTCGCCGGCGGATTCTTCGCGTGGCTGCTCGCCTATCGGCTGTTCGGAAGCCGCCTCGTCGCCCTGCTCGCCATGCTGATTTTCCTGCTGCATCCGCGCATGTACGCGCACTCTTTCTTCAACTCCAAAGATTTGCCTTTCCTCAGCATGTTCATGGTCGCGCTGTATCTGGCGCATCGCGCTTTTCGGCGGGATTCGGTTTGGGCGTTCGCCCTATTCGGCGTCGGCGCGGGGTTGCTGGCGAACATTCGGATTATGGGGTTCATGCTGCCCCCCGCCGTCTTGGGCATGCTGGCTTTGGACATATTCCGCGCCGCTCGGCGCGAGGGATGGGGCGGGGTTAAGCCCCCGCTCGCCAACGCCGCCGCCTTCATCGCCGCCTTCGCCGCCGCGCTCTACGCCGCCTGGCCCCTGCTGTGGCGCGACCCGTCCGAGATGCTGGAGGCGTTTCGCGTCCTGTCACGGCATCCCGTCATCGCCGTCAGCCTGCTTCGGGGCGAGCTGGTTTGGCATCCCAACATCCCCTGGGACTACATTCCGACTTGGGCGCTCGCCACCACCCCGCCCGCCGCGCTCGCCGCCGCCGCGCTGGGAATCGCCTATCTAGCCCGTCTTTGCGCCGCCAATTGGCGCGGCATCTTCGCCAACTCGACCGCGCGCTTCGGACTGCTGGCGACCGCCTGCCTCATCATGCCCGTCGCCGCCGCTATCGCGCTTGAATCCAACCTGTACGACGACTGGCGGCAAATGTATTTTCTATACGCGCCGCTGTGCGTCTTGGCGGCGTTCGGACTGCGATTCCTCGCCGCGATTCCCAAGCCGCGCCTTCGCGCCGCCGCCTGCGCCCTAGCCGCGCTCGGAATCGCCGCCGCCGCCGTCCAGATGGTTCAACTGCACCCGCATCAGCACGAATACTTCAGCCCGCTGCTGAACAAAAGAGACCTCGCCGACCGCTGGCTTTTGGACTACTGGGGCATGTCGCGCAAGGAAGCGCTGGAGACGCTGCTCGAAACGCGCCCCGACGACCAGCCCATATTCGTGGACCAGTGGCGGAACGCCCAGATACTGCCGGCGGAAGACAGGCGCAGACTGGCGTTCAGCGAGACGTTTCCGCAATTCCGCATCGTCTTCGGAAACGTCAGGGAGGGCGACGACGCCGGGGACGGCGGAGACGCCGCCATTTGGCGACGCGAGATTTACGGCGCCCCGCTGGTCGCGATTCTCGACGTCCGCGCAGAATCCGAAGCCGCCCACCGCGCCGCCTACATGTCGGCGACCGCCTCCGAGCCGGACGCGACCGCCGGCGGATTCGACATGTACGCCCAAGACGGAACGCTCACATACGTCAAATCCCCATGCGCCGAATCCGACGCGCGCGGGCGATTCGCCCTCACGGTCTTCCCCGACCAAATCGCCGAAGACGCCGGACACGAGCGCGAATCGGTCAGCTTCGCCTTCGCCGAAACCGGCGCGCTGTTCGACGGCAAATGCGTAATCGTCCGCGACTTGCCGGACTACCCCATAAGCCATCTCGCGACCGAGCGCTGGCTCCCCGGCGAGGGCGAGTTGTGGAGCGCCTACATCCCCTTCGCCGGATACGGCGAGCGGTTCGAAGCCGCGCTTTCCGAACTGTCCGGCGACCCCGCCGCCGTCGCCGGCGGATTCGACATATACGCCCAAGACGGAACGCTGACCTACGTCAAAACCGGCTGCGCCGAATCCGACGCGCGCGGACGCTTCGCCCTCGCCGTATTCCCCATCGACCCCGCCGACCTGCCCCGAAGCGCGCGGGACGCCGGCGCGGACAGCGAATCGCTGAACTTCGACTTCCACCAATACGGCGCGATTTTCGACGGCAAATGCGTAATCATCCGCGACTTGCCCGGCTACCCGGCAAGCCACATTGAAACGGCGCAATGGATCCCCGGCGAAAGTGCATTGTGGAGCGCCCGAATCCGATTCGCCGGCTACGAAGACCGATTCCGCCGCGCCCTGTCGGAATTGCCCGGCGCCCCCGCCGCCAGCGCCGGCGGCTTCGACATATACCTGGACGGCGGAACGCTCACTTACGTCAAAACCCCCTGCGCCGAATCCGATACGCGCGGGCGATTCGAGCTGTCCGTCTATCCCGCCGACCCGTCCGACGCGCCGGACGCGATGCGCGCCCAAAACCTGAACCACGTCTCGCTCAACTTCGACTTCCACCGCTACGGCGCGATTTTCGACGGCAAATGCGCCGTCATCAGAAGCCTGCCGGACTACCCCATAAGCCATATCGCGGTCGGGCAGTGGATACCCGGCGAAAGAGAGCTGTGGAGCGCGGAGATAGACGTCGGCGAGTAGCGGTTAGCCCCCCGTCACTCCGCCGCCCCGCCGCCCGACAGCAGCGCCCGCGTTCGTTGCGCCAGGTCGTCCTCCGCTATCGCGCCGACGTGGACGCTTTCCACATCGCCGCCGCGCCCGACGAAGAATGTCACCGGCAAGCCCGTCACGCCGTAGTCTATCGTTATCTTGCCGTCCAAATCGCGCCCGTTGACGAATGTCAAGCCGAACTCGCGGGCGTACTCCTCCGCGTCTTCTTGAGTGTCCTGAATGTTGACGCCGATGAATACGACGCCCTCATCGCGATAGGCGCGCCAAGTGCGCTCGAAGGCGGGGGATTCGTCCCGGCACGGCGGACACCAAGACGCCCAGAAGTTGATGACGGCGGGGACGTCCCCGCGCTCCGACAGGCGGAATTCGCCGCCGCCGTTCAGCAGGGGCATGGCGAAATCCGGCGCCGGCTTGCCCACGCGGGTCAGCCCGCTTCTGCCCGTCGCGGACGAGCGGTTCGACAAGCCATACGCCAGCGCCGCGAACAGCGCCAGCGCGAACAGCGCGAACAAGACCGTCGCCAGCAGTTTCATCGGCTTGGAACCCATCATCGCGCCGCCGTCCCAGACGATGATGACGACGCCCGCCCGCCGTCCGCCGGCTTCGGCTTGGGCGCGCGCAGGAAGACCGTCGCCGCCACGCTCGCCGCCACCAGTATCAGGCTGATGGCGAACACGTCGCTTATCGCCCCGGCGAGCGCCTCTCGCAGCGAGGCGAGCGCGGCTTCCGCCATCGCCTTGCCGTCCGCGCCCTCGAACAAGCCGCCGAGCGCGGACGGCTCCATCAGCGCCTGCGGGTTGTCCTTGAGCGCGTCCAGCTCGCCGCTCGGCAGGGCGTCCGCGACCGATTGCGGCATCGTCTCGTCCAGATGGGACGCGAACCGCGCCGTCATCGCCGCCCCCATCAGCGCCAAGCCCAGCGTCCCCCCGATTGTTCGGTAAAACTGCAGCGCGGAAGTCGCCACGCCCATCATCCGGAACGGTATGGAGTTCTGCACCGCCAGCGTGAAAGTGGGGAAGGTGCATCCCAGCCCGACGCCCATCGCGACGATATACGCCACCGCCTGCCCGAAAGTGGCGTCGGCGTCCAAAGTGGTCATCAGAAACAGCCCGACCGCCATCAGCGCCGTTCCGACGAGGGCGAACGCTCGGTAGCCGATGGGCGTCCTCGCCAGCAGCTGCCCGGAGACGCTCGCGCCGGCGACGATTCCGAGCATCATCGGCGTCAGAAAGCCGCCGCTGTCGGTCGCGGACGCCCCCAACACCCCCTGAAAGAACAGCGGGATGAAGATGATTCCCCCGAACATGCCGAATCCGGTGAGGAAAGTGGCGATGAGCGACGCCGCCACCATCGGGTTGCGGTATATCTCCAGCGGCATGATGGGCGATTCGGCGCGCGATTCTATGAATACGAACGCCGCCCCCATGAGCAGCCCGAAGGCGAGCGTCCCGGCGACCTGCGGGGACGCCCATTCGTACTGCGCGCCGCCCCAAGACAGCGCCAGCAAAGTGGGGACGACCGCCAAAATGAGCGCCGCCATGCCCGCGTAATCCAGCTTGCGGCTTTCGACTTCCGGGCGGATTTTGGGGAACATGAACGCGATGAGGAATATCACCGGGACGCCCAGCGGCAGGTTGACTAGAAATATCCAGTTCCACGCGAAGGCGTCCGTGATGAACCCGCCCAGCGTAGGCCCCAATATGGACGACAGCCCGAAGACCACTCCGAGAAAGCCCTGATACTTCCCCCGCGTTTCGGGCGGGAAGAGGTCGGCAATCGCCACGAAGCTGTTAGCCATGATGACGCCGCCGCCAAGCCCCTGAACGGCGCGGAAGGCGATGAGCTGGTTCATCGTCTGGCTAGTCCCCGCCAGCGCCGAGCCGGCAAGGAAGACGATGATGCCGCCCACGTAGAATATCTTGCGCCCGTAAATGTCCGTGAGCCGCCCCACGATGGGGACGGCGGTGGTGGACGCGACCAGATAGGCGGTCGTCACCCAAGTGTAGCGGTCGAACCCGCCCAAGTCTGCGATGATGCGCGGCATGGCGGTCGCCACGACCGTCTGATCGAGCGCGGCGAGAAACATGGCGAGCAGCACGCCGGCCATCGTGAAAACGATCTGCCGTCGGGGCAGCTGAACGAAATCCCGCGCGACGGACTGCTCGGACGCGCTCGCGGCGGTCTGGGAATTTTCTGTATCGGGCGGGCGATTCATGCGGTCTCCTGCAAGGCGGCGGCGTATCGGTTATGATATACTCTACACCCGCGGCGGGTTGCCAAACCAACGCCCGAACCAAACCGCCGAAATTCGGCGCGAACGGAGGATGCGACAAGATGGCGCTTTTCACACCCGAAAGAAACCGGACGCCCGACCTGTACAGCCCGCCGCCGGAGTTGCTGGAAGGGATAAGGGAAATGGTCGAATCCGCGAACATGGGCGAGATGTCCCACGAGCGGGCGAACGACCTCATAGCGTTTCTGCTTTCCGCATGGCTGAACGCGGCGATTTCGCAGATTGCGGGGGAAGCGCTGGAGCGCGACATAATGCAGTCGCTGTCGAGCGGACTGCGAGAGTGGAGCGAAAACAATGGCAAGCGATAACCCAAAACATGGCGATAAGGACGAGGCGGAAGGCGCGTCTCCCGAATCCGATTCGCTAAACCAGGACGACCAGAGCGCAGACCCCGACAGCGAGTCGGACATGCCGCTTGACGTGTTGGAAATAGTGCCGTCAAACCGGCGCGCGCCCTTTAGCCGGGCGTTCAACTCGGTTACTCAAATCATCGCGCCCGCAGTCAACCCGATTGCCGAGAAAATCAACGCCGACCACATTTTCACGATGCTCGCCAATGCGGAAAACAAACGCATCAGAGAGGACGAAGCCGACAAATCCCGCCGACTGTACCAGTTCGCCTACTTCCTAATAGGGTTGATCGCGATCATCGGTTTGGTGGTGTTCTTCACGCTCACGGACAACCGAGACCTGATAGCCCCGATAGTCGCGGGCGCATTGGGTTTTCTGGGCGGACTGGCGACGGGCAGATACAAGCGCGGCAACTAGCCATCCCCAAACCGCGGCGCCACTTCCCCGGCGAACAACCGCAGGCTGCGCTCATTCTCAGCCCACGACATCGGCCCCACCCGGAAATGCAGTATCAACCCCCCGATTCCCATTTCGCCCAGGCGCGCCACCCGCTCGGCGACCGCGGCGGGGGAGCCGTATATCATGCTGTTCTCGACCTCGAATCGCGGGTCGGCTAGGTCGGTCTTCACCGACGCCGTCTCTGCCGCCGTGTTCAGGCGCAGGCGCGTTCGGTCTATGTGGGCGCGGCTGGCTTCGTGGACGCGCCTGGCGAGCGCGGCGGCTTCGGCGTCCGTGTCCGCCACGCAGATGTTGCGCCACACGCGGCAATCCGACAGGACCCGGCGGACGCCGGCTTCATCCAACCCGCTCTCGCCCAGCGCGCGGCGGTAGGCGGCGAAGCGGCGCTCCGTCTCGTCGTCCGGCTGGACGACCAGCATCACGGGGCGTCCGCGCCTGCCCATCTCCAGCATCGAGCGCTCGGTGGCGACGGCGCGAATCATCGGCGGATGCGGGCGCTGATAGACGCGCGGACGCAGCGGCGCGGTCAGGTCTATGTCGAAGAACTCGCCCTCATGCCGCCACTTCTCGGAAGTCCACGCCTTCGGCAGAATGTCCTCCGCCTCGACCAGCCTGCCTTGCGCCTCCGCGAACGGCACGCCGTAAGCGCGGTACTCATAAAAGTTATACGCCGTCCCGCGCCCGATTCCGAGCGTGACGCGCCCCCGGCTGAGATTGTCGAGAAGCGCGACCTGCTCGGCGAGCCGAACGGGATGATGCAGCGCCATCTGCACGGCGGAGAAGCCGATGCGGACGCGCCGAGTCCGCGCCGCAACCGCCGCCGCGAACGTCGTCGGGTCGACGTAGGCGCAGGCGCCGTCGAGATGATGCTCGCCGAGCCAGATTTCGTCGAAGCCGAGCGACTCCGAAAGCTCCGCCTCGCGCAGGGCGTCCGAGACCGCCCGAAAGTCCTCGCCCGGAGCCGCGGACTGCGGAAATAGGAAGTTGCCGAATTTCATATGCGCCTTGTCCAACCCGCCGTCATGCCGAATCCGCGCCGAACTGCGCGCCCGATGAGATTTTAGCATATGAGGCGCGCCGCCCGCCCAAACACGCTTTTCGGATGGACAAACCGATGGTCAATGTCGCATAATTCGTCCACCCAAAACAGCCGGTTTCGGAGCGAATCCAAACCTGAAACCGCGCTTGGACAGAATTTTCGGAAATGGACATCGGCGCAGTCATTGTCCATTCTTGGAGGGAGTCTAAATGCCCGGATGGAGCGTGCATTTCAACCTGGTCGCGGACATGTCCGACCCCGCCATGCTCGAATGGCTGGTTTCCGCCAAGTCGCTCGCGAGGACGATTCGCGAGATTCCCGTTCCGCCGCATGTCCAGCGGCGGCTGCATGCGCTGAACATCGTCAGGGCGGTTCGCGGCACGACGGGCATCGAGGGAACCGATCTGTCCGAAGACGAGGTGAGCCGCGTTCTGGCGTCGCCCGCCGACCGACCCGTCCTCGCGGCGGCGAGACGGCGGGAAGAGCGCGAAGTCCGCAACGCCCAGGCGCTGAAAGAATTCGTGGAGCGCCTGCTCCGCGAAAACCCCGACACGCCTCTCACAGAGTCGCTGATACGGGAGTTCCATCGGATTTTGACCGACGGCATAGACTACCCGCACAACGAACCGGGCAGATACAGGCTGCATCCGGTCGCCGCCGGCGACCATCGCGCGCCCGACCACGAAGAAGTCCCCGCCCTCATGTCCGGCTTCGAGGAATGGCTGAATCGCGGACGCGGCGCGGCGCTCGACCCGATGGTCAGGGCGATTGTCGCCCACTTTCTGCTGATAAGCGCCCACCCGTTCGGCGACGGCAACGGACGGACTTCCAGAGGCGCGGAGAGCTTTCTGCTGTACAAAGCGGGCGTGAACGCCAGAGGCTTCTACTCGCTCGCCAACTACTACTACCGAAACCGCTCGGATTACGTCGCCCTGATGAACCATGTCCGATTCGTTTCGGACCCAGACGCCGCGCCGTTCGTCGGATTCGCCCTGCGCGGACTCGTGGAAGAGTTGGAACAAGTGCACTCCGAGATTCTGCACGAAGTCCGCGTCATAGCCTTCAGGGATTACGCCCGCGAGCGGCTCCAGACGGAAGGCAGGCTCGGCTCCCATACGGGCAATCGCCAGCTTCTCTTTCTGCTGGAGCTGGTCGGCCAGGAAGTCGCGGCGGCGGACATCCGAAGCGGACGCCACCCAATCGCGAGCCTCTACCGAGACGTCGGACAAAGAACCATCGCGCGGGACTTGAATCTGCTAAGGCGGCTTGACCTCATCGAAGTGGAGGACGGAATCATCCGCGCCAACATTGGCGCGATGGACGAATTCTCGGCGGGCGGCGGGTTTCGGGCGTAGCCCCCTAGCCCCCCGTTTCTTCTTCCCCATCGTCCCCGCGCCGCTCCGCCCTGAACTGCGCCCGCGCGAAGCGGATTTCTTCGTAGCCGAACGCCTCGTCCAGGTATTCGTAGATGGGCTTCAGGCGCGCGTCGCCCACCGCTTCTATGGCGGCGGCGATTCGCGCTAGGCGACCGCCCTCCGGCAGATACGGCGCCGGGTTCGCCAGCGCCCCGGACGCTATCAGCGCCTCCACATGCCCCGCGACGGTCGTTTCGCGCAACCCCAGGCGCTCGGCGATTTCGGCGACCGGCAATCCCAAATCCGCCAGCGGCAGCGTCTTGTCGTATCGCCGAGTCGACCGGCGGCGCGGCTCGGCGGACGCGCGCGGGACGCCGGCGAACGGGGCGCCGCCCGCGTCCGCCGTCTTGTCCGCGACGCCGTTCTCGCCCGCGTACTCCGTTATCGCCGCCAGAAACTCCGCGCCGTAGTCCTCCAGCTTGCGCCGTCCCACGCCGCTTATCCGCAGCAGGCTTTCGGGGCTTTGCGGGAAGTAGTGGCACATTTCGCGCAGCGGGCGGTCGCCGAACACCACATAGGGCGGGAAGCCGCGCTCCGACGCCAGGCGCGAACGCAGCGAGCGCAGAATCTCGAACAGCCCCGCGTCGTAATCCGCCGCCGGGTCGGACGCGGACGCCGCGCGCCGCGTCGGGGCGTCTTTTCTGGGAACCGGCAGGCGCAGGCTCTCGCGCAGCCGCAGAAACTCGCGCCCCTTCGCCGTCGCCGACAGCGTCGGCAAATCCGACCCCGTCGCCAGCAGCCCGCGAGACGCCAGAGACGCCGCCAATTCCTTTATGGCGGCTTCCGAAAAGTCATTTACTATGCCGAACACCGACAGCCCCTCATGCCCGCGCTGGCGGATTTGCGCCGAATCGTCCCCGCGAAGCACTTTCGCCACGTAAGTCGCCCCGTAGCGCTCGCCCGTCCGTATCACGGCGGACAAAATCTTCTGCGCGATTACGGTGGCGTCGAAAGTGTCCGCCAGGCAATTGTCGCAATTGCCGCACGAATCGGCGGCGTAAGTCTCGCCGAAATGCGCCAGAATCGCCGCGCGGCGGCAGGACGCCGTCTGGCAGTACGCGATGATGGCGTCCAAATTGCGCTCCGCCGCCCGCCGCAGGACGGGGTCATTCTCGCGCTCGACGAAATAGATGGCGCGCTCGCGCTCGCGCGGACCGTGGAACATCACGCAGTCCGCCTCCAGCCCGTCGCGTCCGGCGCGCCCCGATTCTTGGTAGTAGCGCTCGACCGAAGACGGCGTTTCGTAGTGCATCACCAGGCGCACGTTCGGCTTGTCTATGCCCATGCCGAAGGCGACTGTCGCGGCGATTACCCGCGCTTCGTCCCGGACGAACATTTCCTGATTGCGCGTCCGCGTCTTTTCGTCCAATCCGGCGTGATAGGGCAGGGCGGAGACGCCCATCTCGACAAGCCGCTCCGCCGTCTCTTCAGTCCCCGCGCGCGAACCCCGGTAAACAATCGCGCTTTCGTTCGGATGCGCCCTAAGCCAGCCTTCCAAGAATTCGTTGCGGTTCTTGTCCGGATGCACGTAATAGCGCAGATTCGGGCGGTCGAAGCCGGCGATGAACACGCGCGGCTCCCGCAACTCCAGCTGCGCCTTGATGTCCTCCCGCGCCCGCTCCGTCGCGGTTGCCGTGAGCGCCATCACCGGCGCGCCGGGCTTGAGCGCCCGCAGCGCCTTCAGGTTGCGGTATTCGGGGCGGAACTCATGCCCCCACTCCGATATGCAATGCGCCTCGTCCACCGCTATCAGCGAGACGTCTATCGCCTCCAGAAAGCTCCGAAACGCCGCCTGCGGGATGCGCTCCGGGGCGACGTAGAGCAGATCGAGACGCTTCTCGAAAGCCGCTTTGCGGACGGCGTTCTGCTCGTCCCAGGTCTGCGCGCTGTTGATGAAGGCGGCTGACACCCCGTTGCTTCTCAGCGCGTCCACCTGGTCTTTCATCAGCGCGATGAGCGGGGATACGACTATCGCCAAGCCGTCCATCGCAATCGCCGGCAGCTGGTAGCAGAGCGACTTCCCCGCGCCGGTGGGCATCAGCGCGAAGCAATCCCGCCCCTCCAGCGCGGCTTGGATGATTTCCGCTTGGAGCGGACGGAACTCGTCGTATCCGAAGCGGTCTTTGAGAATCAGTTTCGCGTCTTGGCTCATCGTTGCGGCTTCGCCGTCCGCCTTTCGTCCGCCGACTCGCCGCCGCCGGCGCGTTCCCGCGCCATCTCGTCGTAGGCGCGCTCGGTGGCGGTCGTGAAGTGCGACACGTGGTTTATGCGCTTGGTCAAATCGCCGGGAACCCCCAGCAGGGCGTAAACGTGGTTGTAGAGCGCCATGGCGGACTCCAGCGCGAACTGCCGCCGCCAGTCTTTCGCCCACGGCCCCGGCGGGTCGGAATCCGCGCCCAGACGCGCGAACTCTGCCTCAAGAAACCGCCGCGCCGCGCCGAACGCCGCGTCCGTCGCGCCGTCCGCATCATCGCAGCCGTCCAAGCCGCGATTCCTGAACAGAACCATCTGGTACAGCAGCGTCCACCAGAACAGGACGATTAGCTTGGCGTCGTCCACTCGGCGGGCGTATCTCAGCAGTCCCCAATCCATCATCGGGTCGCCGCCGTCCGCCAGCAGACGCCTGAGCGTTCGGCGGGACGCCTCGCACAGGAACGCCCACAGGCGGGCTTGGGATTCGTCCAATCCGCCGTCCGCGCCCGCCGCCCGCGCGACTTCCGAGACGCCGTCTATGGACAGCGCCAGATTGCGCCGCCCGCTCCAGGGCGGGTTGCGCCAAGGCGGGTTTCGCCAGGGCGGGTTTCGGAGGAACCCAAACGCCGACATTCGCCGTTCCCCTAATCGTCTTTCGCCGCGAGGTAGCCTTCGACGTAGCCCAGCTGAACCGCCCGGACTATGGCGGGGGCGACCGCCTGCGGTATCACGGACGCCAGCCCGCCGGAGCTCGCCGCCATCCGCATGAAGTTTTCCTGCGCGAGATTGGCGACCACCGCCACGAAGGGGCGCAGCCACTCCGGGGCGTACTCGTCCGCGCCGGCGTTCGGGCGGGCTTCCTCCGCGAACATCAGCGCGTCCACCGCGCCGTCGTCCCCGTAGCGCTCCGCCAGCATCGCCAGGGCGTTCTCGTAGTCCATCTCGAACTGCTGGAATGAGAGACCCGAGTCCGTCAACTTTCACCTCGCTTCAGAAATTCGCCAAAAGGGCGCGAGCCGCGCGAAAGAAGCCCGCCGCCGCCGTTCCCCATCCGCGCCTCCCATTCTTTCGTCCTTTCGCGTCCCTTGACGCCCGAAGAATAGCGGATTGCGGCGTCCGGCGGCTAGGGGCTGGCGGACGCCGAGCGCGCGCGACTTGACGCCGCCCCCCGCCCTTCCTATCATTACCCCCGCCGCCCGCGAACGAAACCGAACCGAGAAGGAGACCGCCGCAACCATGGACCTCAAGCGGCACATCCGCGACATCCCCGACTTCCCGGAGCCGGGAATCGTCTTCCGGGACATCACGCCCCTGCTGGCGCATCCGCCGGCGTTGCGCCGCGCGGTGGACGGCATCGCCGAGCGCTTCGCCGCCGTCCCCTTCGACGCCGTCGTGGGCATAGAATCGCGCGGCTTCGTCTTCAGCGCCGCCCTGGCGTACTCGCTCGGCGTCCCCCTGATTCCCGCCCGCAAGCGCGGCAAGCTGCCTTCCGAAACGCTATCCGTCTCATACGAACTCGAATACGGCTCCGACGCCCTAGAGATTCACGCGGACGCCATCGCCCCCGGCGACCGCGCCCTGCTGGTCGACGACCTGCTCGCCACCGGCGGCACCCTGTCCGCCGCCGCGCGCCTGGTCGAGCTCGCCGGCGGAACCGTCGCCGGCGTCGCCGTAGTAATCGAACTATCCGACCTGCGCGGACGCGACGCCCTCAAGGGGCGCCCCGTCGAGTCTTTGGCGATATACTAGGCGCGCCATGGTTTACCGCTCCGCGTCCGCCTACGCCCTGCACTTCCTTTCGGAAGTCGACCTGTTCAGAGGCTTGTCCGAACGCCATCTGGAGCGCATCGCCGCGCTCTGCGAGGATTTCGCCTACAGCGCCGGCGACTACCTCGGCTTTCAGGACGAGCCGGGCGACCGCCTCTATCTGGTCCGAAGCGGCGAAATAGTGGCGACGACCGGTCCGAGCGGCAACCCGCTGGAAGTCCGAACCGTCGTCTCGCACGAGGCGTTCCCCGTGGCGGCGCTCTTCAACCCGCCCATCCTGGTCACCACATCGCGCGCGGCGACGGACGGAACGGCGTTCGTAATCCCCAGAGTGCGCCTGCTGGAGCTGTGCGAACTGGAGCCGCGAATCGGCATGCACATATTCAGCAAAGCCAGCGCCATCCTGGCAAGCCGCTACCGCCACACGCTGGACAGGCTGGCGGCGGCGGGGTGAAGTTTCGCGCATCCACTGTTCCCCCCTTGCAAGGGCATGTTTATCGAAATCAGGCTTGAACTGAAGCCAACGCATCCCCTCTCCATTGATGGGCTAACAAGGGTATGTTTGGCGGATATAGGCGCGAAATGGACACTTTTCGCCGCTTTCTCGCGCCCCCGCCCCGTCATTCCCGCGAAGGCGGGAATCCAGAGTTTGCCAACATGATAGCCACTAGGAATCAGGCTTGAATTGAAGCCAACGTATCCCCTCTCCCTTGATGGGAGAGGGCTAGGGTGAGGGCGCCTGCGCCGCTAGGCGCAGTTTCGCCAGCCACGAACATACCCCTGCAAGCCCTTGATGGGAGAGGGCTAGGTTGAGCGGCGCCTGCCGCCCCCAGGCGCAGTCCCGCGCGGATTGCCCGCCAACCCCCGACACGCGCCCCCCCTACGGCCCGACGCCCGCCAAAACCATCTCCACGTCGCTCGGATTGCCCCATGTCAGAACGCTGTACACAGTATCGTTGACGAACAGCAACTCGCCGCCCCGCGTGATTGCCGCCTGCACCGCGTAATCGCGCCTTTCGTCTATGAGCGCCGGGTCGTAGCCTATCTCGAACCGGATGGGGACTTGCCCAGGGTTGGCTATGACGCGCTCGGCTATCAAGACCGAAGGCGCGTCCGCTAGCGACACATCCTCTAGGCGAACGCTCGCGACGGCGTCCGGCGGCAGGGCGGCGCGCTCGCGGTAATCGAGCGTCCCCGTCACGAACGCCGCGCAGTCGGGCGGGCAGGGCGGCGTTTCGGAAGCCGCCGGCGCAACGGTCGGAGCCGTCGCCGCCGCGTCCCCCGGCGCGCTTTGGCACCCGACCGCCGCGACAACCAGCGCGACCGCCGCCGCGACAATCATCCGATGCGCCATTGCGTTCCCAATTCTTCCCAAAGGGAGCGAGTCATACGAAAAAACCATTGCGCCATTGCCTCTTCGCGCCTTTGCGTTCATTCCCCCCGCTCCCAGCCGCGCCTTTGCGTTCCCCATCGCTCACCCCTCCGGCTTCTTCGCCCGCCCCATGAACGCCGCCGCGCATATCGCCGCCAGCGACACGCACGCCGCTATCACGAAGAAATCCCCGAACAGCGACATGCCCGCGTCCGTGAGCGTCTGGTTGAATTCGTCCACCCGCGCTTGCGCTTGCGCCGCCGTCTCGCCCGGCAGGGGAAGCGGCAGCTCCAAGCCCACGATGAGCTGCTGAAACCGCCCCGTTCCCCACGAAGTCAGCGCCGCCAAGCCGAACGTCATCCCCACTATCCGCATCGCCGTGATTACGGCGGACGCCGCCCCGCGCAGGGATTCGCCCACCGAGTTCACCGCCGCCAGCGCCACGGGCGCTATCAGCAAGCCGAAGCCGAAGCCGACAATCGCCAGATGGACGGTCATCATCGGGTCGGCTATGTCCAGCTCCCAGCCGCTTATCAGGGCGAAGCCGGCGGCGGCTAGGGCGAAGCCCGCTATCGCCGGGACGCGCGGCGCGAAGCGCTGGCAGGCGATTCCCCCCAGAACCGCCCCCAGCGGTATGGCGACAGTCATCCGCATCAGCATCAGACCGCCGTCGAGCGGCGTCAAGCCCAAGACCGTGTTCGCCATCAGCGGAATCGTCACCATCCCTATTATCATCGCCCCGCCCAGAAGCAGATGCGCGGCGTTGGCGGCGGAAAACGAAACGGCGCGGAACATCGAAATCGGCAGAAGCGGCTCCGCGGCGGTCTTCTGCCGCCAGACGAACAGCCCCAGCGCGACGAGCGCGGCGGCGGAATACATCCCGAACAGGGCGTCCGGCGCGCCCACCCGCGAGAGCGCGATTGTGAGCGCGGCGAGCGCGGCGGCTATCAGCGTCCCGCCCAGCCAGTCGATGCGCGCCGGGTAGCGCGGACTCGCCGGAAGCAGCCAGAACATCGCCGCCAGAGTCGCCGCCCCCAGCGGTATGTTCATCCAAAACACCCACGGCCAGTCGAGAAACCGCGATATTATGCCGCCCCAGAGCGGCCCTATCACCCCGCCCGCCTCCGCCGCCGCGCCCATGATTCCCAGCGGAGCGCCGCGCCGTTCGGGGGGGAAGAGGTCCGCCACCATCGCTATGGAAATCGGCACCAGCGCCCCCGCGCCCACCGCCTGCGCCACCCGCGCCGCCACCAGCCACTCCAGATTGCGCGTCAGCGCGGACGCCGCCGACCCCGCCATGAAAAGCAGCATCGCGGCGGCGTACATCCCGCGCCGTCCCCAGACGTCGCCCAGACGCCCCATCAGCGGCATGGCGGCGACATAGCCCAGCAGATAGCCCGTGATGGTCCAAGACGCGCGGTCGAGCTCGTTCGGCTGAATCCGCAGGTCGAACATTATCTCCGGCAGGACGGTGACGATTACCGTCTGGTCGTCCGCCGCGATGAACACCCCGAACAGGACGGGCGCCAGCGCGAGATAGGGCGAGACGGAGCGCCGCCGCCCGCCGGATTGGGAACTCAACGCCAACCCCCGCTCAGCCCGACGGCGTCTCGATGGTTATGTCCGCGTCGAAATCCCACAGCGAGATGGTTCGGATAAGCCCGTCCGCTTCATCCGCCGTGACGCGCCCCGTTATCACCGCCTTCTCCAAAAGCAGCGAATCGGCGGCGATGGTCAGCTCCGCGCGGACGTCCCCATCAGTCGACGACCCGCCGAGTATCGGCGCGAGCGCGGACGCCGGCATGCCGCCCTCCACCACGAAAGCGCCGTCCGAAGACGAAGCCAGCGTCGGATTCTCCACGCTCCGCATCATCGCGCCGACGCCGTTTTGCGGGTCGAAGAAGGCGAGCGGGCTGACGCTCGCCGCCACCGCCTCCCATTCGCCGGTGAGCGGATTCGTCATGTAGCTGTCCGCCCCGACGGTCACGACGCTCGACCGTATGCCGAAGTTGCCGAAGGTTCCGGAGAAGTCGACCGATATTCTATCCGGGCTCACCACCGCGCCCTCGGCGTCCGAGACGATTAGCCCGTCCGCGAGCGGCGTGCCTTCCTTGTTGTGCGCCAGTCGGAAGCGGAACGACCGCAGGGCGTTCATGGCGGAGCCGGATTCGGCGAGCAGGGCGGCGGGGTTGACCGGCGTCGGAGTGGGCGCCGGCGTGGGAGTCGGCTCCGGCGCGGCGACCTCGCAACCGGCGAGCGCCAGCGCCGCGAGCATAGCGACCGCCGCGAGCGCGCCTATCCGAGCGCGAACGCCGTCGGCGAACCCGAATCGCGCCGCGAAACGCCGCCGTCCCGCCCCCGCGCCATTAGCGCGAAACGCCCCCATCGCTAGGCGCCCGGATAGCGGTTCTTGTCGGGCGCGAAGATCGAGTCCGCCGGCAGCTCCGGCGCCCGCTTCTTGCGAATCAGCCCCGAAACCGCGCGCCCGGACACAACCCCCGCCACCGCCGCCGCCGCCAGCCCGAACGGGACGCTCTTGAGTATCTGCCTGCGCGTGAATCCGCGCTTGCGCTCCGAATTGTCGCTCATCGCTGTAAATCCCCCTTATGCGTTGGGCAAAGATGATGATTCCGATTCTTTCGCTCCGCGACATTATACAGACGCGCCGCGCCCAGCGTAAGGGCGGCGGGACGCGAAAACCCGCCCGCGAACCGCAAATATCGCGCGCCGTCCATCCCCCCGCCATTCCCTCCAGCCCCCGCCCCCATCATTCCCGCGCCGCCCCCGCTCCCGTCATTCCCGCGAAGGCGGGAATCCAGAGTCGCCCAGCCAAGATAGCCACTAGGAACCAGGCTTGAACTGAAGCCAACGTATCCCCTCTCCCTTGATGGGGAGAAGGCTAGGGTGACGCCCCCGCGCCGCCAGGCGCAGTTTCGCCCGCTTGCCCTTGCGCGCCATCCCAAAGTCGTCTTTCGCCAAATTCCCTGCTTCGCGTCTCCGCGCCTTCGCGCCTTTGCGTTGATTTCATGTCCCGGAACCGGAATGTAGCGCATCCCCATCCCCCTTAGGCGTCCGCGGCCTCGCTATGAAAACCACCGCCGCCGCCGTCCCCGCCGCACCCAGCGCCACCGCGCCGCCGATAGCCGCCCGCCCCCGTATGTCCGACAGCGCGTCCAAGCCCACCCCCACGATTGTTCTCAGCGACAGCCCCATCACAGTGTCGCCGGGCGACATGCCGTTCGCCCGCGCTAGGGCGTATATGCCGTCTTCCAACCTGCTCTCTATCAGATAGGGGAAGATGACCCCGTTCACGACCCACGCCGTCGCGCCGGCTATGGCGAAGAAGGCGCATGCCCACAGCAGCCGCCCCCGCGCCGTCCCGCCGCGCATCAGACCCGCCAGCAGCGCCGCCAACGCGCTCAGGGCGATTCCCCCGTAAGCCGCCAAGCCCGCGACGGGGAACCATCTCCGCGTCAATTCGATGACGTTCGCCGGAAGCGCCGCCCGCAAATCGCGCTGGTCGAAGCTCCAGCCGTCTTGCATGAAGCCCCGCGCCGCCTGCAGCTGCGACGCGGCGGAGCCCCCGTACAGCGCCGCGATGTCCGATTCCAAATCTTCGTCCGTGTAGCGGACGCCGTTTCGGGCGGCGAGGCGTATGGCGTCCACTATGTCGACCGCCCCCTCGCCGGCGTTCAGGCGCAGCTGCTCGCGCAGATCGTCTTGCGTGAACGTCATCCGGTCGGGGAGCGGCTCCAGCACTTGGCGCGTGAACGCCGCCCCCGCCTCGCCGCGCGCCGCCGCCAGACGCGCCCGCGCCTCCGAGCGCGCCGGCTCCTCCGTCGGGATGCAAAACGGCATCCGCGCCCCCGCGAAGTTCAGCGTCAAATTCTCGCTTCCGGGGTCGCAGTTCGCTATCGTCAGCGCCCGCGCGTTCACCAGCGACTCCGCGATAGCCCCTATCTGCGGACCGGCGATTCGCTTGGCTTCCGTCAAATCGAGCGACACCGACACCGTGTCCGACTTGCCCAGAAAGTACCGCGTCAGCTGCGTCGCCGCGTCCGCTATCACCGGCTCCGCCATCTCCGGCGTAATCGAGCTGCGGATGATGCCCAAAACGTCCTCGCGGTCCACCGTGAACCCGCCGAGCGTCTTGTCGACGCCCTTCAGGCTTTCATCCACGTACCGCGCCGCGAAGCCGTCTATGGCGTCGTCGTACCAGTTCACTTCCGCCACTAGCCGCTCCACTTCCGACTCCGCCGCCGCCAGCGGCTCCTCGAACGAAATGGCGATCTCGAACGAATCCTTTTCGCCCGCGATATAGGGCCCCGCCTCGTCTATTATCTCGACCAGCCGCGCGTCCAACCATTCCTCGTTCAGGATGATTCCCGCGCTCTCTTTCAGCCGCTCTTCGCTCAGCCCGATTCCGTAGTACTCCAGCTCGGACGCGGCGTTGGCGAGCGGTTCGGACATCACCCCGTCCAGCAGAAGCGACTGCGCGTCCGCGCTCACCGCCAGCCGCCGCGCCTCCGCCGTTATCGCCGGCACGCGGCTGTCGAGCCGAATCCGAAAGACGAACCGCCCCCTGTCGCCCGCCAGATAGCCCACCGGCCCCGCCAGTTGCCGCTCCAGCTCTCGGTAAGCCCATCGCGGCGGCAGGGCGCGGCGGATGGCAGACGTCACCGCCCGCGAATCCACCCCCGCGATTCGCTCCCCCTCGCCCCCCATCGCGCGCTCGACCGCCGGCGCCACCGCCCGGTCCAAGACCAGCTCATACGCCCGCGCGTTCCGCATCCGGTCGACGTAAAACGCCGGGTCCGCCAGCGCCGACGTCACCGCCAGCGCCAGCAGGCTCAGCGACAGAACCGACACCGTCGCGCCGGTCAGCGCCGACAGCGCCGCGCGCCGGAGCATCGACAGAAACCATCCCCCCATCGCTCAGCGCAGCGCCCTGCCGGGAAGCGCCCCCGTATGCGCCCCGCCGTCAACCACGACCGTCCCGTTCACTATCACATACTCGATTCCCACCGGAAACCGCTTCGGGTCCGTCCGCGTGGCGGGCGCGCGGACGGTCTTCGGGTCGAACACCGTCAAATCCGCCTTCATGCCGTTTCGGATCACCCCCCTGTCCTGCAGTCCGAGACGCTGGGCGGGGAAGGACGTCATCTTGCGAATCGCGTCCGGCAGCGCTATCTGCCGCTCTTCCCGCGCGTACTCGCCGAGTATCACCGGGAAGCAGCCGTAAGTGCGCGGGCTTGGGAAGTCCCCCAGCAGAACCGCGTCGCTGCCCACCATCGAAAGCGGATGCGTCACGAACGCCGGCAGAGTCTTGGCGTTCAGCCCTTCCGCGACGTAGCAAGTCTGCAGGTCTTCCTCCACCAGCAGGTCGCAGAGCGCGTCCACCGGATGCTGTCGGCGCGATTCGGCGATTTCGGCTATCGACCGCCCTTCGTAAACGTGGTTTTCGGGGCGCTTGAAATAGGTCAGCCACATATCGCTCCAAGTGGGCGCGCGCGGCTCCACTTCCCCGCGCAGGCGCTCGCGCGCGTCCGGATCCGCCAGCGCCGCCTTGAGGCGCTCAGGGCCCCCTTCGTGAACCCAATCCGGGAACACTATCAGAATCCGCGTGCTGCCCAGGCTATAGGGGTAGCTGTCGAAAGTCACGTCCTGCCCCCGCTCGGCGGCGTCCTCCACCAGCGACAGCAGCTGCGGCGCGCCCCCCGGCGCGGGCGCCTTCTGGTAGAAATGCGTTATGTGGACGGGGACGCCGCTCCGCTCGCCTATCTCAATCGCTTCTCGGAACGGATCCAGAAACCTGTCGCCCGACTTGTAGCGGACATGGGTGTGGTAAATCCCGCCCAGCTCGGCGACTTGTTCGCACAGCGCGACCAGCTCGTCGGTGGAGGCGTACCCCCCCGGCGGATAATCCAACCCGGTGGACATGCCCCGCGCGCCTTCCTCCATCGCCTCGCGCGTCATCGCCTTCATGTTGGCGATGTCGCGCGGAGTGGCGGGCGCGGATTCCCAGCCGATTGCGTCTATGCGGACGGGCGAATTGCCCAGTATATAAGCGATGTTCACCGCCGCCTTGCGGTCGAACATGTTTAGATACTGCTCCACCGTCGACCAAGACCCCGGCAGGGGCGGGTCGCCGTCCAGCCCCGAATTCATCTCCACGAAGCGGCGGAATTCCGTCTGCGACCTGAACGGCGCGTAAGAATTGCCGTCCACCCCGATAAGCTCGGTGGTGACCCCCCTGCCGCACTTTCGGCTCATGCGCCGGCTCCGACAGCAGAACCAAGCCGGAGTGCGCGTGCATATCGATGAAGCCGGGCGACACGACCATCCCCGCCGCGTCTATGGCGCGCTTGGCGTCCAACCCGTCCGCGCCGCCTCTGAACACCGTGAGCGCATCGCCCTCGACCCCGACCGCGCCGTAATAGCCGGGGTTCCCCGTTCCGTCGATAATCATGCCGTTTCGTATGAGCAGGTCGAGCAAGACAGCACCCCTTCTTCAGCGCGCGCGTTTTGCGTGGCATTGTAACGCTTTTGCGCGGCGGGGGATAGGATGGCGGAGATGGGAAAAGTGAAAGCCGCGCCCGCCCCCCGTCATTCCCGCGAAAGAACGCCGCCCCCGTCATTCCCGCGAAGGCGGGAATCCAGAGTGGAGCGACCGACTTAGCAACTGGAAACCAAGCCCGAATCGCGAGCGACAAATCCCCTCTCCCTTGATGGGAGAGGGCTAGCGCGCGGGCGCCTGCGCCGCTAGGGGCAGTTTCGCCAACCGCGAACATGCCCCTATAAGGGGCGGCGGGGGATAGGATGGGCGCGGGCGCGAGCCAACCAAAAGCGCCCCGCCGCCCGCCCAAGCCGCGACTACCGCTCCATGAACGGCGATACGGCGACGGCGTCATCGTTAGATTCGCTCTGTATGACCGCTTCCGGGAAGCCGCCGTCGGGCGAAATGCGGTAGATGTCCCGCTGACCATCTTCGCCAAGTTCCCTCATACTAAAGTAGATGAACTTGCCGTCCGGCGACCAGCTCGCGCAACAAGAGCTTTTGCCGAATCGGGTGACCTGCCTTGTCTCGAGAGTCGCCAAGTCCAGAACGAACAGCTCGGCTATATCCCCGCTGTCGCTCTCATACGCGATTTCATTGCCATCCGGCGAGAACGCCGGCCTGTAATTGGCTGCAATCCCCGAGGTTATCTTGCGCTCGTCGCCGGACTGGATATCCAGCAGATAAATCTGCCAGTTGCCGTCCCGCTTGGACTCGTACGCGATTTGCCGACCGTCCGGCGACCAGTCCGGACTAGAGTCAAAGTTCTCGCTGAAAGTAATCTGTCGCGGGTTCTCGCCATCGACCCCGATGATGTAAATATCCCAGTTGCCGCCTCTATTTGAGCTGAAAACGACCTCCCGTCCATCTGGAGAAAACACGGGCATCAAGTCCCTTCCGCCAGGTTCTTCCCGTATCGGCCTCTGGTTGCCCCCGTCTGCATTGGTTGTGAAAATCAATTGTCTGAGTACGTCACCTTCACGCGAACTCAGAGAATATGAAATCATCTTCCCATCGGGCGACCAGTCAAATGGGAATTCCAAAAACGAAGTGAACGTAAGGCGCGTCACGTTCCTGCCATCCGCGTCCGCCGTGTAGATTTCGTAATTCCCATCGCGGTCTGACGTGAAAGCTATCTTGTACGTCCTTGTCGGAGTGGGCGTAGGCGCGGGCGTTGGAACGGCGGTCGGCATGGGGGTACTCGTCGGCACGGCGGCGGGCGCGGGGGTATTCGTGGGGACGGCGGTGGGCGGTGCCTCAGCCATTCGCGCGGCGCTCTTGACCGCTTCCACTTCCTTGACCGCCTCGACCGTCCGAACGACCTCCACTTCCTTGACGACCTCGACGGTTCTCACAACCTCCACTTCCTTGACCACTTCGACCGTCCGAACGACCTCCACTTCCTTGATTACCTCGACCCGTCGCGGGGGGGGGGATTCGCACGCAATCGCCAGCAGCGCCGAGAGGACGAAAGCCGCCGTCATCGCCCCAAGCGCGAGCGCGGAGCGGTTGCGAACGGCGTTGAGAATCCTAATCTGCATGGTTGTGAACCTTCCCCATCTTGAGTTTGGGGGATATGTTAGCGGAAATCCCCGAACAAGTAAACAGGGGCAATCGCATGTTATCGATTTATCCCCGCCTGCGCGGGCTTGCAGGGGCATGTTCGTCGGATTTAGGCGCGGATTGGACGCTTTTCAGCCGCTTCCGCGCCCCGCCCCCCGTCATTCCCGCGAAGGAACGTCACCCTCGCGGAAGCGGGGGCGGGAATCCAGAGTCGACCAACTGATAGCCACTAGGAATCAGGATTTTGGGGATTGCAGGATTTTCAAGAATCTTCTTCATCCCCTCTCTCTGCGTTCCTTTGCGCCTTCGCGCCTCTGCGTCAAAAAAACATCCCTAACGCCTAGTGGATAGCCGCGTTCGCAATCCTTTACAATCGGTTGCGGCGGGCGCCGTTTCAGCCGCCGCCCGCCTTTCTCTGATCATTGTCCGCCGGCGACCTTATGCTTCCGATTCCGTCCATTCCCATACGCCCGCTCCTCGCCCGCCGGCGCGAATGGCTGCCTTTGGCGATTCTGCTCATCGCGCTGGCGTCCCTATTCGCGCTGGGCGGCGACAGGGGATTCCTCTATCGACCGTTCGGAATCCACAACGAGCTCACCGCCAAGAATCTGGCGGTCGCCGAGAATCTGTCGCCCAGCCACAACTTCCGCTTGGCGACGCGGATAATCCCGGACGAAGGCGGCGGCTTCGAATATCGTTCATACGGGCGCTTCCCCATCGGCGGGTACGCGCTCATAAAACTCGCCATTCTGCCCTTCGGGGGCGACGTCGTCGCCAAACTGCTCGCGGCGCGGCTTCTCATGCTGCTCATGTTTTGCGGCGCGGCGTCGTTCGCCTATCTCGCCCTCGCGCGAATCGCGGGCAGCCGATGGATCGCCCTCGCCGCCGTCCTGCTCGCCTTCTCGTCGCTCCACCCGCTCTACTTCTCCGACTCGGTGGCGGGCGAAACCGCCATGGACTTGTTCGGAATCATGCTCGTCTTTCACGGCGTGGTCTTGTTCGTCCAAGAGGGGCGTTTCCGCCAGTTGCTCGTCAAGACTTGCGCCGCGCTGCTTTTGGGCTGGCATGTTTACGCGCTGATTTTGCCGTTCGCGCTGTTGAGTTTCGGCGGCGAGGCGCTGGCGCTCGTCCGCGCGAGCGCCGGATCCGGCGCGGGTTGGCGGGACGGAATCCGCGCGGCGCCGGCGGCGCTGGCGTCGCTCGCCCGCAGCCGATTCATCGCGCTCGCCGCCGTCTCGGCTCTGTTCGGCTCCGCCCTGCTGGCGCTCAACCTCGCCAACGAATACGCGGCTCACGGCGGAAACCGCGGCTTGCGAAGCCTGCCCTCGGTCGATTCCGTGATAATCCGCTTGGGGCTGACCGGACAAGCCGATTCGTGGGACGACTTTTCGCGGCGGCAGTTCCATTTCGCCGGAGCGTCGTCCCTGCCTTACGCGGCGACGGGGTTCGCCGAGCGCGATTCGCCGCCGCTGGAGCCGTCGCCGACGGCGTTCGGGCGGACGGCGCTCGGAGTCGCGGCGGCATGCTGGGCGCTGGCGGCGCTGGCGCTAGTCCCGCGCCGATTCCGCCTTCCGCTGGCGTGCCTCGCCCTGACCGGATTCGTCTGGGCGCTGGCGACGCGGGGCAACGCCGTTTGGCCCCATTCTTACGAGGGAATGTTCCATGTCGGGCTGCCGTTGGCGCTGTGGGCGGGGGCGTTGATGGGGACGCGCCGCCTGCTGGGACCGCGTCTCGGCGGCGCGCTCGCCATCGGAATCGCCGCGCTCGCCGTCCCCGCGTTCGCGCTCTCGGCGTTCCATACCGCCCAGATAAGGGCGGACGCGGACGCGGCGAAACGGTCGAAGGAACTGCTGGCGGACATGAGCGCCGTCAAGAACGCGGCGCGGGGAAATGCGGTGACTGTCTCCCAAGAGGCGCGTTGGATAGGGCGCCACGAAGGACATTCCCACAGATCCTGGGTTTACCACTTGGGGGGAATCGTCTGGCGAGACGCGGATCCGGACCCGCCGACCGCCGGCTACGCCCTCAGCCGCTACCGCGATGAGAGCTTCAACCTGCTGACGCCCGGCAACCGCCATCTGTTCTTGTACGAATCCATCGACCTGGAAGACCTGTACCGAGCCGAGCGGCGGCGGATTGAATCGTCCCCGCCGGACGCCGAATCGGTCTTCGACATCCATCTCGACGGGTCGAAACTGGCGTACTTGAAATCCCCCTGCGCTCCGGAGCGGGACGCCGGCGGCGACCGCGCCTTCTTTCTGCGCCTCTATCCGTTCGGCGCGGGCGGCATGGGCGAGAGTTGGGGGCGGGACTTTTCGTTCTCGGATTGGGGCGTCGCCTTCGACGACGTCTGCATGATGGTCGCGGATTTGCCGGAAGGCTATCCGGCGGCGGCAATCCGAACGGGGAAGCGCGGGCCGACCGGCGACGCGCTGTGGGAAGCGTCCATCTTCCCGCCGCCGAACGCGCAGGCGCTGGCGGCTTACGAAAGCGCCTATCAAGCCGTCGCCGCCGCCGGCGCCCCGTCGGCGCGCTCCGGGTTCGACCTCTACCTAAACGCGGACGGCGGCGCGCTGAGCTATCTCAAGCAGCCTTGTACGCAAGAAGACGCGCGCGGGCGTTTCTTCCTAAGCGTCCACCCCGCCAACCCCGCCGACTTGCCCGAAAGCCGCCGCGAAATCGGGCATGAAAGCCTGAACTTCGACTTCGCCCCGCCCCTGGGCGCGGTGTTCAACGGCAAGTGCATGGCGACAATCCAACTGCCGGACTACCCCATAGACCGCATCGAAACCGGGCAGGACGCCCCCGGCGCCGGTCGTCTATGGTCGGCGGCGGTGGCGGTCGGGGATTAGGGGATTTTTGACGCAAAGGCGCAAAGGCGCAGAGGAACGCGGAGATGGGATGAAGAAGATTCCTGAAAATCCCATAATCCCCCAAATCCTTGTTCTGACAACTATATCCCCCATCGCGCCATTGCGTCTTTGCGCCATTGCGTTAAAAAATTCTCTGCGTTCCTCCGCGCCTTTGCGCCTCTGCGTCAAAAAACCGCCCCGCAAGTGCCTAAGCTCCTGCGGGGCGGTCGGTTGCCGGCGGGGTTAGCGGCAGAGACCGAAGATCAGGTCCATCAGCCACCCGAACAGCCCGCCGAAGGCGAAGGGCCAGTAGAACCCGTCGCAGCTGTTGTCGGCGACCGCCTGTCCGCCGCCCGCCGCCTCCATGACGGCGGGCGCGCCGAAGGCGGCGGCGACGACAATGGCGGCTGCCACTGCTATCAGGGGGATCTTCTTGCCGACGTGGGCGTTGAGGTTGAGCATTAGCAACGTCATCATTTTCCTGCCTCCTTTCGGCGGTTTCACCGTCGCGTGATTGGTAACGTAGATAAATTGTATCCCACGGAAATCCCAGTCTCAAGGGCAATTTTCGAAAATCCCCGAATTCGCCGAAATTCGCCCCGTCCCGCGCCCGCGCCCTAACCAACGGCGGCGGCGGCTTGTTATAATCATCCCCGCGCGGCGGGCGATATAACCTTTCCGCCCCGCGCGGCGTTTCATAATGCGAGACGCCAAACCAACCATAAGCGACGACAGAGCAGAGGACGAAAGCGCATGATGGAAACAAGCGGAAAGCTCGCCGAGCTTCGCGCCGGCATATCCGAACTCATGGTGCGTCTTTGACCTCGAGGGCAAAGCGGCGGAGTTGGCGCGGCTCGAAAAGCGCGCCGCCGACCCCGCCATATGGGAGGACAACCGCAAAGCCCGCTCCGCGATGCGCCGCATGGCGGGGCTGAAAGAAGAGCTGGACGCCTGGGCGAGCCTCGACAGCCGCGCCGCCGAACTGGGCGAGCTGCTGGAGCTGGCGCTCGCCGAAGGCGACGACTCGCTCGCCGAAACCATGCGCGGCGAACTGGCGAACCTCAGCGGCGAGCTGGCGCGCATGGAATTCTCGCTCATGCTCTCAGGCGAGTACGACGACCGCAACGCCATCCTCGCCCTGCACGCCGGCGCCGGCGGAGTGGATTCGCAAGACTGGACGCAGATGCTGATGAGAATGTACGCCAGATGGTCGGAGCGGCGCGGCTTCGAGCTGGAAATACTTGACCTGTCCGCCGGCGAAGAAGCGGGCGTCAAAAGCGTCGTGGCGCAGATAAGCGGCGCCAACGCCTACGGATACCTGCGCGCCGAAAAGGGCGTCCACCGCCTCGTGCGCCTCTCGCCCTTCGACGGCGCCCACGCCCGACACACCTCATTCGCCCTAGCCGAAGTCATGCCCGAAGTCGAAGAGGGCGCGGACGTCTCCGTAAGCCCGGACGACATCCGCATCGACACCTTCCGAGCCGGCGGACACGGCGGGCAGAACGTCCAGAAAAACTCCACGGCGGTCAGAATCACCCATCTGCCCACCGGCGTCCGCGTCAGCTGCCAAAACGAGCGCTCACAGCATCAGAACCGCGAAATCGCCATGAGAATCCTCACCGCCCGCCTAGCCGAGCTGGAAATGCGCCGCCGCGCCGAAGAGATGGCGAAAATCAAAGGCGAACACATATCCCCCGAATGGGGCAACCAGATACGCAGCTACGTGCTGCACCCGTATCAGATGGTCAAAGATCACCGAACCGGCTACGCCGTGACGAACGCCGACGCCGCCCTAGACGGCGATTTGGACGGCTTCATCACGGCGTACCTAAAATCCACCGTCGGCGGCGGCGCCACGAAGCCGAGCGCCGAATCCGGCGAATAAGGCGAACGAAACGACAACCCAAGCCTGAATCCCCGCGAACTTCGGAAAAACACCCGACCGCGCCCGGCGAGGCGCGAAACCCACATTTGCGAGAGTCGAAATGCACAGAGCAGCGCTAATCTTCCTGGCAACCATCATAATCGCCGCGCTCGCCTGCGGCGGCGGTTCGGAGGAAGCCGAGCCGACCGCCCAGACGGAGACGGCGTCCATGGCCGCTCAGCCGACCGCCACGACCGCGCCGGCGGCGGCCCCCGCCGCCTCCGCCGACCTGTCCTCCGAAGGCGAGCCGGTCGAAGGCGGCGTCTTCCGCCGACTGTGGGCGGACCCCCCCACGCTCGACCCGCATCTCACTTCCGACACCACGTCCTCCGGCGTCGTCGTCGAAGTGTTCAGCGGCTTGGTCGCGCTCGATTCCGAGTTGCGCCTAGTCCCCGACATCGCCGAGCGCTGGGAAGTGAGCGACGACGGCAAAACCTACACCTTCTACATCCGCGAAAACGCCCGCTTCCACGACGGCAAGCGCATCGCCGCGCAGGATTTCAAGTGGTCCATGGAGCGCGCCGCCCATCCCGACACGGCGTCCCCCGTCGCCGACACTTACCTGAACGACATCGTCGGGGTCGACGCCGTCCTCGAAGGCGAAAAGACCGACATCAGCGGAATCACCGTCATAGACGAAACCACGCTCCGAATCGAGATAGACGCCCCCAAGGCGTACTTCCTCGCCAAGATGACCTATCCGACCGCCTACGTCCTCGACCGCGAGAACGTCGAGGCGGGCGGCAGGACTTGGACGGACGCCCCCAACGGCAGCGGCCCCTTCCGCCTAGCGGAATACCGCATCGGCGAGCGCATCATCCTAGAGCGCAACGAAAACTTCTACCGCGAGCCGCCCCATCTCGACTCCATCGCCATGAACCTAGCCGGCGGCCAGTCCATGGCAATGTACGAAAACGACGAGATCGACATAACCGGCGTCGGCTTGTTCGACCTCGACCGCGTACTAGACCCCAACGAGGCGCTGAACAGCGAGCTGGTGATAGCCCCGCCGGACTTCAGCATATCCTACGTCGGCTTCAACGCCACCAAGCCGCCCTTCGACGACCCCAAGTTCCGCCAGGCGCTCAACCACGCCGTGGACAAGAACCTGATAGCGTCCGAAGTGCTGTCCGGCTTGGTCAAGCCCGCCTTCGGCATACTCCCGCCGGGCTTCCCCGGCTACAACCCGGAGCTGACCGGACTCCAGCACGACCCGGAGCTCGCCCAGCGGCTGCTGGCGGAATCCAAATACGCCGACCCGGACACCCGCCCGCGCATCGTCATCACCGTCCCCGGAACCGGCGGCACAATCGGGCTAGACCTGGAAGTCATCATCGAAATGTGGAACCAGACGCTCGGAGTCGAAGTCGAAATCCAGCAGGTGGAATGGGCGACTTACCTGCAAGACCTCGACCAGCACAAGTTCCAGGGATACGCCGGCCTTGGCTGGCAGGCGGACTACCCCGACCCGCAGGACTTCCTGGACATCCTCTTCCACACCGAAAGCTCGCTCAACCACGGGCAATACTCCAACCCGGAAGTGGACGCCATCCTGGAAGTGGCGCGGACGGAGCCGGACGTCAACCGCCGCGTGGAGCTGTACCACCAAGCGGAAGACATGATAGTGAAAGACGCCGCCTGGCTGCCCCTCTGGTACGACGGCGAGCGCCACGTGCTAATCAAAAACCACGTCAAGGAATACCGCATAACGCCGATGATAGTGCCGAAGCTGAAAGACGTTCGGCTGACGGATTAGGCGGCGGCGCAACCAATAAATCCCCTCTCCCTTGACGGGCTTGCAGTGGCATGTTCACCGAAACCAAACCTGAATTGAAGCCAACAAATCCCCTCTCCCTTGATGGGAGAGGGCTAGGGTGAGGGTGACTGCGCCCCCAGGCGCAGTTTCGCCAACGACGGAACGCCCCCGTCATTCCCGCGAAGGCGGGAATCCAGAGTGGAGCGACCAACTTAGCGACCGGAAACCAAGCGCGAACCGCAACCGACAAATCCCATCTCCCCCGTCCCCTCCGTCATTCCCGCGAAGGCGGGAATCCAGAGTGGAGCGACCAAGATAGCCATCCGAAGCCAACCCCAAATCGCAACCGACAAATCCCATCTTCCCCGTTCCCCCCGTCATTCCCGCGAAGGCGGGAATCCAGAATCGCCCAACAACGTCATCCTCGCGAAAGCGGGGACAGGATAGCTACCCGAAGCCAAGCCCAAATCCCAACCAACGCATCCCCTCTCCCTTGATGGGAGAGGGCTAGGGTGAGGGTGACTGCGCCCCCAGGCGCAGTTTCGCCCACCGCCAACAACCCCCGAACATCCCCCCATGTGGCTCTACATAACCCGCAGACTGCTCTGGCTGCCCATCCTGCTCATGGCGGCGTCCCTCGTGACGTTCACGCTCGGCTACATCGCGCCCGGCGACCCGGTGCAGGTCATCCTGGGCAACCGCTACGACCCCGATTCCGCCGTCACCAAAAACCTCTACTCCGAGCTCGGCTTGGACAGGCCCTTCTACATCCAATATCTCGACTACATCTGGAGCGCCCTGCAGGGCGACTTCGGCGAGAGCTACCGCTTCCGCGGGCGCGACGTGGGCGAGCTGCTGGGCGGCAAAATCTGGATTTCGTTCCAAGTCAACCTCGCCGCGATGATTGTGAGCGTCGGAATCGGCTTGCCGCTGGGCTTCCTGATAGCCCACAAGCAGGGGACTTGGATAGACCCCGTTTCGGTGGCGACCGCCCTCATCCTCATGTCCGTTCCCGTGATGGTCAGCCTTCCCGCTTGGCTTTGGGTCGCTTGCCTGCAGACCGACCTGCTCCCATGCTCCGGCTGGGGCGGCTTTTGGGATCCGCGCATCATCACCCCGGCGGTGGTGATGGGGATTCCCGGCGTCGCGGGCCTCGCCCGCCTCATGCGCGCCAGCACATTGGACGTCATGGGGCAGGACTTCATCCGCACGGCGCGCGCCAAGGGGCTGTCGCGCTTCTCGGTCGACTACCGCCACATATTCAAGAACGCCATCATCCCCATCATCACCGTCATGGCGTTCTCCCTGGCGGGGATGCTCAGCACGGGGATAATCGCCGAGCGCCTCATGGGAATCCCCGGCGCGGGCGATTTCGTCTTCCAGGCGATAGGCAACCGCGATTACCCCGTCATCATGGCGATAACCCTCATAGCGTCGTCCGCCTTCGTGATAGCCAACCTGCTGGCGGACATCGCCTATTCCATAGTGGACCCCAGGATACGATACCAGTGAACCCCCAAAGCGACAGGGCGGCGCTGAGCGAGCTGGAAGCCGCCGCCGAAGACCAGGGCGGAACGGGCCATCTTTCGCGCGCCTGGGCGCGGCTGCGGCGCAAAAAGCTCGCCGTCGCTTGCATGGCGGTTTTGGCGACGCTCTACGCCGTCGGCTTGCTCGCCCCAATCATCGCCCCCTACGAATACACCGACCAGGACTACACGTCCATCCGCAAGCCGCCCAGCGCCGAACACTGGGCGGGAACCGACCTCAAGGGGCGCGACGTGCTGACCCGCGTCATGTGGGGAATCCAAAACACCCTCATCATAACCTTCATCGCCATGGCGACCGGCGGGCTTGTAATAGGCGTCACGCTCGGCTTGGTCTCCGGCTACTTCGGCGGCAAAGTGGACGCCCTAATCATGCGAGTGGGCGAAGTCTTTTCGTCCTTCCCCGACATTCTGCTGATGATAATTCTCGCCGCCACCCTGGGCCCCCGCGTCCGCGACTTCATGCGCTGGCTTGAGGACAACACTTTCATGGACGGCTTGGTATCCTCCGGCGCGGCGGATTACTTCGTCATCTCGCTCGCGCTGGTTTCGTTCAACTGGATAGGCATGGCGCGGCTTGTTCGCGGACAAGTCTTGTATCTGAAGGCGACGCAATACGTCGAGGCGGCGCAATCCGTCGGCGCGAAAACGCCGCGCGTCTTGCTCAACCATCTCTTGCCGAACGCCATAAGCCCCATTGTGGTGTCCGTCTCCATGGGCATGGGCTCAATGGTCGGCGCGGAAATAATCCTGAGCTGGCTTGGTCTTGGCATACAGCCGCCGCGCCCCAGCCTGGGAACGATGCTGCTCGAAGCCGGCAGCCTAAGCGCGCTCCGCGAAGTGCCGTGGATGCTCATAGCCCCCGGAATAGTCGCGTGGGCGCTTGTGCTGTGCTGGAACCTGCTAGGCGACGCGCTGAACGACGTGCTTAATCCAAGGACGCGGTAAACCGACATTCCCATGCGTTGCCCCCGTCATTCCCGCGAAGGCGGGAATCCAGAATCGCCCAGCCAACCTCGCCACGCGAAGCCAAGCCAAAACAGCAACCAGCGAATCCCCTCTCCCTTGATGGGAGAGGGCTAGGGTGAGGGTGACTGCGCCCCCAGGCGCAGTTTCGCCAACCGCGACCACTAGCCACTAGCCCCCGGAGAACCCAAAATGTCCTTCAACCTGCTAATCATGCGAACCGGACGGAGCGCCGACTCCAGCCACATGGACGATTGGCCCCGCATGCTGAGCGAAGCCGTCCCCGACATTCGGGTCAACGTCGCGCGCTCGGTCGGCGAGGCGATGGAGTTGATAGGCGAGGCGGACGCCGCTTTCGGCGACGTCGTCCCCGAAGTGTTCGAGCGCGCCGAGCGCCTGCGCTGGATAGCCTGCCCGCAGGCGGGCCCCGCCGCCGGCTACTACCATCCCGCCCTCATCGACAGCGCCGTGACAGTGACCAACGCGCGCGACATTTACAACGACCACATATCCAACCACATCATGGCTTATGTGCTGGCGTTCGCGCGCGGGTTGCATGCTTACGTCCGCAACCAGGTAGAGGCGAAGTGGCAGCCGGGCTACGAGATAGTCAACCTGCCGGACGCCACCGCCGCCATAATCGGCGCCGGCGGCATCGGCGGCGAGACGGCGCGGCTTTGCGCCGAGTTCGGCATGACTGTCGTCGCCGTGGATCCGCGCGTCGAGACGCCGCCCAAAGGCGTATCCGAGCTGGTTCGCCCAGACGCGATGGACGCCGTCCTGCCGCGCGCGGATTTCGTAATCGTCACCGTCCCCGAAACGCCCCAAACGCGGCGTCTGTTCGCGCTCGACAAGTTCCGGCTGATGAAGCCGAGCGCCCACTTCATCAACATAGGTCGCGGCGCGACGGTCGTCTTGGACGACCTCGCTCAGGCGCTCCGCGACGGCGAAATCCGCGGCGCGGCGCTGGACGTGTTCGAGACCGAGCCGCTGCCGTCCGACCATCCGCTCTGGGGGATGCCGAACGTCATCATAACCCCGCACTGCGCGGGCGCGGGCCCGTATCTGAACGACCGCCGAACGGAGCTGTTCGTAGAAAACTGCGTCCGCTTCGCCGAAGGGCGCGAGCTGAAAAACGTGGTGGACAAGGCAAACTGGTTCTAGCGCGGCTTTGACGCGGAGGCGCGAAGGGGTTTTTGACGCAAAGGCGCGAAGGCGCGGAGGGAGTGGGGATGAATGGGGGATTATCCCTTGCCATTTCCCATATTCCATACCCCGCCATTCCCGCGTTTCACCCTTGCCATTCCCGCCTTCCGCCCCCGTCATTCCCGCCTTCTACCCCCGTCATTCCCGCCTTCTACCCCCGTCATTCCCGCCTTCTACCCCCCGTCATTCCCGCGAAGGCGGGAATCCAGAGTCGACCGACAACGTCATCCTCGCGAAAGCGGGGACAACATAGCCACCGGAAATCAACCATGAATCCCAACCGACAAATCCCATCTTCCCGTTCCCCCGTCATTCCCGCGAAGGCGGGAATCCAGAGTCGCCCGACCGACATAGCCACCGGAAATCAACCATGAATCCCAACCAACAAATCCCATCTTCTCGTTCCCCCGTCATTCCCGCGAAGGCGGGAATCCAGAGTCGTCCGATCAACCCAGCAACCGGAAACCAAGCCCGAATCGCGAACGACAAATCCCCTCTCCCTTGATGGGAGAGGGCTAGGGTGAGGGTGACTGCGCCCCAGGCGCAGTTTCGCCAGCCACCAACATACCCACACAAGGCGCCCCCATGAATCTCTACCTAATAGACGGCACTTACGAGCTCTTCCGCTCCCACTTCGGCGCCCCGCCGCGCGAAGGATTGGACGGCGAGCCCATCGGCGCCGCCGTCGGGTTGCTCCAATCGCTCCTGCGCCTTCTGCGCGAGAGGAAGCCGGACTACGCCGCCGCCGCCTTCGACAGCGTAATCGAATCGTTCCGCAACGGATTGTTCGCGGGCTACAAGACCGGCGCGGGCGTCCCCGAAGATCTGCTCGCTCAATTCGCGCTCGCCGAAGACGCCGCCGCCGCGCTCGGAATCACGGTCTGGCGCATGGCGGAGTTCGAAGCGGACGACGCCATCGCAACCGCCGCGCGCCGTTGGAAAGACGCCCCCGGCATCGAGCGAACAATCATCTGCTCGGTGGACAAAGACTTGATGAACCTAGTGGACGGAACCCGCGTCGCGCTCTGGGACAGGCGGCGCGAAGCCGAGATAGGGGAAGCGGACGTCCTCGCCCGCTTCGGCGTCCCGCCGGCGTCCATCCCCGACTACTTGGCGCTGGTCGGCGACAGCGCGGACGGCATCCCCGGCCTGCGCGGCTGGGGCGCGAAAGGAACGGCGGCGGTTCTGTCGGAATACGGCAATCTCGAAAGCGTCCCCGACTCGCATGAGGATTGGCGCGTAAAAGTCCGCTCCGCCCGCTCCCTGTCGCGGACGCTCGCCGAAAACCGAGACGCCGCCAATCTCTACAAAACCCTGGCGACCCTGCGGACGGACGTCCCCCTTGCGGAAGACCTATCCGCCCTCCGCTGGCGCGGCGTCCCGAAGGCGGATTACCGCGCCTTTTGCGAACGGCTGGGGCTAACCCGCCAGGCGGACGCGCCAAAGGATTTGTGGGCGTAAGGGGGGAAGGCGGGGGGATATTTTCCGCCCGCTTCCTATCCCCTTCTAATCCCCGCCATTCCCTCGAAAGCGGGAATCCAGAAGGCGGCGGACGCCAGCGACACGCCGCAAAACGCCGCCGACCGCCTAGGCGGCCAAACCCTTGCGATGCGACCGAAGCAACTAAACGTTCTTCATTGCAGGTTGTCAAAGATTTCCAATATTTTGGCTCCGTAATACATGCTTCGGATGCTCAGGGACGGTTTGCCGATGATCCGGAAAACCGGGCGGGCGAGCTTATCGGCGACCTTGAGGAATTTGTTGTTCCGCCCCGCCAGTTCAAGACTCAGAATCCGGGCTATGTCATTGGCGACCAAGCCGGTCGGCTTGTGAGGGCGTTCCAGCGATAGAGCCAGCAGTTTCTCGCCCACCGCCTTATTGCAGTACCGCAAAAAGCGCTTGGGGTCGGCTTTCATCTCCGCCGTCAGTTGCAATGCGCCGTCTCCGTCGTCTTGGCTGGAGCCTATTTGGATGTCCGTGGGCATGACGGGCTTGCCCGCCTTGAGCATCTCGGTTGCGTTGTCATAGACGCCCGTTCCGCCGCCCACCGCTATCATCGCGTCGCTAATGTCCGCGAGTTTGGCGCGGTAATTCCCCCCTGTGTGCCGGTCTTCCGATATGTAGTGGAGTTGAACCGCCCCCTCGCTTTGCAGCCGCTGCATAAGGCGGACGTTTTCTTCGCTGAATCTCTTTTCAAGGCTATCCGCGCCCGTCGCCACGCGAGCCATTATCCGGTTGGCGCTTCCCGCTTCGTTTTTCAGGTAATCATCCACGGAGCGCAGGATTTCCCAATCGAACACAATCGGGCGTCCGTCCGCGTTGACTGGCTCGCACGCCGCGAAGACCGTCACGGAATTGCCAGACCGCAAAATGGCGAATGTCGCTTCTCTGGCGAACTCCAGCGCCCGCTCTATCCGCTCGCCGCCGCAAGACTCGCTCGCGCTGCCCGCAATCAGAATGTGCTTAGGCTTCAACTTCTCGCAATCCCCTTCTTGGAGCGTCCGATTCTAACCGCTCCCGCGTCCACCGCCGTTCTGACCTGACGCTTGTGGCATCGAAGGTATTTTACCCCGCTCCCGCATGGGCATGGCGAGTTGTCCTTCGGTTTTTGCGACGCGATCCATTGCAGAAACGCGATATGCTGTTGGGGGCCTCTGCGATGGTCATACTCGCTCCAAAGGTCTTGTTGCGCCCGCTCAAGCCCGAACCGCTCGGCGTAGGCGAACCTGTACAGCCACGAGATTATTTCCACCTCGATGAATCGCGCCAGGTCAAAGTGGTTTCTGTCCGGAGGCGCGACGTCAATTCCGATGCAACATTCCCCGTCCAGGTACATATGCAGGTCCGCCAGGCTTGTCCCAGTTCTCTCGGCGAGCGACCGCGTTCTGCCGCCGGTTTCGAATACCGGAGGCGAACGGTGGGGAATTTCGCCAAGCCACCTAGTAGAGTATCGTAGGAGTATCCGCAAATCGAAGCTGTCTTCAATCAGCCAGGGCGTCGCCTTTTCGGGGTTGGCGACCATCTTCCTCGTCGCCGGATCCCAAGCCGCCCGCATGTCCAACGTTCCCGCGATGTCGCCCACTCCCAGCTCCATTTGCGGTTGATAGTCGTCAACCCATCGGGCGTTGGTTGGGCTAAGCGGGGTCAGGTCGTGAACTTCGCCAAGCCCGCGCCGAATCTGCTCGGATGCGTACTGTCTGGGCGGATTGTATCGCCGCTCCGGCGCCGCCGCGACCGCGCCCGCCGACGCGGAACCCGCCTTTCTCAGACCGCCTCCGCCGGGCTTGGGAGAGCCTCCGCCGGGCTTGGGAGAGCCTCCGCCGTCTCGGCCATCGCCGTTGAAGAGGGCGTCCAAATCATCCCCAGACTCGCATCGGCTAAACCGTTTGAGCATGGAGCGAAAATGATTCGCCGCCATCTTTCTACGCCCGCTTCCCGCCCCGTCCAAATGCTCATCCACATGTCTGGACTGCCCTGTGGAATCCCTAATCGGCGACATCACCGCGCGGGAAGCGAAATCGCAGAAGTGGATGACCATGCTTCTAAGGTCATGCGGTCCGGGGTAGTTTTGGAACGCCTCAATTGCGAGCGATTCCATGTGGTAGCCGGAAATCCGCTCTTTTTCGTTCCGAATCACCCCGACCTGCAGTCCCTTGACCAGTTTGATAGTCGGAATGACGTTCCCATCGTTGGATTGGTTCACCTTCGTCAATTTCTTGGCGAATCCGTCGGGGCGGACCACGTCGCTCCAGTGACCCGTCTCCGGATCCGCTATTCGTATGCCGTCTTTCCTCCGTATCGCCGGCAACAACTGGATCTCGATTTTGTCCGAGTATCGGACCGTAACCGCCATGTCGCCGTCGGATACGTCTGTTTGGGGCAGCCTCTTGCTGATTAGCTTCTTCATGTGGGCGATGGCGTCCCGGGGCTCCATTCCGGACATGACGGAGTCGTTTATCGGCATCAGGACGTCTATGTCGCTCAACCCGTTGACGTAGGTGTGCTTGTGGACGGAGCCGCCGAACAGCGGGCGCACCACATCGCCATCCGCCCATTCCAGAGTGTCCCGCAGGTGGTCTATGTGCCTGCTTATGTCCTCAACGGGCCTATCGTTGTATTCCTTGAGTGTGCCGCGAAGCCAGTTGTTGACTTCGGGGTTAGGGTTCGTAGTTTCCATGTTCGCCTCCTGCGCGGTCTTGCTTTATATAATTGTAGCACAGGGCGAACCGATTATCTACCCCCGCTCAAAAATCAATCCGCGGTTAGCGCGAACCGCCCCCCATCCCCCCAAGCTGCTCTTCGCACAGCCGCCTGTACAGCGCGCAGCGCTCCATCAGTTCGGCGTGGTTGCCCGCGTCCGCGCGCTCGCCCTTGTCCAGCACGATTATCTTGTCCGCCGCCATCACTGTCGACAGGCGGTGGGCGATTACGATGGTCGCCGCGCCGCGCAGCTGGTTGGCGAGGGCGTCGCGGACGGCGCGCTCGGTGATCGAGTCCAGGGCGGACGTCGGCTCGTCCATTATCATTATCGCCGGGCGCTTCAGAATGGCGCGGGCGATGGATAGCCTTTGGCGCTCGCCGCCGGACAGGCGATGCCCGTACTCCCCCAACGGCGTGTCGTAGCCTTCCGGCAGGCTTGACAGCAGGTCGTGAATCCGCGCCGCGCGGCAGGCGGACTCCAACTCGGCGTCCGTCGCGTCCGGCTTGGCTATCAGCAGATTCTCGCGGGCGGACGCGCTGAAGGCGACGCTCTCTTGCGGAACCAAACTGACAAGCCGCCGCAAGGACGCCAATGTCACTTCGCGCAAATCTTCGCCGTCTATGCGGACGCTGCCGCGAATCGGGTCGTAGAACCGCAAGGCGAGATAAGCCGCGCTGGTTTTGCCGGCGCCGCTCAGCCCCACCAGCGCCGCCGTCTCGCCGGGGCGGACTTCGAACGACAAATCCTTCAAGACCGGCGCGCCCGGCTCGTACTCGAACCAGACATTTTCGAACGCGATGCGCCCGCCCGCGCCGGCGAGCTCGCGCGCGTTCGGGGCGTCCGCGACCTCCGGCTCCATGTCCATCCACTCGAAAATGCGGCGGAAGAGGGCGGCGGAGCCGGTCACGTCAACGTTTATCCGCGCCAAAGCGGACACCGGCGGCGCGAGATTCGCCGACAGCGCCGCGAACGCCACCAACTGACCTACGCTCATGTCGTCGCCGATGGCGCTCAGACCGCCCAGACCATAGACCAGCGCCGCGCCGACCAGCGAAAAGACGCCCATCAAGATATAGGTCGCCATCATCGCCATCCCCTGCCGAGTGGAAGCGGCGGCGATGTCCGCGTTGACGCCGTCGAACCTTCGCGAATCGCGCCGCTTGTCGTATCCCAGACCGTTCAGCAGCGTGAAGCCGTTGACGTTCAGCCTTTCAATTGTCAACGCCCCCGCCTCTTCGTGTTTGCGGAAGAGCGTCGTTATGGCTTTCCCGTTCAGCCTGCCCAGCCAGAAACTGGCGGCGAACACCGGCGGCAGGATGCAGAGCAAGACGAGGGCGAGCCGCCAGTTCCACGCGAACATGAACGCGAGGGTGACGGCGAGCATGACGGACGAGCTGAAAATCTCCGAAAGCGCCGTCCTCGCCGCCGCGCCCACGCCGGACACGTCGTTCCACACCCTGGACATGATGGCGCCCGCGTCGTTGTGGACAAAGAATCTGTGGGACTGGTTTTGGACGGATTCGAAAAGTTTGACGCGAATCGCGCGCTCAATGCCGTATCCCAGAAGATTCTGGCAGTAAGCCTCCAAAGCCTCCGCCAGCGCGATGCACAGCGCCACGCCGCCGATGGACAGCGCGAGAACAATCAGCAATCGGGCGTCGCCGTCGGGGATGGCGTCGTCTATGATGACGCCGAAAATCAGCGGGGGAACCAGCGACAGACCCGCCAGCGCCACCGACAAGACGAACGCGACGGGGATGAGACGCCAGCGCCCCCGCTCGCCCGCCAGCTTCGCCACGCGCCAAACATCGCGCCGCGCCGAACGCGCGTCCGAAGGCGGGGTTTTCTCTCTGGACGGGGAGTGCATCATCGCCCAAGCCCCTTCAGCAGCCCATTGACCGGAATCAGCCGCTCATTGTACGGGTCAACCGCCAGAAAAGTCCCCTCCAGCGTGTAAGCCCCCAGCAGAGCGCCGCCGTCTTCCGCGCCGAAAATCACCCAAGTGGGCGTTTCCCGGCCCTCCACTATGACGCTCGCCTTGCCCATGTCCAGCTCGACCCGGTTGCCGTCCGCGTACTCGAACGTCTGGCTCATCGCCGGCTCCACGCCCAAAGCGCGCAGCGCGGACGCGGGAATCATCGTCGTGGTCGCGCCCGTGTCCACTAGGGCTTCCACTTCGGCGTACCGCGAGCCGTCCAGGGGGCCGATCTGGATTGTCGCGCTGAAGGTTGACATTTGTCCGCTCCTTTATTCTCGGATTAAGCGTCATCATTCCATATTCTATACCGCCATTCCCGCTTTCCACCCCCGTCATTCCCGCTTTCTACCCCCGCCGTTCCCGCTTTCTACCCCCGCCGTTCCCGTTTTCTACCCCCGCCGTTCCCGTTTTCTACCCCCGCCGTTCCCGTTTTCTACCCCCGCCGTTCCCGTTTTCTACCCCCGTCATTCCCGCGAAGGCGGGAATCCAGAGTGGAGCAACCAACTTAGCAACTGGAAACCAAGCCCGAATCGCGAGCGACCAATCCCTTCTCCCTTTGATGCGAGAAGGGCCAGTATGAGGGCGTCCGCGCCGCCAGGCGCAGTTTCGCCCCCGCCAATCGGTCAAAACAGAAAGAAGTCGGACACCTTCACCGCGAATCCGTCCAAGACCGGCGCGGCGTCGAGTACGTCGTCCGCGCCGAGTTCTACGACATTCCGCATCGGGCGATAGACTTTCGCGGAGCGCGATTCGGGGTAGAGCATCCAGACCGCGGCGCTTCCCGCCTCAAGCCACATGAGCGCCCGCGCCGCCGCTTCCGGCTCGGAGCTGGAGGGCGATACGATTTCGACGGCGATGTCCGGCGCGCCCCGAAAGTAGGCGGGGAGCCGCCCCGACGCAACCCGCCCGGCGGATATGAACGATACGTCCGGCGCGCGGACGCTGTCCGGGTTTTCCGCTATGAGAAACCCCGCCTCCGTGAACACCTTTCCGAGCTTTCGCGGGATGACGAAGTTGCCCAGAATCCTGCCGACGTTCGCCTGCGTCTCTCCGTGCTCCAGTATCGGCGGCGGCAATTCCATCAACTCCCCCGCGACAAGCTCGTATCGCTTGCCGTCGTCCGGCATCGCCAGAAGGTCGGCGGCGGTTATTCGCTTGGGTATCGTTTCAATGACCATTCCCATCGCTCCCTGACTCCGGCGCTACCCCAGCCCCACTCTAGACAGAAACTCCGGCTTCCCCCGCGCGCCCGCCTTCAGCCGGAACAGCGCGCCCGCCCCCGCGCCTTCGTTCGGCTTGTCCTCGCCGCCGGCGGTGGTGACGTATATGTCCGACAAATCGCGCCCGCCGAATATGGCGCTGGACACTTTGCGCGCGGGGAAGTCGACGCGCATCATTTCATCGCCGTTCGGGGCGTAGCGGTAGAGGGCGGAGCCGTCCCAGCGCGCTGACCAGACGCAGTCGGCGGCGTCGACCGTCATGCCGTCCGGGATCGACCCGTCCGCGTCCTCCGGCGTTCGGACGAATACGCGGCGGTTGGACAGCTCGCCCGTCTCGGCGTCGTAATCGTACTTGTGAATCGTCCGCGCCGGCGAATCGGTGTGGTACATGGCGGTCTGGTCGACGGCGAAGCCCATGCCGTTGGACAAGCCCACGCCGTCGAGAACCGTTGTCAGCGACCCGTCCGTGTCCATGCGGTAGAGCGTCGCGGGGCGTCCGTCGGGATGCGGCATCGTGCCGCAGAAGACGCGCCCGCGCGGGTCGGCTATCACGTCGTTGAATCGGTTGCCGCGCTGTTCGGGGATTCCGTCCAAGACGAAATCCAGCGCGCCGTTCCGCAGAACCGCAATCGCGCAGTCGTCCATGAACAGCAGAAGGGAGCCGTCCGCCTGAATCGTGAACCCGCCCACGACGCGCCCTTCGAAAACCGTCTCGTGGCGGCGCGAATAGGGGTCGCAGCGGAACAGCCGCCCGCGCGGGATGTCCGCCCAGTAAACGCGGCTCTCCATCGGATGCCACAGGGGACCCTCGCCGGTGGCGCATCGGCAGTCGGCTATCAACTCCGGTTGGCGCATGATGGGCGTTCTCCGTTCTTTTGGGGGTTTTCGCTTTACTTGCGCCGGCGTCTGACGGCTAGCCACAAGGCGACGGGGGACGCGACATAGGCGCCCCACGCCGCTATCGCTATCGCTCCGTCCACCTGGGAAAGGAACAGGAACGGCAGGGGCGCGACCAGAATCGCCGCGTCCCAGCGCCTGTTTCGCCTCAAGAGCGGAATCACCCACATGAGGTTGAAAATCGGAAGGAACAGCGCCGCCGCAATCAGAAGCGCGGCATGCGTCGGCTTCTCGGCGGGCTTCAGCCGCTGCAGGTCGGAATCGCGGAATGATTCGTCCATCGCGGACTTGGCGTCCTCGGCGGCTTGGGACGCTTCGCGGAAGCGGTCTTGCGCCGTCCGCAATTCCGCTTCCGCCAGCCGAATCTCGTCGGAGTCCCCGCCGCGCCGCGCATCTTCCAAGACGCGCCGCGCCGCCGCGAGGCCGGCTCGCCTCTCTTCGGCGGCGGACGCGGCTTTGAGCGCGGCGTCCGCCGATGTCGCTTGGGTGTCCTCGCCGCTCATTCGCCCTTCCTTCCGAGCGGGGGATTGCCGCCCCCGCGCGCTTGATTTCGGTTGACGCCCCCCGCCGCTCAGTCGCTTTCGTCCGGCAGGCGCGCGAACTTGCCTTCGTAGAACAGCAGCGGCCTGCCTTCCCCCGTGTCTATCTCTTCGACCTGTCCGATGAACACCGTATGGTCGCCGGCGTCGTGTTCGGCGATTACGCGGCAGTCCATCCGCGCGATGCTGCCGTCTATCAGCGCCGCGCCGCGCTCGGTGCGGGTGAAGGCGGCTTCGATGTCCCCCGTCTTGTCGGCGGTCGGGCGCGCGTAGTACTCCGCTATCGGGCGCTGCTCTTCGCTCAGGATGTTGATGGCGAACCGCCCCGCCTCCCGTATCAGCGGGTGCGAGGACGTGGAATGTCCCGCGCAGACCAGCGCGAGCGGCGGCTCCAGCGACACGGAGTTTATCCCGTTCGCCGTCATGCCGTGGATTTCGCCGTCCGCTCGGACGGTGGTCACCACCGACACCCCTGTGGCGAACTTCCCCCATGCCTGCCTGAAAGTCTGCGAATCGGGCATATCAGCTCCTTCGGTTTCGGCGCCGGCGGGGGCGGCGGTTCGGCGTCCGCCGCGCCGCAGCCCGCCCAGCGCGCCCCGTATCCTTGCAGGAATTATATTCGCGGCGGCGTCCAATGGCAATGAGACGCGCGGCAGGCGGCGCGGACGCTCCGGCGGCGGCTCCAGACCGCCCACTTGCGCCCGCAGATGCCGCACCTCCCGCAGAAGCGTCTTGACGTTCTCTTCCACGTCGTTCTCCGAGCGCACCATCGCCGACGCCAGATTCGCCGTCAGACCGCCGAACAGCCCGATTCCCGTGAGCATCAGAAACACCGCCATCGCCCGCCCCGCCGCCGTCACCGGCGTCATGTCGCCGTAGCCCACCGTCGTCACCGTCACGATGGACCACCAGAGCGCGTCCGGGAACGAGTCGATTGTGTCATGCCCGCGCTCGGCGGTCGTCACCACAGTGGCGGCGATGACGACCATGCCCAGAGCGTACACCAGCAGGAAATCCACGTTCAGCAGCCGCCGCGTCCCCAGCAGCGCCCGCGAGCCGAACAGAAACACCCGCACGATGCGGAGCGGCCTGATGAACGGCACGAGGACGACCAGCGCCTCCAGCCAGTGGCTTTTGAGATAGCCCAACCGGTTGGGCGCGACCGCCAGCTTCACCGCGTAATCCGCCGCGAACGCCGCCCAGATGAAGCCGTCCACCGCCCGGAACAGAATCGCGTCCCGCTCCGACATCTCCCACAGCATCGGCCCCAGCAGGACGGGAATCATCACGAACGCCAGCAGCAACAGGGGCAGCTCGGTGAGGCGCTCGATGCGCTCCAGCATGGCTTCGCGCTCATCGAGCGGCATGGCTTGGAAGGGGATAATCTTGTTCATCCGACGGCTCCGGCGCGGCTGAATTCGCCCAAAGGCACGCGCTTGCGATGGTTAGGTTATCAGACGCGCCCGCCGCCCGTCTTTTCGGCGGCGGCGTCCCATCTCCGCGTCTCCCTTTTCCCCGTCATTCCGCGAATTCCCCAAACGGCGGCGAAAAGTCTTGGCGCGGGCGCGGGCGATGGTGTATAATGCGTTCATCCGCAAGCGTGGGGATATAGCTCAACTGGGAGAGCGCGGCGTTCGCAATGCCGAGGTTGGGGGTTCGAGTCCCCCTATCTCCACCACCCCCCGCCGGCGATTTTCCTTCCCCTTGCCCCCCGCTTGCAGGGGTATGTTTACGGAAAACAAGCGTCGCGCGCAACCAACGTATCCCCTCTCCCTTGATGGGAGAGGGCTAGGGTGAGGGTGCCTGCGCCGCTAGGCGCAGTCCGCCAGCCGCAAATATACCCCTGTAAGCCTTGCCCCCGTCATTCCCGCGAATCGCCCGCCTAGCGGACTGCGAACCCCCTTCTCCCCGCCTTTTCCGCGAATAATCGCCCGCCTAGCGGATTGCGACCCCCTTCCCCCCGCCTTTTCCGCGAATAATCGCCCGCCTAGCGGACTGCGCCCCACCTTCCCTTTCCCCCGTCATTCCCGCGAAGGCGGGAATCCAGAGTGGAGCGACCGACTTAGCGACTAGCAACCAACCCCAAATCGCAACCAACGTATCCCCTCTCCCTTGATGGGAGAGGGCTAGGGTGAGGGCGCCTGCGCCCCCAGGCGCAGTTTCGCCAACCCCCAACACACGCCCCCCGCCGATTTGTAGTACAATGGTCAACGCGGCTCTGCCCGCGAAAATCCCCCGGCGGAGAACACCAGCATGGCGAACGAAAGCATGGTCGGCAAGGCGCAGACCGTCTTGGGCGCGGCGGAGCCGTCCGCGCTCGGAATCACGCTCACCCACGAGCATCTGCTCATAGACCTCTCGCGCCTGTTCGCCCCCCCGGACGCGGCGGGCGCCCGCGCCACCTACTACGCCCCGCTCACGCCGGAAACCCTCTCGCGCATACGCCACTACCACGAGCCGAACCTCGAAAACTACCGCCTGCTGGACGTCGACGTCGCCATATCCGAACTCGGCTTGTACGCCCAGCATGGCGGCGCCACGATGGTGGACGCCACCAGCATCGGCATCGCGCGCGACCCGGCCGGCTTGGCGCGGATAGCGCGGGCGGCGGGCGTCAACATCATCATGGGCGCGGCTTTCTACGTGGACGCCGCCCACCCCGACTGGGCGCGCCGCGCATCCGTCGACGAACTCGCCGAGCGCGTCGTCCGCGACGTCACCGAAGGCGTTGACGGCACGGGAATCCGCTCCGGAATCATCGGCGAAGTGGGCTGCTCATTTCCGCTGACGCCGAACGAGCGCAAAGTCCTCAAAGCGGCGGCGCAGGCTCAGCGCGCCACCGGCGCCCCCATCCTGATACACCCCGGACGCGGCGAAGAATCCCCCATCGAGATAATCGAAGCGCTAGACCAAGCCGGCGCCGACCTGGCGCGGACGATAATCGGGCATCTCGACCGAACGGTGTTCAAGCGCGAAACCCTGTCCGCAATCGGCGAAGCGGGCTGCTGGTTCGAGTGGGACTTGTTCGGCAACGAAAGCTCCTACTACCGCCTGAACCCGGCGATCCAGCACCCGAACGACGGAACGAAGCTGGCGGACATCCGCTGGCTAATAGATCAGGGCTGCGGCGGGCGCATCGTCATCGCCCACGACATCTGCTCGCGCCACCGTCTGGTAAAATACGGCGGACACGGCTACCACTACATCTTGGAGCATATAGTCCCCCTAATGCGAGCGCGGGGCTTCTCCGAGCGGATGGTGGAGGACATACTAATCAACAACCCGGCTAAAATACTGGCGTTCGCCGCGCCGAAATAGCATAGAGGAGCCGCCAATGGACGCGAACGACTGCGACGCCGTAAAGCGTCAGATAAAAGACCTGATAGACGGGATGCCGCCCGACGAGCTTCTCGTAATCAAGCGCTTCGTCCAATACGTCCGCGACATGGAAGACCCGTTCCTGCGGAACTTGGCTGAAGCGCCGTGGGACGACGAGCCGCTGACGGAGGAAGACCTGGCGGCTATAATGGAGGATGAGAACTCCGACTCCGAGACGGACGCGCCAATCCCTGCCGAAGAACTCTACCGCGAGCTCAAACTTTGAGGTGGGAGGTAGAATTCATGCCGCGCGCGTCGCGGGACGCCAGGCGCGTGGATTCGGCGGCTATGCGGAGAATCGCCGCCGCCATAGACCGCGCCGCGCGCGAGGAATCCTCTGATTTGCAGCGAATGAGAGGCCCCCGCCGCCGATGGCGGCTCCGCGTCGGCGATTGGAGAGTCATCTTCAGATACGAGCGGCGGGAGCGCAAGATGGTGATTCTGCGTATCGGACATAGGCGGGAAATCTATCGCGGATAAGCGCGCCCGCGAAAACTCCGCAAGCATAGGGAGACGCCCCATGAACGACAACCAAGACGAAACCGGACTGCGGCTAAAACTGAAGGAACTGATAGACGTCCTGCCCGAAGGCGACCTGTACGCCGTCAAGCGCTACGTCCAGTTTCTGCACTACCTGGACGACCCCGTAGCCGTATCCCTGGCGGAAGCCCCGCTGGACGACGAGCCGCTGACGGACGAAGACATCGCCGCCATGAAGGAAGCGAAAGCGGACAAGGCGGCGGGCAGGCTGATTTCCCACGAAGAGATGATGCGGGAATTTGGATTGTGACGCGGGCAGTAGAGTACACTACCCGCGCTCAGAGGGACTTGCGAAGAATCGACAGGGCGGCGTCCGCGCGAATCATGTCCGGCATCGCAAGATACGCCGAAACCGGCGCGGGGGACGTTCGCGCGATGAGAGCCAATGTCGCCGACTTCCGTCTGAGGGTCGGCGACTGGCGCGTTCTGTTCGACAAAGACCGCGAAACCGGCGCGATGGTCGTTGTCAGGGTTCTGCATCGCAGAGAATCGTACAGATGACATCCAACCCAAGCCATCGGAGAAGCGCGGTGTCCACCATAAACCGGACTAAAAGACAGACCGACGAGCGACAAGAAATCAAAAACCTGATAGACTGCCTATCCGAGCGGCGCTTGGAACCCGCCGGGTGGTTCATGGAATTCATAATCGCGTCGCGCGACGCCCCGCCGACCGAACGAAACGCGAACGAACGAGGAGAAGCGCCATGACAACCACGCGCGAAATAACGCGGGAAGAAGTGAAAGACCTGATAGATTGCGTGCCGACCGACGAGCTTCTCGCCGTCAAGCGCTATGTCCAGTACATCATCGAGATGCAGGACCCTGTTTTCAGGTTGTTGATGGACGCGCCGCTCGACGACGAAGAGGTGACGGACGAAGACCTGGCCGCCTTCGCCGAAACGGACGAGGACTTCAGAACCGGAAATACGTACACTCAAGAGGAAGTGGAGCGCGAGTTCGGCTTGACTCCGTAGATAGCCAACAACCGGCATGAGGAGAAACGGCATGGCAACAACGCGCGAGATAACGCGGGAAGAAGTGAAAGACCTGATAGACTGCGTTCCGACCGACGAACTCATCGTCGTCAAGCGCTATGTCCAGTACGTCATAGACATGCAGGACCCGCTTCTCAAGACGCTGGCTGAAGCGCCCGTCGATGACGAGCCGCTGGACAACTCCGACCTGGTCGCGCTCAAAGAGGCGTGGGAAGACGTCGCCGCCGGCAACCTAATATCCAACGAAACGCTGAAAGTCAGATTGGGAATCTGAACCGATAACCCCGCGACAACAACAAACCCAACGGAGGGAAAAATGACCGCCCAGAGCGAAAATTGGGAATACGGCTTGCGAACCGCAGGACACGAAGGCGGCGCGGAGGGCGCGGCGCGAATCGGCGAGGGCGACTTCGTCTATGAAGTCTCCGGCGCCAACTGGGGCAACCTGCCGGAAGGATGGGTTTACAAGGAAGGCACCGCCGTCGACGTCAACTCCAAAGACTTGGTGTACGTCTTCAACCGCGGCACCTGCCCGATGATAGTGTTCAACCCCGACGGCGACATTGTCGACACTTGGGGCGAGGGAATGTTCGCCAACCCGCACGGCGTCACCGTCGCGCCGGACGACTCGCTCTTCTGCGTCGACAACGGCGACAGCACGATACGCAAACTCACGGCGGACGGCGAAATCCTGTTCACGCTCGGCGTCCCCAACCGCCCGTCGCCCCGCATGAGCGGCGAGCCGTTCAGCCGCCCCGCCCACGTCGCCATCGACAAGCGCACCGGCGAGTTCTACGTCGCCGACGGCTACTCCAACGCCCGCGTCCACAAATACGACCCGGACGGCGGCTACCTCTTCTCGTGGGGGCAGTCCGGCACCGGCGAGAGCGAGTTCAACATAGTCCACAACATCGCCACAGACCGCGAGGGATGGGTTTACGTCGCCGACCGCGAAAACCACCGCATCCAGATTTTCAGCCCCGAAGGGAAGTACGAGACGCAGTGGGTCAACCTGTCCCGCGCGGCGGCGATCTACATTGACGGGCGCGGCGGGCGCGACTTTGTGTACATTGGCGAATACTTCGGCGGCATAGCCACGAACGACATCGGAACCGACCTAGGCCCCCGCGTCACGATAATGGACACCGGCGGCGAGGTCTTGGCGCGCGTCGGGCGCGAGAGCTACGGCGACCAGAGCGGCAGGTTCTACTCCCCGCACGGCATAGCGGTGGACTCGCGCGGCGACATCTACGTCGCCGAAGTGTCGTGGAGCGACTACGGCAGCAAAATGAACCCGCCCCGCGAGCTGCGCTCCATGCAGAAGCTGGTGAAGGTGAACGGGTAGCGTCACACCAAAACGCGGGCGCGGCGGGCAATCAACCGCGCCGCGCCCGCGTCCAAACATTGCGAGAACAACCCCCATGACAATCGAATTCGGTAAAGTGGAATTCGTCCACCTCCGCGACATCTGGCAGTATGAGGCGGAAGACTTCACCCCGTGGCTCGCCGGCAACCTGCATTATATCTCGGACGCCATCGGAATCCCCCTTGAGGCGCTTGAGACGGAAGCGTCCGTCGGGCGCTTCTCCGCCGACATCCTGGCGCGCGACCCGGACGGCAACGCCGCGCTCATCGAGAACCAGCTGGAGCGCTCCGACCACACACACTTGGGGCAGATACTCACCTATCTCGCCGGACTTCAGGCGAAGACCGTCGTTTGGGTGGCGAGCGATTTCGAAGAGGCGCACCTATCCGCAATTCACTGGCTGAACGAAAACACCCCCGCGGATTTCTCGTTCTTCGCCGTCCAAGTCTCGGCGGCGCGAATCAGCGGATCCCCGCCGGCTCCGCTATTCAACGTTGTGGAGCGGCAGAGCGATTGGGACAGGGAAATCCGCGCCGCCGCCCAGCCGGACAGGGAAAGCCTTAGCCCGCGAGGAAGCTTCAGCCGCGATTTCTGGACGCATCACGCCGACCGCCACCCGGAGGACGGACTGCGGCGCGGGTTCGCGGGATACAACCCGACATTCCCGGTTCAGGGAACGCAGTTCTCCATCAGATGGTTTCACGCCGGGCGCAATGAGGTGGGAATGTGGGTTAGGGGGTCCGATGGCAGATGGACGACTTTGGGAGAGCTCAAGCCCTACCTGCCCGCCCTCGCGCAAGCGGCGGGCATGGATCCGAACAAATCGCGGGACGCGGAAAGCGCCCACATACGGCTGGACATCGACATATCCAACCCCGACAACTGGCACATAGCCTCCGACTGGCTGCATGAAAAGTTCGAAATCTACCAGCGAATCCTGTCCCAGCCGCCCGGCTAGATTCTAAAACCATCCCCGTTTGGTGTAGAATCTAATCAAACAACCGGGAGAGCATCCCCATGACAATCGAATTCGGCAAAGTGGAATACGTCCACCTCCGCGACATCTGGCAGTATGAGGCGGAGGACTTCACCCCCTGGCTCGCCGACAACCTGAGCTACATCTCGGACGCCATTGGAATTCCCCTCGAGGCGCTTGAGACGGAAGCGTCCGTCGGGCGATTCTCCGCCGACATCCTGGCGCGCGACCCGGACGGCAACGCCGCGCTCATCGAAAACCAGCTGGAGCGCTCCGACCACACCCACTTGGGGCAGATACTCACCTATCTCGCCGGCCTTCAGGCGAAAACTGTGGTTTGGGTGGCGAGCGATTTCGAGGAAGCCCATCTATCCGCCGTCCACTGGCTGAACGAAAACACCCCCGCCGATTTTTCGTTCTTCGCCGTCCAAGTCTCGGTGGTGAGAATCAGCGGCTCCCCGCCGGTTCCGCTGTTCAATGTCAGGGAGCGGCAGAGCGATTGGGATGAGGAAGTCCGCGCCGTCGCCCAGCCGGACAGGGAAAGCCTTAGCTCGCGCGGCAGCTTCAACCGAGATTTCTGGACGCATCACGCCGACCGACACCCGGAGGACGGACTGCGTCGCGGGTTCGCGGGATACAACCCGACATTCCCCGTTCAGGGAACGGAGTTCTCCATCAGATGGTTTCACGCCGGGCGCAATCAGGTCGGAATGTGGGTTACGGATCCTAGAGGCAGAAGATCGCAGTCAATCTTGGCGGCTCTCAGCCCCTACCTGCCGGCGCTTGAGAAAGAGTTGGGCATGAATCCAAACCAGATGAGCGTAATCGCCCATGTGCAGTTGGATATCGACATATCCAACCCCGACAACTGGGCGCAAGCCGCCGACTGGCTACACGAAGTCTTCGAAATCTACCGCCGAGTCCTCTCGCAACCGCCCAACTAAATTCCAACAGCGCAGGAAAACCAACATGGCGACGCCCCCTCACTGGCAGACCACATACGATTTCAACAGCGATTTCTGGACGCATTACGCCGAGCGCCACCCGGACGACGGCGTCCGCCCTGGGTTCAGGGGCTACAACCCGCATCTGCGCGTTGACGACGGAGCGGAGTTCACAATCAAACTGTATGTCGCCGGGCGCGGTCGGGTGAAGAATCCGCAAGTGGGGCTTGGAATAATCACGCCGGAAAACAGGTCGTTGCTCGACGGCGGGCAGGCGCGCGTGAAACCATATATCCCCGCGCTGGCGAAGGCGCTTGGGTACATCCCAAGCAGCATGAGCAGCAGCGCGCTGATAACCCTCTGGATCGACGTCGACAACCCCAACAACTGGGACGCCGCCGTCGACTGGTTGCACGAACATATCGAAATCTACCGCCGAATCCTGTCCCAGCCGACGCCGGCGGGCAATCGATAACCGCGAAACAACGCAGGAGAAACAACATGGCAATCGGCATATCCACACCTCTTCCCGCCTACCGCATCAACGCCGCCTTCATGGCGTCCAAAGCCGAATCGCTCGGCTTCGAGTCCATCTGGTACGCCGAGCATCCCATCATGCCCGTCCACTCCGAAAGCACCTTCCCCGGCTCGCCGGACGGGACGATACCCTGGACTTACGCCCACTTCGCCGACCCCTACATCGCCCTCGCGCAGGCGTCCGGGGCGACCGAGACGATAAAGCTCGGCACCGGCATCACGCTCATCCCGGAGCGCAACCCGCTGGTCTTGGCGAAGGCGGTCTCCACCCTCGACCTGTTCAGCGGCGGACGGTTCATTCTCGGCGTCGGCACCGGCTGGCACCGCGAGGAAACGACCATCATGGGCGGCGACTTCGACCACCGCTGGACGCAGACCAAAGAATCCCTGCTCGCCCTCAAGGAGCTTTGGACGAAGGCCGAGGCTGAGTTCCACGGCGAATACTACGACTTCCCGCCCGTCCAAATGTATCCCAAGCCGTTGCAGAAGCCGCATCCGCCGATACTCATAGGCGGCATGGCGAAGCGCGTTCTGCGCCGCGTCGCGGAAGTCGGCGACGGCTGGCTGCCGAACCGCGTCACGCCCTACATCATCGAAAACAGCCGCCGCCAGCTGGACGCCCTAGCCGACGAGCGCGGACGCGACCCGTCGTCCATCGGCATATCCGTCTATGGACAGCAGCCGGAGCGCCAGCTAGTCCAAGACTTCCTAAACGCCGGCGCCGACCGCGTCATAGTCCGCCCCGGCTTCCGCGACACTGAAGAGGCGATGGCGAGCGAAATGGAGTACATCGCGGAGGAAGTCTTGTAGCCGCGCGGCATTGCCCGCCCAAACCCCAAGCGCAACCCCGCTTCAGGGAAAACATGCCCCTGCCAGCCCATCAAGCGAGATGGGATGCGCGGCTTCAGCTCAAGCCCGATTCCTTGCGGCTATCGTGTCCCCGCTTCCGCGAGGGCGACGCTCTTTCGCGGGAATGGCGGGGGCATAAATCGGGATTTCGGCGCGGAGCCGTCCGCGTCTTTTATGTCAATGCAACCTAGAAAACCCCAAACTGACAGGCGGAAATTCCCCGCAATGCCCAGCCCCATCCCCCCCATCTTCAGCCGTGCGGTCGCCGGCGACCGGCGCTCGCTCGCGCGGCTTTTCACGCGCATGGAGCGCAGCGAGGCGGACTTGGGCGAGGTGATGCGTCTCGCGCGCCCCTTGTCCGGGCGGGCGTCCGTCGTCGGAATCACCGGCCCGCCGGGGGCGGGCAAGAGCGCGCTGGCGGACTGCCTGACCGCCATCGCGCGCGATGAGGGCGATACGGTCGGAGTGGTCGCCGTCGACCCCACTAGCCCGGTCAGCGGCGGGGCGGTTCTCGGCGACCGCATACGGATGCAGCGCCATCAGCTCGACCCCGGCGTGTTCATCCGCAGCCTCGCCACTCGCGGCGCGGTCGGCGGACTGTCGAATGTCGCATCCGCCGCCGTTCGGCTGCTGGACGCCGTCGGCAAGGACGTCGTCCTAGTCGAAACCGTCGGCGTGGGGCAGACGGAAGTGGACGTCATGGACGCCGCGGATTTCGCGCTCGCCGTCTTGGTTCCGGAGGCGGGCGACGCCGTGCAGGCGATGAAGGCGGGGCTACTGGAGACCGCCGACGCCTTCGCAATCAACAAAGCCGACAGGGGCGGCGCGGAGCTCATGGCGGCGGCGCTACGCGGGGCTATCGCGCTCGACCCGCGCCCGCCGGAGATGCGCCCCGCCGTCCTTCTCACGCAGGCGCGCGGCGGCGCGGGAGTCGACGCGCTCTACGCTCACATCAAAAACGCGCTCGCGGACGCCGCCGAATCCGGTCGCCTAGCCCAACGACGGGCGGCGCGCGACAGGCGCGAGGCGGCGCGCCTGGTGTCCGCGGCGCTCTCCGCCGCCCTGCGGACGGCGATGCGGTCCGACCCGCGAGCCGCCGAGCCGCTGGCGCAAGTGTCGCGCGGCGAACTCGACCCGCGAGCCGCCGCCCGAATCATTCTAACGAACGGCGCGGCGGCGGACGCGCTGGAATCCGACAATCCAAACTTGTAAAATGGGGCGCATGGACGCCGCGAACGGCGCGGCGCGGTTGCGAGCGGAGATTGGCGATAGATGGTTCTTTCGGTTAGATTGCTTGGGGTTGCGTTGGCGATATGTCTTGCGCTGGCGCTCGCCGCTTGCGGAAATCCAAACTCGCCCGCTCAGCCAGCGGCGCCGGCGACGTCCGCCGCATCAATGCCCGCTCCGACGCCCCCAATCTTCGCGCCGACCGCCACGCGGGTTCCGCCATCGACGCCGTTGCCCGCCGCCCCAGCATTGCCGGCGGCGACATCCGTTCCCGCGCCATCCCCGACGGCGATTGCGCCCGCCGCGCCCTTCCCGACGTCCGTTCAGCCGACGCCCGCGCCCGTCGCGGCGGGGTCGGTCGTTTGGAAATATGAGGCGGGCGGCGGCGTGTTCTCATCGCCGGCTGTATCGGATGGCGCTGTCTATGCCGGGTCGCTCGACGGCGTCATGCACGCCCTGGATGCAGAAACGGGCGAATCGCTGTGGTCTTACGAAACGGGGGACGCCATCCTGTCGTCGCCCGCCGCGTCCGATGGACTGGTCTATTTCGGTTCGGCGGACGCGAGCGTTTACGCCCTTGACGCCAAGACTGGGACATTGGTTTGGGAGTATGAAACGGAGGACGGCGTCCGCTCGTCGCCGGCGGTCGCGGACGGCGCCGTTTACATCGGCTCCCACGATGACCATGTGTACGCCCTGAGCGCGGACTCCGGCGAACTCATCTGGCGATACCGAACGGGCGGCAACGTGTTCTCGTCCCCGGCGGTATCGGATGGCGCTGTCTATGTCGGCTCCAACGACGGCGCGGTGTACGCCCTGAGCGCGGCGGACGGCGAACTCATCTGGCGCTTCGAGACGGGCGACGACGTGTTCGCCTCCCCCGCCGTTTCGGGCGGCTTGGTCTATGCCGGGTCGCTGAACAACGCCGTGTACGCCCTGGACGCCGCCACCGGCGCGGTCGTCTGGCAGTACGAATCTGGCGGCAGCGCCGTGTCGTCCCCCGCCGTTTCGGGCGGCATGCTCTACTTCGGGTCGGTGGATTTCCGCGTTTACGCCCTAGACGCGGCGACCGGCGCGCTCGCGTGGAAATACAAGACGGCGCAGGGCGTCCGCTCGTCCCCGGCGGTTTCGGGCGGCGCCGTTTACGTCGGATCCCACGACAACGGCGTTTACGCCCTAGACGCCGAGACGGGCGCCCCGCTGTGGCGGCATGAAACGGGCGGCGGCGTGTTTTCGTCCCCGGCGGTTTCGGATGGCGCGGTCTATGTCGGCTCGGACGACGGCTTCATTTACGCGCTGTCGGCGGTGGAGTAGGCGGCAAAGGCGATGGCGCAAAGGCGCAAATGGCTTTTATGCTGGCGCGGGTTAGCCGCCAACCGCTGACAAAATATCATCGCGCCCTTGCGCCTTCGCGCCATTGCGCCAAATCCGAGACGCCGCGCCTACCGCCCCTTCCCCCCATGCACCGACGGCTCCGCGCACCACTTGGCGGCTAGGCGGCGGACGGCGTCATATGTCCCCGCGTCCAGCCCCAGAACGTCCATCAGCAGAGCGCGGTCCAGCAGGGCGCGGTTCGGGTCGACGTCCGCTTGGTAGGCGGGCATCAGCTCGACGTCGCGGAAGCCCTCGAATACGCGCTCCGCTTCCGACAGCTGAGCGTCCGTCAGGGCGCGGAGGTCTAGGATGGGGAGGCTTTCGGCGGCGCGGATTGTCGTTAAGCCCCTGCCGTCTTGCTGTCGGCTGGAGTGCCACCAGTACGCGAGAAGTCCAAGCGTGGAATTCATCCAGATTGCGAAGGCGCAGTCGAATCGCGGGTCGTCGAAAATCACGTTGGGCCACGCCCTTCCGCCGGCTGATTTCTGTTCCGTGAAGGCGCTTGCCAACGGTTGGGAATTGAATCTGAAATCCCTGTTGAGATGCGAGCGGCTGGCGGTCGCCCAAATCTCGGCGGCTCTGTCTTCCATGTCTATTTTGACGCGCATTTGGGAATCCGGTTCGCAGACGATGCGCGTTTCGTTTTTGGCGTTGTGATTCCAGAGCGACGGATACGTCGCCGTCGGGCTTGCCGCCTCTTTCTCGAACGGCCCCTTGTGGGCGTCGCTGATGAAAAATTGGGAATCCAAGCCGCGTTTGCCGACGTCCTGCAGTTGGGCTATCGGCAACTCTATGGCGGTTCGCTCTCCGGGCAGCCACAACTTGCCTTCGGCAAGGGCGTGGGCGGTTTGGGCGACGGCGCAATCCGCGATTCGGACGGCTCCCCATCCGCTTTCATGCGCCAAGATCGGGGCGTCCAGGATTTCGCCTTCCAGCCCGTCGCCGCATCTAATCGGCGCGCCGCCGTACGGTCCGTCTTCCAATCGCCGGACTTCTTCGGCTTGCGATATTATGGCGGCGATTTGGGACGCCTCGACGAATCCGGCGGGACGGCGGCGCAAGGACGCGAAACGCGCGCGCCCGCCCGGCGCCTCGCCGTTCGCCAGTTTGCGCCCGACTATCAAGCACTCCGCCATCCCCGTGTCGGACGAAAACGCCGTATCCGCGCCGTTGGCGGCGATGCTGACCACATCGACGTCTGTGTAATTTTGGGCTATCAGCCCCCTGAATTTCGCCCAAGACGAGCCGTTTATGGCCGTGAGCGGCAACACGAAGGCGACTATGCCGCCGGGCCGCGCCTTGCGGTGGGCGAGCTCGGCGAACGCGGACGCCATGCCCGCGTGAAAGTGATAGCATGTTCCGCGCGTCATCCGCGTCATGCGGCTTCGACATGTCGTTCTGGTCGCGCCGAGACGCCTGAAACGCGGCGAAGGCGGCGTTGACCACCCCGCTTTCGGCTTCGTAATGCTTGGTGTTGCTCTTAAACGGCGGGTTCATAATCACAAGGTCAAACCCGTCGTCCGGCACGTCGGCTATCACCTGCGCGGCGGTTTCTTGCCCGGCGCTGCCCGTCCGCAACGCGGGGTCGCTCGTGTTGAACAGAGTCATCGTTGACGACGACTGCAACAACTCCATCGACCCTATGCGGACGCCGCCGTCATTTTGCCGTCCGTACTCTAGTATGTATAGGTGCGACTTATCGAATCCGACCGTCGGCTGGGCGCCGGACAAGAGCGGAGCCGGTGATGTGTATGGCGGACGGCATCACGTCGCATCCGTACAAGACGTCCTGCATCATGGCGGGGTGGAGGCTTCGCCGGGTCGCCGCCTGCCGCGCTCGTGCAGGGCGGAGATTCGCTCATAGACGGACGACAGCAGCGCCCCCGTCCCGCAGGCGAAATCCCCCACCCGCAGGGCGGATACGGCGCCGGCGTCCGACCAGTCCACGTTCATCCGTGCCACCGCCATCCGCGCTAGCAAGCGACGCCGACGCCGGCAATGTGTAGAAAGTGGCGAGGAACTTGCGGTCGACGATGAGACGCTGAAAGATGCGCCCTATCAAATCCTGCGCCTGATTCGCGCCGGACGCTTCAACCAACTCCACCGTCCCGCGCAGGTTGACGAGCAGACGGGACGCCGCGCCGGCGGGCAGGCGGTGGAGAATGTCGCGCGCGACGGCGAATATGGACCAGTAGTTGATTCCCAGGATGGCGTTCCACGCGGACAGCGCGTCGCCTTTCGGGTTGGGCGAGTCTTCCCCGCAGATCTCGGACAGCGGCGGGATGTCCGGAAGCCCGCCGGCTAGCCGCTCGTGGAATATCATCGCGTTGGCGACAATCGCGCCCGCCATGCGGTAGGTCTGGACGTCGCGCTCCATGCCGAGCAAGCCGACGATTCTGTCGATTGCGAACGGGCGCAATACGGCGAGTTCGCTCAGGATGTCCGACGCGCGCTCGATGCCGCGTTCTAGGGCGTCCGCCGCGGCTTCCACCGCCTTCTGCGGCACGGACACCAATCGGATGAGGTCGGACAGATCGCCCACGCCGCCCTCAAGCCAGCCGGATTGGGGGAATCGGGAGCCGTCGTCGTACAGCACGGCGTAAGACAGCGCGGCGCTCCGCACGGCGGCGGCGAGGTCGTCCGCGTCCGCGACGGCGTCTGGATAGCGCAGGGCGATGGCGGCGTCGATGGCGCGTCCGCCGACGCCGACCACTTCCAGCCCCAGCCGCTCGCGCGCCTCGTCTTCCGCTGTCCGCGCCGGCATGAACTCGGCTTCCACGACGACGGGCGACCGCCCGCGCGCGACGATGAGAATGTCCGGGCGCAAATTGGGGCGCCCGGCAATCTGCCGCGTGTTCTCGGAGCGGACGTCGTAAGACGGCAGCATCTCGCGCAAAGCCGCGCCGAGCATGTCGTTGGCGCTGGGTTCAGTGTGTCGTGGCATGATGGGAACATTGTATCGGTTGCCTGCGCGGGGGCGCTAGGGGTTTTTTGACGCAAAGGCGCAGGGGCGGGGCGAGCGCGAGGCGGTCCGCGAACTGGTGGAGAACCGCCGGCGGCGGGCTGAGAGCGCGGGATAGCGCGGAGGTGAGTGACAGCGGGCGGAACGCATCCCCCCGCCCGCTCCGCCAAAAGCGCTATACTATCCCCGCGCGGCGGTTCGCGCAATTTCACATTCCTAGCAAAATAGGACGCATCCCATGCCGGACGATTCCACCCTAGTCGCCTATCTCGCCCCGAAACTCACCAATCAGGTTGAGAACGCGGCTACGGACGCGCTCGGATTCGCGCTGAACAAGTCCGCCGCCTCGCGCGCCGCGCTGAACGACCTGCTCGGCGAGGGCGGCTTCGACATGCCGCCGATTGTTCGGGTGGATACCCAAGTGACTTACGAAGACGGTTCGCGCCCGGATATGACGGGTTACGACGAGAACGGCGGCAAGCGCCTTCTGGTCGAATCCAAATTCTGGGCGTCGCTCTTGGACGGGCAAGTGTGCGGCTATCTAAGCCAGCTCGACGGTTGCGAACCGGCGGCGCTGTTGTTCATCGCCCCCGGCGTTCGGCTTGAAACGCTGTGGGCGGAAATCGTCCGGCAAATCGAGGTCGACTGCCAGGATATGGCGATTCAGCCCGACGCCTCATCGGACGGGCGGCGGAGCGCGGCGGTCGGCGATTCGCCCAAGCGCCTGATTTTGGCGAGCTGGGACAGTCTGCTCCGCCGCATGTCCGACCGCGCCGCCGACGCGGGCGACGAAGGTGCCGTCTCCGACATTCGCCAACTGCTAGGCCTCGCCCGCCAATATGACGAAGAGGCGTTTTTGCCGATTCGCGGCGACGAGCTCAGCCCCGAATTCGCGCGCCGCGCCGTGTGGTACGCCAGGCTTGTGGACGACGCGGTGACTAGAGGGATTTCCCAGAAATGGATTTCCACCCGCGGACGCCGCGTCACTCCGCAACGGCACGGATACGGCAGATACTTCCTGTTCGTCGGAGCGCGGCGAGACCTCTGGCTCGGAATCAACCTAGACATGTGGGCTAGGAGCGGCGACACTCCGCTGTGGCTCGGCGACTACAATGACCCCAACTGGTGGCTCCCAATCCGCCTCAAGACGGGCGTGGAGTACCCCGAAGTCTTGGACGACGTCGCGTCCCAACTGAAGGAGATAGCCAAAACTTTCGGCGCGAACCCGCCGGAGTAGCGCCCGCGCCATCCGCCAAAGCGCTACACTGTTCGCACGGGTTTTCGGTGATACAATAAAGACGGCAACGAACCCCAATCAACCACAAAGAAAGGCGGCGCGAAATGGCGATGCGAACAGAGCGGGCGAAATCCGACAAGCCCATGACCGACGCGGAGCGGCGGGCGGCGGATAAGATAGTCGGCGTCCAAAACCCCATGTCGGAGCGTGATTTGACGTCCGAGCGCGCCGCCAAGTACGCGCGGGCGATTCTCGACTCCACGCTGGCGGCTTGGTTCGTCGAGAAATCCGGCGCGTCCCCCGGCATCGGCGGCGGCGCGTCGGAGCTGGAGCGGATGCCCGTCCTCAACCTGCCGGACGCCGAGCGCGAGCCGGTCATCCGAATCGTGGACGAGATAGCCCAAGCCGAATCCGAAAACGACGAGGACGGCGCCCGCTACCTCGGCTACGACCTGGACAGCCTGATATACGCGCTCTACGGGCTGACCGAAGAGGAAGACACCGCGATAGAGCGCCGCATGGACCGCATCCACGCGACGGACGAGGAAGAGGACGCGGCGCTTCTCCGCGCCATGCTGGAGGCGGAGCGCGAGAACGCCAACGGGTTCGTCAGCGAAGAAGAGGTCATGGCGGTACTGCGGGCTTCGGATGGAGATTGAGCTCCAGCCGAGCTTCTCTCGCGACCTGAGACGGGTTCGCGACGCCAGCGTTCTTCGGCGGGTTCGCCTGAAAATAGCCGAAATCGAGTCCGCGGCGACGCTTAGAGAAGTCAGAGGGGTCAGAAGAGTGTCCGCAATCGGCCACTACCGAATACGGGTAGGAGAGTACCGCATAGGCGTCTCGGCGCGTGGAAACAGGGTCTCGCTGCTTAGGGTCCTGTCCCGAAGCAACATCTACCGTTTCTTCCCGTGAGGCGCCCTTCGGCGTCTTCAAATATGGCGGCTCCGCCGGGCGGCGGTTCGCGGCGCCCGCCTCGTCCGCGCGGGCTGGGGCTATCTCCGCAAGCGCGCGCGAATCCTCCGCGTCGACGATGTGCATCGATGTGTAGCGGCTATCTCCGAAAGCGCGGGCGAATCGGCGCGGCGAATTTTCCCGCCCCCTTCCCCAAAAGCGCTATACTGTCCCCCGCGCGGGCGGTCCGCGGGTTTGGTTTTCCTGAAATCGGAGAGGGGTTTCACAAATGTTCGATGCGATTATTGCCGGCGGAATGGTGGCGGACGGCAGCGGCGAGCCGTCCTTCAGGGCGGACGTCGGCGTCGTCGGCGACCGAATCGAGGCGGTCGGCGACCTCGCCGACGCCGACGCCCGGCGGACGATTGACGCCGGCGGGCTGACCGTCTGCCCCGGCTTCATCGACACCCACGCCCACTCGGACGGCGTTCTGCTGCTCGACCCCCAGCACGCCAACGGGCTGCGGCAGGGCATCACCACCGAGATTCTGGGGCAGGACGGGCTTAGCTACGCGCCGATGTCCGCCGAGAATTACCGCGTCTATCGGCGCTATCTCTCCGGCATACTCGGCGAGCCGCCGGAAGACCTCGACATGTCCAGCGTGGCGGCGTTCCGGTCGCACTACGACGGCAAAGTCGGAATCAACACCGCCTACAACATAGCGCACGGCGCCATTCGCCTCGAGACGGTCGGATTCCGCGACGTCCCCCTGCGCGGCGCGGCGCTCGACAAGGCGCTCGGCCTCGTCCGAGAGGGCATGGAGCAGGGCGCGGTCGGCTTCGCCACCGGCATGTCCTACCATCCCAACGCTTGGAGCGACACCGACGAGTTGGTCGCCATCTGCGAGGTTGTCGCCGAGTACGGCGGCGTTTACACCACCCATCTGCGCGACGTCAACGAAGAGCGCGGATACGGCGGCGGCGGCGTCCCGGAGGCGCTGGAGGTCGGGCGGCGCGCCGGCGTCAAAGTCCACTTCTCGCACTATCGGACGGACGCCTCCAACGCCGGGCAAGTCGCCGAGCGCATGGCGCTCATAGACGAAGCCAAAGCGCAGGGGGTTGATTGCACGCTGGAGCTCTATCCCTATCCCACCGGCAGCTCCTTCCCGCTCAGCTTCCTGCCGAGCCCCGACCACGAAGGCGGCCCGGACAACATAATGCGGCGCCTAAGCGACCGGCGCTCTCGCCAACGGCTGGTTCGCGCCCTCAACGCCAACCCGCGCCGAACGCTGGACGACGCCGTCCTCACCTACATGAAGGCGAACAAAGACCTCGAGGGCATGAGCCTGCCGGACGTGGCGCGGATGCGCGGGGACGCCGACCCCGCCGAGACGCTGATAGACCTGCTCTTCGAGGAAGACGGCCAGATATGCTATCGCGGCGCGCCGCCGGACAGCGTCCGCGTCTGGGAGCAGATAAGCCGCGACGCGATGGAGTTCCTGGCGCGCCCTGATTTCATGGTGGGCAGCGACGCCATCCCCATCGGCTCCATGCCGCATCCGCGCGCCTACGGTTGCTTCCCGCGATTCCTCGGACGCCTGCGCCGCAAGCATCCGACAATCACCCTGGAGCAGACCATCCAGCGCATGACCGACAACGCCGCCCGCCGCTTCGGCTTGACCGACAGAGGGCTAATCGAACGCGGACGCTACGCCGACATAGTGGTATTCGACGCCGCCCGCGTGACCGACGTCGCCACATACGACGACCCGGTTCAGTTCCCTGTGGGCATCCCGTTCGTCTTGGTCAACGGCAAAGTGGCGGTGGACAACGAGCGCTGCACCGGCGAGCTTGCGGGCAGGGCGGTGCCGGAGGTTGGGTAGGCGGCTAGAAATTGGCAACGGTCGCGCAACTGAAATCAAGCCTGAATTGAAGTCAAAAATCCCCTCTCCATTGAATGGGCGAGGGCGAGGGTGAGCCGCGCGCAAGCGCGGCTTTGCGGGCGGCTATGAAAGTCATCGCGCACAGCGGAATATCGTTGCTTATCGCGCTCGCCGCGTTGGTTGCGTTCACGGTCGGTTGCGGCCCGCCGGGGGACGGAGCGCCGCCGCCCGCCGCCGCCCTCGCGTCCGCGCCGACGCCCGCCCCCGCCGCCTCGCCCAGGCCGACGCCCCTTCCCACCGCCACCGCCACGCCCGCGCCTACCCCCAGGGTGATTCGCCGGGCGTCCGACAACGCGCCCGAAGCGGCGCCGGATTTCACGGTGGAGACGTTCAACGGCGAATCGCTGACCCTGTCCGACCTTCGCGGGCAGGTCGTCGTGCTGAACTTCTGGGCGTCTTGGTGTCCGCCCTGCCGCTGGGAAATGCCGTTCTTCGAGACGATTTCCCAAGAGTACAAAGAGCGCGGCGTGGTCTTTCTCGGCGTGGCGATGTCCGACACCATAGAGGACGCCCAGCGCTTCGCGGACGCGGCGGGCGTCACTTACGACCTCGCCCTGGACACTACGAACCAAATAGCCCGCGATTACGAAGTGCTGGGGTTGCCGACGACATTCCTCATAGACAAGGACGGCGTCATTCAACGCAGGCTCGGCGTGGCGAACGAAGCCACCCTTGAGATTTTCCTGAAAGGACAGCTCGACTGACGCCAATCGCGCGCCAAACGCCGACAGGAGACCGACAATGCCTGATTCCCCCAACATTGTGTTCATAATGAGCGACCAGCAGCGGCAGGACACCCTCGCCTGCTACGGCGCGGACTGGATGAACGTCCCCAATCTGAACGCGCTCGCGGACGGCGGCTTCGCGTTCGAGAACGCCTACGTCGCCCAGCCCGTCTGCGCGCCCGCCCGCGCCGCCATCATGACCGGGCTTTATCCGCACGCCGCCGGCCCGGTCGTCAACAAGATGCTCCTGCCCGAAGGCGTCCCCGTCATCGCCGAGATGCTGCCGGATGAGTACGTCAAGGGCTACATGGGCAAGTGGCATCTGGGAAACGACCTCGTCGCCCAGCATGGGTTCGACGTCTGGGTGTCATCGGAAGACACCCAGCGCTACACGAAGCCGGAGCAGCGCCGGCTCGTCTCCGACTACACCAAGCATCTGGTCGAGCATGGCTACGCCCCCGACGAAACGCGCGGCGGCGTCGGCGTCTTCAGCTCGGACGCCCACTACGACATGCCGGAAGAGTGTCAGATGGCGTCCTTCCTCGCCGACCGCGCCGCCGAGTTCATCGAGGCGAACGCCGGCAGTCCGTTCGCGCTCTACGTCAGCACATTCGAGCCTCATTCGCCCTATCACGGGCCGTTCATGGACATGTACGACCCGGCGACATTGCCCGTCGGCCCCGCCTTCCTGCGGAAGCCGGAGACGGCGTCGCTGGTCAACCGCGTTCGGGCGGACTACTTCCTCAAGTTCATGCTGGACGGCGCCGACCAGTCCCAAGACGACTACATGACGCGCTACGCCGCGCCGCGCGAGGACGTCTCCACCGAAATCGGCTGGCGAACGCTCCGCGCCCACTACTTGGCGAACGTGACGCTGGTCGACCGCATGGTCGGCAAGATAACCGCCGCGCTCGACCGCGCCGGAATCGCCGACAACACAATAGTGGTCTTCACCAGCGAACACGGCGATATGATGGGCGACCACGGCATGTTGGAAAAGCGGTCGTTCTACGAAGAATCCGCCAGAGTCCCCCTGCTGATGCGCGTCCCCTGGCTGGCGCGCGAATCAACGCGAATCCCCGGCAGCGTCGGGCATATAGACATGGTTCCGACGTTGCTAGACCTCATCGGGCAGCCCGTCCCCGCCGGCTTGCAGGGCAGCAGCCTCAAGCCCGTTTTGGAAGGAAGCGCCGACCTGAGCGAAAACGACGTCTTCATCCAGTGGAACGGAACGAGCGACGAAATCCCCGACCGATTCCTAGGCTCCGCGGAGATAAACCGCATGCTGGCGCTCCCCTGGCGCTCGGTGGTGACGCCCGACCGCTGGAAGCTCAACCTCTGCGCCGGCGACCAGTGCGAGCTGTACGACCTGAACGCCGACCCCTACGAAACGCGCAACCTATACGGCGACCCGTCCCAGCGCGACCGAATCCGCGACATGGCGGCGCGAATCCGCATCTGGCAGCGCCGAACGGGCGACGACGCGCCCCTGCCGGCGACTTAGGGGCGGGCGCGGCTGGCGGCGCGGCGGACGCCGTTTCGCGGGGCGCGAACCGAGAGAAATCCCCATCGCGCCCTTTGCGCCGTTGCGTTATCATTGCCATTGCCCGCGAGAGCGATAATGGCGAGTTATAATTGGGAGACAGCCATGAGGATTCAACCAGGTCGGCGATGCCCCACTTGCGGCGACAAGATGGCGGCTGAGAAGACGAAGCGGGTTCTGCGATGCGGCATGGACGCCATCTCGGTGGAAGTAGTCGCCGGCGTCTGCCACTTCTGCGGCGAGCAGATTTACGATATGGAGACCGGCAGGGAGTTCTCCCGCATCCGCAAGATGCTGAAAGACCGCGACATGGACGCCATCGAAAGCCTGTCGAACACGCCGGAGATGCGGATTGTGTTCAGGGTCATCAACACCGCGCCTTGCGGAGGCGTCAGAGAGACGCCGTTCGTCAAGCGCGGCTAGGGGCGCTGAGGGCGAACCGATGGACATAACAGACATAGCCGACGCGATACGCGGCGGAAGGGCGCGCTCCTCGTTCCACGCCGATGAAAGATTTGAGGAGAGGGGACTTTCGGAGCGAGAGGTTTACCGCAGCGCCATTCATGGCGAGATAATCGAAGACTATCCGAGCATGTCTCCGCATCCCGCATGCCTTGTCTTCGGATTGACTCCGAACGGCGAGCCGATGCATAGTGTGTGGGGATATGATGAAGATAAGCGCGCCGCGATTCTGGTGACGGCGTACCGTCCCGACCCTGAGCTGTGGATCGACTGGCGAGTTAGAATCTAGGAGACCGACATGAGGATTCAACCGGGCGAACACTGCCCCACCTGCGGCGGCGCGATGGCGGCTGAGAAGACGAAGCGGGTTCTGCGATGCGGCTTCGACGCCATTTCGGTGGAGGTCGTCGCCGGCGTCTGCCACTTCTGCGGCGACCAGATTTACGACATGGAAACCGGCAGGGAGTTCTCCCGCATCCGCAAAATGCTGAAAGACCGCGACATGGACGCCATCGAAAGCCTGTCGGACACGCCGGATATGCGGATTGTGTTCAGAGTCATCAACACCGCGCCTTGCGGAGGGGTCCGGGAGACGCCGTTCGTCAAGCGCGGCTAGGGCGACAGGCGAAATGATGGACATAGCCGACATAGCCGACGCGATACGCGGCGGAAGGGCGGAACTCACGCTCCACGCGAGAAGAAGGATGGGGGAAAGAGAGCTTGCGGAGGAAGACATCCACCACAGCGCCCTTCGGGGCGAGATAATCGAAGACTATCCAAGCGCGCCTCAGCATCCCGCATGCCTTGTATTCGGGTTGAGTCCGAACGGCGACCCGCTGCATAGTGTGGGGGGATATGATGAAGATGGGCGAACCGCGATTTTGGTGACGGCGTGCCGCCCCGACCCGTCGCGGTGGATTGACTGGCGAGTTAGAATTTAGAATAAGGAGATAGCCATGATTCCGCTTAAAAAATGCCCCACTTGCGGCGACGAGATGGCGGCTGAGAGGGTAAAGGAAATCCTGCGAAGCGGCATCGACGTCATCTCAGTGGAAGTCCCCGCCAGCGTCTGCCACTTCTGCGGCGAGCAGGTCATTGACTCGCGGACTTGGAGGGAATTCGACCGCATCAACAAGATGCTGGACGACTGCGACATGGACGCCATCGAGAATCTGTCGGACACGCCGGAAATGCGGATCGTGTTCAGAAGCATCATCACCGCGCCTATTAGAGGCGTCAGGGAGACGCCGTTCGTCAAGCGCGGCTAGGCGCGGCGCGGCTTTGTCGGAATCAGGATTTATAGGATTGCGTTTCGCCCATCTTCGCGCTCATCCGCCGAGACGCGCGCCGGCGGAATCCTGAAAATCCTTTAATCCCGCGAATCCTGATTCCGACAATAACGCCCCCGCCGTCCGCTATCCCGCCAAGACCGCGCCGACAGCCGACAGCGTTTCCTCTATCTCCGACTCGCTCACGCGCCCCATGTGGCCTATGCGGAATATCTCGCCCGCCAGCGACGCCTGGCCGCCGGACACTATGACGTTATGCTCCGTCCGCAGGCGCGACACCAGCGCGCCGGCGTCCGCGCCGTCCGGTATCTTCACCGCCGTCACTGTGTCGGAGGCGATGGATTCGTCTTTGGCGAACAGCTCCAAGCCCAGCGCGCGGACGCCGTCCCGCGTCAGCCTGCCTATCGCCGCGTGGCGCTCGTACACCGCGCCCAAGCCTTCGTCGAGCAGCTGGTCGAGCGCCGCGTTCAGGGCGAACATCACCGAAACCGACGGCGTGTAGGGCGGCTGCCCTATCTCGTAGTATTTGCGGTACTGCTCGACGTCCAGATAAAACTTGGGCATCGTGGACTCCGCCCGCGCTTCCCACGCGCCTTCGCCGAAGCTCAGGAACGCCAGCCCCGGCGGAACCATCCAGCCCTTCTGCGACGCCGTCGCCACGGCGTCAAGCCCCCAAGCGTCGGTCGAGATGGGGACGGACGCCACGCTGCTGATTCCGTCCACCAGAAGCAGCTTGCCGAACTCGCCCTTGACCACGCCGGCGACCGCCTCCAGGTCGTTCGCCACGCCCGTGGACGTCTCGTTGTGCGTCACCGTCACCGCCTTGGCGTCCGCCGCGTCGTTGCGTAGGGCGTCCCGCAGGGTGTCCAGGTCAATCGCCTCGCCGAAGGGGAAGGACAGGGTGACCACTTCCGCGCCGTAAGCCGCCGCTATGTCGGTGAAGCGGTTGCCGAACACCCCGATGGTGGCGTTGATGACCTTATCGCCGGGCGACAGGGTGTTGACCACCGCCGCCTCCATCGCCGCCGTCCCCGACCCGGTGATTATCCACACGTCCCCCCGCGTCTCGAACACCCGCTTGAGGCGCTCCGTGGCGCTGAGCAGAAGTTCCTTGTACTCAGGGCCCCTGTGGTTGATCATCTGGTTGGACATCTCCCCCAGAATGTCCTCCGGCACGGGTATCGGCCCGGGTATGCGAAGATTCACGGCGGTTTCCTCCACTTGAAAACGGCTTTGTCGGCGTCAAGAAAATCGGGGGCGTTGCGAAAACGCCCGAAAGATTTTAGCAGAAACGGACGGGGGAGCGCCCGCGAAGCCGCGCTTGCGCGCGGCTCACCCTCGCCCTAGCCCTCTCCCATCAAGGGCTTGCAGGGGTATGTTCGTGGCTGGCAGACTGCGCCTAGCGGCGCAGGCACCCTCACCCTCGCCCTCTCCCATCAAGGGAGAGGGGATACCTTGGCTTCAATTCAAGCCTGATTTCGGAAAACATACCCCTGCAAGCCCATCAAGGGAGAGGGGATTTGTCGCTCGCGATTCGGGCTTGGTTTCCAATTGCTAGGTTGGTTGGGCGACTCTGGATTCCCGCCTTCGCGGGAATGACGGCGGGGACTTTCGCGGATTTCTCACTTCCCGCCGTTGACCGTCCGCGAGTACAAATGCCCCACGTGGTGGTTCTCCGTGCATCCCTCCAGCGTCCGCTCCACTTGGATGGTCACGTGGGATATGCCGTAGTCGTTGTGCGTCATTTCCTGCATCCGCTTCAGCAGGTCGGTGTCTTCGCCGGGATAGGTCGGGTCTATGAGCGCGTGGGCGGTGAACGCCTCGTTGCCCGGCGTTATCGTCCAAATGTGGACGTCGTGGATGAGCGTCACGCCGTCCATATCCTCAAGGTCCGCGCAGAGTTTATAGACGTCGATATGCTTGGGCGCGCCTTCCATGAGGACGTGGAACACTTTGGCGACCAGCCGCCACGAGCTTATCAAGATGAGAACGCCGATGCCGATGGCGATTATCGGGTCCATGATTGTCAGATCGAAGGCTATCACCAAGACGGCGGACGCCACCGCGCCCGCCGAGCCGAGCAGGTCGGCGATGACATGCTGGAACGAGCTTTCGACATTCAGGCTGCGCCCCCCCGACCGATGCAGGGTGAACGCCATCACTATGTTGACCACAAGCCCAATCGCGCCGACCAAGAGGGCGATTTCGCCGTTCACCTCGACCGTGTTCCAGAGCCGATGGTAGCCTTCGAAGAAAATCCACGCCGCGACCAGCCAGAGCGCGAAGGCGCTCATCAGGGCGGCGAGCGCCTCGGTGCGGTAGTTGCCGAAAGTCCGCGCCGCCGACGCCTCGCGCTCGCTGAACCACATGGCGAGCAACGCCAGCGTTATGGCGCCTATGTCGACGAGCATGTGGCCCGCGTCCGCCTGCAGCGCCAGGCTGCCCGACAGCGCGCCGCCCACCAGCTCCGCCACGGCGTAAAGCGAGACCAGCACCAGCGAAACTATCAGCCCGCGCTTGCCCGAACGGCGTTGGCGTTCATCGTCGACGCCGTTGCCGTTCTCGCCGCGCCCGTTCAACTCGCCGCCGATTTCACTCTCGCGCCCGCTTAACTCGCCGCTCCCGTTGCGGGAATCGGGAGATAAGACGCTCTTTTTAGATTCCGTTTCGGTCATCGCCTATCCGGTAGAGCGCGTCGCCCGCGCCCCGCGATTCAATGTCGCGCCGCCATGCGAATCAAGGCGCCGCCCGCGAATTAGGTTACAATACAAGCCGAAGGCGCGGCAAGTTTTGGTTGCGCGAAGGGCGCAAGACGGTTTTTGACGCGAAGGCGCGGAGGCGCGCTAATGGAGGCGCGGCTATTCGGGCGGGTTGGCGGCTATTGCGTCCGCCCGGCAACCCTCTGCCAATCAAGGGAGATGGGATTCGCCGCCCGCGATTCGCGCTTGTTTTCGGCTTTACCGTCCGTTGAGGCTGGGCGGCGGCTCGTCGAAGCGCTCGCCGCGCCTTTCGGCTTCGATGCGGCGGCTGTTCCAGTCCGTCCACGCGGCGTGGATTTCGCGCATCTCGGCGCGCATCTCCTCGCGCCCCTCCTCGCGCGCCGTCTCTATTCGCTTTCTCCGCTTGTCCATGAAGGTAACCATTATTCCGCCCCCCTTCTGGATTCCCGCCAGGATGATTATGGAAAGTATGGAGGCCGCCGGGACGGCGACCGCGACTTCCCCCACAGTCGTCTGGACGACGTCCGCCCAGTCGTCGCGCTTGCCGCTTTCGTTCCAGTAAACGAAGGCTGTCCACACGACGATCTGAATCGCCGTTATTCCCAGATGCCAGGATCCGTAAACCCGCGCTAGGGACGACAGCCAGTTTTCCGCCGTTCGGCTTTCTCGGTTTTCGTCGTCGTTCGCATGATGGTTCATGTTCGCGCTCCCCTGAAGTTTAGCATAAGATAGGGGTTCGCGGGGTTGCTGTCCATAACCAACCGGACGCGAAGAAGCGATTGCCGCTCCGCCAATTTTCGACCAATTCCCGAAATCGCCGCGAAAACCCCTTGACAGCGTCCCAGCGGCGATGATATTCTTAATTGCAATAAGCGATATACCTGAATCCAATTCAACCCCCCAGCGAAAAAGGAGCGATGAACATGAACGCAATTCTAAACCGCAAAAACCGCCTTCTGCGCTTGATGGGCGTCATCGTCTTGACGCTCGCGCTCGCCGCCATACCCGCCGGCGCCGCCTTCGCCGCCGACAACTCTCAGGCGGGGCTAATCCCGACCGTGACGACGCCCGGCGCCCTCTTCCCGCCCACCGCCCCCGAAAACCTGACGGGCGTCTGGCACGACGACGGCGAATCCCTCCGGGGCGAAGTCCGCCTGGCGTGGGAAGACTCGACCGACAACATAAACCCGGCGTGCTACGCCCTGTTCATGATTTGCTGGATGTGGTCGTTCAGCAATCCCATCTCCGCCATAGACGCCCCCACCGAGTACGTGGTCGAGCACCGCCCCAAAGTCACGCTGGGCAGGGGCGGCCACTCCGTCACATACCACGGGCGCTGGCGGAAGGTAGCCACAGTCGCCGCGGAAGGCGATACCGGCTCCTGGGTCGACGAGGACATACTCGGCATGCCGCCCCGCACATACGATTACCGCGTCAAAGCCTGCAACGACGACGGCTGCAGCGGATGGTCCAGCACCCGCTCGGTGCGGATAACCTACACCTGGTGCGCCGGACGCTCGCCGGGAACGCTCACCGCCTTCTGCGAGAGATAAGCGCGAACGGCGAACCGCCGACAAACGCAACGCCCCTCTTCCTTCATTGGGAGAGGGGCAATTCCTTTTCCAAGCTGCCGCCCGCCGCGCCGTCCCGCGCCATTCCCGCGAAAGAGCGCCGCCCTCGCGGAAGCGAAGGCGGGAATCCAGAGTTTGCCAACAACGTCATCCTCGCGAATTCCGCGCCCCCGCCCCGTCATTCCCGCGAAGGCGGGAATCCAGAGTTTGCCAACCGAGATAGCCACTAGCAACCAATCCCAAATCCCAGCCAACGCATCCCCTCTCCCTTGATGGGAGAAGGCTAGGATGAGCGCGCCCCCCAACCTTCCCCCAATTCCGCGCCCCAATCCCCCTTGACGCCCAACCTCCAGCGCCGCTATCATCATTAGGATGCTTGTTCGCATAGCATCGCCGCGCAACCCATTGCCTAAATCCGGAGGACGCGAAAGACCAATATGGAATACGCCGTGCAGACCCGCGCCATCGCCCGCAGTTTCGGCGACGTCAAGGCAGTGGACGGGATAGACCTCGACATACCCAAAGGCGAAATCTACGGATTCCTCGGCCCCAACGGCGCTGGGAAGACTACCCTCGTCCGCATGCTGATAACCCTGCTCATGCCCACCGGCGGGGACGCCACCGTAGCCGGCTACGACCTGCGGTCGCGCCCGAACGACATACGCCTCCGCATCGGCGCCGCACTGCAGGACGCCGCGCTCGACCCCAAGCAGACCGGGCGCGAGACGCTCCGGCTGCAAGGCAGGCTCTACGGCTTGTCGCGCCGCGACGTCAACGCCCGCCTGGACGAGCTCGACAGCCTCATAGACATCGGCGACGCCATCGATAGGCTAGTCAGCACCTACTCCGGCGGCATGAAGCGCCGCCTGGACCTCGCCGCCTCGCTCATCCACAACCCGGAGATACTCTTTCTCGACGAGCCGACGACGGGGCTAGACCCCATCAGCCGCGCCCGCGTGTGGGAGGAAGTCCGCCGCGTCAACGGCGAGCTGGGGGTGACCATCTTCCTCACCACGCAATACTTGGAAGAGGCGGACGAGCTCGCCGACCGCGTGGGCATCATCAACCGCGGCATCCTCATGGCGCAGGGGACGCCCGCGGAGCTCAAGCGCTCTCTCGGCAACGACGTCATCATCGCTCAAGTGGACGGCAACGCGGACGCGGCGCGCAACGCGGTGGCGGAACTCGGAGGCGTCTCGCGGGTGGACGCGACCGGACTCGAGATAGTCGCCCAAGTCTCCAACGGCGCGGCGGCGATAAGCCGCGTGGCGCTCGCGCTCGCCCAAAGCGGCGTCGAAGTCCGCGAACTCACCCTCCGAACCCCCACGCTGGACGACGTCTTCCTGAACGTCGCCGGCGCCCGCATGGAAGAGGAAGCCGAACAGACCAAGGAGGAACAACGCAATTGACAGCCCAAACTTCGGTTGCCCAGCAGCCGCCCGCCGTCCGCGCCCGCAAAGCCGGATTCTTCTCGGACGTCGTCTCCGTCGCCATCCGCGCCCTGCGCGGCATCCCGCGAGACGCCGAGGGGGTTTACCCCGCCCTCGTCATCCCCATCTTCTTCTACGTCATCAACATAGGCATGTTGCAGGACATGGTGGAGCGGATGCCGGGCGCGGGTACGTTCGACTACAAGGCGTTCCAGCTGCCGACGGCGATAATCTTCGCCGTAACCGGCATCTCGCGCGCCATCACGCTGGTCACGGACATACAGACGGGCTACTTCGACCGCCTCGCGCTCACGCCCGTCAACCGCCTCGCCCTGCTGCTCGGCTTGACGGTGGCGGACTTCGCCCTCGTGGTCGCCCTCTCGATTCCCGTAATCATCATGGGCTTCATAGTCGGCGTGACCTTCGCCTCCGGCGTCTTGGGCATCCTGACGTTCATCCTGCTCGCCGGGCTTTGGGGGCTGGCGTTCACGGGATTCCCATACGCCATCGCGCTCAAGACGGGAAACCCGGCGGCGGTCAACTCCAGCTTCCTGCTGTTCTTCCCGTTCGTCTTCCTGACCACCATATTCGTCCCCAGAGAGGCGATGACGGGCTGGATGTCCACCGTCGCCGCGTTCAACCCGGTGACCTACCTGCTGGAAGCCCTGCGCTCGCTGATAGTGACGGGCTGGGACGTCGACGCGATCTGGAAGGGAATCGCCTGCACCGCCGCCGTCGGCGCGGTCAGCGGAACGCTGGCGCTGCTGGCGCTGAGGGGCAGAACGCGGCGGGCGTGAGAAGCCGTCAACCAACGAATCCCATCTCCCTTGATGGGCTTGCAAGGGTATGTTCACGGAAAACAAGCGTCGCGCGCAACCAACGAATCCCCTCTCCCTTGATGGGAGAGGGCTAGGGTGAGGGCGCCTGCGCCGCTAGGCGCAGTCTGCCAGCCACAAACATACCCATGCAAGCCCTTGATGGGAGAAGGGATTTATCGCTCGCGATTCGGGCTTGGTTTCAGTTGCTAGGTTGGTCGCTCCACTCTGGATTCCCGCCTTCGCGGGAATGACGGGGGCGCGGCGCGCGAGAAGGTAGAAATGGACGCGTCGGCTTCGGATTAAGCCTGATTCCTAGTGGCTATCTTGGTCGCTCTACTCTGGATTCCCGCCTTCGCGGGAATGACGGGGTGGAAATCGGGAATTGCGGCGCTATAAAGCGCGATAATCGGGGGGACGGCGCGATAATCGTCCACTTTATCCATTGCCAACTTTGCCCAACCCCCCCAACCATCCCCCCGATTGACAACCCCCGCCCCCGAAACCTAGAATCGCCCCCGAAACCCTTTTAGGAGCGACCACTCGCTTGCGTCCCGAATGGACACCCAAACCCGGCGACCGCATGGTCAGGCACCCTCGGCGGGCGGAGCTGCGCCCCGTCACCGTCACGGTCGACGCGCGCAAAGCCAACTCGCGCGCCCTCTCCACGCCCTTCATGGTCATCTACATCTTCGCCGGCTTGGTCGCCGTCGGCGCGGCGCTGCTCTCGCTGCCCTTCGCCAACCGCGAAGAAGGCGCCGCGCCCCTCTTGGACGCCCTTTTCACCGCCACCTCCGCCGTCACCGTCACCGGATTGGTCATTCGGGACACCGCCGAATACTGGAGCGTCGCCGGGCAGATAATCCTCGCCGCGCTGATTTTCGTGGGCGGGCTGGGGTTCATGACCCTCGCCGCCTTCGGACTGGTCGTCGCCGGGCAGCGCGTCACCCTTTCCCAGCGCATGCTCATCCACGAAAGCCTCGGCGGGGCGCTGCTGGGCATGGGACACGGCGGGCTTGTGCGCCTGGCGGTCGGCATCGTCGCCTTCGCCGCCGGCGCGCAGGCGCTCGGCTTCGCCATCCTCGCCGTCCGCTTCTTGGCGCTCTACCCGCCGGAGAAGGCGATTCTCACCGCCATGTTCCACTCCGTGTCCGCCTTCAACAACGCCGGCTTCATCTTCTTCTCGGAGCCGGAAGGCATGGCGGCGTTCCAGCGCGACGGAACGGTCGTCGCCGTCACCGCCGCCATGATATTCCTCGGCGCGATTGGCTACGGCGTCCTCATAGACACCATCGCCAACCGCCGATTCCGCCTGTTCGGACTCACCACCAAACTCGTCCTCATCTTCACCGCCGCCATGACGCTCATCGGATTCGGCGTCTTCATGGCGTTCGAATACGCCAACCCGGACACGCTGGGGCCCCTGCCGGTGAGTCAGAAGATAACCACGTCCATATTCGAATCGATCAGCGGCAGGACGGCGGGGTTCACGACGCTCGACTACGCCCGAACCGAGCAGCAGACCAACTTCATGGTGAGCGCGCTCATGTTCATCGGCGGCGCGTCCGCCTCCGTCGCCGGCGGAATCAAAGTCAACACGCTGGCGGTCATCATCGTGTCCGCCCTCTCGACCATGCGCGGGCGCGCCGGCGCCTCCGCCTTCGGGCGCGAGATTCCCCCGGAGCAAGTCCGCCGCGCCCTCGTTCTCGGCGCGGTCTCCACCGCCCTAGTGTTCACAATCGTCTTGGCGCTCAGCGTCACGGACGGGCATTTGGACTTTCTGCATCTGTTCTTCGAGAGCGTCTCCGCCTTCGGAACGGTCGGTCTGAGCGCCGGAATCACCGCCGAATTGTCGCGCTGGGGGACGCTCATCGTCATCGCCGCCATGTTCATCGGACGGCTGGGCCCGTTCACCATCGGCATCGCCATGGCGCAGAGAAGCGGCGGCGACAGGTATCGTTTCGCCGAAGAACGGGTTACAATAGGATAGGCGCGCCGAAACAAGCGCCGATTTCGAAAGAGAAGGACGCCAAACCATGAAAAGACAGATAGCCGTGCTGGGACTCGGCAGATTCGGCTCCAGCGTCGCCCGCTCGCTCTACAACCTGGGACACGACGTGCTGGCGATTGACAAGGACGAAGCCCGCGTCCAAAACATGGTCGGGACTTCCACCTACGCCCTCGCCGGCGACTGCACGGACGACGCCGTCCTGCGCGAACTCGGCATCCCCGACTACGACGCCGCCGTCGTCGCCATCGGCTCCGACGTGGTCTCCAGCATCATGACCTCCGTTCTGCTCAAGACGATGGGCGTCCCCTACGTGGTCTCCCGCGCCCACAACGAGCTGCACGGCAACACGCTCGACCTCATCGGAATCGACAAGGTGGTTCACGCCGAAGCCGAGATGGGCAACCGCCTCGCCCACAACATGTTCAACCCGAATGTGGAAGAATACCTCGAGATAACCCCCAACTTCGGAATCAGCAAGCTGCGCGTCCCCGACAGGTTCGTGGGGATGACTCTGCGCGAGCTGGGCTTCTCGAGCCCCCGCAACAAGTACGGGCTGGTCGCCCTCGCCATACGCCGCCGCCGCGACGTGACGCTGAATCCGGACACGGACGACCGCCTGCGCGCCGGCGACTGGCTGGTTCTGGCGGGCAAGGACGAGATGCTGGACGGAATCGACGGGCCGGACGACGCCCCCGTCCGCGCCTCGCCCCTAGCCGCCGCCAACTAGACCGCCAAACCCGCGAACACACCCGAAAAGCGCCGAGCGGAGACCAGACCGTTGTTCGACCGCATCAAAACCCCCCGCCTGATGAGAGGAGACCGGAGCCGGAACAGCATGAGAGCCTCATCCGTACTGGTGCCCGTGACCGGCGACGACTGCGACGAAGACATCGTCCGCATCGCCTGCGAGATGCTCGAATCGCGCCGCAGCCGCCTGCACGTCCTCTACGTCATCGAAGTCGCGCGCCGCGCCCCCATAGACGCCGAAATCGCCGAAGACTACCAGAAGGGCGAAACCGTCCTGCGCGAAATGGAACTGGTCGCCAACAGCTACAACTGCATGTACGAAGCCCAACTCGTCCAAGCGCGGAAGGCGGGCGCGGTGATAGTCCGCGAATCCATCGACAAGGACGTCGACGCCGTCGTCATGGGCGCGGCGCGCATCGAATCGTTCGGCGCGTTCTCGCTCGGCGACCATATCCCCTACGTGTTGCGCCACGCCCCCTGCCGCGTGATAATCTACCGCGACCCGAAGCTGGCGTCCGCCGACGTCGTCCCGCCGCCGCGACTGACCGGCGCCAAGAGGCCGCTCTGATGGCGGCGGCGAACATGGGATACGCCCCGCGCCCCGCCGCCGGCTACCCGCGCGACTTCGGCGACTCGCGCCGCGCCGTCGTCGCCGGATGCGGACGGACAGGCGCCGAAATCGCCCTGGCGCTCGCCGAAAGCGGATGCGAAGTGACCGTCCTGGACGCGGACCCCGCCGCCCTAGAGCGCTTCGCCGAGCGCGCCGCCGGCGTCCCCCGCGTCCGACCGATGATGGCGGACGCCACGCTCGAATCAAGCCTGCGGGCCGCCGGCGCGCAGGACGCCGACGTCTTCATCGCCGTCGCCGGCGCGGACGCCGCCAGCGCCCTCGCCGCCCAAATCGCCCAGCAGATGCTCCGGATCCCCCTGGTCATCTGCAAAATAGACGACCCTTTCAAGCGCGGCATGTACGAAGGCTTGGACATCAAAACCCTCAGCCGCGTCAGCATGCTCGCCGAAGAAGCCGTCCGCCGCGTCGAAAGCGGCTGACGGACTTGCGCGGGAACGACCCATGTACGTCATAATAGTGGGAGCCGGCAGAGTGGGCGCGGCGCTCGCCGCCTGGCTGCTCGAAGCCGAGCAGGAAGTCGCCGTCATCGACCGCGACGCGGAGCGATGCGCCGCCCTCGAGGACGCGCTCGGAAGCGTCGCCGTGCGCGGGGACGCCGCCGAGCGCGACACCCTCGCCGCCGCCGGCGCCGAACGCGCCCAAGCACTAATCGCCACAGGACGCGCCGACGACGAAAACCTCGTCATCTGCCAAATGGCGAAGCGCGTCTTCGGAGTCGAAACCGTCATGTCCACAGTCAACGTGTCCGAACGCCGCGAACTCTTCCACCGGCTCGGAGTGGACACGCCCCTCGACGCCACCGCCGTAATCGTCGAGACGTTCCAAGAAAGCCTGGGACGTCTCCTCGCCGAAGACATAGGATGATACAGGAGGCGCGGAAATGAGCGTCAAAATCGGCTACCTGGGACCGCCCGGGACATTCAGCGAAGAAGCGGCGGCGCTCTACGCCCCCGAAGGCGCCGAAATGGTCGCCTTCGCAGGCATCCCCGGCGTCATAAACGCCGCTTGGAACGGCGACGTCGACGAAGCCGTCGTCCCCATGGAAAACAGCATCGAAGGCGTCGTCACCTTCACCGTCGACATGCTCATCTACGACTGCGACCTCAAGATGAAAGCCGAATCGCTAATCCCCATCCACCACTGCCTGATCTCGGACGGCGACACCGACCCGGCGGACGCCCAGGCGATCTACTCGCATCCGCAGGCGCTCGCCCAATGCCGCATGTATCTGCGCGACCGCCTGCCCAACGCCGAGCATCATCTCGCGTCCCTAAGCACCGCCGCCGCCATCGAGGACATGCGGAGCAGCGACATTCCCGCCCTAGCCATATCCAGCCGCCGCGCCGCCGAACTGATGGACGCGATGATACTCGAATCCAACATCGAAGACCTCATAAACAACCAAACCCGCTTCGTAACCCTAGCCCATGAGGACGGCGAACGCTCCGGCGACGACCGAACCTCCATCTGCTTCAGCTTCGCCCACGACGCCCCCGGCATCCTCTACCGAGCGCTCGGCGAACTGGAAAAGCGCAACATCAACATGATCAAGATAGAATCACGCCCCGACAGGCGCAGGCCGGGGCGCTACCTCTTCCTGATAGACATGGAGGGCCACCGAACCGACCCCCAAGTGCGGGACGCCCTGGACGAGCTGCAAGCCGGAAAATCCCTGTTCAAGATAATGGGCTCCTACCCAAGAGCGCGCGGGGTAGTCGCCAGCGCCTAGCGGACGGCGGGCGGTTGACCGAAAAAACCATTGCGCCCTTGCGCCTTCGCGCCATTGCGTTGATTCCGTCCCCGCCCGAACGCCCCCCTTGACCGCCGCCCGCCGATTGCGTAACCTTCCCCCCAACAACCCGCCCAACCGGAGGATGCGATGGAATTCGGCTCGTTCATGGAGTTTCACACCCGCCCCGACCGCCCGCAGTCCGAGGCGTTCGACGAGGGGTTCGCCCACATAGACCAAGCCGAAACGCTGGGCTTGGACGCCGTCTGGATGGCGGAATCCCACTTCAACCCGGAGCGCTCCGTCCTATCCGCCCCGCTGGTGTTGGGCGCGGCTATCGCCGGGCGCACCGAGCGCGTCAAGATAGGCACCGCCGTCCACGTCCTCCCGCTCGGCAACCCCCTGCGAATGGCGGAAGAAGCCGCCACGCTCGACCACGTCAGCCGGGGGCGCTTCGAATACGGCGTCGGCAGAAGCGGATTCCAAAGCGCCTACGAAGGCTACGGCATCCCATACGCCGAAAGCCGCGCGCGGTTCTACGAATACCTGCGAATCCTGCGCGGCGCGTGGGCGTCCGACGACTTCACCTACGAAGGCGAGTTCTACTCATTCCGTAACGTCCGCGTCACCCCCAAGCCCTACCAGACGCCGCGCCCGCCCTTCCGCATAGCCGCCACGACCACCGACACATTCTCGGTTCTCGGCGAAATGGGATACCCCATATTCGTCGGCGTCCGCGGCTTGGGCGCGTCCCAAGTAGCCGAGCAGGTCGCCCTATACGAAAAAGCGTGGCGGGACGCCGGACACGAAGGCGGCATAGATGTCTCGCTCCGCATCCCCGTCTATGTCGGCGAAACCGAAGAAGAGGCGCGGACGCTGCCGGAGCATAGCTTCATGAAGCAATTCAGGCGTCTGGGCAACCAACTAGCCGCCTCCGCCACCCGCGCCGGCGCCGACCCCAGAGAAGAGCGAACCGAACGCAGCGCCCAGCTAGCCCAACTCACTTGGGACTCCGTGATGAAGGAAAAAGTCGCCGTCGGAACGCCGGACGCCGTAATCAAGCAACTAACCCGCCTGCGCGACGTCCTAAGCCTCTCCGGAGTAGTGGCGGAGTTCAACGCCGGCGAGGAAATCCCGCCCGACAAAATCGCGTCGTCGCTAAAACTGTTCTGCGAGGAAGTAATGCCGGCGTTCGCGTGAGCGGGGGGCAACCAAATGATGCTCGCGTCTAACCCCGTTATTTCCCGCGTCCCATACCGTCATTCCCGCGAAGGCGGGAATCCAGAGTCGACCAACAACGTCATCCTCGCGAAAGCGGAGACAAGACAACCACACGAAATCAACCCCGAATCCCAGCCAACGCATCCTTTCTACTGCGTCCAGCCCCCGTCATTCCCGCTAAAGCGGGAATCCAGAGTCGCCCAACAACGTCATCCTCGCGAAAGCGGGGACAAGACAGCCACACGAAATCAACCCCGAATCCCATCCAACGCATCCTTTTTACTGCGTCCAGCCCCGTCATTCCCGCGAAAGCGGGAATCCAGAATCGCCCAACAACGTCATCCTCGCGAAAGCGGGGACAAGATAGCCACACGAAATCAGGATTGAATCCCAACCAACTCATCCCCTATCCCCGCGTCCCGCCCCGTCATTCCCGCGAAGGCGGGAATCCAGAGTGGAGCGACCAACTTAGCCACTAGAAACCAAGCCCGAAGCGCGAGCGACAAATCCCCTCTCCCTTGATGGGAGAGGGCTAGGGTGAGGGTGTCTGCGCCGCCAGGCGCAGTCTGCCAGCCATCTACATGCCCCAAACCATGCTCCTAGCAATAGACATAGGCAACACCAACATCACCGTCGGCGCCTTCGGCGGCGACGACTTGCGCGCCACCTTCCGCATGTCCACCGACGCCCGCAAGATGGCGGACGAATACGCCATCCTGCTCAGTCAGATGCTCCCTTTGCGCGGCGTCTCGCGCGCCGACATCGGCGCGGTCGCCATCTGCAGCGTCGTGCCGCCGCTCACTTCCATATTCGTCCATCTCGCCGAATCGCATTTCGGCGTTCGCCCGCTGGTCGTGGGGGCTGGGACGAAAACCGGCGTCCGCGTCCGCTACGACCCGCCGCGCGACGTCGGCGCCGACCGCATCGTGGACGCCGCCGCCGCCTTCAGCGCGCACGGCGGGCCCGTCATTGTCGTCGACATCGGCACCGCCACAGTGCTGGACGCCGTGACCGAAGACGGCGACTATCTCGGCGGCGCGATAGCCCCCGGCGTCTCCATCGCCGCCGACTCGCTCTTCCACGCCACCGCCATGCTGCGCCGCGTCGAGCTCGCCGCCCCGCCGTCCGCCATCGGGCGAAACACCGTCCACGCGCTCCAATCCGGCTTGGTCTTCGGCTACTCCGAGCTGGTCCGCGGCATGGTCCGCAGATTCGACCGCGAACTCGGCGGCGGCGCCAAAGTAATCGCCACCGGCGGCTTGGCGCGAATAATCGAAAACGACCCCAAGATATTCGACGCCATAGACCCCGACCTCACCCTGCGCGGGCTGAAATTGGTGTACAATATGAACATGGACAGAATGTAGCATGCGGCGAGAAAGAAACCCGCCGAACTTCCGCGAAACAACCATTGCGCCCTTGCGCCTTCGCGCCATTGCGTTAAAATCAACCGCCAAAACCCCATCGCGCCTCTGCGTCTTTGCGCCGTTGCGTCAAAATCAGCCACAGACAAATGCCATACTCCCTAACCAACAAAACAATCGCCCTGGGCGTCTCCGGCTCCATCGCCTGCTACAAGGCGGTCGATTTCGCCAGCCGCCTCGTTCGGCTCGGCGCGGACGTCGACGTGCTGATGACGGACGCCGCCCAGCGCTTCGTCTCGCCGCTCACTTTCCGGTCGATAACCCATCGCCCGGTCGTGACCAGCCTGTTCGAGCCGGATTCCGAGCTGTCCATCAACCACGTCGCCGTCGCGGAGCGCGCCGACATTGTCGCCATTGTCCCCGCCACCGCCAACACGCTGGCGAAAATCGCGCTCGGCTTCGCGGACGACCCGGTGTCCGCCACCGTCTTGGCGACCGCCGCCCCCATACTAGCCGCGCCCGCGATGGACGCCAACATGTTCGCCAGCCCCGCCGTCCGCGACAATGTCCGAACATTGCGCGGGCGCGGGGTTTACGTCGCCGGCCCCGGCGAGGGGCGATTGGCGTCCGGGCTAGTCGGCGTCGGGCGACTGATGGAGCCCGCCGAGCTGGTCGGGCATCTGCGCCTGCTTCTCGGCGCGAAGGGCGAATTGGCGGGACGCAAAATCGTAATCACCGCCGGCGGGACGCGGGAGCCGATAGACCCCGTTCGCGTAATCGCCAACCGCTCGTCGGGCAAGATGGGCTACGCCGTCGCCGAAGCCGCCCGCGACAGGGGCGCGCAGACCGTCTTGGTCACGTCCCCGACCGCCCTCGATGCGCCCGTCGGCGTGGAAATCGTCCCCGTCGGCTCCGCCCTATCGATGCGCGACGCCCTCTACGCCCAAGCCGCCGACGCGGACGCCGTGATAATGGCGGCGGCGGTGGCGGACTGGCGCGCCGCCGAAATCGCCGAAAGCAAAGCCAAAAAAGGCGACGCCGATTCGTGGAGCATCGACCTGGTGAAAAACCCCGACCTAATCGCCGGCTTGCCCTCCGACCGCCTAATCAAAGTGGGCTTCGCCGCCGAAAGCGAAGACCTGATAGCCAACGCCCAATCGAAACTGATCTCCAAAGACCTGCGCCTAATAGTGGCGAACGACATCACCGCGACGGACGCCGGCTTCGCAACGGACGACAACCGCGTAATCATCCTAGACCGAGAAGGCGGCGAACTGCGCCTGCCCCTAATGTCCAAATACGACGTGGCGGCGCGCATATTGGACATAATAACGCCGATGCTTGAACAATAATCAAAACCATCGCGCCTTCGCGCTATTGCGCCATTGCGTCAAAACCCCAACCGACAATCAAATCAACCCAACTAAGGAGACCCTCAAAATGCCCATAGTAAGAGTGGAAATGTGGCCCGGACGCACCCAGCAGCAGAAGCGCGAGATGGCGAAGGCGATAACGGACGCCGTCGTAAACATCGGCAAAGCCCCCGCGGAGGACACCTTCGTAATCTTCACGGACGTCGCCAGAGAGGACTGGTCGCAAGGAGGAACGCTGGCGTCGGACAAGTAGGGGGCGGCGCAACGCTCCGCGCAACCGCCGCCGCGCCCGCTCGCTGAGGTCGGCGCGGCGGCGAGAAGAAACTGCGAATCCGAGGTGACGGGTTAGCGAAAACGCCTTTGACAGCCTTCTAATTTTGTGATTTAATTAGTCAAACGGATTTGGAGGATCCCCTAGTGCGCGTGTTGAGCAACGTATCCCCCACGTCAGAGCAGTTGCCGATACTGACCAACGTCGACCCCGGATTCTCGCTCATACGGGGCGCGGCGGGCAGCGGCAAGACGACCACCGCGCTGATGCGGTTGCGACAGCTTTGCGGGTCGAGCGTCTCAAGGCGGAGACGGCTTGGCTTGAAAGAGCCTGTTCGCGTCTTGGCGCTCACGTTCAACAGAACTCTTCGCGGGTATATCTCGCAACTCGCGAATGAGCAAGTAGCGACTTCCGATGAACTGAGTCTAACGGTCGAAACCTTTGGGAATTGGGCGTGGAACATCATCGGAAAGAAAAGAATCATGCAGGATGACGGGGATGGAAAAATACGCGGACTGCTTCCCAAAGTTGGCGTGTCGCCCAAGGACATGACCTATTTTGCGGAGGAGATCAGGTACGTCATGGGGCGGTTTCCGCCGGGCAACCGCGACGGGTATCTGTCAGCGGACAGGTCCGGACGCGGCAGAGCCCCCGCCGTTCCAAGAGCGTTGCGCGCCAGGTTGCTGTCCGAAGTAATCGAGCCGTATGCGGCTTGGAAATCGGAGAACGGATTTATCGATTGGAACGACGTCGCCGTTGAAGCGGGCAGGGCGCGGAGCGCAGGCTATGATGTCGTAGTAGTGGACGAATGTCAAGACCTTTCGGCGAATCAAATCCGCGCGGTCATGGCGCATTTGAAACCGAACCACACCACCACGTTCATAATGGACGCCGCCCAGCGCATCTACCCACAAGTGTTCACATGGCGCGAGATTGGCATAAACATGCGCCGCGTATTCGCCCTGAAAAGCAACTACCGGAACACCGCGGAAATCGCGCGGTTGGCGTCATCGCTGGTTCGCGGACTGCCGCCGGACGAGGACGCGGTTCCGCCGGACGCGAATTCTTGCCGGAGAAACGGCAAGCGTCCCGAAGTTGTGGTTGGGAATTTCTCGATACAGTTCGGATACATGCTAGACGGGGTGCAGAATTTTCTGGACGCCGGAGATACCGTCGCCATTCTGCATCCTAAGGGAGGCGGATGGTTTGGCTATGTGAGATGGGAGCTTCGGCGGCGCGGAATCGCATACTGCGAGATTACTCGTGCGCGGGACTGGCCTAGCGGTCCTGAACTTGTGGCGCTGTCAACAATCCACTCGGCTAAAGGCCTGGAGTTCGACCACGTTCTGATGCCGGGGTTAAGTCGCGAAGTCACGCCGCACGGCGATGAGGACGGATACGGTTCGCTCGATTCGTTGCGCCGTCTAGTGGCGATGGGCGTCGGACGCGCGCGGAAAAGTGTGGCGCTGGGGTACAAGCCCGGAGAACAATCCGCGGTGACGAATTTCATGGACAGAGCGACTTATGATAAGGTAATTCTATGGAGGGATTGAATGGAAGCCGCCCCTAGAACGGCGCGGGAAATAGCGAACCTGCCGCCGCGCCCGGAAGTTTTGGACGCCGCCCAAAAGAAGGGGATAACGGACGTCGTCCACTTCACTACGAATAACGGCGTGCTTGGCATACTCGCGTCGAAGGCTGTGAAAAGCAGGGCGAGACTCCCGGAAGACAAATATCTGGAACATGTCTTTAAGGCAAACGCCGCGTTTCGAAAGGATACGGAGTGGTTGGACTACGCGAACTTGTCCATCCAGCGCATCAACGACTGGATGTTCGAGATGTCCGAAAAGTGGCACTGGAATGAGGAAGTTTCTTGGGCGGTCCTGTCGTTCAGCCCGGAGATTCTCGCCCATCCGGGAGTGGTTTTCACTACCACGAACAACATATATCCGAGTTGCAAACGCTCCGAAGGCTTGGAGGGATTTTCGCAAATGTTCTCGGATTTGGTGGTCGGGCGCTACGGTCGTAGGCATGTTCGCGCAGGCAATCTGGATTCGTGGACAACCGACCGGCAGGCGGAAATCCTGTATCCGGGCGAATTGTCAATAGAGCATCTTCAGCGCATAGACGTTCAAGCAGAAAATACGCTGGATGTGATTCACGGCATGCTGTGTGCCTTGAGCATGGATGTTCCCGTTCGTTACGCCCCGGAGGTGTTCAGATGAACGAATCCCGTTTGATTCCCGACGCGGTCGCTCCAAACGACCGCGAAGCGTCCGCCGACAGAAGCGCCGTCAACCGCCGCTCGTCGCTGTGGGCGGCTTACGGGGACGCGCTCGGATGGATTAGCGAACTCACGGACGAAGCGGGCCTGAAGCGCCGAACCGGGGGCGAGCCGCTGGTCGAACCCATCGAGTGGCGACGGCGCGTAGGCGGGCGCTCCGGCGTGTCCGCTCGGTTGCCCAAGGGTTGCTACTCGGACGACTCGCAACTGCGGCTCGCCGCGTCCCGCGCCATTCGCGCGGACGGGTTCGACGTGGAAGCGTTCGCCAAAGTGGAGCTTCCGATTTGGCTCGGCTACGCGCTTGGAGGCGGCAAGTCCACCACCGCGGCGGCGGCGCATCTGGGGAAAACCAAAGCCGCATGGTTCTCGAACGGATATAAAGAGTGGACGAAATCCGGCGGCAACGGGGCCGCCATGCGCATCCAGCCGCATGTGTGGGCGGCGAGCGACCTGTCCGACCCGTCCGCGTTTTTGCCGGACGCGGTTCGCGACGCCGTCTGCACGCACTCGCACCCGAACGGTTTGCTGGGCGCGGTCATGCACGCGCTGGCGCTGGCTCGCGCAATGTCGAGCGGACAATGCCCATCTCCGGACGACATGATGGACGCGGTGGAAGCCGCCGCCGGCATGCCGCAGACAATGAAGGACGACATTAACTTCGCGATATGGCGCGCGGCGTTCGATGCGGAATCGGAAACGAAGTTCGATGACGGATGGGCGCAAGCCATCGCGGAGTGCAAAAAGACAATCAAAGACGCGGAATCCGCTTGCGGCGCCGGCGGCGAGGCGGGATACTCCGAATTGGCGAATCGCCTGGACTTGCGCGCGCCGTCTCGCGTGGGCAGCGGCGTTCTGACGGCGATAGCGGCGGTCGGCTTGACTTGGTGCGAGCGGCGTCCATACGAAGCCATGCGTATCGCGGCGAACGCGCTTGGGACGGACACCGACACCATCGCTACCATGGCGGGCGCTATCATGGGCGCGGCGGCGGACGCGGAGCCGCCGGTCGAAGTTCTGGACGCGGAGCTGTTTCGGTCGGAAGCGAACCGCTTGGCGGAGATAGCGCTTGGCGGACGCCCGCAAAGCCACAGGTACCCCGACCTTCTGCATTGGAACGCCCCCAAAGGGCGAGCGGACATTCTGGCGCAAAAGAAGGATGGGGGCTTGCATATTCACGGTCTAGGACCCGCGGAGGCTATGGAGGAGCCAATCCGAGCGTCCCAGAGAGGTTTCTCGTGGCAGTGGGTCGCTCTGGAGTCGGGGCAGACGCTGTTCGTCAAGCGCCGCGAAACGCTTGGGGCTTGGGACGGCGAGAGCGCGGCGCGTCCGACCGTTCCAAGTCTAACCAACGAGACATCGAAAGCGCCGACAGAATCGAAAGAAACCTCAAGACGCTCGGATAGAGCCGTGGACCTGGACGCCGCCATCGCGCATATGCGCGAGAATAAGGATGACGACAAGGTCATCGGCAAATCCATGCGGAGGATGGCGCGGCGAGGGACGTCAACCCAGTACATGAAGTTCGCGGCGGAAGTGTGGGACGCGCTTAAAGAGTGACAGACGACGCTGAGAGGCTTTTCACCCTCCGCCCCGCCTTCCTTGCCGTTGCTCCATTGATTCGCAGTTGGGGCTTCAGGCAATCCATGTCGCGCGCCCTTGGCGCGGCGGTCAGCGAGAAATCGGACAATGCCATATCCGCCGCTTGCTCGCATGACTTTCACGAATTGCGAAAAATCCCCCATCCCCCCATGCCCCGCCGCCGCCGCATGCGCTATAATTGGCGCGGAGGTTTCGCCTGTCATGACCGTTTCACCCGCGGACGCCGCCGCCGTTAGCCGGCGGACGCCGCTTTACGACCTTCACGCCGAGCTCGGCGCGCGGTTCGTGCCGTTCGCCGGCTGGGATATGCCCGTTCGCTGAAAGCGTCGAAAACCGCATGAACGGCACGGAGCGCGAACAAGCGCGGCAGGAAGGCGTCCTAAGCGTCCTGGTGCAGCGGGATAGGAACGCCAGAGCCGATAGGGAAGATTCGGACGGATGACCGCGCGGAAAGCATAGAACGAAAAACACAAGTCGCACGGCATTGCCGGCATGTTAGGAGCGAACGCATGACGAACCTTCCCCAGATCATAGAGCGCGTGGGCGCGGCGGATTTTCAGACAATCGCCAAGTTCATTCCGCCCGAAGAAGTGGGCGGGACGATGGCGGTGTCGGCGAACGAGAAGGCGCTGGTGATTAGCGGCGGGAGCGTGGTGGACATGGTCAGCGGGGGCTCCCGAACCGTGCCGTCAGACGCGAAAGTGGCGGTGGCGTCTCTGCGCCACTATCACATGGTGTTCGGATTCGGCGACTGCTCGCGCTCGCCGTACAACCGCCCGCCGGCGATGATTCATGTCCCCGACCTGCCCGAAATAGAGGCGTCGAACGGGGAGATTCTGCGCTCGATGACGGTGGCGATAAGGTTCTCGCTAGTCCGCGACGACCGCTCCAACATCGAGAAGCTACTCGAGCTCAACACGGCGCGGCGGGACGAAGCCATAACCGTGCGGGATTTGGCGAACAATCTTATTATGTTGCCGACGTTTATCAAAACCACATTCGGCATCGTGAAGACTTCGGTCGCGGAATCCATCCGATTCGACAAGCCGTACACGGACCAAGTCCGCCAGCAGATTCTCGCGGCGGCGAACATCGCGCTTGGGGAATACGGCATGTCGGCGAGCGCGGCGACGCTGGACATATACGCCACTTCGCGCGACGCCGAGCGCCGCTTGCCCGAATCCGAGCGGGAAAACAGCGCCGAATACAAAGCGGAAATATCCAGACTGAACAAGCGGAAGAAACAGTTGGACGCCCAAATCGAGGCGGAGAAACTGCTTCTGGAGCTGGACGAGTATTCCTTCCAACGAGAAAAGATACGAACCGCGACCATGAAGCATCTGGAAGAGCAGGCGGAAATCCAGGCGAGGATAGAATCCCTAACCCCTGCCCGCCCGCAAAACCAGCCGCCGATTCGCGAGCGGACGCCGCAGAGCCGGCCATCCGCGCCGCGACCGACCGCAAAGCCGGTTGACTCCGCGCAGGACGACTACGCCGGCTCGCCAAGCGCGCCCGCGTCGGCAATCATCCCCGAACCGGATGTCTTTTGGCTGCACGACGACGCCGAAATCACGCTGCACAAAGACGACTGCGTGTATGTACTGCACTTCGCCAGCCCTCCCAAATGGAACAAATACGCCAGCGAAATAGACGCCCGCCGCTCCACGATACGCCCGATTCGCGGATGCCGAGCCTGCAACCCGTTGCCCGGCGACCCTCCCATCGAGTCGCTGTCTATCCATGAGATGGCGAGGGATGGCTTTACCCAAAGGGTATTCGAGCTAATCTCCGCCGGCGCGGATGTCACCAAGAATGATAACGGCTGGACGCCGCTGGAGAAGGCGGCATTGTGGGCGCGAGCGGAGATAGTGCGAGCGCTGATTGACGCCGGCGCGGATGTCAACGCCAAGGATAACAGAGGCAATACGCCGCTGCATTGGGCGGGCGATGCGGATACGGCGCGCACGCTGATTGACGCCGGCGCCGACGTCAACGCCAAGAATATTGAAGGCAATACGCCGCTGCACACTGCGGCATCTGATGGTCAAACGGAGACGGCGCAGGCACTGATAGCCGCCGGCGCGGACGTCAACGCCAAGAATGAAGAGGGCGATAGGCCGTTGTGGTACGCGGATGACCATACCCAGACGGCGCAAGCGCTGATAGACGCCGGCGCCGTCATGCGCTAGGCGGGTTACCGGATGAATAAGCGGGCGGGGCGCATTTTTCGCAACTCGCGAAATGCCGGGCATTTCCCCATGCACTCCCCCGCCCCATCCGCTATAATTGGCGCGGAGGTTTCGCCTGTCATGCCGATTTCACCCGCGGACGCCGCCGCCGTTAGCCGGCGGACGCCGCTTTACGACCTTCACGCCGAGCTGGGCGCGCGGTTCGTTCCGTTCGCCGGCTGGGATATGCCCGTTCGCTACGGGAGCATCCTCGACGAGGCGCGCGCCGTTCGGGCGGGCGTCGGGCTGTTCGACGTCTCCCACATGGGCAGGCTCGAGATTTCGGGCGCGGACGCCGGGGATTTGCTGAACGCCGTCCTGAGCGTGGACGCCCGCGAACTCGGCGTCGGGCGCGGGCGCTACAATCTGGTCTGCGGCGCGGACGGCGGAATCGTCGACGACTGCATCGTCTATCGGCGCGGGCGGGAGCGCTTTCTGCTCGTCCCCAACGCATCCAACGCCGGCGCCGTTCTCGGCATGCTGACGGCGGCGCGCGGCGTCTTGGGCGCGGACGGCGGCGATGCGTCCGTCCGAAATATCACCGCCGAAATCGCCATGATAGCCTGCCAAGGCCCCCGCGCCCAAGACGCGCTTCAGCCGCTCGCGGACAGGGATTTGTCGGAGATAAGACCGTTCCGAATCAGGGCGGCGGCGGTGAACGGCGCGCGGTCGCTCATCGCGCGGACGGGCTACACCGGCGAGGACGGGTTCGAGATTATGACTCCCGGCGAAGACGCGGCGGCGCTCTGGCGGGCGCTCATGGAGCGCGGAGCCGCCGCCTGCGGATTGGGCGCGCGGGACGTCCTGCGACTAGAAGCGGGCTTGCCGCTGCACGGGAACGACATCGGCTTGTCCACAAACCCTTACGAAGCCGGGCTTGGCGGCTTCGTCGAGCCGGACAGGGACGGCTACGCGGCGGGCGCGGCGCTCCGGCGCCTGCGCGATGAGACGCAATCCCGCCGGCTGGTCGGTTTCGAGATGGTCGGCAGGGGCGTCGCGCGGGGGGGATACCCCATCTTGTCCGAAGGCGGGCGGCGGATTGGCGCGGCCACTTCCGGCGGACCGTCCCCGACGCTTGACGCGAACATCGGCATGGGATATATTGCGTCCGCGAATTCGCGTCCGGGAACGCGAATCGGAATCGAGATTCGCGGGCGCGCGGTGGAAGCGCGGGTTGTCGGTCTGCCATTCTATAGAAGAGAAGCGAGATAGGAGCGAAAGCGTATGAACCCGGACGGGTTGCGGTATTCCGAAGAACACGAATGGGCGCGGGCGGACGGCGACGGGACGGCGACGATAGGCGTCACCCACTTCGCGCAGGATAGTCTGGGGGACGTGGTGTTCGTCGAGCTGCCGCATGCGGGCGATGAGGTCGTCCAGTTCCAGAAGATGGGCGAAATCGAGTCCGTCAAGGCGGTGTCCGACCTCTACTCGCCGGTCAGCGGCACGGTGGTCGAGCGCAACGAAAGCCTGGCTGACAGCCCGGAGCTGGTCAACGACAGCCCCTACGGGGGCGGCTGGATGCTCCGCGTTCGTCTGTCGGACGCGGCGGAGCTGGACGCGCTGATGAGCGCGGCGCAGTATTCCGCCCTTGTGGAATCGGAGGGCTAGGGCGGCGATATGACTACGCTCAACGGCGGCGCGCCGTCTTACCAGTCCCCCTACGTCCCGAACACGGACGCCGACCGCCGCGCCATGCTCGACGCCATCGGCGTGGATTCGGTGGACGAGCTCTTCGCGGACGTCCCGGCGGGCTATCTCAACTACGACCTCGACCTGCCGCCGGGCAGGGACGAGCTGGAATTGGGCAGATACGCCGCGCGGCTGGCGGCGATGAACAGCGTCCCCGGCGACTACGCCTGCTTCCTCGGCGCGGGGTCGTATCGCGGACACATCCCCGCCGTCGTCCGCCAGATAACCGCGCGCTCCGAATTCATGACCGCCTACACGCCCTATCAGCCGGAAGTGTCGCAGGGAACGCTCCAAACCGCGTTCGAGTTCCAAAGCCTAATCTGCCAGCTCACCGGCATGGACGTCGCCAATCTGGGCATGTACGACGGCTCCACTTCGCTGGCGGAGGCGGCGCTCATGGCGGCGCGAATCACCCGGCGCGAGCGCGTGGCGGTCGTCGATTCGGTCTCGCCGCTCTACCGCGAAGTCCTCGACACCTACGCCCAAGCGCCCGGCTTGGCGGTGGACGCCATCGGCGCGGACGCCGAGCGGCTCGCGGACGGCACCGCCTGCCTAATAGTCCAGCAGCCCAACTTCTTCGGCTATATGGAGGACATGGCGCGGCTAAGCGCGTTGGCGCATGACAGCGGCGCGCTGCTGGTAATGAGCGCCGACCCGGTTTCGCTGGGCATGTTCAAACCGCCGGCGGACTATGGCGCGGACATTGTCGTGGGCGAAGGGCAGACGCTGGGCGTGGCGACGGCGTTCGGCGGTCCTTACGTGGGATTGTTCGCCTGCAAGCGCGAGTACATTCGCCAAATGCCGGGGCGCATTGTCGGGCGCACTGTTGACACGCGCGGGCGCGAGGCGTACGTTCTCACGCTCCAAACCCGCGAGCAGCACATCCGCCGCGAGCGCGCCACTTCCAACATATGCACGGCGGTGGCGCTCATCGCGCTCATGTCCACCGTCTATCTGGCGTCGTTCGGCAGGCGCGGGCTGCGCCATGTCGCCGAGCTGCGCTACCACAAAGCGAAATACGCCGCCAGTCTGATAGCGCGAATCCCCGGCTACTCGCTGCCGATGGACGGGACTTTCTTCCAAGAATTCGCCGTCCAATGCCCGCGTCCGCCGTCCGAAATCAACGCGCGCCTGCTGGAGCGCAAAATAATCGGCGGCTTGGACATATCCGACCGAATCCCGAACGGGATGCTGGTGTGCGTGACGGAAATGAACAGCAGGGAAGAGATAGAAGATTTTGCGAAGGCGCTGGGGGAAGTTCGGGGATAGTTCCCCCCGTCATTCCCGCGAAGGCGGGAATCCAGAATCTGGCGAACGACAACGACAAACCGAAAACAGCAAGGGAGCGAATCATATGACAAGGTATCCGGAAGGGCGGGCGAAGAAGGGAAGCCAGCGGTGGCTTCAGGATTTGGTCAATGGCTGTCCAACCCTGCTAGACGCCGCGATTCAGCGCGAGACAAACGAGATTGCCACGCCGATTCGCTGGGTTTCGCCCCTGGCGAAGGACAACTTCAAGGAGTACCGGGATAGCGCTTTCCTGGACGCGCTGGGCGTCCGCCTGGACTGCGTTCCGCTAAACAGGTTTTGGACCCGGAGTGGTCCGCGGTGGGACGCGCTGGGCAAGACGGATAGTGGGCAGGTCATCTTGCTAGAGGCGAAGGCGTACGTCGAGGAAATGGACAGCGCCCCGTCCCAAGCCAGCGAAAGGTCGCTCGTGCAAATACGCGAAAGTTTGGCAAGCGTCAAGTCATACGTCGGAGCGCACTCATTGTCCGCCGACTGGACGACGACTCACTACCAACACGCCAACCGTCTGGCGCATCTCTACCTTCTGCGAACGCTGAACGAGGTTCCCGCCTTTCTGGTCAACCTGTACTTCCTGAACGCGGATGATATGGATTGCGGCGGTCGGTTCGTCCCCAAGACTGTCGCCGAATGGCAGTCCGCGATAACCTTGCAAGAGCGCTTTCTGGGGATTCGCCCCAAACACGCGCTTTCGCAATATACAATCCGCGCCTTCGTGGATACCCAAGACATACGGCGGGCGCTCGGCGCCTAGCCTAAAGTGGAGTTCGGAATAGAAAGATGACCACCACGCTCATGCGGAAAAACGACGCCGAGCGGCGCGCCCTGCTCATGGACCGCGGCGGGCGCGGACGGCTGGGGACGACCCTGCCGCGCCTCGACGTCCCCGAATCCGAGCCGCCGGACGCATCGCTGCTTAGGGGGGATCTCGACCTGCCGGAAGTCTCGGAGGGCGAAATCGTCCGCTACTTCTCGCAGCTCAGCCAGCTGAACTTCTCGATAGACCACAACTTCTATCCGCTGGGCAGCTGCACAATGAAGTACAACCCCAAGCTGAACGACGAGATAGCCTCGCTGCCCGGCTTCGCCGACATTCACCCGCTGCAGCCGGAGGGGACGGCGCAGGGCGCGGTGCGGTTGCTGTGGGAGTTGCAGGAATATCTGAACGAGATAACCGGCATGGCGGGCTGCTCGCTCGCGCCGATGGCGGGCGCGGACGGCGAGCTGGCGGGGATGCTCATGGCGCGCGCGTACCACCTGGAGCGCGGCGACTCGCGGCGGCGAAACGTCCTGATACCCGACTCGGCGCACGGCACAAACCCCGCCTCGGCGGCGATGGCGGGCTTTCAAGTGGTCTCCCTGCCGTCGGACGCCAACGGCGACACGGACCTGGACGCGCTAAGGGCGTCCGTGGACGACGACCTCGCCGGGCTGATGATTACATTGCCCAGCACATTGGGGTTGTTCGATTCCAACATTCTGGAAGTCACCCGCATCGTGCGCGACGCCGGCGGAATCGTTTACGGCGACGGCGCGAATCTAAACGCCATCGTGGGCAGGGTGAAGTTCGGCGATTTGGGGTTCGACGTGATACACTCGAATCTGCACAAGACGTTCACCCAGCCGCACGGCGGCGGCGGGCCGGGGGCGGGACCCGTGATAGCCGGACCGCGCCTGGCGGACTATCTGCCGACTCCGGTGGCCGTTCGGAGCGCGGAAGGGGACGGCGAAAACGCCCAGAACGAAAAATTCGCGCTCGGCAAGCCGCCCAAGACGATAGGGCGCATGGGGGCGTTTCACGGCAACTTCGGCGCGCTGGTTCGGGCGTGGGCGTACATCGCCACGCTCGGACGCGAGGGAATCCCACGCATCAGCGAGGACGCCGTGATAAACGCCAACTACGTTCTAAGCGGCTTGCGGGGGCATTACGACCTGCCCTACGACCGCGCCTGCATGCACGAGGCGGTGTTCTCGGCGTCCAGCCTGAAGCGCCGTCACGGAGTCCGCGCGCTGGATGTGGCGAAGCGCCTCATAGACTACGGCGTCCACCCGCCGACCATGTACTTCCCGCTGATAGTGGACGAGGCGCTGATGATAGAGCCGACCGAAACTGAGTCCAAAGAGACGCTTGACAAGTTCATCGAAATAATGAAAACAATAGCGCGCGAGGCGTCGGAAGACCCCGACCTGCTCCATTCCGCGCCCCACGACACGCCGAACACGCGCCTGGACGAGGCGCGGGCGGCAAGACGCCCCGATTTGCGGTGGAGTCCGGCGCAAGCGGTACAATAAGCGAAAACCAACCCGAATCAAACCGAAATCAGCGAAACGGAGAAGCGAAACATGTCCGAAATAGGCAGCCCCGCGCCGGATTTCACTCTGCCGGCGCACAACGGCGACCCGATAACCCTTAGCGACTACAGGGGGAAGAAGAGCGTCATCCTCTCCTTCCACATATTCTCCTTCACGGGGGGTTGAACGCACCAGGTCTCCTCGATGCGGATCCACAACGCATCGTTCGAGGAGGCCGGCGCCCAGGTGCTGGGCATCAGCTGCGACTCCCGCCCGACTCAGACGGCGTTCGCCTCGTCGCTGGGGTCGATCCCCTATCCGATTCTGGCGGACTACTGGCCTCACGGCGCGGTCTGCGAGAGCTTCGGGGTTCTCAACGAGAGACTCGGCGCGCCGTTCAGGGCAATCATCATCATCGACAAGGAAGGCGTCATCCGCTTCAAGCGCACCTACGCCGCCGCCGGCGACGTCGACCCGCGCGACATACTGGCGGAAGTGGGCAAGCTGGGGTGAATCTCACGGTCGCGGGCGGACTTGGGTCTGCCCGCGACCGTTTCCCCGAACGCGCCGGAGTTCGCAAATCGGAAACATGAATAATATGCGGCTGATAATGATGGCTCTCGCGCTGGCGATTGTCGGAACGGCGTTCGGATGCGGAGAGAATCGGGTGGAGTTCGAAGTCAAGGACGGCGAAATCATGTCGACGCTTCATCTGCCGAACCCCGACGAGTCGAACGGCGCAACTATCATGTGCCAGTGGTTCGATGACAACGACGACGGCCACTTCGTAGTTGTATGGCGTCCGCCTCGAAAAGCCGGGATTGCTCAACCAATGAGCCAAGGCATCGATACCGACGTTCCGACAACCGCGAAGTGCATGGCGTTCTTCAAGCAAGACGCTTTATACGAATACACCGAAGGGTACCATGAAGCCGGTTTCACCTGTCACTACGACAACTGTCGGCGGCGGCCTGAGATTCAACCCATACGGAACGACGAATAGCCAAAATTCATCGATAGAAATGGTTTGACGCAAGGGCGCGAATACGCGAAAGGCGCAAAGTGGCGATGGGACTGGACGCTTGCGGCTGTCTGCAGTTCGCCGCCGCCTTCTGGATTCCCGCTTTCGCGGGAATGACGGGGGGAGGGAGCGCTTGGGAATGACGATTTGGAATTGGGGAACGACGAGAATAAGAGCGCAAGAATCACGGAGAAAAAATTTCCATGGACGACCCAGAAGCCATCCCCCCAACCCGCCGGCGAGGCCCCTTCCGCGCAGGCGAGCGCGTTCAGCTCATCGACCGCAAGGGGCGCGTTTACTTGGCGGACATTGCGGACGGCAATCTGTTCGAGTCCCACGTCGGCAACTATCCGACGGGCGAGCTGATTGGGCAATCCGAAGGTTGCCGGATAGCGACCAGCCGCGGGCATCGCCTCATGGCGGTTCGCCCGACGCTTTCGGATTTGACCCTGCGGATGCCGCGCATCGCCACCGTGATGTACCCCAAAGACCTCGGCGCGATGCTGGTTTACGCCGACGTCTTCGGCGGCGCGCGGGTTCTGGAGGCGGGCGCCGGCTCCGGCGCGGCGACCATGTTTCTGCTCCGCGCCGTCGGCGAAAGCGGGCGCGTCTTCGCTTACGACCTGCGTCAGGACATGATAGAGCGGACGCTCGCCAACGTCGCCGGCTACTTCGAGCGGTGGGACAATCTCGAAATCAAAATCGGCGACGTCTATGAGGGCTTCGCCGAGCGCGATTTGGACCGCATCATCCTGGACTTGCCGGAGCCTTGGCGCGTCGTCCCCCACGCGGCGGAGGCGCTGGTTCCGGGCGGCGTCCTGTTCGCCCTAGCCCCCACCGTGCCGCAAGTGGACGACCACGTCCGCGCCCTCCGAGCCGACGGCGCCTTCGACATGATCGAGACAATGGAAATAATGATGCGCCAATGGAACGTGAGCGGGCGCAGCGTCAGGCCCTCCCATCGGATGATCGGGCATACGGCGTTCATCATCACGGCGCGGCGGGTGGAGGCTAGGTAGTGTTGACATAAGGATAAATCGGGCGATTCTCGCGTCAAAATCCCCGGATTCCTACCCCGTCATTCCCGCGAAAGCGGGAATCCAGAAGGTTGCGGACGCCAATGGCGAACCAAAACGCGGCGAAATCGCTATGTCAACACAACCTAGAGGCGGGTAGGGCGCGGACTGGAATATGTTATCATCATGGTATAATTGATGCGCGATGGGGCGCTCCGCGACATTTCGCGGAGAATGTCTTGAAAGGACTTGCGATGTGGATTCCGCCATACTGACAATTTTCGTCACTATGCTGGTCGGCTTCTCCGGTCTGGCTATCGGCCTGTTCGCGGGGCTGGCGACGCTGTGGACCGGCGTCCGCAACGAGATAGCGGGGCTGAGAGGCGAGATGCAGGCGATGAGCGTCCGAGTGAGCGAAGCGGAGCTTGAGCAGGCGCGGCAGGAAGGGGCGAACCGCGTTCTGGAGCGCCTCGCGCATGGACATGAGACGACGCCCGAAAGCGAAGCGTCCGACGGCGATTAGCCAACCGCTATATCCCCCGCCGACGTTATCCCGCTGTCCTTATCCTGCACCAAGACGCGGAATCCGCCCAAGCCGTCGGGTTGCGTCAGTTGGCGAATGGCGCGGACGCCGGCGCGCGTCTCGCCGCGCTCGAATCCGCCTATGCCGAGCGATGTCAAAAATTCCCCCTGCGTAGTCAGAAATACGGGGCGCAATCCCGCCTTCGCGCCGCGCTCGATTAGGTCGGTGAAATCCACATGCGCCGTCATGTCTTGCCGTCCGATTCGCTGATAGGGACTGCTTCCCGCGACATGGCGGTAGTGGGTTTGGAACGTCCCGCGCGAACGGCGGGGGGCGTACAGCTCATCGGCTTCGCCGCCGTAGTCTATGGTGATGACGAAACCGCGTTCAAGCGCGGCGGCTATGGATTCCGCCCACGCGCCGATTTCGGGGTTGACTTCGCCGCGAAATCCGTCGGGAAGAGCGAACGGCAGGCGGCTTAGCCGGTCGAGGACGGCGGCGGACGGCGCGCGCTCGGTTTCGACGAAAGCGCCGTCCGGGTCGTTGGCGACATAAATTTCGCGCGGCTCCCCGTCTCGGATGATGAACCTGTGGACGGGGAAGGCGTCGAGAAGCTCGTTGGAGATTACGCATCCGACAACTCCGCGCAGGGGGATTCGGTCGGATTTCACCCAAGACGCGCCGTCCGCGGGCGCGGTTCGTTCGGAATCGGCGGGCGGCGCGCGGTCTATGGCGGCGTATCGCATGGCGCGGGCGAAGCGCGGCGTCTCGGCTCGGCAGAAGGCGATGACGTCGCGCGCCAGTTCGCCGCCGCCCGCGCCCGGCTCGATTATCCAGAACGGCGACGGGCATCCCAGCGCGCGCCACATTGCGCGAATCTGAATCGCCAAAGCCGCGCCGAAGGCGGGGTGGACGGTCGGGCTTGTGTAGTAGTCGCCGCCCGCGTCCGCGCCGATGCGCCGCCGGCGGGCGTAGTAGCCGTCCGCGTGGTAAAGCGCGAGGCGCATGAAGTCGCGGAAGGGGATTGCTCCGCGCTCGACGATTAGGCGGCGGATTTCGCGCTCGGCGGCGGTCATCATCGGGACGGGCGCGCCGCCTTTCCCGCGCGCGCCGTTGCGACATGCTCTTGAACGTTCATCCGCGCTTAGACCCGCTTCAGCATCTCCAGCAACTCATCCACGTCCTCCAAGCACTGGAGTATCTCATCCAGCGGCATGGCGTCTATGTAGTAGTTTTTGTGGAGGTTGTTGGCGACGCCGAACAGAAGCCGGAACTCGCGGTCGCCCGTCTCTTCCACTAGTCGCTGGATGATGTTGAAGGCGTCCGAGTGGGTTTCGTACCGCCACCCGCGCCGGGCGGCGACGGCTTTTATCCCATGCGCCACAGCGCCCCACGCCTTTTCGGACGCCTGCAGGCGGTCGCCGTTCGCCAATTCGCGGTGGGCGTGGCGCATCAGGCGGTCGCTGTGGGTTTCGTGGGTTTCCACTGGGGCGGTTTGCGTAGTCATGTTTCTTTCCTAGGCGCTGAACGCCGCCATCCTCCTCGGCGGCGGTCAGCGGGGCGGAGCGGGGTTGCGCGCGGATTCCGCCGGAAAATGGCGCGCCGTTGCGGCATGTTCTTGAGCGTTCATCCGCGTTTAGACCCGCTTCAGCATCTCCAGCAACTCCTCCACGTCCTCCAAGCACTGGAGTATCTCATCCAGCGGCATGGCGTCTATGTAGTAGTTTTTGTGGAGGTAGTTGGCGGTGTTGAACAGAAACCGAAACTCGCGGTCGCCCGTCTCTTCCACCAGTCGCTGGATGATGTTGAAGGCGTCCGAGTGGGTTTCGTATCGCCACCCGCGCCTGGCGGCGACGGCTTTTATCCCATGCGCCACCGCGCCCCACGCCTTTTCGGACGCCTGCAGGCGGTCGCCGTTCGCCAACTCGCGGTATGCGTGGCGCATCAGGCGGTCGCTGTGGGTTTCATGGGTTTCTATTGGGGCGGTTTGCGTAGTCACGTTTCGTTCCTAAGCGCCAATCGCCAGGGCGCGAAAGGCTTGAGCGGCATGTTTGGGGTTGGCGGACAATCCGCGCGGGACCGCGTCTAGCGGCGCGGACGCCCTCGCCCTCTCCCATCACGGGAGAGGGCGATTTGTCGGCTTCAGTTCAAGCCTGATTGCGAGCGGTCGTCTTGCCCCCGCTTCCGCGATGGCGACGTTCTTTCGCGGGAATGGCGACGGGGCGAAACAGCGGATTCGCGCTAATCCGAGCGAGCGGCGAACGGCGGACTTCGGCGCGCGGCGGGCTTTCTAGGAGCCGCGCTGGCGCTGGCGGGCGGCGGCGGCTCGGCGGCGGCTGCCGTCCCGATCCCATCCGTTGCCCTGCACGGAGTTGTTGAACTCCTGCGATGCGCCGCAGATTTTGCACTTCCCCATGCTGGTGGGCCCGCTGGGCTGGTCTATCATCCAGTGGTGCATGCAGTTCGTGTCCGCCGTCGCGTCGTCGCTCACTTGTCGGCAATCCTTTCGCTGGTGGTCGGGTCGGTCTTGGGCGCTACCCCCGCCGCTCGATTGGGACGTACTCCACGTCCATCTCGCCCGTGTAGAGCAGGCGCGGACGGAGCAGGATGTTGTTTTCGAACTGCTCGACGACCTGCGCCGTCCAGCCGGGGACGCGCCCCATCGCGAAGATGGAGATGAACAAGTCGTCCGGAATGTCCAGCAGGTAGTAGATCGCGCCGGAGAAGAAGTCGACGTTCTGGTAGATGCCGCGCCGCCGGTAAGGCTCCATGACCTCTATCACGGACTGCAGTATCTGGAACCACTTGGGCTCCCCCTTGCGCTCGCCGAGCTCGCGGGCGTCGTCCTGCAGATGCACCGAGCGCGGGTCGAGCGCCTTGTAAACGCGATGCCCGAACCCCATGATGCGCCCGCCGGAGCGCAGCCGCTCGCGGACGTAATTCTCGGCGTTCTCTTCGTCGCCGATTTCCTGCGTCATCTTCATCACTTCCTCCGCCGCGCCGCCGTGCGAAGGCCCCTTGAGGACGGATATGCCGGTGGTCACCGCGCAGTGCAGGTCGGCTTGGGTGGACGCCGCGACGCGGGCGCCGAAGGCGGAAGCGTTGATGCCATGCTCGGCGTGCAGCACGAAATCCTTGTCGATGAGGCGCGCGTCTTCGTCCGCCGGCTTTTCGCCGAAGAGCATGTAGAGGAAGTTGGCGGCGTGGTTCAGCGCCGGGTCGGGGGCGACTACGGGGTCGCCGTTTCGGACGCGCGCGTGGGCGGCGACTATGGTGGCGGCTTGCGCCGTCAGCCGCACCCCCTTGCGGAGCGTGGCTTCGGATGAGTTGTCCTCAGTGTCCGGGTCGTATGCGGAAAGGGCGGAGACCGCCGTCCGCAAAACGTCCATCGGGTGGGAGTTCCGGGTCAGCCGGATGACGTCGAGTATCTCGCCGGGAAGCTCGCGGTTCGCCTTGAGTTCGGCGTCGAAGGCGTCGAGCTGCGCCTGCGTGGGCAACTCGCCGTTCATAACCAGGTACGCCGTCTCTTCGAAGTTGGACTTCTCGGCGAGGTCGTGGATGTCGTATCCGCGATAGAGCAGCTTGCCGACGTCGCCGTCTATGAAGCTGGACTGCGTCCTGTCTATGTACACTTCCCGAAGGCCGCGATGAAGCTGCACCTTCTGTTCCGTCATGTCATCCTCCCGGTGGTTTGTGAGCCGTCGCGCGGCGGGCGGCGATGGCGGCGCCCGCCAAAAGCGCTCAGATTCTAGCATCGGCTAGTAGCCGTGTCAAGAATTCGTATTCGGGGGAATCCAGCGGCGGGTTCTTGGCGCGAAGGCGCGAAGGGAGCAATGGGAAATGATTTGCCGCCCGCGATTCGGGTTTGGTTTCGGAGGACGCCCCTTGCCCCGCCTTCAGCGGTTTTGGCTGTTCACAACGGACGGTTCAGGCGATATACTGTTTGCGGACGTTTCAACAGCGAGGGAGCGCGGCGCGTGGAGTTTTTCGGTTCGGGTTTCAGGCGGACGAATTCGGCGGCGGGCGCGGTTCAGCCGGAGGCGCCGGAGGTGGTCGTGACGCGCCTGCCGCTCTACGCGCGGGCGCTGACCCAACTCCAGCGCGAAGGCAAGGAAGTGGTCAGCTCGCAAGAGCTCGGCGAGCGCCTCCGCATGACGCCGGCGCAGATCCGCAAAGACCTGAGCTACTTCGGCAAGTTCGGCAAGCAGGGGCGCGGCTACAGCATCCGCTTTCTGCTGGACGAGCTGCGCGAGATTCTGGGGCTGAACGGCGAATGGCGCGCGTGCCTGGTCGGCGTCGGACGTCTCGGCAGGGCTATCATCAACTACACCGGCTTCGCCCCGGAGGGCTTCAGCATCGTGGCGGCGTTCGACAACTCGGAGTCGCGCGTGGGCGACATGGTGGGCGAACTCGCCGTCCGCCCGATGTCCGACCTGCCGTTCGCGGTGAACGAAATGGGCGTGAGCATCGGAATCGTCGCGGTGCCGGCGGCGCAGGCGCAGACGGTGATAGACCGCCTGGTGCGGAGCGGAATCAGGGGAATCCTAAACTACGCCCCGGCGGCGCCCTACGTGCCGGAGGGCATAGTGGTGCGGAACATAGACCCGGTGCTGTCCCTGCAGTCCATGACATATTATCTGAAGGGGGGCGGCTAGCGGACGCTAGGCGGCGCGGGCGGGATTGTCCTGCTTGTCGAGACATGTTAACGGCTGGCAAGTCTGCGCCCAGGGGCGCGGACGCCCTCATACTGGCCCTTCTCCCACAAGGGAGAATGGAAGCGTTGGTTGGGATTCAAGACTGGTTTCAAGTGGCTATCTTGGTTGGGAAACTCTGGATTCCCGCCTTCGCGGGAATGACGGGGGATGAGATGGGAATGGCGGCGGCGGGAATAGCGGAACGCGAATCTGGGGTTTTGGCGCGATAGCCGTCCGAACTATATCCATTTCAACACTGCGCGATTGCTGTCAACTGCCACTTAGGAAACAATGCCATGAACGCGGCGGGCAATGATTCGGACGGGCGGCGGCGGTCTTGGCGGGACGGCGTCTGGCTTTGCGCCATCGGGCTTTCGCTGCTGCTAGGCTTGTTGCCGTTCGCCAGCTACATCGTCTGCATCCCCTTCGCGCGCGACGAGTGGGGGATGAGCAACGCCGAGGCGGGTTGGGTTTTCAGCGCCTATCTCATCGGATCCGCGCTGTCGGCGGCGCTGCTTCTGCCCATCACGGATCGGATTCCGGCGGGTTGGGCGGTGGTCGGCGGCGCGGCGGCGATGGCGGCCGCCAATCTGCTGTTTCCGACGTTCGCCGACGGCGTCTGGTCGGCGTCCCTTCTGCGATGCGTCGCCGGCGCGGGGCATGTCGCGGCGTACATTCCCGGCGTCCGCCTGGTCTCGGCGCGCTTCGCCGGGCGGCGGCGCGGGAGCGCGGTCGGCTTGTACGTCGGACTCGGATTCGCGGGGACGACCGGCTCCTACGCGCTCACTGGGGCGCTTTTGGACGTCACCGACTCTTGGCGAGAAGCGTATCGCGTCGTGGCGCTCATCGGGCTCGCCGGCGTGGCGCTCGCCCTGCCGTTCGCGCGAGAGGGCGGCGGCGAAGGCGCGGCGCGAAACGGGCGGGGGACTGCGTGGCTAAACCTCAAGACATTCGCCGACAAGCCGATGCTGATGGTCAATGCCGCCTACGCGCTGCACACGGCGGAGATGTATCTGGCGCGCGTCTGGCTGCCGCTGCTTTTGGCGGCGGCGCTGGTCGCGGACGGCGCGGAGCCGGGCGCGGCGGCGGCGCGGGCGGCGCAATGGTCGGGCGCGATGTTCATGACGGGAATCGCCGGCGTCTTCTTGGGCGGCGCATTGTCCGACCGCGTCGGGCGCGCGTCGGGCGCGGCGATGATATTCGCCGTAAGCGGAGCCGTTTCGTTCGCCATCGGCTGGCTTGTGGGCGCCCCGCCGATTTTCACAATCGCGCTCGGATTCCTCTACGGCTTCGCGACGGCGGCGGATTCCGCTATCTACACGACGGCGGCGACGGAGTTCGCCCCCCCGCGCCTGATAGGGTCGACGCAGGCGGCGCAGAATCTCATCGGCTTCTCGGTGGGCGCAATCGCGCCGGTGGCGGCGGGCGGCATCCTGGACGCGCTCGGCGGCGCGGACGGCTGGGGATTGGTGTTCGCCTTCAACGGCTTGCTGGCGGTCGGCGGAGTGGCGGCGCTAATGGTCTTGCGGCGGATGGGGATTAAGCGCGGCTAGAAGCCGACTGCCGAACGCCCGGCGGGCGGCGCGGACGCCATCATCGCTTAATCCGAGTCTTCGGAGCTTTCGGATTCGCCGTTTCGTCCCGCCGCCGCCCTGTCGCGCTGAACCAAGACGCTCAGGACGCCTTCCTGCCGCGCCTGCTCGCGCTCCATGCCGTTGAGACGGTTTTCGACGCTCTCGCGGAAACTCCGCAACTCGGCGATGACAAGCGCGCTTCGCGCCTCCGACCTCGCGTCGCTTGCGGCTATCTCGGCTTTGAGCTCGGATTTGACCTCTGCCGTCTCGGCTTTGAGCTCGGATTTGACCTCATCCACTTTGGCGTCCACTCTGTCTATCCGGCTCTCTATCCGGCTTTCTATCCTATCGGACCTCCGCTCGCTTCTCTCTTCGTTTCTGGCGTCGCCGCTGTCCACCTTGTGGAGTATCGCAATGCCCATCCCGACAATGGCTATCAGGATGGCTACAAAGCCGATTGCTATTCCTATCAACTCGATGCTTGCCATGATTCGTGCGGCTCCTTTGGAATCGCGGGCGGGCTTCTCTTGGATTGTATCACATTTCGGCGCGAGCGTCGTTCAACGTCCAGCGCATCTATCGCGCTGAACCACGACGCTCAGGACGCCTTCCCGCCGCGGGATTGGACTTCGCGCGCGGTTGGTCAATCTTTGGCAGGGCGGTGGGCGGCGGGCGTTCCCTTACTGAACTCCGCGCGCGGTCGGTCAATCTTCTAAAACCCCCTCGCGCCTAGCCTCATCTCGCCGAATCAAATCGTCGAGAATGGTTTTTTGCTCGGCGTATTCGCGCTCCATTCTGTCCAGTCGGGCGCCCAAATTCGCGTTGATAGCCTCCAAATAAGCCATTCGCGCTTCCAAGCCCCGGACGTACTCATCGGACGACGCAGGGCGGTTTTCGGTCGTCGCGCTATCCGCATCCAGCATCAAAACGCCCATCGTCCAGACAAACGAAATCACGGCAAGCGCCATGCCGAGGATGATGAGCGCCATCCCGGAACGGAACGAATTCCATTTCATCATCAGAGTCTGTCCTTTCTCTCATCTCGATTTCGAAAACTAGAGCCGCGCGACGGCTCAGCCTTCCGAAGATTCTCTATCGTCCCCGGCGCCCCTGTCGCGCTGAACCAAGACGCTCAGGACGCCTTCCTGCCGCGCCTGCTCGCGCTCCATGCCGTTCATGCGGTTTTCAACGCTCTCGCGGAAACTCCGCAACTCGGCGATGACAAGCGCGCTTCGCGCCTCCGACCTCGCGTCGCTTGCGGCTATCTCGGCTTTGAGCTCGGTTTTGACCTCCGCTGTCTCGGCTTTGAGCTCGGTTTTGACCTCCGCTATCTCGGCTTTGAGTTCGGTTTTCACCTCCGTTTTGACCTCATCCACCCTGGCGTCCACTCTGTCTATTTTGTTCTCTAGCCGCTCGGACCTCCGCTCGCTCCGCTCTTCGGTTCTGGCGTCGCCGTTGTCCATCTTCTGAATGAGAACCAACCCCATTCCGAAAATGGCTAGCAGGATTGTCACGAACCCGACGGCTATCGCAATCCACTCGCCGGTATCCATCGCTCGCCCCCTTTCGTTTGCCCTTGTCGGGACGCGCGCCGAATTCTCAGCGCGCGTCCCCGCGCATCGCCATTATACCACGCCCGCCGCGCCTTCAGAACCCCACCGCCACCCCGTCCCGCCGCGGATCCGCGCCGCCCTGCATTGTTCCCGACTCATTGTCGATTACGATGCCCTGCGCGCCGCCCACTGTCGCCGAAAACGGGTCGGCGACCTCGATTTTATGTCCCTTCGCCGCCAGCGCCGCGCGGACGGGGTGGGGGAAGCGCTCCTCCATCACCACGCGCTTGCCCTCGAACACCCGCAGGCGCGGCGCCTCCACCGCCTCTTGCGGATTCATGCCGAAGTCCAGCACGTTCATCACGAACTGCGGCGTCGTCTGCAGGATGCCCCAGCTGCCAGGCGTCCCCAGGCTGGCGTAGAACTTGCCGCCGCGGAACGTCTGCGTCGGCGCCAGGCAGAAATCCACCCGCTTGCCGCCCTCCAGACGGTTCGGCGCGCCCTCTTCCAGATCGAACCAGTGCGCCATGTTGTTCAGGAACAGCCCCGTGTCGCCGGGCGCGACCGCCGAGCCGAAGCCGCCGCCGAGCGTCTGCGTCACAGTCACCACATTGCCGTCCGAATCCGCCGCCGCGAAATGCGTCGTCATGCCGCCGTCGAAGGCGTCCGGGCTGCCCGCCTTCACCGCGCCCGACGGTATCATCCCGTCGAACTGCTCCCCCGCGACCGCCGCCGCGCTTGACCGGTCTATGCGCGCCCGCTGGCTCGCCGCGTATCCCGCCGACAGCAGCGCCTCCAACGGCGCCTTTACGTAATCCGGGTCGCCCCCCCAGCGTATCCTGTCCGCCACCGCCAGCTTGACGCTCTCAATGTACAGATGCAGCGTTTCGGGATGCTGGAAGATGAGGTCCGCGCCCTCGAACCCCTCCATTATCTTGAGCGTCTCCAGCAGTTGGAAGCCCGTCGAATTCGGCGGGACGGAGAACACTTCGTACCCCCGATAGCCCACGCTTATCGGCTCGCCCCACTCAGCGTCGTAGGTGGCGAAGTCGTCCTCCGTGAACTGCCCGCCGAGCGCGCGGGCGCCGTCCACCAGCCGCTTGGCGAGCGCGCCGCGATAGAACTCGTCCTTGCCGCCCCGCGCCAGCGCCCGCAGGGATTCCGCCAATTGCGGCTGGCGGACGCGCTCGCCCTCGCGCGGGCCCCGCCCGTTCTTCACGAATATGCCGGCGGACGGAAACCGCGCCAGCCGCGGAACCGAGTTGCCGATGGACTTGGCGTTGAAGCGCGTGATGGGGAAGCCGTCTTCGGCGTATCCGATAGCCGGCGCGAACAGCCGCTCGCGCTCCAGCTTGCCGTAAGCCTCATGCAGCGTCAGCCAGCCGGCGGCGTTGCCGGGGACGAGGGCGGACTTTATGCCGATGTCCTTGTCTTCCGCCGCGTACTCTTCCGGATCCGCCGCCAGCGGCATGCGCCCGGAGAAATCCAGCGCGCGGACGCGGTCTTCCGCCGCGACGTACGCCAGCGCCACCCCCACGCCCGCCGCGCCCGACATGAACGGCTCGCAGACATTCAGCGTGGAGCCGACGGCGACCGCCGCGTCGAAGGCGTTGCCGCCCTGCATCATCATCCGAACCCCCGCCAGCGACGCCAGCGGATGCGCCGACGACGCCATCCCGTTCACCCCCACCGCCGCCGGCCTGCCAGCCGCCGGTATCGCCGTTCGCGTCGCAGTAGCCATGAATGTGTCCCTCCTGTGAATCAATGAATTGGAATCCGCTTCCGACATTGCGCTTGACCAATAATCATCGCGCCCGACCAACGGTCATCGCGCCCCCGCGGCATCGCGCCTTCGCGTTATCGCCAACGCCGCGTCCGCCGCCGAACTTGACCAATAATCATTGCGCCTTCGCGCCTTCGCGCCATTGCGTTGTCATTCCGTCCCCCGAACCCCCGCGCCCTTCGCCGCCGCCCTCACTGCCCCGACCCGTACTCCGCCGGCGCCAGCGTGAACTGCGCCGAGCCGCGCCACAGATCCACACTGTGCAACTTCAGCGTCGCCGTCTCGCCGGGCTGCGTCGAATTCGGCAACGCCGCGCGCGAGCGGAACGGCCACTCCAGCAGCTCCACCGTCCCCGCGCGGTTCTCCGGATTTTCCAAAACGACCGCCGGGTGAAGGCTATGCGTCCCAGACGCCTCCAGGCTCCGCCGACGCGCGTCCAGCCACTTCAGGAAGAAGCGTATCTTGCGGCGGTTCTCGATGCGCGACATTTCGCGTATCCGAATGTCCGCCCGGTGCGCGATGGAAGTCACCGTCTCCAGGTCGTACAGCGTCTCGTTGCGCCGCAGGTGGTTCGAAATCTGCCGCTGCACGACCATGTCCGGGTAGCGCCGGAGCGGCGAGGTCGCCTGCGTGTAGGCGCGCACGCCCAGACCGCCGTGCGGCGCCGGCTTCGCGCTCACGTTCGCCGCCGTCAGACGCCTGCCTATCAGATGCCAGCGCATCGGCCCGTCCGGTATCCGCTCCGGGATGTCCGAAAGGTCCGGCAGCGTCTGCGCCCGGAACGGCGCCGGCAGCCCGCGCTCCGCGCAGTACTCCGCCAGGATGCAGTTGCACAGCACCATGAATTCCTGCACCAGCGCCCGCGACGGCGCGTCGCGCGGTATCACAGTCACCTCTATTTCCTTCTCCCCGTCCACCTTCACCGACATTTCGTCCCGGTCGAAATTCAGCGCCCCGCGCGAATCCCGTATCCGCTTCAGCGTCTGCGCCAGACGGCTCAGCACCAGAAGCCCGTCGTGGAACGGATGCGACGCGTCCTTTATCGCCGCGTCCGCCTCGCGGTAGCTCAGCGCCCCCCGGCTGCGTATCACCGACGGCATGGCGTCCCGGCTGATGATGTAGCGCCCGTTGGAATCGAACTCCACCATCACGCTGATAGCCGCCCGCACCTCGCCGGGGTTCAGGCTGCCCTTGTCCGCCGCCAGCGCCGGCGGCAGCATGTGGATTGTCTGATCCGGCAGATACAGCGACGAAATCCGCTCGTCCGCCTCCAAATCCAGCGCCGACCCCGGCTCGATCAGCGCCCCCACGTCCGTTATGTGGATCCCCACGCGGAACGTCCCGTCGTGCGTCACCTCTATTGACAGGGCGTCGTCCCGGTCGCGCGTCTCCTCGTCGTCTATCGTAAAGGCGGTCAGGGCGGTCAAGTCCGCGCGGTAGGAGTCCGCCAGCGGCGCAATCGGATCCAGCGCCTCCGCCTCCGCCAGCGCCTCCGCCGAGAACCCCTCCGCTATCTCCGCCCGCGCGATGTCGATGTTCTCATCCTCGTCCATCAGCCCCAGACGCACCAGCGTCTCGAACGCCGCCCGGCGCGGGAAGCGGATGCCGACCACCTCCGCGTCCTCCATGAACTGCTTGGCGGAATTGGCGCGCGAGTACTCCTCCCCGTAAACCGCCAGACCGCGCACGCGCTCCAGAATCTCATTCTGGCCGTCGCTCAGCGTCTCCGGAAGCCGTCCCGCCTTGACCGCCGCCACCAGGTCGGAAACCTCCGTCGCCCGCCGCTCCGCGCGCTCGCGCCGCTCCATCTCGTCCGCCACCTCGTCGCGGGTTTTCGGAACGTAGTGAGCCCCGTCCCGCGTGAAGCGCAGACCGTCCTGATGCAAATTCAGCAATATCCCCACCGCTCTCTGCGGGGACGGCTCCTCGCCCCAGTACAGCTCGCCGATGTCCGTCACCGTGAGCGGCTGCCCGTCGTCGCAGACCACCTCCCAGACCTCTTCCAGGTCGAGACCGTCCGCCACCGCTTCCGCGTAAGTCTTGAAGCGCTCGACCGCGTCGTAATTCTCCGCCGAGACCCCCGTCTCCATCATCGCCCGCGCCGCCGGAAGCCGCGCCTCGCGGTTGCGACCGATTCCGACCCGAATCCTGCCCCCTTTCTCCTCAACGAACCGCGCCAGCCGAGGGCCGGACTGCAATTCAACCACAACAATATCGCCTTGTCTCATTTTCCTTTTCCTTTCCAGCGGCGACCGTTCGCCGCTTGCCGATTGACAGTTGATAGCCAGCGCTCGCATGATACCCGAATAGACGCCCGCCGCGCTATGATAGCGGATTTCCGCCCCGCGCGGGGGGATTTTGGCGCGAAGGGGGATTTTGACGCGGAGACGCGAAGGCGCAAAGGAACGCGGAGGATTTATATTTACATATGGAAGGGCGCGCATCTGTCAGAATCAGGATTCGGGGGATTATGGGATTTGCAGGATTTCGCCCGCCAACTATATATATCCTCTGCGAACCTCCGCGCCTTTGCGCCCCCGCGCCCCAGCGTCAAAAAGGGGACTCCCAATGAAGGAAGCCCCCTGAATCGTCCGTTGGCAAGCAAGCGACCGACCGCCTACTTGGGCAGGGCGTCGTAAAGCCCTTGCAAGCGCGCCTGCTCGCGCTCGACCGCGTCCAGCCGCTTGTCGAACGATTCGATCAGACGGCTTTCCATGGCGATCATCTCCACCCGGATCTCATTCACATCCGACTGGAGGTCATTCACCTTCGCGTCAAGAGCCCCGATCTCCGAGCGGAATTCCGCCCTCACAGCCGCGGTTTCCGCTCGGATGGTGTTGGAGAGGTCCTGAAACGCGAAAATCAGCGCCGCGACGGCTATCAGCCCCAGCGCCACGTTCACGTTTATCTGCTTCAGCCACTGAACCGCCTCTTTCATCGCATACCCTCCTTGGGGAACATCAAACGCGCTCGCTCACATCAGATTCTATACGAAACCCAAACCGTCCGCAAACCCAAAACCCTCTGCGTTAAAATCCCCATTTCTGCGAACCTCCGCGCCTTTGCGCCTCTGCGTCAAAAAAGGGGACTTCCCAATCAAGGAAAGTCCCCCTGGAATCGTCCGTTGGCAAACGACCGACCGCCTACTTGGGCAGGGCGTCGTAAAGCCCCTGCAAGCGCGCCTGCTCGCGCTCGACCGCGTCCAGCCGCTTGTCGAACGATTCGGTTAGACGGCTTTCCATGGCGATCATCTCCACCCGGAGGTCGTTCACATCCGACTGGAGGTCATTCACCTTCGCGTCGAGAGCCCCGATCTCCGCGCGGAACTCCGCCCGGAGCTCCACCCTCGTAGCCGCGTTTTCCGCTCGGATGGTGTTGACGAGATTCTGATACGCGAGTATCAGACCCACGACGGCTATCAGCCCCAGAACCACGTTCACGTTTATCTTCTTCAGCCACTGAACCGTCTCTTTCATCGCATATCTCCTTCGCTTGGATTAGATTCTATACCAAACCCAAACCGTCCGCAAACCCAAAACCCTCTGCGAATCTCCGCGTCTTTGCGCCTCTGCGTCAAAAAAGACCCAAAAACCCTTGACAGAAGATTAGTTCTATCTCTATACTAACTTTCGCCTTGCGCTAAAGTCAAACCCCAACCGAAAAGGACGCGCCCCGCCATGCCCGCGCCCGCCGCCGAGTTCCAAAAACTGCTCCGCGAGCTGTTCCAGTTCGACCGCGCCGACCTCGACTTCGGCGTCTATCGCATTATGAACCATAAGCGAGACGCCGTCGAGCGCTTCATCGCCGAGACACTGCCGCGCGCCATATCCCGCGAGCTTCAGACCGGCGCCCTCGACGAAGCCGCCCGCGCCGGCCAGACGCTGGCGGACGCCCAAGACGCCCTCAAGACCGCGCTCGGCGATTCCGCCCTCGACCCCGACGGAAACCTGAACCCCGCCTACGCCGAAACCCCGCTCGGCAAAGCCTATCTGGACGCCCAAGCCGCCGCCGGCGACGCCCCCGGCCTGCAATCCGCCGAAACCGGCGTTTACAACCACCTCTACGCCTTCTTCCGGCGCTACTACCAAGACGGCGACTTCATCTCCAAGCGCCGCTACTCGCGCGCCGCCCGTTACGCCATCCCCTACAACGGCGAAGAGGTCTATCTGCACTGGGCGAACAGCGACCAGTACTACGTCAAAACCGCCGAGCGATTCCAAAACTACGACTGGCGCGCCCCCAACGGCGTCTCCGTCCGATTCCGAATCCGAAACGCCAACGTCGAAAACGGCAACGTCAAGGGCGACAAGCGATTCTTCGTCCCCCAAGCCGAAAGCGCCGAATGGAGCGAATCCCAACGCGCGATAACCGTCCCATTCGAATACCGCCCGCTGACCGCCGCCGAAACCAGGCGATACGGCGCCCGAAGCCAGCAGGACAAAATCATCGCCGCCGCCGCCGCGTCCATACCCGCCGCCCTCATCGCCAACAACGCCCCGCCGGACGCCCTGAGCGCCCTGACGGGGAAGGGGAGCGCCGCGCCCAACGCCAACGGCGAACCCGCCACCGCCCTCGAAAGCCACCTCAAGCGATACGCCCGACGCAACGAAGCGGACTTCTTCATCCACAAAGACCTCGCCGCCTTCCTGAACCGCGAGCTGGATTTCTACATCAAAAACGAAATCCTGAACCTGGACAACCTAATCGCCGCGGGCGAACGCGCCGGCGCGGGTTGGTTCCAAATCACGCGCCTAGTCAAAAAAATCGGCGGCAAGATAATCGCCTTCCTCGCCCAAATAGAGGATTTCCAAAAAACCCTCTGGGAAAAGCGCAAGTTCGTCACGGACGTCCAATACTGCGTGACGCTCGGCGCGATAGCCGACCCGTCCCTCCGCGCCGAAATCATCGCCAACAACGCGCAGTGGACGGAATGGCGCGAGCTGCTCGGAATAGACCCCGCCGACCGCTCGATAGCCTTCCTGCAAGCCAACCCGACCCTCACAGTGGACACCGCCCACTTCGGCGCGGATTTCGCCGACCGCCTGCTGGCGTCGTTCACGGATTTGGACGGCATGACGGACGGCGTCCTGATTCACGGCGACAACTGGCAGGCGTTGCGGTTGATGGAAGAGTCGTATCGCGGGGCGGTGAAGTGCATCTACATTGACCCGCCGTACAACACGGGGGATTCCGAGATTCTTTACAAGAATGGCTACAAACATTCGTCTTGGATTTCCTTGATGGAAAATCGGATTGGCTTGTCGTCAAGCCTGATGAACGATTCGTCAGTTTTGACGGTGGCGATTGACGAAAACGAACAAGAGCATCTGGGCTTCCTCTTGTCCCAATTGTTCCCGCTCCACGCGAAAACTTGCGTGGCGATAGTGCATAACCCTGGCGGCGTTCAGGGCGATAACTTCTCGTACAGCAACGAATTCGCCTACTTCGTTTATCCCCCAAAAGGGCAATCCATAGGCAAGCACAACCGCCCGGATAACCCCGACGTTAGACCGCTCAGGGACGTCTCCACCGGACAGCATCTCCGGACTGACGCCGCGAACTGCTTTTATCCGATATACGTCAGGGATGGCGAGATAATCGGATTTGGCGACGTCTGCGATGACGATTTCCACCCAAGCGGCGTCAACGTCGACTGCGGGGATGGCACAATCGCGGTGTACCCCATTGACGCGAACGGCAACGAGCGCAAGTGGGTTTTCAGCAGGCAAAACGTCGAAACCATCAGAGGCGAACTGGCGGCTAGGATAAACCGCTCACGAAAAATCTGGGACATAATCCGCGAAAAGACCGTCTTCAACTACAAGACGGTTTGGAACGACAAACTGTACAACGCGAACGCATACGGAACTAAGTTGCTGAGAGACATCATCGGAAGCAACTTGTTTTCGTTCCCAAAATCCGTTCACACGGTCACGGATTGCGTCCGACTGTCGACGAACGGCGTGGACAACGCCACCGTCCTGGACTACTTCGCCGGCTCCGGCACCACCGCCCACGCCGTCATCAATCTGAACCGCGAGGACGGCGGGCGGCGGCGCTTCGTTCTGGTCGAGATGGGGGAGTACTTCGACACCGTCCTGCTTCCCCGCGTCAAGAAAATCGTCTTTTCCCCCGAATGGCGCAACGGCTCCCCCAAGCGGGCCGCGTCGCCGGAGGAAGCCGAGCGCGCCCCGCGAATCGTCAAGCGCATACGCATCGAATCCTACGAAGACGCCCTGGACGGCATCGAATTCGACCCGCAACCGGCGGGGAATCAGATGCCCCTTGAGGATACGCTCGGCGGCGAATACGTCCTCAAATACATGCTCAAGTGGGAAACGCGCGGAAGCCGAACGATGCTGAACATAGCCGAGCTGACGCGCCCCTTCGACTACGCGCTTCGCCGCCACGCCAACGGCGAAAAGGGCGAGACGCCCGCCGACCTCGCCGAGACTTTCAACTGGCTAATCGGCATGAAGGCGCGGACGCGCAAGGTTTACGCGGACGGCGAAAGCGGACGGCGCTATCTGGTTTACGACGGCGAAACCCGCGCCGCCCCCGGACGCCGAACGGTGATAATCTGGCGCGACACGGACGGCTGGGACGAATCCGCCTACGCGCGCGACCGCGATTTCGTCGCCGAACAAGGCATGGCGGACGGCGCGGACGCCGTGTACGCCAACGGCGGCTCCGCCATCCCCGACTCGCGCGCCGTCGAGACGCTGTTCGCCGAGCGCATGTTCGCGGGCGCCGACGGCGCGAACGGGGGGTTTTAGCGATATGCCGCGCCGCGCCCGCCGCCGCCAACCCGCCGCGCCGCCGCCGAAGGGATACGCCCGACTCGGCGCGCGGACGTCCCTGCTCGCGTGGCTGAACGACCGTCTCGGATACGCCGATTCCGCCGCGCTGCTGGCGGACATGAAAGACGCGGACGAAGGCTCCGACGCGGACGGCGCGAGCGGAATCCTCCAACGGCTGACCGGGCGCTCCAACCGCCTGAACGGCGTGACGCCGGACGACCTGCGGCGCTACGACGAGAACATCGCCCGCCACCTCTCGGCGATGAACGCCGGGCGCCCGCGCCCGATTGTTCTGCGCTACTTCCAGCATCTCGCCGCCCTCTGCGCGGAGATTTATCTGGACGCCTACGCCCAAAGCCCGAACGCGCTGCTGGCGTCGCTCAACGACTTCGTCGACGCGCGCAACGCCAACCGCCGCGCCGATGAGCGCTGGCAACGGTTCGCCGAATCCGACCTGCGAAAGCTCGCCTTCTGGATGGCGACCGGGAGCGGCAAGACGCTGCTGCTGCATCTCAACTACCGCCAGTTTCTGGCTTATAACCGCGCGCCGCTCGACAACATCATCCTGATAACCCCCAACGAGGGGCTGAGCCGCCAGCATCTGGAGGAGTTGCGCGCGTCCAACATCCCCGCCGCGCGCCTCGACCCGACCGCCGCCGGCGGCGCGATGCGCGAGCCGAACGTCGTCCAAGTCACCGAAATAACCAAGCTGGTGGAGGAAAAGCGCGGCGGCGGCGTCCGCGTTCCGGTCGAGGCGTTCGATGGCGACAACCTGATTTTCGTGGACGAGGGACACAAAGGCGCCGGCGGCAGGGCGTGGCGCGAAATGCGCGAGGCGCTCGGCGAAACCGGCTTCACATTCGAATACAGCGCCACCTTCGGCCAAGCCCTAGCCTCCGCCAAAGATGACGACCTAATCGCCGAATACGGCAAATCCATCGCCTTCGACTACTCATACCGCCACTTCTACAAGGACGGATACGGCAAAGACTTCCGCATCCTGAACCTGCAGGGCGAGACGCCGGACGACTACGCGGACACGCTGCTTTTGGCGAATCTGCTTTCGTTCCGCCAGCAACAGCTCGCCTACGAGCGCGGCGGCGCGGCGTTGCGCCCGTACAACATCGAGCGCCCGCTGTGGACTTTCGTCGGCGGCAGCGTCAACGCCGTCCGCAAACAGCGCGGACGGGCGCGAAGCGACATTCTGACCGTCGTCCAATTCTTCCGCCGCGTCCTCTCAGACCCCGAATGGGCGGCGCGGAACATCGAGCGCATCCTCAAGGGCGAATCCGGCTTGACGGACGCCGCCGGGCGCGACATCTTCGCCGACCGCTACGACTACCTGCGCCGCAATTCGGACGGCGCCGGCGGGACGGCGCCCGACGCCCGCGCCATCCACCGCGACATCATCCGCAGCGTCGCCCACGCGGACGCCCCCGGCGGCTTGCGCCTGCGCCCCCTGCGCGGCGGCGACGGCGAAATCGGCCTGCAAGCCGCCAACTCGGACGCCTATTTCGGCGTAATCAACATCGGCGACCCGTCCGCCTTCCGCAAACTGGCGCAAGAAGACAACTTCCAAATCGAAGAGGACGCCTTCGCCGAATCGCTTTTCGACCGCATCGGCGAACCCGAAAGCGGCGACTCGCCCCCCGTGAACGTCCTCATCGGCGCGAAGAAGTTTATGGAAGGGTGGAACTCGTGGCGCGTCTCCAGCATGGGCTTGCTGAACATCGGCGTCAACGAAGGCTCGCAAATAATCCAACTATTCGGTCGCGGCGTGCGCCTCAAGGGGCGCGGCATGTCGCTGAAGCGCAGCGCCGAACTCGACGGCGCAAGCCCGCCGGAATCCGCCCGCCCGCTGGAAACGCTAGACATATTCGCCGTCCGCGCCGACTACATGGCGCGATTCCGCGAATATCTGGAAGAGGAAGGCGCGCCGACGGGCGACCCGCTGGAGCTGTCCCTGTTCGTCCGCCCCAACCGCGATTTTCTGAACAAGGGCTTGGTAATCCCGCGCCCGCCCGAAGGCAGGGCGTTTCGGACGGACGACGCGGTGATTCTGCGCCTGGACAAGCGCGTGAACCCCGTCTCGGTGCGCGCCCGCGCCGAAGCGCGCGAATACGCCAGCGCCGGCGGCGAAGCGGCAATCAGCGAAACCGCCGCCGACTCCGGCAAGACAGTGGAAATCGCCCCCGCCGCGCTGAATCTCATCGACTGGCGCGCCGCCTACGCCGACCTGCTGGCGCACCGCGAAGCGCGCGGATGGCACAACCTCGCCATCCCGCCGTCCGCCCCGCGCGAAATCATCGCCGCCGGCAAAGACGCCTACGAACTGACGGCGGACGAATCGCTGGCGAACCCGACCAACCCGCGAGACGCCGAGCGCCTGCGCGAAACGGCGGGAATCATCCTGCGCCGCTACGCCGACGCCTTCTACCGCCGCCGCCAGCGCGTCTGGGAATCCGAAAACATGGAATACAAGCCGCTGGACGCCCACGACCCCAACCTGTCGTTCAACATCCGCGAAGGCGACGCCGACCCGCGCCCGCGCTACATCGTCCGCGTCCCCCGCGAAGACGCCGCCCTGATAGCCCGAATCGAGCGCCTGATAGCCGACTGCGCCAATCTGTACGAAACCGAGAGCGGCGAGCCGCTCCGAATCCACTTCGACCGCCATCTCTACCAGCCCACGCCCCTGAAAGCGGACGGCGAAACGCCAACCTTCTCGCCCCCCGGCTTGGAGCCGAGCGAGCGCGAATTCGTCGCCCACCTCCGCGCCTTCTTGAAAAACCCCCGCGCCGACCTGCCGGCGGACGCCGAGATATTCCTGCTCCGCAACCTGAGCCGAGGCGACGGCGTCGGCTTCTTCACCGAAAACAGCGGCTTCTACCCCGACTTCATCCTGTGGATAAAGACGCCCGCCGCCCAGCGCATAGTGTTCGTGGAACCGCACGGGATGATTCACGAGGACGCCCCGGATAAAAGCGGAAAGGCGCGACTTTACAAATACCTGCATGAACTGGCGGCGGAAATAGCCCGCCGGTCTCCGGAGAACGCCAACGTCAGCCTGGACAGCTTCATAATCTCCGCCACGCCGCGCGAAACCCTGAAAAATAAATACAGCGGCGACTGGAGCATCGAACGCTTCAAGCGCTACCACATCCTATTTCCGGATCCGAAAGGCAAATACATGGCGAACATAATCAGCGGAATCGCCGACTAACAACCCGCGTCAACCCCCCATTGCGCCCTCGCGCCCTCGCGCCATTGCGTTAAAAACCCTCTGCGAATCTCCGCGCCTCCGCGTCAAAAACACCCCCTAGCCATCCCAACCCCGCAAAGTGTAAAATCCCCCTCAGCGTCCTCTCTCACTAGCCTTATGGAGGCCCCCGAAACATGGCGCAGGCGAACACGCTCAGCTTCGACGACCTATTTTCCAGCCGCGCTCCGCAGGGGCGCGCGCGAACGGCGGGCGCCGCCAAGCGCGGCAAATACGACTTCGCCGTCGCCTACCCCGACCCCAAAACCATACCCCTGGACGGCCTCGTGGACGGCTTGCGCGACGCCCTCGACGCCGAGGGCGAAGACCTGTCCATCTACGCCCATCCGCAGGGATACCGCCCCCTGCGCGAATTCGTCGCCGACAAACTCGCCCGCGAGCGCGACATCCACGTCTCGCCCGACGAAATCATCATGGGCGACGGCTCCGGGCAGCCCATCCACATGTTCCTCGAAGTGCTGATAGACCCCGGCGACGTCGTCCTCACCGAAGACTACGTCTACGCCGGCACCTTGGGGCAGCTCCGCAGATTCGGCGCGGACATTCGCGGCGTCCAATGCGACGGCGACGGCATGCTCCCGGACGCCCTAGAATCCGCCATCGAGCGCGCCGAAGGGCAGGGGAGCAAGCCCAAGCTCATCTACACCATCCCCACCTACCAAAACCCGCAGGGCTGGACGATGACCCTCGAGCGCCGCCAAGCGATGGTCGCAATCGCCAACCGCCGCGGCGTCCCCATCCTGGAAGACGACTGCTACGTCGACCTGCGCCTGGACGGGCCCGAATCGCCCGCGTCCATACACGCCCTAGACGAAACCGGCAGCGTCATGTACGTGGCGTCGTTCTCCAAAATCATCGCCCCCGGCATGAGAATCGGCTACGGAACGGGCCCCTCGGAAGTCCTCGACCGCGCCCTAGCCGCCAAGAGCGGCGGGTCGGTCAACTCGTTCGCCTCCTACGCCGTCCATCGCTACTCGGTCGGCAATCTGGACGCGCACATAGAGGAAATCAACCAAGTCCAGCGCGCCAAGCGCGACGCCATGCTAGCCTCGCTCGGCGAAAACTTCGGCGACCGCGCGGAGTGGAGCGAGCCCCACGGCGGCTTGTTCATCTGGCTGAAGATGCCCGACGGAAGCGACATCGCCGCCGTCCGCGACGCGGTCTTGGAAAAATACGACGTCGGCTACCTCCCCGGCGTAAACTTCTCGCCCGAAGGCGAATCCGGCGCCAACTACGCCCGCCTATGCTTCGGCTACAACCAGCCGGACGAGATACACGAGGGAATCGCCCGCCTAGCCGAGGCGTTCGAGACGGAGGGGGCGTTCTAGGGCGGCGCGTCTTTGACGGATTCAGGCGCGGATTGCCCGTTCCGCGCGCCGCCCCCGTCATTCCCGCGAAGGCGGGAATCCAGAGTCGCCCAACAACGTCATCCTCGCGAAAGCGGGGACAGGATAGCCACCGGAAGCCGACCTTGAACCTCAACCAGCGAATCCCCTCTCCCTTGATGGGAGAGGGCTAGGGTGAGGGTGACTGCCCGCAAGGGCAGGCTTGCGCGGATTGCCCGTTCCGCGCGCCGCCCCCGTCATTCTCGCGAAGGCGGGAATCCAGAGTAGCCCAACAGGATAGCCACCCGAAATCAGGCTTGAACTGAAACCAACGTATCCCCTCTCCCTTGATGGGAGAGGGCTAGGGTGAGGGTGACTGCCCGCAAGGGCAGGTTTGCGCGGATTGCCCGCGAACCCCAACACATCCCCGCCAGCCCGCGAGGAAATCCCCCATGCGTATCTGCTCATTCCTTCCCAGCGCCACCGAGATAGTTTATCTGCTCGGACGCGGCGACTCGTTGCTCGGCGTCAGCCACGAGTGCGACTTCCCCCCGGAAGCGCGCGGCAAGACGGCTGTCGTCCGCAGCCGATTCGACTCCGCCGCGCTCACCAGCCGCGAAATAGACGACGCCGTCCGCGACCTCATGCAACGCGGCGAGAGCGTTTACGAAGTGGACGAAGACGCCCTCGCCCGAATCCGCCCGGATTTGCTCATCACCCAGCGCCTCTGCGAAGTCTGCGCCGTGCCGTTCGAGGACGTCGAGCGCGTCGCCGCCCGGCTCGACCCGCCGCCGGACGTCATCTCGCTAGACCCGCGCGGCTTGGGCGACGTCATCGACGACATTCTAATGGTCGGCGCCCGCGTCGGGGCGGATTCGCAGGCGCATCACGCCGCCTTCGGATTGCGCGCCCGCGTGGACGCCGTTCGCCGAACCGCCGCCCGCGCCGATTCCAAGCCGTCCGTCGCCTGCGTGGAGTGGCTGGATCCGGTCATCGTCGCCGGACACTGGGTTCCGGAGATGGTCGAGACCGCCGGCGCGCGCGACATTCTCGCAGAGCCTGGCGCGCCCTCGCGCCGAATCGAGCTGGACGCCCTAATCGCCGCCGACCCGGACGCGCTCATCCTGATGCCCTGCGGCATGGACGCCGCCCGCGCCGCCGCCGAGTTCCGCGCCCTGCCCAACGCCGCCCACTGGCGCAAAATGTCCGCCTTCGCCAACGGACGGGTCCGCGCCGTCGACTCCGGCGCCCTCTTCAGCCGAAGCGGACCGCGCCTAGTGGACGGACTGGAGCTTCTGGCGCGAATCATCCACCCGGACTTGTTCCCCGACGCGCCGTCTGATGAGTACGCCGCGCGGGTGGATTGATAATTGCCCGCCGCCCGCGTTGTGCTATCATAAAGAACGCGAACCGCAACCAACCCACCGGAGAGCGAGAGCGACATGGCGGATTCCGCAACCGACGCGCGCGCCATAGAAGAAACGGCGTCCGAAACGCCCCGCCGCGTCCGCGACGGCGAACCCCCAATCACCAAAAGGGCGGGGGACGACGCGCGGCTCGCGTCGCCGGAGTGCCTCGCGGATTCCAACCATCGCCCAAGCGCGAAAACGAGCGCCGTCAGCGGGGAAGAGTTCATTGAAGCGGTCAAGGCGCATCACCGCGCGAACCGGAAACTCCGAGCGGGCGAGCGGCGGGAATCCGACAATCCGCCCCCCGCCGACATGATAAGCGAGATGAGAGACGAGAGAGACGAACAGATTTTGTCCGCGGCGTTGGGCGTTTACGATTAGATGGACGCCGCCCGATAGCCGCGACCGACCGCTAAACCGCTTGCAATGGCATATTTTCCGAACCAAGCGCGAATCGCAAGCGGAGAATCCCCCCTCTTCATGTTCCATCCCGTCATTCCCGCGAAAGCGGGAATCCAGAATCGCCCAACCAAAATTAGCCACCCGAAATCAACCTTGAATCGCAACCAACGCATCCGCTCTCCCTTGATGTGAGAAGGCTGGGATGAGTGTGTCCGCGCCGCCCATCCCCAAACCCCACTAGGTGAACCCCCATGAAAATAGCCTCATTCCGAACCCGCGCCGTATCCATCCCCCGCGAGGCGGGCCCGCTGTCCGAAGGACCCGGCGCCATAGCCGCCAACTTCATCACCCTGCAGTTGCGGACCGACGACGGCATCGAAGGCGTCGGATACGCCGGATTCGCCTCCGCCCTCACGTTGCCCGCGCTCAAAGCCGCCCTTGACGCCCTCGCCGAGCAGACCGTCGGCGACGATCCGATGATGTCCGAGCGCGTCGCCGCCCGCCTGCTGGCGCTCGGCGGAAGCGGCGCCCCCGCCGGCATCGTCACCCGCGCCGTCTCCGCCATCGACGTCGCCCTCTGGGACATTCGCGGCAAGGCGCTCGGACAGCCCGTCTATCGCCTGCTCGGAGGATACGCCGACCGCGTCCCGACTTACGCCAGCGGACACCTCTGGCGAACCTACGGCCTGGACGCCCTCGCCGAAACCGGCGCGCGCCTGGTGGAAGAAGGCTTTTCCGCCATGAAATTCCGCATGGGCGGCGAACCGACCCACGCCCGCGAAATCGAACGCATGAAAACCATGCGCCAAGCGGTCGGGGACGGCATAGACCTCATGGTCGACATAAACCAGGGATGGGACATCAATACGACAATCAAAATCGGTCGCCTCATGGCGGACTATGATCTGTTTTGGCTGGAAGACCCCATCCATCATCAGGATTACGCCGGCTACGCCCGAATCGCGGACGCCCTAGACACCCCCATAGCCACCGGCGAGTATCACTACGGCACGGCGCCGTTCCGTCACATGCTCGAAAGCCGCTCGCTGGACATCGTAATGGTGGATTTGCTCCGAGTCGGCGGCATAACCGGCTTCATGAAAGTCGCCCGCATGGCGGAAATCTACAACCTGCCGGTGGTGAGCCATCTAGCCACCGAAGTGCTGGCGCACGCCATCGCCGCCGCCCCGAACGGCTTGACGGTCGAGCATATGCCCTGGACATTCCCACTGTTCACCGAAGAGCCGAAAGTGGAAGGCGGCATGATAGTCCTGCCCCAAACCCCCGGCTTGGGCGTGGAGTTCGACGAAGACCGGCTAGCCGCCCACGCCCTATAGCGATAACCCGCCGACAGCCTAAACCCGCCACTCCAGCGCCCCATTGCGGCATTGCGCCTTCGCGCCTTTGCGTTCCCATTATCCATCGAAAACCGCCCCCGCCCCAATCCTAAACCCGCCATTCCCCGAAAACGTCCCCTATATCCCCGCGCTCCGAAATCTCCACTAACTCGATCTCGAACCGCAGCGTCCTGCCCGCCAGCGGATGGTTGGCGTCCAGCGTCGCCGCGCCGTCTCGGATGTCCGTCACCGTGAACCGCATCCGCTCGCCCGCCGCGTCCCGTCCGACCAGCGCCGCGCCTTCCTTCACGTCCGGCGGCAGCGCCGACAGGGGCATTTCCATCGCCATGTCCGGGTTGTAAAGCCCATACGCCTGGCTCGGCGGGATGTCCACCGTCTTGGATTCGCCCGGCGACATGCCTATCACCGCGCTCTCGAAGCCCGCGACGACCTGCCGCGCCCCGACGACGAACTCCAGCGGCTCGCCCCGCGCGTAGGACGAATCGAACGTCTCGCCCCCGCTGCTGCCCGTGTAGTGAACGCGAACCGAATCGCCAAGCGCCGCCCCGCCGTTCATAGGCAGTCCCCCCTTGCGGAAATCCCTCGCCCGCCGCCCGAATCGTCCGCGAACCGCCTGTCGCGCTCTTGATAATCCGCGTATCCGATGAGGTCGTAAAGCTCCGCCCGCGTCTGCATCTTGCCGAGAAGATTCTTCTGCGTCCCTTCCGACAGCAGGGCGGACAGGGCGTCGCGCGTCGCCCCCGCCGCCGCCCGAAGCGCCGTCGCGGGGAAGATGACCAGCTTATAGCCCAGCGCCCCGAACTCGTCCACTGTCAGATAGGGCGTCTTGCCGAACTCGGTCATGTTCGCCAGCAGGGGAGCGTCCGCCGCTTGGGCGTACCGCGCGAATTCGTCCGCCGACTCCAGCGCCTCCGGGAAGATGACGTCCGCGCCCGCCGCTCGGTACGCCGCGCCGCGCCGTATCGCCTCCTCCATGCCCAAGACCGCTTTGGCGTCCGTCCGCGCCACCAGCAGGGCGGACTTCCGCGCCGCGTCCGCCGCCCGCAGCTTGGCGGCGAATTCGCCCGCGTCGACGACCCGTTTGCCGTCCAGATGCCCGCATCGCTTCGGCGCGGCTTGGTCTTCCAGCTGAATCGCCGCCGCGCCCGCCGACTCCAGCTCCGCGACCGTCCGATAGGCGTTCAGCGCGCCGCCGAAGCCGGTGTCCGCGTCCACGATGAGCGGAAGGCTCGTCGCCCGCGTCACCCAGCGGACGGCGGACGCCAATTCGTCCAGCGTGAACAGCCCGATGTCCGGGATACCCAGCCGCGCCGAAAACGCCGCGCCCGAAAAGTACAGCGCCTCGAACCCCGCGCGCTCCGCGATGAGCGCCGACAGCGGGTCGAACACCCCCGCCACCGCGGTCGCCCCGCCACCGCGCGCCAGCAACCGCCGAAGCCCGTCCGCCCCAGTAGCGCCGCCGCTATCGCTCTTGTTTCGGATTCCCCAGCTCATGGTTAGTCGTTTATTGCGTGTTCCTTGTCGGAATCAGGATTTACTGGATTATAGGATTCTCAGGATTCCTCACGGCGCGCGTTTTCTCCGGGAAAAGCGCAAGTTCGGCGGACGAAATCCTGAAAATCCCGCCAATCCTGCAAATCCTGATTCTGACAAAGGCGCGCGGACGCATCAACCTTTCGCAAATCCCCATCTCCAACGGCGACGAACCCAAAATCCCCCTTGCGCCCTTTGCGCCTTCGCGTCGTTGCGTTTCCACTTCCCTCCGCGCCCTCGCGTTCCCCCATTTCAGAGTAATTCGCTACCCCATGAACCCCGCGCGCCCTTCTTGCGGCGTCCAATCCTCCCCCGCGCCGTCTTGCGGAGCGAAGCCGATTAGCCGCTCGCCCGCATCCACGTCCCATATCCCCAGCGCGTTCCGCGACATGCCGTAAACTATCGCGTATCCCGTCGAGCGCGGCGCTTCCACCGCTTTTTCCACTAGCCGCGCCGTATCCGCGTGGCTTAGCCACAGCGACAGTGCCGCCGGGTCGAAAGACGGGTCGTCCGGCGTCATCACCCAGCCGATTCGCAGGCAGATCACCGACAGCCCGTATTCGTCGTGATAGTAGCTGCCCAGCGACTCCCCGAACGCCTTGCTCACCCCGTACAGGCTATCCGGGCGCGAATCCCGGTCGTCCAGCATCCTGAACGGACGCCTCACCTCGCCCAGCCGCCCTTCGTAAATCGCCTTGTAGGGGTCGTCTTTCATGGGGTAAAAGCCCACCACGTGGTTCGTGCTGGCGAAGACCACCCGCCGCGTCCCCGCCGCGCGCGCCGCCTCATAGACGTTCCGCGTCCCCACGATGTTGTTCGGCAGAACGGACTCCCAAACCGCGCGCGGGCTGGGGTCGGCGCCCAGATGAACCACGGCGTCCGCCCCCTCGAACGCCGGGCGAATCGCGTCCAAATCGGCGATGTCCGCGACGAACGACCGCTCCCAGCCGCAATCCGCCTTGTCCAAGCCGACCAAATCGTACCTGTACCCCAGCTTGTCGCGTATGATGCCCCCTATCTGCCCCCCCGCGCCCGTGACCAGAACCCGCAACTTGTCCGTCATTTTTTGCCCGACTCCCATGAAATTTTAGCCGCCGCTGCGATAGAATAACCCCCGCGCGGAAGGCGGAGCGCCCGCCCCCCGCGTCAGGAGCTTCCACGAAGCGCCAGAACCAAAGTCACCACGACGATGGGAACGACCACCGTCCAAAGCAGCCTGCGAGGCGTGAACCGAGAGAACACGGCGTCTATCCTCCTAATCCGAAGAAAGTCGCAACCATGTTAACACATTGAAAGAGAGAAGAGAGAGAAACCCGCAACCGAAACCAAGCCCGGAATCGCGAGCGACAAATCCATTCTCGCGCCCCGCCGCCGTCATTCCCGCGAAGGCGGGAATCCAGAAAAGACCAACAACGTCATCCTCGCGAAGGCGGGGACAAGATAGTCATCAGAAACCAAGCTCGAACTGAAGCCAACGCATCCCCTCTCCCTTGATGGGAGAGGGCTAGGGTGAGGGTGTCCGCGCCCCCAGGCGCGGTTTCGCCCGCTCTTGCGCGAACGACCCGCCTTCCCCCAAACTTCCAACCGCCAACAACCCAAAGACCGGCAAACCATCCCATGCCCTACAAACTCATAGCCCTGGACATAGACGGCACCATCGGCGGCGTTGGGCGCCCCACTTCCGAGCGCGCCCGCCGAGCCATTCGCCGCGCCCGCGACGCCGGCGCGCAAGTCACCCTCGCCACCGGCAGAACCCTCCGCAGCGCCGCCCCCGTCTCGCGCGAACTCGACATAACGACCCCCATCGTAACCTTCCAGGGCGGCCTCGTGTCCGCGCCCAAAACCGAAGAGCCGCTCCGGCACGTCCCCCTCACGCTCGGCATGATGCGGACCGCCTTAGACGCCCTAGCCGACGCCAACGCCCGCATCGCCCAAGGCTCCGTGGAGATTCGCGGCGATTTGGGCGACGAGATTTTCGCCCTCCGCGACTCCCGCGCCAACCGCGAATACTCCGACCGGCACGGCGTCCCCGTCCGCGTCATCGACCCCGACCGTTTCGCCGCCACGCCCATGACCCGCCTAGTGGCGCGCGGCGACGCCGCCGCCATCGCGCGCCTAGTCCCCGAACTGCGCCGCGCCCTCGCCGGCGAACTCCACGTCACCCGCTCGCTCCCTTACTTCTGCGAGGTGCTGCACCCGGACGGCGGCAAGCACAAGGCGCTCGGCTGGCTCTGCGCCCGGCTCGGAATATCCCCGGCGGACGCAATCGCCTTCGGAAACGGCTACAACGACGTCCAGATGCTCCAGTGGGCGGGCTTGTCCGTGGCGGTGGACGACGCCGTCCCGCCCGCGCTCGCCGCCGCGGACATCATCGCCCCGCCCATGAACCGGGACGGCGTCGCCCGCGTTCTCGAAGACCTAATCGACAAAGGAATGATAGGATGACGAACGCCCGCCGCAAACCCGTCATCGTCGCGCTCGGCGGCGTCAACATGGACATGTCCGCGTCCACCGAGCGGATGCCCGCGCCCGGCGAAACCGTCTTCGGCGATTCCTTCCGCGTCTCCCCCGGCGGCAAGGGCGCCAACCAAGCCGTCGCCGCCGCCCGGCTCGGCGCGGAAGTCCGCATGATAGGCAGAGTCGGCGCGGACGATTTCGGACGCGCCCTCATCAACAACCTGCGGCAAGAGGGCGTGGACGCCTCCGGCGTCGCCGTGGACCTCTACAACCCGACCGGCGTCGCCATGATTCTGCTGGACGCCCGGAAGCAAAACTGCATAGTCGCCGCCTACGGCGCGAATCTCGCATCCGACGGCGCCCAAGTCGCCGCCGCCGAAGCCGCCCTGGACGGCGCGGACGCCCTGCTGCTCCAGCTCGAAACCCCGTTGGAAGTCGCCGTCGCCGCCGCCCGCGCCGCCCGCGATAGGGGAGCGCTGGTCATCTGGGACCCCGCCCCCGCCGTCCCAATGGGCGCGGACGCCTATCGCCTCTGCGACGTCCTAACCCCGAACCAGACCGAAGCGGAGACGCTCACGGGCGTCCGCGCGACCGACCGCCAAAGCGCCCGAATCGCCGCCCGCCGCCTTGTCCAAGAAGGCGCCGCCGCCGCCGTCGTGACGCTCGGAGAAGGCGGCGCCCACTGCGAAACCCGCGAATCGGGCGAGTTCGTCCCGCCGTTCGCCGTTCGGACGGTCGACACCGTCGCCGCCGGCGACGCCTTCGCCGCCGCGCTCGGCGTGGCGCTGGCGGAAGGGCGCGAATTGCCGTCCGCCGTCCGATACGCCTCCGCCGCCGGCGCCCTCGCCACGACCCGCCCCGGCGCCCAAGACGCCATGCCGAGACGCGACGAAGTGGACGCCCTTTTCCGAACCGCCGCGCTTCCCCCCGCGTCCGCCGCCGCCAGCGACTCCGACGACGAGGACGCCGCCCGTTGACGAATCTTCTCGCCCGCGTCCGCTCGCCGCGCCGTCCGCGCGCCGCCCCCGCCGCCATTTTCGCGATCATGGCGCTCGCCCTCGCCCTGCGCCTCTACGGCCTGAACTGGGACGACGGCTATCCCTGGACGCCCCACCCGGACGAGCGCGCCATACTCGGCTACGCCGCCCAAATCGCGCCGCCGCCCCTATCCGAGCTCGGCTCCCTTTTGGACGCCGACGAAAGCCCCTGGAACCCGCGCTGGTTCCCGTACGGCAGCTTCCCGCTTTACCTGCTGCGCGCCGTCCACGCCGCCGCCGATCTCGCCGCCGCCGACGGCATAGGGGACACGCGCATCATCGCCCGCGCCATATCCGCGCTCGCCGACGTCGGCGCGGTCGGCGTCGTTTATCTGCTGGCGCGCGCCCTCTGGACGCGCCGCGCCGCCCTCATCGCCGCCCTCATCGCCGCCCTCGCCGTCACCCACATCCAACTCAGCCACTTCTTCGCGGTGGATACTTTGCTGGCGCTGTTCTGCGTCGCGACCGTTCTATTCCTGATTCGCGCCGCCCGGCGCGGACGGGCGACCGATTCGGCGCTCGCCGGACTATTTCTCGCGCTCGCCCTCGCCACCAAAATCAGCGCCGCGCCCATGCTCGCCGCCTACTTCGCCGCCCATCTCATCTACGCTCTTGGACTCGCGCCCGCAGACCCGACTTTCCGCCGCCCGCCCATCTTCGACGCCGTCCTCATCGCCATCACCAACGCCGCCATCGGCGGGCTTGTCGCCCTCGCCGCCTTCTTCATATTCCAGCCATACGCCATATTGGACTTCGCGCGCTTCTTCGGAGACGTCTCCGAGCAGTCCGAAATGGCGCGCCGCATACTCGATTATCCCTACACGCGCCAATACATAGACACCGCGCCGTATCTCTACCACATTCGCCAACTCGCCGTCTGGGGCTTCGGATTGCCGCTCGGCGCGCTGGTCTGGGCGTCGCTGGCGTGGGCGACCGTTCGCGGACTGCCGCCGCGCGCCGCCGCCGCGTATGCCGCCTTCGGCTTGGCGCTGCCCGCCGCGATTATGCTCTTCTCCACCGCGTCAATCGCCGTCATCGCCGCCGCCGGAATCGCCGTTATCGCCCTAATCGCCACCCTGCCGGCGCGAAAGCCGGACGCCCGATTGGACGTCATCCTATTGGCGTGGGTCGTTCCGTACTTCATCGTCATGGGCGCGCTGGACGTGAAGTTCATGCGCTACATGCTGCCGGTTGCGCCCTTTCTGGCGCTGTTCGCCGCCAAAGCCGCCGTCGACATATGGACGGCGCTCGCCCGATTGCGCCCCCCGTTCGCCGCCGCCGCCAGAATCGCCGCGCTCGCCGGCGGAATCGCCGTCCTCATCGCCGCCGCCCTCTACGCAATCGCCTACGTCCGCATCTACGCCGAGCCGCATCCCGCCGTCCGCGCCGCCGAATGGGTGAAAGACAACCTGCCGGAGCGCTCCCTCATCCTCAAAGAGCATTGGGAAGAGAGCCTGCCCGCCCTCTACGAATACGAAACCCGCGAATTGCCCATGTACGACCCCGATTCGCGCCGCAAAACGGACGCGCTCGCCCGCGACCTGGCGGACGCGGACGCGCTGGCAATGTACAGCAACCGACTCTACGGGACGATAGCCCGCCTGCCGGAGCGCTACCCCCTAAGCCGCGCTTACTACGAAGCGCTGTTCGCCCGCCGACTCGGATACGAGCCGGCGGCGCGTTTCGCCTCATACCCCAATCTGGGCGCGCTGAGCTTCGCGGACGACGCTTTCGCGCGCCCCGACCTTCCCAAGCCGCAATTCCCATACTCGGACGCCCCCGGAGGCGGCTTCGCCATCCCGCTCGGCTACGCCGACGAGAGCTTCACCGTTTACGACCATCCCCAAGCGATGATATTCACGAACGTATCGCGCTTGTCCGCCGAAGAAATATCCGAGCGAATAATCGCCGCCGCCGGGGGCGAAGCCGCCGTCGAGCGCGCCCTGTCCGCCCGCGACGCCGCCCGCCAAGCCGCCGCCGCCCAAAGCCAACCCGCCGCAGACGAGCGCGGGCTTATGATGGACGACCGCCGCGCCGCCGCCCAGCGCGCCGGCGGAACTTGGAGCGACATATTCGACGCGGACGGCTTGCCCTCGCGCCTGCCCGTCTTGGCGTGGCTGCTGGCGCTGCAAGCCGCCGCCCTCATCGCCTTCCCCCTCGCCTTCGCCGCCTTCGCCCCGCTATCCGACCGCGGCTGGCTGCTGGCGAAAGCGCTGGGGCCCCTGCTCATCGCCCTCGTCGCCTGGCTTCTCGCAAGCCTCGAAATCATGCCCTTCGGACGCCCTTCCATTGGGATAGCCGCCGTCGCGATAGCCGTCCCGTCGCTCGCCGCCGCCGCGCTCTGCCGCGCCCGAATCGCGCGCTTCTTCCGCGAAAGATGGAAAACCCTCGCCCTCGCCGAGATGGTCTTCCTAGCCGCCTTCGCCGCCTTCATCCTGATTCGCATGGCGAACCCCGACCTCTGGCACCCCTGGCGCGGCGGCGAGAAGCCGATGGACATGGCGTATCTAATCGCCGTCGCCAAATCCTCTTACATGCCGCCCTACGACCCTTGGTTCGGCGGCGGATACCTCAACTATTACTACTGGGGGCAATTCATCACCGCCGCCCTCATGCGCGCCACCGGCGCCGCCCCCGAAATCGCCGTCAACATCGCCGTCCCCGCCTACTACGCCATGACCGCCGCCATAGCCTACTCCATAGGGCATAGCCTAGCCGCCGCGGTCTCGGCGAAAAGGGCGGGTAGGGCGGAGAGCGACAATTTCCGCCTGCCACCGCCGCCGGTCGCCGGCGTTCTAAGCGCCGCCTTCGTCGCCGTGCTCGGCAACTTCGACGGCGCGATTCAAGCGGGGCGGGGGATATGGGACGCCGCCGTTCGCGGACTGCCCGCGCCGCCGTTCGACTTCTGGCGCGCCAGCCGCATGATGCCGCCCGACCCGCCCGGATTCGAGATAACCGAATTCCCCTTCTTCACATTCCTGTTCGCGGACCCGCACGCCCATCTTTTCGCCCTGCCGTTCACCCTCTTGGCGATAGGATGCGCCGCCGCCTTCGTCTTGGACGACTCGCCGCGCCGCCCGCTTTGGACGCCCGCCCGCCTTCTGCGCCTAGCCGCGCTCGGACTGGCGGTCGGCGCCCTCCGCGCAATCAACACTTGGGACTACCCGACATATCTCGCGCTCGCCTGCGCCGCCATATTCGCCCGCGAGTGGTTCGCCCACGGCGGATTGGCGCTCGCCGTCGCCCTCCGCGCCGCCGCCCAGAGCGCCGCCGTATTCGCAATCGGATTCGTCGCCTTCCTGCCGTATCATCAGAGCTACGAAACCTTCTTCTTGGGAGTCCAAGCCACGACCAACACGACGACGCTAAGCCAATTCCTGGCGATAGCCGGCTTATTCGTATTCGCCGCCGCCTGCCTGTGCCTATGGGAGCTGCGCCGCCCGCTGAACCGCGCCGCCTCGGAAGCGTCGCGGCTTTTCGCCGACCTGCGCGCGACGCTCGCCGAGGAAGGCGCCGCCGCGCCCGCGCCCGCCGTCCGCGCCGCCGCCGCGCCTCCCGCCGGACGCTCGACGCTCCGCTCGCTCGAAGCGCCTTTGGCGACGACGCTCATCGCGCTGGTCATCCTGCTGACCGGCTTCGCCCTGACCGCCGTCGTATCCGGCTGGGAGTGGGCGACGGTCGCGGTGTGCGGCGCGATGGTCTGCCTGTCGCTCGCCGTCGCCGTCCGCGCCCTGACGCGCCCTTCGCGCCCCGCCGCCCGCCCCCTCGCCTTCGCCGCCCTCATGTCCGCCGCCGCCTTCTCGCTCGCCGTCGGATTGGACATAATCCGCGTGGAGGGCGACATAGACAGGATGAACAGCGTCTTCAAATTCTACCTGCAAATATGGGTCTTGCTGGCGCTGGCGTCCGCCTTCGCCGTCTGGCGACTCGCCGGCGCGCTCGGATTCGGAATCGCCATCGGCGCCGGCGCGCGCCCGCATCTTATCCGAACCGCGTGGACGACGGCGTTGACCGCCCTCATCCTAGCCGCCGCCGTCTATCCAGTACTCGGAACGCGTGACCGCCTGAGCAACCGATTCTACGACAACCCCACGCCGCTCACGCTAGACGGCTTGGCATACGCCCAAGACGCCGTTTATCGAGACCCGAAGGGCGACGTGAACCTGTCGCAAGACGTGGCGGCTATCCGCTGGATGCGCCAAAACATCGCCGGCTCCCCCGTCGTCTTGGAGGCGAACACGCCGACTTACCAATGGGGCGGCAGAATATCCATCCACACCGGCCTGCCGAGCGTGGTCGGCTGGGAGTGGCATCAGCAGCAGCAGCGCTGGGGCTACCGCGCCGAAGTCACCGCCCGCATCCGCGACGTCGAGCGCATCTACTCGACCGAAGACCCGGACGCCGCCGCCGAACTCATCGCCCGATACGGCGTATCCTATATATACGTGGGCGAGCTGGAGCGCCTATACTACCCCGCCGACGGCATAGCCAAATTCGCAGACGGACGAATGTCCGACCGCCTGCGCCCCGTGTACAACCAAAACGGCGCAACAATCTACCGCGTAATCAACGAAGCCGAAAACTGAAGCCGCCAACCCGAACCCGATTCAGGAGCCCCGACCATGTGCCGAAGCATCAAGCGCCTGCGCCCCGTCGCCGGCGGAGACGCCGCGCCGCCGCCGGACGCCGAAATCCGCGCCGCCGCCCTGCAATACGTCCGCAAAATCAGCGGCTCCCGAACCCCATCCCGCGCCAACCGCCCCGCCTTCGACGCCGCGGTGGACGAGATAACCGCATCATCCCGCGCCCTGCTGGAGGCGATGGGAACCCCCAACGGGGGAAGGGGAGCGAAAGCGCCAACCGCCCGCTAAGCCCGAATCGCGAGCGGACAAATCCCATCTCCCTTGATGGGCTAACAGGCGCATGTTCGGCGGACTTAGGCGCGGATTGGACGCTTCTCGCCGTTCCGAGCGCGCCCCGCCCCCGTCATTCCCGCGAAGGCGGGAATCCAGAGTGGAGCAACCAACTTGGCGACTAGAAACCAAGCACGAACCTCAAGCGACAAACCCATCTCCCTTGGTGGGCTAACAGGCGCATGTTCGGCGGACTTAGGCGCGGATTGGACGCTTCTCGCCGTTCCGAGCGCGCCTCCGCCGCCGTCATTCCCGCGAAGGCGGGAATCCAGAGTCGACCAACGAAGATAGCAATTGGAAATCAGGCTTGAACTGAAAGCCAACGTGTCCCTGCTCCCTTGCCCCCGCCCCCCGTCATTCCCGCGAAGGCGGGAATCCAGAGTCGCCCAACAACGTCATCCTCGCGAAAGCGGGGACACGATAGCCACCAGAAATCAAACCTGAAATGAAGCCAACGTATCCCCTCTCCCTTGATGGGAGAGGGCTAGGGTGAGGGTGCCTGCGCCGCTAGGCGCAGTCCCGCCAACCACGGACATACCCCCTATAAGCCCTTGATTGGGAGAAGGTCCAGTATGATGGCGTCCGCGCGCAAGCGCGGTTGGAAACGCCGCTGCTTTTATGGCGGATCCGCCCCGAAATCCCGCGCCTTCTCTTTCAATTGCGCCGCCACGTCGTCCAGGATTTCATGGTACTCCACGCCCAGTTTGAGGCGGATGGGGAACCAGTTTTTGGGGCTATTCCCGTTCAATTGCCAGCCATCTTTGTCATGGCTATGCCGCAACCACAACGGAGTATCCTCGCGCCTAGCCCACGAGAAATAATTGATTCCAAACCAGAAGTAATCCCCAACTCCAGCGAAACGAAAATATCTCCCATATCCGTACCGGCGCGGAGTAGCCTTCAACCCTTTGGTGGACATCCATTCCTGCGCGACGCATCTGGAGACAGCGTCATCGACGAGATTGGCGTAGCCAGCCATGCGCCGCCCGAAGTCCGAGCTTGTATCTTCGGCGCTCAAGGGCGAAAACTGACGCTGGGCGACGCCTTGAATCTGCCGCTGGACGAGACCTTGAAGTTGCTGAACGTCCGAGGCGGCTTGACCGTCGACGCGCTCCGACATTTCGCTGAGCAACCTGTCCCAGCTAACCAGCGCCAGCCGCTTCCGGACGCCGTCGACATCCGCGCGCCGCCAACCGTTCGCTGAAACGGCGGGACGGAGCGTTATGTTCGGGCAGTCCGCGCCAATCTGTCGGACGATTTCCGCCCACAGAGGTTCAAGCCGAACGCCGGGGGCGATGAACAGAAGCGCCGCCGGTCCGGGTTCGTCAATTATCGGTTGCAAGTATCCGCTCGCCTGTCGGATTAGCAGCGCCGCCCAGAATTTGGATTCGACGAGCAGGCGCCGGCAATCGTTTTCGTCGTAACCCGCCATATCCGGGCGCAAGCCGTCGCCAAGAGTGACTTGCGTCGACACCCGGTCAATCGACGGCATGGCGAAACCACCTTCCCGAAGAATGTCGGCAAGCGCCTCGCGCGACATCTCGGATTTATTCAGAATGTAGCCAAGCGCCTCCGTCGCCGCGTTCTCGACCTGATCGGTGAGATGCGGGATGAGATGCGCCATCAAAGTGGATTCGTTCGCCATGCGCCGTTATTCCCTTCCCTTGTTTGCGGGTTTCACCATTCATAGGCGGGTTTGGACGGATGGTTTTCCGCCATCCCCTACTACGCGCCCGAATCCGTCCAAGACGGATTCGGGGCGATTATGGCAGCGCGTCCGTCACGACGGGGGATTTTCCGCAAAGATTCTCGCTATCTCTTTCAGTTGCGACACCACGTCGTCCAGAACTTCGTGATACTCCACGCCCAGCTTGAGGTGGATGGGGATCCAGTTTTCCGGCTCCCGCTCATCCAACTGATAGCCCTCTTTGTCAAAGGCATGCCGCAACCACAGCGGAGTATCCCCATGCCTAGCCCACATGACGTGGTTGACCCCCAACCAGAAGCAATCATCCAATTCGCCAAGCCACAGATACCTGCCATATCCGTACTTTTGCGGAGTGACTTTCAGGTCTTCAGTGGACGCCCACCCGTCCGCCACGCCCACGCCGACCGCGTCGTCCACGAGATTGGCGTAGCCGACCGCTCGCCGCGCGAAGTCGGGGCTTAGATGCTCGGCGTGGACAGGCAGAAACTCCTCGCTGTCGTGCCGCCGCGCGAGGCCCTGAATCTGCCGAATGTCGGCGACGATGGCGCCGTCATCCCCAGCGCGCTCCGCCATGTCGCCGAGCAACCTGTCCCATCCAACCAGCGCCAGACGCTTATTCGGCGCGCCCGATGCCATGGCGCTCCGCCAGCCGTTCGCAACGGAATCAGCGGGGCGGAGCGTTATATCCGATTTGCGGATCTGCCGGAGAATTTCCGCCCACAGCGTCGCGACCCTGACGCCGGGAGCGATGAACAGAAGCGCCGCCGGGTCAGTCCCGGTTTCGCCGATAATCCACCGCAAATATCTCACCGCCTGTTTCGGCTGCAGCGCCGCCCCGAATTTGGATTCGACAAGCAGGCGCAAGCCGCCATTTTCGACGTACCCCGCCATATCCGGACGGGAGCCGTATTCGTCGTCGAGAGTGACTTGCGTCGACACCCTCGCAATCGAAGGCATATCGAAACCGCCTTCCCGAAGAATGTCCGCAAGCGCCTCGCGCGACGGTTCCGATTTGTTCAGCACATAGCCGAGCGCGCTCGTAGCCGCATCCTCAACCTGCCCCGTGATTTTCGGGATGAGATGCGCCATCAAAGTGGATTCGTTCGCCATGCGCCGTTAGCCCCCTTCGCGGGTTTCACCGCTTATAGGCGGGTTTGGACGGATACTTCTCCGCCATCCCCGAATCGCCCTTTTGGATTACGAAATCGCGCCGGTCGCGGTAGAGCCGCGCGCGGTTCAGCACATAGTCGCCGGCGGGGTCGATGTCGTCCCAATGCTCCATCAGCCAGTACTTGTGGTCGCCGATGAACAGGTACGTGTTGTCCATGCTGAAAAAGCGGCAAGCCACGCCCTCGCCCGCGCGGAATCGCTCGCAAACCGCCTCAAGCAGTTCGCGCTGGCCGTCTCTTCGGGTCAGAACGTACTCATGCGGCCAGGTGTCGCGGTAAGTCACCGCCTCCCGCCAAGGCGCGCCGGCGATGAGCTCGGTTAGGTTCGCGGACATGTTGATTCAACCTCCTGCCCCCGCAATGGTAAGGTTCGCGCCCGTCCGCGTCAAGCGCCGCCGCCCGCCCCCCCTAGCCGCGCGGCGGTCTATCGTGTACAATCTCCCCAAGACACATCTTCCGAAAGGGGAGCGCCGCCGATGGACGATTACCAACGCAAAAACGAAATGCTGGACTTGGTCCAGCGGTACTCGTCCGTCACGGTCTCGCTCGCGTCCTTCTGGATAATCGCGTCCTTTTGGAACTACTACTTCGTCGATCTGGACGCCGTCCCCCGGCTGGGCTTGGCCGCGGCACTGTCGTGGGTCGTATTCCTGCACGTGGAGGAGGTCAGCATGATCATCATGTCAATGTTGAAGGAAAAGTGGCTGTCGGACGCGCGAGAGGCGGCGCGAGACGCCAGGGACGAAGCCCGCGACGCGAGGGAAGAAGCGCGAGACGCGAGGGCGGAAGTGAGGGACGCGGAGTTGCGAGAGGTGAGGGCGCAACTGAGCGAGACCCAAGCGCTGTTGAGAGAAGCGCTTGCTCTGACGGAAACCCGCAACGCCCAGGCGGAAGCCCGCGACGCCCAAGCGGAAACGCGAGAGTCCCAGGCGCGCGAAGCCCAGGCCCAGGCGCGCGAAGCGCAAGCCCAGGCCCGCGAAGCCCAAGCGCAGGAAACCATACGCGAGCTGAGGCGCAGGTTGGATGAGATGGCGAACGGCAAAGACGCCAACGGCAACGCGGAAGGCTAGGGGGCGCCGCCGACCGATTCGCCGCCAACGCCCCGCCTTCGCCGCTCCCTATCCGCCGCGGACCGACACGCCGATAGTCGCGCTCAGGCCGTCGAAGCTCTGCTCCGCCGTCCGCGCGCCGCTCGGCGGGTCGCCCTTGACCAGCTCCGCGCTCAGCGTCTCGCGCTTCACGTAATCGCCGTGCGCCGCCATTAGCGCGTCCAGGTCGTCCCCCGCGTAGTGCGTGGTGATGTAGTCCGCTATGTCGAACCCCGCGTCCCGCCGCATGTTTTGGATGCGATGCACCAGTTCCCGCGCCTGCCCTTCGAGCAGCAGCTCCGGCGTGATTTCGGTCGTCACCGCCACCGCGTAGCCGGCGTCCGACGACGCCGACAGCCCCTCGCGCGTCTCCGCCGTAACGGTGAATTCGTCCGGCTCGAACGCGAAGCCGCCGGCGGACAACGCGCCGCCCTCGCGCTGAATCTTCGCCAGCGCCGCCGCGTCCGCCTTCGCCAGCGCCTCGCGCACCGCGCCCAGCTCGCGCCCGTATTTCGGTCCGAGCAACGCCAAGTTCGGGCGGACGACGTAGGCGAACAGCGCGTCTTCGTCGTCGACGGCCTCGATTGCGCGGACGTTCAGCTCGTCCAGAATCTGCGGCGCGGCGCTCGCCAGCAGCGCGCGCTCGGACGCCGTCCGCGTCTTCACGATTGCCTTCTCCAGCGGCTGGCGCACTTTGATTCCCGCCCGGCTGCGCGCCGCGCGCCCCATCGAGCTGACGCGCTGGGCGAGGCGCGTCGCCTCATTCAGCCGCTCATCCACCAGCGACGGGTCGGCGACGGGGTAATCCTCTAGGTGGACGCTCTCGCGCGCGCCCGCGCCGCCGGACGCCAGGTTGCGATACATGGCGTCCGTGGCGAACGGCATGACGGGCGCGAGCAACTTGGCGAGCGTCAGCAGGACTTCGTGCAGCGTGGCGTATGCCGCCAGCTTGTCGGCGACGTCCGCCGGGTCGCCGCCGCCGTCCGCGCCGTTGCCGCTCACGACGCCGCTCTTCCAAAAGCGCCGCCGGCTTCTGCGGACATACCAGTTCGACAGCGACTCCACGAAATCCTCCGCCCGCCGCGCCGCCGAATCGGGCTGGAACGACTCCAGAAACCCCGTCATGTCCGCTATCAGCTGATGCAGCTCCGACAGTATCCACCTATCCAGGTCAGCGCGCTCCGACGGCGGGGGCGGCTCCACGTTCGGGTCGAACCGGTCTATGTTGGCGTATGTCACGAAGAAGCTGTACACGTTCCACAGCGGGATGATGAACCGCCGCCGCACTTCGTCCGCCGCGCCGTAGCCGAAGTTGATGTTGTTTTCCGGCGCGTGGCGCGCGAACGTCCAGCGCATCGCGTCCACCCCCATGCTCTCCGCCGCGTCCTCGAACCAGATGGCGTTGCCGGCGGACTTGTGCATCTCGTCCCCGCGCTCGTCCCGCATCAGCGCGTAGCTGAACACGAGGTTGAACGCCGGACGCTCTTGCAGCACCGCCCCCATCGTCAGCAGGCTGTAGAACCAGTTGCGGAACTGCCCCGGAAAGCTCTCCGAAATCCAATCCGCCGGGAACCAGTCGCGCCAGTAATCCTTGTCGTGGCGGTATCCGAGCGTCGAGAACGACACGATGCCCGCGTCAAGCCAGGGGTTGCCGACGTCTTGAATCCGCGACACCTTCACGCCGCAGCCCTCGCAGACGATTTTCACCGCGTCCACCCAGGGGCGATGCGGCGAGTGTCCGGCGAATTCGTCCCAGCCCTCGACCGCGCGCTCGCGCAGTTCGTCCTCCGAGCCGATGACCTCGAACCCGCCGCAGTCGCCGCACTTGAAAATGGGCAGGGCGAGCCCGTAGTAGCGCTTCTTCGAGATCATCCAATCGTCCATGTTGCGCAGCCAATCCAACTCGCGCGCCTCGCCGAACGCCGGCTCCCAAGTGATTTGGCGGGTTATGTCCATCAGCAGTTCGCGGATCGGCTCCATGCGGATGAACCACTCGTCCACAAGCCTGAACACCAACTCCGTGCCGCAGCGCCAGCACACCGGATAGCGATGCGGATAGTCTTCCAAGCGGTGGAACACGCCCTTGCGCTTGAGGCTTTCGTAGATGGGCTCGTTGACGTCGAACACGCTCATGCCGCTCAGCCAGTCGAATCCGTCGACGAACACCCCTTCCTCATCCAGCGGCGCGATGACCGCCAAATCATGTTCCTTCCCCAGCGCGAAGTCCTCTTTGCCCGCGCCCGGCGCCGTGTGGACGATTCCCGTCCCTTCAGACTCCGAAACCTCGTCCCAAGCGACCACGACATGCTGAGCGCCTTCCTGCGCCGGCAGCTCGTCGAACGGACCGCGATAGCGCAAGCCGACCAGCTCGCCGCCCATCATCTCGCCCAGAATTTCGCAATCGCCCTCAAGCACGGACAGCCGCTCTTTGGCGAGATAGAGGACGTCGTCGCCCTCGCGGACCTTGACGTAAGCCAGCTCCGGGTGTACGCAAGCCGCGACGTTGGAAGAGAGCGTCCAGGGCGTCGTCGTCCACACCAGCAGCGACTCGCCGTCGCGGTCAAGCAGGGGGAACTTGACGAACAGCCCCGGATGGACTATCTCGACATAGCCCTCCGTGACGATTTCATGCTCCGAAAGCCCCGTGCTGCATCGCGGACACCAGGGCATCACGTCCGTCCCCTCGTAAACCAGCCCCTTCTCGTGGCAGGTCTTGAGGAAGTGCCAAATCGTGTAGTTGTTTTCGTCCGATTTGGTGTGGTAGGAGTTGTCCCAGTCCATCCAGTAGCCGAGCCGCTTGGACTGCTCGGTGATGATGTCGCTGAACCGGTCGACGCGCGCCTTGCACAGCTCGACGAACTCGCCCACGCCGTACTTTTCGATGTCGCGCTTGGAGCCGAAGCCGAGCTCTTTCTCGACCTCGACCTCTATCCAAAGCCCCTGCCCGTCGTAGCCGTTTTGGAAGCGCTGGCGGTAGCCCTGCATGTTGCGGAAGCGCAGAAACAGGTCTTTGTAGCTGCGCCCCCAGGCGTGGTGAACCCCCATCGGGTTGTTCGCCGTGATCGGCCCGTCGATGAACGAATAGCGCCTGTCCGCCCCTTCGTTCCGCGTCCGGTACTTCAGCGGGATGTCGTTGGCGTTCCACCACTCGATCATGTCCCGCTCCAGCTGGACGAAATCCACCCTCGAATTGACCGGCTCGAACATGATTCCCTCTCCTGGATTGGTCGCTGGTTGCTGGTTTGTCAGTGATTGGTTCGTGTTGGCGTTGGACTTGAGTTAGACGATTATCGCGCCCGAATCCCCGATTTCCGCCCCGTCATTCCCGCGAAAGCGGGAATCCAGAGGGTTGCGAACGCCGGCGCCGGCGGACGCCAAAACGCGAAAAGCCCCCGTTCCGAGACATCTTGCGACGTTCCGGGACGGGGGCATGCCTTTTCGGATAGAGACCCGGAAAGCGTCCCCGCGGTGCCACCCGCGATTTCCGCCGAGATTTCTTCGGCGGACGCTCAGCCCCGGCGGTCCGCAAACCCGCGAACGACCGGGACGCTCCGATAACGGGGAGCGAAGCCGTCGGAGCCTACTCGCGCCCAATCGCGCTTTCGGTCCGAAGCTCAGGAGTGATTTTCGGAAGAACCCCGCCGCCCGCTCTCACCAAACCGGGCGTCGCTGACATTCGGGGATGATTCCCTTCCTACTCGTCTCCGTCAAAGCCGCGTGATTATTCTGGATTCTCGGTTTCAAGCCTAGCAATCCGCTGGCGGGCGCGTCAATGGCTAGGGCGGAGCGCGACGAATTCACATTCGAACGGACGCCCGCCATTCCCAAATTCCACCCTGCCGCCCCTGATTTTCACCCCCGTCATTCTCGCTTTCCCCGTCATTCCCGCGAAGGCGGGAATCCAAAGGCGAGCGACAACGTCATCCTCGCGAAAGCGGGGACAAGACAGCCGCCCGAAATCAGGCTTTGACTGAAGCCAACGTATCCCCTCTCCCTTGATGGGAGAGGGTTGGGGTGAGGGCGCCTGCGCCGCCAGGCGCAGTTCTCCAGCCGCGAACATGCCCATGCAAGGGCAGGGCAGTGGGCGACCAACCGCCCGCTACGCCAGCGACGCCTCCACGCTCAGCGCCACATTGCCGACCATCGCGCGCGAGATGGGGCAGCCGTCCTTGGCGTTCTCCGCCGCCGCGGCGAACTCATCCGCGCTCACGCCCGCGACCGTCCCCTTGACGGTCAGCGCGCTGGAGACGACCGTCGGCTGGCCGTCCACGATGTCGAACGTCACGCTGGCGCTCACGTCGAGCGTCGTGGGCGGAGTCCCCGCGCGGCTCAGCCCCGCCGACAGCGCCATGCTGTAGCAGGAAGCGTGGGACGCCGCCAGCAACTCCTCCGGGCTGGTGTTCCCCGACGCCTCGCCGAAGCGGGTGGGAACCGTCACACCCAGATTCTCGAACTTGCCGGAAGTGACCGCCGTCACCTGCCCGCCGCCGTTTTCAAGGTTCCCGGTCCAAACCGACCGAGCCGTTCTTACCGCTGCCATGTTGCAATATCCCTCCGCGTTGGATTGGGTTGTGAAAGCCGTTTCGGAAAGCATTGTAGCAGTTTCGAGCGGGGTTTGGTTAGGGGCGGGGATTAGGCGGAGCGCATCTCGCCGGCCCTGCGGGCTTGCTCGGCGACTATGTGCATTGACTTTTCGTTCCGCAACGCGGAGAGGATGGTCTTCCGAGCGGCGTCTTTGCGAGCGCGGAGCAGGCTCGGCATGGATATTCCAAACCGAGCGTGTCCGATTTCGGCGACCTGCCGTTTGGTGAGCGCGTCGTCTTTCAGCATCCGCTCCAGCTCTTCTCTGCTCAACGATTTCAGATCGTCGGGAAGGGGCGGCGCGGATTTCCCAGAACGCGGCGCGGCGGCTTTCGCGTTCCCGTTCGATTCGGGGAGCTTTCCGTTGATTGGCTTGCCATTCCGGGCGTTCCCGGAAGGCGCGCGCGGCTCCCAAACGAAGGGGAGTTCCGTCCGCTTGTCAGTTATGGAAAGCTCCATAATCGGACGGCTGCCGTGAGCGCGCAACATTTCGCCCAGATTCCGCAACTCTCCGCTCAGGCTGGGGTTGCCAGTCTTTTCTTCTTGGAGCGACCTCGCCAAAAGGTCAAGGTAGCGACCGACATCGGCGGCGCTTAGCAACTCGCCGCGCCCGTTCGATTCGCCGTTGCCGGCGCCTTCTCGGTGTTTGGTATTCACAGCGCGTCAATCCTGGGCTTGATTGCGTTCACCAACTCTTTGTAGAAAGAGTCAATTCTCTGCCAGTCGTCGTCGCTCTCTCTAACCTTTAGCAAGTTGTCTTCAAGTTCCGCCTCATCCAAATCGTAAACCGGCTTGTTGTCCCCCATCGCGCGGGATACAACAGTCGTGTGCGGGATGTACGGCTCAAGTAGATACTCTAGCCCGATTTCGCACTCTACGTATTCCTCAAGCTCGGTCAAATGCCTTCCGTGGTCAATAGTAGTCCCGCGTCTGCCGACGTGTCCCCGCACCCATAGCACGGCTATGCCCGCTAGTTTGGTTTCAGGCACGTACAACTCGCGCGGCTCGCGCGGCGACAATTCCCGATACGCGCCGAGCATGCGGTCAATGAACTTCACGGTTTCCAGGAAGTGCGGCAACCCCCTCTGCATCGCCGCTTCGGGTATGACCGGGACAATGTAGCCGTGACTCGCCGCGATTGCGTTCTGGGATACTATCTTTGTGGCGGGCGGGCAGTCGAAGATTATGTAGTCAAACCAATCGTCAATGCTTCGTCCGTCGTTGGGGTCGTGGTCCCAACGGCGGCCCTCAAGCCACTTGCAAATCAATGTCCGCTTGTTCCACTCCGAGCGTATGGCGCTTCCCCGATGCGTTGAAGTCAACTCTATCTCGATGGTGTCCAGGTCAAGGCTCGCCGGCGCGACGTCCACATAGTAGTACAGCGAGGTTTCTCGGCTTGCTCCGCCTAGCAGGTCGTATATCGGGTTCTCAACGATGATTTCTCTGCCGGGCATTTCCTGCGCTTCGCTTACGAACGACAGAAAAATCTTGCTGACCGTATCGCCCGCCTCAGCGACTCTTTTCCACCTCTCTGCCCCCAAGCACACGTCCGACAGACTGCTCTGATGGTCGACGTCCACCAGCAACACTTTGGCGTCGTGCATCCACGCCAACCCCGTCGCCAGGTGATAAGCCAGCGTGGTCTTCCCCACGCCGCCTTTGAAGTTTATCACGCTGATGCGCTTAGCCATGCTTGACCTCACGGAAATTCCGGCACAGCGTCAAAATACCACATCCATCTGTCGTTTGCAACCCCAAAACCTGCTACAATCCCCCGCAACCGACCCACGCATCGCAAAAAGGAGACCCACAACCATGGCTATCGTAGGATCCGGAGACTTCCGTTACCAGCGCGTGCCGGAGTGGCCCGACATGCCCAAGTACTGGGCGTTCGGCGCGGCGTCCGACGGCGCCGTCAACTCCAAAGACGAAATCCACATCTTCAGCCGCGGCGACCACCCCCTCACCATCTGGACGCCCGACGGCGACTTCATCAGCTCCTGGGGCGAGGGCACCTTCTCCGCCAACCCGCACGGCATCTACATCGCCCCCAACGACAACGTCTGGCTGGTCGACCGCGACTTCCACATCGCAACCGAGTACACCCCCGGCGGCGAACCCCTGCGGACGCTCGGCGAAAAGCTCGCCCCCTCGCCGTCCTTCCAGGGGTTGCCCTTCAACATGCCCTCCGGACTCGCCATCGCCCCCGACGGCAACATGTTCGTCTCCGACGGCTACGGCGGGCATCGCGTCCACAAGTTCAGCCCCGAAGGCGAGCTGATAAAGTCCTGGGGCAAGCAGGGAACCGGCCCCGGCGAGTTCGCCCTGCTCCACAACATCTGGGTCGACAAGAACAGCCGCGTCTATATCGCCGACCGCGAAAACAACCGCATGCAGTTGTTCACCGACGACGGCGAGTTCATTGAGGAATGGACCGACATGACCGCCCCCGGCGACCTCTGGATACAAGACGACGTCATCTACGTCATCGAGCAGGGCGGCGGCAACGGCGTCAGCATCTGGACAATGGACGGCGACCTCATCACCCGCTGGCGCGGCAACGAAGGCGCGGGAATGGGAACCCTCATCGGCGGACACGGCATCTGCGTCGACTCGCAGGGCAGCGTCTACGTCACCGAAATAGGGCGGGGCGAGCGCGTCTCCAAGTTCGTCCGCGTCTAGCGCGCGCGGCGGCGGTTGGCGGTCGATGGACGGATCACCCGTACATTGTCCGCCAATCTCCGAACATTGTCCTCACAATGTCGGCGATTGACCTTCCGAACTTCCCAAACAATGAGCGCCAAACATTGGCGACCAGTATCGAACAATGAACGAAACAATGTCAGCCGCGCTATCCCCGTACACCGTCCTCGACCTTTCCGAGGGCGGCTTCAACTGGTGCGGCAAGTTGCTCGCCGACCTCGGCGCGGACGTCGTCAAAGCGGAGCCGCCCGGCGGCAGCCCGACGCGCCGGCGCGGTCCCTTCGTCCGAGCCCGCGACGGCTCGCCCCGCAGCCTCTTCTGGGCGGCGTACTGCGCCAACAAGCGCGGAATCGAACTTGACTTGTCCGACCCCGAAGGCGCGGACGCCCTCCGTAACCTCGCGCGCGGCGCCGACATCCTCATCGAATCGTTCGCCCCCGGACGCATGGACGCGCTCGGACTCGGCTACGACCGCCTCGCGCGCGAAAACCCCGCGCTGATTTACGCATCCATCACCCCGTTCGGGCAGACCGGACCCTACGCCCAATACGCCGCGCCCGACCTCGTGGCGTGGGCGATGGGCGGCATGGCGTATGTCTGCGGGGACGCCGACCGACCGCCCGTCCGCGTCAGCGCCCCGCAAGCCGAGCTGCACGCCGCCGCCCACGCCGCCGCCGGAATCATGGCGGCTCTCTGGCATCGCCAAGCCGCCGGCGAAGGGCAGCGTGTGGACGTCTCCATGCAGACCGCCGTTATTTGGACGCTGATGAACGCCACGCCGTTCCCCCCGCTGCACGGCGTCAACGTCGAGCGCGACGGCGCCTTCCGCTCTCGCGGCGCCCTCGCCGTCCGCCAGGTGTTCCGATGCGCCGACGGACACGCCAGCGCCGTCATGTCCCCCGCCACGCTCGCCGGAATCGCCGAATGGATGGACGAAGACGGCGAGGGCCCCCTTTGGCTGCGCGAAACCGACTGGCGGGAAGAGTGGAACATCGCCGCGTCCGCCGCCGCAGAAGCCGACCCGGACGCCATAAAGCGCTTCTACGCCGTTCAGCGCGAGCTGGAAAAATTCTTCGCAACCCGCTCCAAACGCGCCCTCTACGACCGCGCACTATCCCACAGACTGCTCATCGCCCCCTGCCAGACGGTCGAGGACATAGCCCGATGCGACCAGCTAGCCGCCCGCGACTTCTGGCGCGACCTAAGCGTCCCGGAGCTGGACGCGCCGCTGACGCATCTCGGACCGTTCATCAAGATGAGCGAAACCCCCATCCAAATCGCGCGCCCCGCCCCGAATCCGGGCGAACACAACCGAGAAATCCTAATAACCCCCAAGAGCGCGAAAGCGGAAACCCGCAATGCGTCGGACGCCGACGCCGAACCGAATCAGAGCGAGAGCGCCGCCCGACGATGCCCCTCTGATTCCCAACCCGTCATGCCAGCTTCCCGCCCCGTCATTCCCGCGAAGGCGGGAATCCAGAATCCGGCGGACGCCAACCCGCCAACCGCCAACCGCCGCTACCCATCTGATTCCCGCCCCGTCATTCCCGCGAAAGCGGAAACCCATAAGCCGGCGGACGCCAATTCGCCAACCGCCGCCCGCCGCTACCCATTTGAAGGCGTCCGCATACTCGACTTCACCTGGGTCGGCGTCGGCCCCATCACCATCAAGCATCTGGCGGATTTCGGCGCGGACGTCATCCGCATCGAATCGGCGTCCCGCCTAGACGTTCTCCGCAACGGCGCGCCGTTCAAGGATGGCGAGCCGGGCATCAACCGCTCCCAATTCTCCGCCAACTACAACACCAGCAAGCGCGGGCTGGGGCTGAACCTCGCAACCCCCGAAGGGCGCGAGCTGGCGCGCGAACTCATCCGCGAATGGAAGCCCGACATCATCGCCGAGAGCTTCACCCCGCGCGTCATGCCCGACTGGGGGCTGGCGTATGAGGACGTCCGCCGCATCGTCCCGGACGTCATCTACTTCAGCACCTGCCAGCTGGGGCAGACGGGCCCCCGCGCCGCCTACGCCGGCTTCGGACAACTCGCCGGCGCGCTCGCCGGATTCTACCAACTCGTCGGCTGGGCAGACCGCGACCCCGCCGGACCCTACGGCGCCTATTCCGACTTCGTGAACCCGCCCAACGCCGCCGCCGCCATCGCCGCCGCCCTGGAATACCGCCGGCGGACGGGCAGGGGACAGCGCCTAGACCTCTCTCAATACGAGTGCGCCGCCCACTTTCTCGCGCCCGCCATCATGGACTGCGTCGCCAACGGCGAAATCCTGAACCGGCGCGGCAACGAAGACGACGAAGCCGCCCCGCACGGCGTCTATCCCTGCGCCGACCGCGAACGGAAATACACCGGCGTGGGGCAGTCTTGGATAGCCATCGCCGTATCCGAACAAAGCCAGTGGCGCGCCTTGTGCGAGTGCATGCGCCGCCCTGACTTGGCGGACGACCCGCGCTTCGCCGACCCCGAAAGCCGCCGCGCCCACAGCGCCGAACTGGACGCCGCCATATCCGAATGGACGCGCCCGCAAGACGCCCGCGCCCTCATGGACGAACTCCAAGCGAACGGCGTCCCCGCCGGCGTCGTCCAAAGCCAAGCCGACCTCTGGGAAGACCCCCAAATAGCCCATCGCGGCTTCTTCCAATGGCTAGACCACGCCGAATGCGGTCCAATGCCATACGACGGCTTGACATATCATCTATCCAAAACCCCCGGCGAGCTCCGCATGCCGCAAGCGCTGATAGGACAGCACAACAGCGAAATCCTGCGCGAAATCCTCGGCATGGACGAAACCGCCGTCGGCGAACTGCTGGCGAACGGCGTTTTGGAAGTGTCTTGAGCGACGACCGCCGCCGCCCGCCATTCCCGCGAAAGCGGGAATCCAGAATTACCCAACAAAGCCATCCTCGCGAAAGCGGGGACAAACCAGCCATCCGAAATCAACCTTGAACCCTAACCAGCAATTCCCTTCTCCCGATTCCGCCCCCGTCATTCCCGCGAAGGCGGGAATCCAGAGTCGCCCAACAAAGTCATCCTCGCGAAAGCGGGGACAAACCAGCCATCCGAAATCAACCTTGAACCCCAACCAGTAATTCCCTTCTCCCGATTCCATCCCCGTCATTCCCGCGAAGGCGGGAATCCAGAGTCGCCCAACAAAGTCATCCTCGCGAAGGTGGGGACAAACCAGCCATCCGAAATCAACCTTGAACCCCAACCAGCAATTCCCTTCTCCCGATTCCGTCCCCGTCATTCCCGCGAAGGCGGGAATCCAGAGTGGAGCAACAACGTCATCCTCGCGAAAGCGGGGGCAAGATAGCCGCTAGAAATCAGACTCGAACTGAAGCCAACGTATCCTCTCTCCCTTGATGGGAGAGGGCTAGGGTGAGGGTGAGCCGCGCGCAAGCCCCGGTTTCCGGTTCGCCATTGGCGTCCGCCGCCAGTCATCATTCCCGCCTTCGCGGGAATGACGGACAAAATCAAATCGCAACCGCCAACCACTGCCCCCAGAGGAAAATCCCCCATGCCCACCGCTCTAGAAGGAATCAAAATCATAGACCTCTCACGAATGGCGCCCGGGCCCTTCTGCACGATGGTTCTCGGCGACTTGGGCGCGGAGATAATCCGCGTCGAGGAGCCGGGCGGCGGCAGAATGGCGCGCGCGCGGGCGTCCGATTCCGCCGGCGACGACCAAGCCGCCGTCCGCCGCCGCGCCGCCTTCAACGCGCTCAACCGCAACAAGCGCAGCGCCGCCCTGAACCTGAAAGACCCCCGCGCCCAAGACGCCCTGCGCCGACTCGCCGAAAACGCCGACGTCTTCGTCGAGGGCTTTCGCCCCGGCGTCGCATCCAGGCTCGGATGCGACTACGAAACCCTGAGCGCGATCAACCCGCGCTTGGTTTACTGCTCCATATCCGGCTACGGGCAGGACGGCCCCTACGCCAACCTAGTGGGACACGACATAAACTACATATCCGTCGGCGGCGCGCTGGGCGCGATTGGGCAGGCGGGCGGCGCGCCGACCATCCCCTACAACATCATCGCCGACTACGCCGCCGGCGGATTCCACGCCGCCGCCGCCATACTCGCCGCCCTCATGGCGCGAGAGCGGACGGGCAGGGGGCAGAGCGTGGACATCGCCATGTCCGACGGCGTCGCCTACATGCTCGCCGCCCTCATGTCCGACTACTTCGCCAGCGGCGCCATTCCCCAGCGCGGCGAAACTTCCCTGAACGGCGGCGCGCCCTACTACAACGTCTATCGCTGCCGAGACGGGCGCTATCTCAGCGTCGGCTGCATCGAGCCGTGGTTCTGGTCGACCCTATGCCGCGCAATCGGACGCGCAGACCTCATAGACGGCCAATTCGACCCCGACCGCGCCGACCGCGTCAAGAGCGAGCTCGCCCAAACCTTCGCCGCGCGAGACCGAGAAGACTGGTGGCGCGAGCTGTCCGCAATCGACAACATCGCCGTCGCCAAAGTGTACGACATAGCCGAAGCCGTTGCCGACCCGCAGAACATCCACCGCCGCATGATAATCGAAGCCGGCGAAGTGGACGGCGAGACCGTCCGGCAGGTCGGCATCGCCCCCAAATTGTCCGACACCCCCGGCGCCGTCCGCGCGCTCGGCGCGACCGTCGGACAGCACACAGACCAAATCCTAGCCGAAATCGGCTTGTCCCAAGAAGAAATCGCCGCCATGCGAAAATCCGGCGCGGCGGAGTAGCCGGCACCGCGCGCCGGACTAGCCGCCCCGCGCCAACTCGCGCGCCGCCCGCTCCGTCCGCTCGCGCAGGTGCGCCGACAGCTCCACAGAGTAGCCGCCCGGCGGACGGACGCCCCGCAGTCCGCTCGGCAGGCCGGCAACCCGCCCGGCATGGAACCGCCGCGCCGCCTCCAAATCGGGAAGCGCCCCCAGCGAACGACCTCCGGCGATTATCGCCTCCAGCAGCGGCTCGCTCCGGTCGCTCGGCGCGGCTTCCCCCGCTTCCGAGACGACGTCGCGCGCCATCGTCCCGTCATCGCGCCATTCCCTGAAAACCTGCTTGCTCATCGGCGGCGACGCCTTGCCCGCGCTCAGCTTCATCATCGGCGCGCCTTCGTACTCCGCCAGCTTATAGACGAAATCCGCGTAGGGCGCGTCCGACGACGTGACGACTCGCGTTCCCACGCCGAAGCCGTCTATCGGCGCGCCGCCCAGAACCAGCGCGTCTATCGCGTACTCATCCAGCCCGCCGCTGGCGATGATTCGGACGTTTGGGAAGCCCGCGTCATCGAGAAGCCGCCGCGCTTGAACCGACAGCGCCCCCAAATCGCCGCTGTCGAGACGGACGGCGCTCATCCCGCCGCGCCCCGCCGCCCGCGTCTCGCGCGCCACCGCGATGGCGTTCCGAACCCCGCCGACGGTGTCGTAAGTGTCCACGAGAAAGACGCTCGAATCGGGGAACGACCGGGCGTATGCGCGAAACGCCGCGCGCTCGTCCCCGAAGGACACGATGAACGAGTGCGCCATCGTCCCGACGGCGGGAATCCCCAGCCGAACCGCCGCCTCGACGTCGCTAGTTCCCCCGAAGCCGGCGAGATAGGACGCCCGCGCCATGCTCATCGCCGCGTCGCGCCCATGCGCCCGCCGCGCGCCGAAATCAACGACGCCGCGCCCGCCCGCCGCCTCAACGACCCGCGCCGCCTTCGTCGCCAGCATGGACTCCGCGCCCAGACGGTTCAGCAGCCAAGTCTCCAAAAGCTGGCATTCGACAATCGAACCCCGCGCTTCCAAGACCGGTTCGTTGGGAAAGAAAACCTCCCCCTCGCGCATCGCGCGGATTTCCCCCGTGAAGCGCAACCCGCGCAGATAGTCCAAGAAGCCGTCGTCGAAAAGCCCCATCCCGTCCAGCGCCGAGACGTCCTCATCCGAAAAGCCGAAAGTCTCCGCGCACTCCGCCGCCCCCGCCAGCCCGCAGAAGACATAATAAGCCCGATTCGGCGGCAAGCGGCGGAAGAACAGGCTGAAAACCGCGTCCCCGACCTGCCCAGACTGAAAATAAGCCTGCGCCATAGTCAGCTGGTACAGGTCGGTGAACATGGCGTTGGAAAATGCGGGCATGGGATTGGTCGTCACTGGCTAGTCGGCGTTGGCATGCGGCGCGGACATTATACTTGAATGGACAGCTATACCGCTCCGCCGCTCATGGATTGTCGCCCCCGTCATTCTTTCGCCATCCCCTTGTCATTCCCGCGCCGTCCCCCCGTCATTCCCGCGCCATCCCCCCGTCATTCCCGCGAAGGCGGGAATCCAGAAAGCCGCGCGGATTGTCAGAATCAGGATTTGCAGGATTGGCGGGATTTGCAGGATTTCGTTCGCCAAACCCGCGCTTGCCATTCGGAAACGCGCGCGGGAGAATCCTGAAAATCCTATAACCCCCCAAATCCTGATTATGGCAAAGACGCCCGCCCGCGACATCCCCCTTTGCGCCCTAGCGTCATTGCGCCTTTGCGTTAATTCCTGAAACGCGAAACGCTATCCCCGCCGCCAAGCGCAGTTTCGCCCGCCCCCCAACAACCCCCATTCCCATCCCCGCCGCCGCAAGTGTAGAATTGACGCCGAACCCTGTCAACCCCGTTTCACGCTAGGACGCCCCCGACATGCCCGACTCTTCCCGCTTCACCATGCCCACCGCCGACCCCGAATCCGCCGGACTCGACCCCGAACGGCTCGCCCGTCTCGACGACCTCATCGAAAGCCACATCGCCGAAGGGCGCTACCCCGGCGCCCAGATAGCCGTCGCGCGGAACGGCGCGCTGCTCAAGACCGCCAATTTCGGGAGCGCCCGAATCGACCCCGAAGCCGTCCCCGCCGGAGACTCCGCCATCTGGCTCATGTTCTCGCAGACCAAAGTCCTCGTCGCCGCCGCGCTCTGGCGGCTCGTCGAGGACGGCGCTCTGCGGTTCGCCGACCGCGTCGCCGACCACATCCCCGAATTCGCCGCCAACGGCAAATCCGAAATCACCCTCCACCAGCTCATCACCCATCAGGGCGGCTTCCCGAACGCCGAAGTCCCTCAAGAGGCTTGGCGCGACCGCGACCTTCTGCGCCGAACCGTCAGCGACTTCTCGCTGGAGTGGACGCCCGGCTCCAGAGTCCACTATCACGGCTTGTCCGCCCACTGGGTAGCCGCCGCGCTCATCGAAGCGGTCATAGACGGCGACTTCCGCGACTATATCCGCCGCGAGCTGCTAACCCCGCTCGGCTTGGACGGCGACATCTTCGTGGGCGTCGGCGAGAGCGACGACCATCGCTGCGCCGACATGCACCAGCCGTCCCAAGACGGCGACGGCTTCATCCGCGCCCCGCTCGACACGCGCGCCTGGCGAGCCGCCGGCGTCCCCGGCGGAGGCGCCTACGCCACCGCGCGCGGCATGGCGGCTTTCTACCAGACCCTGCTAGCCGGCGGCGCCCTCAACGGAACCCGCGTTCTCGCGCCCCGCGCAATCCAATACGCGACCCGAAACCACACCGCCGACCGCGTCGACGAAAGCATGGGCATGCCCATGCACAGGGGAATCGGCCCCCACATTCGGGGCTATTCCCCGACCATTCGCGGCTTGGGAACCATCGCGTCCCCCGCCACATTCGGACACGGCGGCGCGGGAACGTCCTACTCGTGGGGAGACCCCGAATCGGGCGTATCCTTCACCTACGTATCCAACTGCATGTCCCCCGAACCGTGGCACAGCGTCCGCTTGGACAGGGTGTCCAACATAGTGCATGCCAGCATAGTGGGGTAGGGGGAATTGCGGGGGAATGTCCATCGCTTCCGCGCCCCGCCGCCGTCATTCCCGCGAAGGCGGGAATCCAGAGTCGCCCAACCGAGGTAGCCACCCGAAATCAACCTTGAATCCCAACCAGCGAATCCCCTCTCCCTTGATGGGAGAGGGCTAGGGTGAGGGTGCCTGCGCCGCTAGGCGCAGTTCCGCGCGGACTGTCCGCCAACCCCAAACATACCCCTGTTAGCCCTTGATGGGAGAAGGTTAGGATGAGCGCGCCCGCGCCCCCAGGCGCAGTTTCCACGCACGCATCCGTCAGAATCAGGATTGGCGAGGATTGACGGGATTCCGTCCCCCCAAACGCGCCCTTCCCCAGAGAAAACGCCCGCCGGCGAAATCCTGAAAATCCTTTAATCCCGCAAATCCTGATTCTGACAAATCCCCCTTCGCGCCATAGCGTCATTGCGCCTTCGCGTTAAAAACCCTAACCCCCGGTTCCCCGCTCCCGCTCTATCAGCGTCCGCCGCAGTATCTTGCCGGACGGATTCTTCGGCACCGCCTCTATGAACTCCACTTCCCGGACGCGCTTGAAAGTCGCCACGCGCTCCGCCGCGAAGCGCATCACGTCCTCCGCCGTCAGCCCCGCGCCCGCCTTGCGGACGACGAACGCCTTGGGAATCTCGCCCGATTCCAAATCTTCCTTGCCGATCACCGCCGCGTCCGCTATTTCGGGATGCTCCAGCAGAATCCCCTCCAGCTCCGCCGGCGGCACTTGGAAGCCCTTGTACTTTATCAGCTCTTTCTTGCGGTCGAGCGCCCAGACGTAGCCGTCTTCGTCCATCCGCACTATGTCGCCCGTGTGCAGCCAGCCGTCCGCCGTGAGCGTCTCCGCCGTCGCCTGCGGGTTTTCGTAGTAGCCCTTCATCACCTGCGGACCGCGCACCAGCAGCTCGCCCGGCTCCCCCGCCGCCATTTCGCGCTCGCCCGTCTCCGCGTCCACCACCTTCTGCTCCGTGTCCGGCAGCGGAGGCCCTATCGACCCGTGCCGTATCAGATGCGGCTCCATGAAGTCCGCATGCGTCACCGGCGAGGCTTCCGTCATGCCGTAGCCCTGTATGATGGGGACGCCGAGCGCGTCTTGAACCCGCGCCTGCAGCTCCGCCGACAGCGGCGCCGCCCCGAAGAAGCCGACCCGGAGCGCCGACAAATCCCGCGCCGCCACGCCGGGGTACTGCGTCAATCCCAAGCCCACCGGCGGCACGGTGAACAGCACCGTCACGCGGTGGCGCTCCAGCAGGTCGAGGAATTCGTCCATATCGAACCGCCCCATCATCACCTGCGCCGCGCCGCTGCCTATCGCGCCGTTCATCAGCACGTTCATGCCGTAAATGTGGAACAGCGGCAGATGCGTGAGGATGACGTCGTCCTCGCGCAGCGTCGCCATTTCGTCCGCCCGCGCCAAAAACTGCCGCGCGTTGGACGCCAGATTGTAATGCGTCAGCATCACGCCTTTGGAAAGCCCCGTCGTCCCGGACGAATAGGGGAGGACGGCGACGTCCTCCACCGGGTCGACGTCGAAAGACGGCGGCTGTTCGCCCGCCGCGCTTTCTATCAGCCCCCAGAACGACGTTTCGCCCGAATCCGCCGCCGCCGCGCCGCCGCCATCGCCGCCGCCGATGACGATGCGCCGCTCCACGCCGCGCGCCGCCTTCAGCGCCGCGTCCGCCATGTCGCCCAGCGCCGCGTGGACGATGAGCGTCCGCGCGCCGCTGTCGTTCAGCTGATGCGCCACTTCGCGCTCGCGGTAGCCGGAGTTGACCGTCGTCGCAATCGCCCCCGCCTTGAGGACGCCGTAGAAGGCGATGACGAACTCCGCGCAGTTGGGCGCGAAGACGGCGACCCGCTCGCCGCGCGCCACGCCCAGCGACGCCAGCCCCGCCGCCAGATTGTCCGCCAGCGACTCCAGCTCGGCGTAAGTGAACGTCCGCTCGCCGTCTATTATCGCCGTCTTGCCGCCCCACCGCCGCGCCGCCCGCGACAGCAATTCCTGAAGCGGAATCGCCTCATACGGAGCCAGCGACCGCCGCAACTCCCGCGCCGTCGTAACCATCTTTCGCCTCCCGCTAACCAGTGGAACCAACGCTAACTAAGATACATTCTAACCCGCGCGTGGGGAAACGTCACCTCTATCGCCGCCCCCTTGTAGCGCTGCATGGAGCGAAAATAGGGGACGAACCCCGAATCGCCCTCATCCAACAAATGCGGGCAGGGCTTGGCGACTTCCGTCTCCGGACACATGTGGCTATCCGAAGTCTCATCCCAAAACCCGACTAGGCGCATGGGAAAATACAGCGTCTCCGCCACAATCCGCAAATCGCCCATTATCTCCGACGGACGGAACGAAGAATCGGTGTCAATGCGAACCGCCGCCCGCTCGATGCTCATTCGCCGCGCTCCTTCCTTATATAAAGGGGAACCCGCGAAAGTCCCCCCTCTGCGTTCCTCTGCGTCTTTGCGCCTTTGCGTTCCCCATTCTTTCGCCCCCTAAAAATGCTCCCACCCCCCGGACTCCACCGCCACCGGCTTCCCGCCCTCGTCCAAGACGCGGACGCGCGGCTTGCCCGCCCGGTACGGCTCGATTTTGCCGATGACTGTCGGATCTAAGTTCCCCCACCTATACAACGCCTGCTTCATCGTCCAAATGTTCGCGCAGATTAGCAGCTCATAATCCTCGCCGCCGCCGAGCGCCATGTTTAGCCAGTCGTCCGGAAACGCGGTCTTCAGAGCCGAGGACGCCGGAACGCGCTCCGCCCGGACGACCGCCGACAAGCCGCTCGCGGCGCACAGCTTGGCGAGGTCGGCGACCAGTCCGTCGCTCACGTCCATCGCGCAGCGGACGCCCATCTCGCGCAACGCGGCGCCTTCGCCGACTTTGGGCGTCGGACGCCTATGACGCCGCGCCAGATAGCGCCGCGCTTCGTCATCCGCGCCGGCGCTCGCCGCCTTCGGGTCGAGAAGAAGCCGCAACCCGCCGGCGGAATCCCCAAGATTGCCAGTTACCGCGATCAAGTCCCCCCAGCGCGCCGCCGAGCGCGACATGAGCGCCGCGTTCCGCTCCGGCGCGATTCCCTCCAGCGCCACCGTGACGAAAAACGTGTCCGACCGAACAACGTCCCCGCCCGCAATCGCGCCGCCGAACCGTTCGCAGGCGTCCATCATCCCGCCATACATGGATTTCAACCCGTCCACCGGAATGTCGCCGCGAAGCCCCAGCGTGACCAGGGCGAAAGTCGGCCTGCACCCCATCGCCGCGACGTCGCTCTGGTTGGACGCCATCGCCTTCCACCCCAAATCGCCCCAATCCATCGTCTCGGCGGTGAAATGCGTCCCCTCGACCATCGTATCGGTGGTCGAGACGACGGTCGACGGCGGATAATCCCAAGCCGCCGCGTCGTCCCCGATTCCCAGACGAACGAAAACCCCGCGCCCGCGCAGACCATCCGCCAAAGCCGCGTTCCGCGCCCCGACCGATTCCTCCAGCGCCGCGATAAGCTCAAACTCGCCCAAATCCTTGACCAGCATCATGGACGCAATTATAGAGCGAACGGCGGCGGCAGGCTAGGGGGCATTTTGACAAATCCGCGCGACCAACAAATCCCCCGTCATTCCCGCGAAAGCGGGAATCCAGAATCGCCCAACCAAGACCGCAACTTGAAATCAGGCTTGAATTGAAGCCAACGTATCCCCTCTCCCTTTATGGGAGAGGGTTAGGGTGAGGGTGCCTGCGCCGCCAGGCGCAGTTTCGCGCGGCTTTGTCAGAATCAGGATTCACAGGATTTTCAGGATTTCCCCATCATCCCCTTTGCGCCCTTGCGCCTTCGCGCCTTTGCGTTTCCCATCATTCCCCCCGAACGGCTATACTTGCCCTCGTCTATTCAACTCGGCTAGGGAAGGGGACTGTTTTCCAAATGAGCGATTTCTTCAGCCGCGCGCCGTCGCGCCCCGCCGCCGGAGTCCGCGCATGAGCGCGTCATCACCCCCCGGCGCGCGCGGCTTGGGCGGGATTTATCGCGGCTGGTGGGTCGTCTCCGCCCCCTTCCTCGTCGCCGCCCTCAACACCGGCGCGGGGCAGTACGGTTTCGGCGTCTTCATCCCGCCCCTGGAGTCGGAATTCGGATGGACGCGCGCCGAGATAAACCTCGCCCTCTCTTTCACGGCGGCGGGCAGCCTGCTGGCGCCGTTTCTCGGACCGGCCATCGACCGTTACGGAACGAAGCCCGTCATGGCGATTTCGCTCAGCGTCATCGCCGCCAGCTTTCTCGCCCGCCCGCTGATGTCCGAGCTCTGGCACTGGTACGCCCTCAGCTTCCTGCAATACGTCGGCTACTCCGCCGCCTCGATGATGTGCGCGGGGAAGCTGGTCGGCATGTGGTTTCAGCGCCGTCGCGGGCGCGCGATGGGGATTACCGCGATGGGCAACAACGTCGGCGGCTTCTTCGCCCCGCCGATGATGGTCGCCGTTCTCGCCTTCACCGGCGGCGACTGGCGCGCCGTCTTCGTCGCGCTCGGCGCGATGTCCGCCGGCTTGGTCCTCTACACCCTAGCCGCGACGCGCGACTTCCCGTCCGCCGACGACCTCGGCGGCGAGATGCTAGACCGTCCCGCCGGCGGCGGCTCCCCCATGACGGGGATAACGCTCGGCGAGGCGCTGCGCGGGCGGTCGTTCTACGCTCTCACGCTCACCGTGACGCTCGGCTTCTTCACCTATTCGGCGGTGATACCGAGCATCCTGCCGCATCTCGCCGAGCGCGGCGCGGGCGTGGCGGCGGCCACGGCGGCGCTCAGCGCCTACGCCGTCATGGGAGTCGTCGGCAAGTTCTGCATGGGCTTGCTCGCCGAGCGCATCGCCGCCCGCCGCGCCCTGATGCTGAACTTCGCGGGCCAATCCGCCTTCTCCGTCGCCATGATATGGACGAACGAGCCGGCCCTCATGTGGACGGTCGTCCCCCTGCTCGGCTTCTTCAACGGCGCCTTCGGCGCCCTCTTCCAACTGGCGGCGATGGACGCCTTCGGAGTCCGCCACTTCGGAAGCGTCATGGGAGTCGTCAACTTCCTATCGGCGGCGTCCTTCCTCATAGGGCCTTGGATGGCGGGCGCGTCCTACGACGCCACGGGCGGCTACGCCCCCATGCTTCTAATCTGCGCCGCCATGTTCGCGGCGGCGATAGCGGCGATGAGCTTTGTAAAGAAGGGCGGGGGCTAACGGAGGGCAGCGGGCTATGTCGCTCCGCGATTCCCAATTCCCACCCCGTCATTCCCGCGAAGGCGGGAATCCAGAGTCGACCAACAACGTCGTCATCGCGAAAGCGGGGACAAGACAGCCGCTGGAAACCAGGCTTGAATTGGAGCCAACGCATCCCTTCTACCTTGATGGGAGAAGGGATGCGTTGAGGGCGCCTGCGCCGCCAGGCGCAGTCCGCCAACCACAAACATGCGCCTGCAAGCCCTCGCCGGTCGAAAACGCGCGCCGAGTGGAATCCTGAAAATCCTATAATCCCGCAAATCCTGATTCTGACAAAGCCGCGCGCCAGCCGCCCCCTACATAAACGACCGCCGCGACGGATCCTTCCACCGATACGCCCGGTCGTCCCTCCCCAGCGCGATGTCCTCTTCCCGCCGGCGCGCGTCCAGCTCCTCTTCCTCGACCTCCCGCCGGCGCAGGCTTATCGCGCTGCGGGACGGGCGCAAGTCCGCCGATTGCTTCGTCAGCGCCGCCCCGTACAGGAATATCATCCCCGCCGCCTGCGACCACACCAGCAGCAGAATCACCGACGACAGCGAGCCGTACAGCAGGCTGCGCTGAGTGGCGATGCTCGCCAGAAACAGAAACACGTACTTGGCGACCTCGAACACGATTACCGTCACGAACCCCCCGAAAGTGGCGTCCCCCCACGAAATGGCGCGGTTGGGTATGTATTTATAGACGACCGTGAACACCAGCCCGGCGAACATGAACGGCAGCCCCACGGACGTGACGCGCCCTATCCACACCAGCGCGTTGTTCAGCGGCATCCCCAGAATGGGAATCCCCTCCGCGGCGCTCGTGAAGAAACGGAACACCCCCGTCAGACCCACTGACAGCAGGAACAGCAGCAGCGCGAGCGACAGTATGGCGGCGGTTATCGCCGTCGCGCCCATCATCCGCTTCGGCTGAAGCCCGAACACGCGGTTGACGCCCCGATTGGTCGCCATCACCAGCCCCTGCGCCCCCAGCGCCATGCCCGCCAGAGCGATCACCCCTATCCAAACCCGCTGCTCGAATAGGCGCTCGAACGACTGCGAAAGAAACTCGCGCGAGCCGGGGAAGTAGTAGCGCACGACCTCGATGACCGTCACCTCCACCACGTTTCGGTCGACCACCAGCGACAAGCCCAGAATCGTGAGCGCGACCAGCGGGAAGAGCGCCAGCAGCAGGTAGTACGCCAGCGCCGCGCCGGCGTCCAAGCCGTTGACGCGAATCAGGTCGACCCCTGCCTTCCAAAGCGCCATGCCGCGCCACGCCTGCGGACGGTCGCGCAGGTCTTCGGACATCTCGCCCAGCGCCTCCGCGATGGACTCGCGGATGGTCGGCGCCAAATCGTTCATCGGCCCGTCCACCACCGACATCACCGACGTCCTCACGGCGTCCCCTGTGGGGACGTCCATGCCGTAGGCGGCTTCCACGCATCCCTGCGCCGCGCCCATCATGGCGTCCGTCGAGTTCACGCCGTACATTTTGGACGCCCGTATCGCTTCGTCCACTATCAGCCGCGCCACGCCGGGAATGTCGCGCCCGGTCTTCTCGCCGCTCTTGAGCAGCGACTCGGCGGTGTCGAGCATGGCGTCGAACAGGTCGCCGCCCGTGGCGACCACGCCCACGATGACGCCGTGAATGGCGGGCGAGATGATGGACTCGAACTCGGCGTCCACGTCGTCCAGCGCCTGCACGACGCCGTCGGACGCCTGCGCGCCGACGGAGCCTTCGCCGCCGTTCACCCCGATGGAGTGCGCGCCCACGATTGCGCCTTCGACCGCGCTCCGCGCCGCGTCCGGGACGCTCCCGCCCGCCGCGCTGGAGCTGCGAATCGCCGCCGCCACAACGTCCCGAACCACCGGGCGACCGACCTTGACCACTTCCCCCGTCCCTTCCATCACCCCCACCACCGCGTCGCGCACGAACTCCGTCGCCTCGCCGGTCACCTCTTCCGTCGCCTTGATTGCGCCCGCCACCGCGTCCACGGCGGCGTGGCTGGCGCCCATCCCAAGACGGCGCGTCCTGCTGACGGCGGAGACGGACGCCTGCTTGAAGACGTCGGACGACGGAGCCTCTTCGCCCCGCGTCCGAACCGCCGTCTTGACGCGCCGCCGAACGCGCTCGCCTATTCTGCCTACTTCCAAACCGACACTCTCTCCCTTTTGGAAACCATAATTGAGTATGCCATCGCCGGCGCGTTTTTGGCAATGCTAATTAAGCGCCGCCAAAACCGCAAAACCCCGCCGAGCGCGTCCCCTCCGCGCCCATTGCGCCATCGCGCTCCCAATTATTCCCATCTCTCGCGAATCCCATCCCCCCTCTGCGCTCCTTCGCGTCTTTGTGCCTCTGCGTCCCATTTTCCCATTCCCCCTCCGCGCCTTTGCGCCTTCCCGTCTCATATGATACGATTCGCCCGAAAGGAGCGGTTTCACATGGACGAAATCGAACGCTGCCTAAACGAAGCCAAAACCATCGCCGTAATCGGCATGTCGCCCAAGCCCGACAGGCCTAGCCACTACGTCGCCAAGTATCTCATGGAGCGCGGCTACCGGATAATCCCCGTCAACCCCGCCGCCGACGAGATTCTGGGGATGAAGTGCTACCCCGACCTGAAATCCGTCCCGGAGCGCGTGGACTTGGCGGACATATTCCGCCGGTCGAGCCAAGTCCCCCCGATAGTGGACGACGCCCTGGAAATCGGCGTCCGCCTCATCTGGATGCAGGACGGCGTCCGCCACGAAGAATCCGCCGCCAAAGCCCGCGCGCGCGGCGCGGCGGTGGTCATGGACAACTGCATGATGCGCGAACACATGGCGGCGGCGAAGAAAAGGGGAGGGGACTAGCCGCCGGAAACCGGCGATGAGAAATCCGCGAAAGGGCGCGAGCCATGCGAAAAACCCATTGCGCCATCCCCCCCATCCTCTGCGCCCCTTTGCGCCTTCGCGCCTTTGCGTCTCCCCATCCTTTCGCCATTTTCAAAAATTCCAGATTGCAAAACTCGCCGTTCTGTCGTAATATCATATGCGAACAAACTCCTTGAACCGAAGGTGCAACATGAACGACACGCTCAAGACCGCCGAGATTGCCGAAATCGCCGCCGAGATCGCCGACGGCCCCGCCGTCGTCGAGCCGTCCCTCAACGGCGCGCCGCCGCGCCCCGCGCCCGCCGCCGCCGTCGTGGAAGAAGTCTTCTCCGAAATCCCCAACGCCTTGCCGGTTGAAAACCCGACCGGCATCAGCGCCGAAAACCGCATCCGCTACTTCCGCGAAAACCTGTTCCCCTACGCCGTGCGCATGAAGAACAGGGAGTACAACGCCCAGAAGATGCCCTTGCAGGTCGAGCTGGTCAAGCTCCAGAACTGGATGCGCGAAGTGGGCGAGCGCCTGGTCATCATCTTCGAGGGGCGCGACGGCGCCGGCAAGGGCGGAACCATACGCCGCTTCATGGAGCACTGGAACCCGCGCGGCGCCCGCGTGGTCGCCCTCGACAAGCCCTCCGAAGTCGAGCGCGGGCAGTGGTACTTCCAGCGCTACATAAGCCACCTGCCCACCTCCGGCGAAATCGTCCTCTTCGACCGCTCGTGGTACAACCGCGCCGGCGTCGAGCGCGTCATGGGCTTCGCCGACGAGCGCGAATACCGCATGTTCATCCAGCAGGCCCCCATCCTCGAGCGCATGATAGTCGAAAGCGGCGTCCACCTCGTCAAACTCTACTTCTCCGTCAGCCGCAAAGAGCAGCTGCGAAGAGTGGAAGCCCGCGCCAACGACCCGCTCAAGCAGTGGAAAGTCAGCCCCGTCGACCGCGTCTCCATCGACCGCTGGGAAGAGTACACCGAAGCCAAAGAGGCGATGTTCCTGCTCACCCACACGGACGACTCGCCCTGGACAATCATCAAGTCCGACGACAAAAAGCGCGCCCGCATCAACGCCATGCGGCACGTCCTGCACGTCATAGACTACGAAGGCAAAGACCAGGAAGTAGCCCACGCGCCCGACCCGTCCATAGTGGCGTCCCCGCCCGAAATCTACCGAGCCGGCGCGCCGCCGAGATAGGGGAGAGCGCGGGCGCTCCGTTCGGGGGAATGGGAAAACGCGAAGGCGCAAAGAGACGAAGGCGCAAAGAAAGAAAGCGAGAAGGTTGCGGACGGCGGGCTGTCCGCAACCCCCCGTCATTCCCGCGAAAGCGGGAATCCAGAACGGCGCGACCAACCTGGCGACGGGAAACCAAGCCCGAATCGCGAGCGGCGAATCCCTTTTCGCGTATCCCCGTCATTCCCGCGAAAGCGGGAATCCAGAGCGGCGCGACCAAGACTGCCACTTGAAATCAGGCTTGAAAGAAGCCAAGGCATCCCCTCTCCCTTGATGGGAGAGGGCTAGGGTGAGGGTGAGCCGCGCGCAAGCGCGGCTTTGCGGACGCTCGCTCATTGACGCTTTCGATTTGTCGACGGACTTCGCCCTCTGGATTCCCGCCTTCGCGGGAATGACGGGGGACGGCGCGGATTTTGGGAATGGACGGCGCGCGAAAATCGGGAATCGGCGGCGCGGCGCAAACCGCCCGCTAGCCGCTACCCCTCCGAATACCACTCCATCCCCATCGCCTCGTCGGGCCACAGGAACTCGAACTCCGCCCGCTCCGCGTAGCGCTTGTCCAGGTCTTCGCGGTCGCCTATGTGGTAGTAGCGCTCCGCCTCGAACTTCGTCTTGAGCTCCGCCAGCATATCGACCCGCTTGGGCAGGACGAAGTCCACCTCGATGCCGTTCTCCGCCCAGATCCGTCGCTGGGCGCTCGGCGGGCGGTCGGAGAAGCTCCCTATCACGAACCCCTCCCGCCGCGTCATCCGAACCATCTCCATCGTAAGCGGCCCCGGCGGGTCGCCCACCTCCAGCGTGCCGTCTATGTCGTAACTAATGAGTATCGCCAAGCGTTTTGTTCCTTTCTTGAATTGATTGGCGGTCAGTAGCCAGTAGCCGCCGATGACCGCTAGCCACTGACCGCCGGAAACTAATCCGGCGTCGCGCTCCACACGGTGAAGTTGCCGCCCAGCGGCATCGGCCCGCCGGAAACCGTGATTTCCGGCTTGACCCCCGTCACCTGCCGCGCGCCCGCTCTGCCTTGAATCTGCTGAATCGAATCCGTGTGCATCCAGAAGCGGCTGCGCCCGCTGCCCACATTGCCGCCGCTCGGCTGTATCGGGTTCGGCCCCTCGATGCTGATGTCCGTCTGGTAGAAATCCAGCGCGTCGCCGAAGCCCATGCCGCGATAGCCCAGACCCTCTATGTGGAACTGGTGGAACTGCGCGAAGCCGTCGTACATGTTCTCGAACGACAGGTCGTCCGCCGTGATTCCGGCGGCTTCGAAGATTTTGCGCCCGGTGCTGGCGGTTTCCGCTTCCACTTCCTCGAGCGTCGGCGTCAGGCTGCGGGGCGTCCCCCGGCTCGAGGCGTGTCCGAGAATGTACACCGGCTTCTGCTTCATGTCCTGGGCGCGCTCCGCCGTCGTGAACAGATACGCCGCCGAGCACATTATCGGAATGTCGTTGTCGAACAGGTTGGCGGGCTTGGCTATCCAGCGCGAGGTCAGATAGTCCTCCGGCGTCAGGTCTTCCGGGCGATGCTGCGCCCAGTAGCCTTCGGGGAACATCAGCCCGTTGCGCCGCGAATTCTGCATGAACGGCGCCATCATGTCGTGGTCCTTGCCGTACTTGTGGCAGTACTGCGCGAACTGAAGCGCCGTCCCGTAGCAACCCGGAGGCCCCCACATCGTGCGCCCCGGCCCGATTGCGGCGGTTCCCGAAAGCTCCGTCGCCGCGCTCAGGCCGCCGTGATTGTAGCGCCCTTCGTAGTTGTGCCAGCCCTTGACCACTAGGCAGGTGTTCGCCATGCCGTCGCCGATAGCCTGCGCCGCCACCGCGAGCGCGGCGGACATGCAGCCCGGCGCATGCAGCATCGTCCGCACGTTCGTCAGCTCCGGCATGTTCCGCAGAAGCCACTCCGCGCTCAGCTGCGCCAGCCCGTCCAGCGGGTCCGCCGTGCGCTCGAAGGCGTTGATGACGTCCATCGGCAGCGGGACGCCCTCTTCCCAATGCGCCCCCGTGGTCGTCACCGGGACGATTACCAGCCCGTCGACGTCCGCCGGGTCGACCCCGGCGTCCGCCATCGCCTGGCGCATCGAGTGGATGCTGCCGGCGCCGACGGTCGTCTCCGGCCTGCCGTCCCAGCGCCGCGCCGTCGGCGAGTGGCCGATTCCCACCGCCGCCACTTTGCCGCGATGCTCCCAGACGCCAAGCCCCTCGACCGACCTGTACATCGACTCCGGCGCGTCTATCGTCGCCGGAATCTCTCTCGTCATCGTAGTCATTTCGCTTCTCGCTCCCTTTTCTTTCGGATTCCCGAACTTCTTTCGTCGCCGCCGCCCGCCGTTTCGCTTTCGGCGGACTGCGGCTAACCCTCGACCACGCGCCACTCCGGGACTTTCTGCCCGTTGGCGGTCGTCTCGAAGACCACTTCGACCGCGCCGCCAATCGGAACTTCGTCCACCGGCGTCCCCGGCAAATGCGAGTACATCTGGATTCCGGGGTCGTCCTCCAGCGCCACGACCGCCAGGTTGAACGGCTCATCCTCTTGCAGAAGCGCCACCGGCGTGTCATAGACCACGCAGTAGTTGTAGATGGTTCCGCGCCCGCTCATCTGCTTCCACCCCAGCCCGTCCGCCAGCCCGCAGGCTCCGCAGGCGGGCAGGGGAGGGTTCTGCAGGCGGTCGCAGTCCCCGCAATTCTGAATCACCAACCGCCCGTCGTTCGCCGCCTCCCAAAACGGGGCGGTCAGCTCGTCCGGCACAACGCCTTGCTTCACGGTTCGCCTCTCCTTGATTCAACTGTCTTTTCCGATTTTCCGCGCCGCCAGTCCAAATCCCAACGGCGCGAAAGAGATGATAACCCAAACCGCGCCGTTTGGCTAGTGGCGAATCGCGGATTGCCGATTTTCGCCGCCGCCAACCCATCGCGCCCCCGCCCTTTGCGCCCTTGCGTTGAAACCATCCCCCAAAATCCCGATTCCAACAACCCCTCCGCGCCTTCGCGCCTTTGCGTCAAAACCACCCCGCGCGCCTTCGCGTCAAAATCATCCCGACCAAATCCCGACCAGCTCCGCCGCCGCCGCCCGCGGATCCTCCGCGAACGTTATCGCGCTCACCACGCATGCCGAATCCGCCCCCGCCTCCGCCACTTCGCGGATATTCCCCGCGTTGATTCCCCCGATTGCCACCAGCGGCTTGTCCACCGCCTCTTTCACCCGCTTTATCGTCTCCGCCCCCAGCGCGCGCCGCCCGGACTTGCCCATCGTCGTCGTCCGGTAAACCGCGCCCACGGCGATATAGTCCGCGCCTTCGTCCCAAGACCGCCGCGCCTCCTCCAAGCCGCCGTTGGAGTTGCCGACGAGCTGACGCGCCTCCAGAATCCGCCGCGCTTCCGCGATTGGCAAATCCGTCTGCCCCACATGCAGGACGTCCGCGCCCGACGCCCGCGCCAAGTCCGCGTGGTCGTTCATCGCGAACAGCGCCCCGAACTCGCCGCAGAGCGCCTTCAGATTGTTCGCCGTCTCCAGCGTCTCGCCTTTGTCGCCGACCTTGTCGCGCAACTGGACGACCTTCGCGCCGCCCTCAAGGGCTTGCCGCGCCACGCCCTCCACATCTCTGCCCCGCGTCGCCTCCGGATCCACGATGACGTAAATCCCCCGCACGCGCTCGGCTATCTTGGCGCGAATGTCGCCGGCGACTTTGCGCTCCGCCCGCTCCAGCGTCATCCGCGCGCGGCGGATGAACCCCTCGCTCGGCGCGCCGTCGCCGCGGACGACCGCCAGCGCCTCCGCCGCCCCGCGCGCCGCCTCGACCGCCGCCAGCGCCAGCGACTCGCGGTCGTCCGAAAGCCCCGCGTGAGCGCGCCGCAACGCCGCCGATTCCCCGCGCCCCAAATCGGCGGAGTAGGGGAGACCGAGCGACTCGCGCATCATCCGAATGTCCGCGTTAAGCCCCAGCGGAGCCGCGACGCAGAACTCCAGCAGCCGAAGCGCCTCAACCAGCGCCCGCGACTGCGCCTCTACGAACGGATTGGACGGATTCGGATTTGACATGCTCTCCAACGCTCCCAACTTTCATAACGCTCGGCGCGAATTGTATCACGAACGCGGCGGCGACCGCGCCCAAGCGAAAGCGAATCCAAACCGCAACCGGCGAATCCATGTCCCCTCTCTGCGCCCCTTTGCGCCTTTGCGCCTCCCTTTATACCCAAGCGCCAACCGCCGAAATTCTCTATAATGCCATCAAACCAAAATCAGGAACTCCCAACCATGCCCAACTACAACATATCCGTAATCAGAGGCGACGGCATCGGCGTCGAAGTCATTGAAGAGGGAATCAAAGTCCTAAACGCCGCCGGGCGCGAGTATGGCGTCGATTGGACTTGGAACGAGCATCCCTGGGGCAGCGAGTACTACCGCGAGCATGGCGTAGTCATGCCGTCGGACGCGCTGGACACGCTCGCCGAATCCGACGCCGTCTTCCTAGGCGCGGTCGGACACCCGGACTTTCAAGACCACATCACGCTCGGCGGCTTGCTGCTGCCCATCCGCCGGACTTTCGACCAGTACATCTGCGAGCGACCGAGCGTCCTCTACGCGGGCATTGAATCGCCCGTCAAGGGCTACTCCGCCGGCGACATCGACATGCTGGTCATCCGCGAAAACACCGAGGGCGAGTACGCCGACGTGGGCGGCTTTCTCTACCCCGGATTCCCGGAGGAAGTCGGCGTCCAGACCGGCGTCTTCACGCGGCGCGGATGCGAGCGCGCCATACGCTACGCCTTCGAGACGGCGCGGACGCGAAACCGCGCCAAGCGCGTCACGTCCGTCACCAAATCCAACGCGCTCGGCTACGGCATGCTGGTCTGGGACCGCGCCTTCGACCGCGTCGCCGCCGAATACCCCGACATCGAAACCGATTCCCTGCTCATAGACGCCGCCTGCATGGACTTCATCCGCCGCCCGGAGACGTTCGACGTGGTCGTCGCCAGCAACCTTTTCGGCGACATCCTCACCGACATCGGCGCGATAATCACCGGCAGCATGGGGCTCGCCCCCAGCGGCAACATAGACCCGGAGCGCCGATACCCGTCCATGTTCGAGCCCGTTCACGGCTCCGCCCCCGACATAATGGGCAAGGGCGTCGCCAACCCCCTAGCCGCCATCCTAAGCGGCGCGATGATGCTCCGCCACCTAGGGCAGCCCGCCGCCGCCCAATCCGTCGAAAACGCCGTGACCAAAGTAGTGGCGCTGGGCGAAACCCTGACGCCCGACTTGGGCGGAACGTCCAGCACATCGGACGTCGGAGACGCCGTAACCGCCGCGCTGACCTAAAACCGCCGCGCGCGATTTTCGCCCTGTCATCCCCAGACTTCCGCCCGGACATTCTCGCCCTTCTAACCCCGTCATTCCCGCACCTTCCACCCCGTCATTCCCGCGAAGGCGGGAATCCAGAGGAGCGCGACCAAGCCAACTATCCGCAACCAAGCCCAAATCCCAACCGGCAAATCCCCTCTCCCTTGATGGGCTTACAGGGGTATGTTCACGGAAACCAAGCCCGAATCGCGAGCGACAAATCCCCTCTCCTTTGATGGGAGAGGGCTAGGGCGAGGGTGTCTGCGCCGCCAGGCGCAACCCCGCGCGGATTGCCCGCCAACCCCGAACATGCCGCCAGCCGCCAATCCCCAACAGGAGCCGCCCCCATGACGACCATCATCCAAAACGGAACCGTCGCAACCCCCGCCGGCGTCGGCGAGCATGACATTCTCATCGAGGGCGAGACCATCGCCGCCGTCGCCGCGCGAGGCGCCCTGAGCGCCGTCCCCGCCGACCGCGTCATAGACGCCGCCGGGCAGATTGTCGTCCCCGGCGGAATCGAGCCGCACGCCCACATCGGCGGCCCCCGCCAGCCGGAGCGCTCCGGCGCCGAGCCGGTATCCCGCGCCGCCATCTGGGGCGGAACGACCACCGTCCTCGACTTCGCCACCCAAATCCCCGGCCGCGACCTGCGCCACGCCCTAGACGAAGCCGCCGAGCGCTGGGAAGGCAACGCCTACACCGATTACTCATACCATCCCATCTTCACCAACGGCGCGGACAGGGCGTCCATCGACCAGATAGCCGAGCTGGTCGAGGACGGCTTCCCCAGCTTCAAGGTGTTCACGACTTCCATCCGTCCGCCAAGCCCGCAGATGCAGAACAACAAGACCGACTTCGGACGCCTCAACGTCATCATGCGGAACGTCGCGGACGCCGGCGGCATCCTGCTGGTTCACTCCGAAGATGATGACATGGTTCATTACAACTACCAAAACGCCCCCGAAGACGGGCTGATGGACTGGTGGAACATGCACTGCATCCACTCCAACCTGTCCGAAGACGTATCCTTCCGCCGCGTCATTCGGCTCGCGTCGCAGACCGATTGCGCCATCTACTTCGTCCACATCAGCGCCAGCGAAGGCGTCGATGCGGTCGGCGAGGCGCGCGCGGCGGGGATGCCCATCTACGGCGAGACGCTCCACAACTACGCCTGCTTCAACGCCGAAAACTACCGCGAAGAAAACGGCATGAAGTACCACACCTACCCCTCGCTCAAATCCGAAGACGACCGCGCCGCCCTCTGGCGCGGCTTGCTGGACGGGCGAATATCCACCGTAGCCACCGACCTGGTGTCCACCACTTGGGAAGAAAAGACGCGATTCAAGACCGTCGCGGACGTCACCGGCGGACACAACGGCATCGAGACGCGCATGGGAATCGCCTACGCCGTCGGCGTCGCCGAGCTGGGCATGAGTTTGGAGCGCTACGTCGACATAACCTCCGCCAACGCCGCCAAGATATTCGGCATGTACCCCAAAAAAGGCGCGATAGCCCCCGGCTCCGACGCCGACATCTGCATCCTAGACCCGACCTTCAACCGCCCGCTGACCCTGGACGACCTGCACCTAGAGGACTACTCCATCTGGGAAGGCTGGCACGTCCGCGCCTGGCCCCGAACGGTAATCCTGCGAGGCAAAATCGTCATAGACAACCGCCGCCTAACCGGCGCTCCGACGGACGGACGCCTGCTAAGCAGAACCGTCCCCAGCGAAATAGTCCGCGCGCCCATATGCTGACAGGGCGGGGGAGCGGACGGGTTTGCGAATTCGCTTCCTTATATAAGGAGGGGTGGATTCGCCTGCGCGAACCACGCCCGGCGAATCCCATCCGCATCGCTCCGCCCCGCCATTCCCGCGTCCGCCCCCGTCATATCCCGCGTCCCGCCCCCGTCATATCCCGCGTCCCGCCCCCGTCATTCCCGCGAAGGCGGGAATCCAGAAGCGCGCGCCCAAGATAGCGACCGGAGACAAAGCCCGAACCGCGAGCGACAAATCCCTTCTCCAATGTCCCGCCCCCGTCATTCCCGCGAAGGCGGGAATCCAGAAGCGCGCGCCCAAGATAGCCGCTGGGAATCAGGCTTGAACTGAAGCCAACGAATCCCCTCTCCCTTGATGGGAGAGGGCTAGGGTGAGGGTGCCTGCGCCCCCAGGCGCAGTTTTGCCAACCCCCAACCCCCTTAAAGCGCCATCCAAGCCAACCCAACCGTCGCCCCCACCATCAGATAAAACGGCGACACCGAGAACGACTTAAACAGCGCCCAGAAAACCCCGCGAACCACAGACCCGCTAGGGCGGACGACGTACAAGTCCCCGACATCCAAGCTCCCGTCGTGAACCTTCGCCACAAAGGCGTTGTAAGACGCCCGAAACACGCGCTCCAGCGCGAGATAGTACGCGTCGAGAACCCAAAACAGCGCCGCCGGAACCAGCGCGACCAGGGCGTAATTCGCCTCATCCGCCCGCGCCGACAGGAACAAAACCGCCGCCGCCAGCGTCACGCACCACATCTTGCACGAGCGGCTATTGTCCGCCATCCGCGTGATAACCCCCTGCATGATTCCCACATGCGCCCGAACCGCGTCCGACCCCGGACCGAACCGACCTGATTCCGACATATCGCCCCTCCGCCAACTTGGGATTCCGACAAACCGCGCAAACGCATTGTAGCAGATAGCATAGATATCAAGATTCAACAAAACATCATCGCGCCTTTGCGCCCTTGCGTTGAATTATCTCCGCGAAACCGAATCTCACATCCGCCAAGCCTCTATCAGAAACTTCCCGGCGTAAAACGACAACTTCCCGTCCGCATCCAGCCGTTCCTGAAGCGCGACTAGCCGCTCAAAATGCTTTCGGACTCCGAACCCCGGAACTTCCCACGGAATCGCCTTCAGATAATAGACAACCGCCCCCACGTCGGCGAACTCCAGCCTGCCTTCCCACTCTTGCGCGTCCGTCACCGCCAGCCCCGCGTCTTCAAGCAGGGGAACGAACTTCGCCGCCGAGACGTCCGGCGTCTGCGGACGCGCCCCAACCGCCGCCTGCAAATCCCACGCCCACATGCCGCTTGTCTGCTGTGTGAGAAACGCGCCGCCGTTCCGCAAGACGCGCGCAACCTCGCGGGCGTCGAACTCGCCATGCCGATTGATAACCAGGTCGAACTCGCCGTCCGCGAACGGCAACCGCGCCGCCCGCGCCGCGTCGTGTTCTACAACCTCGACGCCCAGCGGACTCAGTCGCGCCCGCGCCAGCTTGATATTCGGAGCGTATCCTTCCGTCGCCGTCATTTTGGGGGGAAGGGCGTCGCGCATGCTCAGAAGAACTTCCCCGCCGCCCGTTTCCATATCCAGCGCCGAATCCGCGCCCCGCATGAGCTCGGCGGCTCGGCGCGGATAGTCCCAAGGCTCGCCGTCCGCGCTCATCCGACCGTCCAGACGCGAAAAATCCCACCCCGAAAACGGCTGGCGCTCTTCCCAAAGCCAACTTTCAAGCAACTCCGCGCGGCGGTCTGGGTTTAGAGACACTGCGAAAACCTCCCAAAAGCGCCGAGCGCAACCGGCAAATCCCTTCGCCAAACCTGCCGCTTGCCCGGCGAAAACGCGCGCTGGAGGAATCCCGAAAATCATTTAATCCCGCAAATCCTGATTCTGACAAAACGCGCGCGCCAATAACGTCGGCGAAACGGGGAAGGGAAGGGGGGAATGGTGGGCCATCGTGGACTCGAACCACGGACCTCAGTCTTATCAGGACTGCGCTCTAACCGCCTGAGCTAATGGCCCCCCGAAAGGCGTCTCGACTATGATGACGACGCTGGCGACAGCGCCAACCGGCTTAGCCGCCGCCGGGATGATTGTTCGGGTCGTACTCCGCCACAATCTCCACCGGCGCGTTTCGGGCGACTATCAGCTCCATCGGCTCGTCGAGACTGTCGTTGATGGGCTGATGCGCCGAATTGGGCGGGACATAGATGAAATCCCCCGCTCCGATGGCGTCCGACTTCTCAAGGCGCGGACCAGACAGAAACCGCCCCGTCCCGCTCGCCACGTAAATCGCCGACTCGCAGTTGACATGGTAATGCGGACTCGACGCGCATCCCGGCGGTATCGTGGCGATGGCGAGATGGATCCCTTCCGCGCCGTTCAGCGCCTCCGAAACCCCCGCCAGCCGCGTCATGCTGCCCGACGCGATTTCCACCTCGAGACCGTCCGCGCGCGTAACGCTGCATTCCGCTGTCAGTTGCGAACTCATCGCCAATAAGTATATCGTTGCGGACAAAATCCTGTCAAGCGAGCGAGCCGACGAGAAATCCGCGAAAGCCCGCGCTTGGGCGAACGGACGATAGGGCGGGGACGAATCCAAGCCATCGCCCCCCATATCCAACCCATTGCGCCTCCGCGTCTTTGCGCCTTTGCGTCGAATTCCCCTTCCGCTCGCTAACCCATCGGAGTAGCCAATGCCCCAAGACGGCAAGCCAATCAAATTCACCTGCAAGACGCGCGTCCGCTGGTCGGACTGCGACGTGCAGGGCATCGTCTTCAACGGCATGTATCTGTCGTTCATGGAAGTGGCGCAGGCGGAATACTTCCGCGCGCTCGGAATCGCCCTCTACGACCCCAAAGCCCGCGAGCGCTTCGACACCGCCACAGTCAAGGCGACCATCGAATACATCGCCCCCGCGCGCATAGACGACGTGCTGGAAATCGGCTGGCGCGTCGCCCGAATCGGAACGTCCAGCATGACCGCCCACTCCGAAATCCGCAACGCCCAGACCGGCGAGCTGCTCACCCGCGCCGAGCTGGTCAACATAAACTTCGACAGCGAAGCCGTCAAATCCCGCCCCGTCCCCCCGGACATCCGCCGCCTGATAGAGGCGCACGAGGGGATGGGGCAGGGCGGCGGCTAGGCGCGCGCCTGACATTCCCCCGATTCCCGCCCCGTCATTCCCAGATTCCCACCCCGTCATTCCCGCGAAGGCGGGAATCCAGAGTCGCCCAACCATGATAGCCACTAGGAATCAGGCTTGAACTGAAGCCAACGTGTCCCTTCTCCCTTGATGGGAGAAGGCTAGGTTGAGGGTGACCGCGCCGCCAGGCGCGGGCTCGCCAACCGTCAAACCCCTTGCGCCCTTGCGCCTTCGCGCCCTTGCGTTCCAAACCGGCCCGCGAACGGACGCTAAACCTCCACCCGAACCACCACCGCCGCGTTCGCTATCACCGTCTTGTCGCCCGACCCCTCGCGCGGCTCCACTTCCAAGCCGCCCTTGACGCAGGTCAGACGCCCCTTGCCGTGCGGCAGGACGGCGAGAACTGCGTCCGCGTCCACCGCCTCCGGCTCCGGCAGCGCCACCGTCACGTCCACGACCATCTCGCGCGCCGTATCCGGGCCGAGCAGCCCCAGAAACATCAGGCTGCCGCGATGCACCGCGTCCCAAACCGCCCGCCGCGCCGCCTCCGTGTAGTCCCGCCCGTGCAGGTCTATGCCCATTCCGATCTCCAAAATCGCCGGCTGCAGCGCCATCGTTCCGCTCCCTTTCAACTATGCCGATTTTCCGTTTGCGTTTCGCCGCGCGAGGCGCTAAACTCATTGCCGCGAGCGGGCGTAGCTCAGGGGCAGAGCGTCTGCTTCCCAAGCAGGATGTCGTGGGTTCGAATCCCATCGCCCGCTCCACTCGCGCCGCCGCGCCGCCTATTCTACACGAAACCATGCGGTTCGCGCCGCATTTTTCGACATTCAAGCCCGAATCGCGAGCGATAAATCCCCTCTCCCTTGATGGGAGAGGGCTAGGGTGAGGGTGACCGCGCCGCTAGGCGCGGGCTTGCGCGCGGATTTGTCAACGCCGCCCTATATCTATATAAGGAAGCCGCCCCATGAGCGCATATGTCGTCGACCCGGATTACCAAACCAAAGTGCGCGAGCCGGCGGATTTCGACCAATTCTGGCGGGAAGTCCGCGCCCAAGCGGACGCCGTCCCGCTCAACGCCGAAGTCCGCCCGGAGCCGATGCGCTCCGGCGACGGCGTCGACGTCTTCCAAGCCTTCTACGACAGCATCGACGGCGTCCGCATCGCCGCCTGGTACTGCCTTCCGTCCGGCGGCGCCGCCGACCGTCCGTTGCCCGCCGTCATCGCCGCGCCCGGATACCAGAGCGACCCGGCGATTCCCAAAGAGTGGGCGAAACGCGGTTACGCCGCCCTCGCCCTCGCGCCGCGCGGCAAGTTGCGCTCCCGCGCCCAGTTCGACCCCGGATACCCCGGCCTGCTCACCTACGGCATCGTCGACCGCAACGTCTATTCCTATCGAGGCTTCTACGCGGACGCCTGGCGCGGCGTGGATTTCCTGCTCGGCAGGGAAGAGGCGGATTCGTCACGCATAGGAATCGCCGGCAGCAGCCAGGGCGGCGGATTGACCCTCGCCGTCGCCGCCCTGCGCCCCGAAATCCGCGCCGCATCCGCCGGAGCGCCCTACCTCACCGGCTTCATCGACTCCATCGAGCTCACCCATACCTACCCCTACGAAGAGATAAACGACTACCTGCGCCTGCATCCCGAAAGCCGCGCGCAGGTGGAAGAGACGCTCGCCTACTTCGATGGCGTGAACTTCGCCGAGCGGATAACCTGCCCGATAATCGTCAACATCGGCTTGCAGGACAACGTCTGCCCGCCCGAAACAGGATACGCGCTTTTCGGAAAGATAGCCAGCGCCGACAAGACGCTCTACGCATACGACAATCAGGGACACAGCGCGGGCGCGTCCGAACACGGCGCGGTAATCGCCGCCTTCTTCGACAACCATCTGCGCGGAGGATGACCGCAACCATGCCGACCCCATACGCCGAGCCGCCCGACTTCGACGCCTACTGGCGCGACGTCCTAGACGAGTTGGACGCCATCCCCGCGCGCCCCGAAATCGAACCCATCCCGATGCGCGAAACCGACTTCGCGACGCTCTGCGGCGTCCGTCTGACGAGCGTCGGCCCCTACCGCCTGTTCGGATACCTGAGCGTCCCCAAGACGGACGACCCCGCCGCGCGCTTCCCGCTCATCTACTGGCCGCCCGCCTACGCCAGCGTTCTGCAGATAATCCCGCAGGGGACGGCGAACGAAATCCGCCGCCGCTTCGTGACATTCTCATGCGCGGGCAGGGGACAGCGCAACGCCGACAAGCCCTACGCCGCCATGTTCCCCGGATTGCTCACCGACGGGTTGGACTCGCCGCGCGGCTACATCTTCCGCTCCATAGTCGCGGACGCCGTTCGCGGCTTGCAATTCGCGCTGTCCCGAACCGACAAGGTTGACCCGTCCCGCGTTGCGATGGTGGGCAACGACATCGCCCTGCAGACCGCCGCCCTCCAGCCCGGCGCGACCGCCGTCATATGCGCCCCCGCCCTCTTCGCCGACCCGCTGACCGCCGCCGCCAAGACGGACGCCTACCCGCTAGAGGAATATAACGACCACCTCCGCGCCCACCCCGACCGTAGCGCCGCCGTCGCCGAGACGCTCTCATACTTCGACCTCCGCGCCTTCGCCCCGCGAATCGCCGCCCCGACCTTGATAATGGCGGGACCGCAAGGCGCGCCGCTCGGACCCGACGCCCTAGCCCCCATAGCCACCGCCATCCCCGCCGGCGCGGAAGTGTACCCATCCCAGCAATCCAGCTACCTAGACGGCATGAAAACCGAGCGCTGGCTATCCGACCGACTAGGCTTCGCCGACCCAATCCTGCCGGAGCATTGGAGATAGCGAACGCGCCCGAACCCGCCGCCGCCCCCTTTCGCGCCGCCCGCCCATCATGTACAATCCGCCCAGAACACGCGAATCTGGGAGGGCTCGCCGTTGGCGAACGACAACTCGCGGAAAATCGAACGCTGGGAGACGATTCAGAAGTTTCTGTCGATCTCAATCGCGATAGCCACATTCTGGATAACCGTACTCTCTTGGAACTACTACTTTGGGCAATTGGAACTCGCCCCCCGACTGGGTCTCGGCGCGGCGCTGTCCGGGGTAGCGTTTCTGCACGCGGAGGAGATAGGCATGCTGATCATGACGATGATGAAAGAAAAGTGGCAGGCGGAAGGGCGCGACGCGCGCGAGGCGGCGCAAGACGCGAAAGAGGAAGCGCGCCAAGCGAAGGCGGCGGCGCGCGAGGTGGCGCAAGACGCCAAAGAGGAAGCGCGCCAAGCGCGGGCGGAAGCGCGCGAAGCGCAGATGCAGGTGCGCGAGGCGCAAGCGCGGGCGGAAGTGCGCGAAGCCCAAGCCCAGGCGAGGGAAGCCCAAGCGGACGCGCGCGAAGCGCGGGCGGAAGCGAGAGAAGCCCAGGCGCAAGAAACCATCCGCGACCTGACGCGCAGGCTGGAAGCCCTGGAGCGCGGCGAAAACTCGAACGGCGAAAAAGCCTAGCGCCGAAACCGTCGGCGGGAACAACGTCCGCAACGGCCCCGACAGGATTGTGGACGGCGTTCCGATACAATCCAAATACCACAGGACGGCGCGCGCCAGCGTGAGCGCCGCGTTTGACCGAGCGACCGGCAAGTACAGATACAAAGGCCAGACGCTGGAAGTCCCCCGCGACCAGTACGCGGAGAGCGTCCGGCTGATGCGCCAAAAGATACGCGAAGGCAAAGTCCCCGGCGTCGGAAACGCCGCGGACGCCGAGAAGATAGTCCGGCGCGGCAACGTGACATACGCGCAGGCGCGGAACATGGCGCGCGCCGGCAACCTCCGCTCCATAGCGATGGACGCCCAAACCGGCGCGGTGACGGGCGGCGCCGCGTTCGGGGTTTCGTTCGCCGTATCATACGCCCGCGCCCGGCAGATGGGCATGAGCCGCGAAGAAGCCCTGACGCAATCCCTCGCGGCGGGCTTTTGGAGCGGAGGCGGCGCGTTCGCCGCCCACGTCGCCGCGTCGCAACTGAACCGAACGGCGGCGGGCAGGGCGGTGGACGCCGCGAGCGGCAAAGCCGCCGACGCAGCGGCGCGCGGCGCGAGAGCGGCAACGCGAAACCGCATCGTGCGAACCGCCGCCAACCGCGTCGGAAACATCGGCGGCGGCAACATCGCGGGACGCGCCGCAATCGCGGCGCTCACTTTCGGACCCGACTTCTACCGCGCCGCCTTCGACGGCTCCATCTCGTGGCGTCAATTTCTGAAAAACGGCGCGTCAAACGCCGCAGGACTTGGCGGAGCCGCCATCGGCGGCAAAGCTGGAACGGCCATAGGCGGCGCAATCGGAGGCGCAATCCCCATTCCCATAGTGGGAACGACATCGGGAGCGTTTGTAGGCGGCATTATCGGAAGCGCAATCGGCGCACTCGCGGCGGGTTTCGCAACCAAAAAAGCGGCGGACGCGATAGCGGACGATGACGCCGTCGCGCTGATGAAATCCCTGGATAGCGAAGTCCAATCCCTAGCCCACGACTTCATGCTCAACCAAAAAGAGATGGACGAATTTACGAAAAGCGCGAAGCGGACCGTCACCCCAAAATGGCTCCGCGACATGCACAAAAAGACGGATGATTCCGAATCGTCCAGACGCGCCTACGTCAGAAAGAAACTTGAACCCGAATTCCTAAAAATAGCGCGCGCCAGGCCCGAAGCGGAGCCGCCAACCGCCGCCGATTGCCGCGCCGCCATCGCAAACCTCTGATTTCGCCCGCCGCGCCGCCCCCTTTCGCATAGCTCGCCCATCATGTACAATTCCCCATACCATGCGAATCGGGGGAACGACCGTTGGCGGACGAAACTTCTCGGAAAATCGAACGTCTGGAGTTGATTCAGAAGTATCTGTCGATCCTAATCGCGATAGCGACATTCTGGACAATCGCGCTCTCTTGGAACTACTACGGATTCGGGGAATTGCAACTCGTCCCAGGCTGGGACTCGCCGCGGCGTTGGCGGGGATAGCGTTTCTGCACGCGGAGGCGATAGGCATGCTGATAATGACGATGATGAAGGAAAAGTGGCAAGCGGAGGGGCGCGACGCGCGCGAGGCGGCGCAAGAGGCGAAAGAAGAAGCGCGCCAAGCGAAGATGCAGGCGCAGGAGGCGCAGTTGCAACTGCGAGAGGCGCAGGCGCAGGCGGAAGCGCGAGAGGCGCAGGCGGAAGCGCGCGAAGCCCAAGCCCAGGCGCGGGCGGAAGTGCGCGAAGCCCAAGCCCAGGCGCGGGAAGCCCAAGCGGACGCGCGCGAAGCGCGGGCGGAAGCCAGAGAAGCCCAAGCGCAAGAAACCATCCGCGACCTGACGCGCAGGCTGGAAGCCCTGGAGCGCGGCGAAAACTCGAACGGCGAAACCGCCTAGCGCCGAAACCGTCGGCGGCAGAGCGGCTACGCGAAGTCGCCAACCGCCGCCGATTGCCGCCGCGCCGCCCCCTTTCGCGCAACCCGCCCATCATGTACAATTCCCCAAACCACGCGAATCGGGGAACGACCGTTGGCGGACGAAACTTCTCGGAAAATCGAACGTCTGGAGTTGATTCAGAAGTATCTGTCGATCTTAATCGCGATAGCGACCTTCTGGACAATCGCGCTCTCTTGGAATTACTACGGATTCGGGGAATTGCAACTCGTCCCCAGACTGGGTCTCGCCGCGGCGTTGGCGGGGATAGCGTTTCTGCACGCGGAGGCGATAGGCATGCTGATCATGACGATGATGAAGGAAAAGTGGCAGGCGGAAGGCCGAGACGCGCGCGAGGCGGCGCAAGAGGCGAAAGAAGAAGCGCGCCAAGCGAAGGCGGAAGCGCAAGAAGCGCAACTGCAGGCGAGGGAAGCCCAGGCGCAACTGCGAGAGGCGCAGGCGCAAGCGGAAGCGCGCGAGGCGCAGGCGAGGGAAGCGCAGGCGGAGGCGCAGATGCAGGCGAGGGAAGCGCAGGCGGAGGCGCAGATGCAGGCGCGGGAAGCTCAACTGCAGATGCGCGAGGCGCAAGTAGAGGCGCGTGAGCGCGAAGCCCAAGCGCAAGAAACCATCCGCGACCTGACGCGCAGGCTGGAAGCGCTGGAGCGCGGCGAAAACTCGAACGGCGAAAAAGCCTAGCGAGAAACCGCCAACCGCCGAGACTAACCCCATGCCGACAACCAAAATAGACAACCTCGCCTACGCCGTCACGATGGACGCAGAGCGCCGAATCATCGCGGACGCCGCCGTTCTCATCCGAGGCGACTCCATCGCCGCCGTCGGCAAAGCCGCCGACTTGCGCGAGACGGACGCCGACGAAACCATCGACGCCCGGCACTTCCTCGCCGTCCCCGGCTTCATCGGCGGTCACATGCACATCAGTTACGCCCATGCCGTTCGCGGAATCTTCCCCGACGACCTCGGCGCGGATTATCTCCCCAACGTCTTCGCCCTCCAAGCCGCCATGACGCCCGATGAAGAGCGCGTCACATCGCTTCTCGCCATCACCGAGCTGCTCAAATACGGCACGACCACTTTCGTCGACCCCGGAACCACGCAATACATTGACGCCTGCATGGACGCCTACGCCGCCGCCGGCTGCCGAACCGTATCAGGAATCCAGCTCGCCGACCTGCCCAACCCGCTGAACATCCCCGTCTCCGACACCGCCGCCGCCCTGACCATCGCGCGCGATTTCGTCAAGCGATATGACGGCGCGCTCGGCGGCATGATGAGCGCGTGGACGATGCCCTTCTCGCCCGACTTCGCCTCCGCCGACCTCATGCGCGGATGCGCCGAAATCGCCCGCGAGACGGGCGTCCGCATGACCACGCATCACAGCCAGACCGACCGCTCGCGCCGGCGCTGGGTCGACGAAACCGGCTCCACTCCCACCGAATATCTGGCGAAAATCGGCGCGCTGGGCGAAGAGACCGTCTTGGCGCACGCGCTCGGAATCGCCGAAAGCGACGTGGACATCATCGCCGGCTCCGGCGCGTCGGTGGTCATGTGTCCGACCGCCGCCCTCAAGAGCGGATCCGGCATGACGCGGAGCGCCCTGTTGCCGGAACTGCTAGCCGCCGGCGTCCCCGCCGCGCTCGGAACGGACGCCGCCAACAACTCCAACCTCATCGAAACCATGCGCTCCATGTACCTCGCCGCCGTTCTGTACAAGGACGCGCGACAAGACGTGTCCAAGATACCCGCCGAAACCGCCCTAGAGCTCGCCACCGTAACCGGAGCCCGCGCAATCGGCATGGACGACCGCATTGGCTCCCTGGAACCCGGCAAAAAAGCGGACATCATCCTGTTCGACGCGCGAAGGCCCGAGTGGCGCTCGTTGCTGAACCCCGTCAACAACCTGGTTTACTCGGCGGACGGTCGCAGCGTCCACACAGTCATCGTAAACGGCGAAACGGTCGTCCGAAACCACATCCCGACATTCGCGGACGAATGGGAACTCGCCCAACAAGTCCAAGCCATCGGCGAAAGCCTGCTGAACCGCGTCGGCGTATCCTACCCGCCGCGCTGGCCGGTAGTGTGAAACCGGAGAAGCCGGTCAGTCGCGCCCCTTTCGCCCCCGCGCTCCACTTCGCCATTCCCGCGCTCCAGCCTGTCATTCCCGCGCGCCGCCCCCGTCATTCCCGCGAAGGCGGGAAACCGGCGAAGCCGGTCAGTCGCGCCCCCTTCGCCCCCGCGCGCCGCCCCCGTCATTCCCGCGAAAGCGGGAATCCAGAGTCCCCAACAACGTCATCCTCGCGAAAGCGGGGGCAAGATAGCCACCCGAAACCAAGCCCAAATCCCAACCAATAAATCCCCTCTCCCTTGATGGGAGAGGGCTAGGGCGAGGGTGAGCCGCGCGCAAGCGCGGCTTTGCGAGCGACCGCGCCCCAACCCATCTCCCCCAAATTCCGCTACAATGGGACAACAAACCATCCCATCCAAGAACCCCGTCCCATCATGCCCAAGCCGCCGCCATCCGCGAGCGCCATCCCCGAAAGCGCCTTCTCCGACCTCTGGGAGCGCTCTCTTGACCTGCGCCCCATTGTCACCGGCGACGACGGCGGCGGGCGTTACGAAATCGTCTTCCCCGGAATACGCAACGACGGACCCGGGCCTGATTTCAAGGGCGCGGTTTTCAAGCGCGGCGGGCGCGTCGTCGCCGGCGACGTCGAGCTGCACCTAGACCCGTCCGGCTGGCGCGCGCACGGGCATCATACTGACCCCGCCTTTCGCGGAGTCGCCCTGCAGGTCGTCCTCACCGGCGCCTCGTCGTCCGCCGCCTCGGATCCGTCCGCGCCGCCCACGGCGCTCGCCGCCTTCCCGCCGACGACGGACGAAGACGCCGCCGCGTCGACAGACCGCCGCCCGCCGCCTTCCGAAGACGAAATCGAGCGCCTGGGGACGCGCCGCTTCCTATATAAGAGCGACGGATTCCGCGCCGAGATGGACGCTTCCGGCGACCCGGAGCAGGTCATCTACCAAGCGGCGCTCGAATCGCTGGGCTACTCGCGCAACCGCGCGCCGTTCTTGGCGCTGGCGAAGGCGCTGCCGATTGCGGAGCTGTCCCCGCTGCGCCGCGAGCCGCCGGAGTCCGCGCGCTTCGCCGTATTCGCCGCCCTCGCCGTCGCCGGCGGCTTGGAAGGCGGCGTAACCGACGAAGCCGAGCGCGCCCAAGCGAAGCGCGTCGCGCGCCGTCTCGGAGTCAAGCGCCGCGTCCGACCGGACGCATGGAGCCGCTTCAGGGTTCGCCCGAACGCCTCGCCAATCCGCCGTCTGCGGGGCGGCGCGGCGCTGATAGCCGACAACCTGCGGCGCGGCTTTGTTCGCGGGATGCTGTCCGAGCTGGAATCCGGCGGAATCCGCGCCCTAATCGCCGCCGTCCGCCGCCCGCCGAGCATCGGACGCGACTTCGCCCTGACGATGATAGCCAACGCCATCCTGCCGCCGCTCCGCGCTTGGGCGGCGCTCGCCGGCTGCGACGACCGCCAGCGCCTCATCCTGAGCGCCTTCGCCGACGCCCCCGCGCCCCCGTCCGACGCCGTCACCCGCTCCATAGCCAAATCGCTGGGGCTGCCCGCCAAATCCAAGCGCGCCCCAAGGCACTTCGGCTTGCACGAACTGGCGCGAACGGCGTCCTGGCACGGGAACCGCTAGGCGGTTTCCCGCCCCCCCGTCATTCCCGCGAAGGCGGGAATCCAGAGTCGCCTAACAACGTCATACTCGCGGAAGCGGGGGCAGGATAGCCACTAGAAATCATGCTTGAACTGAAGCCAACTTGTCCCTTCTCCCTTGATGGGAGAAGGCTAGGTTGAGGGTGTCTGCGCCGCTAGACGCAGTCCCGCCAACCGCGAATATGCCCCCGCCAAGCCAGAGAAGGCTGGGGTGAACGCGCCTTCGCGCCCCTGCGTTCCCCCCATTCGCGCCAACCCCTACCGCCCCAGCAAAGACCGCACCGCCCGAATCAGCTCGGCGTCGCGTATCGGATTCGCCGCCTCCAGCGCCTTCTCGAAATCCGCCCGCGCCTTTTCGCGCTCGCCCATCTCCAGATACGCCCGCGCGCGAACCACGTATGTGTCCGGGAACGACGGCTCCAGCTCTATCGCCTTCGCGTAATCCTCCATCGCCAGCTCCATGCGCTCGTCGCCCTCGAACGCCAGTCCGCGATAGTAGTACGCCCTGCCGAAATCCGGCACTTTGCGGATCACCAAGTCGAACGCCGTTATCGCGTCCTTGAATTCCTGCACTTCCAGCAGACGCCGCGCCCGCGAGTACTCGAACAGCGCCGCCTGCGGAGTCGCCTCCGGCGTCGGCTCCGGAGTCGGCGTCGGCGGAACGGGCGTCGCCGTCGGAAGCGGGGTAGGGGACGGCGGAACCGGCGTCGCCGTCGGCTCCGGCGGAGCCGGCGAGCATCCCGCCGCCGACAGCGCCGCCAGACCAAAAACCAAAACCATCATCAGCGCCGACCGAACGGTCGAAATCAGCGACACGGCGAACCCCAGCCTTTCCTTATATAGATGCGCGCGCGCGGATAATCCCCCGCGCATCCCCAATTTTCGCATATGCGCGCCGCCCGCGTCCAAACCCGCCGCCGACCATCATCCCCGCGCCCCATAATCAAACCCCTTTGCGCGCCTCCGCGCCTCCACGCCTCCGCGTCAAAAAAGCCCGCGCCCCCTAGCAGGGCGAATCCCCAGGCTTGCCCGGACGAACCCGCAGCTCCCACAGCGTCCCGGCGTCGAACGGGTCGCCGCCCGCTTTCAGCGTCTCCATCCACCGCCGCCGGCTGCTCTCATGCGCTTGGCGGCAGTCCGCGCCCCGCGAGTCCGCCCACTCCAGAAACGCCTCGAAATGCTCGACCGCCCGCGTGCGCCGTCCGACTAGGGCGTTCGCCAGCCCCAGCGCGTCCCGCGCCGCGCCGTCCGCCGCCATTCTCGCGCATCGGTGCAGCGCCTCGCGCGCCGCGCCCGCCGCCGACAGCTGCCAGCAGAGCGTCACCGCGAAATCCGTCCGCCGCGGCGCCAGCTCGCTCGCCCGGCGCAAATCCGCCAGCGACCCGTCCAAATCGCCCATCTTCGAGCGCAGAAGCGCGCGGTTGTACGCCGCCGCCGCCGATTCGCCGTCCAGCGAAACCGCCCGGTTGAAGTCCGCCATCGCCAGCTCGTCGTCCCCGTCGCCGCCGCGCTCGATGAACGCGATGCCCCGGTTCAGATACGCCGACGCCAGCCCGCCGTCCAGCGCGATGGCGCGCTCCAGGTCGTCCAGCGCCCGCCGCGCGTCGCCGTCCGCCCCGCGCTCCGAGTACGCCGCCGCTCGGTTCACCAGCGCCGCCGCGTAGTCCGGCTCCAGCGACAGCGCCTCCGAGAAGGCGGCGAGCGCCGCGCCCGCGTCCCCGTCCGCGCCGCGCTCCCCGTAGGCGACGCCCAGATTCACCAGCGTCCGCGCGCGCTCCGGGGCGATTGCCGCCGCCCGCGCCAAGTCCGCCACCGCGCGGTCGGCGTCCCCTTCGCGCCCCCTGTCCAAATACGAAACCGCCCGCGCGTTCAGCGTCTCCACCGAGCGCGGCTCCGCCTCCAGCGCCTGCGTGAACAGCCAAATCGCCTCATCCTGATCGGCGAGCGCGCCGCCCTGATACGCCCGCCCCAGCAGAAAGCGCAGATTGGCGCGCGCGGCGGGGTCTTCCGAGCGCTCCAAACGCAGCGCCCGCGCGAGCGCGCTCTTGGCGCGGTCATGCTCGCCGCGCTCCAGATACAGCCCGCCCAGCGCCGCCAGCGCCGCGCGCCGCGTCTCCTCCGTCAACCCCACGTTGATGACGGCGGGCAGCTCGGAAGGCGAGGACGCGATGTCGACCACGCGCCCCCCGCGCGATTCCGCCACTCCGCCGGGCGCCGTCTCGAAGCGCGCCAGCGCCCGCCCGCTGTCGTACTCGCCCCAGATGACCAGCGCCGCCCGCGAGCGCTCCGCCGCCGCCCGCGCCTCTTCCTCCGACCCTATCGCGCGCGGCAGCTCGACCGTCCGAGCGTCCCCAAGCCCCGCCGCCGCCAGTTCCTCATCCAGCGCCGCCATCAGACGACCGGTCACGTTGAAGCCCTGCCCGCCGGCGGTGTAGTTCACGAACGGCGCGACCGCGATGAGCGTCTCGCCCTCCAGCGCAACCGGATACTCCGCCGCGCGCCGCGTCCCGATATACGCGACCGCCGCCGCCAAAGCCACGACCAGCGCGGCGACCGCCAAGCCCAAGACGACCAAGCCGCGCGTTCCCAACTTCTCTTGCCAATATCCCATCGCCGCCGCCGTCGGGGAAGGGGGAAGGGAAGGGGAAGGCGCCGCGCCGTCCGGTTCCGCGCCCGGCGAAACCGCGCCGTTCGCCGATTCCGATTCCGCCGCCGATGATTCTGGCGCCGCCGCGACCGCGCCATCCCCGGATTCGTCCGGCGCCGAGACCGCGCCGCCCTCGGATTCGCCCGCGCCCGCCGCCGCCGCCGACTCCGCGCCCTCATCGTCCGGCGCGAAGCCCGCCGCGCTCAGAAAGGCGCGCGTCTCGTCCGGCGTCAGGCGCAGGACTTCCGCGCACCGAACCACGTCCTCGCGGTATCGCGGACGCGCCGTCACGCCCTCGCGCCAGCGGATGAGCGTCGGGCGGCTCACGGGGATGCGCCGCGCCAACTCCGAGTCGCCGATGCCCGCCCGCTCCATGTGCGCCGTCAAAAGTTCGCTGAAAGTGTCCAATGTGCCAAATCCGATACGCTAAAATCGCCGAATGAAACGAAATCGTAGTTGGAATTGTACACCATCCCGCGCGATTCTTGGTTCGCAAGCCGCCGGCGCTCGGCGGCGCCAACCCCAACCGCGAAGGAGTACGACAAGATGATGATGTTCCCGAAAATCAAACCCGCGCTCGCCGCGCTCGCCGTTCTCGGCGCGCTGGCGGCGCTCGCCATAGCCTGCTCCGGCGGCGAAGAGCCGGCGCCGCGCGCCCAGGTCGTCCAGCCCGCGCCCGCCGCGCCCGCACAGGCGGCGGTTCCCGCCAGCCCCGCGTCGCCCGCGCAGCCCCGACAGCCCGCGCCCGCCGCCCCAGCCGCGCCGGCGCGCGAGGTGGAAGTGGTCAAGGAAGTGGTCGTAGAGAAAGAAGTGGAAAGGGTAGCGCCGGCGGAAGTCGTCCTAGCGCCCACGCCCGCGGCGGCGATGGCGCAAGCGATGGCGCAAGCGGCGTCCCCCGCCGCCCCCGCGACCGTCCCCGAAGGCTTCAACGCCATCGGCGGCACGGACACGGTGAACGACGCCGCCTACGACCTCACATTCTTCAAGCACTACGGCGTCAACCCCTTCATAGACACCGACGACGACAACCTGTCCACCTTCGCTGTGGACGTCGACACCGCGTCCTACTCCGTCGCCCGCGCCTATGTGAACGACGGCTATCTGCCGGATCCGGCGTCCGTCCGCGTCGAGGAATTCGTCAACTTCTTCGATCAGGGCTACGCGCCGCCGGAAGAGGGCGCGTTCGCCATCCGAGTCGACGCCGCCCCGTCCCCCTTCGGCGAAAACCGCCAACTGATGCGCGTCGGACTGCAGGGCAAGACCGTATCCGAAGACGAGCGCCAAGACGCCACGCTGATTTTCGCCGTGGACGTCTCCGGCTCCATGGACCGCGAAGACCGCCTAGAGCTCGCCAAGCGCTCGCTCCACATGCTGACCGAGCAGCTGCGCCAGCGCGACGAAGTGAGCATCGTGACCTACGGCGACTACGCCTCCATGCTGCTGGAGCCGACCAACGGCGGCGAGAAGGGCGCCATCGCCGCCGCCATAGACTCGCTCCGCCCCGGCGGCTCCACCTACGCCGAAGCCGGGCTGAGCCTCGCCTACGAAATCGCCGCCGCCCGCGTCCGCCCCGACCGCCTCACCCGCGTCATCCTGCTCTCGGACGGCGTCGCCAACGTCGGCGACACCGGCCCCGACTCCATTCTAAGGCGCGTCCGCGAATACGTGGAGCGGGGCGTCACTCTGACCGCCGTCGGCTTCGGCATGGCGAACTACAACGACATCCTCATGGAGCGGCTCGCCAACGACGGCGACGGGACGTACCACTACGTCGACACCCCCCAAGAGGCGCGCCGCCTGTTCGTCCAAAACCTCGTCGGAACGCTCCAGAACATAGCCAAAGACGCCAAAGTGCAGGTCGTTTTCGACGAAGAGACCGTCCGCAGCTACCGCCTTCTGGGTTACGAAAACCGCGACGTGGCGGACGAGGACTTCCGCGACGACTCGGTGGACGCCGGCGAAATCGGCGCCGGACACAGCGTAACCGCCCTCTACGAGCTCAAGATGCAGGACGATGCGCCGGCGGACGGCAAAATCGCCACAGTCCGCATGCGCTGGGCGAACCCCGAAGACGGCGAAATGACGACCGAAATCTCCCACGCCTTCGGCATGGACGGCATGTCGGCGGAGTTCGAGACCGCCTCGCCGCGCTTCCAACTAGCCGCCGCCGTCGCCGAATACGCCGAGCTGCTGCGCGAAAGCTACTGGGCGCGCGACGGCAGCCTGGACGCCGTCGCCGAAGAAGCCGCCCGCATCCGCCGCCTGCTCCCGGACGACCTGGACGCCGCCGAGTTCGCAGCCCTAACCGCCCGCGCCGCCCAACTGTCGCGCGAATAACCGCAAGCCGAACAACCCATCACGCCAACAACCCCGGCGGATTCCCGATTCTTCGGTCGGGAATCCGCCGCTTTGCGTTTTGTAAACCGTCATTCCCGCGAAAGCGGGAATCCAGAGTCGCCCAACCAAGATAGCCACGCGGAGCCAGTCCCAAACCCCAACCAGCAAATCCCTTTTCCCCTCTGCGCCCCTCCGCGCCTCTGCGTCCCCCTATTCCCATCTGATAAAATGCCCCCCATCCCAACCCCTCGGAGACAGTCCCCATGATAAGAACCCTAGACGGCGTCGCCCCCCGCGTCCATCCCACCGCCTACGTCAGCGAAGCCGCCTACGTCATCGGCGACGTCGTCATCGGCGAAGGCTCCAGCGTCTGGCCCGGAACCGTAATCCGCGGCGACATGGGGCGCATCGTAATCGGCAAATACACCTGCGTTCAGGACAACTCCGTAGTCCACTGCGACACAGACGCCATCATCGGCGACAACGTCGTCATCGGACACCGCGTAGTCTGCCACGCCAAGGAAGTCGGCGACCGAACCCTGCTCGGCAACGGCGCGGTCGTCAACGACGGCGTGACCATCGGCGCGGAGTGCGTCATCGCATCCGGCGCGGTCGTCTTGGACGACATGCAAATCCCCGCCCGCTCAATCGCCGTCGGCGTCCCCGCCCGCGTCCGCGGCCAAGTCCAAGACCGCCACCTGAAACTCGGCGAATACTTCAACGGCGTGTACATATTGAAAGCGCAACGCTACCTGCGGAACGGCGGACTCTAGCGGTCGGAGGCTACGCCCCGCCATTCCCGCGAAAGAACGTCACCCTCGCGGAAGCGGGGGCGGGAATCCAGAATCGCCCAACAACGTCATCCTCGCGAAAGCGGGGACAGGATAGCCACCCGAAACCAAGCCCGAACCCCAGCCAGCGAATCTCCTCTCCCTTGATGGGCTTGCAAGGGTATGCTTGGCGGATTTTAGGCGCGAATTGGACGCTTTCCGCCACTTTCTCGCCCCCGCCGCCGTCATTCCCGCGAAGGCGGGAATCCAGAAAGTCCGACCAAGCCCGCCACTAGGAATCAGGCTTGAACTGAAGCCAACGTATCCCCTCTCCCTTGATGGGAGAGGGCTAGGGTGAGGGTGCGCCGCGCGCAAGCGCGGCTTTGCGCGCGGATTGCCCGCCAACCGCGAACACGCCGCCCGCTACATCCGCTCCGGCGCCCCCATCCCCATCAGCGCCAGGCACCGCGCCAGCGCCGCCTTCGCCGCTTGGCACAGCCGCAGCCGCGCTTGCGTAGTCGCCGCGTCCCCCGCGTCCGTCGAGACCACCCGGCAGTTCTGATAAAACCAGTGAAACGCCGTCGCCAGCTCGCGCGCGTAGTGCGGCAGATGGTGGACTTCCAAGCTCGCCGCCATCGTCTCGACCAGCTCCGGCAGTCGGATTATCTGCCGTATCAGCGCCAGCTCCGCTTCGTGGGCGAGCGGGGAGAGGTCCGCGCCGTCCGCCGCCTCGATTCCGCGCTCTTTCGCCGACCGGATGATGCCGGCGATGCGCGCGTGGGCGTACTGGACATAATAAACCGGGTTGTCCGAAGACTGCCGAACCGCCAGCTCCAGGTCGAACTCCATCTGCGTGTCCGCCGCCCGCGACAGGAAGAAGTAGCGGCAGGCGTCCGCGCCCACTTCATCGACCAGGTCGTCGACCGTCACGATGTCCCCCGACCGTTTGGACAGCCGAACCAACTCATCGCCGCGCTTGAAAGTGACCAGCTGATAGATAATCAGCGTAAGCCGTTCCGGGTCCGCCCCCATCGCCGCCACCGCCGCCTTCATGCGGCTCACATGCCCCTGATGATCCGCGCCCCAGATGTCCACCACGCGGTCGAAGCCGCGCTCGACCAGCTTGTCGTAGTGATAGGCGACGTCCGACGCGAAATATGTCGGGCTGCCGTTGGAGCGTATCAGCACCGCGTCCTTTTCCTCGCCCAGCGCCGTCGCCGCGAACCAGACCGCGCCCTCGCGCTCCGTCCGGTATCCGCGCTCATCGAGCAGAGACATGACGCGGTCGAAATCCCCCCGCGCGTACAGGTCGCGCTCGCGGAACCAGACGTCGTACTCCACCCCCAGCCGCGAGAGCGAGCGGCGTATGGACGAAACCATCTCCGCGAGCGCGATTTCGCCTATCTCCGCCGTCGCCCGCGCCGCGTCCATCGCCAGAAAGCGGTCGCCATGCTCGCGCACGATGGACTCCGCCAGCGCAAGCATGTACTCGCCCTGATAGCCGTCCGCCGGAACCGCCGCGCCTTCTTGTCCGCGCGACTGCAGATAGCGCGCGTAGGCGGTTTCGTAGAACAGCTCCATCTGCCTGCCGGCGTCGTTCACGTAGTACTCGCGCTGAACGCGGTGGCCCGCCGCCTCGAGAATGTTGGCGAGCGCGCTGCCGATGACCGCCCCCCGCGCATGTCCCACATGAACCGGCCCCGTCGGGTTGACGCTCACGAACTCCACCTGAACGCTCTCACCCGGTCGGGCGGGGGAGTCCCCGAAGCGCCCCCCCAGCGCGGCGGCTTCATCCGCCCGCGCCCGAAGCCAGTCCTCCGACAGCGCGAAGTTGACGAACCCCGGACCAGCCAGCCAAGCCCGCCCGACGACGTCCGACTGCGGAAGCGCCTCCAAAACCGCCTGCCCGATGGCGCGCGGATTCATCCGCATCGCCCGCGCCAACTTCATGGCGAGGCTGCAAGAAAAATCCCCATTCTCCGCCCGCTGAGGGCGCTCGATGGCGTAATCGTCAATATCAACCGCCGGCAGAGCGCCGGACGCCACAGCCGCCGCCGCCGCGTCCCGAACCAGCGTTTCTATCGCAGAGCGAGCCGTCGTTGTGGGCATGAGTTTGTCTCCATGTATTCAACCGAAACCAAGCCGACCCCGTTCCGCCGTCATTCCCGCGAAGGAACGTCACCCTCGCGGAAGCGGGGGCGGGAATCCAGAATCGCCCAGCAACGTCATCCTCGCGAAAGCGGGGACAAGATAGCCACTTGGCAACCAACCCCGAATCCCAACCAACGCATCCCTTCTCCCTTGTTTCACCCCGTCATTCCCGCGAAGGCGGGAATCCAGAATCCCCCAACCAAGTTGGCGACTGGCAACCAAACCCAAACCAAAACCAACAAATCCCCTCTCTTTTCACCCACCCCGTCATTCCCGCGAAGGCGGGAATCCAGAATCGCCCAACCAACCTCGCCATCCGAAACCAAGCCCGAACCGAAGCCGACAAATCCCCTCTCCCTTTATGGGAGAGGGCTAGGGTGAGGGCGCGCCGCGCCCAAGCGCGGCTTTCGTGCGCGGACATCGCCGCCATCCCCTACAACCCAACCGCTATCTCAACCCCGCTCTTCGCCTCTTCCACCCCGCCGACCACCGCCGCCGAATCGCCGTCCAACCCCCGCTCTTTCAGCGCCGCCAGCAGCGCCGCCGTCTTGTCCGGGCGAACCGAGATTAGCAGCCCGCCGGACGTCTGCGCGTCCGCCAGCAGGATTTTCTGGACGTCCGTTATCGCCGCGTCCCAGACCACGTCGCCCTCGAGCGATTGCAGGTTGCGATGCGTCCCGCCGGGGGCGATTCCGCTTTCGGCGAGCGCCACCGCGCCCTCGATGAACGGCAGCGCGCCGAGCGACACCCGCGCCGACACGCCGCTCGCCCGCGTCATCCCTCGCAGATGCCCCAGAAAGCCGAACCCCGTCACGTCCACGCAGGCGTTCGCGCCCACCGCGACCATCGCCTCCGCCGCCGCCTTGTTCAGCGCGCCCATCACCTCGACCGCCCGCGCCAGCGTATCGGCGTCCGCGACCCCTTGCTTGCCGGCGGTCGTGATGATTCCCGTCCCCAGCGGCTTGGTGAGAACCAAATCGTCCCCCGCCTTCGCGCCCGCGTTGGTCACTTCCGACCCCGGACGCACGACCCCCGTAACCGCCATGCCGTATTTCGGCTCTTCGTCGTCCACCGTATGCCCGCCCACGATGAGGACGCCCGCCTCGCGCGCCTTGTCCGCGCCGCCGACCAGTATCGCCCCCAGAATGTCCTTCGGCAGATGGGCGGGGAAGCCGACCACGTTCAGCGCCGTCAGCGGCTTGCCGCCCATCGCGTACACGTCGCTGAGCGCGTTGGCGACCGCTATCCGCCCGAACGAATGGGGGTCGTCCACTATCGGCGGGAAGAAATCCACCGTCTGAATCAGCGCCGTGTCGTCGTCCATCCGATACACCGCCGCGTCATCCCCCGTATCCGCCCCCACCAGCAGATTCGGATGCGACGTCGCCGGCAAATATCTCAAGACCTCGCCCAGATCCTCCGGGCTGAACTTGGACGCTCAACCCGCGCAGCTGGCGAGCTCCGTCAGCCGCACCGTTTCGCTTTCGTTAGCCATTTTCGCGCCCGCTCCTTGATTCCCCGGCGACATCCGCGCCGCGTTCTTTTTCGCCAACATTATACCATCATCCCCCATCCCTCCGCGCCTCCGCGTCTAATTCACCCTTCGCGGCGAACTTCCCGCCATACTTGCCTAAACACCTATTCCAAACCTCTGCGTTTCCTCCGCGCCCCTCCGCGCCTCCGCGTCCAATTCACCCTTCGCGGCGAACTTCCCCCACGCCGAAACCCGCTCCGGCGTCACCCGAATCACCGGCGCGCCGTCCGACAGCAACTTTTCGTATTGCGGATACTTCTCGCGCAGAGCCGCTATCGCCGCCCGCCGCTCGCCTTCGGGGACGTCCATCGTCGCCGCGCCCGTTATCAGCGCGTAGCCCAGACGCGACCAGTCCTCATCGTCATAGACGTCCACCAGAAAGGCGGCTCGCGGGTTCTCGACGATATTCCGAGCGCGCCGCAGACGCAGCGGACTCACCGACTTGGGCTTGGAATCCAACCCGATATAGATGCGCCCGTCCGCCACCGCGAAGCACACGGGGACGACATGCGGCGCGCCGTCCGCGGACGACGTCGCCAGCCGCCCCACCCGCGCGGCGGAAACGAAATCCCAGACCGCGCCCTCAAGCCCCGGCGGGGCGGGGGAGTTTTCTTGACCTGACATTCGCGACGTCCCCTTCCTTCACATCATATTCTATCAAAACCCCGAACCCTCCGCGCCCCTCCGCCCCTTCGCGCCTCTGCGTCAAAAATCCGCCCCCAGCCGCCCAAAACTAGAAACCGACCGCCAACCAATGCTACATTCTTATATAAGGAAGAAAACCGAGCGCGGGCTTGGGGACATCAGCGACTAAACAGGCGGTAGGCGAGCATGGAAACCTACAAGAAAGCCAGAAGGTGGGCTAGACTTTGCTTCTTGTCGACGGCGCTGAAGCTGGCGTTTTGCGTCGTCGGCGTCGTGTTCAGCGGACCGGCGGCGCCGCCCGAAACCGCCGACCTCAACTGGTTCAACCACATAGGCTTCGCCTACGCCAAAATAGGCTTTCTGGTGTTCGTGGGCGGGCTCACCCTAATCCCGTTCTACCGGAAAGTCATGCTCCCGCAGCCGGAGCGGGTGGACACGCGCCGCTACATCGCGCTCGCGTTCGGCTTGGACGGCTTGGTGGACTTCATCCGCATCACCTGGCCCCACGAGCTGCACGCGCATCTGGTCTGGTTCACATTCCCGTTCACCATATTCCTGGTGATAGCGATGCACTACGACTTCTCCGACCCCAGCGACAAGCCTCGCAAGAAGCGCAAATTCGCCGCGAAGTGGCCCGCGTGGATAAAAAAGCGCTGGTCGCCGACCCCGCGCCACCACCGCCCGACGCCCGAACCGAACCCGCAGCCGAACCCGCGCCCGACCAACTAGGGGGAGCGAACGGCAAAATCCCCTCTCCCTTGATGGGAGAGGGCTAGGGTGAGGGTGACTGCGCCGTTAGGCGCAGTCCCGCGCGGACAACCCTTTCGGAAGCGCAACCAACCCCAAACCCCTTACCTTATATAAGGAGGACAAACATGCCCCGCCAAAGCGTGGACTACCTCATCAGAGGCGGCTTGACCGTGCGCGGAAGCGGAATCGCCCGCGAGGATGTCGCCGTCCGCGGCGGGCGCATCGTCCCCGGCGCCGGCGAAGTCCGCGACGCGGACGCCCGCCGCGTCATCGACGCCGAAGGGCTGTACGTCCTCCCCGGAATCATCGACGCCCACAACCACCCGGAGAACGCCGACCGCGTCGAGACATTCTCCCTCAGCGCCGCCTTCGGGGGCGTCACCACCATCGTCCCCTTCGTCCGCAACCGCCGGCGATACGGCGTCGAGGGAACCGTCACCGACATGATAGACGAGTTCATGGACGAAGCCGCCCGCGATTCCTATCTCGACTACGGCATCCACGCCATCCTGCTCGGCGACGACGACGTCGAAGACCAAGTCCCCAAGATGATGGATATGGGCGTCATATCGTTCAAGATGTACATGACTTACCCCCGGCGCGGCATGATGATGCCCGACGACCGCATGCTCAAGGCGATGGAGCTGGCGGCGGCGGACGGCGGCTTGGCGATGGTTCACGCCGAAAACGGCTACTGCATAGACTACCTAGTCGACAAGTCCATCGCCGCCGGCGAGACGGGCGGGGAGAGCTACGCCCCCACCCAGCCGCGCTCGCTCGAAATCGAAGCCGCCAACCGCGCCGCCACTTACGCCCAAATCACCGGCTGCCCCCTCTACATAGTCCACATATCCGCCCGCGAGATGCTGGACGTCCTAAGCCGCTTCAAGGCGTCCGGCATGAACCTGTTTGGCGAGACCTGCCCGCAGTATCTCGACCTGACCAACGACGCCATGCTCGAGCACGGCGCGCTGGCGAAAATCGGCCCCCCGTTGCGCGAGCGCGACGACAACGAAGCCATGTGGCGCGGGCTGTCGTCGCGCCTCATAGACACCATCGCCAGCGACTTCTGCGGCTACACCAAAGAGATGAAAGCCGCCCACGCGCCCGACATCCGCGCCGCCGGCGGCGAGGAAGCGTCCATATTCGACGCCGCCTTCGGGGGGAACTGGGTCGAGCAGATGCTCTGCGTCGCCTACCACGAAGGCGTCAACGCCGGACGCCTGACCCTGCCGCGCCTGGTTCAGACCATGTGCGAAAACCCCGCCAAGATATTCGGACTCTACCCCCGCAAAGGCTCCCTAGACCCCGGCGCGGACGCCGACATAGTGCTGTTCGATCCCGCCCAAGAGCATATCCTAAGCGCCGAAGAGCAGCACTGCGTCGCCGACTACACCATGTTCGAAGGCAAGCGCGTATTCGGCAAGCCCGTCCTGACCATGCAGCGAGGCGAAATCCTAATCGAAAACGGCGAAATGCGCCGCCCGAAGGGCAAAGCCCAATACCTAGCCGGCGACCCCGACCGAACGGCATACGCGGACGGAGGGCATGCGATAGGGTAGGGCGACAATCGCGCCAGCCTAGCGACAGGAAACCAACCCCAAGCGCCAACCAACAAATCCCATCTCCCGCGTCCCCCGTCATTCCCGCGAAAGCGGGAATCCAGAAAGCGCCAACCGCCAACCAATCAACTAACCCGCTAACAAGCCAACCACAGCCAACCCTCGGAGACACCCCGCCATCATCAGCCCGCTGAAATCCCGCCCGCTGTCGCTCATTCTGGACGACAAGCGCAAAATAGTCGCCGGCGCCGGCTTCAACCGATGGAAGATTCCCCCCATCGCCATCCTCATTCACCTGTGCATCGGCTCGGTCTATTCGTGGAGCGTCTTCAACCCCGTCTTGGCGCGCGAGCTCGGCGTCATAACCAGCGCGGCGGACGACTGGGACGTCGGCTCCGTCGTCTGGACGTTCTCCATCGCCTTCGTCTTTCTCGGCGTCTCCGCCGCGCTCTTGGCGAGGCGCATCGAGGAAGTCGGCCCCCGCGTCGTCGGCATCGCCGCCGCCTGCCTCTGGGGGGGCGGCTTCGTCGTAAGCGCAATCGGCATCTACGTCCATCAGATTTGGATAGTCTATCTCGGCTACGGCGCGCTCGGCGGCTTGGGGCTAGGGCTGGCGTATGTTTCGCCTGTCGCCACGATGATACGCTGGTTCCCCGACCGCGCCGGCATGGCGTCCGGCATGGCTATCATGGGCTTCGGCGGCGGCGCGATAGTCGCCGTGCCGCTCAAAGAGTTCCTGCTGAGGACGTTCCGCCAAACGCCGGACTATCTCGGCGCCGCCGATTCGCTCGCGCTCGTCACCGAGGGCGGTCGCCGCTTCGCCCAGACTTCCGCCGGCTTGGTCGAGGCGGTGGCGGGCGCGGACGGCGGGATTTACGCCGTCGCCACCGGCTCCACCGGCGCGGCGGCGACTTTCTTGGCGCTCGGCGTCCTCTACTTCTCCGTCATGCTCGTCTCATCCGCCTTCTTCCGAATCCCGGCGGAAGGATGGACGCCCAACGCGGACGGCGGGAAAGAAGCCGCGCCGCAACCGTCCGAACCCGCCCAAGCCGAGAGCGCCCAAGCCAAGCTCGAAAGACGCCGCCAAAGCGTCGGATGGCAGCCGAAGCCCGCGCAAGAAGAAGCGCCCGCGCCCGCCGGCGACGTCCATCTAAGCCGCTCGCATCGGACGCCGCAGTTCTATCTGCTCTGGATAATCCTCTGCCTCAACGTCACCGCCGGCATCGGGATGATAGGCGTGGCGAACACGATGGTGACGGACATTTTCGGCGCGACATTGCCGCACATCGTCACCCCCGCCTTCGCCGCCGGCTACGTGCTGATGATAAGCGTCTTCAACCTCGCCGGCAGGTTCTTCTGGGCGTCCCTTTCGGACACCCGCGTGGGGCGGCAGGGCGTCTTCTACCTGCTCACCGGCGCCGGCGCGGCGCTCTACGCCGTCGTGCCGTTGGCGACCGCCTCCGTGAGCGCCAACCCGTCCGTAATCTGGCTAATCGTCTTCTGCGCGGCGACGATGGTGATTTTCACCATGTACGGCGGCGGCTTCTCGACCATGCCCGCCTACGTCGCCCACATGTTCGGACAAACCAGCCTGAGCGGCATTTACGGGCGCATACTCACCGCCTGGAGCGTCGCCGGCGCGCTCGGCCCCTTCGCCTTCACGCAGATGCGCGAGATTTCGATGCGGAACTCCATAGCCTACCTCGCGGCGCGAACTTCGCCGACAGCCTTCGAAGAAAAATTCGGCGCCCCCCCGGAGCGCCTATCCGAGCTGGTGGACGCCAAAACGGTCACGATAGAGCGCCTAATGGAAATAGCCCCCCCCGCGCTGAACGACCCCACGCCCTCCCTATACAGCGCCACCATGCTGGCGATGGCGGCGCTACTGGTAATCGCCTTCTTCGCCAACGCCGCCGTCAAGCCCATCGCCAACAAGCACCGAATGAAGCGCGAACGCCCCGCCGAAGAAGCCGCGTCCGAAAGCCCAGCCGACTAGGATGCGCGGGCGTTCGCGATTTCACCCAGTCATTCCCATTTCTCTACCCCCGTCATTCCCGCGAAAGAACGTCACCCTCGCGGAAGCGGGGGCGGGAATCCAGAGTCTCCCAACAACGTCATCCTCGCGAAAGCGGGGACAAGATAGCCACCCGAAACCAAGTCCGAACCGCAAGCGACGCATCCCTTCTCCCAGCCGCCGCCCCGTCATTCCCATTTCTCTACCCCCGTCATTCCCGCGAAAGCGGGAATCCAGAGAGGCGCGACCAATTTAGCAACTGGAAACCAAGCCCGAATCGCGAGAAATAAATCCCTTCTCCCTTGTTCTATCCCCGTCATTCCCGCGAAAGCGGGAATCCAGAATGGAGCGACCGATTTAGCAACAGGAAACCAAGCCCGAATCGCGAGCGATAAATCCCCTCTCCCTTGATGGGAGAGGGCTAGGGTGAGGGCGCCTGCGCCCCCAGGCGCAGTTTCGCGCGCGCGGATTGTCAGAATCAGGATTTATAGGATTAGCGGGATTTTCAGGATTTCGTTTCGCCCCAACCCGCGCTTTCCACCACAACCAAACCCACCCAAGCCGAATATCCACAAACGCCCGCCGTCAGAATCCTGAAAATCCTATAATCCCCAAAATCCTGATTCCGACAATCCCCCCGCTTCCCCCGCAACCCCAAACCCCCGCCAAACCGAATATCCACAAACGCCCGCCTATCAAAAACGCCCCCGCCATCAGAATCCTGAAAATCCTATAATCCTCTAAATCCTGATTCCGACAATTCCCCAACGCGCCCCAACGGAATCCCCAAAACCCTATAATCCCCCAAAACCCTATAATCCCCCAAATCCCAATTCCGACAATCCCCCAAATGCCCCCAACGCCGAACCCCAACCCCCCCATCCGCCAAATCGCCTGGCTGCTGGGCATGTGCGCCATGTTGCTCACCGCGCTCTTGCCCTTCTCCGGCTATGTCGCCGCCTTGCCCTTCATACAGGCGGAGTGGGAAGTCGGCGGCGCGGCGGCGGGCGCGGTTTACTCCGCCTATCTCGCCGGCTACGCCGTATCCGCCCTGCTGATTCTGCCCGCCACCGACCGCATCCCCGCCGGCGCGGTCTTTCTCGCCTCCGCCGTCCTGTCGGCGGTCGGCAACGCCCTCTTTCCCATTCTGGCGTCCGACGTCTGGAGCGCGTCCGCCCTGCGGTTCATCGCCGGCGTCGGACTCGTGGGCTTGTACATGCCGGGCTTGCGCCTCATCGCCGCCGCCTTTCCCGCATCCAGTCGCGGCGCGGCGATGGGCATGTACGTCACCGCCTTCTACGCCGCCAACGCCGTATCTCTGCTCGCCGCCGGCTTCCTGCTGGACGGCGGCTTTGAATGGCGTCCCGCCTTGCTCATCCTAGCCGCCGCGTCCGCCCTGAGCGTCCCGATGGCTTTCGCCCTCACTCGCGGACGGAGCGCGAACCCGCCGTCCGCGCCTTCGTCCGGCGGCGGCTTGCGGTTGTCCGTTCTCGCCGACGGTCGTCCGCGCGCCTTCGTCATCGGCTACTCGCTGCACGCGATGGAGCTTTACGCCGTCCGCGTGTGGCTGCCGGGCTTGCTGGCGGCGGCGCAGGCGGCTAGGGGAGCGGACATCGCCCAAGCCGCCGCGTCCGCCGCGACGGTCGGCGGAATCGCGCTCGCCGCCGGCGCCGTCGGCCCCGTCATGGGCGGCGCGCTCTCCGACCGCTTCGGACGCGCCCGCAGCGCCATGGCGATTTTCGCCCTCAGCGGCGCCTGCTGCCTCGCCGTCGGATGGGCTTCGCTCGCCCCTTGGTGGGTCGCCGTCGCGCTCGCCTGCGCGCTCGGATGGGCGATAGCGGCGGATTCCTCCATCTACTCCACCGCGATAGCCGAAGCCGCCGACCCCAAGACGCTCGGCTCCAGCATGGCGCTTCAGGCGTTCTTCGGATTCATGGGCGGCGTCGCCGGCCCAATTTACATGGGCGCGATACTCGACTACGCCCCGGAGACGACCCGCTGGGCAATCGGCTTCGGCGGCGTGTCCGCGCTGTCGGTCGCCGCCCTCGTCGCGCTGAACTCCGCGAGAAAATCCGAGCGCGCCCGCCCGCCGTCCGCGCCCGCCGGCGGCTAGGAGCGAGAAGGCGCCGGCCTCGGCGCGCGCCGCCACGCCGCCAGAATCTCATCGTCATGCGGAAAGGGCAGGGGAGGCATGTCGCCGTCCGGCGCGAAATAGGCGGCTTCGCGCGTCTCGTCCCCGGCCCGCGCAACGCCCCCGACGACCGTCGCCGCGTAAGCGACCAATACCACCGGCGCGCCCGCCCGCGAATAGACGCCCAAGAGCGCGTCGAGACGGATTTCCACATTCGCCTCCTCCCAAACCTCCCGCCGCGCCGCGTCCTCCACGACCTCGCCGCGGTCGACGTAGCCGGACGGAAAGCTCCACCTGCCCATCATCGGCTCGATGTCGCGCTTGACCATCAGAATCTTCGAATCAGGCGACGCCGCCACGACGACGACCGCCAGCTTGGGGTCGAGAAACACCACCGCGCCGCAAGCCTCGCATCTCGGCCTGACCGCCCCCGCGACCCGCGCCTCGCGCAACCGCCCGGCGCATCTGCGGCAGTAAACGTAATCGTCCATTTTCGCCCCTTCAGAGAATCCCGCCGCCATTTCCGACTTTTCTGCCCGCCATCATTCCCGCGAAAGAACGTCATCCTCGCGGAAGCTGGGACGGGAAATCCAGATGGGCGCGACCAGCCCGGCGACTGGAAACCAATCCCGAACTGAATCCAGCGCATCCCTTCTACCTGTCGCAACCCCGTCATTCCCGCGAAGGCGGGAAGCCAGAATCGCCCAACAGCGTCATCCTCGCGAAAGCGGAGACAAGCCCGCCGCTAGGATTCAGGCCCGAACTGAAGCCAGCGCATCCCTTCTACCCGTCGCAAACCCCGTCATTCCCGCGAAGGCGGGAATCCAGAATCGCCCAACAGCGTCATCCTCGCGAAAGCGGAGACAAGCCCGCCGCTAGGAATCAGGCTTGAATTGAAGCCAACGCATCCCTTCTACCCGTCGCAAACCCCGTCATTCCCGCGAAGGCGGGAATCCAGAATCGCCCAGCAACGTCATCCTCGCGAAGGCGGGGACAAGATAGCCACTCGAAATCAACCTTGAATCCCAATCAACGAATCCCCTCTCCCTTGATGGGAGAAGGCTAGGGTGAGGGTGTCTGCGCCGCCAGGCGCAGTCTTGCGCGGATTGCCCGCCAACCGCCCCCGACTAGCCGCCGCCCGCCGAAACCCCGACCGCCGCCTGCAGCCCTCTGGCGTCCGGACGCCGTTTCGGAGGCAGCTCCGCAATCGCGCGCTCCAGATTCGCCAGCGAATCCGCGTCCGAAAGCGGCGCGATTACGCCGTCCGCCCCCGCGTCCCGCAGAATCGCCAGATCCTTCGCCGACGCGCTCCCGGATGTCTCCGCCAGCATGATTCCCCCCGCCGACGCGCCGATGCGCCTTAGCGCCACGAGGTCGGCGAACCCGATTTCGCCGGAATCCGCGTCGACGCCCGATTCCGTCACCGCGCCCGCCACGCCAAGCCCGCGCAGGGCGGCGGACGTCTCTCTATCCACCGGCTCGCTCAGCGCTAGCAGCTTCGCCGCGTTGACGTGGCTCACCACCGCGCCCGGCGCGCCGTCTTCGCCGATGACGAAGAAATCGCAGCCCGCCTCCGCGAGCGCGTCCACTTCCGCGCCGCTCAGACGGCTAACGCTCGCGCCCCAGAGCGTCCCGTCAAGCGCCTCGCCGACGCCCGAAAGCGCGTATCGGTTCAGGCTTTCCACGCTCACCATCCAAGTCTGCCCGCGCTTTTCGCCGTCCAGCTTGCCCTCTCTGCACAGCCGCGAGACGACCCCCGTCTTGACGCCGAGACGGTTCATCGCCTCCGTGCCGGTGACGCGCTCGCCGGAGTCGTCGGCGAAATCCACCAGAACGGCGTCCGGCGAGATTCCGCCCGCGTCCGCCAGCGCCCTCGCCGCGCCCGCCGCGTTCGTCCGCGCCACCAGCGCCATCGTCCGGGACGCCGCCGCCGTCCCCGAAAGCGCCCCGAACCCGATGGGCTGCGGCGACTGTCGTCCCATCCGCTCGATAAGATCGGTCAATTTGCTCATGCCGGCTTCTCCGAACCCCCGTCTGCGTAAAACTCTGGCGGATTCTAAACCCAAACCGCGCGCCGATTCAACCCGCGCCGCTTGCCAAAGCGCCCCCGCCGCATTACCATACGCCCATAAAGCGAGAATCCCATCTCCCTTCATGGGTTTGCAGGGGCATGTTCTACGGATTTAGGCGCGGATTGGACACGTTCCGGACGCCGCCCCCGTCATTCCCGCGAAAGCGGGAATCCAGAGTCGCCCAATCAAGATAGCCACCCCGAAATCAACCTTGAATCGCAACCAACGCATCCCCTCTCCCTTGATGGGAGAGGGTGAGGGTGAGGGCGCCCGCGCCGCCAGGCGCAGTCCCGCGCGGATTGTCCGACAGCCCCAAACATACCCCATAAGCCTTTGATGTGAGAAGGCTAGGGCGCAGACTCGCCCCAAGCCCAACGCGAAAATCAGGAGGAAAACCTTGCAGCCGAAGCGGATAGACGGCAACTCCCTAACCTACCTCATAGTGGAGCCGGACGACTACGACGAGACGCAAGAATACCCCTTCATCGTCCTCTTGCACGGCTTCGGCGCGAGCATGTCCGACCTCGCGGGGCTGGCGCCCGCCATAGACCGAACCGGCTACCGCTATCTCTTCCCCAACGCGCCGATTCCCTTGCAGGTCGCCCCCGGCATGTCGGGCTACGCCTGGACTCCGCCCGGCGGCGGCGCGTCCGAATCCGATATGCTCCGCGCCGAAGAGCTGCTCGCCGGCTTCTTTGACGAAGCCGCCGAGCGCCACGGCGCGACCGAGGGCGACATCATCCTGGGCGGCTTCTCGCAGGGCGGCATGATGACCTACCGCTTCGGCTTGCCGCGCCCGGAAATGTTCGCAGGCTTGGCAATCCTCAGCGGACGAATCCCGACGCCCGAAGCCGTCGCCGAGACGCTCCCCGACAGCCGCGGCCAGCCCATCTTCATAGCCCACGGAACCGCCGACGCCATGATAGGCGTGGAAGACGCGCGCGAATCACGCCGATTCCTGCAATCGGCGGGCTACTCGCCGACCTACCGCGAATACCGCATGGCGCACGAAATAAACCAAGACGCCATGTCCGACCTAGTCCCCTGGATACGCGACGTCATGCCCCCGACGAGGCTCCCATGAACGCGCGGGAAGGGGACAGGCAACCCATCTGGAGCGTCGCCGCCGGCTGGCTGCCGGCGTACTTCGCCCTATTCAACGCGCTCGGCTTGCTGGGGGCGGCGTTCGCAATCGCCCGCAACATCCTGTGGGTCGCCCACTCGTCCGTCCATGATATGATTTGGGCGATAATCGTCGACATGGTGGTCGTCGGCGCGGCGTCGGCTACGATAAGCATCCTAACAGTGGAAACGGGGAAGAACGCCATGATAGTCGGAACGTACTTGGAAGACATGATCAAAAAGCGCCGCGCCCGCCAAATGGCGGAAGCGGTGGAGCGGGGCGTCGCTGAGAACGACGCCAAGTGGCGGGCGTGGAACGACCGCCGCCTGGACGCCGAAGCCAAAGGCGAACCCTTCGACGAGCCGCCGCCCGGCTTGGACGGGTAGCGCCGATGAACGCGCCCGCCCCCGACAGGCAACCCATCTGGAGCGTCGCCGCCGGCTGGTTGCCGGCGTACTTCGCCCTGTTCAACGCCCTCGGCTTGCTGGGGACGGCGTTCGCAATCGCCCGCAACATCCTGTGGGTCGCCCACCCGTCCGTCCATGATATGATTTGGGCGATAATCGCGGACATAGTGGTCGGTCGGCATTGCGTCGGCGACGATAAGCATCTTAACAGTGGAAACGGGGAAGAACGCCATGATAGTCGGAACGTACCTGGAAGACATGATCAAAAAGCGCCGCGCCCGCCAAATGGCGGAAGCCGTGGAGCGGGGCAGGGCTGAAGGCGTCGCCAAAGGCAGGTCGGAAGGCGTAGCGGAGACATCCGCCAAGTGGCGGGCGTGGAACGACCGCCGCCTGGACGCCGAATCCAAAGGCGACCCCTTCGACGAGCCGCCGCCCGGCTTGGACGGATAGCGCCGATGAACGCTCGCGAATCTGACAGGCAATCCATCTGGAGCGTCGCCACCGGCTGGCTGCCGGCGTACTTCGCCCTGTTCAACGCGCTCGGCTTGCTGGGGACGGTTTTCGCAATCGTCCGCAACATCCTGTGGGTCGCGCACCCCTCCGTCCATGATATGATTTGGGCGATAATCGTCGACATGGTGGTCGTCGGCGCGGCGTCGGCTACGGTAAGCATCCTAACAGTGGAAACGGGGAAGAACGCCATGATAGTCGGAACGTACTTGGAAGACATGATCAAAAAGCGCCGCGCCCGCCAAATGGCGGAAGCGGTGGAGCGCGGCAGGGCCGAAGGCGTAGCCAAAGGCAGGTCGGAAGGCAGAGCGGAAGGCAGAGCGGAAGAGCGCTCCGAAATCAGCGCCCGCATCCGCGAGTGGAACGACCGCCGCCTCGCCGCCGAAACCAAAGGCGAACCCTTCGACGAGCCGCCGCCCGGCTTGTAAACCGTCAACCGCAAAAGGAGAGACTCAACATGCCAACCCTCAGAACCAACAACATCTTCGCCAAAAACAGAGCGGGCAAGCGCGGCCTCGGACTCGGCTTGGTCTTTCCCTCCGCCGAAGCCGTCGAGCTGGTCGGCATGCTGGGAGGGTTCGACTACGTCAACCTCGACGGCGAACACGGCCTCTTCTCGCCGGAGTCCATAGACGCCATGGTGCGCGTCGCCGACGGCTACGGCCTGACCGTCACCGCCCGCGTCCCCAACCTCGCCTCCTCCACCATCAACCAGTTCATGGACAGGGGCGTCATCGGCATCCTCGGCCCCCACGTCGACACCGCCGAGCAGGCGAAGGCGCTCGTGGACGCCTGCCGATTCGTCCCCGAAGGGCAGCGCAGCTGGGGCGGCGGACGCGGCACCTTCTACAACGACTCCGGCCTCATCGACCAGCCCGGACTGCGCCGCACCGAGTACATGGAGCTGGCGAACAAGGAAACCCTAGTCATGGCGCAACTCGAAACCGCCACCGCCTTCGCCAATCTGGACGAGATACTCGCCGTCGACGGCATAGACGCCTTCGCGTGGGGATCCAACGACCTCGCGCAGTCCATGGGGTTGCCAGGACAGCCCGACCACCCGGACGTCAAAGCCGCCGAAGCCGCCGTCGCCGAGCGCATCCACGCCGCCGGACGCAAAATGTCCTACGACATATCGTCCGCCGTCGGCTTGCCCGAAATCATCCTGAGCGGCGCGCGCGCCTACCTCGCCGCCAACGCATAGACCAGGACGACCGACGACCAAAAAGGAGAGGGAAAACAATGGAGACCATGCAAGGCGCGTTCTTCGACGGAGACGGACGCATGGAAGTGAGGGAAATCCCCAAGCCCGAACCGGGCGACGGCGACGTCCTCATCCGCGTCCGCTCCGTCGGCATCTGCGGCTCCGACCTGCAGATGAACGTCGACAAGACCGAACCCGACCAGCTCCCGGCGGGCCACGAAGTCGCCGGCGAGATAGTCGAAGCCGGCGGCGGCGTCCCCCAATCCGCGCTCGGACGCCGCGTCGCCGTCGAAATCATCGGACACGGGCGCGCCTGCGCCGCCTGCTGGTACTGCCGGCAGGGGCAGTTCGTCCAGTGCCAAAACCAGACGCCCTCGCATGGCGGCGGCTTCGCCGAGTACATCCGCCGCAAGGCGATGGGATGCTACGACGTCGGCGGCCTCTCTTGGGACGAAGCCGCCCTCGTCGAGCCGCTCGCCGTCTCCGTCCACGGCGTCCGGCGCGGCGGGATGCGGGGCGGGGAAGCGGTCGCCGTCCTCGGCAGCGGCAACATCGGCTTGACCTCCATAATCGCCGCGCGCGGACTCGGCGCCGGCAAAATCATCGCCACCGCCCGCTACGAACAGCAGGCGGCGATGGCGAAACTGCTCGGCGCGGACGAAGTCCACCCCGACAGCGGCGGCGCCTTCCTGGACGCCCTCCGAGACGCCACCGGCGGACGCGGCGCCGACCTCACAATCGAAACCGTCGGCGGACACCAGTCCGCCACCGCGCATCAGGCGGTCGAAGCCACCCGCAAGCAGGGGCGAATCGTCGTGGTCGGCGGATTCCGCCGCCCGTTCGAATTCGACTTCCTAACCCCCATGCTCCGCGAGCAGGCGATAATCTTCTCATCCTGCTACAGCGTCTTGGAAGGCAGGCACGACTACGAACTCGCCATAGACATGATGGCGCGCGGCGGCACGAACATCGAAAAAATGGTCACCCACCGCTATCCGCTAGGCGAAATCCAACGCGCCTTCGAGACCGCCTACGACAAAAACAGCGGCTCCGTGAAGGTGCAGATACACCAGAATTAAAGCATGGCGCGGCGCGGCTTTCAATTCGCCGTTCCGCGCTAGAAACTGACCATCCAACACCCAACACCAGGACAAAATCCCCCCATGCAATACAAAACCTTCGGAAACTCCGACCTCCAAACCTCCGCCGTAGGCTTCGGCGGCTGGCCGATGGGACGCGGACACTACGGCGCGTTCGACGAAAACCAGGTAATCCGCGCCATCCACCGCTCCATCGAGCTCGGCGTCACCCTGTTCGACACCGCCGCCGTTTACGGCTGGGGCGAGGGCGAGAAGCTGCTAGGACGCGCCATCGCCGGCAAGCGCGACGACGTCGTCCTAGTCAGCAAGGGCGGCTTGCGCTGGGAGGAAATCGGCGGCCCCAGCATCCGCGACAGCTCCCGCGAATCGCTGACCAAATCCCTCGACGAAAGCCTGGCGCGGCTCGGCGTGGACTGCATCGACCTCTACCTCATCCACTGGCCCGACGAATCGCGCCCCATGTCCGAGCCGATGGAGACGTTCGCGGACTTCCAAAAACAAGGCAAAATCCGCTACGGCGGCGTCAGCAACTTCAGCCCGGCGCAGATGGCGGACTGCCTAGACGTCTTCCCCATCGTCACGAACCAGGTCGGATACCACCTGTTCGACTTCCGCACGGAGCCCGAAATCATCCCCTTCTGCCGCGACAACGGCATGGGGATAATGGCTTACGGCTCGCTCGCCCACGGCCTGCTAACCGGCGCGATGACCCCCGAAACCACCTTCGCCGCGGACGACTGGCGGCGCAGCCTCACCGCCTTCGGACAGCCCATATTCGAGGGACAGACCTTTCTGGACAACCTCGCCAAAGTGGAAAAGCTCAAAGAGCTAGCCGCCGACAGGGGAATGACCGTCGCCCAGCTCGCCCTGGCGTGGGTGGCGTCCGAACCGACCGTCTCCGTCGGCTTGGCGGGAACACGCCGCCCGGAGGAAATGGAAGAAAACGTCCGCGCCCTGGAATGGCGGATGACCGCCGCCGAGCGCGAAGAAATAAAGGCGATAACCGCCGTCTGACTGCGAAAACAAAAACCGCGCGCAATCGCTTAGATTCGTGGTCAAGAAATCAAACGGAAACGCGAAAAGGCGTATTTTCCAACAACATAGAGCGAACGCGCTCGCCTAAACCAATCGCGAACTACAAGCGGCAAATAGCCGTTTACGGTTCCGCCGTCATTCCCGCGAAGGCGGGAATCCAGAATCCCCGAACCAAGTTGGGGACTGGCAACCAATCACGAATCCCAACCAACAAATCCCCTCTCCCTTGATGGGAGAGGGCTAGGGTGAGGGTGCCTGCGCCGCTAGGCGCAGTCTTGCGCGGATTGCCCGCCAATCCCGAACATACCCCTGCAAGCCCTTAATGGAAGAAGGCTAGGGTGAGGGCGAGCCGCGCGCAAGCCGCAACTAGGGCGGGGACGCCGCGCTCCCAAAGCGCAAACCGTCCCCGCCGACTGATTCGATGTTGCGTCGTCAAGTCCCTAATGCCCGACCAGGCGCTCCAGCGCCGCGAACGGGTCCGCGCGATGGGCGTCGCCGTTCGCGCAAGCCGAGCGTCCGCCGGCGGAATCCGGCGCGGTCAGCTCCAGCCGCCGCGCCATCTCCGCCTTGCCGATTCCGCTCCGCCGCATCTCGCCGTGAATCAGCGCCTTGGCGATGTCGAACGCCGACATGTCCGCGCTCGGCGGGCTGCCCCGCGCCTCCGCCGTCTCGCCGCCCGCGATGAAGCCCAGCGTCGGCGACCGCCCAAAATCGGGCAGGGCGACGACCCCCGCCGCGCCCGCGTCTTCCATCTTCTCATCCGCTTCCAACTGCATAGGATGCGCTATCATCTGTGAACCTCCGTCCACTGCTAACCGACTGCCGGCGGGGACTGCCCCCGTCGGCGTTTCATTATAATTAAGATTACAACAGGATATGCCCGATAGCAAGAGCAAAATCGCGCTGGGGGATAAATTGCATTGAAAAGGACGTTGCGCTCCGCGAGCGGACGCCGCGCGATGGGTATTCATAGCGCGCGCAGAAACCCCAACCTGATACAATCAACTCATCAATCCGCTCAGCGATGCCTGCCAGGATACGCCGATGCTCGACTTTCGATTCCGCAACCTTTGGGAACGGTTGCAAGGCAAAAAAGCCCACATGCCGCAATTCCTGTCCGAAGTCCGACTTGACGGGATTCGCGGCATGCGCGATCTTAGAGTGGCGTTCGACTACCCCGTGAGCGTCATCGCCGGCGGCAACGCCAGCGGCAAATCGACCGTTTTGTTCGCCTGCGCCTGCGCCTACAAAGTCCCGGGAGCCGGCGTCAGGGACTATGCGCCGTCCGCACTTTTCCCCGATTACCGCCCCAGAAGCGGCGGGCGCGGGGACGAACGGCATGAGGTCACGCTGGATTTCGAATACGTCGCCCCCAAGGGGCGCCAGTCCATGCGCTGGCGGCGCGGCAAGGAATGGAGCCGCAGTTTCATGGGGCGCAAAGGCGCGAGCCAGCCGGAGCGCCGCGTATATCTCCGCGCTCCGGGCAATCTGGCGAAGCCGTCCGAAGACCGCGGCGCGCTCGGAATGTCCGCGCTTAGCTCCCAGCCCGAAGAAACCCGCTTGACCGCGTCGCAAATAGAGTTCGCCCAGCGCATGCTGCCGTTCAGATACAGCGAAGTCGTCAAACTGTCCGGCGGCAGACGAAACCTTCTGTTCGCCGCGCAAGAGGGCGGCGCGTCGTACTCCGAGCTTCACATGGCGTCCGGCGAGCGCGCCATCCTGCGGCTGTCCCAAGAAATCGCCCAACTCGAAGGCGCGCTTGTCTTGGTGGACGAGATAGAATCCGGGTTGCATCCGTGGGTTCAGCAGTTGCTCATGCTTGAGCTCCAGCAACTCGCGCTCCGCAACGACCTGCAAATAATCGTCACGACCCACAGCCCCATCGTTCTCGACGCCGTCCCGCCTAACGGGCGAATCTTCCTAGACCGCGACCGAAACGGCGAAGTCAGCGCGCGGGACGCCTATCGAGACGTGATTCAGAACGCTCTCTACGGACGCTCCAACGACGCGCTCAACCTGCTGTGCGAGGACGCCGCCGCCGAGGGCGTTTTGCTCGGCGCGTTCGACTTCATCGCCCCGCGCCGAAATCTGGCGCGCGATTCCATCCGAATCGGCAGAGACACCGGCGCGGACGAATTCCCCCAACACGCCGCCGCCTTCAGAAAGTTCGGGCAGATAGACAACTTCGTCTTCATCATAGACGGCGACCGGCGCGGCGAAGACATTGAAGACAGGATATACGCGAGCGCGGGCAGGGAGGTCCCCATACTTTACACGCCCGAAAACGCCGCTCCCGAAACATGGGTCTGGGAACGCCTGCGGGCATCCCCCGACATCCACGCCGACGGATTGGGAATATCCGCCGGCTCCCTTTTGGACGGTTTGGACAAGCTAGATTCCATCTACGACTCGGCGTCCGACGCGCCGTCTCGGATAGTCAAGGCGAAACTTCGCAACCTGGCGGACGACCTCGGATGGAGCGTTCCCGACATTTGCCGCATGGCGGCGCGGCGCGAAGCGGACGACAAAGCCAGCGCGATACGCCCGCTCATAGACGGCTTGGAAAGCGCCCTGCTCGAATGGCGCGAAAGACGCGACCGCTTCTAGCGTGTCAACGCCCCCTAGTTGGGATTCGCCCCTTGACCCGCAAGCGGACAAAGGATATTCTCTCATCCCAAAGAGACACATCCCAAGGAACCCACCCCATGAAAACCTACAAACTCCCCTACGTCCTCTACTCCCCGTCCCAATCCACCGAACCCGACAAATACATGGCGGAAATCCCCATCCTGCCCGGCTGCCGCGCTTGGGGCGACACCCCCGCCGAGACGGTGGACATTCTCCAAAGCGTGGCGGTCGCCACCATCGAAGTCCGCGTAGAGCGGGGCTACGGCTTGCCGCCGGAAGTCGAAGCCGCTTTGGTCGCTCAGGGCGAGGATGAAGCCGAACTGCTGGTGACCGTGTGACGTACAGGGAAGTCACTCGCAAACTGAGGCGGCTTGGTTGTAGATTCCAGCGTCAGGGAAGGGGAAGCTATGAAATCTGGGCGAACGACGCCGCGAATTCCACGACCGCAATCCCCAACCAGCGCGGCAAGGACTTGAAACCGGGAACCATCGGCTCAATCCTGCGCGATTTGGGCGTGTCCATGGACGATTTCAACCGCGCCTAAAACCCCCGCAGATAGTCGAAATCGCACCCCGTATCCGCCTGCGTCACGTGTTCGGCGTACATTTTCGCGTAGCCCCGCGCGTGAACGGGCGCTCGCGGAGGGCGCATCAGCAGACGCCGGGCGATCTCGCGCTCGTCGACCAGCAGGTCTAGCCGGCGGTTCGGCGTGTCCAGCCTGATCCGGTCGCCGTTCCGAACCGCCGCCAGCGGCCCCCCCGCCGCCGACTCCGGCGACACATGCACCGCCACCGTCCCGAACGCCGTCCCGCTCATCCGCGCGTCGCTCAGCCGAACCATGTCGCGGACGCCCGCCGCCAGCAACTTCTTCGGAAGCGGCAGGAATCCCCACTCCGGCATCCCCGGCGCGCCTATCGGGCCGCTCGACCGCATCACCAGAACGTCGTTCGGATTCACGTCCAGCTCCGGGTCGTCTATGCGCGCGAACAGATCGTCGTGGTCTTCGAACACCACCGCGCGCCCTTCGTGGGTCAGCAGCGACTCCGAAGCCGCCGTCGGCTTTATCAGCGCCCCCGTCGGCGCCAGCGAGCCGGTCAGCACCGCCAGACCGCCCTCCGCGTTCAGCGGCTCGTCCGCCCCGCGTATCACGTCTCGGTTGTAGTTGACCGCCCCCGCGATGTTCTCGCCCAGCGTCCGCCCCGTGATCGTCGGCGCGTCCAAGCGGAGCAGGGGAGCGATTTCCTTCAGCAGCGCCGACACGCCGCCCGCGTAGAAGAAATCCTCCATCAGATGCTCGCCCGACGGCTTCAGGTTCAGGATGAACGGCGTGGTCCGCGACAGCGCGTCGAACAGCGACCCATCCAGCGCGATTCCCAACCTGCCCGCTATCGCCGTCAGGTGTATCACCGCGTTGGTCGAGCCGCCCATCGCGTGGAGCGTTCGGATGCCGTTCTCAAACGCCGCCCGCGTCAGGACGCGCGACGGGCGCAAATCCTCGCCTGCCATGCCCACGATGCGCCGTCCCGCCGCCTCCGACAGCCGCAGACGGCGCGAGTCCGCCGCCGGTATCGCGCCGTTGCCGGGCGGCGCTATTCCCATCGCCTCCGAGACCGCCGCCATCGTCGACGCCGTCCCCATGACCATGCAATGCCCCGGACTGCGGACGATGCGCGTCTGCAAATCGCCCCATTCCTCCGCCGTGATGCGCCCCGCGCGCAGCTCCGCTTCGTATCGCCGGCAGTCCGTGCATGAGCCGAGCGACTCTCCGCGCCAGCTGGCGTTCAGCTGAGGCCCCCCCGTGACCATGATGGCGGGGATGTCGGCGGACGCCGCGCCCATGAGCAGCGCCGGCGTCGTCTTGTCGCAGCCGCCCAGCAGAACCACCCCGTCCAGCGGGTTGGCGCGGATGGACTCTTCCGCCTCCATGCTCATCAGGTTTCTGAACAGCATGGTGGTGGGGCGCATGTTGTACTCGCCGAGCGACATGACGGGGAACTCCATCGGGAAGCCGCCCGCCTGCCACACGCCGCGCTTGACCGCCTCCGCCAGCCCGCGCAGATGCGCGTTGCAATGCGTCAGCTCGCTCCACGAGTTGCAGATTCCGATAATCGGCTTGCCTTCGTAAGCGGACTGCCCATAGCCCTCCGCCATGAACGCCGCCTTGCGCAGCCAGCCGTACAACTCCGGCGTATCGAACCATTCTTCGCTCCGAAGCCGCCGCTGCTCGCCGTCATCGTTCGCCATGTCGCAAACCTTTCTTTCTCTCTACTTATCGCCGCGCTTTCGCGGTTTCGCGGACATTCGCCGCAATCGGAATTATCGCCCAGAAGGGCGGGGGATTCAACCCGCCGCCGGAGATTTCAAGGCGCGTTTGCGGGAATCTCTAACGACGCCTAACCGAAACCAAGCGAAAATCGCAACCAACAAATCCATTCCCATCGCGCTCTCTGCGCTCTTTGCGCTCTTTGCGCCTTTGCGTTTCCCATTTTTGCGAATTTCTTAGCCACTAGCGACTAAGCCAGCCCCAACTCCGCCAACTTCCCCGCCGGAATCATCCCGTCCGCCGTCCATCCCCGCGCCTCGTAGTACGCCGCCGTCATCATGTCCAGGTCCGCGCGCGACAGGCCCACGCCCGCGCCGGCGCCGTCCGGGAGCGCCTCGTCGAGGATTCTCGGCGGCAGAGTGTCATCCTCGCGCCGCCAGCCTTCGCGTATGTTGAACCGCTTTTTGAGATTGTTGATTCGCTCGCCCGCCAGCTTCAGCTCGCTCGGCGTGGTGTCCCACCCCGTCACCAGATTCAGCGCGGCGGCGGATTCTTCCCAGAAATCATCAAACGCCTTTCGCAGGAATTTGCACCAGATGAGCGAATCCAAGACCGCCGAGAAATCCTCGCCGTCCGCCGTGATTCGCCCGCGCCGAGCGTCCGCCTCGAACCTGTTGACGGCGTTCGAGAAGTCCGCCTCATACGCCGACGAGCGATTGTGGCAAGCCCCCCGCGTGCTGACCGCCAGCGCCAGCGCCATCGTCTTGAGGCTTCGCGGCTCATAGCCCGGCATCTCCAGACCCTTGACGTGCATCGCCCAATTTTCGCTCCCGCTCCCGACCGATTGGGACGCGATTCGCGATCCTTCAGCGAGCGAATCCCCCAATTCGCCGTTTCGGTTCGCTATTTTTTCGAGCGTTTTCAGCATGGCGTCCGCATTTCCAAACCGCAGGTCAAGCCCGTCGACGTCGCTTGAAGACAGCGTCCCGCGCTCGAAACACTCCATCGCCCAGGCGATAGTCGCCCCCGCGCTGATGGTGTCCATGCCCATCTCGTCGCAGTAGTGGGACGCCCGAATCACCGCCTCGCGGTCGGACACCCCCGTGAGAGGCCCCAGCGCGAAGGCGCTTTCGTACTCCATTCTGCCGACGGATTTCCGCGCCCCTTCGCCCACGCTCAGCAGCTTTTCGCAGCCGATTGTGCAGTTGGCGCAGTGGGCGTTCTTCACGAAATGCCCGGCGCGCATCGCCTCGCCGCTCACCTCGCCCGCGCCCTCGAAAGTGGATTGCCGAAAGTTGCGCGTCGGCAGCGCCCCCATCCTGTCGAACACCGCCACATTCGCCATTGTGCCGATGGTTCGGTACTTCTCGGTCGCCGACCCCAGGCTTTTGGCGGACAGCGCGCGCCCGACCGAATCCAAGCCGTCTCGGTCATAGACCGCCGCCGGATTGCGTCCGCGAACGGCAATCGCCTTGAGATTCTTCGCGCCCATGACCGCGCCCGTTCCCGTTCTGCCCGCTTGCCGCCCGCCGTCGTTGGCGATGCTGGCGAACCGAACCAGATTCTCGCCCGCCGGGCCTATGCAAGCGACCCGAAAGCGCCGCCCAAGCCGCTCGCGGACGGCGCGCTCCGCATCCGGCGCGCTCATGCCCATCAGACCGCCCGCATCAAGAAAGCGGACGTCGCCGTCCTCCACCGCCAGCAGTGTAGGGGAGTCCGCGCGCCCCTCGATGACCAGCGCGTCGCAACCCGTCCGCTTCAGCTCCACCGCGAGGAAGCTGGAGCTGATCGAGTCGCCGATCATCCCCGTCAGCGGCGACTTCGCCGCCACCGCGAACTTGCTGGACGTGGTGAGGCGGCTGCCCACCAGCGGACTGCAGGCGAAAATCAGCGGGTTTTCGGGCCCCAGCGCATCCGCCCCCGCCGGACAGCGCTCATGCAGAAGCCAGCTAGCCAACCCCGTCCCGCCGATGAACTTCCGCAGAACGTCCTCCCCGATTCCTTCCCGCCGCGCCGAGCGCGACGACAAATCCGCAATCAGGATGACGCCGTGATAGCCGTACATGGTCTTTTGTCCTCCCGAAATTCGAAAAAACGCTTGGCATAGAGCATACAGAATCCCATCATCGCGCCCTTTGCGCCTTCGCGCCTTTGCGTTTCCCACTTTTCTCGACCGTTCGCGAATCTACCCCCCGGCTTGGCTGGAAAACACATAAATCCGGTCTCCCTCGCGCAACGCCGCCGGCTCCCCCTCAATGAACGCCGCCCCGTTCAGGTTGGCGACATAGCTCGGAAGCATCGCGCGCCCGTCTTCCGACACCGCGACCCCGACCAGCGCCGGAATCGCCGCCGCCAGCGCCGCCGCCACATCGTCCGAATCGGCGCGGGACGGAAGCGCGACCGCAACCTCGCCCGCGTCCGCAACCAGCCGCGCGTTGCCGAACAACTCGATGCGGACGGATACGGACGCCGCGCCGCGCCCGGATTCCGCGCTCGCGCTCATCCGCCGCCCTCATCATCCGCCAGACGAAGCGCCGTCCGCAAATCCGACTCCGTATTTATGTTGAAGAAACTCAGCAGGCGCGGGTCGCGCTCGCGGATTTCGCCCTCATCCACATATCGAACGCGGACATCCTCGAAAAACCCCGATATTTTCAGCCGATTGGCGAGAATCTTGTCGCGCATCGCCTCAAGGCATCGGCGCGAATAGGCGGCGTGAACCGGCTCAGGCCTGCCGTCGACGACCGGCACGACGGCGTCGACCCCGTCATCGCGCTTGGACAGCAACAGGCGAAAGACATCCGGGTTGACGAACGGCATATCGCAGGCGCAGAAGACCGCCCACTCCGTCCCCGCCGCCTTCAGCCCGGTGAAAAGCCCGCCGAGCGCCCCCTTGTCCGGGTACTCATCGACGGCGAAGACGACGTCATCCGGCAGACGCGCCGCCAGCGCATCCGCCCGCCGCCCGTCGTTGACGACCGCGACGACCCGCTCGGCGACCCGCCGCAACCGCCCATGGACGCGCCCAACAAGCGCCTCGCCCCCGAACGGCTCCACCGCCTTATCCCGCCCCAACCGCCGGCTAGCCCCGCCCGCGAGCATGACGGCGGAAATGTCGGCGGCGTCTCTTGCGCGAATATCCATCATGGAATCAGGTTAACACAAATCCGCGCCGAGCGGCGGCAGGCGAGCGCCGCCTAACTCGCGGAAGCGCACAAATCCCGCCTTCGGAGTTGATCTCGTCGATTTTTGGAGAAATCTTTGGACCTAAGAGTCGAATAAACGCTCCCTCTGGGATTGTCTATCAACCGTTTGTTCCCGAAATCCCGATGCAAGTTTTGGTCGTTCGAGTAGAGCAGTCGCGCCCCGCTCACCTGCGCCAAGGCGATGACGTGATGGTCGTTAGACCTGCACACGCCCGCCTTTCGCAACGTCTCTGCCTTGTCCGCTATCTCGCAGGCGTTCTCCACTCGCATTATGCCCGCTTGTTGAGCTTCGGCAGCCCAAATCTTGAAATCTTGCGAGCTTCGTTCCAACTCGCTCATCAGCAAACCGCCAACCACGAGGCGACCGCTCCCCTCGCTTATCCAGTTGCGAAACCCAACGCCCGCTGGCGGCGCGTCCTTGCCAAACACCTCATGCGCGACGTTGGCGTCTATGATGGCGCACATTTTGGTTCATCTCCTCCACAGCGAGCGCGTCGTCTCTTCCATGAAGAAGCGGCGATAGTCGTTCGGCGCGTTCAGGATATTGCCCTCGCCGTCTATCCCCAGCGAGTGGATATTGACCTCCAACCCGTCGCGCTGAAAGTACAGGATGGACACGTCGCTCGGCTTGAGATTGGATACGCCGTCGCGGACATCCATCCGAACCCTATTCATCAGGTGGTCGCTATGGGTTTCGACGATTAGCTGGCGACCTCGCCTCGCTGTCCGGCAGAACAGGCTGCCCAAAGCCGCCTGAGCGCTTGGGTGCAGATGGACTTCCGGCTGCTGAAGCAGAAACATGTCACGCCCGCGCAGAATCTCAGTTATTAGCGGAAGTGCCTGGCTGACGCCGTATCCCACATCCGCCAGATTCCACAACGGACCTATCAGCCCGTCGCCGAACTTTCTCACTTGAATTTGAAACGGGTCGCTTTCGCGTCTGCCCAGCGGCTTGACGGATATTTCATCAAAAAGGCCGGCGTCATGCCCAAACCTCTCAAGTCCATATTTGAGCCGCATCCAAGTTTCATTGTCGCTAAAATACGCGCTGGCAAGGTACATCGGAATGTAGTCGCCTTCCGGGTCGGCTATCACCCGCGACGGGTCGTAAGTGCGGCGCGGCTTGGAGCGGACCGGGGCGCTTGCGAACGGGCGGCGCGGACGAGTGGCAACCGTCATAGGGCGGCGCCGTTGATCAAGAATTCTCGCCTCGTCAACATCTTCTTGGCTAGGCGCGGGGGAATCCCCAATCGGACTCAGGTCATCCAATTGCCGCAAGTAGAAACGGACAGGCAGTTGTCTTGGCAGGGCAAAGCGCTCATCGATGGTATAGGGGTCGTCCAACTCATGCGTCGTCGCGTTCTCCCAAGCGCCTCTGCCAGTTCCAATCTGAACCTTGCGCGCTTTTCCAGGCGCGAATTCGTCCTCTATCCAAGCGTCTTCGCTGGCGGTGCGCGTTCTTACGGGGATGGGCGCGGCTCCGGATTTGCCAAAGCGGACGTCGAAGACGACTTTCTCGGTCTTGCGTCCCAGGCGAAATCTGTCTGAGAACCCCGCCTCGAATCCGTCCGCGCGCCCGATTATGCCGCCTCGGTGATGCGCTACCTCATCGTAGCTGCCCAAGTCGTAAGGCTCTTCCTTGAAGTCGGGAATCCGAAAGTCAAAGAACACGTCCCACAGCGCGCGCACCATGGCGAGGAACGATGTTTTGCCCGTGCTGTTGTCGCCGACCAGCAAAGTCAGCGGCGCGAGCTTGGCGGTCTGCTCATCCCTAAAGCATCGGTAGTTTTTGAGTCTGATGCTGTTCATTCCGTCCCTTCCGAGCGCCTGCGATTTGCCGATAACTATATCACAAAACCGCAAGCGGCGTTCGCGCCAATTTCAACGGGAATAACCGGCGCGAAAAATGACCCCCCCGACTACTCCGCTAGGGGAGAGGGCACCCTTGGCACTCTTGTCATCGGGGGGGAACCTTTGGGATATGATACCAGATTTTCCCGCATCGCGTTCAATCGTTTTCACAAAATCGAGGCGTCCAACCGCAACCTGCAAATCCTTTCCCATTGCGCCCTTGCGTCTTTGCGCCTTTGCGTTTTCTCTATTTTTCCGACCTTTCGCAAGTTTATCCCACAATCCCCTTCAGCCGCCCCATGCCGCGCGCGTCGTAGCCGCCCAGCGACTCCACTTCGCGCTGAAACTCCGGCGAGCGGATTAGCGCCAGCAACGGGCGCAGCGTTTCGCTTTCGTAGAACTCGGTCGGGATAGCCAGGTCGTACTCTTCCTCGAACAGCGGGATGAAGTCCAGCCCCAGCGCCCGCGCCGCCGGCAGGATTCCCAGCGCCGCGTCCGCCCGTCCGCCGCTCGCCGCCGCCGCCACGCCCAGATGGGTGTATTCCTCGCGCTCGTAGCCCGCGATGGATTCCGGCGCGATTCCCGCCTCGCGCAGCTTGTAATCCAGCAGAACGCGCGTCCCCGAACCGCGCTGGCGGTTGACGAAGCGCACGCCATCCCGCGCCAAGTCCGCCAGCGTCTCGATTGCCAGCGGGTTGCCGCGCGCCACCATCAGCCCCTGCGTTCTGCCCGCCAGCCGAACCAGCGCCACTTCCGCCGCACGCGCGTACCTCTTTATATAAGGAACGTTATAGACCCCCGTTCGCTCGTCCAGCAGATGCGTTCCCGCCAGATGCGCCTCGCCGCGCCGCAGCGCCAGCAGCCCGCCCAGGCTGCCCACGTTCGCCGACGACAGCGCCGCGCCGCCGCCGTCCGCGCTTAGCCGGCTGGCTATCAGGTCGAGTATCATGTCGTGGCTACCCGCCGCCACAATCGTCCGCCGGATTTCGTCGAGCGGCTTCAGCAGGCGGACGCTCATTTCCGAACCCGCTTCCGCGCCTTCCGACATTCGCGGGATGACCGCCACGCCGTCCGCGCGGACGAGCGAGGTTATCACCCCCGCGCCGCGCTGCAGCGGCGTGGCGACGAGGCGCTCGCCGACCTGCCCCAGACGGACGCGCAGGAATTCGTCCTCGCCCATCGGCGACTGCACGCGGCGCGCGGCGACCGCGCGGACGGTCGGGGAGGGCGGCGAGCGGCGTCCCAGCATGGCTTCCACTATCGGCAGGACGAACAGCTCGCAAGCCACCGCCGCCGACACCGGATAGCCCGGAATCCCCAAAACCGGCTTGCCGCCCACCGCGCCCAGCGCTATCGGATGCCCCGGTCGTATCGCCACCCCGTGCGCCGTCAGCTCGCCCAGCTTCTCGATGAGCGCGGCTGTGTAATCCTCCGCCCCCGCCGACGAGCCGGCGTTGATTAGAACGATGTCGAAGCGCGAAACGGCGTCCGAAATCGCCGCCTCCAGTAGCGCCGGGTCGTCCGCGACCGGCGGCAGGCGGACGGGCGCCGCGCCCCATTCCGACAGCATCCCCGCCAGCGTGAGCGAGTTGAACTCCACAATCTCGCCGGGTTTGGGCTCGCGCTCCGGCGCGACCAGCTCCGACCCGGTGGGGAGGACGCCCACGCTCGGCTTCTCGCGGACGTCCACTTCCAAGACGCCCGCCGCCGCGCAAGCGCCCAAATCCGCCGGGCGCAGGCGATGGTTTTCGGGAATCAGCAACTCCGACTGCGCGATGTCCTCGCCCAGCGGTCGGACATGGTTGTACGGCGCGACCGGCGCGCGGATTTCGACAGTGGAATCGCCGACTTCGGCGACGACCTCGATCATGACCACCGCATCGAACCCGTCCGGCATCGGGTCGCCGGTATCGACCCACCGCGCGTCTTGCGGAATCGAGAGGGGCAGGGGAGAAGCGTCGGACGCGCCCGCCGTGTCGGATGAGCGGACGGCGATTCCGTCCATAGCCGCCGCGTCGTAATGCGGGGAAGAGCGCAACGCCCAGACGGGCGCCGCCGTAATCCTGCCCAGCGCCTCGCGGACATGGACGCGCTCGGAATCCGCCAGCCGCAAAGCCCCCGCCGCAACCAGCGCATCATCATACCGCCCCCGCGCCTCATCGAGCGGAATATCCTGCAGATAGTAACGGCGCCGGCGGTTGGGGAGTTTGTTCGTCATTGCCCAAGATTCCGTGTTTTTGCCCCGTGATTGCCGCGTTCTGCCCCGTCATTCCCATTTCCACCCCCGTCATTCCCGCGTTCCGCCCCGTCATTCCCGCGAAGGCGGGAATCCAGAAGGGCGGCGGACGCCGGGGGATTTGTCAAGGCTAGACGTCTTCTTCGTTGGCGTATTCTTCGATTTCGTTCACTATGGGAGTAATGGACTCGACGAATTTCACGAGCTCGCCGGCAAGCGCGTTTTCTAGGTTATCGTCAAGAGGCCCGGCGGGTAATGAAAACGATATGCCGCCGAAGCCCGTATCGGTTATTTCTTGGCTGTTGGGAAGCGAACCGTTGGGAAGCGACAGCTCGCCCAATGCGACCTTCAACTCGGCGACCCCCGCATCCGTCAGCTGAGCCGCCCAGTTGCCCGTTGTTTTATACTGGAATCGAACTTCCGACATCCAGCCGTCGCTCTCAGAAGCGTCAGTTTCGCGCTTCAGGTGGACGGAGTAGCAGAGACTCCAATTGCGCCAAGGGTGCTTTTTGTACCACAGACGATATTGGCGAAAGTTGGGCGATCCGACCGCATGCCGGCTACGCTCATCGGGCTTGATGTCCGCTGACAGTCCGTCGATTGCCCTATCCGCCACTTGCCCCAAGAAGCGCGTGACGTCATCGTTCCGATTGCGTTGCATTTGGGATTCGCGCCGGCTTCGCTTGCCCGCGCCGCCGCCGTCTCGCGCATCCGCAATCCCTACGGTTTCCACTCCGGGGATGGGCAATACCGTATCCGCTTGTATGTACAGCGAATCCGCGTCCTTGTAAGGCGTCAACTGCACGCAGGTTATCAAGTCGCGCGCTTTCTCATTGATCCAAAACGCCGCGGAGGTCACTTCGGGAGCGAATCGGCGGCTCGCCAGAATTATCCGCTGGTCGTTGTTCAAGCCGCTGAGGTTTTCAGGGTTGCCCAAATGCTCCAGCAGGTTTCCTTCGGCGTCCCCGGATTGCACGGTTTTCGCCATGTAATCGGAGTACACGCGGATTATCTCTTCGGGGCTGGCGCGCCGAAAATAGCTGGCGTACTTGATCGCCTGCCAATAGGCGTTGTCGCCCGAATCGTCGCGCTTCAGCTCGATGACGACAATCTTTCCGTCGGCGTCCACCGCGAGCAAGTCCAACCTTTCGTTCGTCAGGTCGAACCCGCTGAATTCCTTGCCGATTATCAGCAAGTCGTCGCCCAAAATGCTGGGGTTGTCGGCTATCCACTCCTGAATGTCATAGCGCTCCTGAAATCCGAGGTCGGAAAAGGCGGCTTCCTCTATCCGCGTGGATTCGCGGGTTTCGGGATTCACTCTGAACATGCTCGCTCCTATCCAACGCAACCGCGCGATTTTTGCCCTCATCCCAATCGTACACCCACAACCTCACCCGCGTACAGCCCGACCGATAGCGGGCGCGACCAGCAGGTCGAACACAATCAGCAACTTGCCGCGCGCCATGCCGACGATTGTCGGCTTGCCCGGCTAGATCAAGTCCAGGCTGGTGACGACGATTTGATGCAGGAAACCGTCTATGTCGACGATGACGTCCGAGTATCTGTCGAACTTGCCGGACTTTCCGCGAATCGCTAGCGGTCCCCGGTTTTGTTTGACGCTGATGCTGTTGCCGCGCGTCAGTCTCTGCGGGTGCCTATCTCCGATTTCCAAGGCGGTGATGAGGACGGAGCCGGGGTATTCTTCACCCTCTATCTCCACAATTCCCTCAATGTACCCAACGATTTTGCCGACTTCTCCGCGAATGTCCTCGTTGTTCGCCCTCTCGTTGACTCTGACCCTCTGACCCGCCCTCAGATTCTGATTCACCGCGTCTATGTGATGCAATTCCTTCTTCTCCTTTGCGCCATCGCGCCTTTGCGTTATTCCCAACCATCCCCAACCTCACCCCAATCGTACACCCACAACCTCCCCCGCGTACAGCCCGCCCGATTCCGCCGGCACCGCCACCGTTCCGTCCGCGTTCGCCAGCGTGAATATCAGGTTGGATTTGCCGAACACCGGAGACGCCTCGACCGCGCCGTCCGCGCCTGATGACAGTTTCACCGGGACGAAATCCTCGCGCCCGGATTCCGACGGAATATCCGCGCTCAGGACGGCGCGGACGGTCGCTTCCGCCGCCGGCTCCGGGCTTTCGCCCGACAGAACGCGGACGGCGGGCGCTGCCAGCAGGTCGAACACCGTCAGCGCCGACACCGGGTTGCCCGGCAGTCCGAACAGCGGCTTGCCGCGCGCCGCGCCCACGATTGTCGGCTTGCCCGGCTTGATCGAGACGCCGTGAATCAGCACCCCCGGCTCGCCGAGCGCGTCGAACACCCGCGCCGTCATGTCGCGGACGCTCAGCGAGCTGCCGGCGGAGAATATCAGCGCATCCGCCCGCTCGATGCCGTCCCGCGCCGCCGCCAGCTGCGCTTCGTAGTCGTCCGGAATAAGCCCCAGCGCCAGCGCCTCCGCGCCGAGTTCGGACGCCCGCGCCGCGATGGTGTAGGTGTTGACGTCCCGAACCAATCCGGCGGACGGCGTTTCGGACGGCGCGACTATCTCATCCCCCGTCGAGATTATCCCCACTCGCGGACGCCGCAGGACGGGCGCTTCCAAGATTCCTAGCGCCATCAGCCCGCCGACTTCCTGCGCGCGCAGACGCCGCCCCCGTTTCAGGACGACCTCGCCGGCGCGGACGTCCTCGCCCGGCTGAATCACATTCTCGCCCGGCGCGACCGGACGCAGGACTTCAATGGAGCGTTCGTCCGCCGGCTGTGTTCGCTCGACCATCACGACGGCGTCCGCGCCTTTGGCGAGCGTCCCGCCGGTGTACGCCCCCGCCGCCTCGCCGACGCCGAGCGCGATAGGCGAAACCGTCCCCGTCGGAATGTCGGCGACCACTTCCAGTAGCGCCGGCATGCTTTCGGACGCCCCGAAAGTGTCGCGCGCCCGAACCGAAAAGCCGTCCATAGTCGACCGCGCGAACGACGGCGAATCCTCCGGCGAGCGAATGTCCCGCGCCAAGACGCGCCCCAGCGCCTCGGTCGCCGCGACAGTCTCCCAATCCGCGACAGGGGAGAGGAGCGGTCGCAGCGCCGCCAGCGCCAGCGCGGGGGAGCGGACGTTGAAGAACTCAGGCAAAATCCAGCGCCTCCTCCGATTCGCGGACTTTTTTACCGCGCCGCCGCGCCGACCAACTCCGGCGCATCAGCCAAAGCCGCCGGGGTCAGATTGACTTCCGCTTCCACCATGACGAACGAAATTTCCTCCTCATCCCACTCTTCCAGCGTTATGCCGCGTTCGGCGTAAAACGCGTCGTCGCTTTCGTCAAGCGCCGAAAGGTGGCATCGCATGGCGTCCGCGAGCGACGAGCGCGGCTCCGGAACCGGCTCGCCGAACTCCAACGCGGTCTCAAGGTTGACCTCTATCGCCTCGCGTATCAAGACGAGCGTCTCCTCTCGCGTCTCCGCCGCCACTAGGCAGACAGGCACGTCGGGGACATAAGCGGCGTAGTTATTCGGCGCTTTCTCGATTACGACGGCGTATTCGCGCTTCATCTCATGCTCCTATTACTTGAGCCCGGCCTGTTTCAGTATCTCGTCGAGTATCCCTTTCGGCACGTCGCGCCCCGGATGTCCGCTGATGATGACGATTCCCGGCTTAGTCGGATGGCGGTAGATGCGATGGCTGCCCCGCGTTCTCACATGTTGCCACCCATCCCACCGAATCATGCGCGTGATTTCGCGATATTTCATTATGCGCGCCCGCCCGCCGCGACCAACTCCGGCTCCGACGACGCCAGCGTTCGCGGCAACTCAACCTCCACATCTACGAAGGCGAAAGTCGTTTCCTCGTCTTCGTAGTCGGGCTTCACGTAGACGTTCAGCTCCGGGTCGTAGTATTCGTCGTCCAGCGACAGGTGATGCGCCATCGCCTTGCCCAGCGACATGCGCGGCGCGGGAACGCGGTCGCCGTCTTCCAGCATGCCCTCGACGTGGAGTTCTATCGCTTCCCGTATCATCGCCTGCATCTTCTTCCACGTCTTGCCCGTGCTTACGCAGCCGGGCAGTTCGGGAACATAGGCGCAGTAGTTGTTCGGCGCCTTCTCGAAAACGACGGCGTATTTCAGTTTCATCGTCTTTCTCATTTTAGCCCCGCCTGTTTCAAGATGGATTCCCACAGTTTCGGACTCAGGTCCTCGCTGGGATGACCCGGAATCGTGACCTTCCCCGGCTTGGTCGGATGCTTGTATTGCCGATGGCTTCCCTTGGTTCTCACATAACGCCACCCGTCCCTCCGAACTATGCGTATCGCTTCGCGGACTTTTACTGTCATTATACGCGCCCGCTCGCCGCGACCAACTCCGGCTCCGCCTCCAAAGCCGCCGGCGCCGGCTCGGTGACCTCTATTTCAAGCATGGCGAACGCCGTTTCCGTTTCCTCCCAATCCTCCAGCGTTACGCCCTGCTTGGCGTAAAACTCTTCATCGATTTCGTCGAGCGCCGAAAGATGATGTCGCATGGCGTCTGCGAGCGACGAGCGCGGCTCCGGAATCAACTCGCCGTTTTCCTGCATGGATTCAATGTGGAACTCCAGCGCCTCGCGCATCATGGCGAGCATCTCGTCCCACGTATCTCCGACAGATACGCAACCCAATACGTCGGGAGCGTAAGCGGCGTAGTTGTTCGGCGCTTTCTCGATTACGACGGCGTACTTGAGTTTCACGCTGAACTCCTTTCACTTCAGTCCGGCTTGCTTCTTGATGCTTTCAAGGGTTCCGGGCGGCAAGTCTTTTCCCAACCTTCCGGGTATCGTAACCGTTCCCGGCTTAGTCGGATGATGATACTGCCGATGGCTTCCTGTCGTTCTCACATGATACCACCCGTCCCGCCGAACCATGCGTATCGCTTCCCTGGCTGTCACTGGACGCGCCCTTTTTCCTGACGACCACTAGCCACTAACCACCGACCACTACCCCCTACAGTCCCACTATCGCCCCCCCCGCGTCCACGTCCAGCTTGCGCGGGGAGCCGGGCAAGCCCGGCATCGTCACGATGTTGCCCGCTATCGGGTAGATGAACCCCGCGCCCACAGAGGCGCGGACGTCCGACACCTGGAAGGCGTAGCCAGACGGACACCCCTTCAGCGCCGCCCTGTGCGATATGCTCAGATGCGTCTTCGCCATGCACACGGGCAGGTCGCCCCATCCCAAATCCTCGAACCGCCTCAGCAGGCGGCGCGCGGGGAGCGCCCACTGGACGCTGTCCGCGTTATACACTCGCCGCGCCAGCGCCAGCGTTTTGTCGCGTATCGGCGCGTCCATCGGATAGGCGTAGTCTATCGCCGGCGGCTCGTCCGCGCTCGCCGCCGCCATCACCGCCTGCGCGAGCTCGATTCCGCCCGCGCCGCCGTCGGCGAACACGCGGCTCTCGACCGCCGCGAACGCGCCCGCCGCCTCCGCGCCGCGCTTCATTATCGCCGTCTCCGCCGCCGCATCGGTGGGGAAGTGGTTGAGCGCCACCACCACCGGCAGGTTGAACGACCGTATCATCCCTATCAGATGCGTCAGATTCGCCATGCCCTCGCGGACGGCGCCTTCGTTGGGCGCGTCCAACTCGCGCCGCTGGACGCCGCCGTGATACTTCACCGCGCGGACGGACGCCACAATCACCGCCGCATGCGGCTCCAGCCCGTTGAACCGCGCCTTTATGTGCATGAACTTCTCGAAGCCCAAATCCGCCCCGAAGCCCGCTTCCGACAGAACGTAATCCGCGTAGCCCAGCGCCAGCCTGTCGCCGATGACGGACGAGCAGCCGTGCGCTATGTTGCCGAACGGACCCGCGTGGACTATCACCGGCTGCCCCTCGCTGGTCTGCACGATATTCGGCTGGATGGCGTAGCGCAGAAGCGACATCATCGAGCCGACCGCCTCCACGTCCTCCGCAGTAACCGGCGCGCCGTCTTTGGCGTATCCGACCACCACCCGCGAAAGCCGCGCGCGCAAGTCCGACAGGTCGCGCGCCAGCGCCAGAATCGCCATGATTTCGGACGCCGTGACGATGTCGAACCCGCTTTCGCGCATCGGCGCGTTGTTCGCCCCGCCGATTCCGGTGACGATTGTCCGCAGCGCGCGGTCTTCGACGTCCGTGACGCGCCGCCAGGTGACGTCTTCCGGCCCGAACCCCGCGACTTGCCCGCGCTGGGCGGCGTTGTCGGTGAGCGCCGCCAGCAGGTTGTGGGCGGAGCCCACCGCGTGGGCGTCGCCGGTGAAGTGTATGTTGACCTCGTCCTCCGGCTCTATCAGGCTCTTGCCGCCGCCCGTGCCGCCGCCCTTGATGCCGAAAATCGGCCCCAGCGACGGCTCGCGCAGGGTGGCGACGACGTTCTTCCCCAGCCTGCCCATCGCCTGCGTCAGCCCGACGGTCGTCGTCGTCTTGCCTTCCCCCGCCGGCGTGGGCGTGATGCCGGTGACGACCACCATCTTCCCGCGCCGCCCGCCCTCGCGCAGGGCGCCATGCGCGATTTTAGCCTTGTAATGCCCGTAGGGGATGACCGAATCGCGGTCCAACCCAAGATTCTCGGCGATTTCCATGATCGGGCGCATAGACGCGAACCTCCCAAACTAGGCGAATGTGCGAATGTGACAACAGACGGCGCGAACCGGACTCGCGCGCGCCCCGAAATTGTATCACAAGCGGCGCGCCGCTTGGCGCATTTGCCCAAACCATTTTCTTTCCGTCCCCGCCATTCCCGCCTTCCGCTCCGTCATTCCCGCGAAAGCGGGAATCCAGAGGATTGCAACCAAGCCCGCTATTCGAAACCAAGCGCCGAGCGCAACCAACGAATCCCCTCTCCCTTATTCCGCCCCCGTCATTCCCGCGAAGGCGGGAATCCAGAGTCGACCAACAACGTCATCCTCGCGAAGGCGGGGACACGATAGCCACCCGAAATGAACCTTGAATCGCAACCTACAAATCCCCTCTCCCTTTATGGAGAGGGCGAGGGTGCCTGCGCCCCCAGGCGCAGTCCCGCGCGCGCCAACCGCTAGCAACTAACCGCCAACCACAACCGCCAAAAAATCCGCTATACTATCCCCAACACACCGCAAGGAGAGGAACCAAATGAAGGAACGCGGAGACACCATCATCGGAGACGGCGCGATAAAGTTCGGCATCGAGTACCGCGACTTGCTGAACGACCAGGGCGTCTGCGTCCACGTCCTCGGCGACGTGAGCGCGGACGACGAACACGAGCTGCTCCGGTTCGACTGCTTCGACCACGAGCCGCACTACCACTACGGGCCCCAGAAGCGCAACCGCCGCCTGATGCTTGACAAGACCACCGAAGGCGACTCGCTCGACTGGACCATCGGCCAGCTGCGCGCCCGCCTGCCGGAGATGATAGAGCGCGCCGGCTACCCCGACTTGTCCGAAACCGCGCGCGGCTCCGACCTGTCGGCGGAGCTGGACGCCCTCGAATCGCAAGCCCGCGCGCTCGCCGTCGACGGACGCCGAACCGTCGTCCACGACCGCGGCGACGTCATCCTAGAGGCGGGCCCCGTCCGCTTCGGCGTGGAGTTCCGCGAGCTGGCGAACGACCGCGGCGTCGCCATCCACGTCCTCGGCGACATCGCCGGCGAGGAGTACGAGCTGCTCACATTCGACTGCTTCGAGCGCGCCCCGCATTACCACTACGGGCCGCGCGCCAAAAACCAGCGCCTCTACTTGGACATGACGACCGTCCCCGACCCGCTCGGCTGGGCGCTGGACTTGTTCAAGGGCGGCAAGCTGTCGGCGATGCTAGACCGCGCCGGCTACCCCGACCACGCCGCGCGCCTGAACCCCGCCCTAGTGGCGGGCGCCGTCGCCAATCTGGAAACCATCTCTCGCGAAATGGAAACCGCCAACGCCAAGAGCTAGCGGCGGGCGACGAACCGCAACAACGTCATCCCCGTGAAAATGGGGACAAAAATCCCCTCTCCCTTTATGGGAGAGGGCTAGGGTGAGGGCGACTGCGCCGCCAGGCGCAGTTTCGCCGACAGCAATCCCTTGATAGGGGAGAGGCGGTTAGAGTGGGGACGCCGGCGTCATCCGAAACCGAAACGAGACAAGGACCAAAACCATGCCCCGCGACCCGAAAGAAATCATCGCCAAGGCGATCTACGACAAAGACATGAAAGACGCGCTCGAACCGGAGTTCAACGGCAAAGCGGTGGTCATAGACCTCGAAAGCGGGGACTACGAAGTCGACCTGTACTCGTCCAAAGCGCTGTTCAGGCTGGCGGAGCGCAGACCCGAAGCAGACTGCTGGACGCTGCTCATCGGCCCCCCCGCGCCGCACGAGATAGACGCCCTCTTTCCGCCCGACTCCACGCCTGACCATCTCATGCCGAAAAACGTCGGCGACATCGCCCAGGCGATATACGACCAGCTGATAAAAGACAAGCTCGCCCCCGACTGCGCGGGCAAGTTCATAGTCATCGACATCCAAAGCGGGGACTACGAAATCGGCGACGACAATTGGGAAACCGCCAAGCGCCTGCGCGCTCGCCGCCGCCGCCGCCCCCTCACATGGACGGCGAAAATCAACCCCGACATGAGCGCGGAGAAGCATAAATACGAACCGCCCAAAGCCGAGATTGACGAAAAGACGCGCGCGCTCGGCGAGGCTATCTTCAACGAAAAGATAAAGCCCGCGCTTGAACCGGATTGCGACAACAAGATGGTGGCGATAGACGTCAAAAGCGGCGACTACGAAATCGGCGACGACGACATTCAACCAATCCTGCGCCTGATGAAGCGCCGCCCGGACGCTGAAATCTGGGAGCATTGCATCGGCGCGCCCAAAAGAGTGGTCATAAAAATACCCACCATAACCACGCTGGGCAGACCGTTGATATGATAGTCGGAAAAGTGGCGTTGCGCGACGGCCAGCATCTCGACCCGTGGGTCGAAGTGCTCGTTGAAGACGCCGAAGGCGAGTTGCAAGCGTTCCCCGCCATCGTGGATACGGGGTTCACTGGCTGGCTCGCGCTGACGCCGCGCATAATTCAACGGCTTGGATTGCCGGAGTGGCGGAAACGCGAATCCATCCTGGCGACCGGCTCCAGAGAGATGGTCGCGTATTTCATAAGCAGGGTTCTGTGGGACGGACGGATGATTCCCGCGGTGATAGCCGAGACGAACCATCTGCCGCTCATCGGAATGAAACTCATAGAAGGCGGGCGGCTAATCATAGACGCTTGGGACGGCGGCGAAGTCATAATCCAAGAACCGCCGCCATCCACCTAGCGCCGCCAACCCGTAGATGATTGACAGCGAAACACCCAAACCCCCAAAATAGCCCCAACCGCCAACAAGGAGCGAAACCATGCTGACCATCCCCGTCGACAAAATGACCGACGGCCTTGTCAGAGAAATCGGCAGGGCGGTCTACAACCAGAAGATAAAAGACGACCTGGGACCTGAGTTCAAGGGCAAGATAGTCGCAATTGACATCTACAGCGGCGACTACGAAATCAGCAACAACGACTTGGAAGCCGTCACGCGCCTGATGGAGCGCCGCCCGGACGCCTACATGTGGATGGAAAGGGTCGGCTATCCCACCGTTCACTTCATCAACCGCCGACCGACGAAATCCTCGCCCGCGAAGGTCCGGCGCGATGATTAGGGGAACGGTGATAGAGGACGATGGCGGACGGCTTGAGGCGTGGGTGGAAATATCCGTCGCGGACAGTAGCGGCAATCTCCACACGCTCCAAGCGGTTGTGGACACCGGCTTCACTGGTTGCCTGACGTTGCCGACGGACTTCCTAGAACGGCTTGGGTTGCGGAGCGTAGCCACACTCCCGACGTCCCTGGCGGACGGTTCGGAAAACGACTACCGCTACTACAACGGCGACATCCTATGGCATGACCGCCTCCATCGCATCTCCATCATCGCTCTGGACGCAGACCCCGACCCCGACCCGCTTATCGGAACCCAGTTGCTCACAGGTTGCCGCCTCACCGTCGAATTCCGAGACGGCGGCGACGTCGAAATCCAAGAACCCCCGCCGTCCGCTTAGCCGCGTCCGCCCCCTCACTGAAACTCACGCAGCCGCTTTTGCGTGGCGTACACCAAGACCGCCACCAGAATCAGCGCCGCGCCCATTGCCGCCGCCGTCGCCTCGCCGCCGAAGCGGTCCATCGCCAAGCCCGCCGGCAGAACCCCCAGCGGCATCAGCCCGAAGTTCATCATGAACACGCTCATCACCCGCCCGCGATACTGGTCTTCCACCACCTCCATTATCAGCCCCATGTTGATTGTGCGCCGTCCCGCGTCCCCCAGCCCGACCAGCAACATGATGGCGGCGGCGGCGTAGTAGAATGGGAAGAGCGCGATGAGCAGCAGCGCCGCGCCCGAAATCAGCGCGCCCGCCACCAGCAGCAAGCCGCGCCGCCAGTCGCCCAGCGCCGCTATCGCCAGCGAACCCGCCAGCGAGCCGCCGCCCATGATAGCCACCAGCAGCCCCATTGAATCCGGCCCCCGCTTGTAGATGTCCACCACGAACACCGGCAGAAGCATCCGAAACGGCGAGGCGAGCAGGGTAGTGCCTAGCCCCATCAGCAGCAAAACCAGCACCATGCGGTTGCCCATGATGTAGCGCAACCCATCCAGAATGTCGCCGAGCATCGCCGGCTTTTTGGCGGGCGCGGACGTTTTCGGGCGGCTCACCAGCGTCGTCAGCGCCACCGCCGCCAGCCCCAGCGCCGTGATGATGAAATAGACGTTCGCCGGACCCGCCGCCGCGTACAGGCCGCCCGCGACCGCCGGCGCGCAGAGCGTCATCGCGCTCATCCCCGCCGCGTTCAGCGCCATCGCGTTGCCGATGCGCTCCGGGCCCACTATCTGCGGGATGATAGCCTGCCGCGCCGGCATCATGAACGACCAGATTGTCCCCTGAAGCGCCGACGCTATCAGCAAATGCCACCACTCCACCCGCTCCAAGAAGATGGCGACGCCCACGACGCCCGCCATGAGCGCCACGATGACCTGCCCGATTTGGATGAGGCGCTTGCGCTCGAACCTGTCCGCGATAGCCCCTCCGAACAGCGCCAGCGCCAGCATCGGAACGGCGGTCCCCGCGCTCACCAGCCCCAGCAGGGACGCCGATTCGGTCAGGTCGTAAACCAGATAGCCGCGCGCCAGCATCTGCATCTGCATCCCGCCCATCATCGCCATCATGCCGAGCCAGAGATGCAGATAGTCGCGGTTCTTGAGGGATGAGAAAGTCTGCCGCCAACCGCGAGTGGCGACCGCTTCGCGGCGAGGCAAAGCCGCCCCCGCCGCCGATGATGATGGCGCGCGCCCGCGCGCCGAAGCGTCCTCGCCGTCCGAAGACGCTTGTGAAGGGGATTTCATGCCCTAAACTGTACACATTGCGCGCCGCTCAGGGCAAGGCGGCGGATTTTGACGCGGAGGAATTTTACGCAGAGGCGCAAAGGCGCGGAGAGTCGCAGAGAGGGGAGGGGAAATATCCCCTCTACCTTTTGTTCATCCCCCGTCATTCCCGCGAAAGCGGGAATCCAGAGTCGCCCAACCAAGACAGCCGCGCGAAGCCAAGCCCGAATCGCAACCAACAAATCCCCTCTCCCTTGATGGGAGAGGGCTAGGGTGAGGGTGTCCGCGCCGCCAGGCGCGGGCTTGCGCCATCCCCCGAACATGCCCCAAGCGGGGAATCTAAAGGGCGTCGGACGCCGTTAGCCCAGCAACCTAAGTTGCCGCGTTGTTCGAGTAAGATATTTGATGCCGGCCACAAGCGTTTCTGGCGACTGGTCGTAGCGCTTCTCCTCGACTATGGTCTGCGCCTCGCCGAGTTTGCCGTCCCGCAAAATCTCCCACTCCCACATCCACCAAACGCGCCCGTCGGTCAGAATCGCCTTCCACGGCAAACCCCGGCCCTTCCTAAAAATGCCAAACTTGCCGCGCTCGATTTTCCACGCTTCGCGGACATACCGCTTGCACTGCGCGAACTGCGTCTCATCCTTGGGCGCGCGGTCGTCGTCAGCGCCTGACTCCCTTAGCGGTTTCGAGCGGATGGCGTTAGGGTCAGCCTCGCCCAGCGCTTTCGTTTCGATAACCACGCGGAGTCGGGGCAAGAATATGTCCATGTGACCGTCTGGCACAGAATACTCGACCTCGACTTCGTTGTAACCTAGCGACACCAGCAACATCGCCAGGCAGAACTGAGTGGTTTGTTCATTTGGAAGCCGCCCGGAGACCAGCCACTCCGCCACCTTTTGGGTAATGTCGTTTTCAATGATGGTCATGGTTGCGGTTAACTTGCCCTCGTGTTTGCAAGCCCTCTGGATTCCCGCTTTCGCGGGAATGACGGCGGCGGAAATCCAGGAATGACAACGCGATTATCGCCATTTCAAGCCTAATCTAGCGCCAATATCGCCTAGTTGCAAGAAATCCGCGAAAGATGGGATTCGCCGCTCGCGATTCGCGCTTGATTCCAGCGCCCGCAACTGACCGCTAACCACTAGCCACTGACCACTGGCAACCCCCTAATACTTATGAAAATGATGCCGCACCTCATACTCCACCCCGCCCCGCGTGGAGAAATGCGCCGAATTCGCCCGCCGTATCGCTATGTACGAATTCGCCAAGTCCGCCCCCAGCGCCTCCATCATCATCGAGTCCGCTTGCAGATGCGCCGTCGCTTGCGGCAAGCCCATCGGATAGCGCCGTATGTTGCGCGCCGCGAGCTCTTCTTGGCTTAGCGTCCGCGGGTCGACGTCCACATTCTGCCGCTCGTCCGGGCGCAGGCCGTTCTCGATTCCGTCCAAGCCCGCGAATATCAGCCCGCCGAGCGCGATGTAGGGGTTGGCGCTGGAGTCCGCAGGGCGGTACTCGATGTTTGCCGACGCCATCTCCGCGCCGCTGAAGCGGGACGGTATCCGCAGCGCCGCCTCGCGGTTGTCCGGCCCGTAGCACATATAGGCGCTGCTCCAAGTCCCCGGCTGCAGACGGCGGTAGCTGTTGACGCTCGGACAGCTCAGCGCCATCAGCGCCGGCATGTGCTTCATCACCCCCGCGATGAACCTGTAGCCCAACTCGCTGAGATTTTGCGTTTCGGTTTGGTCGTAAAACAGGTTCGTCGCGCCGTCCGCGTCCCACGCGCTCAGGTGTATGTGGCAGCCGTTGCCCGCCTGCTCCGGGAACGGCTTGGGCGCGAACGACGCCAGCATCCCGTGACGGTACGCCGCGTTGCGGACGGTTTCCTTGAGCGTCAGATGGTTGTCCGCCGCGCGCAGGGCGTCCGCGTGCCGGACGCTCAACTCGTGCTGGCCGTGTCCCAGCTCCGGATAGTACTGCTCCACCTCCAGTCCTTGCGCCTCCAGCGCGTCCACTATCTCATCGACCACGTCCCGCGCCTTCATCGCCTTGACGGTCGCGTTGACCAGGTCGCGGTCGATGGGGACGAACTCGCCGTCCTCCGTCTCCCGCGCGAAGTACCACTCCGGCTCGAACGCCGCTTGGATTGTCAGCCCCATCTCCGCCGCCTTCGCCATCGCGCGCTTGAGGAAGCCGCGCGGGCAGGCGGAATAGGGCTGCAGGTCGGGCGTCATCATGTCGCACATCATGGACGCGCGGCGCGGCGCGTAGGGCGCGATTGCGAACGTGTCCGCGTCCGGCACCAGCCGCGTCTCGCCCACGGGCCCCATGCCGGTTCCGGGGACGCTCTGCAACTCGTCCATGTCCGTCATAGCCTGCATCGCCGCCGTCAAGCCGACCCCGGAGCGCATCCGCTCGGCGAGCCGCGAGACGTGAACGGATTTCCCCCGCAAAACGCCCCCGTTGTCGCAGTACAGAAACGACGCCAGCTTGACGCCGCTCTTCTTGGCGCGGTTGACGATTTGGTCGATGGTCGTCACGTGTGTCTTCTCCTGAAAAATCGCGGCGAACGATAGGTTAACGCGAAGGCGCGAAGTGGTTGGCTTGTCCCATGAAGCCCGCCCCCGGCGCGCCGTTAGCCGTTGGCGATTGGCGTCCAAATGGGCTTGGGCCGCGAGCCGCGCTCAGCCGCCCGAAGGCGAAAGGCGCTCGCGGGTGTTCGGCCCAAGCCCGCCGTTTGGTTGTCCGACGGCCCCCCGCGCCATGCGCCGACCGTCCCAATGATGATAACATATCCGCGACAATCAATATCTCCCTTTCCCGCGACGGGCTAGGGGCATGTTCACCAAAACCAAGCCCGAATCGCGAGCGACAAATCCCATCTCCCTTGATGGGAGAGGGCTAGGGTGAGGGCGCGCGCCGCAAGGCGCAGTTCGGACGTTCCGCGCGCCCCCCGTCATTCCCGCGAAAGCGGGAATCCAGAGTCCACCAACCAAGATAGCCAACCGAAATCAACCTTGAATTGCAAACAACGCATCCCCTCTCTCTTCATGGGAGAGGGCGAGGGCGAGGGCGTCTGCGTCCCCAGGCGCAGTTTCGCCAACTGCAAACATCCTTATATTAAGGAAGACCTCATGGCAAACACGTTCGGAACCATGTTCAAGATAACCACTTGGGGCGAGTCCCACGGCGAGGCGGTCGGGGTGACGGTCGACGGCTGCCCGCCGCGATTCCCCGTCTCGGAGGCGGACGTCCAGCGCGAGCTCGACCGCCGCCGTCCGGGGCAGAGCGCCATATCCACCCAGCGGCGCGAGGGCGACCAAGCCGAGATAGTCTCCGGCGTCTTCGACGGCGAGACGCTGGGGACGCCCATTCAGATAATCGTCCGCAACCGCGACGCCCGCAGCCGCGACTACGAAGAGATGCGCCTGAAATACCGCCCGTCCCACGCCGATTACACCTACGACGCCAAGTACGGAATCCGCAACTGGATGGGCGGCGGACGCGCCAGCGCCCGCGAAACCATCGGGCGAGTCGCCGGCGGCGCCATAGCCCGCAAGTGGCTGGCGTCCGAATTCGGCGTCGAAATAGTCGCCTACGTCAAGCGCGTCCAGGACATCGAGGCGAGCGTCGACCCGGAGCTTGTCGCCGCCGGCGAGGTCGAGGACAACATCGCGCGCTGCCCCGACCCGGACATCGCCGCCCGCATGATAGAGCGCATCCAAAGCGCGCGCAAGGACGGCGATTCGCTCGGCGGGGTAGTGGAGTGCGCCGCGCGCCGCGTCCCCCCCGGCTGGGGCGAGCCGGTGTTCGACAAAATAGAGGCGGACTTGGCGCGCGCCATGCTGTCCCTTCCCGCCTGCAAGGGCTTCGAAATCGGCTCCGGATTCGCCGGAACATACCTGACCGGCTCCCGGCACAACGACCCGTTCTACAACGACGGCGGGCGCGTCCGAACGCGCACCAACAACTCCGGCGGCGTGCAGGGCGGCATCACCAACGGCGAAACCGTAATCATCCGCGCCGCCTTCAAGCCCACCGCCACCATCATGCGCGAACAAGACACGGTGGACGTCCACGGCAACGAAACCACCCTGCGCGGCAGGGGCCGCCACGACCCCTGCGTCCTCCCCCGCGCCGTCCCCATAGTGGAATCCATGACCGCCCTAGTGCTGATGGACCACGCGCTGAGGCAACGGGGGCAGGTGGGCTGAAGCGCGCATGTTGATAACTGCATGCCAACCGGAACCAAGCGCGAAACGCAACCAACAAATCCCTTCTAATCGTTCCGAGCCGCCATTCCCGCCTTCTTCCCCCGTCATTCCCGCGAAGGCGGGAATCCAGAGTCGCCCAATCAAGATAGCCACCCGAAATCAAACCCGAATTGAAGCCAGCGAATCCCTTCTCCCTTGATGGGAGAGGGCTAGGGTGAGGGTGACTGCGCCCCCAGGCGCAGTTTCGCGCGCCGGACGCTCAGACCTTTTGCAAATTCTCACGTCGTAAATTACGCTAGACCACGACTAATAAGGAGCCTTCCCATGCCGACGATGAAAGACCCCCCCTCACCCCGGCGAAATCGTCCGATGCGAATGTCTCGAACCCCTGAACCTAACCGCGACGCGGGCGGCGAAAGGGCTGGGGGTGACGCCGCAGGCGCTCACCGACCTGATGGACGAAAAAACGAGCGTGTCCGCGGAGATGGCGATTCGCCTGTCCAAAGCCTTCGGCTCCTCGCCGGAGACTTGGCTGGGGATGCAAACCGCCTACGACCTCTGGCATGCGCGGGACGCCGCCGAACGAATCGAAGTCGAAAAATTCGCCCGCCCGCGCGAATGATAGAAAATAGATAACGCGGAGGAATACGCCATGAACGCCGCGATGCAAGCGGACGACGCCCCTCTCTCGGAAATGCTCGCCGACCTAGCAGGCGCGCGCGACGAAGCCGCCGAAGAAGGCTTCCCCGCGCCGTCCGACCTCGCCATAGCGAACGCCAAGCGCGTCTTGGCAGAGACGCGCCGCTTCTCGCCGCTCCGCTTTGAGGTTTATCCCACGCCGGACGGGGAGATAGCCATAGACGCGCCGAGCGACGCCGGCTCGGTTCTGTTGCTCTGCGATTCGGACGGCGGCGCGCTGTGCCTAGTCAACCTGAATGGCGACCAGCGCCAAAAGCGATACACTTCCGCCGATAAGTTGCCCGACGGGTTTCTTGAGCGCGCCTTGCGCGGTCTTCGAATGGCGGAGCGGCTAAGGACAGCATGAACGTTCCTAATCAAGTCGCGCCTTGGGAGGACCTGGGGCGCGGCGTCTCTTCAAGCAGAAACGCTAGGCGGGCGGAACGCTCCAAAGTCCCGGTCAGTGAGTTTCTTCCGCGCATAGGCGAAACTGAAATCTCCGTTGACCGCCTGAGCGTCGGCAGTCTGAAAGAAGCGACCGAAATCGCGGACGCTCGAGACGGCGCGCGAATCCCCAAGCGCCAGTTCTACGGATGGGCGGTCGTCATAGCGGAGAACGCGGAGCGAAACGGGCGCGAAGTGGCCGCGTCGCCGTTGGAAGGCAACCCGCGACACGCCGACATCGTTCTGCCGGCGAGCGCCGCCAACGACCGAGATGAACAAAGACGACACGCCCAAGAGCTGAGGGACTCGTCAACTTGGCGTCCCCGCGCTGATTAGGCGACTTGCGGGCATCCCCCATCACTCCCCAATCCCCACCGTCGCCCGCCACACCTCGCGCACGCCCGGAATCCACCGTCCGATTTCCACCGCCTCCACCGCGTAGCCGGGCAGGGGACGGCGTATCATGCACCGGTCGTCGAAGCGGACGCCGTAGCGGACGAAATCGAAATTATGCCCCTCATGCCCCGCCTCGCGCCGCTCTTCGGGCAGGTCGCCGACGTCTTTCGGGAAGACGCTCAGCAGAAAGCGCCCGCCCGTATGCTCATCCGCGCAGGGTTGCTTTAGATAGACCAAATCGCCGCCGTCCAGATAGACGTCGTACTCGTCGGCGAAAAGCGGTTCGCCGCCCGATGAGACGGCTTCGTAATCCGCTCGGTAGTAATCCACAGTCGCGGCGCTGGGCGGCATCTCGATGAGCGCCTTCCACATATCGCCCCCGCCCTCGTCGCGCTGGCCCGTTTCGATGACCCGCATTTCGTATTTCGGAAGGTTCACCCAGGCGACGCATCTGCCGCCACGCTCCGCGCCGCGCTGGTAGAAGAAGAAGCCGCGCCGGTCGACGCCGTTCCGCGCCCGCCGGTCGGGAAGTTCCCCGACCCGCGCCGGCGATATGACCAAGCTGAAATGCCCGCGCGCGTCCCCGACTTCGCACGGCTCGCGGACGTAAACCAGCGTATCGCCGTCGAGATAGACGTCGAAGCCGGAATCCGACAAAAGCCGCCCGCGCCTTGGGTCGGGGGGAATGTAGCCCGGATTCCTGCGGAAGACCGTCCCATCCCTGAACCCGGCGATTGGCTCCAGCCCGCTCAGCGTCCGCAAGTCGCCCGGACCGTACTCCAAATCGGAGTTTCGGTAGTAGTTGTCGAGCCAGACCGCGCGAATCTCGCCGTCGATATTCTCGAAAGCGGCGTCCAGTTCGCTTTGCAAATCGGATGAAGCGAGCGCTCCGAGAGAAAGCGCCGGCAAGTATCGGTATTTCGCGCCGTCGCCCTCTTGCCAGACGTTGACATAGACCAGAAGCCCCTCGTTGGCGAATACATGCCCGCCCGCCGGATTGTCGCGTAGGTGGCGCAGGACTTCCGAATCGCGCCACACCGGGAGTTCATGGCTGCCCAAATGTCCGTCCGCGTTTTGGCGGTATATGTCGCCCGCCGACCAGACCGCCGACTGCGCCAGCCAGAGCGACATCGCGGCGGCGGCGGCGAAAGACGCCCGGAGCGCCCATTTCGGACTTCGCGGCGCTTGCGAATCGCCGGCGGACGCCAAGCGCGCCCGGCTGAGCAGCGCGTCCAACGCCGCCAGCGTCGCCAGCGTCAGCGGAATGTAGAGCGGAAGAACGAATCGCCACTGTATGCCGTGAGCGACATTTCCGAGCGCAATCTGGCTCGCCAGCAGCGCCGCGAGGTGCGCCGCCGAGAAGAAGCCGAAGACGATTATCGGACGCCGCCCGCCGCCCCCGCGCGCCAACGCCAGCGCCATGCCGATAGCCAGCACCGCCGCCAATAGAATCGCCGCCCCCGCGAGCGTCGCCGCCGCGCCGAATTCGTCGGCGTCCCCGAAGGCGCGCGCCGCCCAGCCGCCCACGCGCGCCAGCAACTCGCCGACCAGCTCGCTTGTTTGGTAATCCACCGGCGTTCGCCTTCCCGTGGGGTAGCCTGAAAGCGCGTAGTTTCGGAGCATCCACGCGCAGACGGGCAGGGCGGAGACGACCGAAAACGCGGCGGCGTCCGCGACCCTCTCGCCGCGCCCGGCGGAGCGCCGAAAGAGAAGCGCCGCCGCGATAGACGCTATCAGCGCGAACCCCATCCACCGCGTCAGGCAGGCGAGCGCCGCGAACAACGCCGCCCAGATTAACGACGCGCGCCCGCCCCTTTCAAGAAAGTCGTCCGTTCGGATGAGCGCCAGCGCAACGAACATCATAAAGACGGTTTCCGACAGCGCGTAAGCCGCCATTTCGGACAGCGGAGCGGCGACCGCCACGGCGGCGCATCCCCAGACGGCGAGGAAGCGCGAGCGCAACCGCTTCCGCAACCACGCGCCGACGGCGAAGACCGTCACCCCGAACGCGGCGGCGTTGAGCGGAACCGCCATGTCGAGCGGGTCGAAAAGCGTCAGCCCGCCCGCCGCCAGCAGAGCGGGGTAGAGCGGCGGCCAGTGGGTGTACAGCCCGCCATCCCGATAGACCTCCGCGAACCCGCCGCCCGCCAAAAGCGAGCGCGCCACGCCAATGTAGTTCATGGAATCCCAGAACAAAAGCGGCCCGAAAGACGCCGCGCGCAAAAGAACGGACGCCGCCGCCAACGCCGCCACGCCCGCGATAAACAGCGCGAAGGCGTCGGGACGGCGGATTAGCCGCGCCAACCGCGCGCCGTTCAGCGCCGCCAAGACGCCCGCCCGCCAACCGCGCCGCGCGTCACTCGGATACCGCAAAACTCGCCCTCCAAACCTCGCGCTCGCCTGGAATCCAGCGCCCCGTCTCCACCCCCGCTATCGCGTAATCGGGCAACGGACGCCGCGCCATGCACCGCCCATCGAATCGGACGCCGTACTGCGCGAATTCGAAGTTAAGCGACTCATACCCCAACCCGCGCCAATCTTCTGGCAGGTCGGCGACATTCTGCGGGAAGACGCTCAGCAGAAAGCGCCCCCGCGTATCGCCCTCGGCGCAGGGCCGCTTCAGATAGACCAAATCGCCGCCGTCGAGATAGACGCCGTACTCGCCGGCGAACAGCGGCTCGCCCGCGGAGACGGTTTCGTATTCCGAACGATAATAGGCGCGCGCGGAATCGCCCAGCGGCAACCGAACCCGCGTCTTTTCCCAAGCGGCGGTTTCGCCCGGAACCCATCGCCCCACGTCCACCGCCTCTATCGCGTAATCGGGAAGGGGAATCCGTATCATGCACCGGTCGCCGAAGCGGACGCCGTATTGACCGAAGCCGAAGTTCAGCGACTCATGCCCCAACTCGCGCCACTTTTGCGAAACGTCGTCCAAGTCCGCCGGGAATACGCTCAGCAGAAACCGCCCCCGCGTATCGCTTTCGGCGCAGGGTCGCTTCAGATAGACCAACTCGCCGCCGTCGAGATAGACGTCGTACTCCGCGCGCGCCAGCGGCTCGCCGCCCGATGATATGGTTTCGTACTGCTTTTCATAGTACGCGAGCGCCGCGTCGCTCATCGGCATCGGAACCCTCGTCGCTGGCCAGCCGCCGGATTCGCCATCGACCCAGCGCCCCACGTTCACCGATTCTATCGCGTAATTCGGGAGCGAACGGCGTATCATGCACCTGTCGCCGAAGCGGACGCCGTGATCTTTGAAGGCGAAGTTATGCCCCTCATGCCGCGCCGCGCGCCGGTCTTGCGGAATATCGTTCAAGTCGACGGGGAAGACGCTCAGAAGAAAGCTCCCCCGCGTATCGTCCGCCGCGCAGGGTTGCTTGAGATAGACCAAATCGCCGCCGTCGTCAAGATAGACGTCCCACTCCCCGCGCGCCAGCGGTTCGCCGCCCGCCGATAGGGCTTCGTACTTCCTTATATAGTATGCGCGCGCTTCGTCGCTCACCGGCAGCGGAATCGCCTCGCGGTAAAGCCACTTGTCGCCGGGGACGTTCTGCCCCGTTCCGATTCGCCTGAGCGGGTAGTCGGGCAGGGGACGGCGCACCGCGCACAAGTCGCCGATCTTCGCGCCGAACCGCCAAAAGTCGAAGTTCATGCTGACGATTCCGTACTCGTTGACGTCCGCGCGCGGGTCGTCCGGGTTGGCGGGCGCCGCCCACAGCTCCACGAAGCCGCCCGCGTCCCCGTCCGCGCAGGGTTGGCGAACCCACGCCAGATAGCCGCCGTTCAGATAGACGTCGTAGTGGGAATCCAAGATTTGCGTCCCCGCGCGCGGGTCGGCGGGCGGGCGCCCGCGCTTCAGACGGAAGACGTCCCCGTCCGGAAAAGACCCCAGACGCTCGAATCCCGGCGAGTAGAGGAACGCGGATACGCCGTAGCGTTTGGAGATTCCGTCGTGGAACCACGCGATGATGGTGTCGTCCGCCGCGCCGTGCCGCGCTTCGAGCGCCGCCGCCATCTCGCTCCAGTGATACGGCGGGTTGGGATATATCCCGCGCCCGTCGGACGCCAAGTACGCCTGCAGGGGTTGGTTGGAGTATCCCACGCCGATAGCCGTCTCGCCGCGCAGTCCGCGCAGACGCTGGATGGTTTCGGATGCGTAGAATCCGCCGTCGACTCTGCCTTCGCCGTGTTCGGTCGCCCGCGCGCGGGCGTCGGAGATAGCGACATATCCGCCGAAAGCCGTCCACGCCGCCAGAATCGCCATGAGCGCGAACGACGGAATCCGCCCGCCGCGCCAGCGGACGCCGCGCGCCCATGACAGCGCGCGGTCAAGCGCCAGCGCCGCCGACAGCAGCAGGGGGACGAACATGGGCGCGGCGTATCTGTCTATGTTCACCGCGCCCGTCCGCAGCCCCCACAGCGTGAGCGCGGCGTAAGCGGCGGCGAAGGCGGCGAGCAGGGGAGCGGTCGCCCGCCCGTCCGCGCGCAGCCAGCGGAACGCGGCGTGCAGCGCCAAGACCGCCGCGACCGACAGCGCCAAGGCGGTGACGGCGAGCGCGCCGCCTTCCGCGACCGGAATCGGAACATGCGGCAGCCACCACCGCGCCACTTCCGCCAGCATCGGCGCGACATGCTCCCGCGCCGTTTCGACAACCGGTCTGCCGCCGGTCAAAAGCCCGGTGTTCAGCCAGTTTCGCGCCATCCAAGCGCAGATCGGCAGAAGGGAAATCGCCGAGTACGCGGCGGCGGACAAAAGCCGCTCGCGCCAAGAGACGCCGCGCCGCAGAAGAATCATCCCCGCGACGGCGACGACCAGCGCCGCGCCGACATACTTGCTCAGGCAAGCCGCCGCCGAAAACGCAACCGCCCACGCCAAAGACGCGCGCTCGCCGTCCTCAAGATGCCTGTCCGCCCAATACAGCGCGAGCGTCGTCGCGAGGATGAAAGACGGCTCCGACCATATCCAATCGAACATGCGAATGGCGGCTAATCCGAAGACAAGCCCAAGGCAAGCCCACGCGACTGCGAACGGCGATTCGGCGCGCCGCCGCAACCACATGCCGACGGTGAAGACCGTCAGCGTGAACATCGCCGCGTTCAGCGGCCCCGCGACCGCCATCGGGTCGAAGGCGCCGAAGCTGAATACGGCGTACAGCGCGGACGCCAACGGCGGCCACTCCGGCGGATAGCGCCCGTCGAAAGACATGAACCCATGCCCCGCCAGCGCGTTCCGCGCCATCGCAATGTAATGCCCCGAATCCGCGCTCACGGACACGCCGTAGAGCGACTGCCGAAACAAGACCAGCGCCGCCCCGAACAGCGCGGCGGCGGCGATGAACAGCGTCAGCGCGTCGGGACGGCGGATTTGGAAGTTGGGCATGGTTTCGCAGGTTGCCGGTCGCCGGTCGCTAAGCCGCCGGCAGCCGGCAATCGCCCCACTCGACTTAAACCACCGGCGAAGTCCCGCCGTCTATGTTCACGGCGATTCCCGTCAGGTAGCTGGCGCGCTCGGAGGCTAGGAAGGCGATGACGTCGCCCGCTTCCGCGCCTTCGCCCACTCTGCCCAGCGGCACGCGGTCGCCCATGTCGGCGTAGAACTTGTCGAGCGTCAGCGCGGGGTCGGATTCGCGCATCGCTCGGTAGCGCGTCTCGTGCTGGCCGCTCTTGATTAGCCCGATGCAGACCGTGTTGACCAGAATGTTGTCGGCGGCGAACTCTTTGGACATCGCCTTCGTGAGCGCCACGCCGGCGGCTCTGCTGACCGAAGTCGGCACGGACGCCGCGCCCGGCGCCTTCGCGCCCAAGTTGGTGACGTTGATGATGCGCCCGCCGCCGCCCTCGCGCATTATCGGCACCGCCAGCCGCGAAGCCCGTATCGCGCCGTAGAGCTTGAGGTCGAGGTCGTGCTGCCAGCCCTCGTCGCTCACGCTCAGAAACGGCCCCCCGGCGGACGTCCCCGCGTTGTTCACCAGAATGTCGACGCGCCCCAGCTCCGCCATCGTGGTATCGATGAGGCGCTGAACCTGCTCGGCGTCCATCACGTCGGTCGGCAGGGCGATGACGCGGTGGTTGGAGACGGCGCGGATTTCGTCCGCCGCCGCGTTCAGCACATCAGCCCGCCGCGCGGCGATGACCACGTCCGCGCCCTCCGCCGCCATGCTGATAGCCGCCGCCTTCCCAATCCCCTCGCTCCCGCCGGTGATGATAGCCGCCTTTCCATGCAATCCGAGATCCATGTTGTGGTTTTCTCCTTGTTTTCGCGTTTTGGTTTGGTTGGTTTGTTAGAATATTTCGTCATTCCCGCGAAGGCGGGAATCCAGGGGGTTGGCGGACATGCCGTTGCGCCCTTTGCCGGATTTCTGCCCCCCGTCATTCCCGCGAAGGCGGGAATCCAGAGGGTTGGCGAACATGCAGTTGCGCCCTTTGCCGGATTTCTGCCCCCGTCATTCCCGCGAAGGCGGGAATCCAGAGGGTTGGCGAACGCGCCGTTGCGCCATTTGTCGGAATCAGGATTTGTAGGATTATAGGATTTCCAGGATTCGCGCGGCGAGTGTCCTAGCCCGGCAAGCGCTTGGCGAGATTCCGCAATAGTATGTTCACCGAAAACATGCGCCGAGCGCAACCAGCGAATCCCCTCTCCCTTGATGGGAGAGGGTTAGGGTGAGGGTGTCTGCGCCGCCAGGCGCAGTTTTGCGCGCGGAGCCCTTTGTCAGGATCAGGATTAGCAGGATTATAGGATTTTCAGGATTCTTGCGGCGAGCATTTTCGCCCTACAAATGCTTGTTGCCCACATTCCGCTTGGCGGGATTTCCGATTGCGGCGAAAAGCGCAATCCAGGCGAACCAAAATCCTGAAAATCCCTAAATCCTCCAAATCCTGATTCTGACAAAGAAGCGCCGCCTTCTGGATTCCCGCCTTCGCGGGAATGACGGGGCGAGCCGGGATAGGGGATTCGCCGCCCTCTGGATTCCCGCCTTCGCGGGAATGACGGGGCGAGCCGGGATAGGGGATTCGCCGCCCTCTGGATTCCCGCCTTCGCGGGAATGACGGAGGCAGGAAACGGCAATGACGGGGGCGGGCGACGCTCATTCCCCATCTTCGCCATCCTCAAGCCGATACGCCTCATCCAGCAAATCCGTCACGTATTTCACTTGGGCGGGCAAGCCGCGCTCTTCCATGCCGTATTGCAGCTGAATCAGGCAGCCGGGGTTGGCGGTGGCTAGGATTTCCGCGTCCGTCGTCTCGAAATCGTCCATTTTGGAGCTTAGGACGCGCAGGGAGAACTCGCGCTCGGTTATCGTGTAAGTCCCCCCCGCGCCGCAGCATCGGGCGGCGTTGGGCAGCTCGACGAACTCCACGCCGGGGATGGCGTTCAGGATTTGGCGCGGGGCGTCCGAGATTCGCTGGGCGTTCCCCAGATGGCAAGAATCCTGATAGGTCACGCGATAATCCAACGCCGCGCGCGGGGGTTCGAACGGCAATTCCACTAGGAACTCGTGAATGTCCTTCACCGTCGCCGAGAAGCGCGCGGCGCGCTCGGCGCAGTCCGGGTCGTCCTTCAGCAGATGCCCGTATTCCTTCATGCGCGCGCCGCAGCCGGCGGACGCCACTACGACGGCGTCCACTTCCGCCGCGCTGAAGGCGTCCATGTTGCGCCGCGCCAGTTTCCGCGCCGATTCGAGGTCGCCCACGTGGGAATGTATCGCGCCGCAGCAGGCTTGGGATTCGGGCGCGACCACGTCGCAGCCGTTGCGCGTCAGGACGCGGACGGCGGCTTCCATCTCCGACCCGTTCACCAGCGGCATTACGCAGCCGGCGAGAATGGCGACGCGGGCGCGCCGTTCGCCGACCGCCGCCGCCGTCTGCCCCTTCGCCTCGAAGTACGCGGACGAGACGCGCGGCATGGACGCTTCCATGTCCGCCAGCGCCGGCGAGATTCGGCGCAGCAAGCCGCTTTTGCGAACCAGCGTCTGCGCGCCGGAGCGCTGATACGCCTTCGCCGCCGTCATCAGCGCCTTGAGCCGCCCCTGATGGGGGATTACGCGGTCGAGCGAGACGTTCGCCGCGAACCGCGCCGCCGCGCCCGGCTTGCGCCGCCGCGCCGCCTGCGACATCGCCGCCTCTATCAGGCTGCCGTAGGGGACGCCCGACGGACACGCCACTTCGCAAGCGCGGCACTGGATGCACAAGTCCCAGTGGCGTATCACCGAGTCCGTCATGCCGATTCTGCCTTCGTTCACCGCCTTCATCAGCGCGATTCTGCCGCGCGGCGATTCGGTTTCAAGCCCGGTTTCCAAGTATGTCGGGCAAGCCTGCAGGCAAAATCCGCAGTGGACGCACTTGTACATGTCGGATTCCGCCGGCGCGTCCATCCCCGAAAACAGCATGTCCGGGTCTATCGCGGGCTTGCCGCCGCTGGCGCTGTCGTTCGCGTTCATGCTCGCGGTTTCATTCGCGTTCATGTTCTCGGTTTCAGGCATCGGCTAGATTCCCCCCACGTATCTTCCCGGATTCATCGTGTTGTTCGGGTCGTACACCGCCTTCATGCGGCGCATTGTGGCGAAGCCCGGCGGCTCGCCGCCCCAGACGTCCAGCTCGCGCTTGACCGCCGTCGGACAGCGGACGACAATCGCCCGCCCGCCGATTTCCGCCAATCTTTGGCGGAGGCGCCCGACCGCCGCCGCCAGCTCGCCCGCGCTGGGCGGGTCGGATTCGTCCGCGGCGCTCCAGGCGCCGTCCGCCGCGCCGAAGCCGGGGTGCCACGCCGCGCGCGATTCAAGCCGCCCGCCGCCCGCCGCGTCCGCTATCGCCGCCGCCGCCTCGCCCGTTCGATTGGGCATGGTCGAGACGCGGACGGCGAGCGTGGGCGCGGAGTCGCCCTCTTCCCATCCGAAATCCGACAGCGCGCGCCAGAGTCGGGACGCGCCGCCGCCCAGACGCTCCACGCGCCGCGCGCCGGCGTCTCGGCAAATCCGCGCCGCGACGTCCAGCTGGCGCTCCAGCGTCCGGTGCCGTCCGCCGAACCGAATGGCAAGCAGGGACTCGCCGCGCTCGGCGTCCGCGCCGACGTGATTCGCCGCGCCCGCGTCCATCGCCGTCATCGCCAGCGGCATGGCGTGGGAATTGAATACGTCCATCGCCGCCGCCGTCGCCGCTCGGCGCGAATCATCATCATCGCCGCCGCCGCCGAACGACGCCAGCAGGGTGTCCTCGTACATCGGAATCGGCGTCAGCTTGAACGCCGCCTCGACGATGATTCCCAGAGTGCCAAGCCCGCCGATATGCAGCCGCGCCATGTCGTAGCCGCTGACGTTTTTGACGACCCGCCCGCCGCTCTTGGTCGCTTCGCCGTCCGGCTGGACGATTCTCATGCCGATGACGGTGTCGCGCGGGTGTCCGAAGTGCCACTTGAACGGCCCTCCGAGCGCGGTCGCCAGCGTTCCGCCGACGGTCGCGCGGGCGGGCAGGGGGGCGTCGAGCGCCAGCATCTGCCCGCTCTGGGCGAGCGCCTCCGCGACCAGCGCCATGCTCGCGCCCGCCTGAAACGCGGCGGTCATGTCGCCGGCGTTGTGCGCCACGACGCGGTTCAGCCGCGACAAATCCGCCACGATTCCGGCGCGCGAGGGGATTCCGCCGAGCGCCGTCCGCGTCCCCCCGCCGCGCGGGAAGACGGCGACCCCGTCGCCGTCCGCCGCCGCCACGACCTCGCGCAGGGCGTCCTCCGAAGACGGCGAAACGACCGCCAGCGGCTCAACCCCGTCCACATCGAACCGCGAAAGGTCGTCCCGCGAGGAAATGCGCGCGAGGGCGGAGTTTAGGTTTGGGGGGATTTTTGGCATGGCGGTTAGCGGCTAGTGGATAGTGGATAGTGGATAATCGCGCCGCTATCCTAAACCCAACGGCGCAACCCGCGCAAGCGCGGGCGTCCGCGGCGGGAGTCGCCTAGGGCGCGGGCATAGGCGTGGGCGTCGGCGCGTCGTGCGCCGAATTCCACGCTTGGTTTTGGGCGGGGCGAAGCGGATTGCCGTCGTGTTGAGTCAGCGAGCGCTTGTCGGAGCCGTCGGGCGACATCGTGAACAGCGCGGACTCGTAACGGCGTCCGTTGTACACGGCTATCCTGGAACCGTCCGGCGACCAGGACGCTTTTAGGTATCCTGGATAGCCGGGATGCAAGTTGACGAGAGTCCTCAAATCCGCCCCGTCCGCGCCGACCGCGCTCACGAAGTTGTATCCTGATATGAGCAGGTTCTCTCCGTCCGGCGACCAGTCCAGTCCGTAGATGCCTCCGTAGAAGTCTCCATAGACGCGGCTGTACCGGTAGAGTCCATCGGCTATTTGATGAACCGTATCCAAGCCGGAACCGCTGAGCGTGATGACTTGCCACGAGTACAGGTCATCCTCGCCTGGAACGCCGCTCCACTTCGCGAAAGCGATTCGGTTGCCGTCAGGCGACCACGTTGGATAGCCTATTCCAATTGCGCTCTCTTCCTTGACGAGTTCGGTTGCGCCGGAACCGTCCGTTTCAACCATATGCAAAATTCCCGGTTGTCTCGACCCCGCGAAAGTGATGCGCGAACCGTCCGGCGACCAAACCGGCGGACTGACGCCGCCGGTAAAATCACGTTCGGCAAGACGGCGCAAACCAGACCCGTCAGCGCCGATTGTGTAAAGATTGAAGCCGTTGAAGAACGCGATGCGCGAACCGTCGTGCGACCACGCATGACCGGATTGGGGGCGGTGTCGGGTCCCGAACTGCTCTTCGGAGACGCTTTTAGTAAGCGTCCGTTCATCAGACCCGTCGAGCGCCGAAGTCATAGTCGTCCAGTAGGCTCGGTTCTCTAGGTATCTGGAATAGGCAATCCTAGCGCCGTCCGGGGATAGCCTTGGCGCGGTGGAGTGATAATCTTCGCCGTCGGAGCCGTGGACGCGCTTCAGGTCGGAGCCGTCTCGGTTGACCGCGTATATGCCGCCCCGATGGGCGAAGACGATTTGAGAGCCGTCAGGAGTCCATTCCGGCGCGTCTTGGGGTACTGGAAGTCTATCGCCCCGCCCGTCGCCGCCGAGTTGGTTCACAACGCTGACCGCGATGTAGCAATACCCCAAGGGTATGAGAAAGCCAACCGTCATCAATACGGCTAGGATTGCCCATACAACCCGCCTAGTGGTTCTGGCGTTCATCCCGCTAACCTCCCCAACGGCGTCTAGGCGCGCGCCGGCAACTGACCGCTAGCCGCCGCTCTATATATAAGCCCCCGGACCCGCCCGCATTATCGCCGCCGTTTGGACGGCGGCGACGCCGCTCGCGCCCGTCGGGAAAATCTTGCCGGGGTTGAACATGCCGTTGACCGCGAACGCCGGGTCAAGCCGCGCCATGGCGTCCATGTCGGCGTCCGTGAACATCAGCGGCATGTATTCCTGCTTTTCAAGCCCGATGCCGTGTTCGCCGGACAGCACTCCGCCCACTTCCACGCAGAGCTCCAGAATCTCGCCCGCTATCGCCAGCGCCGCCTCCGTGTCGCCCGGCTTGCGCTCGTCGAACAGGATGGACGGGTGCAGGTTGCCGTCCCCCGCGTGCAGCAGGTTGGCGATGGGGTATCCCGTCCGCTCGGATATGTCGCGGATTCGCCCCAGCGTCTCCACAAGGCGCGTTCGGGGAACCGTCCCGTCCACCAGCAGATAGTTGGGCGCGAGACGCCCCAGCGCTCCCAAGACGCCTTTGCGTCCCGACCACAACTTTTCGCGCTGGACGGGGTCGGCGGCGGCGCGGATTTCGATGGGGTCGTAGAGGTTGCACACTTCCTCGACCGCCGCTATCTCTTCTTCCACCGACTCGGCTAGCCCGTCGACCTCGACCAGCAACACCGCGCCGGCGTCCTCCGGGTATCCCGCGCCGACGGCGGCTTCGGCGGCGGAGATGCACAGGTCGTCCATCATCTCAATCGCGGCGGGGACGATTCCCGCGCCGATGATTCCCGACACGGCGGCGCTGGCGTCGTCCAGCTCGCGGAAGACGGCGAGCAGCGTCTTGACCGCCTCCGGCTGGCGGAGCAGGCGGACGGCTATCTTGGTGGCGACCGCCAGCGTCCCCTCGGAGCCGATGATGATTCCGCGCAGGTCGTAGCCCGCGCCCTCGCGCTCAAGGCCGCCGACCCACTCGGCGCTGCCGTCCGCGTAAACCACTTCCATGCCCAAGACGTGGTTGGTGGTGACGCCGTAGGCGAGGCAGTGCGGCCCGCCGGAGTTCTCCGCCACATTGCCGCCGATGGTGCAGGCGCGCTGGCTTGACGGGTCGGGCGCGAAGTAAAGCCCATGCTCGGCGACTATCTCGGAAAGCCGCAGGTTGACCACGCCCGGCTCGACGACGGCGACGCGGTTTTCGACGTCCACTTCCAGCACGCGGGTCATGCGGGTGAGGGCGAGAACCAGCCCGCCGCGCTCGGCGACCGCGCCGCCGCTCAGCCCCGTCCCCGCGCCCCGCGCCACGATGGGCAACCCGAACTCGGCGGCGACGCGGACGCAGCCCGCCACCTCGTCCGCCCCGTCCGGCAGGGCGACGACGGAGGGCAGAGCGCGGTCGACCGAACCGTCGTACTCGAACACGACGAGGTCTTCGGGCTTGTGGATGACGTACTCATCGCCCACAACCGCCTGAAGCCGCCGAATGACCGTCCGCATGTCCAGAGCGTCAACCAAAACCGTTCGCCTCCGAGGATATATTCGCGTGGCATGAATGTTAGAATATCCGCCAGCGGAGCGCAACACAGGAAAGGCGCGAATGGCGATTTTCTGTAGAAACGCGGGGAACTACCATCGCCCGCTTGCGCCCGCGCGCCGAGCGGAGTAAACTCAGCGCCATGAGATTTGTTCATCGCGGACTGCGAAGATTACACGAACGCAGAGACGCTCGGATGCTAAAATTCGAACAGGTGGATCGCATCCGAAGCATCTTGGCCACGTTGCGATACGCGGGGTCTCCGCGCGACGTCACTGAGTCTGGTTGGCGAATACACCCGCTGAGAGGAAACCGTCGCGGGCAGTGGAGCGTTCGGGTGTCCGGCAACTGGCGAATCGTGTTCCGTTTCCGAGACGGCGAAGCGCTGGACATAGACCTGATAGACTACCACTAGGAGGTTTCGGCATGACTGACATGCCCATGTACGACCCGCCGCATCCCGGGCGGATTGTCAACAACCTCAGAGAAGCGAAGGGCTGGACGGTGAAGCGGTTCGCCCAAAAGCTCGGCGTGTCGCAATCCGACCTGTCCGACCTGCTGGACGGTCGTTGCGGAATCACGCCCGAAATGGCGCGCGCCATAGAGAGCGCTGGCGGCAGCCGCGCCGCCTTCTGGTTGAGCATGCAGAAAGGCTACGACGAAGCCCAAATCCGCATGAAAACCGAGCCGCCGCCAGTTTGGGACGACATAGCGGAGATTCCCCCCGAAGACCTGCCGCACCCCGGCGTCCACATGCGCGACAGCATGGACGAAAGGGGCTTGACGCCCGACGAATTGGCGAAGACGCTCGGAATCGCGCCGTCCGCCGTCCTCGACCTGCTGAACGAGCGCGCCCCGGTGACGCCCAAAATCGCCCGCGCCCTAGAGCGCGCCGATAGGGGACTCGCCAAGCATTGGCTGCTAAGCCAGCGAAGCCACGACGAATCGCAGGCGCTACTGCGCGAGCGCGAGAGAATGGCGGCGGCGACCGCGACCGCGCCGTGTAGCGGCGTCCGCCCGCTTGCGCCCGTGCGCCGAGCGGGATAAACTATGCGGCATGAGATTCGTTCATCGCGGGTTGCGAAGATTCTACGAACGCGGCGACGATGGCGCGTTAAGCTCCAACTATCGGGCGCGTATTCGTTATATCCTGCGGTTTCTACGCGACGCCCGCTCGCCTAGCGACATGGACATACCCGGCTTCAGACTGCACAGGCTCAGAGGCGCCAGACGCGGGCAGTGGAGCGTTCGCGTATCCGGCAACTGGCGAATCGTGTTCCGTTTTCGAGATGGCGAAGCGGTGGACATAGACTTGGTAGATTACCACTAGGAGGCAACATCCCATGTACGACCCGCCGCATCCCGGAGAGGCTATCGGGTACTTCGCGAAAGAGAACGGCTTGACCGAAACCGAATTCGCACGGAATCTCGGCGTAGCGCAGTCCGACCTGTCCGACCTGCTAAACGAGCGTTGCGGAATCACGCCCGAAATGGCGCGCGCCCTTGAAAGCGCCGGCTGGAGCAACGCCGCCTTCTGGCTTCGCATGCAGAAGAGCTACGAGAACGACCAAATCCGCATGAAAACCGAGCCGCCGCCGGTTTGGGACGACATATCGGAGATTCCGCCCGAAGACCTGCCGCACCCCGGCGTCCACATGCGCGACGGCATGGACGAAAGGGGCTTGACGCCCGACGAATTGGCGAAGGCGCTCGGAATCGCGCCGTCCGCCGTCCTCGACCTGCTGAACGAACGCGCCCCCGTGACGCCCAAAATCGCCCGCGCCCTAGAGCGCGCCGATAGGGGACTAGCCAAGCATTGGCTGCTAAGCCAGCGCAGCCACGACGAATCCCAGGCGCTCCTGCGCGAGCGCGAGAGAATGGCGGCGGCGACCTCCGTATAAGCGGACTGCAACCCGTTTGCCCTTTGTCATCTTCCGAGTCTGAAATAGGCTATGACCATCCACGCCAAGACGCCCAATTCAACCGAAACGACCGCGCCGGCGAAAACGCCATTTGTTAGCGTGAATTCTCTTGTTCTGTCATCGATGAAACCGAAAGTGGCGAAGAACAACAATCCGTGGATGACGGTCCAGACCAGAAAGTAAATGAACTGCATCGAGAGCGTCGGACGCGGCAACCAACTCATCATCGGGGTGTCTTGTTCGTTTATCAGAATCCCGCGAAGCGCCGTCTTGACGCATACGGCGAGCGCCGCGGAGCTGAGCAGGGATGAGATGAGGTACATTTCAGATATGGCGGGCACCCTGTCGCTCGTTATCCGCATTGATATGAGGAACGGTATCGGGCCGAGAATCCATAGCGCGTACATGCAGGCGTGTTCCAAAGCCGACAGGAATTTCGGAATGGGCGCGCCCAACATTCGCGCCAGAAGATAGACCCCCGGCAAGACAAGCATCGCGGAATGAACCGCGCCCGCCGCCGCGCTCCGACGGATGGGCAACCCGCGCCGCCAAGCGACCGCCGCGCAAATCAACGCGCCGAGAGGAGCCGCTACCACGCCTGCCAGAAGCGCGAGCGGCGTCATAAGCAGCGTGCCGACAGCCCCGAAGTAAACCCCCATCGAGAAATCCGACCCCGCGTCAAGCGCGGAAAACGCCGCCACCCAAAACGCGGCTAGCGCCACGAAGATTATGAGAGACGCGATGTCTGTCGCTATTTCCGCTCTTGACTGTCTCAACCGAATCTCAACTCGCCTCACCCCAGCCCCGCCAGCTCCGCGATCATCCTGTCGGCGTCCGTCGTGGGCAGGCGGCAGGCGTAGTTTTGGCAGACGTAGGCGGTCGGCAATCCGCCGAGTGCGCGGCGGGCGGCGAAGATGGGCCAGTCCGCCCCGACGGGCGAGCGCTCCGGCTTGGCGACGACCACCGCGCTTCCTAGATACTCGCGCCCCAAGCGGCTCAGCATCGCGTCCGCGCCGGCGCCGGCGTTGTTGTCGGTTGCGCCGCCGGCAGTGATTATCGCCACTTCGCGCGATTCCGTCAGGTATGAATCCAGCGCGCAGAGCCAGTTGCCGGCGGCGGTTGGGAACTGCATCATGATCGAGCGAACCGCGCGCAGGGAGCCCGCCGCCTTCGCGCGCAGGTCGGATTCGCCCGTTATCACCGCTAGGCGCATCAGCGCGTCCGCCATCATCGAGTGGCCCGAAGGCAGGGCGTTGTCCGTCACGTCGCGCGGACGGGCGATTAGCGTCTCTTGGTCGTTTCCCGTGTCGTAGAAGCGCGTGTCGGACGCGCTCCAGAACAGCGATATAGCTTGTCGCGTCACGCGCTCGGCTTCCAGCAGCCACGCCGTATCGCCGTCCGCTCGGTGGAGCGTCAGCAAGCCGTGAGCGAGCGCCGCGTGGTCGTCCAGAAAGCCTTTCGCGCCGTTGTCGCCCGCGCCGTCCGTGCGTCTTAGGCGTCCGTTTTCAACCATGCGCTCCAGCAGGAAGGCGGCGTTGGCGCGGGCGGCGGCTAGGTAGTCGCGCCTGCCGAACGCCGCCGCCATTTCCGCCAGCGCCGCCAGCGCCAGGCCGTTCCACGCCGTTATCGTCTTGGAGTCCGTCATCGGCGGGACGCGCTCGGAGCGCGCCGCCAGCAACTTGGGATTGGCGTTTTCAATGAGCGCCGACAGCTCCGATTCGCTCATCGAGTGGCGCGCCGCGACTTCCGCCGCCGGGCGCGGGACGTTCAGGATGGACATGCCCTCGAAGTTGCCTTCCCGCGTGACGCCGTAGTAGTCGCAGACGACCGCGCCGTCCTCTTTGCCCAATATCTCCGCGATTCGTTCCGGTCTCCACACGAAGAACTTGCCTTCCACGCCCTCGCTGTCGGCGTCTTGGGCGGAGTAAAAGCCGCCGTCGGGCGACGCCATTTCGCGCAGAAGGTAGTCGCCCACGCCCTGCGCCGCGCGTCGGTATTCCGCGTTCGCCGTGATCTGCCAAGCGCGGGTGTAGAGCGAGGCGAGCAGGGCGTTGTCGTAGAGCATCTTCTCGAAGTGGGGGACTAGCCAGAAGGCGTCCGTCGAGTAGCGGTGGAAGCCGCCGCCTATCTGGTCGTGAATCCCGCCCGCCGCCATCTTGGTCAGCGTCAGCTCCGCCATCTCCAGCGGCGTCGGGTCGCCGGTTCGGGCGTGTCGTCTCAGCAGGAACTCCAGCGTCGCCGGCTGGGGGAACTTGGGCTGGAGACCGAATCCGCCGGATGCGCCGTCGAACTGGTTGGCGAGTCCGCCCATCGCCGCTTGGAAGACGGCGTCCGACAGCGGCTCCGCGCCGCGCTCGGCGTCGAAGGTTTGGCGGACGCGCTCGGCGAGCCGGCGTCCGCTCGCCAGCGCCTCTAGGCGGCGGTTGGCGAAGGCGTCCGAAATCGCCGCCAGCAGGCGGTCGAACGCCGGCAGACCGCCCCGGTCTTCGGGCGGGAAGTACGTCCCGCCGTAAAACGGCTCGCCGTCCGCCGTCATGAACACCGTCATCGGCCAGCCGCCGTGTCCGGTCATCGCTTGGACGGCGGTCATATAGACCGAATCGACGTCCGGACGCTCTTCGCGGTCGACCTTTATGTTGACAAACCCCGCGTTCATCATCGCGGCGATGCGCGGGTTCTCGAAAGACTCGCGCTCCATGACGTGGCACCAGTGGCATGAGGAATAGCCCACGCTGAGCAGGATGGGGACGTCGCGCCGCCGCGCCGCCGCGAACGCCGCGTCGCCCCACGGATACCAGTCCACCGGGTTCTCGGCGTGCTGAAGCAGATACGGGCTGGTCTCGTCGGCGAGTCGGTTGGGCATGGGGGGATTCCTTGTTGCTAGTTGCCAGTTGTTAGTTTCTAGTTGCCAGTGGTCAGTGTCCAGCGCGCCGACATTCGCCCAGCCGTACCGCCCGCGACCAATCCACTAGCAACTAACAACTAGCCACTAATCACTGACCACTGGCAACTAACCGCTAATCGCTAGCGTCGACACCGTTCCGCTCGCCAAATCCGCCGCGCGGACGGCGTGGTTGTTGGTGTCGGCGATGTACAGCTTGCCGCCATGGGCGCTGACGCCGCCCGGCTCCGAGAAGGACGCGGCGGCGGCGGCCCCGTCCGCGTTGCCCACCGCGCCGGAGCCGAAGACGGTTCGGCAGACGCGCGAAGCGGGGTCGAGCCGCTTTATCTTGTTGTTGTAGGTGTCCGCCACCCACAGCGCGCCGCCGTCCAGGTCTAGCCCGACGGGATGCTGCAGGCGGACGTCGTCGCCCGCGCCGTCGACGTCGCCGAAGGTGAACAGGTCTAGCCCGACGACGGTTTTCACCGCGCCAGCGGGGGAGACGTCCGCCTGCCGGATGGCGCTGGTTTCGCTGTCGGCGAAGTAGATGCGCTCGCCGTCGGTGGCGATTCCGCTCGGCTGCGCCAGCTCGGCGCTCATCAGCGGCCCGTCCGTAATCCGCTCGCGCCCGTTGCCGGCGTGGACGCTGATTTCGCGGCTTTTCAAGCCGAGCTTCCAAATCTGATGCACGCCCGCCATGGCGATGTAGAGAGCGTCGCCGTCTTGGGCGACGTCCCAGGGCGAGCTGAGCGGGATGAAGCGCGCGTTGCCGGCGGCGGTTGGGTATCCGCGCGCCTTCTCGCCGGTGCCGGCTATCGTTCGGACTTCCAGCGTTTCGAGGTTGACGGCGCGGACGGCGTGGTTTTTGGTGTCGGCGACGTAGAGAAGGGGCCAATCCAGCGCGCAGCCCTGCGGGTCGTTGAACGCCGCCTCGTCCGCGCGCCCGTCCTTGAGCCGCCGCTCGCCGGAGCCGATGAACGCTTTGACGCGCCCATCAAGGTCAGTCCACACGATGCGGTTGTGGTTGGAGTCCGATATGAACAGCCCGCGCTCGGTCGCCAGCGCCTTGCCGGGGAACGACAGCGGGCGCTCCCATTCCTTATCGCGCTCCAGCCGGAACGACAGGGGAGAGCGGTCGAGCCGCTCGCCGGCGTCGTACTCGGCGACCATCTCCGAAAGCAGGTCGTCGAGCGCCTCGACCGGGAACTCGCCCTCGTGCTTGCCGATGACCTTGCCATCCGGCGCGATGAACATGAGCGTCGGCCAGGCGCGCACGGCGTACTGCTGCCAGACGCGGAAGTCGGCGTCGTTGACGACGGGATGCTCGATGTCGTAGCGCAGAATCGCCTTGCGGACGCTGTCCGTGGCTTTCTCGGCGTTGAACTTGGCGGAGTGGACGCCGACGACGGCGAGCTCGCCCGCGTATTTCTGCTCCAGTTTCCGCAACTGCGGAAATACGTGCATGCAGTTGATTCAGCAGTACGTCCAGAAGTCGAGTATCAGGATCTTGCCGCCGAAGTCGGCTATCTTGAGCGGCTTGTCGGAGTTGAGCCAGTCGAGGTCGTCCGGAAAGTCCGGCGCGTTGACCCGTCCCGTGAATCTGCGCGGCATGGTTTGTTCGCTCCGTTTCGCGCGCTTTCGCGCCTGTATTTGTCTAAATGGCGGATTGCCGCCGAACGTCGGCGTCCAATAGGGCGGGGGAGAGGCGCGTCGACCAAAGCCGCCCGCGCCGCGCTATCCCGCGTGGACGGAGTATATAAGAAGGAAGCGTCCGCGTCCACTACTCCCCAATTTCTACCCCGTCGTTCCCGCGAAAGAACGTCACCCTCGCGGAAGCGGGGGCGGGAATCCAGAGCGTGCGCGACGGACATAGCGACTACTGGAAACCAAACCCGAATCGCGAGCGATAAATCCCCTCTCTCTTGACGGGCTAGGGTGAGCGCGCGAGTGAATGGACGCCCGCTAGCCGCCCGCCGCCCACCGCTCCATCTCATAGCCCATCGTCCAAAACATATCTTCATAGCGCGCGCTGGTCAGATACGCTTTCGCCATCGCCGCCCGCGCGTCTTCCCCCGCGCCTTCCGCGAGGTCGTCGAGCAGGGAAGACCACGCTGCGACGCTCTCTTCCAGCAACCCGCTGGCGTAGGACGACTGCCAAATGTCATAGATGGGATGGTTGGGCTTTCGCAGAATCTTGCCCACTTCGTGATATACGCGGGGGCAGGGCAGAAGCGCCGCGACTCCGACCGCCAGCCCGCCGAAGCGCATGGACGCCTCCATGTGGTTCATGTACGCCAGATTGGTCGGCGCGGGCTTGGCGGCGGCGATTTCGCCCTCGCCGATTCCGAGCGCCGCGAACAGCCCGGCGTGTAGCGGCCTCTCAACCGGCGTGGACACGCGCCGAAGCAGACGCCGCGCCGTTTCGGTGTCCGGCGCCAGCGCCAGCCCCGCCGCCGCCGCCCGCCCGAACGCGCCCAGATACAGGTAATCCTGCAGAACGTAGTGGCGGAACTTCTCCACCGGCAACGTCCCCGCCTCCAGCTCGCGCAGGAAGGGATGCGTCTTAATTGCCCCCCAAATCGGGGCGGCGGACTCCCAAAGATGGTCGCTGAAACTGTCGGCTTTCATGGCGTCTCCGGTATCTTGGGGTATGAAGCGGTCTTTTTTCGACAACTCATATTAGGATATGCGAAAAGCGTTTCGGATTGGACAATTCGGATATTCGGAGCGTTCGGTTGTGCGCGTCGCGAAAATCCAAATATCAAACCTCGCCGAGCGATTGATATATTCGGAGCATTGGGATATATCCACACTTCGCAATCGCGCATATCTCCGACATTTGCGTATATTTGGATAGCGTTCGCCGCGCGTTTGCGCTCCGTCAACAGCGCGCCGCGTCCGAATCGCGCCAATCTTTCGCCGGAACGGACGAGAACCAAGCCCCCGTCGACAGCGCGTCTAGGCAGATTGGACGCCCCGAACGGCGTCGGCGAAGGCGAATCCGCAGCGCGGTTGCGGCGCTCCGGCGAAGTGGCGTCCCTGGCAGGATTCGAACCCGCGACCCGCTGCTTAGAAGGCAGCCGCTCTATCCACTGAGCTACAGGGACGCGCCGACGCTACGCAACTCAAGTTTACCAACGCCCGACTTGGGAATCAAACCCGATTCGCCAATTCGGGGGATGGCTTGCAGGGGGACGCGGGCATGCACCTTGCCAGAATCGGGGATTGCGGGGTTGCGCGATTCGCGGAATTCTCACGACGCGCGCGCCTTCGGCGGGCGGGCGCTTGTCCCGTATTAGGCTTGGCGGAATTTCATGTCGCGGCGAAAAGCGTGGATTGGGCGAAACGCGGAATCCCACAAACCTCGCCAAGCGCGTAAATTTCGATTCTGGCAAAGGCGCGCGCCGCCGCCGGTCATTATAAGTTCAGGTTCCCCCGTATCCCTTTATAGATGAGTATGTTCGCGGTTGGCGAAACTAGCGCCTAGCAACGGTGCGGACACCCGCGATAGCCCTCTCCCATCAAGAGCTTGCAGGGGGTATGTTTGTGGTTGGCGAGCAATCCGCGCAGTCCTACGCCTAGCGGCGCAGACACCCTCACCCTAGCCCTCTCCCATCAAGGGAGAGGGGATTTGTAGCTCGCGATTCGGGCTTGGGTTCCAGTTGCTAAGTAGGACGCTCCACTCTGGATTCCCGCCTTCGCGGGAATGACGGGGCGGGCCGGGGAAGTGGCGGAAATAGTCCAATCCGCGCCTAAATCCGTCAAAAACATACCCTTGTTAGCCCATAAAGGTAGAAGGGATGCGTTGGTTGAGCTTTGGGCTTGGCTCCGGAGTGTGGCTGGCTTGGTTGGGCAACTCTGGATTGCCGCTTTCGCTGGAATGACGGGGGCGGCGCGCGGAAGTGGCGAAAAACGTCCAATCCTCGCCTAAAACCGACGAACATGCCCCTGTTAGCCCATCAAGGGAGAATGGATTTGTCGCTCGCGATTCGGGCTTGGTTTCGTTGAACATGCCCTTGTTAGCCCCGCGTGGACAGAAGTCTGAACGACGAAAAGCGAAACATGCCGCTATCGTCGCTACTCGCTCGATTCCGCCGGCGGCGCGTCGTACCCCGCTGGCGCCGGCGCGTCCTCTATCCGGCTTCCGCCATGCTCCGCGCCTATCCACACGACGTTGACAGGCCCTTCAAGCAGAGTTTGGACGGACGCGATTTCGACGCCGTCCAAGTCGGGCAGGGTAGTGAAGCGGCGTTGCAGGAATCTGCCGAGCGGCTTGCCGAAGACGGACGCGGCGGCGAGGGCGGCGGATGCGGCTCGGAAGGCCGCCCAGGGTCCGCGCCGTCCGCCGGACGCCAGCAGCGCCGCCGCGCCGCCGACCAGAACGCTCGCGGCGAGATTCGTGCCGCAGAAGGGCGAGATTGCCAGCCCCGAATGACCATCTTTCAGCAGCCGAAGCGCCTCGCGGCTGGCGGACGCCACCGCCTCCGGCGGCGCGGACGTCCAGATGAAGAACCCGGACGGAATGGAGTATCCGCCCAGCGGCGTCTTGACTCCGCGCTCCAGCAGCAGCGTCACCACCGCATGCTCCAGCGCGTGGTTTCTGCGCGTCCGGTCGATAGCGTCTTTCGGCGTCCGCATCGCGCCCGCTCCGTGTTCTTGGGGTGTTGTGGTCGAGAAGATAACTCGGCGAAACCGTAGCACACATCGCGCCCCCGCCGCCACGCCGGGAGGCGGGGAGAAGCGCGGATGGGGCGCGGAGCGCCCATCTCGCCGGCGTCCGCGCCCGCCGTCAGGGGAGAAAAGCGCTGGCGGGGCCGCGGAGCGATGCGTTCGGCGGAGCGAGGAACCCCGGCGGAATCCCAGTCGAGAAACCGCGCTTGGGGGCTTGCGAGAAGCGCCGTCGGGCGCAATCGGGCGCACCCAAGCCTCATATGATATTTCTAAACGCTAAATAAGCGTGTAAAATCGTATATCCGCCCGTCCGATGGCATTTCAGCGCTATTTCAGATAGTTTCTGGCATCGTAAAATTGCGAGAAAACGTCTTGAAAAGTGGTTGACGGAAATACAAGCAAGGGTTTAGCATAGTGGCAACATCAATTTGACCGAACCGCAGGCGGACGAAGCGAACGCGGCGAGGCGACAGACCGCCGAGCGCCGAATCCGCCGAACCGAGACCAACGGGAAGAGACGGCGGAAGCCGACAAGACAACCCATCGGGAGGAACAATATGACCCGCAAGACCAAGAAGATGCTCGCAGTCGAAGAGAGGTTCCACCAGCCGCTGGAGAAGCTCCTGCCCGAAAAGGTGACCGAACAGGGGCTGTCCGCCACCGCCGACGAGCTCGTGGTGAGCAAGGCGACGCTCGGCTACTGGTTGCTGAAGCTGGGCATCAACGTCAGGCGCGTGGCGCTCGCCCCCGGCGAGACCATCGAGATCAAGCGGGTGACGAAGGCGTAACCGCCCAAACCCGAAAACGCGGCGACCGAGCCAAAAACGCCGGCGGGGAACGCAATCCCCCGCCGGCATTTTCATTTTCCGCCGGACGCGAACGCGCCCGCCCTAACGATTCACGCGCGCGGGACGGATTCCGCGCCGCGCCCGCCATTCCGAAAACCAGTCCCCGCCGTCGAGTCAGACGGCGGGGACTGGTTTCGTTCATGGACATTCGGAGCGAGACGAACGCCGAGAGCGCTCCCAATGCGCCGCCGCGCCTTCTCTCATCCATCGCTCGTCGTCTGGGAAACGACCGCAAGAAACGCGGGCGCGCAAGTCGCGGGAAATTATCGAAAGCTCCGAATGGCTTGCGCGGTCGTCAGATGAAACCGGGCGCGAATCGGAATCAACAAACCCCCGTCCTTATATATAAGCGGGATAGCGGAACGAAACCCAAGCGCGAATCGCCCTAGGTCGCCGAGGTCCGCAAATCGCCAGCCGGCGGCGACTGCGGGGGCGCGTGTCTTGTCGGAATCGGGATTCGCGGGATTCTCCGCGGCGCGCGTATTCAACGGACGCGCGCTTGTCCGTATTCGGACTGCCGGCATTTCCGGTTGCGGCGCAAAGCGCCAGCCGGACGAAAACGAAATCCCGCGAATATGGATTCCGGCAAAGACGCGCAGTCCGCCGCCGCGTCCCCGGATTTCCGACACCCGAACGCGAACCGCGATAAGCGAACCGCGCGCCCCGCAAGCGGGCGGGGCAGGGGAAAGCGAGAGAACGCGAATACGCTCCGCGCCGCCTAGCGCGCGGAGCCGATTGCCGCCCGCGCCTCTCGCTCGCGTTCGCGCTCTATCATCGCGCGGCGCTTGTCGTAGCGCTTCTTGCCGCGCGCCACGCCCAACTCGACCTTCGCGCGGTGGTTGCGGATGTACAGGCGCAGCGGAACGAGCGTCAAGCCGCGCTGGTCGGTCGCGCGCGCCAAATCCGCTATCTGCCGCCTGTGGAGCAGCAACTTGCGCGGGCGCTTCGGGTCGTGGTTGTTGCGGGCGGCGGGCGAGTACTCGTCTATGTGGAGGTTGTGCAGCCACATTTCGCCGTCTCGCGGGCGCGCGTAAGAGTCGCTCAGGCTCACCTTGCGCCCGCGAACGGACTTTATCTCCGTCCCCGTCAGCGCCAGCCCCGCCTCCACCGTGTCCAGTATGTCGTAGTCGTACCGCGCCCGGCGGTTGACGGTGATTGTGGACGGCGACGCGGACGCCGACGCGCCGTTCGCCTTCCCGCCGCTGTTTCTCGCCATTTCTAGGAGCCTCCCCTCGCGCTCGCGCCGCCGACTATGCCCTCCATCACCTCGACCGCCTTCTCGAACTGCGACGTTTCCGCCTTCTGCCGGTCGCGCGAGGTGACTTCGTGATCCGGCTCGACGCCGTTGCCCTCGATTAGCTGTCCGCTGGGGGTGTACCACTTGGCGAAGGTCAGAAACAGCCCGCCGCCGTTGCCGAGCCGCCGGAGCTGGTTGACGCTGCCCTTGCCGAACGTCTTGGCGCCCACGACCGGCGCGCGCCGGTAGTCTTTGAGCGCCCCGGCGAGTATCTCGGACGCGCTCGCGCTGCCTTCGTTTATCAGCAGAACCAGCGGCAGGTCCGCGAACTCGCCGCCGCCGCGAACGACGCGATGGTCGGCGCGCTGTCCCGCCCCGTTCACTTCGTACATGATGATGCCGTCCTCGATGAACAAGCTCACCACGTCTATGACGCTCCCCAGCAACCCGCCGGGGTTGTCTCGGACATCCAAAATCAGCCCTTCCGCGCCCCTGGCGACCTCGCCGCGAATGGCGTCCGACAGGTTGGCGGGCGTGTCTTGGTAGAAAGTCGTCAGCCGAATGTGGGCGAAACGGTCGCTGTCGCGGCTCCGAACCAGAACGCTCGGCAGGTCGATGGTGTCGCGGACGACTGTCACTTCTTCCTCCGAGGCGGCGCCCAGATGCAGGATGAGCAGCCGCGCCTCCGAACCCTTCGGCCCGCGTATCTTGTTCACCGCGTCCAGCAGGCTTAGCCCTTCGAGCAATTCGCCGTTCACCGCCAGCACTACGTCGCCCGGACGCAACCCCGCCTTCTCGGCGGGCCCCCCCTCGATGGGAGCGACGATTATCAGCTTGCCGTCCGCCCGCATCTGAACGTTCGCGCCGATGCCTTCGAACGAGCCGTAGATGTCTTGGCTCTCGATTTGGAACACTTCCGGCGGGACGTAGTTCGTATGCGGGTCGCCGATGGCGCGGATAAGCCCGCGTATCGCTTCCTCATCGAACTTCGCCGGGTCGAACTCTTGGCGGTCGACATGCTCGGAGTTGAGGATAGACCACACTTCCCAGAGCGTCGACAGGTCTTCCGGCACCGCGCCGGGGCGGTCGGGCGGAGAGTCGGGCAGGGCGGTGGGGATGATGAACGGGTCGGACGACCGCGAAGACGGCACGGCGCTTTGCGACTGGCTCCCGCCGCCGCCGTCCGCCGGCTGGCAGGCGGCGAGCAACAGCGCCAGCGCCGCGAACAACGCAATCGCGCCGGCGAACGGACGACGGGAAAAGACCCGAACCCGCCCGCGCCGCCGACATGCAGGGTAGTGGGTGGAATTTGCGTAAGCGTTCATATGCGCCATTTTAGCGCTTACGCGGGCGCGGTTGATAGAGAAAGCCGTTCGGACGCGGGAAGAACGACGAGCCGGCGAGAGCGACCCGCGGTTCGCCATGCCGATATTCTTCCGAAAACATTTCTGAAATCTCTGAAAACATGTTGCGCTACTCACTCATTGGCGCTATCTTAAATATGGACATGCTCCAAATCGCCGAGCGCGTATTTCAGAAAAGACGCGCGCCCGCGTCCGAAAGTGCCATCGGAGATGAATGAAATGGCGAGACGAACGAGACTCAACCGCCCGTATCCCACCCAGTCGCTGCAAGACGCGCTCCCCATATCGCGGAAAATTCAGGACGACAACGGCGGCAACCCCGTCGAAACCGCCATGCTCGCCGAGTCCGTCGGAACGTCGGTCAAGAGCAGCCTGTTCGTGCAGAAGCTCAAATCGTCCGCGATGTACGGGCTGACGCTGGGCGCGCATACGGACGCGACGATAGAGCTGACCGAGCTGGGCGAGCGCCTGACCGCGCCGGCGAGCCCGGAAGAGCGCGCCGAATCCATCCGCGAAGCCGCGCTCGCGCCGGAGGTGTTCCGAAAGTTCTACGCGGCGTATGCCGGCAAAGCCATGCCCGGCGACGTGTACGCCATGAACGCGCTCACCCGGCAGCTGGGCGTGGACGAGCGGCTGGCGGAGGAATGTCTGGGAATGGTCAAGCGCAACGGGCTGTTCGCGGGAATCATCGAGGAGCGGGCGGGCGCGCTGGTTGTGGCGCGAACGGAGCGCGCGGATGGGAGGGCGTCGGGGGCGTCGGAGTTGTCCGCGACGTCCGAAGACGAAGAATCGCCGCCGCCTTCCGCGCCCGCCGACTCCGACCGGCGGCGCGGACATTCCGAAAGCGACGGCGTCGGAGACGACGACGTCCGCAACGGGGACGACCGACCGAAAACCCTGCTGGTGGCGTCCGCGCCAGGCGACCCCGCCGGCGAAGCCGCGCTCGCCGTCGCGCGCGGGTTGGGCGTGGAGGCGGCTTCGGCGACGCTCGACCCGGACGGCGCGGAGCTGGTTCCGGGCGATCTGCTCGCCGCGCTCGAATCCGCGCGGGGATGCGTGTTCGTCTTTCCGCCGACCGCCGCCGCGTTTTCGGACGGCGAGTCGGCGGGCGACTCCGCTCGGCGCTCGGCGCGGGCTTGGGCGTCGCTCGGCGCGACGCTGGGACGGCTGGGAAACCGAACGGTCGTAATCCGCGACGCCGACGGCGCGGCGGCGTCCGCGTCTTTCCAAGACCTCGCCGGCGAAAGCGTCGCGTCCGTTGAGCGCGCCGAGGGCGCGGCGCTGTTTTCCGTACTCATGCCCGCGCTCATCCAAACCGGCGTAATCAAAGTTAGCGTGGGATGATGATGAGAGAGGGCGCCGCCGGCGATTCGGTTCGGATGAGTTCGGACATGCTACGCGCGGCGAAATCGGTCATCTGGCCGTCCCGGTTGGTTCGCAACCTTCTCGCTCTGGATATTGGATGGTTTTCGCGCCCGGCGCCAATTGACGCCTTTTATGTAAAACGGAAATGGGCGGCTTGGATTATCCCGCTTCCGTAATTTACATAACTTTTATAGTGCGAACCAACGATTTCGCCTCTCCGGACGCCCGCCAAGCGCCTCTTTTCTCCCCTGCCTCGCTTTTGGGGGGACGGAGCCGAGTCCGCGTTCGCGAGAAGACGCGCGTTGCGACATGCGACCGCCCAATCCCGTCGCCCGCGCCACGTCGCGCATGCCCTCGCTCGCCTCGCGCCGCGCGCTAGACCGCCGCCGGCGCGCTGTATGCCGACGGCAACGCGGCGTCTATCTCCGACAGCAACGCGTCCACCCCTTCGCCGGTAAGCGCCGAGAGCGCGACGCCCTCCGATGATGATGGGACGCCGGCGGCGAAGCGGCTTGCCGCGTCCGGCGTCTCGGACTCCGCCGGCAGGTCGGACTTGTTCAGCGCCGTCAGCGTCGGAATGTCGCCAAGTCCTATCTCATCCAAAATCGCGTCCACGACCGCAATCCGCTCAGGCGCGTTTTTATGGGCGGCGTCCACGACATGCAGAATCAGCGACGCCTCGGCGATTTCCTCAAGCGTGGCGCGGAAGGCGGCGACCAGCGCGGGCGGCAGTTTGTGGATGAAGCCCACAGTGTCGGTGAGCAACGCCGGGCGTCCCGACGGCAGGCGGATTCGCCGCGTCACCGGGTCGAGCGTCGAAAACATGAGGTTCTCCGCCCTCACGCCCGCGCGGGTGAGGCGGTTGAGCAACGTGCTTTTGCCGGCGTTGGTGTATCCGACCAGCGAGACGACCGGGACGTCGCCGGAGGCGCGCCGAGCGCGGCGCAGGCCGCGATGGTTGCGGACGCCCTCCAGTTCCTTCTTGAGCCGGCGGATGCGCTCGCGCGCCAGACGCCTGTCGGTCTCGATCTGCGTCTCGCCCGGCCCGCGCGTGCCGATGCCGCCGCCGAGCCGTTCGAGATGCGTCCACTGCCCCGCCAGTCGCGGCAACAGATATTCGTGCTGGGCGAGCTCGACCTGCAGCCGCCCCTCGCGCGTCCGCGCCCGCGACGCGAACACGTCCAGGATCAGCGCGGCGCGGTCTATCACTTTGCGCCCGCCGAGCGCGTTTTCAAGGTTGCGCTGCTGAGTGGGCGTCAGCTCGTCGTCGCAGATCACCGTCTCGGCGTTCAGCCCTTCGCACATGGTCTTCAGCTCTTCCAGCTTGCCCTTGCCGAGGTAGGTCTGCGTCGGGCGCTCCACGCGCTGCGATACGCGCTTGACGACGCTCGCGCCCGCCGTTCGCGCGAGCTCCGCGAGCTCGTCCAGCGAGTCGTTTTGCGTCCACAACTGCCGCCCGCGCTTGGGCGCGACGCTGACCAAAACCGCGCGTTCGCTCTTTTTTCGGGTGTTTTGTAGTCTCTTTGCGATTTGATTAGCTCCTTTTCGCTCAACTCTAACGCGAGTCGCTCCAGCTCTCCAGCCGCTTCAGCCCTTCTTCCAAAAGGTCGTCCTGAATGGTGAGCGAGAATCGGATGTAGCCCTCGCCATAGGCGCCGTAGCCCGCGCCGGGGGTGACCACGATGTCGCATTTGTCGAGCAGCTCTTCGGCGAAGCCGCCGCTGGTGAAGCCTTCGGGGACGCGCGCCCAGACGTACAGGCTCGCCTTGGGCGGGTCGACCTCAAGCCCGATGTCCGCCAGCGCCGCCAGAACTTTGTCGCGCCGCGCCTGATAGACGGCGTTGCGCTCGTCTATCCAGTCGTCGGACGTGTTCAGCGCCTCGATTCCCATGTGCTGAATCGCCTGCGGGACGCCCGAATCAAGGTTCGATTTGACTATCAGCAGCGCGTTTATCATCTCGGAGTTGCCCACCGCCATGCCCAGCCGCCAGCCGGTCATGTTGTAGGTTTTGGAGAGCGAGTGGAACTCCACCCCCACGTCCATCGCGCCGCGCGCTTGCAGAAACGACGGATGCCGGTAGCCGTCGAAGGTCACGTCCGTATAGCAGGCGTCGTGCATGACGGCGATTTCATGCGCTTTGGCGAACTCGACCACGCGCTCGAAGTAGCCCATGTCGGCTATCGCGCCGGTGGGGTTGTTCGGATAATTAAGCCACATGACTTTTGCCTTGCGCGCGACGTCTTCGGGGATGGCGTCCAAATCCGGCAGCCAGCCGTTTTCTTCGGACAGCGGCATCCAGTGGCAATCCCCGCCCGCGAACCATGTCCCGACCGAGTACACCGGATAGCCGGGGTCCGGCACCAGCGCGATGTCGCCCGGCTCGATGAAGCACAGCGCGGCGTGGCCTATCCCCTCTTTCGCGCCGATGAGGGAGATGACTTCCGAATCCGGGTTTAGCGAGACGCCGAAGCGCCGCTGGTACCAGTCCGCCGTCGCCTTTCGGAACTCCTGCAACCCTTCCGACTCCGGGTAGCGGTGGTTCGGCGCGTCCCATGCCGTCTCCCGAAGAACGTTTACGACCGGCGCGGGCGTCTCCAAGTCCGGGTCGCCGATTCCGAACGAGATGACTTCTATGCCATCCGCCCGCTTTCGGGCTATCTTGCGGCTAATCTCAACGAACAGATACGGAGGTATCTTCTGCACGCGGCTCGCGAAATTCATGTCTGTCTGCTCCCAAGCGATTGTTGACCGGTCGCCTATATGTTAAGCCAATACGCGCGCGAGGTAAAGACGAGTTTCTTGGATTTTCAGACGTTAGCCGGTTAAATGATTAGCCGCGCTTGAATGAATACTGCCCTAAAACGCGCCCGAAAATCCGTTTGGCGCGCGCTCAGGGAACGCCGACATGCCCCAATCGCGCCCCGCTTTCGGCTTCACGGACGAAAACGACGCGGCAGTCGTTGAATCGCGCCCGGAATGGGTCATAATAGTGGCTAACATAAACCAAAAATATGGATTCTTTGGCAGACGCGCCCCAGCGTCCATGAAACCAGGCTGAGCCGACAGTGTGTATTCTACATAAAACCAGGCGGTTTCACGGTTGTTTAGCCCGACATTTGGCTGTTTTATGTAGAATTATGCGGTTTTACTCGCCGAGCGCGTACGACTGCACCCGGCTGAACGCACCGGAACCTAGACCGCCTTCGCTGGACGGAGAGGGCGATCAAGGCGTCTAAACATAGAGCTAACTTATACCAAAAACGCCCGTGTCTAAGGGATTTTGGAGCGTTTAGCCGCCCCATTCCCCATCGAAAACATGGGCGACGGGGCCCTCGAGAATCACCTCGCCCTCGCCGTTCCAATGAACGCGCAACTCGCCGCCGGGGAGCTCGACGGTAACGCTGTCGTCGAGAAAGCCGTTAAGCCTTCCGGCGACTGCGGCGGCGCAGGCGCCGGTTCCGCATGCGAGCGTGATGCCCGAACCTCGCTCCCAGACCCTTACCCTGATGCGGTCGCGCGCCAGAACGTTGACTATTTCGTAATTCACGCGGTCGGGAAACATGGGGTGGCGCTCGACCAGCGGCCCCACGGTCGTCAAGGGGTAATCCTCGATAGGGCTTTCGAGGAAGTGGACGGCGTGCGGGTTGCCCATGGAGACGCAGGTTATCGGGAACTCCGCGCCTTCCACGGCAATCGGGTGGTTCAGCAGCCGTTTCGCGCCCTCCGGGGCGACGGCGGGAATGTCCGGCGGTGTGAGAATCGGCGCTCCCATGCTCACGGACGCCCCGCTCATCTCGCCGCCGCGCCAAATCGGGCGGACTTGCAGGGTTCCGGACGCCGTCTCGATTTCGAACGACTCCCTGCCCTGTTCGAGTGCGTTTCTACCCAAACCGAAACGCACAAAGCAGCGGATTCCGTTGCCGCACATCATCCCTTCGGAGCCGTCGGCGTTGAACATTTGCATCCGGGCGTCCCCCAGAGCGGGTTCGCGGAGCAGAATCAGCCCGTCCGCGCCGATGCCGAAGTGCCGGTCGCTGACCGCCTGGGCGACTTCGCCCCAGTCGTCGCGCTCCACTCCCCTAGCGTCCATGTAAATGTAGTCATTGCCCGCGCCGTGCAGTTTGGCGAACTTCATCTCTCGCTCCCTCTTTCTCAATTCTTGCGTGGTGGAACCCCGCGAATTCCGATTGTCCGCCGCGCCGTCGTCAAGCGCCAATCCACTTTAGGGCGGCGTCTATGCCGTCTTCCATGCGGGCGGCGTCGAACCAGCGGATTCGGCGGTCGTCTCGCTTGAACCAATTATACTGATTTCGGGCGTAGCGATGCGTCCTGAACTGCGTTCTGCGAATGGCGTCGTCCAAGTCCGCGTCCCCGCGCAGATGCTCCGCCATCTCGCGGTATCCGATTCCCGACATGGACGGCAAGTCCACATCATAGCCGGCGGCGAGAAGCGACTCCACTTCTTCAACGAAGCCAGCGGCGACCATGCGCTCGACCCGGTCGTCAATTCTGCGGTACAGTTCCGGGCGCTCCATGTGAAGCCCTATCGTTAGAGAATCGAACGGCGGCGGCGTCTGTCGCGGGCGGTTGCCTGTCCGGTATCCGGCGCTCGCCCGCTCGATTGCCCTGATGAGGCGGCGCGGGTTGCGCGCGTCCACAGTCTGAAGCGCGCGCGGATCCAAGGCGGCGAGACGATCCGCCAGCGCGTCCAAACCGTCCGAAATCAGCAGATTTTCCAGCTTGCGCCGCAGATTCGGGTCGGCTTCCACGCTCGGAACGTTCCATCCTTCTAAGACGGACATGGCGTATTGCCCCGTTCCGCCCGCCATAACCGGCAGGTTTTCCGCCGTATTTGCGTTTTGGATTGCTTGTTTAGCCATAAGAGCGAACTGCCCAAGGCTAAACGATTCGTCCGGCTCGATGATGTCGATGAGATGATGGCGAACGCGCTCAAGTTGCGCCCGCGTCGGCTTGGCGGAGCCGATGTCCATGCGCCGATAGACTTGCCGGCTGTCCGCGCTCACGACCTCTATCGGCGTCCGCTCGGCGAGGCGCATCGCCATCTCGGTCTTGCCGGCGGCTGTGGGACCTACTATCGCGAGAAGGCGAGGACGGCGTCCGCTCGCGCCGTCCGCAAACCGCTCCCCCGCCCTTTCGCCGGAGCGCGGCGTCCCCGCGTCCATCACACGCGCGCCGCCCGTTCGACTATGGGGGCGAAGGTTTCGACTGACAGGCTCGCGCCGCCGACTAGGGCGCCGTTTATGTCGGGTTGGCGAATCAGGTCGGCGACGCTGTCGGCGTTCACGCTGCCGCCGTATAGCATCGGCGTTTGGTCGGCGGCGGATTTTCCGAAGCGCGAAACGAGCGCGCGGCGGAGATTCGCCATGACGCTCTGGGCGATTTCCGGCGTCGCCGATTCCCCCGTTCCGATTGCCCAGACGGGTTCATACGCCACTATCAAATCCGACGGGTTTTCGAGATCGGCGACGCCCGCGAGCAGTTGCGCTGTGGTCGCTTCGTGCGCCCTGCCCGCCCTGCGCGTTTCGAGCGATTCGCCGACGCAGAGTATCGGCTTCAGCCCTGCGCGCCGAGCGGCGGCGACTTTTCGGCGGATGAAATCGTCCGTCTCGCCGAAAGCCTCGCGCCGTTCGGAGTGGCCGACCACGACGAAATCGGCGAATTCACGCGCCATTTCAGGCGAAATTTCGCCTGTGTATGCCCCGTTGGTATCGGGGTGCAAGTTTTGCGCGCCTACGGCGATTTTCGAGCCTTTCAGGGCTTTGGACGCCGTTTCGAGATATACGAATGGCGGGCAGATCACGGTCTGGACGCCGTTTTCGCCCTCCAAACGCCCCCGAATGTCCCCGCAAAGGGCTTTCGCGGCCCCCAAAGAGCCATTCATCTTCCAGTTTCCGACTATTATTGATTGCGGCATATCTTTATATCTCTCACTTTCGGGTTTGGATATGCGTTTGATGCGTTTTCGAGCGCGAATCACGCGCCGAATTTGTCTAGTTTGCCGGCATGCGCCATTAGTTGGAGCATCACGGCGGTCGCCGGCATCCGCCCCAAGTATCCGGTGCGGCAGGCGGTTTCGCCGAATTCGGACGAACCCAGCCGCTTGGTGGATTCGGCGCTTATCATCAGCGGGACGGGATGCCAGCTGTGCGCACCGAGCGTCGCGGGGGTCGAGTGGTCGCCGGCGACCGCCAGAACGTCCGCGCCCATGTTCAGCAGGCGGGGGATTCGCTCGTCCAAGTACTCCAGCGCGGCGACTTTGGCGTCGAAATCGCCGTCCTCCCCCGCCGCGTCCGCCGGCTTGTAGTGGAGGAAGATGAAATCATGGGCGTCTAGGTTGGATTCCGCGGCGTCCAACTCGGCGTCGAAATCCGATCCGATGGGAACGGGGACGACTTTCATGCCCACTAGGTTCGCCAATCCCCGGTACATGGGATAGGCGGCGACCGCGCCGGGCGTCAGTTTGTAGGCGTCGTCGAATCGTTGCCAGTTCGGGCGCTTGGCGAATCCGCGCATCAGAATCATGTTGGCGGAGCGCCTCCCTCCGAGCGAATCGCGGGCGGATTGGATGAATCGCCGCGCCGCCGCCGCCGTCTTGGATGATTCGGGCGTTCTCGCATCCGGCTCCAGCGGCTTCGCGCCCGCTCTCTGCGGGTCGGTATCCGACACGTCCGCGCCCAGCCCTTCGCCCCTGAATACGACCACGAAACGATAATCCCGAACCTGCCGGACGACGGTTTCCACGCCGGGGATTTCCACTTGCGCCAGCATATCAACTAGCGGCGCGGATTCGGATGTGGGTATGCGCCCCGCTCGGCGGTCGATCAGCAGTCCGCGCCCGTCCACGTCGCAGAAGTTGCATCGGATGGCGACATCGTTTTCGCCCAACTCCACGCCGACGCCGAGCGCTTCCAACGCTCCCCTGCCGATGACGTACTTCAGCGGGTCGTATCCGAACAGCGCGAGATGGCCGGGGCCGCTGCCCGGAGTGACGCCGGGGGCGACGGGAAGCGTCACGCCGCAGGCGCTTCGGGACGCCAGCGCGTCCAGATTCGGAGTCCGCGCCGTCTCCAGCTCTGTCTTGCCGGTCGCGGGATGCGGCAAGCCGCCGAGACCGTCCGCGACCAGCAGGATGATTTTGGAATCCGTCCGCCGGCATATGTCGGTTAGGAATGGGAAGTCTATCATGCGAAAAGCCGTTCGTTCGTATTCGCGCTAGGCGTTGGGCAAGGCGGCGATGCCGGGTAGTTCCCTGCCCTCTAGGTATTCAAGCGCCGCGCCGCCGCCGGTGGATACGTGGGAGAAGCGGTCGGCTAAACCGAGCGACCGAACGGCGTCCGCGGTGGAGCCGCCGCCGCAGACGGTATAGGCGGAATCGAGCGAGGCGAGACGCTGGGCGATTCCGCGCGTGCCGCCGGCGAACCGCCGCCACTCGAAAACGCCCATCGGGCCGTTCCACACCGCCGTTCGCGCCGCCGCCAGCGCCGCGCCGTACTCCCCTACCGTCCGGGGACCTATGTCCATGATGAGAGCGCCGCGCGGGATTTGGGCGACAGGCAATGTGGACGCGGGCGCGTCTTCCGCGAACGATTCGGCGATTGTGGCGTCCGACGGAAGGGCGACCGTGAAAGCGCCGTCCGCCGCTTGGGACAGGATGCGCTCTGCGAGCTCCGCTTCCCTGTCGGCGTCCGCGCCGTTCGCCGGCGGAATCCTGCCCGCCGCGCGCAGAAACGCCGCCGCCATGCCGCCGCCAATCAGGAGCGCGTCCACCTTGCCGCGCAGGTTTTCGATGATCGCCGTCTTGTCCGCAACCTTCGCGCCGCCGATGATTACGGCATGCGGACGGCGCGGGTTTTCGGCGACGCGATTCAGCGCATCGATTTCGCGCTCCATCAGCAACCCCGCCGCCGCCGGCAGGATTCGGGCGACGCCGACTGTGGAGGCGTGCCGCCGATGCGCCGCGCCGAAGCCGTCGTTGACATAATAATCCGCAATCCGCGCCAACGCCGAGGCGAAAACGGGGTCGTCGGATTCCTCGCCGGGGTGAAAGCGCAGGTTTTCAAGAAGCGCGACATCGCCGGGCGACATTTCGGCGAGCGCGGATTCGGTTTCGTCCCCAACGCAGTCGCGGACGAAACGGACGCCGTCGCCGCCCAGGCCCAGAATCTCGGACAGCCGCCGCGCGACGGGCGCTAGGGTTTGGGATTCGTCCCGAACGCCCCCCGGTCTGCCGAAGTGCGAACACAATATGACGCGGCAACCGCGCTCGCGCAGGTAGCGAACAGTCGGCAACGACGCGGCGATGCGGCTGTCGTCCGATACGCGCCCGCCGGCGGACATGGGGACGTTGTAATCCGCCCTGACCAAGACGCGCGCGCCGTGCGGCGGGCTCATGTCGCGGACGCTAAGTTTGCGCGGCATGATGTGGCATCCCCGCGATTTCGAGAATCAGGTTGTTCAACTCGCCGCAATCGACGCCGTCTAGCGCCTTTTCAAGCATCGCCGCCGCTTCGCGCTCCGCCCTGTCCGCCGCGCCGGTTTCGCCTATGGCGTCCGCCAGTCCGCGCAGGTCGGACGGCTCCAAGACGCGCTTGAAGTAGTAGTCGCCAAGTTGCCGCCGCTGGGACGGCGTCGCCATTTCGAAGGCGAGAACGACGGGGTAGAGCTTCTTCTTGTTCAGGACGTCGTCGGATGGCGCGGCGCTCGGTTCGGCGGACAGTTGGCGCAAGTCGTCTAGTATCTGAATCGCCGTTCCCAGCTCGCGCCCCCGGTTGGCGAAATCGGTTCGCGCCGCGCAATCCGCGCCGGCGGCGAGCGCGCCGAACTGCATGGCGCAAGCGTAGAGCGAGCCGGTCTTGGCGTCCGCCATCCTTATATAAGAAGCCGCCGTCATATCGAGGCGTTCCTGCGCTTCCAAATCAAGAAACCGCCCCTCGCAGGCGGCTAGGCTGGCTTGATCGAGCAGGCGCACCGCCTCGAAGACGTCGGCGGAGTCGAATCCGGCGTCCAAAAGCCCGAACAGCGCCAGCCGCGCCAGCGCGTGCATCCCGTCGCCGACGTTTATCGCCTGCGCGGGGCCCCAGCGCCACCAGACGGCGTCGCGCCCGTCGCGGCTGATTTTGCCGCTTTGGACGTCGTCGTGAATCTCGCAGAAGTTCCGCGCCAGCTCGATGGAGGCGGCGACCGGCAGGGCGTCCTCGGCGTCCCCGCCGAGCGATAGGCAGACGCCGACGCAAGCCGCGCCCAGCGGACGAGTGGGCGGCGGCGCGCTCGGCTCGCCATCCGCGCCCCAGCCAAGATGATGCTCCATCATGGCGTACAGCGGCAGAGCGCGACCGGACACCACGCGCCGCAGAGCGCCGTCCACCATTCGGCTGTATTCGTTTAGAGTCATCGGAATCGGGGTTCGCCCGCGCGCCTTCCTTATATAAGGAAGGGGGTTTCGGATTTGGCTTTCGCCGGTAAGATTCTACACATCCACCGCCGCGCCTGTCATTCGCTTGATGGTCTCCGGGGCGACCGCGCCGGCGCGTAGGATTTTCAGCGGGCTGGCGGTGGCGTCCACGACTGTGGAGGCGGCGGACGGGGCGAGGTCGCCGCCGTCGAGTACCATGTCCACCCGCGCGCCCAGCTCGCGGACGACATCGGCGGCGGAAGCCAGCCCCGCCGTTCCGCTCAGGTTGGCGCTGGTCGCCGTCACGGGCGCGCCGAGCGCGGCGACCAACTCGCGCGGGACGGCGTGGTCGGGAATCCGCATGCCAACCGTATCCAAGCCGCCGGACACCACTTCGGGGATGAGGTCGGATTTGGGAACGACGATTGTGAGCTTGCCGGGCCAGAAAGCCGCCGCCAGGTCGTAGGCGATTTCGGGAACGCCGCGCCCGTATTTGGCAAGATCCGCGGTTTCGGACACGAAAATCGGCAACGGGCTGCCGGCTTCGCGCATCTTGACGGCGAACACCTTGCGGACGGCGCGTTCATCAAGCGCGTTCGCCAGAACCCCGTACAGCGTATCGGTGGGCGCGGCAACCGCGCCGCCATTCCGCAAAACTTCCACGGCGCGCGCCGCGGAGGGCGACAGGATGCCATCTTGTGATTCGCCGTTAGACACGCGCTATCCCCCTTCGGTTGGGCGAGTATGCGTAAACTTCGCCGCAATTATAGCGCAACCAGCGCTCGGTTGTGGAGTTTCGCCGCGCGTGGCGGTTCAGAATCCGCGCGAACGCCAGGGTTAGAAGCGCTCCAACAAAACCTCTACGCCGTTGGATTCGGCGTGAAGCCTGTCGGCGTCCGAGATTTCGACGCCGTAAACCATCGCGCGGACTTCGGATTGCGGGAATACCGTCTCCAGCGCGCGCTTGGTCGCCTCCGCCCTGTCGGAGTCGCCTCTGTCCAGGCGATTCGACGCTTCGACGGCTATGTAAACCGATTCAGCGAACCCGCGCCGGCGGGCTTTGGCTATCACGTCGGCGCTCATGACTCGCCCGTACTGCTCGTCGGTTATGCCGCCGTTTTCCAACGAGTCGTACACATTGTCGCAGAACTCATGGTTCACCGACATCGGGTACGACGCCAAAACGATTCTGAAGTGGCCCAGCCGCATGCTGCCGAGCATGCCGTAGATTTTGCGCTGAAGGTCCATCTCGACATGCCTGCCTTTCATGGATGCGATGTCCTGGGTTATCAAGTCGAACCGCGCGTTCGTGGATTCCATGAACTCCCGAAGGGTGTTTCTCCAATCGCAGATGAGCGGGTCTGCCCTAAGAAGAGCGTCCCAACAGCGTCTCGATGCCTTTCGATTCGGCGTGAAACATGACGTCGCCCGAAGTTTCGACCCCATAGACCATAGCGATGATTTCCGCTTTCGGGAACACCGCCGCGAGCGTCCGCGCGGTTCGATCTACTCTGTCGACGTCGTCTTTGTCCAACTGGTAGGACGCTTCGACGGCGACGTAGACGTAATCGTCAAACCCGCGCCGCCGCGCCCTGGCGATTAGGTCGGTGTCCATGACGCGACCGTACTGCTCATCCGTGACCAGTCCGGTTTCCAGAGCGTTGTACATATCTTCGCAGAACGCGGGCAACGCCACCGCCGGGTAGCCCGCCCGAACGACTTGGGCGCGGTTCAGGCGGCGGATCCCAAGCATGCCGTGGATTTTCCCCTGCAGGTCCATCTCAACGTGCCTGCCCTTGATGACGCTGAAGTCGCGCTTGATCTCAACTACGTTGCTCTCCAGTTTGGCAAGCCGGGTGTTCGCGGCTTCCATGAACGCCTTAGTGGCTTCCATGAACTCTCGGAGCGTGGTCTCCAGCGAAACGAACCGGGCGTTCGTGGCTTCCATGAACTCCCGAAGCGTGGTCTCCAGCGAATCGAGCCGGGCGTTCGTGGCTTTCATGAACTCCCGAAGCGTGGTCTCTAGCCGTATTTGGGACGCGGACAACTCCGCCACCGCTTGCGGCAATTCCAAGAGCTCGCGCGTGAGTATGCGGGCGCGCAACGCTTCCAACAAGTTGGGGTTGGCGTCCAGAACTTCCAGCATCTCTTCCACTGCGGCGATGTCGGTTATCATCTTCTTTCAAGCCTCCGCGTTTCTAGTGTACAGAATGATGGGCGGCATTTCCACCCGGTCGCCGGTCGCGCGCGTTGTCTTGTCCGGAGGCGTTCCGCGCGTCCAAAAGAGTGTTTTACAGCTAACCAAAACGGCTATTATGAATAATAATTGAATGAAATGGATTGAAGTCCGCGTAAAAACGCGCGTATGGCGGCGAAGGGCGCGCGGCGGTTTTGCTTGACCCGCGCGCGGCGGATTGGCTAACCTAGATTCCGACCGTATTAGCCCGCATCCCCGCTTTGCCGAAAGCCGCCGAGAATCGGACGCGCGGCGGGTGAAAAGCGAGAAGGCGCGCGGATGAGAACGCAGGCGCAATCTTCCCCCTCTGCCAGAGAGACCGTAATCATCATAGACTTCGGCTCGCAGTACTCGCGCCTAATCGCGCGCAGGGTGCGGGAGGCGAACGTCTATTGCGAGCTCGTCCCGCCGTCCGCGGCTTGGGAGGCGGTCGCGCGACTCAACCCGCGCGGCGTCATACTCTCCGGCGGGCCGGCGAGCGTCTATGAAGGCGGCGCGCCGCTCGCGCCGGATTGGGTTTTCGACGCCGGCGTCCCCGTTCTCGGAATCTGCTACGGGATGCAGGCGATGGTTCACCAGCTCGGCGGAACAGTCGCGCCGGCGTCGCGCAAGGAATACGGCCACGCCGCGCTGAACCTCGCGGACGCGGATTCGCCCATCTTTCGGGGAATCCCCTCCCCGACCGGCGTTTGGATGAGCCACGCCGACCACATCGCCGAACTTCCGCCGGGCTTCTCCGCGCTGGCAAGCACGGACAACTCGCCCATCGCCGCGCTCGGCGACAAGGCGGGACGGCGGTTCGGAATCCAGTTTCACCCGGAAGTCGTCCACACGGACGAGGGCGAGCGCGTCATCCGCAACTTCCTCATGGACGTGTGCGGATGCTCCGGCGATTGGACGCCCGGCAATTTCGTCGCCGAGTCGGTGGAGTCCATACGCCGGCAAGTGGGCGGCGGCAACGTGATTTGCGCCCTGTCCGGCGGCGTGGATTCGGCGGTCGCGGCGTCGCTCATCCACCGCGCAATCGGCGACAGGTTGACATGCGTTTTCGTGAACAACGGCTTGCTCCGACACCGAGAAGCCGAGAGCGTCCGCGAGACGTTCGAGCGCCAAATGTCCATGCGGCTGAAATATGTGGACGCATCCGAGCGCTTCCTGTCCGCGCTCAAGGGCGTGACCGACCCGGAGACCAAGCGCAAGACAATCGGCGCGGAGTTCATAGCGGTGTTCGAAGAAGAAGCCGCGCGGCTGGGGCGGATTGATTTTCTCGGACAGGGGACGCTCTACCCGGACGTCATAGAAAGCCAGGCGCCGGGCGATGACGGCGGCATATCCGCCAAAATCAAGTCGCATCACAATGTGGGCGGCTTGCCGGAGCGCATGCGGATGGAGTTGGTGGAGCCGCTCAAGTACCTGTTCAAGGACGAAGCGCGCGAGGCGGGCTTGGAGCTGGGGTTGCCGGAGAGCGTCGTCTTTCGCCAGCCGTTCCCCGGGCCGGGACTGGCGATTCGTATAATCGGCGAGGTCACTCATTCCGCGCTTGAAACGTTGCGGGCGGCGGACCGCATCGTCATGGAGGAAGTGGAAAATAGCGGGCTTTACCGCGAGTTGTGGCAGTGCTTCGCGGCGCTCACCGGGTCGCGCTCGGTCGGAGTCACCGGCGATTTTCGGACTTACGGGGACGTCGTCGCCATCCGCGCCGTGACCAGCGACGACGCGATGACGGCGGACTGGGCGCGGATTCCTTACGAAGTTCTGGCGCGAATGTCCAGCCGCATCGCGAACGAAGTGCCGGGCGTCAACCGCGTGGTCTATGACATAACCAGCAAACCGCCGGGGACGATAGAGTGGGAGTAGCGGCGTTTTGGGCGATATGAAAGTCTTGATAGTCGGCAACGGCGCGCGGGAACACGCCATCGCGTGGCGCGTGTTTACTAGCAAACCGAAACGCGAAATCGTGGTCGCGCCCGGCAATTCCGGCACATCCGCGTTGGGAATCAACGTCGACATAGACGCCGAAGACGCGGACGGGTTGCTGAGATTGGCGCGAACCGAGCGCGTCGATCTGACAATCGTAGGCCCGGAAGCGCCGCTAGCCGCCGGAATCGCCGACCGTTTCGCGGACGCGGGCTTGCGCGTTTTCGGTCCGTCCGCCGCCGCGGCGCGGATCGAATCCAGCAAGTCGTTCGCCAAAGAGGTGATGGCGTCCGCCGGCGTCCCGACGCCGGGCGCGCGGGCGTTCAGCGACATCGCGGAGGCGCTGGCGCACATTCGAACCGCCGCGCCGCCCTTTGTGGTGAAAGCGGACGGGCTCGCCGCCGGCAAGGGCGTCGCCATGTGTCCGACCCGCGCGGACGCCGAAGGCGCGCTCCGCGCCATGCTTGAAAACCGAGCGTTCGGGTCCGCGGGCGATACGGTTCTCGTAGAAGAGTGGATAACGGGGCGTGAAATCAGCGTTTTTGCGTTTGTGGATGGTTGTTTCGTCTCGGAAACCGCCGCCGCATGCGATTACAAGCGCATCGGGGACGGCGACAGCGGACCGAACACCGGCGGCATGGGCAGCTTCAGCCCGCCGCCGTTTTGGAGCGCCGAGTTGGAAGCCCGCGTCCGCGCCGAGATTCTCGAACCCACCGCGCGCCGCATGGCGGAGATGGGATGCCCGTTTCGGGGCGTCCTGTACGCGGGAATCATGCTGACGAACGACGGGCCTAAAGTTTTGGAGTTCAACTGCCGTCTGGGAGATCCGGAGGCGCAGGTTGTCTTGCCGCGATTGGAAACCGATTTCGCGGAAATCGCGCTGGCGACTTCCGAAGGCAGGCTTGCGGAAATCCCCCCCATACGCTGGTCGGATGACGCCTGGGTCGGCGTGGTCTTGGCGTCGGAGGGCTATCCCGCCGATTATGAAACGGGGTTTGATATTGGCGGTCTCCCCCGCCTGTCCGCCGACCGCGTCGTATTCCACGCCGGCGCGCGGATTGACGAGGGCGGCAAAATCGTAACCGCCGGCGGCAGGGTTGCAACAGCGGCGGCGCGAGGCGATACAATAGAAGAGGCGCGCCGAGAGGCGTACAAGCTGGCGCGCGAAATCCGGTTCGCCAACGCCTACTATAGAAGCGATATAGCGGCGGGGGTTTAGAGCGCGTTGCCGGTTCGCCGAGAAGCGAGAGCGGGCGAAACGGGCGGCGGGAATGTTACAATTGAAACTGGAACAAAAACGAGAGCGAGAATCCAAGATGACAAGTCAACCCATGTTCCCAGACAGGATGCTGGCTTCGCCCGCGTTTGTCAGAGACATGAGAACGTTCTTGGAGTTGCCCGCGCGAACCATGCTGGGCATATCCGAGATAGGCGACTCCGAAGACGGGTTCGCCGCCGAATCTCAGAGTCAGGCGCTGGCAGAGCGTTTTGGCCTTGGAATAGACGTCGCCGCGCGCATGTTGCGGTTCGCCAATCACATCTACGACCGCGCGTCGGTTCTCAATCTGGAAGCCGACGGCGCCATCGCTCAAATCGCCGCGACCGCGCTGAGTTTGGCGGACCCCGTTTCAATTGACGGCGAAAGGAAAGACGCCATAAGAGCGATACTCTCATTCAATCGGGACTACGAAATCGCAGTGGCTAAAAACGTCACGGCGACAAGCGGAGCGCCGCATTTCATAAGCGCAACCGGCGCATGGAATGTAAGACCCGTTCGCATCAGAAACGGCGAGGTTGTCAAAGCGCCCGTTCTGGCGATGAGCGTGGTCTGGCATGACGGCTCGGAGAACGTCCGCGAGGCTTTCTTCCAATTGAGCGAGAGCGACTGGGCGGATTTCAACGCTGAAATAGCCTCCATCGGCGAAAACCGCAAAGACATTGAAAACATAGAGGGAACCGCCTAATGGGAACCGGGGATTTTGTGGGAATTGCCGCCCTGATTGTGTCGGTGATTTCTCTCGCCATATCCGTCCTTTCCCTTTGGCAGGGATGGCGGTCCAATGTCAGGAACCAGGCGCTCATCGACAGAATCCTAGAATCGCATCGCCGCGAATCGAATCGCGTAGATGACTTCATTAAGCATTTGATGAATCAGCAAGGGAGAACGCCATGATGGAAACAATCTTCGGGTTGCTTGCGCTTGGGTTAGCCGCAGTCGCGGCGGCGCTCGTGGTAGCGCGAGCGCGGTCCGAGAAGCGACTAGAGGAATCCACTCGCGCGCTTATGGAATCTCACCGCGAATTCGGAAATTCCATAGAGCGGCTGGTCAGCGTGGTCGTTGCCCAAGACTACGCCGCCGCTTCGCGTAGAAGCTCCGGAATGGAATTCTGGGCGCATGAAGGCGCGCGTCCCGCTTACCTAACAATAACAACCACGCGGGCGCCGTTTTGCGGGCGGCGGCGCAGGAATGGCGCCGTCGCCGCCGCTTACCGGGCGAAGTCTCACCCGCGCAGCCGCTACGCCGCGAACGACGCTTGGGAAGAAGGCGAATGGACTGTCGAAAATAACGGCGCGGACGAATACGCGCCATCCGATTCGTGGCGATAAACTGAACGAACCAACCAAACCCGAACCCAAAGAGGTGAAACACATGCCCCTAGTAAGCGTACTAATGGGAAGCGCGTCCGACAGGCCGGCGATGCAGCCGACGGTCGACGTCTTGAATCAGCTTGGCGTGGCGCATGAGGTGGAAGTCATGTCCGCGCATCGGACGCCTGAGCGCGTGCGCGAGTACGGGCTTTCGGCGCGGGAGCGCGGCGTCGATGTTATCATCGCCGGCGCGGGCGGCTCGGCGGGGCTTCCGGGCGTCTTGGCGTCCTGGACTACCCTGCCCATCATCGGCGTGCCGATTCCGTCTAGCGACCTTGAGGGCATAGACGCCCTCTACGCAATCGCGCAGATGCCGCCGGGAATACCCGTCGCCTGCGTCGCCATCGGCGAATGGGGGGCGCGCAACGCCGCCTTCCTCGCCGCCCAGATACTCGGCGGCAAGCACGAAGCCGTGCGCCGGGCGTATGACGACTACCGCGAAGGGCTGCGAAACAGGTGAGAATCGCAAGCGGCGAATCCCCCTATCCCCTAGTGGGAACGGGCTAGCGCGCGGGCGACTCCGACCAAAACACGGATTGGACACGAATACATGATAGAGCGATACGCCAGGCCCGGCATGAAGCGGGTCTGGTCGGACGAAAACAAGTATGACAAGTGGCTGCTCATCGAGTTGGCGGCTTGCGAGGCGTGGGCGGAAGCCGGCGTCATCCCGCCGGACGACATGCGGAAGCTGCGCGGGGCGACTTACGACATGGAGCGCCTTTCGGAGATTCTGCGCGTCACCAAGCACGACATGACCGCCTTTCTCGGCTCCATCACCGAGCGAATCGGACCGGAAGGCAGGTGGCTGCATCTGGGGCTGACCACCAGCGACGTCTGGGACACCGCCACCAGCCTGCAGCTGGCGGAGGCGGCGGACGTCTTGGACGGCGAAATCGCGCGCTGCATCGAGGTGTTGGCGAACCGCGCCCGCGAACACAAGGATACGCTGATGATGGGGCGCACGCACGGCGTCCACGCCGAACCCGTCACCTTCGGGCTGAAGCTGGCGCTCTGGTGGGATGAGATGCGGCGCAACCGCAAGCGTCTGGCGCGGGCGCGGGACGAAATCGCCGTCGGCAAAATATCCGGCCCGGTCGGGACGCATGCCAGCGTTCCGCCGAGCGTGGAAGCGAGCGTGTGCCGGCGGCTGGGAATCGCCCCCGCGCCGGTGTCCAACCAGGTGATCCAGCGCGACCGGCATGCCGCGTTCGTAACCGCGATGGCGGTGGTAGCAGCGTCGCTGGAGAAGTTCGCCACGGAGATCCGCGGCTTGCAGCGGACGGAGACGCGCGAGGTCGAGGAGCCGTTCTCGGAAGGGCAAACCGGGTCTTCGTCCATGCCGCACAAGCGCAACCCGGAGTTGAGCGAGCGCGTCTGCGGGCTTTCGCGCCTGATTCGCGGACACGCCGTGACCGCGCTCGACAACGTGGCGCTGTGGGGCGAGCGCGACATTAGCCACTCGTCCGCCGAGCGCGTGATACTGCCGGACGCCTGCATGGCGCTCGACTACATTCTCGACCTGTTCACGGGCGTCCTGGCGGGGATGAGGGTTTACCCCAAACGGATGATGGAAAACATGGAGCTCACGCGGGGACTGCTGTTCTCGCAACGCCTGATGCTCGCTCTAATCGAGAAGGGCGCGAGCCGAGAAGAAGCGTACAAGACAGTCCAAACCAACGCGGCGCGGACTTGGGACGAAGACGCCGACTTCCGCGAGCTGATTAAGCGCGACCCGGACGTTCTCGCCCGCATGGGCGCCGCCGAGTTGGACGACGTCTTCGACTACGGCTACTACACGCGCTTCGTGGACGACATTTTCGAGCGCGCCGGGCTGAACGCGGCGGGCTAAATAGAAACCAATCCCCGCGCGCGAACGGCAATCGTCCGCCAAACTGACCTAACCGAAACCAACAAACCAAGCATTGGAATGGAGTCAAATGTCCGCGATTTTGGAAACCAACCTGCCCGACCTGCTCTACCGGGGGAAAGTGCGCGACACTTACGCGGCGGACGGCGGTTCGCTGCTGATGGTGGCGACCGACCGCATATCCGCGTTCGACGTGGTTCTGCCCACCGGAATCCCCGAAAAGGGCGTCGTTCTCAACCGGATATCCAAGTTCTGGTTCGACAAGACGGCGCACATCGTCCCGAACCACCTCATTGAAATGGCGACGGAGCGCGGCGATTCGGGCGTCCCGGAGGACGTCGCCCGGCGCGCGATGGTCGTCAAGCGGGCGGAGCGCATAGACGTCGAGTGCGTCGTTCGCGGCTTCATCACCGGCTCGGCTTGGTCGGAGTACCGCCGCGCGGGAACCGTGCAGGGCAACCCCATGCCGGCGGGGATGCGCGAAGGCGACCCGTTCCCGGAAGTGCTGTTCACGCCCACAACCAAGGCGGAAGTCGGACACGACGAGAACATGAGCTGGGAAGAAGTGGTCGAGATGGTCGGCGAGGACATGGCGAAGCGTCTGCGCGACACGACAATCGCGGTGTACGAATACGCCCGCGATTACGCCCGCGAGCGCGGCATCATCATCGCGGACACCAAGATGGAGTTCGGGACGGTGGACGGCGAGCTCATCCTCATAGACGAGTTGCTGACGCCGGATTCGAGCCGCTTCTGGGACGCGGACGGCTACGCGCCGGGCAAGTCGCAGCCGAATTACGACAAGCAGTTCGTGCGCGACTGGCTAGACGGCGCGGGATGGGATCACGAGCCGCCCGCGCCGGCGCTCCCGGAGGACGTGGTGGCGAAGACCGTCGAGCGGTACCGCGAGGCGTACAGCAAACTGACAGGCGACAGGCTGGACTGACGAACATGGCATCCTCCCCTACCCGACAGACTAACGCTAGGCCTACTCCGGCGCAGATACGGCGGGCGCGGCGCGCTCGGCGGGCGCGGCGCAGGCGGTTGCGCGGATACCTGATAGGCGTGGGCGTGACGCTCGTCGCCGGCGCTCTCATCGCGTCCCTGTTCATCCCCAGCCTGCCGCTGGATTCGCTGTTCTCCGGCGGCGCGCCCGAAGGTCCGGGCATCAGAATGACCGACTTGGGCAGGGAGCATGTGATTCCCGGCGAGGACCATCCCGCCTACAACTCCAAGCCCGCCACTTCGGGGTGGCACTACGACATACCGCTCGCGCCGGCGCGGTGGGGCATACACGACGAGCCGCTCGAGGATGAGATTCTGATTCACAACCTAGAGCATGGCTACATAAACGTCCATTACAACTGCCCGGAGGGTTGCGACGACCTGGTGGCGGAGCTGTCGGCGCTGGTCGAGGAAGGCACGTCGCGCGGCGCGAAGATGCTGATGGCGCCCTATCCGGACATGGACACGCGGATAGCGCTGACGGCGTGGACGTTCATAGACCAGTTCGATGAGTTCGATGAGGAGCGCATCCGCGCCTTCGCGTCCGCCCACGAAAGCTCGCCCGCGGCGCCGGAGTACCGAGCGCTGAGATAGCGGCGCTCGCGGTCGACGCAAAGCAGCGCGCAAGCGCGGCTCGCCCTCGCCCCCATCAAGGGAGAGGGGATTCGTTGACTGCGATTCGCGCTTGGTTTAGGTTGGACGCGGTTAGAAATGGGGAATTCGCAAATTTCTCAAAGAGTCGAAAACGGAGACGGCGACATGTTTCTGGCGAAGGTCTATATCCGGCTGAAGCCGAGCGTGAACGACCCGCAGGGGCTGACGATACGCGGCGGACTGCGGGAGCTGGGCTTCGAGTCGGTGTCGGACGTCCGCGCCGGCAAGTACATGGAGATTCGGCTGGACGCGGCGTCCGCCGCGGACGCCGAGTCGCAAGTCGCCGAGATGTGCGACCGCTTGCTGGCGAACCCGGTGATAGAGGAATATCGGTTCGAGGTGGCGGCGGGCGGCTAGGGGTTGGCGTCCCCCTACCCGCTAATCGTCCCCTTTGTGCTGGGGACGGCGCTCGCTCGGCGCGGGTCGCGCTCTAGGGCGGTTCGCAGGGAGCGGGCTAGGCTCTTGAAAATCGCCTCCGCTTTGTGGTGGTTGTTGACGCCGGCGAGAAGGCGGACGTGCAGGTTGAAACGCCCCTCGCGCGCGAACCATTCCAGGAAGTGGCGCACCAGGTCGCCCGACAAGCCGCCGAGGTCGCTGTCGCCGATTTCGGCGTCTATGACGGCGTATCCCCTGCCGCCGAAGTCGACCGCCGTGAGAACGAGCGTCTCGTCCAGCGGCATAATCGTGTGGGCGGCGCGGGTTATGCCGACGCCCTCCCCGACCGCCTCCGACAGCGCCCTGCCCAAGACGATGCCGACGTCCTCCACGATGTGATGCAAGCCCACGTCGGTGTCGCCCTCGGCGCGCAGGCGCAGGTCGATTAGGCCGTGGCGCGACAGCTGCGCCAGCAGATGCTCGAACATGCCGTTGGCGGCGCTCAGGTCGTATTCGCCCGTTCCGTCGATGTTCAGCTCCAGCGAGATTCGCGTTTCGGCGGTGTCGCGCTCGGCGCGGGCGATTCTGGGCGGCGGCGATGTCGGCGTCATGGGGCGACCTCTCGCAGGGCGTCTAGGAAGGCGGCGTTTTCTTCGGGGGTTCCGATGGCGACGCGGAAGCAGTCGGCTAGGCGCGCGGAGCCGAATTTGCGGACGAACACGCCCCGCGCGGCTAGGGCGTCATAAACCCGCGCGGCGCTATCCGCCCCGCCGTCCATCTGGCAGAGAATGTAGTTGCCTCTGGAGGGCCAGGGCTTGACGCCGGGGATTTCCGACAGCGCGCCGTAAAGACGCGCGCGGTCTGCGACGATGCGGGCGACGTTGCCGAGCAGATAATCGCGGTCTTCCAAAGACGCCAGTGCCGCCGCTTCCGCCGCGACATTCACGTTGTAGGGCGATTTGATGTCCATGATGTGGTCAACCAAAGCGCCGTCCATGATGGCGTAGCCGATTCGCAAGCCGGCGAGGCCCGCCCACTTGCTCATCGTCCGCAAGACGGCTAGGTTGTCGTATTCGTCCACCAGATGGGCGACCGTTTCGCCGCTGAATTCGTAGTAGGCTTCATCTATTACAACTATCAGCCCGGTGTCCAGCAGGGCGCGGACTTCGGCTTCGCTCGCCAAGTTGCCGGTGGGGTTGTTGGGCGAGCTGATGAAGACTATCTTGGTTCGCTCGTCTATGGCGTCTCGGACGGCGGGCAGGTCTATCTCGAACAGCTCGCCGCGCTCGACCATCCGCAACTCGCCGCCCGCCACGCGCGCGCAGAACGAATACATGGCGAAAGTGGGGTCGCAGTCGAGAATGGCGTCGCCCGGCTCGATGAACAGGCGGAAGAGCAGGTCTATGAGCTCGTCGCTGCCCGCGCCGGCGATGATGTTCTCGGCGGGGAATCCGGCGTAGTCGGACAGCGCCGCGCGCAGTTTGCGCTGAAACGGGTCGGGGTAGATGTGCAGCTCCGCCCGCGAGACGGCGTCCGACGCCTTCGGGGACGGCCCGTAAGGGTTTTCGTTTCCGTTGAGCTTGACGATGGACTCGCGCGGAATCCCGGCGCGCTCGGCTAGGACTTCCGGCGGATCCACCGGCTGATAGGTTTGGACGGACGCCAGATGCGGCCTAATCAGGTCGTTCGCGCGTTTTGGCATGGCTTTGGTCTCGCTGGTCGCTGGTGGTTTGTTGATTGGTTGGCGAAACTGCGCCTGGGGGCGCAGACGCCCTTGCCTTATCCCATCAAGCGCTGATAGGGGGCGCATGTTGCGGTCGGCGAAACTGCGCCTGGGGGCGCAGTCACCCTCACCCTAGCCCTCTCCCATCAAGGGCTTGCTGCACGACACTTTTGAGAATGGTTTAAGAAAAAGTTGACTCACGGAGTTCGCCGCTCCATGATTGGGACGCCAACTCTCCAACAGGAGGCGCTCCGTGAGCCAACAAGACGTATTGTACCAGTGGACCGACGAAATCCGAAACCAAATGCCGCGCCTTAGCCTGCCGACCGTCAAGACGCTCGCCGCCTTCAGCTTCGGCATCGCCAAAACCAAACGGCGCAACCTGAACCTAGTCGCCAAAAGCCTGCCGTTCGTTGGGATTCCCTCAACAATCGAGCGGAGATTCCAGCGATTCGTCGCGAACGGCAAAATAGACCGCGCCGACGCCTTCAGAATGTTGTCCGCGTGGGTCGCCGCCCGCGTCCCGAAAGACGAGCCGCTCGTTCTGCTCGTCGACGAAACCAGCCTCCGCGACAGGCTCAAAGCCATGGTCGTTGCGGTCGCCGTTCAGGGGCGGGCGGCGCCGGTCGCCTGGATGTGCTGCCGCCAGGAAGAGTGGCCGATGGGACTGGTCGAGATGATAACTGCGCTTCTCGGATATGTCCGGGACGGCGTAGGCGGCGACAGGCGGGCGATAGTGGTCGCCGACAGGGGAATAGGCAACTCTCCGAATCTGCTGGCGGCGATAGAGAATCTGGGCATGCTCTACCTGATGCGGGTGACTAAGAAGGTTCGCGTGATGATGGAAAACGGAGCGGTCGCGCCTTTCGACGAGGTTCGCGAGACGCTAGGGAAGTCTTGGCGGATCAAGGGCAAAGCGTTCAAGAAAGCGGGATGGATAGAGTGCTGGGCGGAGTGCGTTTGGGACTGCGACCACGAAGAGCCGTGGCATTTGGTGACGAATTGCCCTGAAGTGGAGGGGCGGTCTTATGGGATTCGCATGTGGATAGAGCTGATGTTTAGGGATTGCAAAAGCGGGGGATGGGAATGGGAGAGAAGTCGAGTATGGACGCCTGAGCGGGCCGACAGGCTTTGGCTGGCGATGGCTGTGGCGTATCTGGCGATGCTGCTGCTGGGAACGGCGGCGCGAAAGTCGGCGAAGGCGATGAGAGCCGTCGCCGGCGGCGCGTCCCGCGCGATGCGGATGAGCCTGTTCGCGCTGGGGCGGGACGCTTTCATCCACAGTCTGGATTCCGAGTCGGGCGCGGCGCGCGGATCGCCGTTTCCTGCCGCATTAAAGACGACGCTAAAAAGTGTCGTGTAGTAAGCCCATCAAGGGAGAGGGGATCCGTTGGCTTCAGTTCAAGTTTGATTTCGGTTGGCTGTCTTATCCCCGCCTTCGCGAGGATGACGTTGTTGGGAGTCTCTGGATTCCCGCCTTCGCGGGAATGACGGGGTTAGAACGCGGGAATGACGGGGTTGGAACGCGGGAATGACGGGGTTGAAACGCGGGAATCGCGGTGGACTGAACGGGAATGGCGAGGGGAAAAATCACCGGCGCAGTTCGCGCCTTATTTCGGCGGCTTCGGCGTGGGCGGTCAAGCCTTCGGCGCGGGCTATCAGGGCGGCGCTTTCGGACAATTCCGCCGAGCGGTCGTCGCCCAGCGCCACTATGGGGATGGTTTTCAGGAATGAGTGGACGCCCACGCCGGAGCCGAATCGGGCGGCGCCGGATGTGGGCATTACGTGGCTGGGGCCCGCCACATAATCGCCTAGCACTTCGTGGGAAAACTCGCCGAGGAAGACGATTCCGGCGTTGCGGATTTCGCCGACCCAGCGCCAAGGGTCTTCGACGGCTAGGCAGATATGCTCCGGGGCGAAGCTGTTGGCGATTCGGACGGCTTCGTTCAGGTTTTCGACGACGGCGATGATTCCGCGTTCGTCCGCCGACGCCCGCGCGACGGATTGGCGGCTGAGGCGCGACAGGCGGGCTTCCACTTCGTCCGCGACGCGGTCGGCTAGGGACTGCGAAAGGCAGACCAAGACGGGCGTCGCCAGCGGGTCGTGTTCGGCTTGGGCGAGCAAGTCGGCGGCGCAGAGCGTGGGGTTGGCGGCGGCGTCCGCGATTATCAGCGTCTCGGTCGGCCCGTAAAGCCCATCGACTCCGACGTCGCCGTAAACCAGCTTTTTGGCGAGGGTCACGAATATGTTGCCGGGCCCGCATACGATGTCGGCTTTGGGGACGGTTTCGGTTCCGTAAGCCATAGCCGCCACCGCCTGCGCGCCGCCAATGGCGAAAACCCTGTCCACGCCGGCGATTTTCGCCGCCGCCAGCGTAATCGGGTCGGGCAAGCCGTTGCCGTCGCTCGCGGGCGGGGCGCACATGAAAACTTCGGACACGCCGGCAACGCGGGCGGGAATGGCGGTCATCAGCGCGGTGGACGGCAATGGCGCGGAGCCGCCGGGGACGTACACGCCCGCGCGCTCGCAGGGCTTGACCATCGCGCCGTAGCCGGCGGCGAAGTCCATCCAGTCGCGCGGCATGGCGGCTTCGTGGTAGCGGCGGATTCGGTCGGCGGCGAGCGTTAGGGCGTCCGCGACGCGCGGATCAAGCGCGGCGGCGGCGGATTCCACGGCGTCCGGCGGGACTTCGAGCGACGCGGGCGCGGCTCCCTCTATAGACAGGGCGATGCGGCGGATAGCGGCGTCGCCCTCCGCGCGCACTTCGCGGACGATGCGGGCGACGGTCTCGAGCGCCGTCAGCGGCTCGCCGAAGACGCGGTCGGACGTCGTTTCGGCGGACGCGAAGTCAAGCCCCCTGCCGCGCGACAACTCGCGCTCGGCGGCGTCCGCGCCTAGTATCATCCTCATGACAGGTATCCTCTCATCGCGTCCGCTATGGTGTCGATGCACTCGGCGCGGAACTCTTCGACTCGCGCGCGCGGAACAAGTCCGTATAGGGCGTCTAGCGATTCTTGGGGCGATTCGATGAAGCGCTCCGCCCGCATATGGGCGGGATGGCTTTCGTCCCCGCCGGCGATTCGGCGCGCCATGAAGCGCAGGCGCTCCCAAGAGAAGCCGGTTTCGACGACGCGGTGAACCCAATCCCGCCATTGGCGCAAGTCTTCGGGCGGCAGGAATTGGACGCTTACGCTGTCGGCGTCCATCTCGGAACTGGCGAGAAGGCGCTGGGCGCCGTCCCAAGCCGCGCGGTCGATATCCATCTGAAGGGCTCGGTCCCAGACTTTCGCTTGGGCGTCGTCCGCGAACGCGCCGCCTTCGCCGAAGTAGGGACGGAACACGCGCGCGATATAAGTTTCGTCCGCTAGCAGGTGGGTCATGTAGCCGGCGATGAAGGCGCGGGTGGGCGCGTCGCGCTCGGCGGCGTTCATCAGGTCGGGGTAGGCGGCGAACATGTTGGCGACGCCGTCTCCGACGTTCTCGAAATCCAGCTCCACGAAGTGGTACTCGGCGCGGGCGCGCTTGGTGAGAGCGCGGATGTCGGGCGAGGTCGACCCCAGCCAGTAGCTGCCGAGATGCGCCTGGATGTCCGGGTGGCGCAGGCGCTCGGCGGCGGCGGCGGCTAGGTGTATGTGCGCCGGCAAGTTGGGCATTTTCGCGCGCTCCCCTTCCCCGTCCGCTCACGCCGTGAGGCGCGCGTAAGATTCGCACGCGGACTGAAACACGAAATCGGGCTTGGACACCGTGACGCTGACGCCGCCGATTTCGCGCAGGCTGTCCACCGCCGCCATCAGCCGGCGCTCTTCGATGACGACGGTGACGGCGTACCAGCCCGGCTCGTCCGGCGCGAACACTTCGGAGATGGTAGGGCCCCGCAAGCCGGATATGTCGGCGGATTTCAGCAGGCGGTCGGCTAGGCTTTCGGCGGACGCCGCCTTCATGTTGGCGGTGACGCTGACGTAGCCGCGCGCTTGGAGTCGCGCTTCCATCATCTCCAGCAGAACGCGGGCGGTTGCGATGCGGCGGGCGTCGCGCTCCGGATCCATGCGGCGCGACACCACGCAGGCTTCGGAGGTCATCGCCGTGCCGCCGTCTATGGGCTTGAGACGGTTCTCTTTGATGGTCGTGCCGCTTTCGGATATGTCGCCGATGATGTCGGCGAAGCCCATGGCGGGCGCCGCCTCCAGCGCGCCGCCGGCGCGAACCAGCGTGAAGTGGTTGACGCCGTGGGCGAGCAGATGGCGGCGCATGATGCGGGGGTACTTGGTCGCCACGCGCATGTCGCGCCCGCCGTTGCGGAACTCCATGCAGACGTCCGCCAGATCGGATATGGAAGTCACGTCCACCCACGAATCGGGGACGGCGAGAACCAGGCTGCTGCCGCCGAAGCCGAGTTGGTCGAGGACGACGCGGCTGCCGCCGTCCTCGCGGCGGTGTTCGGTGAACTGGTCTTCGCCCACTATGCCCATGTCCACCGCGCCGCCGTCCAAGTTGGCGGCGATGTCGGAGCCGCGCTGGAAGATGACCGAGACGCCGGGGACGGAGCGCACTTCGCCCACATAGCGGCGGCTGTTGGCGCGCGAAACCGCCAAGCCGCAAGAGCGCATGAACGCCACGCTGGGCTCGCTGAGCGCGCCGGCGCTGGGAAGGGCGATTCTGAGAGCGCAATCGTCCATCATCATCATCATCATCGCGCCGCCTTGTTCGCCGCGTTGGGCGCGTCGCGGATTTGGAGCGAAAGCTCGTCCAAATCGAGCGCGAATCCGCAAGCCGGAGCGTCCGCGCCGCCGAAGGCTTTGACCAGATCATCGTATCTGCCGCCGCCGCCGAGCGGATACGCCGCGCCGCCGCCCGCGCCCGCGAATTCGAATACGGCTCCGGTGTAGTACGCCAATCCGCGAACGAATGAGAAATCCAATTCAATGGACATGTTCGGGGACGATTCGCATGCGCCGCCCGCGCTCTGGAGGCGGTCTAGCGTGTCTTCCAATTCGTCTAGCGAATCGGCGGACGCGGCGCAGTCGCGCAGAACCGTCTTGGCGCGCTCTAGGGCGGTTCGGGGGTCTTCGGATTGGGCGCGGCGCGCCAGGCGCGCGGCGTTTCGGACGGCGGCGCGGAAGTCCGCCGGGTTGGCGGCTTGGCTTTGGCGCATGATTAGGCGGGACAGAATCATCTCGGCGGTTCGGCGTCCGGTGGGTCCGGATATGGAATCTTCGAGCGCGGCTAGGGCTGGGGAAGTCGCGGCGGCGGCTTGGGCGGCGTCCGGGCGGCGGCGGGATGGGCGCGGCGGCGGCGGCGCGGCTTTTCGCCCGTCCAGAATCAGCCCGGCGGCGGCGGCTTTCTTGAGCAGGCGCGCCTCGCCGTCCGCGCCCTGCGTCGTTTCGGCGATGTTCGAGAGGATGAACATTCGCGCCCGTTCGGAAATGCCGCTTGAATCCAGCAAGTCGCGCAGGACGCCGACGTGTCCGATGCGGACGCGGAAATGGCGCGCGCCCACGGATTGGAGGCAGTCGATGGCGGTTCGCAGAATCTCGAAATCGCCGTCCGCGCCGGGGACGCCGATGAGCTCCGCGCCCGCCTGTTGGAATTGTCGGAAGCGAGCGCCTTCGCCGTATCGGAATACGGGGCCCGAATAGCGATAGCGCGTCTCGCCGCCGCCGTCCGTCGGGGCGTTTTCGACGTGCCGGCGGATGATGGACGGGGTGAATTCCGGGCGCAGGCTGACGCTGACGCCGCCGGGGTCGGTGAAGGCGTAGAGGGAGCCGGCGATTTCGCCGCCGGATTTGCGGATGAACAAGTCGGCGCGCTCCAGAAGGGGCGTATCGAGTCGCGCGAAGCCGCCGGACGCCAAGACGCGCCCGACGCCCTTCTCGACGCGCCGCCTAACCGCCGCGTCTTCGGGGGCGAGATCGCGCATGCGGCTTAGCCCGCCTATGAAATTAGCATCCAACGCCAACGCCTTTCTGTGGTTTCGCTCTTTCTGATTCTACATTAGGGCGGCGCGGGCGTTCAATCTCGCGGGGATGGTTTGACGCGGCGGCGCGGGGGCGCGGAGGGAACGCAGAGGGTTGGGAATATAGTTAACGCAATGGCGCGAGGGCGCGGGGGGCGCGATGAGATTTGACGGCGGCGCGCTGGCGGCTTACTCCCCTAGCGCTATTTCGCCGCGCCACAGCTCGCCTTCGTTGGGTATCCACTGCCCCGTTTCCATGCGGCTTATGGGGTAGTCCGGCAAGTCGCGGATGATTACGCAGTCGCCGTCCAGAATGGCGCCGTGTTCGGGGAAGGCGAAGTTTAGGGAGTCGTGGTCGAAGCCGGCGGCGCGGCGGTTTGGGGGCAGGTCGGCGGGGTTTTGGGGGAATACGGATAGGAAGAATCGCCCGCGCGCGTTGGCGGCGGCGCAGTCCTTCCTTATATAAAGGAGCGAATCGCCTTCCAAGTACACGTCGAAATCCGACCGCAAGGCGGGTTCGCCGGATGATTCGGCTTGGCGCAGGCGGCGCTTGTAGTAGTCCGGCAGGATGATTTCGCCGCTCCGCAAGGCGCTCTTCTCGCCGGCGGGGGCGAATTTGCCCGTTTCGACGTGCCTTGCGGGGTAATGCGGCATGTCGCGGATGAGCAGGCATTTGCCGTCGAACGCCGCGAACGCCGGGTCGCGTTTGGAGAAGTCGAAGTTGAGCGCGTCGTGTTCGAAGCCGGCGGCGCGCCTTTCGGGCGGCAGGTCTTCGGGGTTTTCGGGGAATATGGATAGCCAGAAGCGCGCGCGGGGGTCTTCTTCGGCGCAGTCTTCTTTTATGTAGATGAGCGTTTTGTCGTCCGCGTACACGTCGAAGCCGCCGCCGCTGGCGTTTGGGGCGGACGCTTTCGCCGCGGCGTATGTTGCGCGGGCGAAGGCGTCGGACTCGGCGCGCTCGTCCACTATGGAGACGAGGGGGACGCCGTAAACCTCGCGCCGCCAGAAGACGGGGGCGCCGCCGCCGTCCCCTTCGACGATGCGGAACGACGGGAATTTCGGCGAGACGAGGAAGCGGCTCCGCTCTTCCTCCGTCAAAAGCCTCATGTCGGTCAGCATCGAGAGTCGTTTGTCGTCAATGGACATGACGGCGATTCGTCCGCTGGGCCGCATTTTCAGCAGTTCGTCCAGCGCTTCCTTATATACCACGCCCCAGTAGTTCATCTGCCAGCGGTCGGCTAGGGAGTCTTTGGCGGCGAGGGGGTTGAAGTATTCCTGCTGGTAGGGGTGCAGGCGAACAATCTGAACGGCGGTCAGGGCGATTCCGAGCGCGATGAGGGCGCAGGCGGCGGCGCGAAGGGGCGGCGTCTTGGCGGCGTCCATGATGAGATTCATCCCGAACGCCGCCAAGACGCAAATCGGCGCCCAGAGAAAATACATGTGCCGCCAATCGTTGTACAGGTTGGAGTTCAGCGCGATTACGGCGGCGACGGGGATGATGAGGAAGGCTATCGTCAGCAGTCCGAAGCGCGCGGTCGTGTTGGCGAGCATGCCGCGCCAATGGGCGGCGCATAGCCGGGCGACGGCGGCGATTCCGAGCGCGGCGAGAATGAGCGCGGCGGGCGGCGCGGTTATCAGAATCCAAGTCGGCACGAAGTCCCAAGGCACGTTGGGGTATTGAACGATCTCCCCCCGAAACAGGGTTTGGGGGATTGTGGTGTGCTGCGACATGAGCCGAAAGATGTCCACAAGCTCCGCCGGGTTGCGCCACAGCAGGGGGCGGGCGGCGTAGAGGACGACGGCGAACGCGCCGAAGAAGGCGGCGGCGTTTGCGAGAGCGCGTTTCTCCCCCCCCCCCCCCCCGCGTCTCATGGCGGCGACGGCGTCCATCGCCAGCGCGCCCAAGACGATGGGCGGCAGAAAGACGCCGACAATCCGAATGTTCGCCAGCAGCCCCGCGCTTACGCCGCATAGGACGAACGCCCGGAGCGAATCCCGCCGAAAAGCGCGATGAGTCAGGTAGAGCGCGACCATGAACATGCTCAGGAAGGGCAGGTCTTTGGTGTTGAAGAAGGAATGGGCGTACAGTCGCGGATGGAGCAGGAACAGCAGCATGGCGAACAGGGCGATGAGTCGGCTTCCGAACAGCCGATAGGCGAGCAGCCAGGCGAAGAATCCGCCGATGAGAAAGAAGGCGTGGGCAATCGCCCGGCGGCTCAGATGAACGGCGCGATGGGTTTCGAGCCGAAAGAGGCGCTCGACGGCGATTAGGGGGACTTCGAAGGCGGCGCCGTAGTATCTGTTGACGTTTTCGGGCAGGGCGTCCGCGTCCCCTAGAATGTAGTTGAACGAGGCGTTTCCGATTCTCCGCTGCGCGCCTTCGTCGGTGGCGGTTCCGTAATCTTCGAGAATGGCGATTCCGACGATGGCGAAAATCGCCAGGGCGATGAGGTGGGCGCGGCGGGCGAGATGGGCGGCGATGGGGTTCAATTTCGGACTTCGCGGGAATGGGATTGCGGGAATAGGATAGCGCTTTGGGGGAAGGCGCGGATAGGTTTTTGACGCAGAGGCGCGGAGACGCAAAGGGGACGCAGAGGGTTAATTATAGAGAGGGCGCGCGTTCGCTTTACTCCCCTGCCGCTATTTTCGCCTTCCACAGCTCGCCTTCTCCGGGAATCCACTGCCCCGTTTCCATGCGGCTTATGGGGTAGTCGGGCAGGTCGCGGATGATTACGCAGTCGCCGTCCAGAACGGCGCCGTGTTCGGGGAAGTTGAAGTTTAGCGAGTCGTGGTCGAAGCCGGCGGCGCGGCGGTTTGGTGGCAGGTCGGCTGGGTCTTTGGGGAATATGGATAGAAAGAAGCGTCCACGCGCGTCTTCTTGGGCGCAGGCTTCCTTTATATAGATGAGCGAATCGCCGTCCGCGTACACGGCGAAGGCGGCGGGGCCGTTGGCGGCGCGGGGCGCGGCGGACGCTAGGGCGTCTCGGAAACGGTCGTAGTAGGCGGGGAAGATGATTCGGGCGCTCCATTCGCCGCCTTCTTCGCCTTCTTCTCGGACGCTTTCGGGGAGCGCGAATTTGCCGATTTCGACGTGGCTTATCCGGTAGTTGGGCAGGTCGCGGACGATTACGCATTTGCCGTCCAGCGCCATGCCGTAGCGGCGGAAGTCGAAGTTTAGCGGCTCGTGCTTCAGCCCGGCGTCTTGGGCGCTTTGGGGCAGGCGGCTTGGATTGGCGGGGAATACGGATAGCAGGAAGCGTCCGGCGATGTCGCGCTGGGCGCATCGGGGGTTGAGGTATGTGAGCGTCTTGCCGTCCGCGTACACGTCGAAGCCGCCGCCGGTCGCGTTCGGGGGCGACGCCCTATCCGCCGCGAACTCCGCGCGGAAGGCGGCTTCGGATTCGGCGCGGACGTCGAGAACGGATGCGATTGGGGCGCCGTAAACCTCGCGCTTCCAAATGGCGGCGTCCCCGCCGTCGCCGGCGATGACGCGGTAATGTGGGAATGATTGGACGTGGACGATTCTCGCCCTGTCGTCCGACGGCAGAAGCCAGGCGTTGGCGTAAATCCTGTAGAGGTTGGCGGACGCCGCGAAGATTGGTCCGCTCGGCTGGATTTTCAGCAGGGCTTCCAGCGCTTCCTTGTGAGACGCGGCTAAGTAGTCGATGGAGTATCGGTCGGCGAGATCGCTCTTGCCGACTAGGGGGTTGAAGTAGGCGTTTTGGAGGGGATGGAGGCGAACCATCTGGACGGCGGCGGCGGCGATTCCGAGCGCGGCTAGGGCGCAGGCGGCGGCGCGAAGGGGCGGCGTCTTGGCGGCGTCCGTGATGAAGCGCAGTCCGAACGCCGACAAGACGCAAATCGGCGCCCAAAGAAAATACATCTGCCGCCAGCCGTCGTAGAGGTTGGAGTTGAGGGCGATTACGCCGGCGATTGGCAGGATGAGGCAGGCGACCATCAGCAAGCCGAAGCGCGCTGTCGCGTTGGCGAACGCGGCGCGCCGGTCGGCGGCGCAAAGGCGGGCGACGGCGGCGATTCCGAGCGCGGCTAGGATGAGGGCGGCGGGCGGCGAGGTTATCAGAATCCAAGTCGGAATGTAGTCCCAGGGAATGTTGGGGAACTGAACGGTCTCGCCGCGAAAGAGGGTCGGCAGATGGGAGCCGTGCCGGGACATGACGCGCAGGGCGGCGAGCAGCTCGGTCGGGTCGCGCCAGAGGATGGGCCAAGCGGCGTAGAGCGCGGCGGCGGACGCGGCTAGAAACGCGGCGGCGTTGGCTAGAGCGTGTTTTACCCCCCCACCCCCGCGTCTCATGGCGTGAAAGGCGTCAAGCGCCAGCATGCCCAAGACGGCGGGCAGCAGCATGACGCCCATGACGCGAATGTTCGCCAGCAAGCCGACGGCGATTCCGCAGATTGCGAACGCCCAAAGCGAATCGCGCCGAAAAGCGCGGTGGATGAGGTAGAGCGCAATGATGAACATGCTCAGGAAAGGCAGGTCTTTGGTGTTTAGGAAGGAATGGGCGTAGAGTCGCGGATGGAGCAGGAAAATCAGCATGGCGAACAGCGCGACGAGACGGCTTCCGAACAGGCGATAGGCGAGCAGCCAGGCGAAGAATCCGGCGATGAGAAAGAAGGCGTGGGTGAGCAAGTGGCGGCTCAGGTGAATGGCGCGGCGGTCGTCGAGCCGCAGGACGCGCTCGGCGATGACTAGGGGGATTTCGAAGGCGACGCCGTAGTATCTATGGTAGTCTTGGAAGAGGGCGTCCTCGTCGCCAAGCATGTAGTCGAGGGCGGCGATTCCGATTTGCCGCTGGGTTTCGTCGTCTCGGAAGTATCCGTAGTCCTCGAAAACGGCGAGGGCGACGGCGGCGAAAAGCGCCAGGGCGATGAGGTGGGCGCGGCGGGCGAGATGGGATAGCGGGTTTGCGAGTTTGTCCATTAGGCTAGAATAGCGCTTTGGGGAAGGCGGCGGATAGAATTTGACGCAGAGGCGCGGGGGCGCGGAGGGACGCGGAGGGGGAATATAATTAACGCAATGGCGCGAGGGCGCGAGGGCGCGAGGGCGCAATGGGGTTTAAGGGGTGAGTATGGACAATGCAATTGGGCTAGGGCGCGATGGGGTGTCCGGCGGCGGGCGGCGCAGGGTTGCGGTTGTGGTGGACAGCGCGGCGTCCGCGCCGGCGGAGTTCGGGGCGGATGCGAGGACGTTCGTCGTTCCGATGGCGCTGCGGGTCGGGGATGATTGGTTTCGGGACGGGGCGGATATTACGGCGGCGGAGTTTTACGGGATGATGCGCGAGAATCCGGATGCGGCGGTGGGGACGTCGGCGCCTTCGGCGGGGGATTTTCTCGACGCCTTCCGCGCGGCGGCGGCGGTTTGCGAGTCTATCGCTTGCATAGTCGTTTCGGATAGCTTCAGTTCCACCATGAAATCCGCCGAAATCGCGGCAAAACAATTCTCGGACGAACGGGGCGGTTTCGCGGTTCGGGTCGTGGATTCTTGGAGCGCGGCTGGGGGCGAGGGGCTTGTGGCGTGGGAGGCGCTGAAGGCGGCGCGAGGCGGCGCGGGCTTGGATGAGGTCGTCGCGCGGGCTAAGCATGTGCGCGAGCGCGTCCGTCTGCTCGCCTGCGTGGATACGCTGCGCTATCTGCGGCGCGGCGGGCGGGTGTCGGCGGCGGCGAGCTTGGCGGCGTCCGTTCTGGACGTCAAGCCCATATTCGAGTTGCGCCGTTCGCGGGCGGCGGCGGTCGCCAAGCCGCGAACGGGGCGGCGGGCTGTGGCGCGCATGGTTCGGCTGATGGCGGAGCGTCTGGGCGAAGACGGCGGCGGGCGGCATGCGCGAGGGGCGGCGGTGATGCGGACGGCGGCAGCGGACGAGCGCGCGGCGGCGCTGAGGGCGGCGGTGGAAGACGCCTTCGAGTGCGATGAGCTGTTCGAGTCGGAGTTCACGCCGGTGATGGGGGCGCATGTGGGGCCGGGAGTGGTGGGGGTGGCGTTTTGGGCGGATTCGGAATAGGGGGACGCAAAGATGGGGCGCGGATAAGGATTTAACGCAAAGGCGCGAAGGCGCAAGGGCGCGAAGGGAGATGGGGATGATGCGCGGGCGGCGGCGCGTTTCGGGGAAGGCGCCTCTCCCCCGCCCTTTTGGGCTTGTTGGGGTATGCTTGCGGTTGGCGGGCAATCCGCGCGGGACTGCGCCTAGCGGCGCAGGCACCCTCACCCTAGCCCTCTCCCATCAAGGGAGAGGGGATTCATCGCTCGCGATTCGGGCTTTGTTTCCAGTGGCTATCATGTTTGGTCTTTCTGGATTCCCGCTTTCGCGGGAATGACGGGGGGATGGGCAAGGGAGAAGGGATTTGCCGCTTGGGATTCCGGCTTGGCTCCCAGATGGCGGGTTTGGGCGCGCGTCTCTGGATTCCCGCCTTCGCGGGAATGACGGGGAGATGGGCAAGTGGGAAGAAATTTGCCGCTTGCGGTTCGGGCTTGGCTCCCAGATGGCGGGTTTGGGCGCGCGTCTCTGGATTCCCGCCTTCGCGGGAATGACGGGGGGATGGGCAAGGGAGAAGGGATTTGCCGCTTGCGGTTCGGGCTTGGCTCTCAGGGGATGGTTTGGGCGCGCGTCTCTGGATTCCCGCCTTTCGCGGGAATGACGGGGGGATGGGCAAGGGAGAATGGATTTGCCGCTTGGGATTCCGGCTTGGCTCCCAGATGGCGGGTTTGGGCGCGCGTCTCTGGATTCCCGCTTTCGCGGGAATGACGGAGTGAGACATGAGAAAGGGGATTTGACATCCGCAGGGGGGAAACGCGGGAAATCGCGGGTCGCGGGCGAGCGTTTTGGAAAAGGCGCCTCTCCCCCGCCCTTTTGGGGGATGGTTGGCGCGCCCGGCAGGATTCGAACCTGCGGCATCCGGTTCCGAAGACCGACGCTCTATCCGCTGAGCTACGGGCGCGCGCGTTGTTCCACGCCGCTCCGAAGTCTGGGAACGGACGCGGCGGGCGTCTTGTTCGCCTAGCGCGTCTCTAGTTTAGCAACTCTCGGACGAAATGGCGAAATTTTCTCGAGCCGGCGCTTCGGAGCTGGGAATCGGCGAATTCGACGTCGCCGAGGTCGGCAAGCACTTCTATGTGGGCGACTATTTCGGACAGCGCCATGAAGAGGTTGCCGCCGGTTAGTTTGCGGCGTTCGAAGACGCCGCGGGTGACTTCTTCCAAGCCGGCGGGGCGGTCGTCTATGCGCCGGATGATTTGCTCCATGCGGCGGGCGTGGTGGTTGATGACTTCTCCGGCGCGGCGGGCGGAGGCGAAGTTGAATTTGCCGCGGTTGTAGAGGCGATGCGCCGGCAGGATGGCGCGGTCTTTTCCCAAGTCCAGAACGGTTTTGAGCGAGCGCATGTAGGCTTCGAGTCCGTAAGCGGCGGCGGGGTCGCTGAATTCGGCGGGGATTTCGCGCGCGACGTGGTCGGCGTAGCCGGCTTTGGTCGTGGGATGCGGGGTGATTTCCGGCAGGACGTGGTCGCCGGTGAAGATGACGCCGTCTAGGGTGAGGCAGATTTCGTCGGGCGAATGTCCGGGGGCATAGATGAAGGATATGTCGCCGGCGCTGTCGCCGTGGTCGAGTTGGCGGCGGACGGCGACGCCCTTTCGGGCTTCGACGTAGCGGCGGTTTCGGGCGGCGTAAGAGCGGCTGCGCCCGTCCGCGCCGCCGCCGTTCGCCATGACGCGGTTCATCTCGGCGTGGATGGGCGAGGCGTCGCGGCGCTGCACTTCCCAGGGGCTGTAGGCGATGAGGGCGGCGTACATGCGATGCGCCCATAGATGGGCGTCTGCGGAGTCTAGCAGCTCGGCGGCGGAGCCGTCGTGGTCGGCGTGTCCGTGCGTGACGATGACGCGGTCGATGTCGCGGACGGCGTAGCCAATGGCGTCCAATCCGTCGGCGAGCTCGGCGAAAGAGCCTTGCGCGCCGGGGTCTATGAGGGTTGTCGCGCCGTCGTTCTCGAATATGTAGCACCAGGTGGGGCCGGTGCGCGAGGGCCAATCCTGCGGGACGCCGAGGGCGTGGATGACGCGCCCGGCTAGGGTGGTCAGGCGCAACGCCATGCGATTGCCCTGCGGGTCTCCGGGGCGCAGAACGTCCACTGAGGCGAATCCGGCGGGCAATTTGAGGCAGTCTCCTTAGCGCGCAAGGGCGGCGGCGGGCGAAGTGGGGTGAGTGAAGGGATTCGAACCCTCGATCTCCAGGGCCACAACCTGGCGCCGTAACCGCTTGGCCACACTCACCGCGCAACTTCGCTAGGTTGATTTTAGCGCATGGGGGGCGGGTCGGTCAACGCGGGGGGGGCGAAAATCCGAAAAGGGGGACGCGGAGGCGCGGAGGGGGGTTTGCGGATTTCTCGCGGTTGGTCGGCGGGGCGCACCTGCGCCTGGCGGGGCGGACGCCGTCGCCCTAGCCTTCCCCATCAAGGGATAGGGGTAATGTTCGCGGTTGGCGGACAATCCGCGCGGGACCGCGCCTAACGGCGCGGGCACCCTCACCCTAGCCCTCTCCCATCAAGGGAGAGGGGATTCATCGCTCGCGATTCGGGCTTGGTTTCCGTGAACATGCCCTTGTTAGCCCATCAAGGGAGAAGGGATTTGTCGCTCGCGATTCGGGCTTGGTTTCTCGTGGCTGTCTTAGGCGCACCCTTCTGGATTCCCGCCTTCGCGGGAATGACGGG
>CBDESW010000013.1:0-3431 GCA_965242675.1 Dehalococcoidia bacterium
AAGTGATTGACAAGGCGAAAGCCGTCTGATATATTCAATCAGGCGATAAACAAGGAGAGATTGACGCGATGGAAATGCTTTACGAGCAGTCCGTAGCCAGCGCGGAGGAGCAGAACGCGGACGGCGCGAGAACCTTCCGCGCCCGCCTCTTCTCTTCCAAACCGAATCGGCGCGGGGACATTCTGGAAGTGCAGGGCATGGACGTCTCGCGCTTCATGGAGAATCCGGTCGTGCTTCTCGAACACGGGCGGCAGAATCAGGGGCTTCCCATAGGCCGCGCCGTCGCGCTGGACGCGCAGAAGAACTCGATAACCTCGCGCTTCCAGTTCGACATGGACGACCCCGTAGCCGCGATAGTCGCCCGCAAGTTCGAGTCGGGCTTCATGTCCGCCGTGAGCGTCGGCTATCTGCCCCAAGAGATAGAACCCGCCCAGCCCGACGGCGACATCTGGGACGGGATTCGGGTCGTGAAATCCGAACTCTTGGAGTTCTCCGTAGTCGCCATCCCGATGGACTCCACCGCCCTCCGCCGGCAGGCGATAGAGCGGCTTTGGACGCCCGAAGAATCGTCTGGTATAATAACCGCGACCGGCGCAATCCGAGCCGCGATACAGGACATGAGAGGTTAATCGCCATGAACGAAACCGAACGCAGGGAGTTCGAGTCCCTGAAGGACGAAATCAAGGACGTCGTTCAGTCGCAACTGGCGGAGAACGAGCCGAAAGTCGCGGCGCGGATTCAGTCCCGCCGTTCAGGAAGCCTACGAAAACGCCGGCTCTCCGAAGGAGATGACGGAAAAGTTCGTGGAACTCCAGAACGCGACCCAGACCGCCATCAACGACATGAGCGAGCGCATCAAGGAGCAGGCGGCGCGGAGGTGGCGCGACAACGACCAGCGCCTTCGGGTCATGGGCGGGTCTTACGACGGAATCCCGCTCGAGACCGCCGTCATCGCGCAGTCCATCGCGGAGGCGAAAGCCAACCACAAGAACGACAGCGCGGAACTGGACGCGCTCACGCAGTCGCTCGAATCCACCCGAAAGGCGATGGGCAAGAACGAGGTGGAAGCCCACTTCGACATGCTCCGCCAGCGGCGGGCGAGCATCAAGGGCATGGCGGCGCACGACGGCATCCTGCAGACGCTGGAGGACGCGGCTATCCGCAACGGGCGGAACAACAGCCCGAACATAATCCACGACAACGGCGCGGAGTTCCGCACTCAGGCGGTCACGACCGCCGCGAACGCGCAGTTGACTGTCCCCACCCTAGACGCCACCTTCTGGATGGACATGCAACTCGAACCGACCGTCGCGGGGCGCGTCCCCGCCGTCACGATGGGGCGGGACAAGCATCGCATATCCAACATGGACGACGTCCTCGTGGACGCGCTGGACATCGGAAGCACCCTCGCCAATCTCGTCGGGCGGAGTCCGGGCGAAACCGCCAACACTGCCGACACCGACCCGAACTTCGAGCAGGTGGAACTCACGGCGCGGACGATTCACCTCGCCACGTCCATCTCGCAGGACGAACTGGAGGATTCCGTCATCAACTTGGCGGCGGAGGTTCGCTCCACGATGGTTCGGGCGGGCATGTACGGACTGGACAACTTCGTCATCAACTCCGACTCCGACGCGACCGCGACGGCGGGGGACGGCTCGACGGGGAACGTGTCCAATGTCGGCGGCCCCGATTCCCGCGACCGCGAGGGTGGCGAGCGCCCTTCTCCGTCTCGGCGCGAACGGGCTTCGCAAGTACGCCATCGGGAACGCGGTGGACGCGCAGGCGGCGTCGCCTTCCCCGCAACTGATTTCGCAGGCGCGCGCCCGCCTTCGGGACGCGGGCGTGATGCCCTCCGATTTCGCGTACCTCATGTCGTCCAACACCTACTACGCGGCGCTCTCGAACGACGAGTTCCGCCGGTACGACGCGGCGGCGCAGTTGGCGAGCATCCTCAGCGGGCGCATGGACGTCATTCTGGGTTCGCCCGTCATGGTCTCCCGCTCGATGCCCGCGCAGGTGACGGCGGCGGGTCGGGTGTCGGGTACGCCCGCGAACAACAGCACGGGGAGCATCGTCCTCTTCGTCCCCGAACTCTGGCGGCTGGGCGTGTACGTCCCCTTCCAACTGCTCTCCTCGATGGGGCAGGGCGGGACGGCGGCGGTCGGAAGCCAGTAGCGGGATAAACCCGCCGGGCATCAACTTCCTGCTTCGCGGGCGGTATGATTTCGTCCATCGGGCGACGGGCGGCGCGTACACCCACACGCGCCCCGCCTCGATGCTCCGAAACATCGACGTCGGCGACCGCCTCACCTAGTCAATAGGCGGCGAGGGGACGGCTTGCAATCGTCCCCTCGCCATTCGGAGCGCGACAATGGTAATGTCAACGGGAACGGCTATCGGCTTGGTCGTCGTCCTCTTCGGGGAAAGCGACAGAATAGCGGGCGCACTCGACCCGCGCATCGCCTCCATCGGGGACGACGCGGGCGGGCGCAGAGCCGTTCGGATAATCTGGAACGCGCCTTACGCTTGGGGGAACGAGATAGACGGCGTTTTGGAGCGGGGATACCAGTTCCAATTCGCCCAGACTTACCAAGCGGACGGGACGCCCATAAACGGCGGCGAACCCGATTGGGCTACGACGACCCGCCAGACGTCCCCAGCGACGGCGGCGCGGGTTTTCAACGCGCCCGGACATGGGGTTCTGGACGGGACGGAGTGGGTATTCCGAGTCCGCGCCGTCAATCGGGCGGGGGACGCTTCGGGCTGGGAATCCGTCTCCGTCCATGCGATAGAGCAGGAGGGACTGCTTATCTGGGCGCGTCGGGCTTTGGCATGGAACAACGAAAGGCTTTCGTGGGGAGTATAGTCCAGTGGTAATGAATAACCCCATCCCCGCGACCCCGACGGCGGGCAACCCCGACCGCGCCCTTCTCCTCGTCGTATTCAACCGCTCGACCCTAGCGGTTGAAACCTATGAGGTGGGGGAAACGCTAGGCGCTCTGCTCGGCGCGGACATCCCGTCGGACGCCATCGACAACGACAAAATCGCGGGGGGCGCTGTTTCGGAGGGCGAGCTGGACAACCACGTCCGAACCCTCCTCCTCCCCGACCCCGACGGGCAGGACGACCGGATGCTCGTCTTGACCAGCGGCGGGGCTTACGCGCTTACGAAACTGAACGCGGACGACATCCCGAACCTAGCGGCTGGGAAAATCACGAGCGGAGCGTTCACCCAAGCCCGGATTCCGAGCCTCAACGCGAACAAAATCGGGTCGGGTACGTTGGACAAGGAGCGGATGCCCTCCGATATGATTGTCGAGGGGGCGGGAATAACCGTCTCCTTCGCCGGCGGGGTTTTCACGATAGCGGCGTCCGGCGGGACGACCCCCGCCACCCAGAACCACGCCATCTACTTGACCTACGGTTCG
>CBDESW010000014.1:0-199668 GCA_965242675.1 Dehalococcoidia bacterium
TTTATACTTTGGTTATCAGATTTTTGGGAGTGGCGTAGATGGAGATTACTTGGCTGGGGCGGTCGGCGGTGAGGCTGGTGAGCAACGACGTGGCGCTGGTCGCGGACCCGTTCGCGGATGAGGGCGGTCGGTTGCCGGACGCGCGCATCATCGCGGCGAGCGATTCGGCGGCGGCGGGCTTGGACGCGGCGGCGGCGGCGGGCGCGCGGGTCATCGCCGGTCCGGGGCAGTACGAGGCGCTCGGATACAATGTGACCGGCATGGGAACGGCGCTGGAAGGCGCGGACGGCGGCGAGCGGCGCATAAACACGGTGTACGTGATTCGCTCGGACGGGGTGTCGGTGTGCCACTTGGGGGCGCTGAGCGGGCGGCTGAGCGGGCGTCAGCTGGACGCGCTGGGGGCGGTGGACGTTCTGCTGGCGCCGGCGGGGGGGGACGGCGGCGCGGCGAGCGTCCGAGACGTGGCGCGGATGGCGGGGGCGCTGAGCCCCGGAATCGTGATTCCGATTGGCTACGACCCGGAGGGCGAAGAGGACGCGCTGGGGGCGCTGGTGGAGGCGATGAACGCGGAGCGCCCAACGCCGCAGGCGCGGCTGAATGTGACGCGGGGGAATCTGCCAAGACAGACTAGGGTGGCGGCGCTGACGGTTCGGGGGTGGTAGGTTTTTTTGACGCGGTGGGTTTTTGACGCAGAGGCGCAAAGGCGCGGAGGGGCGCAGAGAGAGGGAGAGAGGGGGTGGTTGGGGCGGATTAGATAGAATTGAAATGGGCGTCCCCCGTGGGGGGCGCCCATTTGTTTGTTTAGCGGGGGTTGTTGTCGGTTGCCGCCGTTCGCTTGGTTAGCGGTTGCGGAGGCGGATTGTCAGCCTTCTGATTCCCAGCAAGCCCAGGGGGGCTAGGAGCAGGGCGAGGTTGGCGGCGGCGGTTCCGAAGGGCGTTTCGGACGTCGTCGAGTTGCATCCGCCGGTTGGTTCGGGCGGCGAGGGCGGGGACGGGACTTCCGCCATGGGCGTGTGAGTCGGCTCCGGGGGCGGCTCCGGCGTCGCGGGCGGAATGGGCGTGGGCGGCGGCGGAACGGGCGTCGCGGGCGGAACGGGCGTGGGCGGCGGCGGCGGCGCGGTGGGCGCGGGCGGCGGCGTGGAAGTCGCCGGCGGAATGGGCGTCGCGGTGGGCGGCGCCGGAACGGGCGTCGCGGTGGGCGGAACCGGCGGCGTGGAGGTCGGCGGCGGAATGGGCGTCGAGGTCGGCTCCGGCGTCGCGGTGGGCGGCGGCGGGATGGGCGTCGAGGTCGGCGCAGGCAATTCGAAGAGGATGTCGAACTGCTGAACCTGCTCGCCGCTTTGGAACGTCCGCGTAGTGCGCGATTCGATTCCGTTGAGGAAGAATTTGATTTCCTGTCCGATGAATTCGGTGTTGCCCGGATCCACCGCCAATCCGAAGAATTTGCCGTCCGTGATGGCGGCGGCGGGGGCGGATTGGTAGTCGCCGATGCGCGCGATTAGGACGGCGTCGGCGGGAATCACGCCGGTGACGGCGACGATTAGCCCTGTGGCGAAGTTCATCGCTTGGGCGACCGATGGCGTGGCGGTTGCAACCGGCGTCGGCGGAACCGGCGGGGTGGGCGACGGAATCGGCGACGGGGTGGGCGTGGGAAGCGGCAGGTTGGCGAAGGTGAGGTTCAAGTCTTGCGGCAAGGGTATGCCGCCGGGGGGGTTGTAGGTTCTGGTCTCCAACGCCAGCACGCCGTCCAAGTAGAAGTTGATTGTCTGGTTCGTGTACGGGTTCCGCCCGGTCGCCGGCGCGGGCGGGATGACGTTCAGCGAGGTGTAGCGTCCGCTTTTCGTTTGGACGGGCTCGGAGCGGTAGTCGTCTATTTGGGCGTAGACGTTGTAGCCGTCCGCGACGGGCTGGCCGGCGACGGTGACGGTTCCGCGGAAGACCATCGGAGCGGGCGGCAGGCCCTGGGCGAAGCCGCTGTCGGCGGCGAGGACCAGCGCGGCGAAGACGGCGAGCGCCAGGGCTATGTAGCCTTTGAGTTTCATGTCGGTTCTTTCCTTTCGGCTTTGTTCGGAATTGGGGATAGATGATTTCTTGTTTAATTTTGTCAGCGCCGCATGGGGAAGGTCAAGCGGGTTTGGGGGTTTTTTGACGCAGAGGCGCGAGGGCGCGAGGACGCAAGGGGGGTTTTTGACGCAGAGGCGCGGAGGCGCAGAGGAGCGCAGAGGGTTTTTATGAGGGATGGCGGCGGCGATGGGACGGGCGCGGGGTTGGGGAAAGAAAAAACCTCCCCGCTCCGGTTGATGGGAGCGGGGAGGCCGCTGGTTGGCGTTTAGGCGCGGTTGCCCCGGTTGGGGGCGCGCGCGGCGGTTACGGGACTATGACGCCCGGCTTGGTGGCATAGACCCAGTAGCCCTTGCCCAGGGCGACGCCGGTCTCGGTCACCTGCATCCACGAGTTGGTCACCGTGTTGTAGGTGTAGATGGCGGCGACGGAGCCGCTGGTCAGGCCGCTGAAGTAGTTGTCGTCCGCCGTCTGCTCGGCGAGTTCGAAGTCGCCGTCCACGTCGAGGACGGGAACGAGGTTCCAACCCTGCGAGATGGGTATGGTCGGCAGGAGCGTGGTCGACGCGCCCGGGGTCGGCTTGGGGATGTTCACTTCCAGCGCCTGGAAGGAGCTGGTGCGTATCCAGTAGGCGAGCCCGGATTCGATGGTGGTGACCGTGCCGTCGAAGGTGCCGTCGCCGGATTCCAGCGAGGTCAGCCAGGCGCCGGGGACCATCGGGTCGTAGGTGGCGACCGCGTCGATGGGATGGTCGGCGGGGATGACCGCGTTGATGTCGGTGTCGGCGGGCTGGCCGGGGAGGGACACAAGGTTCCAGCCCGGGTTCAGCGTGAGCTTGTACGGCTTGCGCTCGATTATCTTGATGGTGCCCTTGTGGGCGGCGGCGTTCTGGTTGCCCGCTTCGTCGCGAACGACCATCTCCAGCTTGTACTCGCCAACGGGCTTGTTGTCGAGGTGGTACTGGAAGATGTTGCCGTTCGTGTTGGGGTTCAGGTCGCCGCTGATGTCGTCGCCGTCAAGGGTGGCGGAGACTATCGTCACGCGACCGTGGGTGTCCAGGTCGTCGCCGGACATTTCTTCCCTAGCCGTCACCGGCGGGGTCGCGTCGGGGTCGGCATCCCTGGCGGCGAGCGTGGTCGATGTGTACTCGTCCGCCTCGGAGGAGTAGTCGATGCGGATGAAGCCGTTGGCGTCGTCCGTCTCGAAGCTGTTGTTCACGCCGTCCTTGGCGGGGTCGAAGTCGGGCGCGTCAATGTTCTTGTCGCGCTCAAAGAGGATGGCGGTGGTTTCGCCGTCCACGTCGATCTCGACCGTCCTGTCGCCTATCTCGCCTTCGTTGCTCCCGGAGGAGTCGGAGGCGGTTACGAACACAGTGTAGAGTCCGTCCGCGGACGGGGTGAGTTTGGCGGTGTATTCCTTGGCGGAGACGAAGGTCGCGCTCGCCGTCTGCTCGGAGCCGAGCATCTGGACGCTGTCGCCGTCTTCGGGGGAGTGCGAGTCCACCTTGTAGAAGGAAACCGCGGGCGTGCCGATGTTTTCGTCGGCGGTGATGGTGATGGTGACGTCTTTGGCGGTGACCGGGCGGTCGCCTTCGGCGATGGTGACGGCGAGTTTGGGACCGATGCGGTCGTCGGCTTCGGCGTCGCGCTGGAGGGCGTTCTGCCGGTTGCCGGCGAGGTCGGACACTTCGCCGGTCATTTCCACCTTCGGGCGGGCGTTGGGCGAGAGCTCCTGTCCGAGGGTGAGGAACACATAGCCCTTGTCTTCGCCGACAAACTGCGGAATGGCGTCCGCGTTGTAGTAGTCGTCGTTGCCGTCCCCGGAGGATTCGTCCTGTTCGGTGTCTTCGTCGTCTTCAATGACGTTGTCGTCGCGCACCTTGACGTTGTAGATGTCGGCGCTGCTCGGCGGGCTGTCGTTCACTTCGAAGTCGCTCGCCTGCACGGTGGCGGGGTCGAGTCCCTCGTTGAAGATCAGCAGGACGCTGGAGCGGTTCGCCTTGGAGGTGCGGTACTCGGTCTTGTCGTCGCTGTCGCCGGTGCTGAGGGAGGTGTCCCACCATCTGCCGGTTTCGGCGTGATGAATCTTGGGGTCGGTGCTGTCGACCTTTATGACGTAGGGGTCGCACTTGTTGTCGTTTTGGGCGTCCTGAAGCAGATTCGCATGCGCCGCCGCCGACGTCTGCGACTGTCCGGCAACAGTCGTCACGTCGCAGGCGTCATCGGCGCCGGAGCTTGTCTTGTCCAGCCTGTCGGAGTAGGCGACGTTGCCCGCGTTGTCCTTGGCGTAAACCCACCACCAGATTTCGCCGTCGGCGCTCAGGTCTTCGGTGGAGCCGAGGCGCGCGGAGACTTCGTAGCCGCCGGCAACGGAGTCCGCGTCCGCGTCGTCGCCGACTTTGACGATTAGTTCGCTGACACTAGAGCCGCCAGCGCTGTTGGCGAAGATGACGCCGATGTTGGATTCTTTGAGCCCGGAGTCGCCGTCGGTGACCTGCGCGGAGACCGTCGGGCGGCTGTCGTCGCCGGTCGAGTTATGGGCCGGGCCGAAGTTGGAGAAGATCGGCTTGGTGGTCTCAACCCGCAGGGACTCGGACCCGTCCGGGTAGTTGACAGTGACGGTGTCGCGCTCGTTGACAGGCAGGCGCGGGATGTCAGTGCTGAAGTCGGGAACGGTCTCGACCAGGGCTGTGGCGTCGTTGGCGAGGCTGTCAGTCCAACCACGAGGCACCTTGACCATGAGGTTCGAGTAGCCCTGATGAGTGGCGGTGAGAGTCACTGTTGAACCCACTTCCTGGTCAAGCGCCGGAGGAGTGCCGGAAGAGGTAACGGGAATATCATTCCACGGCACGGTCAGCGTGGCGGGAATGAGGTCGATCTTGGCGGCGAAGTTGCCGGTGCTGTCCGACGACTCGTGCAACGTGATGGGCTGCGGGCGAACGGACTGCGACTGAACGGTGAGGTCGCTTCCGGTGTTGTTCCTGACGGCGGCCCAGTACACCAGCATGTACACGGTGGACGCAGTCAGAGCGTCGCCGGAGTCGATGTCGATCCTGCCGTTAGCCTGAACTTGGTCGGCGGGCGTCAAGGAGTCCGTATCGCCACGCTCAAAGATCAGGACGTCGTCTTCAGAAAGCCGGGTGTCAAGCTGACCGCCCGTCCTTGCGCCAATCTGACCGCCGTTTGTCACCTCGTCGGCGATGTTGCTGGGAACTATCGCCGCGCTGGCATTGATGCGTTCAAGGCTGCCGGCTGCGGCGGTGAACTGCTCCGCCAGCGAGAAGTCTTGATAGTCGTCGCTGAAGTCTTCGTACGCGTCGCCTACGCTGTCCCTAATCCGGTGAACTCGCAGGGAGGATTCATCTTCAGGGAACGCCGCGTCGAGGGTTACGTCGAACCTCTTGTCGGTCAGGTCTGTCATTTCAATCGTATCGGCCGTCTGCACGACTGATACCACTTTTCGGACGGTGCGGTGGGCGGTGTCGTCCAGGTCAGGCTGCTCGCCCACATAGACGTAGTCTCCGGCTTCCAGGAGCTGGTCGCCGGGGTTCACTCCGTGCCAGTCTTTCAACTCCATGTTCTTCAGAACTTTGGAGTGCTGGACTATGTCGGGGCGGGCACTGCCGCTGGCTTCGTCCGTGTCCCATCCTATTACGAGGGCGCGCCTGATGGGTCTGCTGAGGTCGTCGTCCTCGTAGAGGATTCCGACTTGGCCGCCCTGCCGCGCCGACGTCTGGTCGTCGGGCGTGGTGTCGGAGAGCGTCCCGCTGTTGTCGTCTTCAATGTCGCCGGGGACGATGAAGGTGACCTCGCCCGCTCCGGCCACCGGGAGGATGGCGAGCAGGGAGAGGAGTAGCGCCCCCAGCGCGACTATGGGTATGTACCGTTTCTTACTGCTCACTTACAGCCCCCTTGATTTAGGTGTTCCGTGACTGCTGATGATGATTTCCGAGTTTGCCGATGTGCCGGTTTCCTCTCGGCGGGTTGTTTTCCGCGTCGGGAGGAGGTCTTTTTTGGGTATTGGAAAGGCGGCGGCGGCGGGCGTTCAAGCCCGTTCCGCGCCTCGCGTTTATACAAGCGCTAGAATTTGTACACCCAAAGGGGTAGGCTTGTCAAGCGTTTTGGGCGTTTGGTTTGGGGATTGGTTTGGTTTGGGTATGGGATTTGTCTGAATCGGGGTTGTCGGGGATTCGGTTCGGGCGGAAGACGCGCTTAGGTTATGATAGCGCAAAGGGACGGAAGGTGGAAAGGTTTTAGGGCGATGGTTTTGACGGCGAATCGGTTCACGCGGGCGATGCGTTTTGGGCTATAATGGCGTGAAGCGATGAAAGGAAAGAAGGTTTTAGGCGATGGTTTCTTCGGTGAATGAGTTGCTGAGGGCGCTGGACGCGAACCCGGAGTTGCTGGAGGCGGCGCGGGCGATGCGTTTTAGGTTATAATGGCGTGAAGCGATGAAAGGAAAGAAGGTTTTAGGCGATGGTTTCTTCGGTGAATGAGTTGCTGAGGGCGCTGGACGCGAATCCGGCGTTGCAGGAGGCGGCGCGGGCGCGCATCCTGACGCGGGAGTTGATGGAGCTGCCGCAGGCGTTCGCGCGGATGTCGATGACGCTTGAGCGGCTGGTTTTGTCGCATGAGCGGCTGTCGACGTCGCATGAGCGGCTGTCGACGTCGCATGAAGAGTTGGCGGCGTCGCACAGGGAGTTGGCGGCGGGGCATGAGCGGCTGGCGGCGACGTTGCGCGAGTTCATGGCGTCGACCGACGCGCGCTTCGACAAGGTGGACGCGCAGTTCGCTGAGGCGAGGGAGGAGCGGGACGAGCTGAGGGAGACGCTGCGAAAGTTCATGGCGTCGACCGCCGAGCAGTTCGCTGAGGCGAGGGAGCGGCGGGACACCCTGACGCAGGATGTGGGCGTCCTGAAGGGGTGGCACATGGAGTACCTGTTCGAGCGCTCCCTGGACTTCTACGTCTTCACGCTGGGCTACGAGCTGGTGGAGACGACTTCGATGCTCGACCGGGCGAAGATGATGCGGGAACACGGGGACGCGCTGGACATTACGGAGGGCGACCGCAAGAGTTTCGCGGAGGCGGACGCGGTGGCGAAGGTTCGGGACGCGGACGGGCGGGAGCTCTATCTGGCAATCGAGGTTTCGTTCACCATCCACTGGCAGGACACCAGCCGGGCGATTCGGAACGCGGAGTACATTCGGCGGATTACGGGTCTGCCGGCGCGCGCGGCGGTGGCGGGAAGGCAGATCAGCGAACGGACGCAGGCGACGATAGACGAGGAGGATGAGGAGGTGCTGTTCATCGCGATGCGGCGGTAGGGGACGGGGGGGCGCGGGCGCGTTTATCCCATCAAGGGCTTGTTCGCGCCGCAGCCGCGCTTGCGCGCGGCGCGCCCTCGCCCTAGCCCTCTCCCATGAAGGGAGAGGGGATTCATCGCTCGCGATTCGGGCTTGGTTTCCGGTTGCTAAGTTGGTCGCTCCACTCTGGATTCCCGCCTGCGCGGGAATGACGGGGGCGGGGAAAAGGGCGAGGGGATTCATCGCTCGCGATTCGGGCTTGGCTCCGAGTGGCTTGCTTGTCCCCGCCTTCGCGGGAATGACGGGGGCGGGTTTAGTCCGCGGCTTGTTCCGCTTCGGTTCGGGTTAGCCAGAGTTCGTCGCGGACGGAGGTTCGGCGCTTTAGGCGGGCGCGGAGCAGGTCTTGGGCTTCGTCCAGTCGGTTGGCGCGGATTCGGGTTTCGAGGATGGTGTCTTCGAACACTTCGCGCTGGGCGTGGCTGCCGCCGATTCGGGGGAGGTTTTCGAGGATGCCGTCGAAGCAGTCGGCGGCGTCTTGGTAGTCCTCTTGGGCGAAGGCTTGGACGCCTTTGGCTAGCGGCAATGTGACTTCGCGGGCGAGGGCGTCGCCGTTTTGGGCGGCGGCGGTCAGTCCGTTGAGCAAGCCGTCCATGCGGTCGCCGAAGCCGCCGGCGGCGAAGGCTAGGGCGGCGTGGGCGTCGCGGAAGGCGGGGGCCGGGCTTTTCGGCGGCGGGCTGGGCGATTTCGCGGACTTCTTCCCAAGGGCCGGGCTGTCCGTCGCCGTAGATTTTCATGCGCCACATGAGCGAGGCGCCGTCCGCCAGGGAGCCGAGGTTTTTCTTGACGATGGACGGTCGGATGGCGCTTTCGTAGAGTTCGACGGCGCTTTCGGGGCGTCCGACGGCGAGTTGGAACAGCGCCTGGTGCCAAGAGAGATGGACGTTGAACGGTCCGCGCCGGTCGTAGCCCGCCAGCCATTCGCCGAGGAAGTCCGCGCCGCCGTCGGGGTCGCCGGTTTCGAAGAAAACGTGGGCGACGGAGTGGGAGGCGTTGGCGTTGTCGGGTCGGCGATCTAGGGAGCGGCGGGCGTGGCGCTCGGCGTCCGCGAACTGGCCGGTTTCGTGGTGGGCGAAGGCGTATTGCCCCAAGAACGACCAGTCCTCGCCGTAGTGGGTTTTGAGCGGTTTGAGGATGGCGAGCAGCTCTTCGGGGAAGTTGGGGACGCCCGCGCCGGAGCAGCCGAGTATGAGCAGGCGGCTGGCGAGGCGCACCATGAGCATGTCGCGGGGGAAGTCCGCCAGATGCTCGCGGACGAGCCGGAGCGCCTTGCGTCCGTCGCCTTCGACCATGAGGGCTATGGCTTCGGTCTGCTGTCGCTCGCGGCGGGTGGCGCGGAGGGCGAGCTCGCGGGCGAGGGCGGCGGCTTTGCGCGCCTCCGGCATGTCGCCGCGATACATGAGGTGAAGGGCGTTCAAGGCGCGGGGGAGCGCGAAGGCGTCGTCGAGCTCAATCGCGGCGGCGATTTCGGGTTCGGAGCCGTAAATCTGGGCGAGGAAGCGGTCGACGCCCTCGATGTAGCGCTCGGCGGCGGCGGGGGATTCGGTGGCTAGGGGCAAGCCGTAACGGTCGCGGATAGGGGCGGTCTGGGCGGTCATGCGGTCGTCTCCGTGAAAGGGTTTGGAAGGAATGGTAGCATGGTTGGGCGGTTGTGGCTAGGGGCGCTATATAAAGGATGGGGAACGCGGAGGGGCGGATGGGGGTATGTTCGTGGCCGGCGAAACTGCGCCTGGCGGCGCAGGCGCCCTCACCCTAGCCCTCTCCCATCAAGGGAGAGGGGATTTGTCGCTCACTATTCGGGCTCGGTTTCCAATTGCCAAGTTGGTCGCTCCACTCTGGATTCCCGCCTTCGCGGGAATGACGAGAGCAGGGACGCGGAAGGGACTAAAAGCGTCCAATACGCGCCTGAATTCGCCAAACATACGCCTGTAAGCGGTCGCGCCGGGGAACGCCGCGCCCCGCTGTTGCAAATCCCCGCCGCGGTTCGCTACAGTTTCCGTTCCATGCCTCGCCGAACCATCATCAAAGCCGAGCGCCTTTTCAAGCGCTACGGGGACTTCACAGCGGTCGCCGGGGTGGATTTCGAGATTTTTCAGGGCGAGTGCTTCGGATTTCTCGGACCGAACGGCGCGGGCAAGACTTCGACGATGAAGGCGCTCTCATGCGTCTCGCCGCTCAGCGGCGGCTCCGTTACGGTGTCGGGGATGGACGTCGAGCGGCAGGCGCGAGACATCAAGGCGGCGCTGGGCGTGGTGTCGCAGGCGGACAGCCTCGACCCGGATTTGGACGTCTTCCAAAACCTCATGGCGTTCGCGCGCTATTTCGACCTGCCCAAAGAGACGGCGCGGCGGCGCGCGCGGGAAGGGCTGGAGCTGTTTCAGCTTCTCGACAAGCGCTCCAACCGCGTGGAGGAGCTGTCCGGCGGCATGCGGCGGCGGCTGCTCATCGCGCGGGCGCTCATCAACGACCCGGAGATTCTGGTTCTCGACGAGCCGACGACGGGGCTGGATCCGCAAGCCCGCCTGCTGGTTTGGGACAAGCTGAGTTTGCTCAAGTCGCAGGGCATCACGATGCTGCTCACGACCCACTACATGGACGAGGCGGCGTATCTCTGCGACCGGCTGGTGGTGATGGACGGCGGGAAGATTCTGGCGCGGGGCGCGCCGGCGGATTTGATACGCGAGACGGTGGGCAGCCATGTGGTGGAGGTCCGCGTCCGGCACGCGGAGAAGCCGGCGCTGATGGCGCGGCTGCAGTCGGCGCGGGCGGTCGGCAGGGTGGAAGACCGGGCGGACACGATTCTGCTCTACCCGGAGAACGGGGCGGCGACGCCGGCGGATTTCGGGCTGGACGACGGTCTCGACATGACGCGCCGTCCCGCCAATTTGGAAGACGTGTTCCTGCGCCTGACCGGGCGCGGATTGCGAGAGGAGTAGCGGGACGCGATGCCTGTTTACGCGGCGATTGCGCCGCTGTCCGCCGCCTTTCGGCGAACGCCGCTCTGGGGCGGGGCGAAGCTCTGGCAGCGCAACCGGGACGCCGCGGCGCGAGCTTGGAAGGTCGAGGTCGGCGGGCTGTTCGTGGAGCCGTTCATCCTGCTGGTGGCGATGGGCTTCGGACTGGGTTCCTATGTGACGGACATCGGCGACCGGAGCTACGCGCAGTTCGTCGCGCCGGGAATCATCGCCAGCTACGCCATGTTCCACGCGACTTTCGACGCCACTTACGGGGCGTATCTGCGAATGGAGAGCCACCACATTTTCGAGGCGATGCTGTTCACTCCGATGGAGCCGAGCGACATTGTTTTCGGGGAAGTGATGTGGGGGGCGACGCGGGCGGTTTTGTCCGCCGTCGCGGTGCTGATAGCCGCCGCCGCCTTCGGGCTGATAAGCTCGCCCTACGCCCTGCTCGCCATTCCGGTGGCGTATCTGGTGGGCGTGGCGTTCGCGTCCATGGCGATGATTCTCACGGCGACAGCGACGACCATCGGCGCGATGAACAACTTTTTCACGCTGTTCCTGCTGCCGATGTTCTATGTGAGCGGGACGTTCTTCCCGCTCGACAGGTTGCCGGATTTGGTTCAGCGCCTGGCGTGGCTAATGCCTCTGACGCCCGCGAACGCCCTGATGCGGGGCTTGGCGTTCGGCGAGCTGTCGCCGTGGATGCTGGCGTGGACGGCGGAGCTGGTCGCCTTCGCCGCCGTCTCGCTGTTCATAGCGTCCCGCCTGATGAGAAGGCGGCTTGTGAAGTAGGGGGGAGGCGGTTGGCGAGTCCCTTCCCGCTTGATGGGCTAACAGGGGGCGTGTTTGCGGTTGGCGGGCAATCCGCGCAAGACTGCGCCTGGCGGCGCAGGCGCCCTCACCCTAGCCCTCTCCCATCAAGGGAGAGGGGATTCGTTGGTTGCGATTCAAGGTTGGTTTCGGGTGGCTATCCTGTCCCCGCCTTCGCGAGGATGGCGTTGTTGGGAGGCTCTGGATTCCCGCCTTCGCGGGAATGATGGGGGAATAGGGCGCGGGAATGGCGCGCGGGAATGGCGGGGCGGAGTGGAGGGCGCGGGAATGGCGAAACTGTCCCCGCGCTCTCGCGCAGTCCGCCGGCTGGCGGCGGACTAAGCCTAAAGCTCCCGCCCGACTTCCTCCAGCGTCTCATCCAGCGCGCGGACTACGAAATCCACTTCGTCGCGCGTTATGGTCAGGGGCGGGGCGATGGAGATGATGTCGCCGGCGCGCCCCAGCAACCCTTTGCGCTCCATGATTCGCGTCAGCTTGGCGCTGAGTTGGGCCTCTTCGGGGAAGCGCTCTTTGGAATCGCGGTCTTTGACCAGTTCGACGGCGCACAGAAGCCCCATGCCGCCGCGCACGTCGCCCACGATGGGATGCTCGTAGAGCGTCTGGAGTTGCTCGTAGAGGTAATCGCCCATCTCGGCGGAGTTCTCGACCACGCCTTCGTTTTCCATGATTTCGAGGTTGGCGATGCCCGCCGCGCAGGAAGCGGGGTTGCCGCCGAAGGTTATGAGGTGGCGGAAGGTGTTTTCTTCGCCTAGGAAGGCGTCGCCGACCTTCTTGCTGGCGACCGCCGCGCCGATGGGCAGGTAGCCGCTGGTGAGCGCCTTCGCCACTGTGAAGATGTCGGGTTGGATGTCCCAATGCTCGGTGGCGAACATTTTGCCGGTGCGCCCGAAGCCGGTGATGACTTCGTCGCAGATCATCACCACGCCGTGCTTGTCGCAAATCTCGCGGATTCGGGGCCAGTAGCCGGGGTCGGGGACGTGTATGCCGTTGGCGGCGGATACGGGTTCGCCGATGAAGGCGGCGACGGTCTGGGGCCCTTCGTGCAGGATGGCGCGCTCCAGCTCTTCGGCGCAGTCCATGTCGGAGTGCGGGCCTCGGTATGCGTTGGGGTTGGCGATGTGGATGTTGCCGGGGACTAGGGGCCCGTAGTCGTTCGCGGCGGCGTGGACCGCGCCGCCGAGCGCCATGCAGGCGTGGGTGGCGCCGTGATACGACCCGCGCCGGCTTATCACCTTCCAGCGGGCGGGTTCGCCGTTGTTTTTGTGATACGCCTTCGCCATCTTGACGGCGGTTTCGACGGCTTCGGAGCCGCCGCTGGTGAAGTAGACGCGCGAATCCTTGTCGGGGGCGAGGCTCGCGACTTTCGCGGACAGGCGGACGGTGGCGGGGCTGACGGTGCCGCCGGGGGAGTAGCTGACGTCGCGCATCTGCTCATAGACGGCGTCGGCGATTTCGCCGCGCCCGTGTCCGATGTTCTTGAGCCACATGCCCGAAAGGGTGTCCAGCCAGCGGTTGCCCTGCCCGTCCTCCACCCAGACGCCTTCGGCTTTCGTGACCAGTTTGAGGCCGGTCTCTTCCGAGAGGTCGGCTATCGGCCTCGAGTGGGGCCAGAAATGCGCCTCGCCGAGCTGCTTCAGTTCCTCTATCTGCTCTCCGGTGAGAGTCGCCGGTTGGGATGCCATGATAGTCTCCTTTTGTTGGGTTGTTCGCGGATTTGGCGGCGGGCTAGGCGTTGGCGCCGTTGGCGTCTTCGCCGCCCTGCGCTTCCGCCAGTTGCCGCCTCAAGCCGCGGATGATTTCTTGCGCCTGGGCTTCGCGGGCTTGGGCTTCACGCGCCTCAAGTTGCGCCTCTCGCGTCGCCAACTGCGCTTCCCGCGTCTGCAACTGCGCCTGGGCTTCCCGCGCCTCCGCTTGCGCTTCCCGCGCCTGCGCCCGCGCCTCCCACGTCTGCGCCCGCTCATCCGCCAGCGCTTCCCACACCTGCGCCCGCGCCTCCGACGCTTGCGCTTCCTTCCTCGCGTCCTGCGCTTCCGCCTGCCACTTTTCCTTCATCATCGTCATTATCAGCATGCCTATCGCCTCCGCGTGCAGAAATACGTCCCAAGACAGAGCCGCGGCGAGGCCGAGCCTGGGGACGAGTTCCAGATTCCCGAAATTGTAGTAGTTCCAGAAGAGCGTGATTATCCAGAACGACGCAATCGCGATCATTATGGACAGGAACTTCTGAGCCAGCTCCAGCCGTTCGACTTTCTGCGAACTTTCGGTTGTCAACGGCGGTTCTTCTCCAACTCGCATTAGGGTTTGCGTGAATTGTACATGACGGGCGGTTTGCGCGAAAGCGAGCGTCGCCTTGGGCGCGGCGCACCCGCTAATCCCCGCCGCCGGTCGGGTTCAGGGTCCAGCGCCATTCTATTTCGTTTCGGGCGGTTCGGAACGCTTCGCCGCCGCTTAGCAGGAAGAGGACGTACTCCACGATGTCGTCGGCGCAGACGCCGCAGTAGCCGTAGTTTTCGATTAGGCGGTTGCGTATCGCGCCGCGCTTGCGCCGCCATTCGGCTTGGCGTCCGGACGAGCGCGGCTGCTCCAGTTCGCCGCGCAACGCCTTGTGGTCGGGGAACAGGCGCCGCTCCACCGCCGCGCGGATTCGCGGCTCCGTCGTGTAGTCGAACGGCGTCCCGCGCGCGCGCAGGTCTTGGAAGAAGGCGCGGATCTCAAGGCGGAAGGCGCCCTTGTCGCGCTCGGAGATTCCGACCGGGCGCTCCATTTCGCGCATGTTGCGCTCGCTGTCTCGCGACGCGCGGTTCAGGGTCCCGGAGTGATAGGCGGCGTCCACTTCCGACAGGTAGTCGGACAGAATTTCCGCCGCCGTCTGCTCGAATCGTTCGCCGAACGCTATTTGGACGTGACGAATCGCGCGGTCGTTGTAGTCTTTTATCGCTTCGCGGACGTGTTCGATGTAGCGCTCGGATTCCTCTTCGGTCAGGCTGACGTTTTCGTCGCGTCCGCGCCAGACGCTGTCTAGGGCGTTCAGCGGGCTGATGCAGCGCATGTCCGGCGCGGCGGCGCGGGCGCTGAGGCGGTTCATCACCGAGCGCGGCGACACGCCGCTCATGCCCTCTTGCGGATGCGCGCGCCGCTCCGCCAGAAGGGCGTCCCGCGAAAAGCCTTCCACTTCCTCGCCGTCATACGCGCGCAGCTTGTCCAGGATGGGCGTGGACTGGCGCGCGGGCGGCTGTAGGCGCGACAGAACCGCGAAGGCGCTTATCGCCGGCAGGGTGAGCGGCGGGAAGTGGAGCTTGTCCAAGCCGCTGCTCACGAGCAGCTTTTCGTAGATGCGGACTTCGTCGCTCACCCGCAGGTTGTAGGGGACTTGAATCCGCATGATGCGGTCGCGCAGGGCTTCCGAAGACGGGTCTTGCAGGAACGTCCGGAAGTCCCCCTCGTTGGAGTGTCCGATGACCACTTCGTCGGCGTAAACGGAGCCGAACCTGTCCATTTTGATGAGCTGTTCCTGCGCCAAGCCGAGCAGGGTGGTGAGCAGATGCGGCTCCACCTTGAATATCTCGACGAACTCCATCAGCCCGCGATTGGCGACGTTCAGCTCGCCGTCGAGGCGGAACGCCTTGCCCGCCACTTCCAGGCGGTCGCCTTCCAGTTGCGACGTGTCCACGCTGCCGACTAGAAGCGAGGCGTCGGTGGGGTTCGAGGTGGCGACGTAGTAGCCGATTCCCACCGCTTCCTGCTCGGAGAACACCACGCGGGCGACGGGGACATCCGCTATCTTGCCGCCGTGGCGCGAGCGGACGATGTAGCGGCAGCGGGGGCAGAGGTCGCCCTCGGCGTAGAGCCCGTACTCGTCCATCAGCCGCCGCCGCATGTTGCGGGGGATGAGATGGAGCGGGTCTTCCTGCATGGGGCAGTCTTTGATGGCGTACACCGCGCCGGCGTCCGTCCGCGTGAAGTCCTGCAGGGCTTCTTTGATGAGCGCGGCGATGGTGGATTTGCCGCTCGCCGGGGGGCCGAGCAGAAGCAGGATCCGCTTGCGGATCTCCAGGCGGTCGGCGGAGGACGCGAAGTACTCCACGACGCTCTCTATGGTGTCGTCCTGCCCATAGACTTTCTCGTCGAACAGGCGGTAACGCGGCGCGCCCGTTTCGGGGGAGTCGTACACGCCTTTGGCGAGGATGGCGTCGTAAACCAGTTTGTGCGACAGGCGCGAGACGGCGGGGTTCGCGACGAGCGTCTCGAGGTACTCGGCGAACGTCCCTTCCCAATCGAACCTGCCGACCTCGCGCTCGGCTTCTCTCAGGAACTGTTCGGGGCTGGTTTTGGAAGTCATGCCGTTGCGGGATTCCATGTTCATGCGGGCGGGGTTTAGGCGCCGATGGTCGTGACGGTCATCGCCAGCCCGAAGGCGACTATGGCGACGGATTGAATGAGCATCGCCCACCCGGACACCGAGCGGAGCGCGGGGAAGGGGACGGCGAGCGTGAAGAACAGCAGGGCGCCCACTATGGCGAGCATCGCCGAGCTGATAGCCAGCGCGAGCAGGGCGAAGGCGTCGTTGTACAGCGTCCACACCTGCAGGAAGAACAGCAGGAAGACGACGCTGGCGGCGGTCGGCAGGGCGCAGAAGAAGCCGACGGCGCGCTCGTCCATGTCCCAGAGGCAGTGGGCGGCGACCGCGCCGGCGTAGATCGCCCAGATGAGGACGGCGGTCTGCAGGACGGTGGTTTCGCCGAGCCGCACGGCGGCGTTGCCGCCCAAGCCGCCGAGGAATTGCGGCTGAAGGGCGAACAGCGCCAGCAGCAGCGCCAGCGCCGCGCCCGCCATGACCACGCCCGCCGCGCGCGAATCCGCGTACAGCCCAAGCAGATGCCACGAGTGCGAGAATATCGCCCCGCCGATGAGAATAAGGGCCGCGCCTTCCATAATCCATCCTCCTAGACGAATCGCGCCTGATGCTTTTTCCGCCGAACGCCGCGGAACTCGCCCTTTACTATAACACAGACCGCCGCTCGGCGCTTGGCTTGGGAAGGGGCGGGAATTTCGCAAAAGTCCGGAAGAACGGCAGACGCGGAGGCGCGCCGAGCGGGGGTTTTCGCGCGATTTTCGAATTCCCTCTGAATTCCCGCCAAAACCCCTTGACAAACAGAATATATGTTCTTTATAGTCCATTCACGCCGTTCGGGTCGCATCCCCGACGGCGCGAAAGCGACAAAAACGAAACGACGGCTCGACCGTCCCGCCCAGGCCCCTCTTGAACGGCCCCATCTCCGGCGACCCGCTCGCCGGCGGCGGGGCTTTTCTTTGTTATGGAAAGACGAGGGCGGCGGGCGGAGCCGGAGAAAGCCCAGAACAAGAGAGGAATCGCAAACATGGAATCGGCAACCGCAATCACGACGGTCGGGACGCTGGAAGACGTCGAGACGCTAGAGAGCGGCGTCCACGCCGTCACGATATTCGCCAACAGGGCGTCGCGCGACGGATACGTGGTCGAGCCGGCGGGGATGGATTTCAGCGCCTACCGCAAGAACCCGGTGGTAATGTACGCCCACGATTTGACCGGCAGAACGCAATCCGCCGGGCTTCCCATCGGTCGGACGCGCCGCCTTGTGCGGACCGCGGAGGGGCATATCCGCGCCGAGTTCGAGTTTCTGCCGGGCGACGCCTTCGCGGACCGCGTCCGCAACGCCTGGCGGCGCGGCTTCCTGCGCGCCGCCTCGATGGGCTGGCGGGTCGTCCAAAGCAAGCCCGCCGGCGCGGGCGTCATCGTCGCCAAGTCCGAGTTGCTGGAGTGGTCCATAGTCGCCGTTCCCGCCGACCCGGACGCGCTACGGGACGCCCACAGCCGCGTCATGCGCTCCATTCTGGACGCCGGCGCGCGCGACCGAAACGACCGACAAGACGGAGAGGAGGTGATCTTCGAAAACCCGCCCGGCGCGGGCGAACAGACGCCGAGCGAGACGCCCGGACTGTCCGACGCCAAGCGCCGCCTGGCGGAGCTGACGCGCCGGATACGGGCGAATCCAAACGCGAATCGCAGCCAATAAACCCCTTCTCCCTTGATGGGAGAAGGCTGTGGCGAGGGCGAATTCCGCCTTTGTCAACCGACCGAAATCATCCGCAACAAAGGAGATTCTACAGTGACCACCGCAAACGACGAAGTGAGAGAGATGAACAGCAGCCTCGCGGAGATCGGCGCGTTCGTGCGCGAGCGCGCGGACTCGCTGAGCGGCGAGATGCGGACGCTGGGCGAGGAGAACGCGCGGCTGCGCGCGGAGGTGGGGCGGATTCAGGAAGGGATGCGCGAGCGCCGCCGCGCCGAAGTGGCCCGGGCGGACGGCGCGGAGCGGGGCGTCCGCGTCCAGTCCGGCAGGTTCGCCGGCTGCACGCCGCTGGACATCGGCATCATGCGCGCCGTGGCGCGCAACCACGCCGACAACCCGGACGCCCCCCACGCCCGCGCGTGGACGTCGCAGCTGGCGGACGCGGCGCGCTCGCTCGCCGCCGACCTGGCGCCCGAAACGGTGGAGCGCCACTTCGAGAGCGTCGAGCGGCGCATGCGGGCCGCCTACGCCCCGGAGTCGCTCGCCCGCGTCAACGCCCGCGACCCGGAGATGCAGTTCCGGCAGGTCGTCGCGCCCACGCTCGCCCATCTGCGCGGCTACGCCGTCCGCGCGGCGATGGACTCGACGTCGGCGTCCGACCTCATCCCCACGCTGGAGCGCGCGGAGCTGTGGATGGACGTCAACCTGCAGACGCTCGTCTCCGGGCTGATACCCATGTTCCCCATGCCCAGCCAGCCGTTCGACATCCCCACGCAGTTGGGCGACGTGAACTTCTACCCCGGCGCGGAGAACATCGCGGCGACGGAAACGGCGCTGTCCGCCGGCAAAGTCACGCTCACCGCCCGCGAACTGGTGGCGCAAGTCCCCTTCAGCTTCACGCTCGAAGAGGATGACGCCCTGCCGTCCCTTCTCGGCGAAATCAGAGCGTCGCTGGTGCGGAACACGGCGGAGACGCTGGACGACGTGGTGCTGAACGCCGACGCCACGCTGACCAACAACATCAACGCGGATGGCGCGACCATCTCGGCGACTTCCGCCGGCAAGGCGCACTGGCTGCTGGGATACGACGGAATCATCCACCTGCCGCTGGTGGACAACGCGGGCATGGCGATAGACCACGCGGCGGCGGCGTCCGACGACTTGTTCAACAAGGTGAGGGCGAAGGCGGGGCGCTACGGGGTGCGCCCGTCCGAGCTGGCTTGGGTCATGGACGTCGGCACGTTCATCCGCGCCCAAGCCATAGACGCCTTCCGCACAATGGACAAGTTGGGGCCGAACGCCACGGTCCTCACGGGCATGCTGGGGGCGGTGGAAGGCATCCCCGTGATCGTGTCCGAGCATGTGCGCCCGGCGGACGCGGACGGCAAGGTTACGGACGCCGGCAACACGAAAGACGCCGGTCGGCTGCTGCTGGTCAACCGGACGCAGTGGGCGCAGGGCTTCCGGCGCGTCCCCACCATAGACGTCGCCCGCGACTCCCAGCGGCGGCAGACGGTGGTCACCGTGAGTTTGCGCCACGCCCTCGCCGAGCGGAGCGGAACGCGGACCAGCGCCGCCCACACCGCGCTGGCGTACAACATCGGATAGTTTCGCAAGGCGCCGACCGCCAAGCCGTGAGGCGGCGGCGGTCGGCGAATCAACCGCCGGCGCGCGCCGCCGGCAATCGGAGAACCCCCCAATGAACGCTTACGCCACGCTTGAAACGCTGAAAAGCCGGTCTGTCTTGGACATTCGCGGCTCCGAGAGCGACGGGCGTCTGCTCGCGCTCGCCGAAGCCGCGTCGCGGCAGGTGGACGGCTGGTGCGGACGCCACTTTTACGAACTCGGCGCGACCCGCGTCTTCGACTCCGACGGCTCCCCCGCGCTGTGGATTCCCGACCTGATTTCGGTGGACGCCGACGGGTTGCGGACGGACGATGACGGCGACCGCGAGTTCGAGACGGTCTGGGCGGACGCGGACTTCCTGCTCCAACCCGCCAACGCGGACCCGACGGGGGGACACGATTCGTCCCGTCCGCATAGGATGATTCTGGCGGACGGGCGGCGGCGCTTCCCCGCCGCTCGGCGCTCGGTTCAGGTCGCCGGGCAGTGGGGCTACTCGCGCCGCCTTCGGAAGGCGGCGGAGACGGTGGCGACGCGGGTCGCGGCGGCGGATTCCCGAATCGCGCTGAGCGCGCGGACGGACGTGCAAATCGGACATACCCTTCTCATCGGTTCGGAGCGTCTCTACGCGACGGGCGCGGACGGCGACGTTGTGAGCGTCGTCCGCGCGGTGAACGGCAGCGCCGCCGCGCCGATAGCCGCCGGGGCGGAAATACGCATCTGCGAATACCCCGCGCCGGTGGTCGAGGCGGCAATCATCGAAACCGCCCGTCTCTGGCGGCGGGGCGCCCGCGCGGATTCGCCCGCGCCCGAAGGCGTGGACGCCGACGCGCGGAGGCTGCTGGCGGGATACCGCAGAGCGCTGGCGGGAGGCGTTTAGCAATGGCGAACGAAATCAAGAACGCCCTGGACGCGCTCGCGTCCCAACTCGCGCGCGTTCCGGGCTTGCGCGTTTCCCAAGACGCCGCGACCGACGCTTGGAGCGATTTCCCGCTCGCCGCGCTTCGGTTCGCGTCGCGGAACGCGGCGAGCGCGTGTCTCGGCGGCTCGTCCTTCGAGGGCGAGATAGTCGTCACCGTCATCGTCGGCGGCGAGGGGGCGGCGGACTTGCTCCCATTCATCGAGCCGCTCGGCGCGATGAGCGTGGAGGCGGCGATTGACGCGGACAATACGCTGAACGGCGCGGTGGACTTCGCCAAGCTGGTCGAAGTGAACGGCGCGGGCGTCCGGCGAATCGGTGGGCGTCCGCGCATGGCGGCGGATTTCCGCGTTCGGTTCGCCAAACAGGCGCTCGCCGGCTAACCGCGCGGGCGAAAGGGCAAAAGGCAATGGCTTTTTTCGACAGCGGAAGCTCCAAATTCTTCATTACCGACGCGCGGGGCGTGGAGCGCGACCTAAGCGCGTATCTCGCGCGCGTGTCCGGACTGCCGGGGACGCGGGCGCTCACGGAAGTGACCGCGCTGGCGGATTCGGGGCGGCGGTTCGTTCCCGGACTGGAGGACGCCGCCATAACCCTTCTCGGCGTGTTCGACGACTCGCGGACGGCGGGGCCGGACGCGATTCTCGGCGCGCTCCGAACGCATGGCGCGCCCGCCAATTTCGCCTATTCCCCCGGCGGAACGGCGAAAGGCGCGGTGGAATACTCCGGCAAATGCTGGGTGGAAACATACGAAGTGTCATCCCAAGCCGGCGCGCGCGTGGAATTCAGCGCGCGCCTGAGAGTGGACGGCGGCGTCCGAAGGAGAATCCATTGAGCGCCACGCTTCAGATAAGCGACGGGACGACGACCATAGACTTGCTCGCCGCGCCCTATTTCGCGAGCGCGGCGGGTTTCGCGGACGGCGCGGACGTCGGCGCGCCGCCCCAAGCGCGATACGCGCCGCGAACGGTTGAGATAACGCTGAACCCGCGCGCGTCCGGCGGGGTGAGCCTGCGGGACGCCATGCGGGCGCTTGAAGCGGTGTGCGCCAAAGCCGAGACGCGGGCGGCGAACGGGGTCGGTCGGACGGCGCTTCGGCGCGGCGTTGCCGCGGGCGGGGTCGCCGAGTTCCGAATCCTGCGCGGCGAAGTCGCGCCGTCCCCGTCGCTCATGGGCGCGCCGTCCATCTCCGCCGCCGCCGCGCCGGGGACAGTTCTGCGCCTTCTCGCGGAGCCCGTCGGAACGCTGCCGGCGACGACGCTTCAGCCCGTATCGCTGGTCAACGAGCGCGACGGCGCGAACCGCAACTACGCGGATTTCACGAACATCCCCGGAACGCTCGGCGCGAAGCTGCAGCTGAAGATAGAGGACGGCGGCGACACTTGGAGCGGCGCGCGGAGAATGTGGATTGCCAAACGCTCCGGCGCGCGGCGGACGGACACGCTCTTCTTCCAAGCCGAAAGCGGCGCGGCGGCGGTCGGCGGCAACCCGATGGGGACGGGCGGGCATGTCGGGAGCGCGTCCGCGGTCGCGGTTGCGGCGGCGAGCGGCGGGCGCGTCTCCCGCGTGGAGTGGCGCTCGGCGGGACGGTTCACCCTCGCGACCGATTTCACGCTCGCCGGGCATGTCCGCGTGTCCGCATCGGGCGCGAATCTGCCGCGCGGGTTGTTCCGCGTTCTCGCCCGCTGCAGACCGTCCGCGCCCGGCTTGAATTACGACGAGGCGAAAGCGATGGGCTTCGCGCTCGGCTGGCGCGTGGGCGAGCGCTCCAAGACGCCCGGAGAAGCGGACGCCGTCTATCCGCCGTCCGGCGCGAACGACCCCGGCTGGGAGATATACGACTTGGGCGAACTGCTGATAGACCCGCCGACTCCGCCCGGCTACTCCGCGCCCTCGCTCGACCTGGACATTCACGCCTGCCACAAGGGGGAGCGCCGATTCACCGCGTCCCAGACCGGGCGGCGGCTGCGCTGGGACGTCGATTTCGCGACGCTTCTGCCTGTGGACGAAGGGGCGGCGATAGTGAACGACGTGGGCGCGGACGACAGGATTCTGCTGGATGCGACGGGGGACGCGCCGGGGGTGTATCTGCTGGATTCGTCCGGCGCGGCGAGCGCGTTCGCGGAGTTCGCCGGCGCGCCCTTTTCGATAGGGCCGGACGACGCCCGCGTTTACATTCTGCGCGACGACGCCGGCGACCCGTCCACGGTCGCCTTCGCCGCCACTCCCAAATACGCCCCCCTAGTGGCGGCTATATAGCCGCAAAGGAATCGCCCCGATGCCGAGAAAGATAGCCCAAAGCCTGCGGATTTACGGCAGAGACCTCGCCGCGACGAAACCGAGCGCGCTGGCGGACATGGAAACGGCGCTCGGACTTGAACACGAAACCAAGCTGCCCGGCGGCTTCTTCCGGGCGAGCCTTGTTCTGCCCACGACGCAGAGCTGTTTCTGGGACTGGCGGCGCGGCGGAACGCTCCGGCGCCTTTCTATAGAGGAAGCGGGCGGGCGAATCATCTGGGAGGGCAGAGTGGAGGACATCGAGCTCGACGGCTTTTGGAACGTCCGCCTCGCCGCGTTCGGATACTGGTCGAACCTGACGGACGCGGTGGCGAACCGAACTTACGCCGGCGCGTCCCACACGGGGGGCTCCATCGCGTCCGACTTGCTCGCCGGAATCCACGCGGATACGCTCCAGATTTCGCGCTCGACCGCCGAAATCGCCGACGGGCCCAGCGTCGCCCAAGACTATCAGGATGATTGGACGGTCTGGCGCGCGCTGACCGACCCGGCGCGCGGAGTGGCGTCTTTCGGCTCCGGCGAAGGGGGCAAGATGGACGTCGCCGTCTGGGAAAGCCGCCGTCTGCGATACGCGCCCCGAACGGCGTCGGAAGTCCACTGGGTCAGCTACATACGCCCCGAAAACGGCGGCGGGGTGGCGAAGCTGTCGGCATCGACGTCTTGGCGGGACGTCGCCAACGCCGCGCGCGCCGTTTACGAATCCGGGGGCGCCGTTTTGCGGACGCCGACTGCGGTGGACGCCGCCAGCGTCTCGCGCTATTTGCGCCGTGAGCGGAACGCGCCGAACATCGGGGAATCCACGCGGGACGCCGCCAACCGGCGCAGAGACGCCGAGCTGGAGGCGCGCGCGGAGTTGCGCCAGCGAACGCCGGGCATCGTTCTAAACCGCGTCTGGGATTCCGACGGCGTCGAGTGGCCGCTCTGCCGGGTCCGCGCCGGGGAAACGCTGCGGATACCGGATTTCGTCCCCAGCACGCGCGATCTCGACGGGGCGAACCCGGATTCTCTGCGAACGTTCTTCATAGAAGAGACGCGGTGCGACCACGCGCGGGGGACGCTGACAATCAAGCCGGAGTAGCGGCGGCGGACTGCGAAAGCCCTCATGCCGGCGGCGATTCTTGAAAGCCGAGCGCCCTTTCCGCCAGCGCCGCGACTTGCAGCAGGCGCTTCTCGTCCCAGCGCTTCGCCACGAGCTGGACGGCGAGGGGCATGCCGTTTTCGTCAAGGGCGGCGGGCAGGGATATGGCGGGGAAGCCGGCGAAGGTGAACGGCGTCTGAAACATCGGGTCGCCTGTTCCGCTCAGGTCGCGCGGCGCGGCGCTCGGAGTCGCCGGCGTCAGCAGAACGTCGAACGGCTCCAGCGCCGCGCCGACCGCCGCCGAAAACTGCCGCTGAACGCGCTTGGCACTCAGATAGTCCGCCGCGCTCGCGTTCAACCCGTCCTCTATCACTTGGCGGACGTTGGGCGAGTATTCGTCCGCGCGTTCGGCGAACCAGTCGCGGTGGACATCGGCGGCTTCGGTAGTCATCAGGACGCGGTGGGCGCGGAGCATTTCGCCGAAGTCCGCGCTTATGTCGGCGGCGTCCGCGGACGCGCCTTCGCGCGACATGGCGTCCGCGAAGCGCGTCATCGCCCGCCACGCCTCCGGGGCGGAGTTTCGCTCGAAGAATTCGCGGACGATTCCGATTCTGGGCGCGGCGGCTTCCGCCGTCGGGACGCAACTCTCGACCGCGCGCGCAGAAGACGCCGGATCCAGGCTGTCGCGCCCCGCCATGGCGTCCAGCAGAATCGCGGCGTCGCGGACGGTTCGGGCGAAATGCCCCATGGTGTCCAGGGATTCGGCGACGGGGACGACGCCGTGTCTGCTGATTCTGCCGAAAGCGGGCTTGATTCCGACGACGCCGTTGAAGGCGGCGGGGCGCAGAACCGAGCCGGCGGTCTGCGAGCCGAGCGCGGCGGGGAAGATTCCGGCGGCGACTCCGACGGCGGAGCCGGAGCTGGAGCCGCCGGGCGTATGCGCGGCGTTCCATGGGTTGCGCGTCGGCGGCGGGTCGCCGCAGGCGAATTCGGTCGTGACGGTCTTGCCCATGACCACGGCGCCGGCGCGGCGCAGACGCGAGACGGCGGTGGAGTCGCGCTCGGCGGCGGCGCTGTCGGCGAGAATGGGCGAGCAGGCGGTCGTGGGGAATCCGCGCGCGTCGTAAATGTCCTTGACGCCGACGGGGACGCCGTGCAGGGGGCCGCGCGCGCCTTCCGCCGCCAACTCGCGGTCGCGCGAACGGGCGGACGCCAGGGCGCGCTCTTCGTCCAAAGACGCCCAGACGCGCAGGCGCGGCTCCGAATCGCGGCTGCGGGCGAGCAGCGCCGACATCAGCTCTTCGCAGGAAATCTCTCCGCCGCGCATCATTGAAGCCGCCTGCGCGACGGTCAGGCGGCTCAGGTCGCCGGTTTCTGGCATGGAACGCTCCTTATATATAAACGGGTTTCGAGACGGCGCGCGGCTTGGCGAAATCCGAAGTCCGCGAAACCGCCCGCGCCACAGTTTAGCAGAGAAACGCCCTAGCCGCCGCCGCGATTTCGGGGATTTTGCGCTTTTCGTGACCTGACGCAGTACGGCGCGGCGGCGGCGAATTGCGCTATGATAAAGGCGGACGCCGACTTTATGGCGAGTTTGGGGATTATGGCGAAACCCGCATTGCAGGATAAAAACGACCGTGCGCCGGCGCGGCGCTTGGGCGCGTTGCGTTTGGCGGTCGCGCTGGCGTTCGCGCTGGCGGTCGCCGCGCTCGGCGTTCGGTCGGGCGCCGCCACTTCCCAGACGCCCGCCGCCCCCGCCGTCAAACTCTCGCTGGAGGCGGAAGCGACCGCCGCCGCGTACTGGCTGGACGGCACCGTCAACCTTGTGCTGACCGCGTCTTTGCGGAACGACGGCGACGCGCCCTTCACCGCCGCGCGCCGCGTCTATGTGAGATGCGAGCGGAACGGCGTCCGAATCGCCAACTGCTCGCGAACGATGTCGCTCAAGACGGCGGACGGCTTCGCGGCGGGGTCGGACACACTGAGCGTCCGCGCGCCGACGGGGGAGATAGACTTCACCCTAGAATACGGCGCGGACGCCCCGCTGGAGTTGAAAGTCGTAGTGCCGGAGCGGATTCTCGGCGTGGACAGGGACGTTCTCGCCTGCTTCTCCGACCGCTCCAATGTCGGGACGCTCTGGCAAGCCGAGCGCGGGATAGGGTGCGGCGGCTGGGCGGATGAGAAGCTAGCCAAGTGGGATCAGTCCGACGCCGTGAACGTCTGGCTTACGGGCTTGCCCACTTGGACGCATCGCTTCAGAAGCGTGTTCGACGAAGTGGCGATGCTGGCGAATGTGGACGTCAACTGGACGGCGCATGCGGACGACGCGGAGATTCTCGCCTATGTCGGCGCGGCGCGGACGTCGCTCGCGGATCTCTGCCGCCCCGCGCGCGGTCAAATCGCCTGCTCGAGGGTGACCGCCAACGAAAGCGGCGAGATAGTCGACGCCGACATTCTCATCAGCAGCGGCTCCGTGTCGTTCGATAGCCAGTCCGTCGCCAATCGCAGGGCGGCGCTGCAGGCTATGCACCGCGAGTCGATTCGGGCGCTCACGATGATGCGCCAGCGCGCGGAGGCGGGCAGCGTCATGGAATCGCCGCACGTCGGCGCGGTGGAGCTTAGCCCGATGGACAAGGCGCTCTTGCGGCTGCACGGAAGCCGCGTCATAAAGCCGGGTACGAATGTGGACGATGTGGAGGAGCTGTCAATCCTCAAGGAACACTTGATAGATTCGCGCTTCAGAGCCGTTTTGCCCGACCCGGCGCTTGAGAAGTGGAAGCTGGCGCGCGCCGCCTACCAAAGCGCGGTGGACGGCGAACGGGTCTTCTTCAACATGAGTTCGAATTCGCCCGACTGCCAAACCGAGTTTGACGAAACGGGCTACGAGGCGGCGAACATAGACCGCGCGCTGGGACGGTTCGGATGGGTCAAGCTGATTCACGGACATTCGGCGAGCCAAGCGGTGGATTTCACAATTGAAACGGCTCCGGACGCGGTTGAATACTGGCATCGGTCGTCCGGGAAGTGGTGGACGCAGACGGCGGACGATTACCGCGATGACACCGAAGGCTGGCGGCGCGATCTGGCGGACCCCTATCGCCTGCTGAAATCCGTTCTGATACACGCGGATTGGGACGCGACCGGCGGGATGACCGAAACCGACGGCGGCGAAAAGCGGCTCGCCTTCGACCTGGACATGCGGAGCGCCGCCCCCGGCGAAGATTTGGCGCGGCTGGTCGGCAACCTGACCATCAACCCGAACACTTACGCGCTGTCGGCGTTCGAATCGCGCTGGACGCTCGAAAACCAGCCTTGCAACCAGTATCGGTTCAATGCGTCGGGCGGCGCGGTCGGCGGCGAGTTCGAGATTCCGGCGGTCGTTCGCCAGGCGTCCTCCGCGCTTGATGTGTGCGTCATTGATTTGGGCGCGATAGACGGCGCTCTGAACCGCGAGGACCGCTGGTTCCGCCACTGCGCGCCGCCGCCCGCCGAAGCCGCCGGCGCGGACGATTTCGAACGCGGCTTCAAATTCTCCATTGGCGACTGGCTGATACTGCGGATTGAAGCCATGATGAAGTCCGGCGCGGCTACCCGTCTGCGCCTTGAGCGCGCGGCGGGCGACGGCGCGTGGACGGAAGTGGCGCGCGGCGAAGGGGCGGGGCTGGTCAGCGCCTGGGCGCAGCCGCTTCTGCCGCTCGGCGAGTACCGCCTGACGCTCGCCACCGGAGCGCATCATTCGCCGGAATCATTCAACCTGGTCATCAGCGCGTCCGAAACGGGCCCGCCGCCGTATGAGTTCGACTTCCTAGACCTCGGCGGCGAGCATACTTGCGGGCTGATAGACAACGACGCGCCCGTCTGCTGGGGGCGGAACGACGCGGGACAGACCGCCACTCCGCTGGGTTATCGGTTCACGAAAATCGCCGCCGGCGGCAGGCACACTTGCGCGCTCAGGCGCGACGGCGTCCCCGTCTGCTGGGGAAGCGACGAGAGCGGGCAGTCGTCCCCGCCGAGGTTCCAGCGCTTCGACGACATAGCCGCCGGGCCCGATTTCACATGCGGGCGGAAAGCGGACGGGACGGCGGACTGCTGGGGCGCCCTCACCGAAAGCGGCGGCGGGACTTTCTACCGCCAACGGCTGCTGTCGATGTCGCCCGGCGGCGCCCATGTCTGCGGCGTCGTCGACAACGGCGCGTCCTGCTGGGGGGCGAACGAATCAGGCCAGGCGGAGCCGCCGGCGACGCTGGGGCGTCTGAAGGCGGTCGCGTCCGGTCGCGCCCACACATGCGCGCTGGGCGTCCGTGGCGGCGTCGTCTGCTGGGGGGCGAACGAATCCGGGCAGTCGTCCCCGCCGTCCGATACGCTATTCCACGCCATAGCCGCCGGTGGCGACCTAACCTGCGGCGTGAAACGGGCGGACAGGTCCATCGCCTGCTGGGGCGAAGGCGCGCCGACGGCGCGGGCGGACATCCCCGGCGGCGAGCGCTTCGACGCCGTCTACGCATCGGGCGAACACGCCTGCGCGATACGCTCGGACGACAGCCTGCCCACTTGCTGGGGCGCGGACGAACACGGGCAGGCGTCCCCGCCGTCCGATTCGCCGCTGGTTCCCGGCGCGATTCCCTCAAGACGCCCAAGCACAGGAACAGGACTATGACGCTCATCCACGTTCTGGGGGCGGGAACGCCCACGCCCACGCCGACCCGATTCGGAAGCTCTTTCGTCCTCGACATGGGCGAGGAGAAGGTGATGATAGACTGCGGGCCCGCCGCCACGCACAAGCTGGTGAAAGCCGGGATTTGGCCCACGCAGATAGACCAGGTCTTCTTCACGCATCACCACTTCGACCACGACATCGACTTCCCCTGCTTCCTGCTGTGCAGATGGGATCAGAGCGTGGGGACGGAGAGCGTTCTGCATGTGTACGGGCCGCCGCCCACGGAGCGGCTCACGCAACGGCTAATCGGCGAGGACGGGGTGTTCGCCCACGATTGGAAGGCGCGGGTCAACCATCCGCTTAGCCAGCGGATTCACGTCAACCGGGGCGGCTCCCTGCCGCGCCCGTCGCCGGAGGTGTTCGCCAAAGACATCGGCCCGGGCTTGTTCTACTTGGGCGAAGATTGGGAAGTGACCGCCGCGACCGCGGAGCATGTCCAGCCCTATCTCGATTCGCTGGCGTACAGGTTCGACACGCCGGACGGCAGCGTAGTGTTCACCGGCGACACGCAGCCTTGCGAGAGCGTCCGCAGACTCGCCGAAGACGCGGACTTGCTGGTCTGCATGTGCTGGGACGACCAGGAAATCATGGACGCGACCGGCGAATCCGGCGGGCAGTGCGGCACGACGGGCGCGGCGAGAATGGCGCGTGACGCCCGCGTCAAAGCGCTCGCGCTCGCCCACATAGGGCCTAGCCTGTCGCGGCACGGGAACATGGAAAAGGGCATAGGGGACGTCCGCCGCATCTACGGCGGCGAGATTCTGTTCACGGACGAGTTGATGACGATAGACTTGGGACGCATCAGCCGCTAAGCCGCCCCGCCGCCGTCCAGCCCGCCGCCGCGGAGCGCTTCCCACTCTTCGCGCCATATCTCCATTAGGATGAAGTCGTAACCGCCCTTGCGAACGGCTTTGACGTCCTTGAAGCCCGATTTGCGGAAGCTCTTTTGCGCGCGGCGGTTCCAGGTCAGCGTGTGCAGATACACACGGTCGAAGGGATACTCGCCAAACATGTGGTCGAGCAGAAGGCCGACCGTCTCGGTGCCGTAGCCTTTGCTCCAGTACGCCCTGTCGCCGATCATTATGCCCAGCTCGGCTTGGCGTTTCCGCATGTCTATGTCGTAGAACATGACGTTGCCGATGTGGACGCCGTCGGCGGTGTCCACCGACAGCCGCTTGGAGCGCGACGTCGGGTAGTTCAGCTCGTCCATCGAGTGGTTTTCGAAGGACTGGAAGCTCATTCCCAGCGGGGTTGCGGCGTCCAGTCGGGCGAGTTCCGGGTCGGCGCGCCAGCGGTAGTCGTCCGCTATGTCTTGGACGGATTTTTCGCGCAGGAGCACTCTGCCGGCGCGCGCGTGGACGTTGTTCCGCCGCCCGTTGGCGGCGCGGTCAGCCGTCCGCCGCGTGGATTTCGGCTCTCTGCGCGACCAAGGAAACACCTTTCTGAACAATGTCAACCTCGCTGCCATGAGTGAGAGTTCGGCAAGCGTCTTCCGCGCTCATCCATCTCACGAAGTCGAATTCGCGGTCGTGCATGGACATGTCGCCGCCGACGGGACGCATCAGGTAGTAGTGGACGCGCTTGCGGCATCTCGCGCCGTCGCGCGCCTGGACGAAGCTGTACTCCACGCTGTCTATGTAGCCTTCCGAGACCGTCTCCAGCCCGGTTTCCTCGCGCACTTCGCGAAGGGCCGTCTGAATCTCGGTCTCCCCCGCGTCGGGGCGTCCTTTCGGCAACCGCCACGATTCGGGATAGGCGAGTCCGCACACCGCCACCTCAATCCCCCCGCGCCCGTCCGGGCGGTAAACGACCCCGCCGGCGGACACCACGTCGATTTCAATTCTCTTTCTCATGCGCTCCCAACGTCAAAGTGATGTTGAAAGTCTATTTATAAACTAGCGTTCGGGTCAAGTTTCGGAAGGGCGGGGGAAGTCGGCAAAGGGGCGGACGAATGGGAGACGCAGAGGCGCAAAGGCGCGGAGAAGCGCAGAGCGGGGATGGCGCAATGGGTTTTTCGCATGGCGCACGCCCTTTCGCGGATTTCTCGCGCGGCTGGGAAGTTGGCGAAATTTTTTCCATTGCGCCCCCGCGCCTCCGCTGTCCAAACCCCTCTGCGCTCCTCTGCGCCTCCGCGCCTCTGCGTCAAAACCCCGCCCCTTCACCGCCGCATCGTCAAATCCGCTATCAGCATTTCCAGCGCCATGCGCTCCTCGATTGGGCGCGTCTTGAGCGCCAGGTCGGTTTCCACCATCTGGATGTGGGCGTATTTCAGATATTCGTCCGACATGCGTCGGGCTTGCTGCAGGGTTTTGTTCAGCGCCCAGCCGGACAGGCGCAGGCGGGCGCCTATGTCCTCGCGGGACGCCCCCAGCGCGTGCATGTCGCGGGCTATCAGCAGAAGGCGCGTCTGGCGGGCGAGCATCGTGAGGACGTAAACCGCCGGGTTGCCGTCTTCCATTATCTTGCGGACTAGGCGGAGCGCCGCGCCGGTTTTGCCGTCTATCACCGCGTCCACCGCCTGAAATATGTTCGCTTCGCGGACGTAAGCCACCATCCGCTCCACGTCCGCCGCGCGCGCCTGCCTGCCGTTGGCGTACAGCGCCAGTTTGCGAAGTTCGGAGTCTATCAGTCGCGGCTGCCTGCCCGCCGCGTCCGCCAGAAGGCGAACCGCCGCGCCGTCTATGCTCACCCCCAGCGTCCGCGCCCGGTTCGCTATCCATCCCGGCATGTCGCGGTCGCGCGGCAGGGGGAATTCGCGGACTGTCGCAATCGGCGCGAGTTTGCGGAAGAGGGGGTTGTTTCGCGCCACCGCGCCGTCCGCGAACGCCAGATGCGAGCTCGGCGGCAGGGACGGCAGGCGCTCGACGACGTCCGCCCACTCGCCCAAGCCTGGTTGCCTTCGTCCCGCCGCCGCGCCGCCGCCGCGCCGCCCGCCGCGCTCGAAGCGCGACAGCAGCCCCTTGACCGCTATCACGCGCCTATCCGCCATGAAGGGAATCGTGAACGCCGCCGCCGCCAGCGCGTCCGGCGTCAGGTCGTCGTCCCGCAGGATGGTCGTGTTGATGTCGCGCAGGTCCGCGGGGCCCGCGTTTCGCAGAATTTCGTTCAGCGCGTCCTCCGCGCTCACGTCGTCTTCGCCGTAAATCAGCTCTATCAACGCCGCTACTCCATTACGCGCAGGGTGGACGGCGTGTCCATCCGCGTCAACTTTCCGACCGTGAGCGCGGGCGCGAGCGCCATCGACAGCGCGCCCGCCGCCGCGACTATGGCGAGCGTGGCGGGGTTGAAGACTATCTCCACTCCCATGTCCGGGAAGGTTCGCGGCATTAGCGCGTCCACGACCCAGCGCAGAAGAAGGTAGCCGCCGAACATGCCCATCAGGGTGGACAGGACGCCCAAGACGGCGCTTTCGAGCATCGCCATGCCCAGAACGGCGCGGACGCGCAAGCCGAAGGCGAACATGGTGGCGTGTTCCCGCCGCCGCTCGTCCATGTTGATGGACGCGGTGTTGTAGGCTATCAGCATGACCAAGAACGCCGCCGCCGCCGCGATGAAGGCGAGGATGCCGGTGTACTGCGCGAATTGGTCGCCGAGCGCTTCGGACGCCACAGTCGCCTTCTGAACGGAGCCGACCCCGGGAATGGCGAACGCTTCGCGCTTCAGGTCGTCCGCGCTGGCGCCGGGCGCGGGCAGGGCTTGGACGAAGTTCGCCAGACCGTCCAAGCCGAACGCCGCCGCGCCGGATATGTCGGCGTGGACGTTCGTCCGCATCGGGTGCGCGTGGATGGCGACGACGGGCAGATCCGTTTCGCGCAAGATGAAGCCGCCGCCGCCGTTCGACGCCGGGTGGCGAACCGTCGCCGAATCGCCCACGCCGACGCCCAGGCTGTCCGCCGCCGTCTTGGATATGGCGATTCCGGGCGCGCCGCCGCCCAGCGAGCCGTCTATCACGCTCGGACGCCACAAACCGCCGTCCAAATCGCTCAGTTGGAGCAGAACGGGGAACTCCGCGCCGTTGGCGGCGAGCGCCGCGCCGACTCGGACGCCCGCTTCCGCGCGCGCCGCCGTCTCCGCGCCCAATACGCCGAGCGCGACGGGCGAATCTTCGCGCTGAAACGCGCTGAAAGTCGCTTCCACTCTGTTCGGGGAGCCGCCCGCCGTCTCCGATTCTATGCGCGACAGGGCGTCCGTGAACGAATCGAGCAGACCGAACATGGTCGTCATCACGGCGACCACCGCGCCCGCCGCGAGGCAGGTGAGCAGCGTCCGGCGAGGCGACCGGGCGACGCTTCGGAACGGAATCTGAAACGGCGCGCCGCCGGGGACTTTCAGTTTGGACAGCAACCAGGGCAAGCCGCCGGAGCGCGCCGCCAGATGCCCCGTCTTGATGGCGTCCATGGGGGCGACCCGCGTTCCCGCCCACACCGGCGCGAGCGTCGCGATGAACGGAATGGCGAATCCGATGGCGGCGGCGACCGCGAACGGGGCGGCGGGGAACGGCGTTCGCCACACGGGAAGCGGCAGGAAGTCCGCGATGTAGCCGCCCAGCGCCCACGCGATGAGCGCGCCCATCGCCACGCCGAACGCCACGCCCAAGAGCGCCACTTGGGCGCTGAAGAGCAGCGGTCGGAGCGCGATGAGCGCCGGGGGGACGCCGAGCGCCATGCCGACGCCGATTTCGCGCCGCTGGGCGTCGACCACTCTGCCGGCGAGGTTGAAAGCCGCCAGCGCCGCGCCGCCGAACACCACCGCCGCCAGAACGCCGCTGAATTGGCGGTCGCCCTCGACGTCCTCTACCATCAGGCGAATCGAGGGGTCGTCCATGCGGCGCGAGACCGTTCCGCCGAACTCGGCGAACCTGTCCGACAGCGCCGCCGCCACGGCGTCCGCGTCCGTCGCCGGCGACAAACGTATGGCGAGGTCGTTGACTTGCCCTTCCGTCCCCGTCAGCCGCTGGGCGGTTTCGATGGACGTGAACGCGGCGGCGAAGTTCGCCTGCCCCAGCAAGCCGCCCTCCGGGGTTATCACCAAGAAGTACTCCGGCGACAGCGCCTGCCCGACATAGGCCACCGGGGCGCCGCCTGACAGCCGCGCTTCGCCCGCCGCCGGCAGGTCGTAGAACTTGGCGAAGTTGCGCTCCAATACGATGACGTCTTGCCCGGCGTCCGCCGCCGCCAGGCTTCGCCCAAGCGCGGGGTGGAGCGAGTTGACGCCGGGGCCGCCGCCGCTCAAATCCACGCCGACGATTCTGCCCGGAACCAAGACGGCGCCCGATTCGGAATCCACCGAAACCTGCGCCGGCAGGATGATGCGCTCTTCGGCGTCCGCGACGTAGGAGGCGGCGGTTTCGTCGAGCGCCGCCAGCAGCTCGCCGCGCTCGGCGAACGCGCCCGCGCCCAGCGAGACGCGCAAATCGAACGTGTTGGCGGCTGCGTAGCTAGCGTCGTTCGACAGCGCGCGCCAGTCGTTCATGCTGCGCAAGCCCGCGAACATGCCCGTTCCGACGGCGATGACGACCGCGATAGCCGCCGCCTGAAGCCAGCGGTCGCGCAGGTCGCGCCAAGACCACTTGAGCCAGATCACGCCTTCGCCCCGCCGCTCACCAGCTCAGCTCGGATATGTCCGCCTTGCCGTCGGGCGGGGGGCCGTCGCTCACTATCCCGCCGCCGGACAGCTGAATCACCCTGTCGGCGATGCGCGAGATTTCGCGGTTGTGGGTGACGACCAAGACGGTTCTGCCTTCCTGCGCCTGCCTTTGCAACAGCCTGAGCGCCTGGGCGCCGGTTTCGAAATCCAGCTCGCCGGTCGGCTCGTCCGCCAGCAGAACGGGGTTGTTGGTCGCCAGCGCCCGCGCGATGGCGACGCGCTGCTGTTCGCCGCCGGAGAGCTCGTGCGGGAAGTGGCGCAGCCTGTCGCCCAGTCCGACGCTTTCCAGCGCTTCTCGCGCCGCCGTCCCCACGCCGCGCCCGGCGACGTCTATGCCGAACTGGACGTTTTCCTGCGCCGTCAGCCCCGGAAACAGGTTGAAGCTCTGGAAGATGAAGCTGACCGCCTGCCGCCTGAAGGCGAACAGCTCGCCGCGAGACGCCCCGGCGATGTCCTTGCCCGCCACGCGCACCGCGCCGGACGTGGGCGTGTCGAGCGCCCCGATCATGTTCAGCAACGTGGTCTTGCCGGAGCCCGAAGGGCCCAGAACGACCACGAACTCGCCTTCCGAGATGACGAGATTCACCTCGCTGAGCGCCGTGACCGTGACCGCGCCCGCCTTGTAGCTTTTGACCACGCCCTCTAACTCGATAACCCCGCTCGCCATGCGCCGCGCCCTCCGTCCGCATTGGGAAAACATGCCCGCGACGGGCAACAAAACCATTCTAGCGCTTTTCGCGAAACGGTGTCTGCTAGGGGGGCAGTCCGATAAATCGCGAAAGAACGCTTATCAACCGCTCGCCATTTCCGGCGAAAGCGGCTTATAGCGGTATGCTCGCGGCTGGCGAAACCGCGCCTGGCGGCGCAGGCGCCCCTCACCCTAGCCTTCTCCCATCAAGGGCTTATAGGGGATATGTTTGTGGCTGGCAAGACTGCGCCTAGCGGCGCAGGCACCCTCAACCTAGCCTTCTCCCATCAAGGGAGAAGGGATTTGTCGCTCGCGGTTCGGGCTTGGTTTCTAGTTGCAAAGTTGGTCGCTCCACTCTGGATTCCCGCCTTCGCGGGAATGACGGGGGAAGGGACGCGGAAGCGGCGAAAAGCGTCCAATCCGCGCCTGAATTCACCAAACATACCCCTGTAAGCCCATCAAGGGAGAAGGAACACGTTGACTTCAATTCGAGCATGATCTCTAGCGGCTATCCTGATTGGGAAACTCTGGATTCCCGCCCCCGCTTCCACGAGGGTGACGTTCTTTCGCGGGAATGGACGGAGGCGGCGCGCGAACCGCAAGCGGCAAATCCCCTATCTTGCCCGCTCATCGCCAAGACCACACGCCCAGAACGCCGTCCGCCACCGACTCCACAGCGCGGGTCGGGCCGGTGTCTATGGCGTACACGCGGCTTTGGCGGTTTTGGGCGGCGTTTAGCGACGCCGCGCTCGCCGCGTCCGCCAGGTTGCCGGCGAATAGCAGATGGCGGCTGTCGGGCGACCAGAGGCTGTGCGAGTAGGCGTACTGGTCGAAGAATTGGAACATCGTCAGCTGGTCGGCGGACGGCGCGAATTCCGCCAGGTCGAACGATTCGCCGCTCGCCGCGTCCAAGACGCGCCATCGCAGGTTGCCGCGCGCGTCCGCTATCTCGACGTAGGCTATCTTCGCGCCGTTGGGCGACCAGAAATAGGCGATTATGCCGCCCGCCGCCCGCGCCGTTGGCGTCCGCGTGTCCGAATCAAGCGCCGTCAGGCTGCGGTAAACCAGCATCGGCGCGCCGCGATAGAGGATTGGGCGCGCGCCGTCCGCGATGGCGATTCGGGCGCCGTCCGCCGACCACGAAAACGCCGCGTTCAGGGCGACTTGGGCAATCGTTTCGCCGGAATCCAAGCCGCCGTCCGCTCCCATCTCGAAGGCGCGGATGGCGTATTGCGAAGGCGACGCGCGCGTTATCATCGTGAGCGAATCGGTCGGCGGCTTCCACGCGGGGACGCGGTAGGCGTCCGATTGGATTGGGAGCGCCCGCGCCGCGCCGTCTTGGGCGTCCACCGCGAAATGCTCCGCGCCGCGATGAATCAGCAGGCGGGACGAATCGGACGCCCACGCTGTCCACAGCGGCCCGTCGGCGAGTACGAAGCGCGGCTCGGCGTCCGGCGGCGAATCGGCGTCGTGCAGATGAAGCGCCAAGCCGCGCTCGCGCGTCACGGCGACGAAGGCGAGTTTGGACGAATCCGGCGACCATATGGGATAGTGGATTACCCCGTTCGCCAGCAAACCGGCGAACCCCGGCGGCGGGCTGTGGACGGCGCGCGTTTCGTCCGTTCTCCGCATATGCTCCATGAGCGCGATGGACGGGGGGCCGCCGTCCGCGTCCGCGATTACGGCGGAGTAGGCTATCCGCTCGCCGTCCGGCGACCATGCGGGCCAGGTGGAGAAGCCGTCGCCGGACGATATGCCGCGCGCGTCGGAGCCGTCGGGCGCGTAAGTGCGGATGCGGGCGTCCGTCCCCACGACGGCGATTCGGTTCACGGCGGGGCGCGGCGGCAAGCGGTATGCGGCGGGCGGGTCTTCCCCGTCGCCGCCATAGCGTCCGCCCAGCGCCGCCAGCGCGGCCAAGAAAGCCGCCAGCAGCGCCGCCCCCGCCACGAGTCGGGGCGAGACGCTCAACCGTCTATCGCCAAGTCAAGGCTGATGTCCAAAGCGGGCGCGGAGTGGGTGAGCGCGCCGACCGATATGATGTCGACGCCCGTCTCGGCGACGCTCCGAACGGAGTCTAGCGAAATGCCGCCGGACGCCTCCAAGACGGCGCGACCGCCGGCGATTCGGACCGCCTCGCGCATCTCGTCCGGGGACATGTTGTCGAGCAGAATCAAATCCGCGCCGGCGTCGAGCGCTTCGCGCAGTTGCGGCAGGGTATCGACTTCCACCTCTACTTTGATTGTGTGCGGCGCGTTCGCCAGCGCGATTCTTACGGCGTCCCCCACGCCCAAGCCGCGCATGGCGAGCGCCTGAATGTGGTTGTCCTTGATGAGGATGCCGTCCGCCAGGTTGCGCCGGTGGTTGCGTCCGCCGCCCATGCGGACGGCGTGCTTCTCAAGCGCGCGAAAGCCCGGCGTGGTCTTGCGGGTGTCGACGATTTGGGCGCGGAATTCGCTCGCGGCGTCCACGTAACGCCGCGTTTCGGTGGCGATTCCGCATAGGCGCTGGAGGAAGTTGACGGCGGTTCGCTCCGCCGTGAGGATGGACGCCGCGCCGCCCTCGACTTCCGCCAGGCGGTCGCCGGCTTTGAGCGCCGCGCCGTCCGCCATGAGCGCGCGGGCGGTCAGGGACGGATCGAAGCGTCCGAAGACGGCGACGGCGACATCGACGCCCGCCAGAACCCCGTCCCGCCGAGCGACGAGGGCGGCGCGCCCGGTCAAGTCGGGGGGGACGAGAATATCCGTGGTCGGGTCGCCGCCGTCGGCGTCCTCCGCGAGCGCGGCGTCTATGAGATTGCGGATTTGGGAAGTGATGAGCATGGGGCGTTAGCGGTGGTTTGCGGCTAGTTTGTATCCCCGTCATTCCCGCTTTCGCGGCGTATAGGGGGCATGTTCGCTGGCGGGACTGCGCGTAACGGCGCAGGCGCCCTTACGCTAGCCCTCTCCCGTCAAGGGCTTGCAGGGGTATGTTTCTGGCTGGCAGACTGCGCCTAGCGGCGCAGGCACCCTCACCCTAGCCCTCTCCCATCAAGGGAGAGGGGATACGTTGGTTGCGCGCGACGCTTGTTTTCCGCAAACATACCCCTGCAAGCCCATCAAGGGAGATGGGACACATTGGCTTCATTTCAGGTTTGATTTCGGGTGGCTATCTTGTCCCCGCCTTCGCGAGGATGACGTTGTTGGTCGACTCTGGATTCCCGCCCCCGCTTCCGCGAGGGTGACGTTCCTTCGCGGGAATGACGGGGGCGGGGCGCGGAAGTGGCGAAAATCGCTCAATCCGCGCCTATATCCGTCAAACATGCCCCTGCAAGCCCGTCAAGAGATAGGAGGTTTGTCGGTTGCGGTTCGCGCCTGTTTTCGGTTGTCGCGCCCCTAGTCCGCCGCCGCGTCCATTTCGCCGGCTCGCTTGACCACTTGGGCGTCCGCGAGGGCGGAGACGCGGGCTTCGTCGTAGCCCAGCACGTCGCGCAGGATTTCGTCGGTGTGCTGGCCTACGACGGGGGTTTCGCCGACGGTCATCGGGGTGCGGCTGAGCTTGATGGATTTGCCGGTCACCCACATGGTGCCGGCGACCGGGTCGGGGACTTCCATCATTATCTCGCGCTCGGTCAGGTGCGGGTCGCGGGCGGCTTGGGCGGTGGTGTTGACCGGCGAGCATGGGACGCCGTATGAGGCGAGATGGTCGGCGGCGGCTTGCATCTTCTTGTCGGCGAACCAGTCGCTCAGCCCCTCTTCGAGCGCGGCGGCGTTTTGGGAGCGCAATTCGCGGGTGGCGAAGCGGTCGTCCGAAAGCCACTCGGTCTTTTCAATGGCTTCGCAGAGGCGCGCCCACATCGCTTCGTTGGTGGCGGCTATTATCATCCAGCCGTCGGCGGTCTTGAAGGTTCCGCCCGTTCCGCGTCCGTTGCCCTCGCGCGGTTGCTCGTAGCCGTCGCCGAGATAGGCGGATATGGGGATTTCGTTCACGGTGTAGCCGGTGTCGGCTAGGCAGACTTCCAGTTCCTGCCCCATGCCGGAGATTTCGCGCTCGCGCAGCGCCGCCAGCGCGCCGATGGTGGCGTGAAGAGCGGTGATGCGGTCGATGAGCGGGAAGAACGTCCGGATGGGCGGGTCGTCCGGGAAGCCGGTGAGCGACATCAAGCCGCCCATCGCCTGCCCGATGGGGTCGAACCCGACGCGGTCGCGGTAGGGCCCGTACTGCCCATAGGCGGAGACGTTTATCATTATGATGCGGGGGTTGAGCTTCTTGAGCGTCTCGTATCCGAACCCCATCACTTCGATTGTGCCGGGGCGGAAGTTCTGGAGGAAGAAGTCGGACTTCTTCACGAGGTCGCTCAGGACGTCCTTGCCTTCGTCCGTCCGCAGGTTGATCGCCAGGCTCTTTTTGCCGGAGTTGTACTGCACCCAGTAGGCGCTCTGGCCGCGGACGCGGGGCCCGTTGCGGCGGCTTTCGTCGCCGTTGACGGATTCGACTTTGATGACTTCGGCGCCCAGGCGCGCGAACATGAGGGCGCAGCGGGGGCCGGCTTGGTATCTGCCCAAGTCCAGAACCCGGAGCCCCTCCAGGGGGGTTTGCAGTTGCGCCATGTTCAGTTTCTCCCTTTTCTGTCCAAGAACGGCTTGAACCCTTCCAAAACCGGCGTCGGCGCCAGTTTGTCGTCTTGCATTTCGGCTTCGTGCTTGTACGCCCAGCGCCAGCCTTCGCCCACGTCGTTTATCAGGATTTCCTTGACGCCCTGAACCATGCGCGGGTCGTTGGCGGCTATCTGGCGTCCGAGCTCCATCGCCTTGTCCATGAGTTGGTCGGCGGGGACTAGGTGGTTGAGCAGCCCGATGCGATGCGCCTCTTCCGCCTCCACCACGCGGGCGGTGAACAGCAGCTCTTTGGCGATGGGCCATCCGACCTGCATGGGCAGGCTCCAGGTGGAGTTGACGCGCCCGTATTGGACGGCGAGGAAGCGGAATCGCGTCCGCTCGCATCCGACGCGAATGTCGAGGCTGGACGCCAAGACCGCGCCGCCGCCGAAGGCGAGGCCGTTGAGCGCGCCGATGGTCGGCTTGCGCGCGGCGGCTATGCGCCAGGAGTATTCCGGTCGGCGCGGGTCGGGCGGCGGGGGCGAATCCATCTTCGCCTGCTCCGCCATTTCGTGAATGTCCGCGCCCGCCGAGAACGCGCGCTCGCCCGCGCCGGTGAAGATGATGGCGCGGACGGCGTCGTCGTCCGAAAGCCGCGTCACGGCGTCGTCTATTTCGCTGAACAGCTTGCGGTTCATGGCGTTCAGCACTTCGGGACGGTTCAGCTTGATTACGCCGACGCCGTCCTCTATGTCCAACAGCAAATGTTCGTAGCTCACGCGCGTCTCCCGTGTGTTTCGCGTTTTGTTGGCTGTGCGGGTTTGCGCCATTATATGAGCGGGCGCGCGAATGGTCAAGACGCGGATGGCGAAAGGGAAATTCTCGAAAGCCGGAAGAATGGGAAACGCAAAGGCGCAGAGGGCGCGAAGGGGCGCAGAGCGGGAATGTCGCAATGGTTTTTTCGCATAACGCGCGCCGGGGGAATCCTGAAAATCCTCTAATCCCGCGAATTCTGATTTTGGCGAAATGCATGCCGCGCCTTAGCCCCGCAATCACATTTGGCGATAGTTCCCAATTTCACAATCATTCGCCTTGATAATCGCTTGGCGATTGGTTGATAAGCGTCCAATTCTTTGGTATAGTTGACTTCATTATATCCCGCGGACGCCCGCCGGGGCGTTTCCGCATACCGAAAACGGAAGGTCGCGAACACGATGCGGAGCTATCACGTCTGGACAATCGGTTGCCAGATGAACAAGGCGGATTCCGAGCGCCTCGAGAGCGCGCTTGGGCAGATGGGGCTTTCGCCCGAAAAGTCGGCGCGGGACGCCGACGTCATCGTGCTGAACAGTTGCGTGGTGCGCGAAAGCGCCGAGGAGCGGGTTGTGGGGATGCTCACGCATCTGAAGCCCGTCAAAGAGCGCGCCCCGGACAAGGCGCTGGCGCTGATGGGCTGCATGGTGGGACCGCGCAAAGAGGCGCTGGCGGAGCGCTTTCCCTACGTCGACGTCTTCATGCAGCCGCAGGATTACGCGCCGCTGATAGAGTTTCTGGGCGAGCGGCTGGGAATCGACCCGGAAGGATGCGTCGGGCCCCTGTCGGCGACGCCGGACGTGGCGACGTACATCCCCATCATACACGGCTGCGACAAGTTCTGCTCGTTCTGCATCATCCCCTATCGGCGCGGCAGGGAGGTTAGCCGGACGGTGGAGGACGTGGCGAACGAAGCCGTCCATCTGGCGCGGCGCGGCGTCAAGGAAATCACCCTGCTGGGGCAGAATGTGGATTCCTACGGCCACGACCTGCCCGGCTCCGTCAACCTGTCGCATCTGCTCGCCGCCGTGAACGCGGTGGACGGGCTGGAGCGCGTCCGCTTCCTGACGTCGCATCCGAACGATATGAGCGATGAGATAATCGCCGCCGTCGCCGATCTCGACAAGGTCTGCGAACATGTCAACCTGCCGTTTCAGGCGGGCGACGACAAGATTCTGGCGGACATGCGGCGCGGCTACACGAACGCGGAGTACCGCGAGAAGATAGAGCGCATCCGCGAGCGCGTCCCCAACGTGTCGCTGGCGACCGATCTGATAGTGGGCTTCTGCGGCGAGACGGAAGCGCAGTTCGAGCGCAGCGCCGAGATGGTGCGCGAAATCCGCTTCGACAAGGTGCATGCCGCCGCCTACTCCGCGCGCCCCGGCACAATCGCCGCCCGCCAAATGGCGGACGACGTGCCGGCGGACGAGAAGAAGCGGCGGCTGGCAGCGATAGAGGAAATCCAAGAAGGCGTGGCGGCGGGCATCAACGCCAAGCTGATGGACACCGTCCAGCGGGTTTTGGTGGAAGGCAGGCGCAAGGGCAGATGGTTCGGGCGCAACCGCAACGACAAGCTGGTTTTCTTCGAGCGTGAAGGCGACATGAAAGGGCGGATGGTCGACGTGAGAATCGAGCGCGCCGGGCCGTGGTCGCTGGGGGGGACGCCGATTGACTTTCTTCCCGAAATCGTCCGCGCGCCTTGACGCGGACGCCGCCGCGCCGAATAGCCGAAAGCCAAGAGCGGAAAAGCCGCCCGCCGGACAGAGTTCAGCGCCGAGAGAGAGTTGGAGCGCCATGACAACAGCGGAACGACTGAGAACCCCCACAATCCCCATAACCGAAATAGAGCAGTCCGCCTTCTGCACGACGGACGACGAGTTGTCGTCGCGGACGCTGGCGGACGAGTTCGCCGTCGGCGTCCGCTGGCAGAAGTTGCCAGTCGAGTACATGCGAATGTCGCCGGAAGAGCTGGACGCGCGCATCGCGGACAGCCGCGCCAAGCTGGGCGAGCGGGCGGTCGTTCTGGGGCACCACTACCAGCGCGACGAAGTGATCAAGTACGCCGACTTTCAGGGCGATTCGTTCAAGCTGTCGCAGTTCGCGGCGTCGCAGGAGCGCGCGGAAGCCATCGTGTTCTGCGGCGTCCACTTCATGGCGGAGACGGCGGACATACTCAGCGCCGAGCATCAGCGCGTCATCCTGCCCAACCTCACCGCCGGCTGCTCCATGGCGGACATGGCGATGATAGACGACGTCCTGGACTGCTGGGACGACCTGACGGACGCGCTCGGCGACAGCCCCGCCGTGCCCATCACGTACATGAATTCGACGGCGGACATCAAAGCGCTCTGCGGGCGCGAGGACGGCATCGTATGCACATCGTCCAACGCGCCGGCGACTTTCGAGTGGGCGTTCGAGCGCGGCAACCGCGTTCTGTTCCTGCCGGATCAGCATCTGGGGCGCAACACGGGGCTGAAGATGGGCGTCGGGCTTGATGAGATGGTTTTGTGGAACCCGTTTAAGCCGCTGGGCGGCAATGCGGAAGCGGACCTCGCCGCCGCCAAAGTCATCCTCTGGCAGGGGCATTGCTCGGTTCATACGCGGTTCACGGTGGAGCAGATAGAGACGGCTAGGGAGAAGATTCCGGGCGTCAGCGTCTTGGTTCACCCGGAATGCACGATGGAAGTGGTGCGGGCGGCGGACTACAACGGCTCGACCGAGTATATAAAGAAGATGATAGCGGACGCGCCCGCCGGCTCCGCTTGGGCGGTCGGAACCGAGATAAGCCTGGTGAACCGTCTGGCGGCGGAGCATCCCGACAAGACGGTGTTCTGCCTGGATTCGGTGATATGCCCATGCTCGACCATGTACCGCATCCACCCCGCCTATGTCGCGTGGGTTTTGGACGGGCTGAACGCGGGCGTGACCGTCAACCGCATCGCAGTGCCGCAAGACACGGCAAGCGAGGCGCTGGTGGCGCTGGATAGGATGCTGGCGGTGGTTTAGTTGGCAGTTTTATCCCCCGCCTAGCGGCGCAGGCGCCCTCATAACTGGCCCTTCTCACATCAAGAGCTTATAGGGGTTGTTCGTGGTTGGCGGGCAAGCCGCGCAAGACTGCGCCTAGCGGCGCAGGCACCCTCACCCTAGCCCTCTCCCATCAAGGGAGAGGGGACAAGTTGGCTTCAATTCGAGCATGATTTCTAGTGGCTATCTTGTCCCCGCTTTCGCGAGGATGACGTTGTTGAGGAATCTGGATTCCCGCTTTCGCGGGAATGACGGGGGCGGCGCGCGGGGAAGTGGCTAAAAAGCGTCCAATCCGCGCCTGAATTCGCCAATCATACCCCTGTTAGCCCATCAAGTGAGAAGGGATTTGCCGCTTGCGATTCGGGCTTGGTTTCCAAACGCTAGGTAGGTTGGGAGTTTCTGGATTTCCGCCCCGGCTTCCGCGAGGGCGGCGCTTGGGATGAATCCGCCCCGAAGGCGTCCCCCCTTACTCCCGCGACGACGCCCGGTAGTCTCGGAACGGCGCGTCGCGCCAGTCGAGCGCCGCTTTCAGGCCCTGTTCCTGCGCCATTCGGCTGAATTCTTTGACTATCGGCGCTTGGTGGGCGATGGCGTCCGTTTCGGCGGCTATGTATTGCAGGGTCGTTCTGCCCATCAGGTCCATCGCCTTGTTGACGATGCTCTTGTTGGCGGCGAGCAGTTCCCAGGGTATCCGCGCCATGGAGCGGGCTAGGTCGTCCACGGCGGCGTCCAGCCCTTCGGCGGGGACGGATTTCCATACCAAGCCCAGCTCTTCGGCGCGCTTGCCGGAGACGGATTCGCCCGTGAGCAGAAACCACTTCGCCCACTGGGGGCCGACCATGTATGTCCACATGTGCGTCGGCGGCGCGCCCATCGAGCGGACGGGGGGGAAGCCTATCTGGGCGTCGTCCGCCGCGATGATTATGTCGCAGTGCATGGCGAGGTCGGTGCCGCCGGCGACGCAGTAGCCGTGAACGCCCGCTATCACGGGCTTGCTCAGGTTGAGTATGGCGTTCATCGTGTCCGGCGTCCGCTTCATGCGGTGGATGTCGGCGCGGATGTTGTCGCGCTGGGCTTGCGCCGCCGCGCGCGCTTCCGGAGTCGCCGGCGGGGTTATGTCGTAGCCCGCGCAAAACGCCCGCCCCCTGCCGCGCAAGGTGATGACGCGGACTTCCGGGTCGTCGTCCGCGTTGCGGACGCAGTCGACGAGCTCATCCTGCAGCTCGCGGCTCAGGGCGTTCAGCTTTTCGGGCCTGCCGAGCCACACTCTCGCCACGCCGTCCGACACTTCGCTTTCGATGAATTGGTACGCCATGCTTTTCGCTCCCTGCCCTTCGGTTGTTTTCTCGGCGCGCGCCTTTTCGGGCTTTTCGGTTTCGCGCGCGTTGGGATTTGGTCAGACGTTGAACAGAATGTGCATCACGTCGCCGTCCGCCACTGTGTACGATTTGCCTTCCTGCCGCATCAGTCCGCGCTTTCGGGCTTCGTTTTCGCTGCCGCAGTCGGCGAGGTCTTCGAATCCGACCACTTCGGCGCGGATGAAGCCGCGCTCCATGTCGGAGTGTATGCGTCCCGCCGCGCGGGGGGCGGAATCGCCGCGCGCCACAGTCCAGGCGCGCACCTCTTTCGGTCCGCCGGTGAAGAACGTGATGCGGTCGAGCGCCTCATAGGACAGCCGAACCATGCGGTCTAAGCCGGATTCGCCCGCGCCGAGCGATTCGCGGAACTCCGCTTCGTCCTGCGGGGACATTCGCGCCAGCTCCATCTCAAGCCCGCCGAACAGGACGGCGCTTCGGACGCCGCCCAGGGCGCCGCGCGCCGCCAGGTCGTCGCGGAGCGCGTCCGCCGCCTCTAGTTGGCTTTCGCCGGCGTTGACGACGGCGATTGTCGGCTTCGCCGTCAGGAATTGGAACTCCGAGATGCGCCGCGCTTCGTCCGCGCGCAGGCTTTGGTCGCGTATGGGGATTCCCGACTCCAGACCGTCGCGCAGGCGCGAAAGCAGATTCTTCTCCCAGGACATGGCGTCTCGGTCGCCGCTTCGCGCGCCTTTCGCGTCGCGCTCTATGCGGTCTAGGCGGCGCTCGAGTATCTCGACGTCCGCGAAAACCAGTTCGTACAGCATCGTTTCGACGTCTCTTCCCGCGTCCACGCCGCCGCCGCCGTCGGGGACGGACGAATCTTCGAAGGCGCGCGCGACGACGGCGAGGGCGTCCGAACTTTGCAGGCGGTTCAGATACTCGCCGGCGATGCCGCCGCTTTTGCCCAGGCCGTCCGGCGCGGCGGGGATGTCCACGTAAGTCACTTCCGCCGGCGTTATCTTCTCCGGGCGGTAAATGTCCGCCAGCGCGCCGAGCCGGGCGTCGGGGACTTTGGCGACGCCCAAGTTTTCGCGGTCGGAGTAGCCGCCGACGGACGCCGCGCCCCTAGTGGCGGCGTTGAAAATGGTCGTCTTGCCGCTGTACGGCAGCCCGATTATGGCTATCTGCATCGTGGCGGCTTACTCGTCCAGCACTCGGTACTCGCCGTCTATGGTGTTCTTGGCGTTCGGCGCGGGGTTCGCGCCGCCGCCGCTTCGGTTCGCGGGCGAGCCGGCGAGCTCCATCAGCACGTCTCTCGGCGCGAGCAGAATCAGCATCAGCCCGGCGAGCGCCAGCGCCAGCAGGTCGTCTATCCTGCCCAAGAACAGCAGGAAGTCGGGGACCAAGTCTATCGGCAAGATGACGTAGGCGACCGCCAGCGGCAGAAACAGTTTCTGCCAGAAGGGGACGCGCTTGTCCATCATAAGCCGAAATATCAGGCGCGGGATGCCCGTCATGCTTATCAGAGTCCAGATTCCCCTGACCATCTCTAAAACGTCTCCTCTCATCGGCGCGGGGCGGCGGTCTGTCGTTGGATAGATTATAACCTATTTGGAAGGGCGAATGGGGAGCGGATTTTTCCGCTCTCGCAGTTTCCTTTGCAAGGGCGTGTTCACCGAAACCAAGCGCGAATGGCAATCGGCGAATCCCCCTGATTTCCCATCCCTCACTTCCGCATGCGCACGCCCCTGCCGCTTATCGCCGCCAGAATGGGCGACTGCTTGCCGGACCAGTGGATGCCCAGATAGTGCTTGGCGCGCGTGGCGGCGAGATAGAGCAGTTTCTTGTTGAACGGGGTGTCGCTGAACGAATCGTTGGCGCCGATGATGATGACGGCGTCGAACTCAAGCCCTTTGACGTCCGAGATGCGCGCGAGCGCCGCGCCGATTCCGGCGGATTCGCCCAGCGGGGCTATGCCGTCGAATCCGAGCGCGAAACGGAAATCTTCGAACCTGTTCAGGTTGCGCGTGTCCCTGGCGAGAACCGCCACGACCGCGTCTTCCAAGCCGTCCATGCCGCGGACGCGGGCGATGTCCTCTATCGCCGCTTGGTACATGGCGTTGGCGTTCGGATGGCGGCTGTACTCCACCCGCGCGCCTTCGCGGTCGTATGGAATCGGCGCGTCGATGTTCTTGTCGAACGTCCGCAAAATCCTGTTGGCGAACGTCGTTATCTGCCGCGTCGCCCTGTACGAACGGCGCGCCGGCTGGACTTCCATGTCGTCCCGCCCGAATACGGGGTTGAGGTCTTGCTTCCACGAGCGGACGCCGCGATAGGGCGTCAATCTCTGGGCGGTGTCGCCGAGTATGGTGAACCAGTTGTTGCCGGAGCTCGCCGCCAGCAGCTTGAACTCGATGGGCGATATGTCCTGCGCTTCGTCCACCACTATGTGCTTGTATCTGCCTTCCGCCGTTCGGTTCAGCAGATGGTCGAGATACGCCAGCGCGCCCATGTCGGCGTCTCCGAACTCGGCGCTCTTGCCGGCGGCGTTGTCGGCGACGGACTCGGCGAGCGCGGCGGCGTCTTCGGCGCTGAGCCGGTTTCCGCTTAGGCGGATCATCGCGTCCGCGTCCGACAGCAGCGCGGCGTACTCGCGCCTGAAGTCTATGACGCGCCACGCTTCATCCGCCCACTCGGTCGCGGCGTTGCGTATGGCGGTTCGGAGCCGTTCGGTTTCGCCGCGCTCGCGCCTTTCGGCGTCCGCCGCCCGCGTCTGGGTGGACGGACGCCGCCGCCGCTGAAGGGCGGGGCTGTTGCGCTCGGCGATTTCGATGATTCGGCGAAGAAAGTCCGCGCGGCGGACGTTGAGAAACGACCTGTCGCCGCGCTTGGGAAGCGATGCGTCCAGCGCGTCCAAAACCTGCCGACGGGACACCCGCTCGCCGCCGTCCTGACCGGTGAGCGGCGGCAGATTCTCGCAGCGCTTTCGGATTTCGCTCGCCAGCGCCGCCGCATGGCGCTCCATGGCGTCCGCCATCGCCAGCGAACCCTTGAAGCGCTCCGCGCCCTCATGGAATCCGCGAACCTCGCCCTTGTTCAGCAGGTCGTTCCAGATTCGGGGCTTGATGGGGACGTTCTGCGACATGCGCCCGCCGAGCCACTGGCTGAAGCGGACGCGCTCCACGCCGTCGGCGACTCCGAGATTGGGGAGAACGTAGTCCACATTCTCCAAGAACGCCTGCGAGGGCCCTACCAGCAACGTGGTGTCGGGCGTCGGGCGCTCGTTGTCGGCGATGTCGCTGAAGGGGGACAGCAGGAAGGCGATGCGGTGCAACCCGATTTCGCTCTTGCCGCTGCCCGCCGCGCCCTGCACGATGAGAACCTTGTCGCCGACGTTGGCGATGCTTTCGTACTGCTCCGGCTCGATGGTTTCGATGATGACGGTCAGCTGGCCGTCGTCCTCGCCCACGCCGCTCAGGGCGCGGGTGAGCGCGTCTTGGGCGCCAGCGCCGCCGTCCGGAGCGGGCAGGCTGCGCCGGAAGATGTCGTTGATGTCTTCAAGCGCGCCGTCGCGGATTCGCAGATGGCGCTTCAGGTCGACCCGCGCGGCGACGAATCCCCTGGGCGCGGTGTAGCCGTTTTCGTCGCTGCCCGTGTACCACAGTCTGCCGACCGGAGCCGTCCAGTTGAAAACGTTTTGACGCGGGACGTGAGTCCCGCCAAGATAGACGGTCATTTTGGCGCCGGGGTCGTCGTCGTCCGAATCGGCGGACAGCGGCGCGGCGTTCTTGTCCGGGTGGTAGTAATCCAGCCGCCCGAAGTAGGGCTGCGCTTCCGCTTCCCACAGCGATTCGGACAGATCGACGAGAACGCTCACAATCTCGCCCCTGGCGTACTCGTCCACAACCCCGCCGCCGTTCCAGCCATCGGCGTCTTCTCGCGCGGCTTGGATGTAGCGAATCACGACCGCCAGTTTCTGCTTCTCTTCCGCGAACGCCTTGTCCGCGAGAAGTTCATTCGCCTCGAATTTGTCCATATGCCGTCCTCCGCGTCCGGTCTCGCTTGTTGGTCGTTCTCGCCGGACGCTAGGCGGCGTTTCCGGCGGCTTCCGACGCCCATAGGACGAACCAAGCGTAATCCTCGCGAAGCCGCAGGTTCTTTCTGCGCCGGAAGCTGGCGTGTCCGATGTGCCAGGCGCGGTGGCGTTCGCACGGGTACGCCTCCATGTCGCCGCAGACGTATCTATCGTTGTGGAGCGCGGCGGCTTCCATCGCGTCCACGCGCGAGCGGTTCGCCTTCCCGCCGCAAGGGGCGGCGGCGGGGCGGTAGTCTATGAGCGCGTATATCTCGAAGCGCGTCCGCGCGCTGGAAGCGCGGCTGTTTCGCGTTTCGGCTGCATTTCTCGCTGTGTTCACCATGGGACGTCCTCTTCTCCTTCTTCTTCGTCTTGCGAATCGTTTTGATGATTGCCGGTTTCGGCAGTTGGCGGCTGAGTCAAATCCCACAGCCCGCCGCCGACGCTTTGGAAGCGGGGGTCGAGGCTCATGTGGGCGGATACGTTGTTGACGGGGTTTTCCCCGCGAACGGTGACGCCCATATCGCGAACGCGGTCGTAAATGGCGCGCCTGTGCAACGGACGCTCGGCGCTGAGAACGGCGAAGATGGCGTCGTGGAGGTCGCCGCCTTTGGATTTTCCGCCGCCGTCATCGCCGCCGCCTTCGGACTGCTCGGCAAGCGCCCAGCGCCCGCCGCCGACGCTCTCGAAGCGCGGGTCGCGGCTCAGATACGAACTCACGACCGCGACGGGGCTCTGCCCGCCGACTTGAGCGCCCATCCCCGCGAGGCGGTCGTGGATTTCCTGCCGGTGGAGCGCCCCGAACTCCGCGAGTATGCCGTGGATGGCGTTGGGAACGTCGCTGCTCGGAACGGGACGCTCGGCGGGGGTTGTGGTCTGGTCAGGGGCGTCGTCCGCCGAGCCGCCGAAAAATTCAAGCGCCCCGACGAGCGCGCGCCGCTGGCGGTGAAGTTCCGCCCTGCGCTCGTCCATGCGCCTGAACTCGGCGTCAATGTCGCCGATGGCGGTTCTGATGTCTTGGATTGTGGATTCGCTAGGCATTGTTTTGCGTTCCGTTGCGCCGTTTTCTTGTTGCGGTTTTGCGGGGTTGTTATCGTTATGCGGACGCATGGAATTTTTGAATTCCACTCGGAAACGCGGAATAAATCCTATCACAAAAACCAGCGTTGTCAAGCCCAATACGGAAATCGCTGTTTGAGAAAAGCGTATATTCACTAACGAATTGGGCGAATAGCGAACAGTCATCGCCAATAAATGCGCTTAATCTTAGATGAAAACCCAAGTATTGCAATTTATTGGGATTTTCTCTGTTTCGCCACTCTGAAAGCTATCCCGCAACCGAAACGCGCCCGGATACAACGCAAGGACGCAACAGCCGCCGCGTCACTCCGCGAAAGCGAGCTGCTTCAAACCGTCCCAGACCCCGCCGCCGGACACCGGACTGTCTCGGATTTCGGGCGTCCCAAACATATCGTTCAGCCCGCTTGCGTTCGCGCGGTATCATAGGGACTGCCTTGAAAAGAGGCGCATTGGCAGGACGCCGCGTATTTGGAACCTAGGACTTCCACTCTATGCAGTCGTTGACGCCGTGTTCTTCGTAAACCCGAAGCGCGTCATCGACGAAATCAAGCATCGCCTGGTCGTTTTCATCGGACGCCAGTCTCCGCAGGTTTGCAAACATGCGCCTGCCGGAGTCGGTCTGGCCGCAAGACTTTTCGCCGCGGCTGTGAGCGGCGCAAAGCGCCTGACCGTTTTCCACGCTTGACGTTCCGCCTCTGGAACGAGGCTTGATATGGCTGACTCGCAACCCGACGCCTTCCTCCTGGGTCACGCCGCAAACAGCGCATCGGTACGCGCCGCGCAACAGGATTTCTCCCATCTGCGCGGGGGAGAAAGCCGCGCTGTCGGATGCCGCCGCATCCCACTCTAGGTTGTGATTGCTCAGTCCGTTTCCCATTTCGCCCATCCTTCCCTAACCGGGTCGTTATGCTTCATCGGGTTGTTTGTCGGACTTCTTCAGGTTGCAGCTAGGGCATAGCAATTGCCCGTTGTTCAATGTCGTTTTCCCGCCCGCCGAGTACGGCACGATGTGGTCGGCGTGGAAGTTGTCCCATGTGCAATCTCCAACGCAGTCCGGATTGTTGTCCGGGTTTACGCACTTTCCGCTGAATTTGCGGAAAATCGCCACTCTCTGCTCGCGGGTGAACGCGCGCTGATTGTCCAGAAGGCGCAAATCAGGCATGTTCGCCATCAAGTCTTCAAGCAAGACATTCCTGCGAGTTTTCTGAGAACCCACGCTGGCGCTGCCTTGAAGCAACGCTTCTTGGTATTCGCGCATTTCCGGATTCATCGTGTCTTCGGATTTGCCGCGTTCCTCGCCGCGCCTCCTCTCGAAATCCACAAACCACTTGCGGAAGCTCGCTGTCCTGTTGGAAATGGCGTACCTCGACATTGATTCGGAAGCGACTGTGTAGAGCGAAATCACAGTCGCCTTAGTCAGTTCAGGAGTTTCTTCGGGGAACGCCTTAGCGAGGAAGTTCAAGACTTTCCGAAGATTGGCGGACGACTTGCTGTTGAATCTCCGGTTGCCGTCCTCGTACATGTCCATCAGTTTGGGAGCGGTGATCGCTGTGGGACCGCCAGTCATCTCTATCAGCAACATCTGGGCGACGACTTCGTCGTGAGCGTACCTCGTATTGCGGATAGAAACCGATTCGGTTATGAATCGGTGCGTAGATGATATGTTCCTAACGAACGCTCGGACATTGCCGGGGACAGCGTTTCGTTTCTCGGCGGCGTTCAGTGGGACTCCGTTTTGGAGCCTAATGAACATTTCTTCGATTTCTTGTTCTTCGGTCTCTTCCAGCTCGACTACGCTGAGCTCGTAGCTTTCCAGCTGGTCTTGGACGTCGCTGTCGAGTTCAGCGAACGTCTTGCCCGCGACTTCGTAGCCCCCGATGGGGTCGGCGTCCCCCCAAGTGAGGTACTCATTCGCCAGAAATTCCCAGATGGCGTTCAGGCGCTGCTGACCGTCCACGACTTCCCACTCATACTGAGAGTTAGAGTCCTGGATTCTTCTGAGGTATATTTTGGGAATGTCGAAATCCCTGATCATGGAGTCCATGAACAGCTGTTTCTGGCGCAACGACCACACCAAACCTCTCTGGTACGGCGGGCTGGGGTCTATTTTAGGCTTTCGCCTATCGACGCTGAACACCGCCCAAGTTTTCGTGTTTCTTCTCATGTTCGTATTCCTAGATTTTGCAACCTCGACGCTGTTTCTCGCCGCCACCTACTCCAGCCCCAACTGATAATGCTTCCCCTCCGTCTTTATCGAGGGCGCTACTACCACTTCCGCCACTTCGTGCATTTCGCGGATGTTTTCCGCGCCTACCATGCCCAGGCATATGTTCAGCGCGCCCACTAGGTTTTGCGTGCCGTCCACCACCGAAGTGGGACCGAACAGGATTTGCTCCAGCGTCCCCTTGACGCCCACTTTGACGCGGGTGCCGCGCGGGAGGTTCGGGTCGGGGTTCGCCATGCCCCAGTTGTAGCCTTTGCCGGGGGCTTCCTCCGCCTGCGCCAGCGGGGTGCCTATCATCACCGCGTCCGCGCCGGAGGCTATCGCCTTGCAGAGGTCGCCGCCCGTTCGGATGCCGCCGTCGGTCATGATGGGGACGTATCTGCCGGAGCGTTCGTAGTACTCGTCGCGCGCGGCGGCGGCGTCCATCGTGGCGGTCACTTGGGGGACTCCGACGCCGGTCACTTCGCGCGTCGTGCAGGCGGCGCCGGGGCCGACTCCGACCAAGACGCCGTGTATCCCCGTCTCCATCAGCTCCAGCGCCACGTCGTAGCTGACGCAATTGCCCACGATGACGGGGACGTCGACCAGCTCCAGCAGCTCCGGGAAGCGCAAGCCGCGCTCGCTGCGCGATATGTGGCGGGCGGTGGTGACTGTGGATTGGACAACTATGACGTCCGCGCCCGCTTCGGCGGCGATGGGGGCGAGCGCTTTGGTTCGGGACGGCGTGAACGACACGGCGCATTTCGCGCCGCCGCTCTTGATTTCCTCCACGCGCTCGGCTATCAGGCTCTCGCGTATCGGCGCGGAATAGACGCTCTGGAGCAGCGAGGTGACGCGCGTCTGGGGCGTCTCGACTATTTCCTCTATGACCGCCTGCGGGTCTTCGTAGCGGCTGTGGACGCCTTCCATGTTGGTGACCGCCATGCCGCCCAGACGGTCGAGCTCGCCGGCGAATCGCGGGGAGGAGACGGCGTCCATCGCCCCGCCGAGAACGGGCGCGGATAGGCTGATGCCGTCCACGCTGAACTCGGTGTTGGTCAGCTCCGGGTTCATGGTGACGGAGCCGGGCGCTATCGCCACTTCGTCAAATCCGTACACGCGGCGAAGCTCTCTGAGACGCGGAAGACCCATTTTGCGAAAAACCTCCGAAGTTGCGCGGTTCGCGGCGGCGGCGCGGCGCGGTTGTATTCAGGCGAGAATCGCCGCCGTCATGCCCCGCCGGTCGGGGAACAAGCGGGCGTCCGACAGGCGCTGATGGGACGCCGCCAACTCATCGTCCGCATGGACGCGGAGCATGCCGCGCGCGCGGAACCGGAACGAACTCGGCGGCTCGCGGGGCGCGGCCTCGGCGCTGGCGGCGCTCAAGCCGAATTCGCCGTCCGCCGTCTTGTCCACCTCTTTTTGGGTATTGAATAATGATATGCGGCGGCGGCGGGCGCGTCAACCGGCGGCGGGCGGCGTTTTGGCGGTTTTCGGGCGCGGATGCGCGGCGCGGGCGCGGCGGTGTACACTCTGAAGCCATGAACGACCAAAGCCGCGAAAGCAAAATCAAAGCGCTGGCGCGCGCGCTCGGCTTCGACCGCGTGGGCATAACGGACGCGGAGCCGTTCGTTCGGGACGAAAAAGCGGCGGCGGAGCGCGTCCGAAGCGGGATGATGGACGGCCTGCCCTGGTACACCGCCGAGCGCGTCCGGCGCATGAACCGCCCCAAGACGCTGCTGGACGGCGCGCGGTCGGTCATCTCGCTGGCGATGAGCTACAAGACGACGGAGCCGCCGAGCGATTCGGACGTCCAGCGCGGGCGCGTGGCGCGATACGCCTGGGGGCGCGACTACCACAGCCTCATCAAGGGGCGAGTCCGCCGCTTCATCCGCGAGTTGCCGGAAGTCTTGGGGGAGCCGATGCGGGCGCGGCATTTCGTGGACGACGGCCCGATGAATGACCGCGCCGCCGCCGAGCGCGCCGGCGTGGGCTGGTTCGGCAAGAATACGAACGTGCTCACGCCCACGCACGGCTCTTGGGTGTTTCTGGCGGAAGTGATCACCAACTTGGACTTGCGCCCGGACGCGCCGCTGAAGAAGACCTGCGGCGAGTGCGCGCGTTGCATCCCCGCCTGTCCGACCGGCGCCATCGTCGCGCCATACGCCATAGACAACCGCCGCTGCATATCGTTTCTCACAATCGAGCTGCGCGGCGCGATTCCGCGCGAGACGCGCCCGCTGGTGGGCGATTGGGTTTTCGGATGCGACATTTGCCAAGACGTCTGCCCCGTCAACCGCAAGGCGAAGGGCAGCCGCGAGACGGAGTTCGGCAAGCGATTCGATTTCGACGCCCCGGCGCTGATTCCGCTGCTGTCGCTGGACGAGGACGGCTTTCGGCGGCGCTTCGAGGGCAGCCCGATTAGGCGCGCGAAACTCGGCGGCTTGAAGCGCAACGTCTGCGTGGCGCTGGGGAACATTGGCGACCGGGCGGCGGTTCCGGCGCTGTCGGATGCGCTCGGTTCGGACGACGCCATCGTTCGCGCTCACGCGGCTTGGGCGCTCGGACGCATCGGCGGCGAAACCGCCCGAAGCGCCCTGAAAGCCGCCCTCGCCGGCGAGCGCGACACGGCGGCGCGGGAAGAGATGGCGGCGGCGCTGTCGGAGTCGGCGGGCTAGGCGCGCCAGTCGTCCCCCGGCATGATGCGGCGCATGAATTCGTCGAACATGGGGACGGTGAAGGCGGCGTCGCCGTAGCTGGGACTCCAGATCATGCCCTTGTCGATGAGACGCGCGCGGCGGGGCGCGAGCGAGCTTACCTTCCGCCCCATCGCGTCCGCTATGTCCCCGGAGCGGTACGGGCCCGGACCCAGAGACGCCATAGCGCGCAGATAGACTCTTTCGGCGGCGGTCAAGCGGTCGAATCTCACGCGGAAGAAGCTTTCGTCCAAATCGGCGGTGGCGTATTCGGACGCGAGGCGAACGTCGGACAGCGTAATCGGCGAGCGTTCGGCGGCGTCCCACACATGCTTTCCCCACACTTGGAGGAAGTAGGGATAGCGCGCGGTACTCTCGATGATGGCGTCCAAAGCGTCGTTTTCGATGTCCACGCCTTCATGCCGCGCGGGTTTGGCGATTGCGCGCCTCGCGTCTTCGCGGGACAGCGCGCCGATTTGGGGGAACTCGAACAGCCGCTCGGCGTAGGATTTCGCCTTGCCCATTCGTCCGCGCAACTGCGGCAACCCAGCCCCCGCCATTGTCACAGGAATCCGGCGTTGGGACGCTCTGTGCAAAGCGGTAATCAGCGCCGCCAGCTCATCCTCTTCGACGTACTGAAGCTCGTCCACCATGAGGACGATGCAGCTTTCGTCCGCCTTCGCCGCTTCTCCGACCGCCTGAATCAGCTCTTGAATGTCCAACTCCAAATCGCCGCTGTCCGCCAGCCCCGGTTCTGGTTCCAGGTCGAGCCCGATTTCAATGTCTTGGTATTTCACTTTGAGGGCGCCGACGAACCCCGCGAGCGCTCTCAAGGCGCGTCCGGCGAGATTCGCCGCCGACGCTTTGGCCGAAAGTTTGAGCAGCGCCACCCGGAGCTGGGGAACGAGAATGGACGGCAGCGACCGGTTCTCGACGGCTTCGATGTGCAGGGCGCGGACGCCGCTGGCTTCGGCGTCTTCGCGCACTCTGTCGAGCAGAACGGTTTTGCCCACGCCGCGCAAGCCGACCATGATGAGGCTGCGGCTGGCGCGCCCGGCGCGGACGCGCTCGAAAGCGACGCGCGCCTTTTCGCGCGTTTCGCCGCGCCCGGCCATTTCCGGCGGTCGCGTCCCCGCGCCGGGGGCGTATGGGTTGCGAATCGGGTCCATGCGGGCAGTTTATATCAAAGTTACCCTAGTTTACAAGGTTTGGGTAAACCCCGATAACTTCGGTATAAGGGGGGACGCGCCTTCTTCCCCATCGCCAAGACGACGGCTGTTTTCAGCATGCCGTTGGCGTCCGACGCATCTGGATTCCCGCTTTCGCGGGAATGACGGGGCGCGGGCGGCGGCAAGCGCGACCGCGCCTTCTTCCCCGTCGCCAAGACGACGGCGGTTTTTCCGCATGCCGTTGGCGTCCGACGCATCTGGATTCCCGCTTTCGCGGGAATGACGGGGCGCGGGCGGCGGCAAGCGGGGTCGCGCCTTCTTCCCCATCGCCAAGACGACGGCGGTTTTCCGCATGCCGTTGGCGTTCGCCGCATCTGGATTCCCGCTTTCGCGGGAATGACGGGGGCGCGGGCGGCGATATGAACGCCGCCGCGCTCATTCTTCCCCGCCGCTAGCGCGGTTTCACGCGCACTTTGGAGGCTACTCCGTAGCTCAAGACCTGCTCCACGCCGTCGCAGTCGAAGGTTATCACCCCGCGCGTTCGGGACGTCTCTTTCACGAACACCTCGCTGCCGGGAATCATGCGTTGGTCGACGAAGTACGCCAGCAGCTCTTGGTCGTCTTCCGGCACCGAGTCTATCGCCAGCTCTTCGCCCTGTTTGGCTTGGCTCAGGGTTTTGGAGCGCTTGTCGGGCTTGTAGGCGGAGCCGGGGATGGGGTGTCCGAAGGGGCATGTGACGGGGCTGCCGAGCGCGGCGTTGATTTTGCGCTCCAAGTACGGGGATATGGCGTGTTCGAGGCGGTGCGCTTCAATGTGCGCCAAGCGCAGGTCGACGCCGAGCAGATCCACCACCATGCACTCCGCGAGGCGGTGTCGGCGGACGATGCTCTCGGCGGATTTGCGCCCGGACGCCGTCAGCGCCACTTCTTTGTTCGGCGTGGTCTCCACCAAACCCTCGCGCGACATGCGGCGTATCATCCCGCCCACGGACGGGAGCGACGTCCCCAAGCCTTCGTCCATCGGCAGGGTTTTCAGATGCGTCGCCAAGACTGTGAGAGTCACGCGGACGCCCTGCTCTTCCAATCTGAAGATGGAAAGCAGGTAGTTCTCGGTGGTCATCGAGAGGCGCGCGGGGGCGGATTTCGTTCTCCGTCCGCGCGATTTGGCTGAGGCGGTCATGGCGGTGTCTTCGTCTTCATCCGAGCGCTGGGTTTGTTCGGCGCGTCCGCGCCCGCGTCCCATTGTAGCATAAGAGCGGAAAGCGCGGATTGGAAGAGGCGGGAATCCGAGAAAACGCCGAATCAGGCGCGCGCGGGGGGACTGCGCCTGGCGGCGCAGACACCCTCAACCTAGCCTTCTCCCATCAAGGGAGAAGGGATGCGTTGGCTTCTGTTCAAGCCTGATTTCTAGTGGCTATCTCGGTTGGTCGACTTTGGATTCCCGCCTTCGCGGGGAATGACGGGGGCGATGGGCGCGGAAGCGGCGAAAAGCATCCAATCCGCGCCTAATTCCTCCGAACATATCCCCCGCAAGCCCGCTAAAGGATGGGGGGATTCGCCGGTCAGCGCTTCGTCCACTGCTTGGCTTTGCGCGCTCGCGCCAAGCCGTACTTTTTGCGTTCCTTCTCGCGCGCGTCCCGCGTGAGCAGGCCGGCGCGCTTGAGGGGGGGTCGGAGCGCGGGGTCGGCTATCTGCAGGGCGCGGGAGATGCCGTGCCGCAGGGCGCCCGCCTGGCTCACCACGCCGCCGCCGCGTATTTTCGCCGCCACGCGGAAATGCCCGCGAACGCCGGTCACCTCGAACGGCTCGTTTATCAGCTGGCGCCAGGAGTCCCAGGGGAACATCTCTTCCAGCGGCCTGCCGTTGACCTGGTCCGCGCCGTCGTCCGTGTACAGACGCACTTGGGCGACCGAAGTCTTGCGCTTGCCCACCGCGTAGTAGTAGTGGGGCTGTCGTTCCTGCATTGGTTTTATTCCTCCAGGCTTCCGAGAACTTGCGCCGCGTGCGGATGGTCCGGACCGGCGTACACTTTGAGGCGCTTGAGCATCTTTCTGCCGAGCGAGTTTTTGGGCAGCATCCCCTTCACCGCTTGGGTTATGACGCGCTCCGGGCGCCTGTCGAGCATCTGCTCCAGCGTCCGCTCGGTCAGCCCGCCGTGGTATCCGCTGTGGCGGTAGTATTTCTTCTGGCGCATCTTGTCGCCGGTCACGCGGACCTTCTCGGCGTTGGTGACCACCACGAAGTCGCCGGTGAGCAGGTGCGGGACGTAGAGCGGGTTGCGCTTGCCGGTGAGATGGGCGGCGATTTCGGACGCGAGGCGCCCAAGCGTCTGCCCTTCGGCGTCTATCACCTGCCACTTCGGATCCAGGTCCGAAGCCTTTGTCTGATACGGTTTGGAGCTTGTCGGCATTTTGTCATTCGTCCTGTTCCGGGGAGAAGCCCGGATATTTCACTTCCGCAAGGCACAGCCCCATCGGCGGCATGGCGCGCGCCGGCGGGGCGTCTTTCTCCCCTGAAATCTGTTTTTTCACATCTTCGATTGTCAGCCGCCCGCCGCCCGCGTCCAGCAGGGCGCCCGCCATGCGCCTGACTTGGCGGGTTAGGAAGGCGTTTCCTTCCACTTCCATTCGGATTATCGCGCCGTCGCGGGCTATTTCCACGCGGCGCATTTTGCGAACCGCGCTTCCGCCCGGAGTCGGCGGCGTTCCGAAGTTGCGGAAGTCATGGGTTCCGACCATCAGCGCCGCCGCCTCGCGCATGATTGCGAGGTCGGGCGCGGCTTTGACCAGATGCGCCGTCCGCCTGAGCAGGGGCGACCGGACTTCGGCTGTCAGCGCGGAGTAGCGGTACGTTCTGCTAACCGCGTCCCGCCGCGGGTCGAAATCCGGCGGCGCTTCGCGGACTGTTTTCACAGCCACGTCTTCGGGCAGATTCGCGTTCAGCGCGTTTCGGATTTCGTCCGTCGGGTAGGGCGTCCGCGTATCGAACGCGGCAACCTGCCCAGTGGCGTGGACGCCGGCGTCCGTGCGCCCCGCCGCCTTTATCCGGACGGTTTCGCCGGTCAGGGCGCGGACGGCGCGTTCCAACTCCGCCTGAACCGTCGGGGCGTTTTTCTGGTATTGAAAGCCGCTGTAGTCGGTTCCGTCGTATTCAACTGTCATCGCCAGGCGGCGCATTTCGGTCGCGGCGGGTTTCTAGCCGACCAACTCGATCAGCGCCATGTCCGCGGCGTCCCCCTTGCGCTTGCCCAGCTTGTAAGCGCGGGTGTAGCCGCCTTCCCGGTCTTCGTAGCGCTCGGCGAGGTCGTCGAACACCTTGCGGACCGCCTCTTTGCTGGTGAGGATGGCTGCGGCTTGGCGGCGGTGATGCAACGTCCCCTTCTTGCCCAGCGTGATGACCTTCTCGGCCATCCGCCGCGCTTCATACGCCTTCGCTTCGGTGGTTTTCAGGGTCTCGTTCATAACGAGATTCGTGACCATGCCCCGCAGCATCAGAAGGCGGTGCTGCGTGGGCCTGCTCAGTTTCTTGCCGGATAGTCGGTGTCTCATTTCGGTTCGCTCCCGCCGTTTGGAACTCGGCGTCTCGGTCCGCGCTTACGATTCGGTCGCGTCGTCGTCCTCGCCGCCGTCGTCGGACTCTTCGCCCTCTTCGAGGGCGGGGTCCATGCCGGGCGGCAGAAGGTCGTGCTGGCGCATCTTGTCGAAGAGCTCGGTGTAGGATTTTTCGCCGAAGTTTCTTATTTTCAGAAGCTCGTCGCGCGTCATCTGCAACACTTCGCCGACCGTATCCACGCTGGCGCGCTTGAGGCAGTTGAGCGTTCTGGAGCTGAGCTGAAGGCGCTCTATCTGGAACTTGTAGTGTCCCGCCGGTATTTGCGCGCCCGCCGCGCCCGCCGCGTCGTCCCCGCCTTCCCCGCCGTCTTGGAGCATGGCGAACATGTGGAACTGGTTGACGAGTATATCGGCGGCGCTCTTCATGGCGTCCACCGGCGAGATGGAGCCGTCCGTCCAGATTTCGATGCTCAGCTTTTCGTAGTCCGTTCGCCGCCCCACGCGCGCCGGGGTCACCGAGTAGTTGACTTTGCGGATGGGGGTGAAGATGGCGTCCACCGGCAGGACGCCGATGGGCAAGCCTTCGCTCAGTTGCGCTTCGCGGTAGCCCTTGCCGCGCTCCACGTTGAGCTCCAGCGACAGTTTGGAGTCGTCGCTTCCGAGCGTCGCCAGATGCAACTCCGGGTTGACCACTTCGAAATCGGCGGACACCATGATGTCGGCGGCGGACACCTGCCCTTCGCCCGCCATTTCCAGGCGCAGCTTGCCGGGCCTGTCCACTTCGGTGCGAAGGCGCAACGCCTTGACGTTGAGCAGGATTTCGGTGACCTGCTCTTTGATGTTGGGTATCGTCTGGTATTCGTGCTGGACGCCCTCTATCTTGACGGAGGTCACGGCGACGCCTTCCAGCCCGTTGTACAGCACGCGGCGGAGCGGGTTGGCGAGCGTGTGTCCGAAGCCGGCTTCGAGCGGCTCGATTGCGAATCTGCCGTAGTAGCCGTCGTCTTCGCCGTCCCCGTCGAGCGAGATGGACGGGTCGGGCGGGCGCTCGTCCAGCTCTTCTTCGGGTTCGAACGTCGGTATGAATATCGGTGCGGTGTCCAAGACCATGCGCCTGTCTCCTTGCAAGCCGGTTTTGTTCGCCGTTGGCGGGCGCGGGCTACTTCGAGTAGAACTCCACGACCAGCCGCGCGTCTATGTCGCTGTCTATCTCGGCGACGTCCGGGAGCGAGGCGACTTCGCCGGCGAGCGAGGCGACGTCGAGGCGCAGCCAGGGCGGAACGGGGCGCTTCGGCAGTCCGTCCGTGAGGTCGCGGATGAACTTCGGGCGCGACTCGGAGGAGCGCCCGGCGCGCTTCCAGGCGATCACGTCCCCCGGCTCGACGAGGTAGGACGGTATGTCCATGCGCCCGCCGTTCACGGTGAAGTGTCCGTGGTTTATCAGCTGCCGCCCCTGCTGGCGCGAATCCGCCATCGCCAGGCGGAACACCACGTTGTCCAGGCGCGTCTCGAGAACCTGGAGCAGGTTGTCGCCGGTGACGCCGGGGCGGTTGCGCGCCATTTCGAAGTACTTGCGGAACTGCTTTTCCAGCACTCCGTAGGTGAAGCGCGCCTTCTGCTTTTCGCGCAGTTGGAGCGCCCAGTCGGAGGGGCGGCGGCGTCTGGGGTTGGAGTCCCCCGGGGGCCTGCGCCGCCGCTCGACCGCGCATCGCGGCGTGTAGCAGCGGTCGCCCTTCAGAAACAGCTTCTCGCCGATGCGCCGGCACTTTCGGCACACCGCGTCCTTGTATCTCGCCATTTGTCGCTTCGCCTTCCTTGCTTCCTTCTCTGTTCGGTTGCGCCTACGCGGGCGCCGCGCCCATTTCTTGGGAGAGGCGCGCCGCGTCGTATTGTTCGTTTTTCAATCTAATGTCAAAGTATAGCAGAGTGGCGGCTATGTAAGTCACCGGCTGTGCGATTATTTGCGCCGCCGCGCCACCGATGACCGCGAGCGGAGATGCCGCGGACTGCGTTCCGGCGATTCCGCCCGCTATCAGAAACGGCAGGATGACCGCTATCGTCACTCCAATCGTCGCCGCCAGATAAACCAAGAGATGTCCGAAGATTCTCCATTCCGAGCCGCGCGCCAGTTGGAAGCCGCGCGCCGCCGCGCCGAATCCCCTGCGCCCCTCTATAATGACGGACGGCGCGATTGTGGTCATATAGACGCCGAGAATCATGAAAAGCGCCGCCAGCGCCAACAGGGAGACGGCGGACGCGCCCGGCAAGGGCGGAAGCTCCAAAGCCTGCGGCGCTTCGTTCGGCGTCGGCGTATCCGCGAGCGTTGGCGTTTCGGCGTCCCCCGCCGCTTCGTCCGCCGCTGTTGTTTCGGCGGCTTCGACCGCGACCGCCACTTCTTCGCCCCAGAGCGCGAGCGGCTCCGCGGCGATGGCGGCGGCGGCGCTGAGCGCTCCGAACAGCGCCGCCATCGCCAAGACGCTGACCGCCCGCCAGGCGACTCTGGCGAAACATTCGGCTGGGGCGACGCGCCCGAAGGCGCAGTTTTGGCCGACGGCGGCGACCGCGGCGGCGTAAACCACCGTGAGCGCGGCGCCGTTTATGAACGCCAGAAGCGCCGAAAACGCCTGCGACTGAAACGGGACGAACGCCAGCGCGACCGACGGAATCTGCGCGACCGCCGATATGAGGACTATGGGGGCGAAGCGCGCTCCGTAGATGGAGAACGCGTCGCCGACGATTTCCATGAGTCCGCGTTCGCGGAGGGCGCGGCGCGGGTCGTCGCCGCCGTCTCGCCTTGATTCGAGCATCGTCGGGGTTCGGCGCGCTTTCCGCGCCTAGACGCGCCGGCGCTTGGGCGGGCGGCAGCCGTTGTGCGGGATGGGGGTGACGTCTCGGATGGACGTCACCAGTATCCCCGCGCTCTGGATGGCGCGAATGGCGGCTTCCCGTCCGGAGCCGGGGCCCCGCACGAAAACCTCGACTTGCCGAACGCCGTGCTCCATGCCCTTGCGGGCGGCGTCCTCCCCGGCGCGCTGGGCGACGAAGGCGGTGGACTTGCGCGAGCCGCGGTATCCCACAGCCCCGGAGCTTCCCCACGCTATGGGGTTGCCCTGCGGGGTCGGTTATCGTGATTATGGTGTTGTTGAAGGTGGACTGGATGTAGGCCCGCCCGACGGGGACGGACTTGCGCTCTCGGCGTCTCGCCCTTGGTCTTCTCGCCATGTCTCCGCTCTACTTCTTGTTGGTGGTTCGTCCGCGTCCGGCGACGGCGACGCGCTTGCCGCGTTTGGCGCGCGCGTTCGTTTTGGTTCGCTGTCCGCGAGTCGGCAGGCCGCGCCGATGGCGCAAGCCCCGATAGGAGCCTATGTCCATCAGCCGGCGGATGTTCATGTTGACTTCGCGCCGCAGGTCGCCCTCCACAACCTTCTCGCGGTCGATGACTTCGCGGATGCGCGACAAGTCGGCGTCCGCGAGGTCTCGCACTTTCGGGTTGTCGAGTATCCCCGCGCGTTCGCACACGTCCCGCGCCTGGCGCGGGCCTATGCCGTAGATGCTTCTGAGGGATATTTCCACCCTCTTGTTGTCGGGTATGTTCACGCCTGAGATTATAGCCATTCGCTCAGCCCTCGTCGTTCGGCGGCGGCGGGCGCGGGCGGGTTCTTCCCCGCCTAGCCCTGCCGCTGCTTGTGCTTGGGGTTTTCGCAAATTATCATCACCCTGCGGCGACGGCGGATGACCTTGCATTTGGCGCATCTCGCTTTTACGGATGCCGACACTTTCATTTGCGCCTCCGCTGTTCATCGGTTTTCCGGCTTCCGCCGCTCGCCGAGCGCCGTTCCGCCGCCGAGATTACCGGAATCGGTACGTTATCCGACCCCGGCTTAGATCGTAGGGGGAAAGCTCCACCAGCACCCGGTCGCCGGGCAGGACGCGGATGAAGTTCAGCTTGAGCTTGCCGGACACGTACGCCAGCACCCTATGCTCGTTCGCCAGCTCCACCCTGAAGCTGGCGTTGGGAAGGGACTCCGTGACGGTTCCCTCGACCTCGATTGCCTCTTTCTGCTTTTTCGCCGCCTGTTTTTTCGCCATTGGACTTTTCTTTCCTTTCGTTCGGGTTGGCTGTCGGATTCGGCTTTCGCCGCGCTTGGCTTAGCCGGCGTCCGCCAGGCGGGTGGTGACGATTGGACCTTTCGGGGCGAGCGTCACCGTATCCTCGAAATGCGCCGACAGGCTGCCGTCCGCCGTGGTCACCGTCCAGCCGTCCGGCAGCACTTTGGTTTTTTTCCGCTCCGATAATCAGCATCGGCTCTATCGCCAGCGCCATGCCGCGGCGGAGGAGCGGCCCGCCGCCCGCCTTGCCGTAGTTCGGAACCTGCGGCTCTTCGTGCATGTCGTAGCCTATGCCGTGTCCGACATACTGCTTGACCACGCTGTAGCCTTGCCCTTCGGCATAGGTTTGGATGGCGTTGGATATGTCGCCGACGCGCCCGCCGACTCGGACTTTGGCGATGCCTCGGTCAAGCGATTCGAGCGTGGCGCGCATCAGGTCTTGGGCGTCTTCGTCGATTTCGCCGACTCCCTCGCTGAAGGCGCTGTCGCCGTGCATCCCGCCGTAAATCGCGCCGACATCTATGCTGATTATATCGCCCTCCTTAAGTTTGCGGGCGCTGGGTATTCCGTGAACAATCTCATCGTTGACCGAAGCGCATACCGTCGCCGGAAATGCGTAGGGCATCGACATGCCTGGGTTGTAGTTTTTGAAGGACGGAATCGCGCCGAGCTTTCGGATTTCGCGCTCCGCTATGGCGTCCAGTTCGCGGGTTTCCACGCCCGGCGCAATGGCTTCGCGCATTTTCAGTTTGGCGCGGGCGACTATCTGACCCGCCTCGAACATGAGCTTCAGCTCGCGCTCGTTCTTTATGGTCACTCCGCTTCGCAATCGCGCCATCTGTTTCGTTTCCCTCTTGGGCGCTCCGCGCGCGGCTTGGATTCGCGCGGCGGCGTTTCGGAAAATCGCGCCCAACTTGAACATTTTACATTTTACCCGAACGGGCGCGGTTTCACAAGGTTAGACGCCCGCCGCCGAGCGGAGGGCGTCCCCGACGCTTTCCGCCGAGCGTTCGCCGTCCACTTCCGCGAACATGCCGGATTCGCGGTAGTAGTCCACCACCGGCTTGGTTTCGCGGTTATAGACTTCGATGCGGTTGGCGACCACTTCCGCCTTGTCGTCGTCGCGCTGATAGAGCGAGCCGCCGCATATGTCGCAAGCGCCCGCTTCGCGCGGCGGCGACGAGTTCAGGTTGAACGGTCGCTGACATTCGCCGCAGATGACGCGCCCGCTCAGCCGGCGGACGAGCTCGGCGTCCGAAACTTTGATGAACACCACGCGGTCGATGCCCGCGCCCCTTCGCGCCAGCGCCTCGTCGAGCGCGGACGCCTGCGCCCGCGTTCGCGGGAAGCCGTCCAGCACGAACCCCCCGGCGTGGCGCGGGTCTTCCACCCACTCCATGACCATGCGGATTGTCACGTCGTCCGGAACGTACTCCCCGCGCTCCATGTAGGAGCGCGCCAGTTCGCCCAGTTCGGTGTTTCGCCGCCGGTGGTCTCGGAAAAGGTCGCCGGAGGACACCGCGCTCGCGCCTATCAGCTCGGCGAGGTTCGCCGCCTGCGTTCCCTTTCCGGAGCCGGGGGGGCCCATGAGTATCACGTTCATCGCCGTCTCTTCCGTCGCTCGCTTTCGCTATCTTATGAACCCTTCGTAGTTCCGCATCATCAGTTGCGCCTCCAGCTGGCGCATCGTGTCCAGCGCCACGCCGACCATTATCAGCAGGCTTGTGCTGGAGAGCGTCAGCGCCCTCACTTCCGTCAGTTGCGTGACGAAGTAGGGGAGTATGGCGATGATTCCGAGGAACAGCGCGCCGCCCCAGGTGATCCGCAGGATGACGCGGTTCAGATATTCCTGCGTCGGCTGTCCGGGGCGTATGCCCGGAATGAACCCGCCGTTGCGCTGCAGGTTCTCCGCCAGATTCTGTTGCTGGAACACCACTAAGGTGTAGAAGAACGTGAAGATGACGACCAGAACGAACACCGCCGCCCAGTAGGGGAAGTTGGACGGGTCTAATGTGTCGGTGAAGAACCGCGCCATCCGCGCGAAGAACGACGTCGACAGCGGGTCTTGGAAGTAGCTGAAGATAGTCGCCGGCAGGATGATGATGCTGAAGGCGAAGATGAGCGGAATCATCCCCGCGCTGTTGACGCGGAGCGGCAGGAATGTGGCGCCGGATTGGCGCTGCATCTGCCCGCCGCGATAGACGCTCCGCCCGTACTGCACCGGAACGCGCCGCTGAGCTTCGTTGAACAGCACGATGACGAAGATGATTCCCAGTCCGAACAGCGCCAGCAGTATCAAACCGCTCGCCTGGTCGCTTTCCAGGAATCCCTGCCCCACTATGGTGGGGAAGCCCGCGACGATGCCGCCGAAGATTATCAGCGATATGCCGTTGCCCAGCCCGCGCTCGCTTATCAGCTCGCCGAGCCAGACTAGGAACATTGTGCCGGCGACCATCGAGAACAGCATCGCCGCCGTGCCGATGTTGAAGCCGAAGTCCACGCCCGGAAGAACGCCCGACTGCCTGAGCAGCGTCAGCTGCCCCCAAGACTGCAGGAAGGCGATGGGGACGGTGGCGTAGTGGGTTATCCGGTTGATCCGCTGGCGTCCGTAGTCGCCCTCTTGGGACAGCGCCTTGAGGCTTGGGACGGCGGGAACCAGAATTTGCATCACGATGGACGCGGTGATGTAGGGATAGACGCCGAGCGCCGCCACGCTCAGGTTGGCGAGCGCGCCGCCGCTGAACAGGTTGAGGAAGCCCAGCAGTTCCTGCTGCTGGAACGCCTGCTGGAGCGCCTGCGTATCCACTCCCGGAATGGGGACTTGCGCGACGAATCTGAACACCACCAGCATGGCTAGGGTGAACAGGATGCGCGCCCGCAGGTCGGGGATTCGCATGGCGTCCATCATGGACTGTATGAGCTGCGGCGTGGAGGATGACTGCTGCGCCCTCGCCGCTTGCGCTTGTCGCATCGTGATGGCTCTCCGCGTCTATTCTATGACCGCGGCGCTGCCGCCGGCGGCTTCTATTTTGGCGCGGGCGGACGCCGAAAACTTGTGCGCGGACACGTTCAGCGCCACGCCCAGCTCGCCGCCGCCCAGTATTTTCACCGGCGTTCGGGCGTTGCGGACGAAGCCCGCTTCCGCCAGCGCCTCCGGCGTCACTTCCGAATCCGGCGGGAAGGCGGCCAGACGCTCCACGTTCACGACGCCGTACTCGCGGCGGAACGTGTTGGTGAAGCCGCGGATGCTCGGCAGGCGCTTGAGAAGCGAGAGCTGGCCGCCCTGGAAGTTGGTCATCAGCCCCTTGCCGCTCCGCGCTTTCTGCCCCTTCAGGCCCTTGCCGGCGTAGGTCCCCTGGCCGGAGGCGTTGCCGCGCCCGACCCGCTTTCGGCTCTTCTTCGCGCTCTTGGGCGAGCGCATCAGGTGTTGCTGCATTTCGCTCACTTTTCGCCGTCCTCGCCCTCTACCGCCGCCACTTCCACGAGGTGGCGGATTTTGTGGACCGCGCCCCTAATCGAGGGCGTGTCTTCGTGTTCGACCGTCTGATTCAGACGGCGCAACCCCAGGCTTTCCACGGCGCGCTTCTGCGACCGTTCGTAGCCTATGGCGCTTTTCTTATAGGTTATCGCTATTTTCGCCATGTCTAGGCCTCTCGGCTTTCTTGCGGCTGCTCGGGCGTTTCGGCGACGGCTTCGGCGGGCGCTTCGGCGACGACTTCCGCGGGCGCTTCGGTCGCGGGCGGCGGCGTTTCCGGCGCGGCGGAAGGCGCGGGAGGCGCGGGTTCCGCCGGTTCCGGAGCCGTCGCGGCGGGCGGCGCTTCCGCTCTTCGGGCTTCCGCCGCGGCGGCGGCTTCGCGCTCGGCGCGGCGGCGCTCGCGGATTCGCTCGCGCTCCTTCATCTCCTCGACCAGTTGGCGGCGCTTGGCGATCTCTTCCTTGGGCAGGCGCAGGCTTCTCAGCCCCTCGAACGTCGCCTTGACGACGTTGACGGGGTTGTTGCTCCGGCGCGATTTGGTGAGGATGTCGCGGATGCCGGCGAGTTCGACCACCGCCCTCACCGCGCCGCCGGCGATGACGCCGGTGCCGGGCGCGGCGGGCTTGAGCATCACCTGCGAGCCGCCGTATTTGGACACGATTTCGTGCGGGATGGTGGAGCCGTCCAGCGGCACGCCTATCATGTTCGCGCGGGCTTTGACGGACCCTTTGCGAACGGCGTCCGGCACGGCGTCCGCCTTGCCCATTCCGATGCCCACGTTCCCTTCGCCGTCTCCGACGACCACCACGGCGTTGAAGCGGAGGTGGCGTCCGCCTTTGACGACTTTGGCGACGCGCGAGATTCTCACCACGCGCTCGGTGAGGCGCTGGTCTTCCTGGTCTTCTTCGCCGCCCCGCTGCTGTCGGTAGTTGCTAGTCACTAGAAAACCAGACCTCCCTCACGGGCGGCGTCGGCGAGCGCCTTCGTCCTGCCGTGATACTTGAAACCGCCCCTGTCGAACACCACGCCCGAAACCCCGCGCTCGACCGCCCGCCGCGCGATGAGCGCGCCGACGAGGGCGGACACCCGCGCTTTGGGCATGTCGCCGTCGGCGCTTTCGCGGATTTCCGGGTCGAGACTCGACGCGGCGGCGAGCGTGCGCCCTTCGGAATCGTCTATGACCTGCGCGTAGATGTGGTTCAGGCTTCGGAACACCGCCAGCCGCGGGCGGGCGGCGCTCCCCGTTATCTTGCGCCGAACCCTCTTGTGGCGCATCTGGCGACGCGATTTTCGCATTGCCTTCGGCATTTCTCTAAGCCCTCCTGGCGCTCTTGCCGGGCTTGAGGCGGACGATCTCATCGGCGTATCTAATGCCTTTGCCCGTATAAACGTTGGGCGGGCGCACCTTCCGAATGTTGGCGGCGACCTGCCCCACTGCCTGCTTGTCGATTCCCCGCACCCTGATGCGGTTGTTGCCTTCCACGACCAGAGTCACCCCCGCCGGCGGGTCTATGGCGACGGTGTGGCTGAGCATCACGCTCAGCGTTATGCCGTCCCCCGTCTGCGCCACGCGGTAGCCGACTCCGACCAGGTCGAGCGTCTTTTCGAAGCCGGCGCTGACGCCGACGACCATGTTGTTGATGAGGCTGCGCGTCAGTCCGTGCAGCGCCTTGTGCTGGACGGAGTCGCTGGGACGCTCCACCGCCACCGTTCCGTTGTCGCGGCGCACCGCCATGTCCGGGTGGAATGTCCGGCTGAGTTCGCCGAGCGGGCCGGTGACAGTCACGCCGCCGCCGTCTATCGCGACGTCCACGCCGGACGGCAACGGAATCGCCTGTTTTCCTATTCTTGACATTGGTTCGCCCCCTCCGCGAGCGCGTTTTCTCTTTCGCGCCCGCCGTTACCAGACGTAGCAGAGCAGCTCGCCGCCGATTCCCTGCCGCCAGGCTTGGCGTCCGGTCATCACCCCTTGCGAAGTGGACAGCATCGCCACGCCGAGCCCGCCGTAGTAGCGCGGTATCTCGCCCTTGCCCACGTAGACGCGCAGGCCCGGCTTGCTGACGCGCTTCAGCCCGGCTATCGCCGGCTCGCTGCGGCTCCGGTAGTGGAGCGCTATGCGTATCGCCGACTGCGGCTTGTCGCCGGAGACGACTTCGTAGCCTTCGATGAAGCCCTCTTCGGCGAGGATGCGCGCCATCTCTATTTTGATTCGGGACGCGGGGACGTTCACGGTCTCGTGCCGCGCGTGGACGGCGTTTCGAATTCGCGTGAGCATGTCCGCGATTGGGTCGGTGACTGCCATTCTGTTCGTTTCCTCGCCTACCAGCTCGCCTTGCGGACTCCGGGCAGCAGCCCTTCGAGCGCCATGTTTCGGAAGCAGATGCGGCACAGCCCGAAGTGGCGGATGTACGCCTTCGGCCTGCCGCAGTTGTTGCAGCGGTTATGTTCCCGCACTTTGAAGCGCTGGGGCTTCTGCCAGCGGGCTATTTTGGATTTTTTCGCCATGTGATTCTCCGCCCTTCGCGGTTTTTTCCTGTTGCGGCGCGGTTCGGTCGCCGCCCTTAGAACGGTCGCGTCGGCGCGCCCGGACGCGCGAACGGCATCCCCAGCAACTCCAGCAGCCGCAGCCCCTCGGCGTCGTTGGGCGCGGTCGTGACGACCACAATCTGCAGCCCGCGAATCCTGTCCACCGAATTGTAGTCTATTTCCGGGAAAATTATCTGCTCGCGCAAGCCGAGCGAGTAGTTTCCCCTGCCGTCGAACGAGTTTCGGGAGACGCCCTGAAAATCCCGTATGCGCGGAAGCGCCGAATTCACAAGGCGGTCGTAGAACTCGTACATGCGATGTCCGCGCAGGGTCACGCTCAAGCCTATCGGCATCCCGTCGCGTATCTTGAACTGCGCGATGGAGCGCTTGGCGCGCGTCACCATCGGCTTCTGCCCGCTTATCGCGGTCAGGTCGGCGGTCGCCGCCTCCATGGCGCGGGCGTTCGTGAGCGCCTCGCCCATGCCGATGTTCAGCACTATCTTATCGAGTTTGGGTATCCGCATCGGGCTGGAGTATCCGAACTCGCGCATCATGCGGGGGCCCGCGTCTTCGCGCAGGTTCGCCAGCAGGCGCGGAAGCGGGCGCGGCGCGAACCCGTTGGTTTCGGTTTCGGTTGGCTTTGTCTGTGTCATTCGATCACTTCACCGGAGTCTTTGCAGTATCTGACTTTGCTGCCGTCGGCGAGGGTTCGCACGCCGATTTTGACTGGCCTTTCCCAGACTTCATGGTAGAACTTCAGGTTGGCGAGCGCCACCGGCAGCTCTTTCTCGATGATGCCGCCGGCGCGGAACGCCCCCATCGGCTTCTGGTGGCGCTTGACGACGTTGACGCCTTCGACCGCCGCCCTGCCGGTCTTGCGGTCGATGCGCGTCACGCGCCCGGTCTTGCCCCGGTCGCGCCCTTTGATGACGAGGACGATGTCGTTGACCTGTATCTTCTTCATCATAGCACCTCCGGCGCCAGCGATACGATTCGCATGAAGTTCTTGTCGCGCAGCTCGCGGGCGACCGGTCCGAAGATGCGCGTCCCCCTGGGCATGCGGTCGTCGTTGATGATGACCGCCGCGTTGTCGTCGAACTTGATGCGCGAGCCGTCGACTCGGCGCGAGGGGTGGCGCGTCCGCACGACGACCGCTTTGACCACTTCGCCCTTGCGGACGGCGGCGGCGGGCGCGGATTCCTTCACGGAGGCGACTATGACATCCCCCACGTGGGCGTACTGCCGTCCGCTTCCGCCGGGGACGCCTATGCAGCTGATGGTTTTGGCGCCGGAGTTGTCGGCGACTTTCAGGCGCGTGTATATCTGAATCATTGGTCAGTCTCGCTAACTCGCCCTTTCGCCTTTCGGCGGATTGGGCGCTCGGCTCGTTCTATTCCTCGTCCCCCGCGTCCGGCGAGGCGGCGGCGGCGGAGAGGACGTCGGCGTCCACCCGTATCTGCTCCGGCTGGACGTCGGCTATCTCCACGCTGGAGAGGATTTCGGCGACGCGCCAGCGCTTCATTTTCGAGCGCGGGCGCGACTCCACTATCCGCACCGTGTCGCCGAGCTTGCAGTCGTTCCGCTCGTCGTGGGCGTAAAACTTGGTTCGGCGGCGCACCGCCTTCCGGTAGATCGGATGCGGCTGGCTCCATTCGTAAACGACTACGACGGTCTTGTCCATCTTGTCGCTCACGACCGTGCCGACCCGCGTCTTTCTTCGTTCGTAGCTCATGCGCTCGCGCTCTCCAGCTGGCGCTCCCTCATCACGGTCAGGATTTGGGCGACGCGCTTTTTCACTCTTCCGATTTCGTTGACGTTGGAAAGCTGCATCGTGGCGGCTCGGAAGCGCAAGTTCATCAACTCGCGCCGCGTGTCGTACAGCTCCTCCGCCAGGTCTTCCGGCGACATGCTTCTAAGGTCGTTCACCGCCATTTCGCTTTTCCTTCTTCGCCTATTTCGGTTTTCGGTTCGCTATCGTTCGGTTCGTTCGCGTTCCGCCGCCGCCGCTAGGCGGGGTGGCGCGAGACTATTTTCGTTCCCATCGGCAGTTTGGAGGACGCCAGCCGCAGGGCGTGCTTCGCGGTCTCTTCGGGGACGCCGGCGATTTCGAACAGGACGCGCCCCGGCTTCACGACCGCCACCCAGTGGTCGACCGCGCCTTTGCCGCTTCCCATCCGCGTCTCCGCCGCGCGGGCGGTGACGCTTTTGTCAGGGAAGATGCGGATCCACATTCTGCCGCCCCGGCGGGCGTAGCGCGTCATCGCGCGCCGCGCCGCCTCTATTTGGCGCGAGCTCACCCACGCCGATTCAGTCGCCTTCAGACCGAATTCGCCGAAGTTCAACTTGCTCCCGGCGACGGACACGCCCTTGCGCCGCCCCCGGTGCATGTTTCGGAATTTGACCCTGTTCGGTTGGAGCATCTTCCGCTTTCCTTCCTTGTCTTATGTTCGGACGCCGTTTCGGGGAGCGTTTCCGGTTTCTCGGAACGCGCCCCCCCGACGGCGGCTCCGTCCTATCTTCTCGGCTGTTGCGGCGGCGGCCCCTGCTGTTGCGGCGGCCCCTGCTGTCGCGGCGGTCGCTGCTGCTGGCGCGGCTGCTGTTGTCTGGGCTGCCCCTGCTGTCTCGGCCCCTGCTGTTGTCTGGGTTGCCCCTGTCTCGGCCCCTGCTGTTGTCTAGGCTGCCCCTGTCTCGGCCCCTGCTGTTGTCTGGGCTGCCCCTGCTGACGCGGCCCCTGCCCCTGTTGTCTCGGCGGCTGCACGATGCGCGGAGCCGGCGCGGAGCCGCGCTGAACAGCGGCGGGCGACGCGCCGCCCGGAGCCGCTTCCGGCTCCGAACCGCTCAGGGTCACTTCAATGGACGGCAGGTCGTCTTCCTGCCCGGCGTCCGGCGGCGCGTCCGGCAGGATGTCGCCTCTGTAGATCCAGACTTTGACGCCGATGCGTCCGAACTCCGTGCCGGCTTCCGCCAGCCCGTAGTCGATGTCCGCCCGCAGGGTGTGGAGCGGGACGCGCCCTTCCATCGCCTTTTCGGAGCGGGCGATGTCCGCGCCGCCCAGCCTGCCGGAGCAGATTATCTTGATTCCCTGCGCCCCCGCCTGCATGGTGCGCCCAAGCGTCTGCCGGATGGCGCGCCTGAAGGCGATTCGGCGCTCCAGTTGGTCGGCGACGTTCCGCGCCACTAGGTAGGCGTCCATTTCCGGCTGGCGGATTTCCTGAACGTTCAGGCGAACGCGCCGCTCGGATATTTTTTCGAGGCGCTTGCGGAGGTCGTCCACGCGCTGCCCGCCGCGTCCGATTACGATGCCGGGGCGGGCCGTGTGTATCGTCACGATCACGTCGTTGTTGCCGCGCTCGATGTCCACCCGCGACACGCCGGCGTCCGGGTAGTCCCCCGCTATTTCGCGGCGGATGCGGATGTCCTCGAAGACCAGCCCGCGATACGCCTGCTGTTTGGCGGCGAACCATTTGGCTTGCCAGTCTTTGACGATTCCCAGCCGAAAGCCTATCGGATGCGTTTTCTGCCCCACGCTAAAGCTCCTCGATTTCGTCCACCACCACGGTTATGTGGCTGCTGCGTTTGATGATACGGCTCGCCCGCCCCCGCGCTCTGGCGCGAAAGCGCTTCAGGCTCGGCCCCTCGTTGGCGTATATCTCCGAGATGACGAGGTCGGAGGGGCTGGGGCTGGAGTATATCTCGTTTTCGGCGTTGGACGCCGCCGATTTCACCACGTTCGCCACCTTCGCCGCCGCCGGGGACGGCATGAACGCCAGCGCGTCCAACGCCGCTTCCACGTTCTTGCCGCGGACCATGTCCACTATCGGCAACAACTTTTTGACGGATATTCCGGTGTTTTTCGCCGTCGCGCTCACTGGCATGGCGGTATCCCCCTCTTACCTTACCGAAGACGCGCGGTCGGACTTGGAGGAGTGTCCCCTGAACGTCCGCGTCGGCGCGAACTCCCCCAGCTTGTGTCCCACCATGTTCTCGGTGATGAACAGCGGGACGTGCCGCCTGCCGTCGTGGACGGCGATGGTCAAGCCCAGCATGTCCGGCATGATTGTGGACGCGCGCGACCACGTTCTGATGACCTGCTGAGCGCGGCTGCGCCGGGCGTCCGCCACCTTCTTGGCGAGCTTTTCGTGTACGTAAGGCCCCTTCTTGACAGACCTCGACATGATGTTCCGTTCCTTTTCGCGCTAATCGCCGTTCGCCGCGCGCGCGGTCGGCGGGGTTTCGTTTTCGCCCGCCGCCCGCGTTCGCGTCCGTTCGCCTACTTCTGGTATCGCCTGCGGACGATGAACTTGTCCGTCCGCTTGTTCCGGCGGGTTCGGTAGCCCAGCGCCGGCTTGCCCCAGGGCGTCTTCGGCCCCGGCATGCCGATGGGGGAGCGCCCCTCGCCGCCGCCGTGCGGGTGGTCTCTGGGCGACATGACGACTCCGCGAACCTGCGGACGCCTGCCCAGATGCCGTTTGCGCCCGGCTTTGCCGAGCTTCGTGTTCTTGTGGTCGAGCGCGCTGAGCTGCCCGACCGTCGCCACGCACTCGCTCAGCACGTTCCGCATTTCGCCGGAGGGAAGGCGGAGCAGGGTGTACTTGCCCTCTTTCGCCAGCACTTGGGCGCTGGTTCCCGCGCCGCGGACTATCTGCCCGCCGCGCCCCACGCGCAACTCGACGTTGTGGACTTGCGTCCCCGCCGGAATCGCCCGCAGCGGCAGGGCGTTGCCGATGCGGATGGCGGCGCTCTCGCCCGCCTCCACGGGGTCGCCCACTTTGATGCCGTTCGGCGCGAGGATGTAGCGCCAATCGCCGTCCGGATACTTGATGAGCGCGATTCGGGCGGAGCGGTTCGGGTCGTACTCTATCGAGGCGACTTCGCCGGGAACGCCGATTTTGTCGCGCTTGAAGTCTATCACTCGGTAGCGGCGCTTGTGGCCGCCGCCCCGGTGGCGAACGGTGATTCGTCCGTTGTGGTTTCTGCCGGAGCGCTTCTTGAGCGGTCGGAGCAGCGACTTCTTCGGGCGGGACGCCGTGATGTCTTCGTTCGTCTGCCGTATCTGCCCCCGCTGTCCGGGGGTCATCGGCCTTCGCGCTTTGAGAGGCATGGCTAAACCCCCTCGAATATGGTTATGGAGCTGCCGGGCTCGAGCTGCACGACGGCTTTCTTCCAACTTTTCGGTTTGGAGAGGCGGGGGCCGAAGCGCTTTCGCTTGCCGCGAACCGTCATCGTGTTGACGGTTATCACGCGGACGTTGAAAGCCTCTTGCACGGCCTCTTTTATCTGATGCTTGGTCGCGGACGGCGCGACTTCGAAAGTGAAGCGGTCTTCGTCCTGAAGCAGCGTGCTCTTCTCGGTGACGACCGGGCGCCTGATTATCTCAAACGGGTGAAGGTCCATCTCGCCGCTACTCCTCTTCTCCGGACTCGACCGGCTCGCGCTTTTCGCCGCCCCAGACGGATTCGACCCCGCGAACGGCTTGAACGGTCATCACGACGGTTCGGTGGTTGAGCAGGTCGAGCGCGTTGAGCGTGTGGCTGGGCGCGGTCTTCAGTTTGGGAATGTTCCGCGCCGCCCTCAGCGCCTCCGGCGCCGCGCCGTCCGCCACGAGCAGGGCGGACGCGCCCACGCCGAGCGCCGCGAGCGCCCGGACGACCTCTTTGGTCTTGGGGCGCGGCGGGTTGAAATCGTCAATCACCACCAAGCCGCCCTCGGCGGCCTTGCCGGACAGGGCGCCGAGAAGGGCGCCGCGCCGCATGCGCTTGGGCGTCTTGTGGCGGTAGCTTCTGGGCGCAGGCCCGAACGCCACGCCGCCGCCGCGCCAGATGGGGGAGCGGATGGAGCCGGCGCGGGCGCGTCCGGTGTGCTTCTGGGGGCGCGGCTTCGCGCCGCCGCCGGAGACTTCCGCCCGCGTCTTGGTTTTCGCCGTCCCCTGACGCCGATTCGCCAGCGCGCCGACCACGACCTGGTGCATCAGCGCCGCGTTCGGGGACGCGCCGAACACTTCGTCGAGAACCTCGATCTCGCCGGCGTCCTCCCCGGACATGTTTTTCACTTGCAGTTTCATATAATCATTCGCCTTCGCCGCGCGATTTCCGCGCTTTGGAATTCTCTTTCCCGCTCGGTTTAGCCGCCGCCCAGTTTGCGCTTGCGCGAACCGGAGCGCTTTATCAGAACCAGCGAATCGCGCGCGCCGGGGACGGATCCCTTGACGAACAGCAGGTTGCGGTCCGGGTCGGAGAGCGCCACCTCCAGCTTGCGCGCGGTGACGCGGGCGTTGCCCATGTGTCCCGCCATTCGCAAGCCCTTGATGACCTTCCCCGGCGTGCTGCCCGCGCCGATGGAGCCGGGCGCGCGGTGCCTGTCCGACTGCCCGTGAGTTTTCGGACCGCCCCGGAAGTTGTACCGCTTGACGCCGCCCTGAAAGCCGCGCCCTTTGGAGCGTCCGGCGACGTCCACGAGGTCGCCCTCGGCGAACAGCGACACGTCCACGAGCTGGCCGATTTCCAGCTCGTCCGGGTCGTCGACTCCGAACTCGCGCAGGATTCGGAAGCGCTGGTTGACGCGGCGGAGGTGTCCGGCGCGCGGCTTGTTCAGCCGCCTCACGGTTTCGTAGCCCAGCTGGGCGCCCGCGTAGCCGTCCGTCTCGTCGGTCTTGACTTGCGTGACCGTGCAGGGCCCCGCCTGAATGACCGTCACCGCGTCCGACCGCCCGTCCTCTCGGAAGACTTGCGTGACGCCGATTTTCTTGCCGATTAGTCCATGCACTGGCATTTTGATCACAACTTTATCTGGATGTCCACGCCCGCCGGCACATTGAGCCGCGTGAGCTGGTCTATGGTTTTGGACGTCGGTTCGAGAATGTCTATCAGACGGTTGTGCGTCCGTATCTCGAAATGCTCCCGCGAGTCCTTGTCGATGTGCGGCGAGCGGATGACGCAGAACCGCTTGATGGACGTCGGAAGCGGAACGGGGCCCGACACCCGCGCGCCGGTGCGCTCGGCGGTCTCCACTATTTGACCGGCGGACTGGTCAAGGATCTTGTGGTCGAACGCCTTGAGGATTATTCGTATTTTCTGTCTTGTTTCGGTAGCGGCAACCATTTCTCTACTCGGCTGGTCGTTTGCATGCGCGCGGCGGCGCTGGGGGATTTCGCGGGCGGGAGCCGTTTACGCTTCCACCAAATCCTTCGCCACGGGCGCGTAGTTGTCGAATTCCATGTTTTGGGCAGCCCTGCCCTGCGTGAGCGAGCGGAGCGAACCCGTGTATCCAAAACATTCGGCGAGCGGTATCTGGGACTGGACGGACTGAATGTCGCCCCGCCCCTCGATGTTGCCTATCTGGGCGCGCCGCCGGTTGAGGTCGCCGAGGACGTCCCCGAGGAAGTCCCCCGGAGTGACGACTTCGAGCTTCATCACCGGCTCCAGAAACGTGGGCGAGCCGCGCGCCACGAGCGCGTTCGCCGCCCGCGAAGCCGCCGTCGCGAAACTCACGGAAGAAGAGTCCACCTCGTGATAGCTGCCGTCGAGCAGCGTCAGTTTGACGTCCACCACCGGGAAGCCCGCCAGCGGGCCGGATTTCAGCGCGCCGCGAGCGCCGGATTCCACGGCGGGAATGAACTCGTTGGGAATCGCGCCGCCGGTGATTTTGCTTTCGAACTGCACGCCCTCGCCGCGGCTGAGCGGCTCTATCGCCATTATAACGTGTCCGTACTGCCCATGTCCGCCGGTCTGGCGGATGAAGCGCTCTTCGGCGCGGGCGGCGGCGGTCACAGTCTCGCGGTAGGCGACCTTCGGCTTGCCCACGTTCGCGTCGACTCGGTACTCCCGCCGGATGCGGTCCGCGATGATGTCGAGATGCAACTCGCCCATGCCGGACACGACCGTTTGCGCGGTTTCGTTGTCGTACTCCACTCTGAAAGTGGGGTCTTCGTCCGACATGTGGATAAGCGCTTCGGCGAGCTTGTCCTGGTCGGCGCGGGATTTGGGTTCGATGGCGACCGACATGACCGGGTCGGGGAACGAGATGGTTTCGAGAATCACCGCGTCCTGCTGGGAGGCGCAGATGGTGTCGCCGGTGGCGGTGGATTTCAGCCCGACCGCCGCCACTATCTGCCCGGCGCCCACTTCTTCGACCTCTTCCCGCTTGTCGGCGTGCATCAGCACCAGTCTGCCTAGCCGTTCGCGCCCGCCCTTCGTGGCGTTGAACACCACGGAGCCGGACTGGGCGCTTCCAGAATAGACGCGGAAGTAAACCAGCCGCCCGATGTAGGAATCGGTGATGGTCTTGAACGCCAGGGCGGAGAAGGGCGCGTCCGGGTCGCCGGGGTGTCGGGACGCCGGCGCGCCGCCGCGATACGTCCTGCCTTCCGTCGGCGGCGCGTCTATCGGCGACGGCAGGTAGTCGCATATGGCGTCCAGCAGGGGCTGAACCCCCATGTGCCGCAGGGCGGTTCCGCAGAGGACCGGCACTATCTCGTAGGCGAGGGTCGCCTTTCGCAACGCCGCCTTCAGCTCCGCGTTCCCTATCGGCTGGTCTTCCAGGTACTTGACCAGCAAGCCCTCGTCGGTCTCGGCGACCTTCTCGATGAGGTTGGCGCGGTACTTGCCGAACTCGTCCGCCAGCTCGTCGGGGACGGGGACCTCTTCGGGGATGTTCGGGCCTTCGCGGTCATAGACTATCGCCTTGCCCTCGACGAGGTCGATGACGCCCTCGAACTCCGCTTCCTGCCCTATGGGGATCTGGATGGCGACCGGGTTCGCGCCGAGCTTGCGGACGATGGAGTCGATGGCGGCGAAGAAGTCCGCGCCGGTCTTGTCCATCTTGTTCACGAAGCAGATTCGGGGGACGCTGTAGCGGTCCGCCTGCCGCCAGACCGTCTCGGACTGCGGCTGGACGCCCGCCACGGCGTCGAACACGACCACGCTGCCGTCGAGGACGCGCAGGCTTCGCTCCACTTCCGCGGTGAAGTCTATGTGTCCGGGCGTATCGATTATGTTAATCGAGTGGTCTTTCCACGAGCAGTTGGTGGCGGCGGAGGTTATGGTGATGCCGCGCTCGCGTTCCTGCGCCATCCAGTCCATCGCCGTCGTGCCTTCGTCCACCCCGCCGATTCGGTAGATGCGACCGGCGAAATAAAGCACGCGCTCCGTCACCGTCGTCTTGCCGGCGTCGATGTGCGCGATGAAGCCGATGTTGCGGATGTTCTTTAGGTTTTCGATGCCGTTGTTGTTCATGTCGTCCGCGCGTCCGGCTTGCCGTCGGCGGCGCGGCTCCCTTGTCTCCCGACGCCTCCGAAAAGGCGGCGGTCAAGCGTGTTTGTTCGGTTAGTATCCGATTGCCCAATGCTGGCGAAGCGGATTTATCATTATGCCAAAAGCGAGCCGCGAAATGGAAGGGCTGAAGCGGAGCGCCCGCCGCATGGGGACGCCCTATTTTCAAGTCCGCCGTTCGCCGCTTCGCGTTCGCCTCTCTTACCAGCGGTAGTGGGCGAAGGCGCGGTTGGCTTCCGCCATTCGGTACAGGTCTTCGCGGCGCTTCACCGCCGCGCCCTGTCCGCGCGCCGCCTCGACCAGCTCCGCCGACAGCCGCCTCGCCATCGGGACGCCCTTTCGCGCTCTGGCGGCGTTGATTATCCAGCGCATCGACAGCGCCAGGCGGCGCTCCGGGCGGACTTCCGCCGGCACCTGGTAGGTCGCCCCGCCGACGCGCCGCGAGCGGACTTCGACCATCGGCGTCGCGTTGCGGATCGCCTGCTGGAACACCTCCAGCTCCGGGCGGCGCACTTCGTTCGCCGCCAGCTCCAGCGCGTCGTAAACGATGCGCTGCGCCACGGTCTTCTTGCCGTCGAGCATGATTTTGTTGATGAACAGCGCCAGCTCGACGTTCTGATGCTTCGGGTCGGGCGTCGCCCTTCGTCTCTCGGCGCGTCTTCTGCGAGCCATGCGTTCTTCCTTATATACTGGTTCGCGCGCGGCGGGTTCGCGCCCCGCGCGCGCGGTCTTCGCGGTCGGTTGGTTCGGTCGGGACGCGCCCTAGAGGACGCCGGGGTCGCGCTTGGCGCCGTACTTGCTCCGTCCGCGCCGGCGGTCTTGGACGCCCTGCGTGTCCAGCGCGCCGCGCACCACGTGGTAGCGGACGCCGGGAAGGTCTTTCACCCTGCCGCCGCGTATCAGCACGACGGAGTGTTCCTGCAGGTTGTGTCCCTCGCCGGGGATGTACGCGGTCACTTCCATCTGGTTGGTGAGGCGCACCCGCGCCACTTTGCGGAGGGCGGAGTTCGGCTTCTTCGGCGTCTGGGTGCGGACCTGCACGCAGACCCCGCGCTTCTGCGGCGACCCCGCGCCCCGGCTCGCCCGATTCTTGAGCGAGTTGAACGAGTAGCGCAGCGCCGGCGACTTCTCCTTCTTCTTCTTGGAGCGTCTGGGCTTTCTGACCAGCTGGTTGACGGTGGGCATGGCGAACCTCTGAACCGTTGGCGAACGGGGGCGGCGATGGGTGAATGAAAGTCGCGGCGGATTGGCGACAAAAGCGAATTATAGACGCTGCGAAAGACGGCTGTCAACGGTTTAGCGAGAAAACTAGAAAATCGCCAAAGGGCGGTTTCGGAGATGCGCGAGCGGGGGAAGGCGCCGCCGCCCGGAATCCGCGCCCTAGACGGGGTTGGCGTCCCGCTTTTGGGACGGGATGGCGCGCTTCGCCAGCTCGAACAATTTGAGCAGCGCGGGGGACACGACGAAGGTCGGCAGGGCGTCCATGAGGATTTGGTAGACCGCTTCATCATGCCGGTTCAGGGCGATGTCGACGGGGGTTGTGCCGCTGCGGTTGGGCGCTTCGGGGTTCGCGCCGGCGGCGACCAGCGCCTTCGCCAACTCGATGTCGTCGTTGATCGCCGCGATGTGCAGGGGGGCGTTGCCGTCGTCGTTTTGGGCGTCGGGGTCCGCGCCGGCGTCCATCAGGGCGACCGCCAGCTCGGTCTTGCGGTTGACCGCCGCGATGTGAAGGGGGGTGTAGCCGTCTTTGTTCGGGGCGTCGACGCTGGCGCCGGCGGCTATGAGCGCCCGCGCGGTCTCGACCTCGCCATCGAGCGCCGTGAGATGCAGCGGCGCGTAGCCGTCGCGCCCTTGGACGTCCGGGTTCGCGCCGTTGGCAATCAGCGCCAGCGCCAGCTCGGTATCGCCGTCAAGGGCGGCGATGTGCAGGCGCGCGACTTCGCTGTCGCCAAGGGCGTCTATGTCCGCTGTCGGTTCTTGCGCCATTGGGGGGGTTTCTCCTCTTCCGGTTGCGGAAATCCTATCATTGTCAACCAAGCGGAGGCTACCGGCTCATCCACCTATCAACCTGCTTAGCCAAGATTTTCTAGGGGCGGCGCCGGCGGCTATCAGGGCGCGCTCGGTTTGGACATGGCCTCTGCGCGAAGCGAAGCGCAGGGGCGCGTCCCCATCTTCGTTCTCGGCGTTGACGTCCGCGCCGGCGTAGATTAGCGCTTGGACGGTCTCGGTATCGCCATCTCTTGCGGCAATGTGCAACGGCGTATTGCCGTAATTGTCCTTGGCGTTTGTGTCTGCGCCAGCGGCTATCAGCGCGAACGCGCCCTCAGCATTGCCGTTGAAAACCGCGAATTGCAACGGCGTATAGCCGCGTCTGCCATTGGCGTCGATGTCCGCGCCGGCGGAGATTAGCGCTTGGGCGATCTCGGTTTTGCCGCTCCTTGCCGCCGCGATGAGCAGGGGCGTGTTGCCGTTTTCGTTCTTGATGTGAACGTTCGCGCCGGCGGCTATCAACTCAACCACTATTTCGGCATTGCCATTGAAAACCGCAAGGTGCAACGGCGTATAGGCGTATCTGCCCTTGGCGTCGATGTCCGCGCCGGCGAAAATCAGCGTTTGGAGCATTTCATGACTCCCATCGCGAACCGCGTTGTGCAATGGCGTATCGTTGTTGCGGTCGCGGGCGTTTATGTCCGCGCCGGCGTAGATCAACGCCTGGAACATTTCGACGTTTCCGCCGCGAACAGCGATGTGCAGGGGCGTATCGCCGCGCTTGTCCCTGGCGTCGATGTCGGCTCCGGCGGAGACCAACGTCTGGAACAATTCAAGGTTTCCTGCGCGAACCGCGCTATGCAGCGGCGTATCTTTGTCGCCGTCCAGAGCGTTAATGTCCACGCCGGCGGCTATTAGCGCTTGAACCAATTCAGGGGTTCCGACGCGAATCGCGCTGTGCAACAACGCGTCGCCGACGTTGGGGTCGGCGCCGGCGGCTATTAGCGTCTGGAACACTTCGATGTTTCCGCCGCGAACCGCGATGTGCAGGGGCGTGTTTCTATCGCCGTCCAGGGCGTGAATGTCCGCGCCGTTGTCTATCAGAGATTTCGCCAGGTCGTTGTAGCCCCTGCCGATTGCCCAATGAATCGGCGTTTGCGCGAAGCCGTCTTTAGACGGAATGTCCGCTCCGGCGAGTATCAGCGCTTGGACGATTTCGACGTTGCCGCCCGCTTCGGCGTACTCCAGCGGCGTCTTGCCGGACGGGTCTTTTATGTTGACGTCCGCGCCCGCCGAGATCAGCTCCAGCGCCCTTTGCGCGTAGCCTTCCTCCGCCGCTTTGTGGATTGAAACCACTCCGAAATCGGCGTCGTTCGGCAGGGGATGGCAGTCGCGGCAGCCGCGCATGGGGCGTTCGGTCGAATCCCGCGCCGCGCTCTCGTCGGCGAACTCCGTCCATCTCGGCGGCTTCGCCCACTTTCGGACATGTTCGCAATCCCCCGCGTGCAGGGTGATTTCGGCGGCGTCCTCATGCAGCCAGAAGGCGGGCGGGTTGACGGGGGTGGCGGGCGGCGAGACGCCGTATTCGCCCGGCGGGTAGCCGGCGGCGGGGGCGTAGTAGCCGGCGGGCGGCTCCGCGAGCGGGCGCGGGTCGAGGAACTCTATCCGCGCTTGGATTTCGGCGCGCTCTTCCCAGTGGCGCATCATCGCCGTCCGCAGCATCTCGCGCTGGTGGGACAGCTCGTCCAGCTCCAACATTCGGCGCTCGGCTTCTATCTGGGCGTCTATCCGCGTCACGCGGGTGTTCAGGCGCGCCATCTCGGCGGCGTGTTCGGCGCTGACTTCCCGCTCGATTTCGGGCAGCGCCAACTCCGCGTCGCGCGATGTGGAGTTGATGCTCAGCGCCACCCTGTTCGCCGAGACGCCGTATTGCTCCAGCATCATGTTCGCCGCCATGAGGACGCGCTCGCGGACTTTGTCCGAGTACGCCTCGTCGAAGCGGATGGAGCGTTCGCCGGACGGCTCCGCGCTGGCGAAGGCGGCGACTATGAACGGCGGCAGGGTCAAGTCCGACGCCAAATCCTGAACGGTCACGGCGTCTTTTCGTTCGGTATTCAGCGACAGCAGCTTCTCGACATTCGCCCTGTCGTCCCGAACCATCGAGAAGGCGATGGCGACGGTCATCGACCGTATCGCCTCGCCGTTGGACGCCTGGAATTCGGGCGCGGCGGCGTGAATCCGCATCGGGGCTTGGTTATAGGGCGAGCGCGAGCAGTCGCCGAACCCGATTATCATGTGGTACTGCCGCAGAGAGGCGACGACCACTTCCGAGTTCGCCTGAGTCCGCCCGGCGCGTCCGCTGAACATGTCCACCACCCGCCCGCCGCGCATGACGACGGCTTTCTCGTTCTCGGAGACGGCAAGCGTCCCGCCCAGTTCGCTGGCGGGCAGAAACTTGGCGACGGTCTGAAAATCCGCCGCGCCGATGCGCTCTCGGATTTGGGGGAGATTGGCGGTCATTGTGAAGTCCTACGCTTCGCCGGATTCGCGGGAGCGGCGACGTTCGTCACCGCATCCTATTCTTGGCGTCCTTCAAGTACGGGCGGAAGACCGCGCCGAATTTGACGATGTTGTCGATCATCCAGCACTGGATTTCCGCCAGACGCTCTTCGGAATCGCATATCGACCCGCCGATGGCGACCCCTACGCAGCAGTACTTGTTTTTGGGATTCCGGTCCCAAACCAGTTTCGCGCCGAGTTCCCTTTCAAGGGCTTCTTCCGACTCCTCGAGCAGGTCGAGCATGCCCTTGTTCCAGGCCTCGTCTCCGCTCCTAATCCAAATCTCGACGCGCGCCATGCCGTCTTTCGTGAGCCGCATCCTGCGGATGACGCTGCTAACGCACGTAGGCGGTCCGTCGTAGTGCGCGTTTTTGTTGCAGCTGACTTCCTTTGTTATGTCGATTTCGCCCCTGTCTTTCAGGTCTTGGAGAAGCGGACTCCAAAACTTGATGTACCGCTTCTTTTTGTCGCTCAATTTTGGCATCGTTCATTCCCCTTATTCCCTCGCGCGTCCATTCGGCGGCGATGGTTGATTATGGATTGATTAGTTGTTTCTGGCGTCTAGGTCGACGCGGCGGTTTATCGCCTTACGGCTTGCAAACGCCGCAACCGCGAGCGTCGCGCTTGCCCTTAGCCATCATAGCAACAAACGCCATTTCACGGCTTGGGAACGGTCCATACCAGCGATTTTCGCTTTCGTTCCGTTGCCCGCCAGGATTGCAATAGTCGCAACTCCCTCTATGAACGCGCGCTCTGCTAGCGGGGGCGTCTTCGTACACCCAAAAGTCGCCGTTTGGCGGCGGCGGAGGAGGAGGAGGCCCGCCTCCCAACGCAATCGCTGTTTCGGTTTTGCCGTTCCTTCTCGCATCGTCGATTGGCGTATAACCGGCTCTGTTCTTGGCGTTGAGGTTCGCGCCCGCGTCTCTCAGCGCAATCGCGGTCTCGGTATTGCCATACCATGCCGCGGTGTGCAACGGCGTATTGCCGAATATGCCTTTGGCGTGGATGTCCGCGCCGGCGGCTATCAGCGCAATCGCGGCATTGGTTTTGCCATTCCTCGCCGCGTCGTGCAACGACGTATTGTCACGATTGTTCTTGGCGTGGATGTTTGCGCCGGCGGCTATCAGCGCCCGCATAATCTCAGTTGCGTCGCGCCATGCCGCATAGTGCAACGGCGTATTGCCCAACCTGTTGTCCTTAGCGTTGATGTCCGCGCCGGCGGCTATCAGCGCAATCACGCACTCGATGTCGCCGTTCTTTACCGCTTCATGCGGCGATGATGTGCATCGCGAGGACGGCGGCGGCGGTACATTGCCGCGCCCGTTGCTGGCGACCACATTCACATGGACGCCCCTGACCGCTAGACCGTACTCCCCAAACTCGCTCTCCACGGTCGGCTGCAAGTTTTGTCTGATTCCCCTTATCCACGAGTAATCGGACTTGAGCGACCTCCCGCTTGAGCGCGGCGCGTCGGCGATGGCGTCTTGGATTGCCGTATGGATGTTGATGTCCATGTCCGCCGCCAAATTCGATACGGTTATCTCGTTGCTCTGCCTAGGGACAGACAGGAGTCTCTGGACGTTCGCCCTATCGTCCCTGACAAGCGCGAACTGTATCGCCGCCGTCATGCAACCTATCTCTTCGCCGTCCAGCGTATGGAGCGACGGACGCTGGACGTGTACACTCTCCGATTCGGGGCAGTTTCCGAACCCTATGTCCATGCGAAAGGGCTGGAGCGACGCAACCACGACCTCCGCATCCGCCTCAACCTTTCGAGAACCGCCGCTGAACATATCGACCACGCTCCCGCCGCGCCTGACGACCGCTTTGTGATTCTCGTCAACGGTCACTATCCCGCCCAACTGCGGCGGGATGAACCTGGCGATTACTTGCGGAAGGTTGGTCATTGTAGAGTCCTTTCGGCGCGCTAGCATCGGGGCAGCAACGAGAATATGGGAAGGTCGCACGGAATCGGCAGAATGTCCCAAACCGTCACCCCTATCAGCGTGGCTATGGCGGCGGCGATGCTGAGCAGAACAGCCGCCAGTCTGAGAATATCGAAATTCGACCTGCCGCCGTTCCCTTTGCCAGGCGGCTTTTCACATTCGGGATTCTCCGGCAATTTGGCTTGGGACCCGGCCAGATATTCAACTGGTCGTCCTGACGGGTCTATATCGCGTCTGACCACTATTTTCAGGTCGGTTTGCCTCAACGCTTCGTCTAGCAATCCAGCGCCGTTGTTGGAAATCTCGCCCATCTCTCTCAGCGCCCCTATCGCCAGGCGGTTTTCGCTCAGCGCGATTTCCCGAATTGGGTTCCACAACTCCATGCGCGAGGAGTGAATTGGGACGGCGTCGGTTAGCGCGTCCCGCATCTTGCTGACGGTTTCGCTTCGAATTCGCGGCGCTTGGCTCCGGACAGCTTCGGCTAGCGGGTCGCTCGCGCCTACGCTCGCCAGCATGCCCAGCGCCAAGCGGTTATCTCGCTGGATTCCCGCTTTGACTTCCGTCCATTCATCCGATGTCGAATTGCCGTCCGCTAGCGCGGACTCAATGGCTACCTCCATTTTGAGGGCGGTTCCGCTTCGGACTTGCGCTTCTATGCCCCCGACGGCTTGCGCCAGCAGGTCGGAGCCGTCTGGGCAGTCGATTAGAGCACGATTGTAAAGTACGCGCGACTTCGCCGCGAATTCCTCTTTGATTCGCTCACTGACGGATTCCCAACCCTGCGCGGGGTCTTCGGCGAGGGCGGATTGTATCCGCATCGCCATTTCTTGGACCACATGGTAGGGTCCGCCGTTTCCGGGGTCTGGGACTTGGATACAGTCCCGACATTCTCGGATTGCCCGTCCAGTCGAGCTTCGCGCGGCTTCCTCTGTGGGAAACTCTTTCCACTTCGGCGGTCGCGCCCACTTTTGGACATGGACGCAACCGCTTTCATGGATAGTAACCCCGGTGCTATCCATGTTTAGCCAATATGTCGGCTGATTCCTCATTTGGTCGTTCCTGCCATCCGCGAGCGGATGCCCGGCTAGCGGTTGTCCCGGCTGGCGGCGAGTTCGTCGCGGATGCTCCGCGCGCGGGACGTCAGCCGCTGGCGCATCTCTTTGGGGGTGGCGGGCGCGCCTAGGGTGTGGCGAATCAAGTCCACGTTGCCGGACACGCTCGCGTCCATGTCGCCCAGCTTCTGGAGTCCCTCTTCCAGCTTCTCCGGGGACATCTTGGTTATGTCGTCCCAGACGCCGAGCCGCTTCATGCGCTCCTTGCGTTCGAGGAGTATGAGGACGCCTTTCATGGCGCGCTTCTCGTCGCGCACGCGGCCCAACTCGTCGTTTTTGGCGGCGAGGTCGTTTTCCAACTCTTCTATGTCGAGCGCCAGCCCGTCCAGCTCGTCGTCCGTGAGGTGCGGCTCGTTTTGGGCGTACAGCCGCTTGCTCTGCATGAGCTCGCGGCAACTGGCGCCTTCCCTGCCAAGACGCCTTTCCAGCGACTCCACTTCAATCAAGTCGGCTTTGACATCCGACACCTTCAGGTTTATCAGTTCCGGTTTCTTGAACAGTCCCAGAAACGCCACTTTCACGCTCCTTTGCGATGGTGGTTGAACGCTATCAAGTAGATTACACAATAACCGCCGGTTGGTCAAACGCGGAATTCGCAGAAGGGTATGTTTGCGGAATGGCGGGACGGTAGGGGCGGGTCGCGCTTTCTGGATTCCCGCTTTCGCGGGAATGACGGGGCGGAGCCGGGCGCGGCGGGGCGCGGCGCTATGGCGAAATGCGCTATAATCATCCCAAACCATTTTGGAGGGTCCGCCACATGACGATGCTGGATGACGTTCAGATAAAAGAGGTCGTGCGCGAGCGCTACGGGGCGTTGGCGGTTCGGGCGGCGGCGGACGCGGCGGGCGGCTGTTGCGAAACTTCCTGCTGCGGCGGGGACGCGGAGGCGCTGGACGCCGATTCCATCCTCGCCCTCTACGCGCGGTCGGAGCTGGACGACCTGCCCGACGAGGCGCTGGCGGCGTCCGCCGGCTGCGGCAACCCCCACGCCATAGACACACTGGCGGCGGGCGAGACTGTGGTCGATTTCGGCAGCGGCGGCGGGATCGACTGCTTCATCGCCGCCAAAGCGGTCGGCGAAACGGGCAGCGTGATAGGCATCGACATGACCGAAAGCATGGTCGAGCTGGCGCGGAGCAACGCCGCCAAGTTGGGGTTGTCCAACGTGTCGTTCCATCTCGCCGAGATGGAGCGGACGCCGCTGGCGGACGGCGGGGCGGACGCCATCATCTCGAACTGCGTCATAAACCTCGCGCCCGACAAGGACGCGGTGTTCCGCGAGGCGTACCGCATCCTGCGCCCCGGCGGGCGGCTGATGGTGTCCGACCTGGTGATGGTGGACGCCATACCGGACGAAGAGCGCGAGAAGAGCGAGAACTGGGTAGCCTGCCTGGCGGGGACGGAGATGGAAGACGTCTATCTGGGCAGGATGCGCTCCGCCGGGTTCGAGTCGGTGGAAGTCCTGTCGCAAGCGCCTTGGAAGCCGGACGGCTGGCAGGCGAGCATCCACAGCATGAACATCAAGGCGGTGAAGCCGGGGTAGCGGCTGGGCGCGCGGCGGCGACGGTCGGAATCGGCGCGGGGGGATTTTGACGCAGAGGCGCGAAGGCGCAAAGGGGCGCAGAGGGGGATGATGGCGCTGAGAATCCTATAATCGCGCGAATTTTGATTCCGGCAAAAGCGAGCGAAACGCCAACGGCGCGGGGCGCCTTCCTATATAAGGAAGCGTCCCGCGCCGTTTTGTTTGGTCGGTGAAGCGCAAGCGCCGAGCCGCCCCGTTCGGCGCTTGCCCCCGCGTTCGCTAGGCGGTTATCTGCATGTCCTCGCGCTCGCGGCGGGGGAGCTGGCTGGGGGCTTCGGCGGGTCGCAGGGTGTCGATGCCGCGGCGTATCTGCCCCAGCACTTCGGAGAGTTGCTCTTCGAGGCTGAACAGCACTTCGCTGGCGTACTGGTCGGCGCCTTCCCGGCGCGAGGCGGCGACGTCTTCGGACTCGGAGACGATGCGGTAGGCTCGGCGCTGGGCGTCCTGGATGATGCGCTCGGCTTCGGCCATGGCTTCTTCGCGGATTTCCTGCCCTTTGACTTCGGCGACTTTGAGCACTTCGGACTCGTCCACTTTGGACTGGTGCTCGACCTGGGCCGCCTGGATTTGGGCGGAGACTTCCTCTTCGACGTTCGCCTTGACGCGCTGGGCTTCGAGGTACGCCTGGTTGAGGATGCTGTCCTTCTGGCGCAGGATTTCGCGCGCTTCCTGGACGTCGGCTGGCAGGACGGCGCTGAGGTTTCTGATGACGCTGGAGAACTGCGCCGCGTCCACCATCACCTTGCCGCGGAAGCCGAAGGGCTGGCTGCTGGAGTTGTAGAGCTGCTGGAGCTCCTGGAGGGCTTGTTCGAAGTCCACTTTGGTCCTCCTAAGTTGTTTTTGTCGAGTGTGTTGGGGTGCGGTTTCGGTCAGGCGCGGGCGGCGAGCTTTCGCTTGAGCGCCTCCTCGATGCGGGGAGGCACGAGAGCCGATATGTCCGCGCCCAGCGACGCCACTTCTTTGATTCTGCTGGAATAGACGAACTGGTATTCGAGCGAGCTCATTATGCAGACCACGTCTATGTCCGGCGCTATGTGCCGCCACATCATCGCCATTTCGAACTCCGTCTCGAAGTCGGAGCCGGCGCGCAGTCCGCGCACAATGTACCCCGCGCCGTGTTCGCGCGCCACGTGGGGCGCGAGGCCGGTGAAGGGCGTCACCTTTATGTTGGGGACGTCGCTCACCGCTTCGGCGAACATTTCCACGCGCTCCTCGGTGGAGAACATGAGCGATTTGGTGGGCGGCGACTTGTAGATGGCGATGACGAGTTCGTCGAAGACGCCCGCCGCGCGCCGCGCTATGTCAATGTGGCCGCGATGCGCCGGGTCGAAACTGCCGGGGTAGATAGCTCTAGCCATGCGCCGCTCCCGCCGACAGCGCCGTTATCGCGGCGTCGCCGTATGTTTTGGTGATTTCCAATTTCAGCCTGCCGTTCGGTATTTCCAACTCTACGCCGGCGCGATGCTCCAAGACCGCCAAGCCGCCGTCCGCCAGCAAGCCCGGCGTCTGCAGCCTGTCGAGCAGGCGGGCGATCTCGCCGGAATCGCCGTATGGCGGGTCGGCTAGTATCAAGCCGTATCCGCCGGCTAGGGTTTCGAGCGCTTTCAGCGTCCGTCCTCTATGCACTTTCGCCCTGTCGTCCAGCCGCCACTCGGCGAGACGCGCGCGGAGGGCGGCGCAAAGGCGGGCGTTCGCTTCCACGAAATCCACCCAAGCCGCGCCGCGGCTGAGCGCTTCGATTCCCAAAGCGCCGGTTCCCGCGTACAGGTCCGCCGCCCTGCGCCCGCGCGTCGCGCCGTCCCCGATTATCGAGAACAGCGCCGCCCGCGTTCGCTCGGAAGTGGGCCTAAGCCCGCGCGCCCGCGGAGCGCTGAGGACGCGGCCCCGATGAGAGCCGCCGGTGATTCGCGTCGTCACGGTTCGCCCCTCCGCGTCATTAGATGCTAACACGGCTCTGGTTTTGTTGAAAGGGATATTGATAGGCTTTTTTCGGGAATTGTAAAAGTCGGCGCGCGCTCAAAGCGTCCGCCCCGTCGCCGCGTCCAGAACCAGAACCTTGTCCTGAACGTCCAAGCCGAGCGCGTCGCGCGCCTTGACCATCGCCGCCAGCGCCCGCTCGCGGCTGCCCCAGCCGGTTTCGCGCAGGATTCCGCGCAGCTCGCGCCCGAGCGCGGCGGCTTGCGGCGCGCGCTCGTCGTAGATGGCTGCGATGGGAGTCCAGAGAGGGGCGGGAAGCTCCATCGCCAGCAGGCAGTGGCGAATCGCCCAAGTGAAGTGCCAGGGCGAGCCGTACTCCGGAACGGGGGCGGAGCGCAAGCCGTTCAGCGCGCCGTCCGCCATCGTCCGCAGGATGAAGTCGCGCCGGAATCCGAACGGGGCTAGGATTTCATGCAGGGACGGGTTCAAGACCATCTCCGCCAAATCCGCCCCGACTCGCGCTTCTGCGGAATCGGGCGGATAGCCGGCGCCGCGGACGGTACGGGGGTAGCCCCGACTTTCCATGAGGCGCATGGCGAGCTCGCGCGCGGCGTGATAGGCGAGGTCGCCGTCCGGCAGGGACAGCCACCTGGGCGCGGCGGGGGCGGTCAAGTCCGCGCCCTGATCGCCGAAGACCCGGCTGGAGCCGCGCTCGACGTCGTCGGCGCTGACTGGCAGCGAATCCGCGAACGCATCCCAAAAGGCGTCGAACGGCGCGGCGAGGTCGCGTCCGAGCGCCTTCATCGGGCGGCGTCCGCGCTGGGCTTTCTCACCGTCAGCATCAGCCCCGCGCCCATGAACGCCAGCGCGGCGAAAGCGGCGAACGGAATCAGGTAAGACCCGGTGGAGTCGTACATGTATCCGGCGAACAGCGGCGCGAAAATCATCGCTATGTTGTTCGGGAACTGCGAAATGCCCATGATGGTGGCGAACGCCTTGCGACCGAAGTACTCGCCCCGAATGGCGGTGAGCAGCGGGATGCGCCCGCCGAAGCCGATGCCGTATGAGACGGCGAACATGACGACCGGCAACAGCGTGGCGACGGCGTCCGCCCGCGCGCCGAGCGGAGTGGGCGACAGGAGCCCGCGCAGGAACCCTATCAGCGGCGCTTCCGCGAAGGCGAGTATGAGTATCCCCGTCGCTTGGAGCGTGAGGAATATGAGTATGATTATCTGCTTGGGGTATCTGTCGGCGACGAAGCCGGCGACGAACTGCGCGGGGAGGGCGACGGCGGTGTAGATGAGCGGGATGAAGGCGGCGGCGGTGAGCGACAGCCCCATGTCGGTGAGCTTGGGCGCGAGGTGTATGGAGAGGGTGACGATGGACACGCTCGACGACAGATGCACGACGGCGAGTGCCCAGAAAGCGCGCGTCTTGAGCGCCTGCAACGCGGTGAACTCCGGATCGTCCGCGTCCGCCGACCCGGAGCCGGACGAGCCGCCGGACATGTCGGCGCGGTCGCCGTCCGGTCGCAAGCCCATGTCTTCGGGCTTGTTGCGAATCGCCTTCCAAACGGGCAGGATGATGATGAGCAGAAAGACGCCGATTCCGAACGTCGTCCACCGGAAGCCGTGATTATCAACCCCGTAGGCGAGCGGCCAGAGCATGAAGCCGCCCAGATGTATGCCGGACATGGCGGCGGCGATGGCGAGCGAGCGGCGGCGGACAAACCAGTTGTTGACCATGCTGATCATCGCCAGCCAGCCGCCCAGCCCGGAGCCGAGCGTGATCACCATGAAGGCGATGTAGAACTGCCACAGGCTGTTGACGCCGGCGAACATGATGAAGCCGGCCGCCATGACGATGTAGCCGATGAGAATCATCCGGCGGTTGCCGAGACGGTCTATGAGCCAGCCTTCGATGGGTCCGAGAACGGCGCTCTCGCCCCTCGCCAGCGAGAAGGCGACCGTCATCTGGGCGCGGCCCCAGCCGAACTGGCGCTCCAGCGCGACGAGAAACGTCCCAAGCCCCTGAAACACCGTCGCCGACATGATCGCCAGCATGAAAACGGAAACGCCGACCAGCTTCCATCCGTAGAAAGCGGTCTTGTAGCCGGCTATCAGGTTGGTCGGCTTGAGTCGGCGTAATGGATGCGCGGTTGTCACGCCGTTTATTCTAGCGATGTTCGGGCGCGGATTTCTAGGCGGACGGCGGCGGCTCGTCGAACGGCGCGCCGGCGCGCTCCGCTTCAAGGCGGCGGCTGTTCCAATCCGTCCACCGGCGGCGCTCGTCGGCTTCGCCCTCCGCTCTGCCTTCAACCCTGCCGGCGGCGATGCCGGTTTCCATGCCTTCGGCTCTGCCGGTTTCCACGCCTTCCGCCCTGCCTTCCGCCTTGTGCCTCTCTATGAGCGGCTTGACGAACTTGTTTTCCAAGTATCTCGCAGTCACCATTATCATGCCTCCGATGATGTCCAAAGCGACCGTCGTCGCTATCGAGTATATCACTATGAGTCCGTCCACCTGCCCGACCCGCTCGGCGACGGCGATTGCCGTATGCTCAAAGTCCGGGTGGTCGCCCGTCCTCACTTCGTGCCGCGCTATGAACGCCGTCCAGCCGACAGCGTAGAACAGCATCACGCCGATGCACAGCGCGCCCAGCCGCTTGGCTACCGTTAGGGGCGAGAAGTATTCGTTGTCCATTGGTCACTCCCATCTTTAGGGGTTTTCAATGGATGATACGCGATTCGCCCCGCGACGGGGTAGCGGCGATAGCTGCCGCGCGTCCGCGCCCGCCCTTCCCATGAGATGGATGGGCGCGGTTGCCGCCGGATGGATATGCAAGCGCCGCCCTAAGCGGACGCGCCGTCTTCTTCGTTCAGTTCCACTTGCTCGGCTCTCTGATGGATTCCGGTCGCGCCGCTGGGGCGCGGGGAGTTGTACACTTCGATTTGGGGCGTTCCGTCGCCTTCGGCGCAGCGGACTTCGAATGCGTGGTTGCCCGGCTCAAAGCGCCAGTCGTAGCGCCATATGACCCATGTCGCTTCCGACAGCGGCGAGCGCAGTTGCGCCTCCTGCCATTCGCCGTTGTCGACGCGGACTTCCACTTTAGACACTCCGCGAACGCCGGCGAAGGCGATGCCGCCGATGGGGACGTATTGCTGTCCGTTCTGCTTGAACGCCTCTTCCACCGCCACCGTGTCCACCACCGACGTCGCCCTGATTATCGCCGCTTTGTCCCAGTTGCGCTGAACCCAGTAGCCTTCGCGATAGGCCTCGTCGCCGACCACTTCGATTCCGGTTATCCACTTGGGCTGTTTCATGCCGTAGCGGTCGGGTATCCAAATGCGGAGCGGGAAGCCGTGGTCGAAGGGTATCGGCCTGCCGTCCCAGGCGTAGGCGAGCATCACGCGGGGGTCGGATTCTATGAGGTCGAGCGCGACGGTCTCGTGGAAGCCGTCGCCGCAGGTTATGTCGAGATGAGTGGCGTCCGCGCGCGGGTTCACGTCGGCCAGTATGGACTGGAGGCTGGCGCCCGTCCAGTATGTGGTGCTTATCAGCGAGCCGCCGATTCGGTTGGATATGCAGGTGAGGGTGACGAACTCGCTCTGGGGGTCGTAGCGCTCCATCAGTTCCATCAGGGTGAAGGTTCGGGGGTTGTCGACCAAGCCGGTGACGGGCAGCGTCCATCCCGCGCCGTCTATGACGGTCGGCTCGGAGCGGATGAACACTTTGTAATGGTCGCGGACGGCGGTGTATTCGGGGCGCGTGCCGAGCGCGGGCTTCACCGGGTCGTTTTCGTTGGGCAGGTCTATCATCGTCCCGGCGGATTCGGGCATTTGGGCGTCGGCGGACGCGAGCTCGGCGGCGCGCTCGCGCCGCTCGTTCGCCGCCAGAACCCTGCCCAGCCCAGCGCCGGCGACTGTGATTGTGGCGGTCGCCACGCCCATCGAGACCAGGAAGCGCCGCCTGTCCAAGACGGTGGCGGACGGCGCGGCGTAGTCGGAGGGATGGGCGTCGCCATCCGCCGCCGCGTCCATATCCGCGACGCGCGGGGCGGGGATGAGAACGCCGGCGGACTTGACCGCTATCATCCCCCACGCCGCGAACAGGGCGAATGTCCACAGGAAGCTGTAGCCGAGCGGCAGGGCGGACTGTCCAATGTACGCGGTTATGGCGGCTATCGGGACGCCGAGCGCGGCGCCGATTAGGAAGCCGCCGTATGCGCCGCCGACCGCCGAGCGAGCGCGGACGATGAGGAATACGACGACGGTGGCGATGACGCCGCCGAGGAAGAACATCAGCAGTCCCATCGCCTGCTCCGCCGTCTTGGCGGTGTCGGCGACGCTCGCGCCGGTCAGGATTAGGGCGTCTATCATCAGGTCTATGCCGAAGGTGACGACCGGCCCCGGCAGTATCCGCGCTATCCAGTCGAACACGTCGAACGGGGTGAAGGACAGGTCTATCCACTTGTCGGCGAAGTACATCAGCGCCATCATCGGCGCGGTCAGCAGACCGCCCACCAGCGCTCCGAGTCCGATGGTTCTCATTCGCATGTTGCCCTGCCCTCTCTTCTTTCCTGTCTTGCCTTGTTTCGCCGCGCGCATTATAGCGCATTGTAGCTTAGATGCGGGTTATCGCGAATCGGTCTAACCCGACCGGCGGCGCGGGCTTGTCGGCGGGGAATTTTCGGTATTCCTCACACTCGCCGCCGTTCCGCAGGCGCTCCCTGCGCCACGCCATATCCAACGCCCCCGTTGGAACATCGCCGAATCCCGCGTATTTTCCTCACAAACGCGGGAAGTCCAAACTCGGCGGGCTTGCGTTCGGAGCGCTTCCAGCCCTTTCGATTCGTTGATTTTGACCAATTATACAACACCGCGAGTGTAAGGAATACCCAAATTTTGACAGCCGCGCCGAATACGCATACAATGCAACCATCGGCAACGCGAAAATCTGAAATCGGGAGGATGACAACATGGCGGACAAGGTGAAGGTCGACGTCTGGTTCGACTACGCTTGACCCTGGGTTTACAATGCGGCCGTGTGGCTGGATCAGGTGAAGGCGGAGTACGGCGACGACTTGGAGATCAACTGGCGGCACTTCTCGCTGGAGCAGATCAACAGCAAGGAAGGGCCGGACTGGAAGGTTTGGGAGCGCAAGGGCTTGCGCGAGGCGCGGGCGCTGCTGGCGTCCGTTGCGGGCGAAGCCGCCAAGCGGCAGGGCGACAAGGACGCCTTCCACAGGTTCCACATGGCGCTGCTCGCCGCGCGGCACGGCGGCGACCGCGCGCCGCTCAATCAGGACGCGCCGCTCGTCGAGATAGCCGAGCGGGCCGGGCTGGACGTCGAGCGCTTCAAGCGAGACCTCGACGACCCCGAAGTCCTCGCGGCGGTGGTCGCCGACCACGAAGCCGCCACGACTCGCGAGCTCGGAATCTTCGGAACCCCCACGTTCCTGTTCGAGAACGGGCATACCGCCTACATGAAGACGTTTATCCCGCCGGCGGACGAGTCGGTGGAGGTATTCGAGAGCTTCGTCTCGCTGTTCGGCGGGCGAACCTACGTGGGCGAGGTGAAAAGCCCGCAGCCGCCCTGGCCGAAGGGCGCGCTGGACTAGCGGCGGGAACGACCGGGAAGGGCGGCGGCGCAGTCCTTCCCATCCCATAAAACCTTGCGGGCGCATGTTTGGGAGATGGGCGAACCCGCGCCTGGCGGCGCAGGCGCCCCCATCCTAGCCATCTCTCTTGATGGGAGATGGGATTTGCCGCCCGCGATTCGGGCTTGGTTTCCAGTTGCCAAGTCGGTCGCTCCACTCTGGATTCCCGCCCCCGCTTCCGCGAGGGTGACGTTCCTTCGCGGGAATGACGGGGCGGGACGCCGGGGAAGCGGCGGAAATAGTTCAATTCGCGCCTAAATCCGTCAAACATGCCCTTGTTAGCCCATCAAGGGAGAAGGGATTTGCCGCCGTTCGCGCGCTCCCGACCCTATCCGCTGACGGGGATTATCGCGCGCTTGTGGACGCACTTGCCTATGGGCTTATCGCCCTCGCTCGCCGCCACTTCGTAGGTCAGGCGGTTGCGGTCTATGTCGGTGAGCGTCGCGCGGACTGTGACGCGCCCGCCCACGCTGGTGGGGGCTATGTGGCGCAAGCCGTCCACCGCGTAGCCGACGGTGGTGTAGCCCGCCGGCAGATGGGCGTCCGTCGCCTTGATGCTGGCGTTCTCCATAAGCCCCAGCAGATGCGGCGTGGAAAGCACGTCCGCGCCCGCCCGCCCCATGCGGTTGGTCGTCAGCTCCGCGGTGACTTCCACCTCCAGAACGCCCTCTTGCCCCGGCGAAATGTTTTCAAGATTCATGCGTCGGCAAACTCCTCGCTTGTTTAAGAATCGCGTCCGAGATTGTAGCAGAACCGCGGCGGCGCGTTCTCTAAAATCTCGGACGCGCTTTCGTCACTCAGGCTTCTTTTGCAGACGCGCGCTTATCAGCCACGCGCCGCCCACGCCCGCGCCGGCGGCTAGCGCCAAGCCAACCGCGACGATTATCGCGACGACCGCGACGGGCAACCCGCCGCCGCCTTCGGCTTCCTCGATGACGGGGGAGACCGGCTCGGCGGTCGGCGTCGGCAGGGCGGACGACGCGGCGGCTATCGCCGTCGGCGTCGGCGAGAGGCGGGCGACCGCCGCGACCGCCGCCGGCGGGATGGCGACGGTCCGCGCGGGCGCCGGCGTCGCGGTTGGCGTCGCGGTCGGTTCCGGCGTCGGCGTGGCGGTCGGCGTCGGCTGCGGCGTCGCGGTTGGCTGCGGCGTCGGCTCCGGTTCCGGCGTCGCGGTTGGCGTCGGCGTCGGTTCCGGTTCCGGCGTCGCCGTCGGCGATGGGGTTGGCGACGGCGTCGCAGTCGGCGCGAATGTCGCGGTTGGCGTCGGCGTCGGCTCCGGTTCCGGCGTCGCGGTCGGCGACGGGGTTGGCGTCGGCGACCGCGTCGCGGCAGATTCCGGCGTCGCAACCGGCGACGGCTCCGGCGTAGGCGTCGCAATCGGCTCCGGAGTCGGCTCCGGAGTCGGCGCAACTGTGGGCGTCGGCGTCGCCGCGACCGCTTGCGCCAGCGTCATCGCGTATTGGCTGAAGTTGGTGAGCGTCGTTATCGCCCACGCTCTGCCGGCGTCGTCCGTTTCGCAACGATGCTCTAGCAGCGTCCAGGCGTCCCCGGACACGCGGTAAATCCGCGCCGTGCCGTCGTCGCAGGCGGTTTCCGCGCCGGCGGGAAGGGCGAAGCGCAAGTCCACGCCGTCCGGGTACGCCGTTTCGATGGGATGCGTTCCGCCGATTCTGTACGCGCTCAGATCGACCGCCAGCGCCACGCGCTCATCGCCGTTCGGGGCGGCGAGCGCCGTTTCGCCGAGCTTGCGGAGCTGGATTTCCATCCTGCCCGAAGCCGCGCCGGGCGGCAGATAGAGGGCGATTGTGGAATCCGGGCTTTCGACCGTCGCCGCCGATTGCGGCGATACCGCCGTCCGCGCCGAATCCGCGCCGGTTATGGTCAGCGTCGCGGGGAACGATTCGGATTCTTGTTCGCCGCTTAGCTGGGCTATGGTTATCCGCGCGCTGTACGAGCCGGGTTCCAAGCCGCCTATGCTGGCGGTCACGGTTATGGTCGCGCGCGCGCCGGATCCGCCCGACACCTGCTGGCGGCGCGGCGAGAACGACAGCCAGGCGGCGTCGGACGACACGCTGAAGCCCATGTCGCCGCGCTCGGCGTTCCACACTTCCATTCGACGCGCGACAGTGTCAGCGTCCCCGCCGTGCTTGGCGATGAACGATAGGGCGGACGGCGAGAAGGCTATCACCGGGTCGGGGACGCGCGGGGCGCCGCCGCCACCGCCGCCTCCTCCGCCGCCGCCGGACGACGAGGAGCCGCCGCCGCTGGACGACGGCGGGGGCGGGGGCGGGTCGCTTATGAGCGCGTCCGCGCTCGCGCCGCCTTCGGCTATCTTCGCGCCGCTGGGGGCGCGGAGGTGCAGGGTGAACGTCTCGTCCGTCTCGGTTTCGGAATCGGACATGACCACGACCCGCGCGGTCTTTTCGGTTTCGCCGGGGGCGAATATCAGCCTGCCGCTGGCGTTTTGGTAGTCCGTTCCCGGCGCGGCGGGCGCGGCGCCGTCCGTATCGCCCGACACGGGCGCGGGGGCGGGGGCGGTCAGGTAGTACTCCACCGAGATTGTCTTGTCGCTGGCGGCGGACAGCGTCACTGTGAACTCCACCGCGCCGCCCTCGTTCACGGCGGACGCCGGGGCGGACACGCTCACAGTCGGCGGCGCGGCGAGGCGGCCCAGCTCGAACACGTAGGCTTTTCCTGTGGGAGCGTCCGCGTCCGGGGCGCCGACCGCCACTACGCCGTCCCCAAGCGCCACCGCCGTGCCGAACACATCCTCGCTCTCGCCCAATCCAGGCGGGATTAGCTTGACGCTCCGCGCGTCGCTCGACCAGCCGCCGGACGGCTTGGCGAACACGTAAACGGAGCCGGCGTCTTCGTCTTCGTCGTAGAAATAGTCGTACAAAGACCCGACGGCTATCAGGTCGCCCTCTTTGTTGACGGCTATCGATGCGCCGAATTCGTCGTCTTCCTCGACGCCGTCGTATGGTTCCAGTTTCACGCCGGCTCTTGCGGACGCCCAGCCGCTTTCGGGCTTGGCGAACACGTGCGCCGCGTTCGCGTCCGTGCCGGACGCGACAACGCCGCCGTCCGCGCTCATGGCGACGACGATTCCCAAGTTGTCGTAGTGATCGGAGTCCGACGCTTCGAGCTTGGCGGATGCGGCGGACGCGGACGCCCAGCCGGTTTCGGGTTTGGCGAATAGGTAAATCGCGCCCGCGTTGGTGGTGAGGTTGTAATCGACCCCGGTCGCGCCGGCGGCGACAAGGGCGCCGTCCGAGCTGATGGCGACGCTGGCTCCCAATGCCGTGTACTGCCCGCTGCCGCTCACCGCGAGCTTGGCGGTTTCGGTGACGGGGCTTGTTCCCCAGCCGCCGGCGGGCTTGACGTACACGTAAACCGCGCCCACGCCGGGGACGGCGGGGTCGCCGCCGGAATCGGCGCCGCTCGCGCCGACCGCGACAACGCCGCCGTCCGCGCTGATGGCTATGCTGTTTCCGAAGGCGTCGTTTTCCGCGCCGTCGCTCGCCGTGAGCTTGACGGTTTCGGTTATGCCGCCCGTTCCCCAGCCGTCGGCGGGCTTGACGAACAGATACGCCGCGCCCGCGCTCGCGACGCCGCCGACGTCCGCCTCCAGCGCGCCGAGCGCGACAACCCCTCCGTCCGCGCTCACCGCCGCGCTGTATCCCAAGTGGTCGTAGTCCGCCGCGTCGCTCGCCGTCAACTTGGCGGGGGTGGACGTGGCGGATTTGTCCCATCCCGCTTTCGGCTTGGTGAAGACGTACGCCGCGCCCCTGAACAGCTCGTTGGGGACGGAGACGAAGTCGGCTGTGGACGACGTCATGACCACGACGCCGCCATCGGCGCTCGCGGCGACCGCCTTGCCCAAACTCCAGGTGGAGTCCGCGTCCGCGTCCGCGACTGTCACGGCGGACCCGCCGGACACGGCGACGGGCAAGTCCGGCATGCGCGCGAAGCCGTAGCCCCAAGAGTTGTTGGGGACGACGGTCTCGCCGCCCGGCGTCTCCGGTCTGGGAATCGCCTGGTTTTTCAGATAGGTCGCCACTTGGACATGCGACAAGTCGGGGTATCTGCCCTTGACCAGCGCCGCCATGCCCGCGACGTGCGGGGCGGCTTGGCTGGTGCCGGGGAACGCGCCGTTGTAGGCGGCGGACAGTCCGCGGTTCGCCGCCACGAGGTCGGGCTTGATTCTGCCGTCCGGCGTGGGCCCTCTGGCGCTGAAGCTCTCTATTTTGTCCAGGCTGTGCCACGCCGCCGCGCCCACCGCCATCATGCCGGGGCTGTCCAGCTCGGCGGGGTTGCCGATGTTCCCGACGTGGGCGTGTTCGAACCTCACGCGGCGGAATCTGTCCTGTATCTGGAACCACGCCGGGGCGCTGCCCGAAATGTGGCGGACGACCACGCGGTAGGTTTTCCCCCGCGGGTTGCTGACGAAAAGCGCTTCGTGCGGGATGTGTCCCGGACGCCCCGTCTGGAACGACTGGGACGCCGCCACCATGATGTTGTCGGAGTTGATGACGTAGAGGTCGAGGTCGGTGTCCGCGCCGCCCCAATCGTCGTCCCAGCGCAGCTCGATGAGGGCGGTGGTCGAGCGGAACGAGTTGGTTTCGTCGCCGGCGGCGAACTCCAAGACGCTGTCGTTGTCGGAGTCGGCGTAATCGCCCGCCCAGGAAATCAAGCCGGTGTTCGACGCCGCGTTCACCCAGGTTGCGCCGCTGTCAATCACCCTCTTCGCCGATTTGGAGACGGCGTTGGCGATGATGGACGAAGAGCCGTCCGGGGGTCCGTCCCAGGGGAAGCTCAGCGACATGTTCACGATGTCGACGTCTTGGTCTATCAGCCAGTCCGCCGCCGCGCTCAGCTCGCCCCTGGTGTAGGCGTTGGCGAGGTAGAGCTCCGCGTCCGGCGCGATGTCGTGAATCGCCTCCGCGACGGCGGTGCCGTGCTCTATTCCGTAGAACAAGTATGTCAGGCAGTCGCTCGGCAGGGGATCCGGGCAGTTTTCGACGGCGGGGGGGACTTCCGTCCCCGTCAGGGCGGCGTACTGCGCGAAGCCCTGGTCTATGATGCCCACTTTGACGCCCGCCCCCGTATGCCCCATCTCGTTCCAGACGGCGGAGTTGTGGACGGACGGGCCGTCCCCAAGCTTCTCGTCGATGACGGTTATGAAGAGCGTGAACGAAAAATGCGTCCATTGGGAGACGGCTTCCAGCGTGTAGTCGCCCGCCGCGAGGCTGCGCCTGTAGCCGAAGTCGGCCGGGTTGCGGGGCAGCGCGTCGTATATGCGGTCGGCGTGAACCTCGCCGCCGCGTTTCAGAAACAGAGTCCCGCCCGCGTCCGAAGCCAGCGCGATGTTGACAATCGCCGGGTCTTCGAGCGTGAACGTGTAGAGTTTGCTGAATCCGTTGTATGCGTTGACGGCTTCGCAGCCGTGTTCATACTCGTTTTCAAGGACGACCGCGCCGGTGAACGCCCCTATGGTCCCAAGCGCGTTTTGGCAGCTGCCGCCCTCTTCGGCGTGTTCATGCTCAATCGCCGGCGAGAGGGCGAGGGCGAGCGTGAAATCGCGCGGGCGCCCGCCCGATTCGCCGCTCTCGGCGGACGCGCGCCCGCCGCCGACGGCGTTCAGAAGCGTCGGGCTGACCTTGAACTCCCCGACCTCGATGAAGTATTCGCCCGGATCCGCCAAGCGGCGGATGCGCGGGTAAAGGCCCGGCCCGTCGTTGTCGGATTGGGCGAGTTGGTTCACCAGGTCATCCGCCGCTCTCAGCGCGAGGACAGGGTCGGTGTTCGGGCCGGAGACGTCTATGGAGATCAGCGATCTTTCGGCGAGCGTGAATGTGTAGAAGCGCGCTTTCAACGGGTCTTCGTCAAGCCCCCATCTAAGGGAATCGCAGTCGTCCGACCACGTTCCGTTTCGCGTCGCGCCGCCCCGCACGACGCCCAGGTCCTCCGCGGGGCAGTGGGTTCGCGCCGTCGGAACGGGCGGCGGCGTCGGGACGGGGGAGACGCCTATGGTCAGCGTGAACGCGCCCCCGCTTCCCGCCGCGCTCTCGTTCGTGGTCGCCTCGACCACGTAGGTTTTGGCGGTCTGCAGGCTCGCCGCTATTCGGGCGTCCGTTCCGTCGCCGCCGTCGTCGTCTTGGGCGATTATCGGCGGGTCGGAAGTCGCCGAAGTCAGGTATAGATAGGGGTTGGCGGCGGTCGACGACAGCCCAATCGTCACGTTGGAATCCTGCGCGAGGGTGAACGAGTAGCGCCCGGCGTATGAGCCGGGCCGGCGCTCGGAATGGCAGCTCGCCGCCCACGTTCCGGCTTGCGTTGTATCCCCGCTTGCCAGTTCGCCGAGCGCGGTGGGGGCGCAGATTGTCGGCGGCGCGGAGCCGCTTATGCGAAAGCCGAAGCCGCCCGTTCCGGACGCCGGGTCGGGCAGAATCTCCGCCTGATAAGTCCCCGCCGCGAGCGTGGCGGAGTAGCGGACGGCGCCGGTTCCGGGGTTGTTCGCGACCTCTTGCCAGCGCGGGTCGCCGCTGCCCGGCGTGTAGCCGTCGCGCTCTTTCGACAGCTTCAGCCGCGCGCCGGCGTTTATCTTATGCGGATACAGCGCCAAGCCGACGACGGTCGAATTCGCCAGCGTGAACCGGGCGCGGTTGGTCGCGTCGCCGCCCGCGCTCTGGCAGCTTGCGCTCCACTCCCACGAATCCGAGACGTCGGAAGACGCCGTTATCGCCCCGAAATCTTTAAGGCAGGAATCGGACGAATCCGCCGCCGTCGCGGTTATCGCGGTTTGGGCGACGGATATGGTGAACGCGCCCGCGATTTTGCGATTGATGGAGGTCGCCTCGATTATATACGACCCCGCGCCAAGGATGCGCTCTATCTTGGTCCCCCGCGTCGGCAGGCTGCCGGGGATGTCGGGCGGATCTTCGCGGACGTATTCCTCGTCGAAGGCGTCCGAGCCCCGCGTGAGGAAAAGCCGCGTGTCCGCGACGCTCGAATCCGCCTCTATCTTCACCAGCTTGTCCGCCGCCAGCGTGAACGTGTAGTGCTGGGCGTAATGCGCGGCGTAGCGCGTCGAGTCGCATGTGTTCGTCCAGGACTGGTTGGCGGGCGCGGTCGTAGAGCCGTCCGTGAGCGTCAGTTGGGTGGCGCACACCGCTATGGCGTCCGGGGTGATTGTCAGCGTGAAAGCGCCCCCCAGCGCCCCCGTATTCCCCGAATGGGTGAACGCCTCCACCGTGTAGGACCCCGCCTGCAGAATCAGCGTCGGAGCCGACCCGGAGCCGGCTATCGCAATCAGCGCGCCGCCGTGCTGGCTGGCTTTGACGTCGCCGCGCCGCAGCCACATCTGCGGAACAGTCGCGTCCGACGTCAGGCTTATGTCCACGTTGGACGGCGCGGCTAGATTGAACGTGTAGAACTTGGCGTAGCCCCAGGTCCGGTCGACGGAGCGGCAGACGGACGTCCACGTCTCGCTTCGGGTCGTCTCGGAAGACAGCGCGCCGAGCGGCGTCATCGCGCAGTATGTCACCGGCGTCGCCGAGAGCGACAGTATGAAATCGGCTGACCCGCCCCCCGTCCGGGAGTCGGTCGCTTCCAGCGTGTAAGTCCCCGCCTCCAAAGTCGCCGCCATTCTGGTGGTGGCGCCCGGGGATGAGTAGGTGTCGGCGCGCGCTATGTGCGCCCCGCTCAGCGTTCCGTCGCCGGCGCGCAGCCACATCAGCGAATCCCGATAAACCGGAATGACGGTGTCCGGGCTGGCGTCCCCGTCGGAGTGCCGGTTGGTGGAGTAGAATCTGAAGTGATCGAACGGTTGCAGGTGGAAGTCCACTCTGGCGGCGTCTTTCAGCGTGAAAGTGAAGAAGCGCGCGTGGCTGCCGGCGCGGGCGCGCGAGACGCAGTCGCTCGCGAACGTTCCAGCGATAGTCGCCGCGCTCCCGTCAACGGTTCCGAACGATCTCGCCGGCGAGCAGTCGGTCGGTATGTTCATCGCAAGCCGGAAGAGTCCGTCCGCGCCCGCTTTCGCCTGTTTCGTCGTCGCCTCAATCGTGTAGCCGCCGGCGGCTAGGCTGCCTGATATGAATGAGTTGACGGCGCCGCCTACGGAGTCGACGTCGTCGTTGGCGACGAGGGCGGTCCCCGTCGTTGCGCTCCCGCTCCGCAGCTGCATGTATGTGTCCGCGTGTTCGGAAGTCAGGGATATGTTGACCCGTTGGGTAGCCGTGAGCGTGAAAGAGTAGAAGCGCGCGTATGTGTCCGCTCGGTCGGTGGACGCGCAGTCGGAGCGCCACCCGCCGTTGACGTCCTCATCCTCGCCGAGCGTCCCCAGGTCGACCGCGCATGCGCCGAGCGGCGTCACCGACAGGTCGAAAGTCCCGCTGGCGGCGGCGGTCTGGCTGGTCGCCTCGACGGTGTATTCCCCCGCCTCCAGCGCTTGGCGCATGGACGCGGCGTTGCCCGTTCCGCCGTCGTCGTCTTCGGCGATATGCGTTCCGAAGTTCCGCGCCCCGCTCCGCAGATACAGGTACGGATCCGCCCCCGTCGCGGACGAGCTCAGGCTTATCTCCACCGTCGCCGGCTCCGACAGCGTGAAGCTGTAGTAAGCCGATTGGCTATTCGTCTTGACGGCGGAATTGCAGTTCGTGGGCGCCGCGGGCCAACTGACGCCGCTCACGGACAGGGCTGTAGTGGAGTCGGCGTCGATGGAGCCGGTTCCGAGCGTAGTCGCGTCGCAATTGGCGCGCGCGGCGGCGTGGGTCACGGTCAGCGTGAACGAACCCGCCGTCTCCGGCGCGTGGGTAGTCGCTTCGACCGTGTAAGTCCCCGCGTCCAGCGTCCGCTCGATGCGCGAGTCTCTTTCAAGGGGCGTTTCGCCGCGGTCGTCGTTCTCGGCGACCGCCGCGCCCGATGTGCTTGTGCCGGAGCGCAGATAGAGATGCGCGTCCACTTTCCCCGCCGACGCGCTGGCGTCCGGGGTCGTGAGGTCTATCGTCACTTCCGATTGGGCGGTCAGGGTGAATGTGTAAAACCGCGCGTAGCTGAGCGGGTTGGTCGCGGAGTCGCAGGTGTCCGCCCAAGTCCCCGTCTGCGTCGCCGGCGACGTCGTCACCGCGAGCGTCTCGCGGCATGCGTTGGGCATGGTCGGGATGTCGCTCGCCACCGTGAGCGAGAACGCCTTGTCGTGGGCGATGGCGGCGGAGGCGGCTTCAATCGTGTAAGTCCCCGCCGCGAGGATGCGGACGATGCGCGCGTTCCTCCCCGCGCCGCCGTTGTCGTCCATCGCCGCGTAGTCGTTGCCGAAAGTGTCTTGGCCGCTTCGCAGGTAGAGAACCGGGTCGGCGTCCGTCTCGGTAGTCAAGTCGATGGTCATCGCTGTGGTTTGCGACAGGGTGAATTCGTAGAACTTCGCGCTTCCCTTGCGCGTCCCGGAGTCGCAATAAGTCTGAGTCAGTACGCCTCCATTTTCCCAAGTCCCCGTCTTCGTTGTGGACGTCGATGTGGAAATCGAGCCGATGGTGGTGTCGGCGGCGCAGATGGACGGCTCTTCGAACGCCATTTTGAGCGTGAACGTTCCGGTTTGCTCGGCGCGGAGCGTGGTCGCCTCGACGGTGTAAGTCCCCGCGTCCAGGGCGATGTTTCCGATTCGGCGGTCGCTTCCCATCTCGCGGTATTGGGCGATGGCGTCTCCGGATTTGGTCGCGTTTCCGCTCCGCAGATAGGCGAACGGCTCGGCGGCGGTCGACTCCACCCTGATGTACTCGAACACCGAATCGCTGGCGATTGTGAACGTGAAGTAGCTCGCGTAGCTGCCCGTCCGCGTAGAGGACGCCGGGCAAGCCGCCGCCCACGTTCCGCTCTGGGAGACGCTGCCCGTCGCGCCGCCGGTCGCGCTGGTCACGGCGAGCGTCGCGAGGTTGGTGTCGCAAGTGACCGCCGGCGGCGGCGTAACCGGCGTCGACGTCGGCGTCACGGTCACTGTCACCGGCGGCGGCACATACGGCTGCGGCGGGGGTATGATTGGAACTTGGTCGAGGACGGCGGGGACAATCGGCTCCACGCGAATCACGCCCGCTATCTCCGAAAGCGCGCCCAGCAGACGGGCGGGGACATACGCCTCAAGCCAAGTTTCGCCGGAGTAGTTGATGGCGACGCCGCGGGTTTCGAGAAAGCTCTTGGCGTCCGCAATGTCGCTTTGGGCGTAAACCGAGACGCCTATCGCGTCCTTGCCGTCGTTGAGCGGGGATTGGGCGACGGCGTTCGCCACCGCCGCCGAATCCGCCGCGCCGCCCGCGCCTTTCGCCGCCAAGACCGCCGCGCTCTGGAGGGACGATTCTAGGTTGGCGTAAACCGGCGCCTTCTTCTTCGCGCCGAAAATGTCGGGCGAGATGTCGTCCGCTCCGCCGGCGGGCGGCGTGGGGGTGACGGTTGGGACGGGGCTAAGGGCCGCCGGCGGCGTCGGGCTGGGCGACGCTGAAGGCTTGGGGCTGGGCGCGGCGGAAGGCGTCGGGCTCGGCGCCGCGCCGCCGTCCGCCGCCGAGCGGGGGGTGTCGGGCATGGCGACGAGCGCCAGCAGGGCGAAAGCGCCCAGCGCCGCCGCCATCCGCGCGACGGTTTTCGCGGATGCGTTAAGCAATCGTCCGTCTCCTGTGCGAATCGCGATTGTTAGTACTCTGTATCAACTAAGTTCGCCGTTCGATTGCGGTTGCTGATATTCGTTGGCTTATCATATTGATATGCGGTATCAATTAGGAAAGCGGCTATAAGTATGAGCATGCGGCGGCGGGGTTGTCAAGGGCGCGTCCGGAATTCCACGAAAGCCGTCCGAGCGGCGGCGAGCGCGAATCCCCCGCTATGCTGTATGCTGTGCGCCAAACGCCATATTTCGGAGACGCCGCGATGAAGATAACGTCCGTTTCATGCCTGATACTGGATGGCGACTACCCGTTCGTGTGGATACGAACGGACGAGGGGATAACGGGGATAGGCGAGTGCTTTCGCCGCCAGCCGTCCGTGACGAAGGCGCTGGTGGACGACTTGCTCGCGCCCGCGCTCGTCGGGAAAGACCCGCTGGCGACCGCCCGCCGGTTCGACGACATGGCGCGCGCGGCGTCCGCCGCCGAAATGGGCGGCGCGGCGTTCTGCGCCATCGCCGGCTTGGACATCGCCATGTGGGACATAAAGGGGAAGGCGCTCGGCGTCCCCGTCCACAACCTGCTGGGCGGCGCGCTGCGCGGCAGAGTCCCCGTTTACGCCAGCTCGATGCGCCGCGACATGACGCCGCTCGAAGAAGCCCGCCGCGCCGCGCGTTTCGCCGAGATGGGATATTCCGGCTACAAACTCCACAGCGCCGTGCCGGGCGCGATAGACCACCCCGCCGACCAAACGATAGACACAGTGAGGGAAGTCCGCGCCGCCGTGGGCGACGGCGTGGACATTCTGGTGGACGTCAACGGCGCGTTCTCGGTTCATCATGCGATAGAGATAGGCAAGGCGCTGGAAGATTTGGGCGCGTTCCACTTCGAAGAGCCGCGCCCGGCGCATGACCTGGACGGATTGGCGGCCGTCGCGGACGCGCTCACGATTCCCGTGGCGTCGGGCGAGATGATCTACACTCATCATCAGTACCGCGACCTGATTCTGCGCGGGCGCGCGGACATAATCCAGCCGGACATCGTGAAAGTCCCCGGATTCACCGAGATGCAGCGCATCGAGGCTTTGGCGTCGGCGTTCGACATTCCGATAACCGTCCACAACACCCAGCCGACGCTAAGCACAGTCGCCCATCTGCACTTCTGCGCCGCCAGCCGCATGGTTCCGTACTCGCAGGAATACAACATAGAGCCGATTGCCATTCGGGACGAGCGCCCAATCCTGAAAGAGCCGCTCGAGGTGATAGACGGACACATCGCCGTCCCCAACGCCCCGGGCCTGGGCGTGGAGCTGGACGACGACGCGGTTCGCCGCCAGTCAAGCGGGCAGCGCGATGCCTAGACGATACAGGCCCAGAGAAGCAGTCCGGCGTTTTGGAAAGCATGGGCTGGCGGTTTAGCCACCAGCGCGGCTCTCATGCTATCTTTAAAAAGACGGGAAATCGGTTCAACATATCCGTCCCCGTGTCTCGCCGTCTGGTGCCGGCGGGGACTTTGGGCAACATCAAAAGACGCGCGGAAGTAACCACCGCCGAATTCAACCGCGTTGCGGACGAGGTGCTCTAATGCTCACGTCGAAGCACAAATTCACGGTGTTCCTCTTCCCTGATGAAGACGGCTACCAGGCAATCGTCCCGCATTACCCGGAAGTCACCACTTGGGGCGAGACGCCGCAAGAGGCGTTCGCCATGGCGAAAGAGTGCCTGGAGCTGATCTTGGAGGATTACGCCGAAACCCATCAGGAGCAGGTTTTGCCGGGCGAGCGCGCTTCCCACGTCGTAATCGGCGAGATTGAGGCGGAAGTGCCGGTCGCGCTTCTGAGGGATGTGCTGGAGTCCGAATCGCGCGTCGCCACGAACGGCGTGAAAGCCAGGTAATGAAACGATGCCAAGACGATACAGGCCCAGAGAAGTAATCCGCGTTTTGGAAAGCATGGGCTGGCGGTTTAGCCGTCAGAGCGGCTCCCATGTTACGCTTGTCAAGCGCGGAGAACCCAACCATGTGACGGTTCCGGTGTCACAACGCGAGGTCAACCGACGTACGTTCGGCAACATACTAAGACAGTCCAGAACGCGGCGCCGGGAGTTCGACCGTCGCGCTGATGACGTCCTGTGAGATGCGGAGAAGCGTCCAATGACGAAGTCGGATCACAAATTCACAGTCATACTCTTCCCGGACGAAGACGGGTATCAGGTAATCATCCCCGACTACCCGGAAGTCACCACCTGGGGCGAGACGCCGCAAGAGGCGTTCGCCATGGCGAAAGAGTGCCTGGAGCTGATCTTGGAGGCGCACGCCGAAACCCACCAGGATCAGGTTCTCCCCGGAGCGCTCGCCACGCACGTCGTAATCGGCGAGATTGAGGCGGAAGTGCCGGACGTCCTGCTGAAAGACGTCCGCGCGGACGAATACGAAAGAAGCGGACGCCCCAAAGCCAAGAGCGAGGAAGTCGAAGCGGCGACGCCCGCCGCCGGCTAAAGCCCCTCTATATCCACTGCCGGCAACTCGTCCGCCGGCTTGAAGCCGAGTACGCGCGCGTAGAAATAGAGCTCCGACTCCAGCGCGCGGATTATGTTCTCGGATTTGCGGAAGCCGTGCTGCTCGCCCTCGAAGGCGATATACGCCATCGGAATCCCCTTGCGCCGGAGCGCGTCCGCCATCATCTCCGACTGCGGCGGCGGCACGACCTTGTCCTCCAAGCCCTGAAACAGGATTATCGGACAAGACAGCCCGTCGGCGTGGCGCAGGGGCGAACGCTCATCGTACAAATCGCGGCGCGCGGGATAGGGGCCTATGAGCGAATCGAGATAGCGCGACTCGAACTTGTGAGTGTCGCGCGCCAGAGCGGACAAGTCGCTGACGCCGTAGTAGCTCGCGCCGACGGCGAAGGCGTCGCGGAAGGCGAGCGCCGCCAGCGTCGTGTAGCCGCCCGCGCTCCCGCCCCGCGCGATTAGGCGGGCCGCGTCCGCCTTCCCCGCGCGCGCCAAATGCAGCGCCGCGTTCACGCAATCGTCAACGTCCACTATCCCCCAATTGCCGTTCAGCCGCCGCCTGTACGCCGTTCCGTAGCCGGTACTGCCGCCGTAGTTGACGTCCGCCACCGCCACGCCGCGGCTCGTCCAAAACTGATACGACAGGTCGAAGGCGGTGGACGCCGCGCCCGTCGGGCCGCCGTGGCTCACGACGATGAGCGGCGGCGCTTCGCCCTCCGGCGCGATGAAGTCCGCGTTGCGCGGCGCGTAGTAAAACGCCCGCGCCGTCGCGCCGCCCGCCGTCTCGAACTCCACCGCCTCCGGCGGCGACAGATAGCCGGCGTCCACTTCCGCGGCCCCCGACCGGCGCAAGACTTCAATCGCGCCGCCGTCCGCATCCAGCGAAACCAGCGCGTTGGGAAGGGACGCGGACGCCGCCTCGAACACCACCCTGCCGGCGCGCGCCCTTATGTCCCCGCGCGACATTTCCGTATAGGGCGCGCCTATGGGCGTCAGGCGCGCGGTTCGGGTGTCCAAGAGCGCCAGCCGCCACTCGCCGTTCTCGACGTACTCGCACGCGATTCGTTCGGCGGACTCGAAGGCGTAAGTCCGCGCGCCGAGCGTCCACATGGGGGAGCCGAACTCGGCGCTCATGGGCGCCAGCGCCTCCAAATCGCCGCCGCGCAATCTATACAGATTCCACCACCCCGTCCGGTCCGATACGAAGTGGAGCGCGCCGTCCGGCGACCACTCCGGCTGAAAGACGGACTCGCCGACCGCGCCGGCGACTTTGACGGGCGCGCCCAGAGAGCCGTCCGCGAGAAACTCCGCCGTCCACAGCTCCGTTTCGTCCCAGGGCATGTTGGGATGGTTCCAAGAAAGCCAGGCGAGCGCCGTTCCGTCCGGGTTGACGGCGGGATATGCGTAGAAATCGCTTCCCGAAACCAGGATTTCGCCCTCGCCGCCCGCGTCCAAATCGAGCGCGACTACGGCGTTGACCGGCTCCCCATCGCCGCGATGGTCTTCTCGGACGCACACGATGCGGTTTCGTCGGGCGTCCATCATGCCGTCCGCGTATCGCAAATCGCCGCCCGCCGCCGGCGTGATTGGCGCGGGCGGCTCCCCCTCCGCTTGCCGGTAAACGCGCTGGTCGGAGTAGTTGGAGAAGAAAACCGCGCCGTCCGCCGCCCAGAAGCACAGCCCGCCGTATTCATGCACGCGGGTCCGCGCGCTGTACGGCGGCGGGTTGACGTCGCGCGTCTCGCCGTCCGGACCGCGGCGGACTATGACGCTCCGACCGCCTTCGTTCGGGCGCGATTCCACCCAGTAAACAATCTCGCCGTCCAGCTGAATCGGGCCGAGGCCGACCGAATCCCGAACGGTCATCTCCGCGCTGATGGGCGATTTCCAAGTTCCATAAGGCGCGATTTCGGGCATGAATTCAGACTCCGTTCGGCGGTTGGCGGTTGGCGGTTGCCGCCCATTATACAAAATCGGACGCGGAAATTCGCGCCAATCGCTACTTTCCGACGGTTGCGCGGACTCGCCACAGCTCGCCCTCGCCCGGCGTCCACTGCCCCGTTTCGATGCGGCTTATCGGATAATCGGGCAGACGCCGGATGACAACACAGACGCCGCCGAGCGCCGCGCCGTATAGTTGGAAGTCGAAGTTGAGCGGCTCATGGTCGCGCCCGGCGTCGCGCTCCGCTTGGGGCAAGTCCGACAAGTCGGCGGGGAAGGCGGACAGGAAGAAGCGCGCGCGCCTGTCGGCGTCCGAGCATCGGCGCTTGACGTATGTCAGCGCGCCGCTGTCCGCGTCCGCGTAATATATCTCGAACCCGCCCCCGCTGGCGTCCGGCGGGCGCTGATTATCCGACAGCGCTGACAGCGCCGCCGCGTAATCGTCCAACGACTCCGCGAATGGGATTGCCGCCCGCCAGAGAGCGCCGCCTTCGCCGCCCGCGCCCCGCTTCTCGGTTGCCGCCGCGTGGATGGGATAGCCCGGCAGAGGCGCCGAGATAAGGCACCTGCCGCCGAACGCCGCGCCGTATCGCAAAAACTCGAAACTCGCCGGTTCGTAATCAAGCCCGCTTTCGCGCGCGGCGGCGGGCAGGTCGCGCCAATGGGACGGGAATACGCGCAGATAGAACGTTCCGAGCGTGTCATCCGCGCCGCAGTCCTCTTTTATATAGGTTAGCGAATCGCCGACTCGGTGAATGTCGAATCCGCCGGCGGACGCGACGGCTTCGGACGCCCGCGCCGCCGCGTAGTCGTCGTTGAAAGCGGCTTCGGACTGGGCGCGGACGTCGAGAACCGAAACGATGGGAGCGCCGTAAACCGCGCGCTGCCAGATGGCGGCGTCCGCCTCATCTCCGCCGTCTCTGGAGACTACGCGGAACGACGGATACTTCGCGCCGATATGCAGTCTGCGCCTCTCATCCTGCGGGATGAGCGCCACGCTCCGCGTCAGCAGGTACGGCAGGGGGGCGGTCACGGCGATTCGTCCGCTCGGCTGCATCGCCAGCAGCGCTTCGACCGCTTCCCTATTGGATGCGTCCGCGTAATCCATCGCCCAGCGGTCGCCTATGCCGCTCTTGTTCGCCAGCGGGCTGAAGTAAACGCTTTGGTACGGATGCAGCCGAACCATCTGGACGACCGCGAAGGCGATTCCGACCGCGACCAGCGCGAACGCCCCCGCGCGAACGCTCGGCTTGGGCAACGCCGCCAGCGCCCGCAGTCCGAAGGCGACCAAGACGCACATCGGCGCGTAGAGAAAATACATTTGCCGCCAGTCGTTGTACAAGTTCGAATTCAACGCGATTACGCCGGCGACCGGCAAAATCAGGCAGGCGGCGGCGAGCAGACCGAATCGGGCGGTCGAGTTCTCGAACAGCGCGGCGCGCGGACGGGCGGCGCAAAGCCAACCGACGCGGACGATTCCAAGCGCGGCGAGCGCCAAAATCATCGGCGGAGTCGTTATCAGAATCCACGTCGGAATGAAATCCCAGGGCATGTCGGGCCACAGAATCCGCTCGCCCCGAAACAGCGTGGCGATGGGGCTGGGGTGTACGGACAGAACGCGAATCGCGTCTATCCACGCGAGCGGCTCGCGCCACAGCAGGGGCCAAGCGGCGTAGAGCGCGGCGACGAACGCGGCGATGAACGCGCCGCCGTTCGCCAGCGCCGGCTTCATCCCCCCGCCGTGTCTTGAGGCGTGAAAAGCGTCCAGCGCCAGCATGCCCAAGACGGCGGGCAGCAGCATCGCCCCCATAATCCGAATGTTCGTCAACAGCGCGACGGCGACGCCGCAAAGCGCGAACGCCCCCGCCGCGTCCCGCCGAAAAGCGCGGTGAACCAGATGCAGCGCGACCATGAACATGCTGAGAAACGGCAGGTCTTTCGTGTTGAAGAAAGAATGGGCGTATATACGGGGATGCAGCAGGAAAATCAGCATCGCGAACAGCGCGACGAGATCGTTCCCGAACAGACGCCGCGCCAGCAGCCACGCGAAGAAGCCGCCGACTAGAAAGAAGGCGTGAGTGAACAGGCGGCGAACCAGATATATGGCGCGGGAGTCTTCCAACCGAAGAAGCCGCTCGACCGCCACTAGCGGAAGCTCGACCGCGACGCCGTAAAACCTGTCGTGACCTTCGCGCAGGGCGTCCGCGTCCCCCAGAATGTAGTTGAAAGAGGCGTATCCGGTCGCGCGCTGGTCCGCTTCGTCCACGAATGTGCCGTAGTCGTCCATCGTGGCGGCGCCGACTATGGCGAACAGCGCCAGCGCGGCGATTGCGGAGCGGCGCGCGAGAAAGCCGCCGGCGGAGCGCATGCGCGCGCCGAGCGCCGAATCCGCCAAGACGCCCGTCGCCAAGACGCGCATACCCCCCCAAGCGCGCCCGCTCATCCGCCCTCCTCCGAATCATCCTCTCCGGCGCGGATGCGGAGCAAAGTCCCCGCGACGGTCAGCGAAAGCGGCGCGAAGCAGATGACGCTCAGCGCCGTCCGCAGGTCTCCGAGCCGCTCCTGCAGCGTTCCGGCGATGGTCGGGCCGAGGAACGTGCCGAAAGTGGCGGTCGTCATTATGAGCGACACCGCGACCGCCACTTCGCGCGGGCGCATGCCGGGCAGGTAGAAGGGGACGGAGCTCAGAATGGGCCAAAATCCCCACGCGACGCCGTTCGCCGCGGACGCCAGCGCGAGAAGGGGCGGCGAATCGATCCGAGTCATCCCGAAATACGTCGCCGCCATCAGAACCCCCAGCGCCTGGACGAGATTCTTTCTGCGGGCGGGCGGCAAGCCGCGAATGGCGTAGCTGAACGCGATTCCGCACAAGCCGCCGATGAGTATGCCCAAGCCGAGAATCGCCCCCGTCCAATTCAGCGACACGCCGTACTCGTCCAGCATCAGCGTCGGATAAAAGTTGAGGAACGCGGACCATCCGAGCGTCGCGCCGGTGAATCCGAGTCCGGCTATCCAAAGGTCGCGCCGGGCGAGGACGCTCCGGATGACGTCCGTCCGCCCGCCTGATTCGCTTGCGGCGGCGGCGCGCGTGTCCCGCCGCTCTCTGCCGACCGCCGTCCAGACCAGCGCCATGACCAGCGCCAGCCCGCAGAAGGCGAACAGAACCGTCCGCCAGTCGTCCCCCGCCGCGCTCAGAACGAACGGCGTGACCGCCAGCCCGCCGCCGACCACCACCCCGAACAGGGCGTTGTACATGCTGTTGACGATGATGAACTCGCGCGGCTGAAACCACTGCTGCATCAGCAACGCCCGCGCCGGCTCGCGCGCGAGAGTCGAGACGCCGAACCCCAGACGCCCGACCAGCAGAACGGCGAAGCTCGGCGCCCACCCCTGAAGCGCCAGCAGCCCCGCGCCGATGACCAGCGTGACCGCCGTCAGCGGCTTGGGGCGGAACTGCGACGTCCACCAACTCAGCGGCAAAGCCAGAATGAGGTTGCCGATGAACGCGGACGACCCCAGAAACCCCTGCTGGGCGGGCGACAGCCCAAGCTCCGCCCTGATGGACGGCATGAGAATCCCCACGACTATCGCCATCATAAAGGCGGACACGCCCGCGACAAGCCAGACCACCATGATAGTCCAGCGGTGAGTGAGTATGTTCGTCATGCGCCTGCCGCTCCGCCAAACCGCGTCGAAACGCGCGGCGGAACCGCCCCCCCGCGCCCGACAATTCTACACCCGCGCCCCAACCAAGTTTCTAGGCGGCGGCGCTCCGCGAATGGGCGGCACGGGCGGCTTTCGGCTTTTCGCCAACGCATCCCCCGCGAGAAATTCAGCGAAAGTCCCCCCATCCAACGGCGTCCAAACGAAGCCAAGCCCGAATCGCAGCCGGCAAATTCTTTCTACCTCCGCGCCTTTGCGTTTCCCATTTTTCATGTTCTTTCGCGCCATTCGCGCATCCGCGTTTCCCATTCCTCGCGCTCTTTGCGTCTCTGCGCCTTCGCGTTTCCCCTTTCCCGCCCTTTCGCGAATTTCCAACCCCGCCGCCTTCCTTGCCGTTTTCGGGCGATTGTGAATATAATAAGGTTGATTGCGCGTCCCGCGTTTCCTGAAACGCGGCGGCGGCGCGATGAGAAGTTTAGGCGAGTCCGTCCATATGACAACGAGCAAGCGCGACTATTACGATGTGCTGGGAATCTCCCGGGACGCTTCGGAAGAGGACGTCAAAAAGGCGTTCCGCAAACTGGCGCTGGAGTATCACCCCGACCGCAACCGCGCCGACGGCGCGGAGGAGCGGTTCAAGGAAGTGAACGAGGCGTATCAGGTGCTTTCCGATTCGCGCAAGCGCGGGGAGTACGACAGGTTCGGACACGCCGCCGTGGGCGCGAACGGCGGACGCGGCTTCGAGGGCTTCGAGAACTTCGGCGGCGGCTTCGGCGACATTTTCGACGCCTTCTTCGGCGGCGGCTTCGGCGCGCGCGCGAACGCCGCCAACGCCCCCAGACGCGGCAACAACCTGCGAATCCAGCTGACTGTGGACTTCGAAGAAGCCGTCTTCGGCGTCGAAAAGTCCATCGAAATAGACCGCGTGGAAGTCTGCGGACGTTGCCGCGGCTCTCGCGCCGAGCCGGATTCCGAAACGGCGTCCTGCGGCAACTGCCGCGGCTCCGGGCAAGTCCGCCGCTCCCAGCAGGGCATCTTCGGGCAGTTCGTCCAGGTCACCGCATGCTCGGCTTGCGGCGGCGAAGGCAAAGTCATCTCCAACCCATGCTCCAAATGCGGCGGCGGGGGGCGCGAACGGCGCGCGCGGCGGCTCGCCGTCAAAATCCCGGCGGGCATAGACGACGGCACCCAGATACGCCTGACCCGCGAAGGCGAAGCCGGCGTCAACGGCGGCGACCCCGGCGACCTCTACGTGGCGCTCAACGTCCGCGAACACCCCGTTTTCGAACGCGAAGGCGCGGACATTCTCTACCGCATGCCCATCAGCGTGTCCCAAGCCGCGCTCGGCGCGAAACTCGCCGTCCCAACCATTGAGGACGACGATGAGATAGCCATTCCCCCCGGAACGCAGACCGGAACCGAGTTCACGCTCCGAAACAGGGGCGTACCCCATCTGCGAAGCTCGCGGCGCGGCGACCAGATTGTCACGGTGGACGTCGAAATCCCCAAGTCGCTCAGCCGCGACCAGCGGCGGATTTTCGAAGCGCTGGCGGAATCCTTCGGCGAAAACGGCGAATCGGACGACGGCGGCAAAGGCTTCTTCGACAAGATAAAAGACGTTCTGGACGGCTAACCATCATGCCCGAACGCTGGCTAGAGCTGAGCGTGGACGCGCCGCCGGAGTACGTCGAGCCGCTCAGCGAGATATTCCACCGCTACGGAGAGGGCGGCGTCGCCGTCGAGCAGCCCGGCGGCTTCAACCCGGACGAAGGCGAAGCGCCGCCCGTCCCCGACGCCGTCACCATAAAAACCTATCTGCCGATGGACGCGACCACGCGCGACAGGCGCGAGCGCATAGCCGCCGGCGCCCGCCTAGTCGCCAAGTTCGCGCGAATCTCGGAGCTGCGCGAGCGCGTGGCGAGCGAAGACGAGTGGCGCGATTCGTGGAAAGAGTTTTTTCACCCGCTCCGAATCGGGCGCGGAATCGTCATCTGCCCGACTTGGCGCGAGTGCGAAACCGAACCGGGGGACGCCGTCGTCCGCCTAGACCCCGGCATGGCGTTCGGGACGGGGCATCATCCCACTACGCGAATGTGCCTTGAAATGCTGGAGCGGCTTGTTTCGCCCGGCGACCGCGTTCTCGATCTGGGATGCGGCTCCGGCGTATTGTCCATCGCGGCGGCGAAGCTGGGCGCGGCGGGCGTCTTGGGATTCGAGATAGACGCGGCGGCGGTCAGGGCGGCGCGCGCCAATGTCGAAGCGAACGGAGTGGGCGACCGCGCGGAGATAGTTCATGGCACGCTGCCGAGCGCGAAGGCGGCGGCGCAAAGCTTCGACCTGGCGCTGGCGAACATATCCGCCCGCGTGCTCGAGGACATGGCGGAGCGCCTAACCGACTGCGTCGCGGCGGGGGGGACGCTGATAGCGTCCGGCGTCATCGAAGCGCATCTCGACGGCGTCGTCGCCGCGCTTGAATCGGCGGGCGCGACCGTCCGCGAGCGGACTGTGGACGGCGACTGGGTCGCGCTGGCGGCGACGGTGTAATTCAGCAAGCGACAAATCCCCTCTCCCTTGATGGGAGAGGGCTAGGGTGAGGGTGACCGCGCCGCTAGGCGCGGGCTTGCCCCAACAACGCGCCCTTGCGAGGGCTATCAGGCTAAGGACCTCATTCGGAATTGGCTAAGAAAGCGAAAACCAACCGCGCCAAGCAGCAGCGCGCGCTGAAGAAGCGAACCGTCAAGCGCCAGAAGCAGAAGCGGGCGCGCCAAGCGGCGGCGGAGGCGGTCGCGGCGGCGAACCCGCGCCGCATCATGCGCGCCGCCCGCCGGCTGTCCCCCGTCGGCGCGTGGGTCGAATCCGGCTGGCAGGAAGGCGTGATAGCCCACGTCGCCGTCGCGCGGGGGATGCCCCCCGGCAACCTTCTGTTCGTCGACTACCTGGTGGACATCCGCTGTCTCGGACTGCTGGGCGCGCGCTACTACACGAACGTCCCGCAGGAAGATTTCGAGACCGACGTCCTGCCCAGGCTGTACGCCGGCGAGCCGCCGCTGGAAATATCGCATGAGCTGGCGAACGAAATCGTCTGGGGCGCGGTCGAGTACGCCGAAAACTTGGGCTTCCCGCCGCATCGCGTCTTCCGGGACACCCAATTCGCCCTGGAGCCGTCGGACGCCCTGCCGCGCGCCGCCGGCGTCCAGTTCGGCTACAACGGCATGCCGCTCTACATTCCCGCGCCGTGGGCTTCCGACATCAACTCCCAAGTCGCCGTCGTAAAGACGCTGATAAACTCCGTGGGCTTGGGCAACTTCATCTACCAGACGCAGGACGGCGACATACCCGACGAAGTCGCCGAGATTCTCGGCGAGGCGATGGGCGAAGCGGAGACGGAGCTGGTCGTGGAAGACGACCCGTTCCTGTGGACGCCGGGCGGCGTGGACGCGGCGTCCGGGCTGTGGATTCCCGGCATGGAAGAAGACGCCCAAGACGACGCGCCGTCCCAAAGCGCCGAGGACGCCGGCGGCGAACAACCGCCGCCGGGCGGCGGGCTGTGGACGCCGGGGCGCGACTGACGTTTTTTGTCCTGTCGCTCCCGCGAACTGCCACGTCATTCTCGCTTTTCTACCCCCGTCATTCCCGCGAAGGCGGGAATCCAGAGTCGCCCAACAACGTCATCCTCGCGAAAGCGGGGACAAGATAGCCACAGGAAACCAGTCTTGAACTGAAGCCAACGCATCCCCTCTCCCTTGATGGGCTTATAGGGGTATGTTTGTGGCTGGCAAGACTGCGCCTAGCGGCGCAGGCACCCTCAACCTAGCCTTCTCCCATCAAGGGAGAAGGGATTTGTCGCTCGCGGTTCGGGCTTGGTTTCTAGTTGCTAAGTTGGTCGCTCCACTCTGGATTCCCGCCTTCGCGGGAATGACGTGGGAAGGGACGCGGAAGCGGCGAAAAGCGTCCAATCCGCGCCTGAATTCGCCAAACATACCCCTGTAAGCCCTTGATGGGTGAGGGCGAGGGTGCGCCGCTCGCAAGCGCGTCTTGCCCGCCAACCCCAAACATCCGCCCCCTATTCATGCCGCGGCGCGCGTCCCATCAGGCGCTGTATCGCCGCCGACACCGACACGCCGCCGAACATTATGTCGCTCGTCGCCTGCGCTATCGGCATCTCCACGCCCAGACTCGACGCGAGGTCGAGCGCGGCGCTCGTCGTATCGACGCCTTCCGCCACATTCGCCATTCCGCTCAGGATGTCGTCCAATCGCTCGCCCGCCGCTAGGCGGGAGCCCACGTAGTGGTTGCGGCTTAGGCGGCTTGAGCATGTCGCTATCATGTCGCCTATGCCCGCCAGCCCTGAGAACGTCGCCGGGTTCGCGCCGGCGGCGACGCCAAGCCGCGACACTTCCGCCAAGCCCCTGGCGATGAAGGCGGCTTTGGCGTTGTCGCCCAGATTCATGCCGTCGCAGATGCCCGCGCCCAGCGCGATTATGTTCTTCAGCGCGCCGCAAAGCTCCACGCCGATGACGTCTTCGTTCGTATAGACGCGGAACACCGGCGAGTTCACAATCGCCTGCGCCGCCTCCGCCGCCCGCTCGTCGCGCGACGCTATCACGGTGGACGCCAACATCCCCCGCGCCACTTCGCCGGACAGGTTGGGGCCCGACATGGCGCATATGGAGCCGCGCGCGCAATCGGGGATTTCCTCCGCCAAGACTTCGCTCATGCGCTTGCCGGAGCTCAGCTCCAAGCCCTTCGCCGCGCTCGCGACTACGCATCCTTCCGGAATCGCGTCCGCCGCCGCGCGGGCGTTGCGCCGCATGGTCTGGGACGGAACGGCGAATATCGCCAGGTCGGCGGAATCGAACGCCGCGGCGGGGTCGGCGACGGCGCGCATCGTATCGGGGAAGGGGAAGCCGGGGACGAAGCGGGCGTTTTCGCGCGCCGACTCCAGCGCCCGCGCTTCCGTTTCGCTCCGGGCGAGCAGGCGGACGTCATGCCCGCGCCGAGCGAGTATTATGCCCAGAGTCGTCCCCCAGCTGGTCGCGCCAACCGCCGCGATGGTCGCCATGAGAAGAGCGCCGCCCGTCCGCTATTCCGCCGAGTCCGACACGTCGACGCTCTGCCCAATTTTGCGCTCCGTGCCGGCGATGAGGCGGGATATGTTCTCGCGGTGCCTGAACACCACAATCGCGCCGCCAATCGCGCCGTACCAGAAATAGGCGAGCGGGGTCTCGACGGGCGTTTCGAAAGACGCGCCGGCGACCGCCAAGCCGATGAGAACCAGCGAGCCGAGCGCGGCGGCGACTATGGAGCCGAGCGAAACGTAGCGCGTGACCGCCACTAGCGCCAAGCCGATGACGGTGGCGACGAAGCCGGCGATGGGCGACAGCGCCCACAGCGCCCCCCAGCCGGACGCCGTGCCGCGCCCGCCCCGAAAGCCGATGAACACGGGCCAATTGTGGCCGATGAGCGCCGCCAGCGCCCCCGCCACTTCCGCGCCCGGCGAATCGAAGAACGACCTGGCTATTATCACGGCGGCGACGCCCTTGCCCATGTCGAGCAACAACACGGCGGCGGCGGCGGGCTTGCCCACCGTCCGCAGGACGTTCGTCATGCCCATGCTGCCGCTGCCATGCTCGCGCACGTCGACTCTGGCGACCGCTTTGCCGATGGCGACTCCGAACGGCAAAGACCCGATGAGGTAGCCGACCGCCGCCATTATGAGAATGTCCGCGGTCATCCCCTTCTGCCCTTGAAACGCATTTTGAGCGGACTGCCCCGAAAATCGTAAGCCCGGCGCAGCCTGTTTTCCAAGTATCTCTCATATGAGAAATGCACCGAATCCGACCGGTTGACGAAGAACGTGAAGCTCGGCGGCGAAGAGCCTTCCTGCGCCACGCTGTATATTTTCAGCGTCCGCCCCTTGATTCCGCTGGGCGGATGCTCGGCAACCGCCCCCATGAGCGTCCGCCGCAACTCCGCGCGCGGCACGCTCTTGCTCCACTCGCCGAACACGCGCAGGGCGTCCTCCATCAGCTCGCCAAGCCCCGACCCGTTCAGGGCGGACGTGAACAGAACCGGCGCGTAAGGCGCGAACTTGAACCTGTCCCGGACAAGCGCCTCCACTTCGCCCCGCGTCACGCCCTTGCCCGACAGCAAATCCCACTTGTTGACCGCCAGTATCATCCCCTTGTAGGCGTCCAGCGCGTAGCTGGCTATGTGGGTGTCTTGGGCGGTCGCCGGCTCCATGGCGTCCATCATCAGAATCGCCACGTCGCATCTGTCAATGGCGCGGACGGAGCGTATCACGCTGTACTTCTCGATTCCCGTCCCGATTTTGCCGCGCCTGCGTATGCCGGCGGTGTCTATGAGCAGAACGTCCTTGCCGTCAATCCGAATCAGCGAATCTATGGAGTCGCGCGTCGTGCCGGGGACGTCGCTGACGATGGAGCGGTTCTCGCCGGCGAGCGCGTTCAGCAGCATGGATTTGCCCACGTTGGGCCTGCCGACAATCGCCAGCCGAACGTCCGCGTCCGGCTCCGGAAACTCCGACGAATCGGGGAAGTGGGCGACGACGTCCGCCATCATGTCGTCCAGCCCCAGATTGTGGTAGCCGCTGATGGGATGCGGGTAGCCGAGCCCCAGCGAGTAAAACTCCGCCGCCCCCGCCGCCTTGTTTTCGGTGTCCACCTTGTTGACTCCGAGAACCACCGGCTTGCCGCTGCGCCTGAGCATGTCGGCGACATCCGAATCGGACGCCGTGACGCCCTGCATGACGTCCGTCGCCATGATGATGACGTCGGCGTCCTCAATGGCGGTTTCGACCTGCGCTCGCACCTGCCGCCACATGTCGGTGTCGGGGAAAATCTCAAGCCCGCCGGTGTCGACCAGGATGAAGTGGCGCTCCGCCCAGAGGGTTTCGAGCGTAACCCTGTCGCGCGTAGTGCCGGAGCGCCGCGAAACGATGGCGACCGTCCGCCCCACCAACCTGTTGAACAGGGTGGACTTGCCGACGTTCGGTCGCCCCACGATAGCCACAACGGGCTTAGCCACAGAAAATTCTCCCAAAGCGATTTGCCTTGTGAAAGATGCTATCAGATAAACCCGCCCAATGCACAATTCGGAGAACGATGCGGGAGTTTCATTCGGGGTTAGCGTTTGATACTAATTGGTCAAAAAGTATCAAACGGGCTTGGCGAATGATACTGGAGTTTCATTCGGGGACGCCGTTTGATACTATTCGGGCGAAAAGTATCAAATCGCTCCAGCGAATGATACTGGAGTTTCATTCGGGGACGCCGTTTGATACTATTTGGGCGAAAAGTATCAAATCGCCCTAGCGGGTGATACAGGAGTTTCATTCATATGAGCATGCGGCGACTTGAGCGTAGCGACTGCGGCAATCTAGTTCCCATCGACGGCGGTCTGCGGGCGTTCGTTCCCGACCCGTTGCCGCGCGAGTTGATTCTGAGCGCGCCGCTGGCGTCGCTTTTGGATAGGGCGTCGCGCGCCGTCGCGCGTTTGGACGGCGTGGGCGAAACCGTCCCCAACCCGCATCTGTTCATCGAACCGCTCATCAGGCGGGAAGCGCAGCTGTCATCCAGAATAGAGGGAACGACGGCGTCGCTGTCGGACGTGTTTTCGCATGAAGCGGGCGGGCGGGCGTCCGCCGGCGACGTCCAGGAAGTCATCAACTACATCGAAGCCCTGAATTACGGCTTGGACGCGCTCGAAAGCGTCCCCATCTCTTTCAGACTGGCGAATCAAGTCCACGAGCGGCTTTTGGCGGGCGTCAGGGGCGAGCATGGCATGGCGGGCGCGTTCAGGCGAATCCAAGTCCACATAGGACTGCCCGGGTCTTTCCCCAAAGACGCCGCCTTCATCCCCCCGCCGCCGGACATGCTGCGCGACCTGTTCCAAGATTGGGAGCGGTTCGCGAACGAGTCCATCGACATGCCGCCGCTGGTCAAATGCGCCCTGATGCACTACCAGATAGAGGCGATTCACCCGTATCAGGACGGCAACGGCAGAATCGGGCGGCTACTGATTACGCTCTTTCTGGTGGCGAGCGGCGTCTTGTCGTCCCCGCTTCTGTACCTGAGCGCGTACTTCGAGCGCGACCGCCAGCGCTACTACGATGAGTTGTTCGCGGTCAGCGAAACCTGCGATTGGGAGCGGTGGCTGCGCTACTTCCTAACCGGCGCGTTGCGGGAGTCGCTCGACGCGGCGGCGAGAATTCGGCGGATACGCGATTTGCAAGACAGCTTCCGCGAAATCATCGAATCGGAACGCCATCCCATCAGCTCGCTTCGTCTGATGGACGCCATGTGCGCCAACCCGTTCGTCACGGTCAAAGGCGCGGCGGACATTCTCAACATGACCGTCGCCGGCGCGCGCCAAGTTCTAATCCGCCTGGAATCCGCCGGGCTAATCCGCCAAATGGACGGCGCCCGCCCCGCCCTGTACGCCGCCCATGAGATTTTGGACGCGCTGGAAGACCCGATGGATTTGCCGGATATTTAGCGCGAACCGAAACTAATCCCCCATTCACGCCTAGCGAAACGGCGCGAAACCGTCTATTGTATTGCCTAAATCGCCAATCGGAGGCGCGGATATGCTGGATACGTCGGACATGGCGAACCATGAGCGGTTCATGCGGACAGCGCTCGTCGAGGCGCGGCGGGCGGCGCGCGAGGGCAATGTGGGCGTCGGGTCGGTAATCGTCCGCGACGGCGCGGAGGTGGCGCGCGGACGGAACCTCGTCCCGACCACCGGCGACCCGACCGCCCACGCCGAAACGGTCGCACTGCGGGAAGCGGCGGCGGCGCTCGGAACGGACGACTTCGGCGGATGCGACCTCTACACCACATTCGAGCCCTGCCCCATGTGTTGCGGCGCCATAATGGTCGCCGGAATATCCGCCATCATCATGGGCGGCAGACCGGGCGACGAAACCCGCTGGGGCGGCTACACGCCGGAGCGCCTTCTGGCAATGGCGGACTGGCGCGACCGCCTTGAAATCGTCACCGGCGTCTTGACGTCGGAGTGCGAAGAAATCCACCGCGCCTAAGCCGCCCGCGCGCGGCGTTGGCGAATCATCATCGCCATCATCATCGGACTGCATGCGAAAAAAGCGAATCGGCGCGAAAGCGCGGATTGAAAAAGGGGGGGATTCCCAAATGAGATTTTCGGGCAGACTGGTCATAATCACGGCAATCGCGGTGAGCGTGCTGCTGGTCAGCAACATCATCGCGACCAAAGCGCTGACGATGCCGTTTCAGTTGCCGTTCGAGTTCATGGGCAGCCGCGACATCGTGTTCTCGGTGTCGGTGATCTGCTTCCCGATAGGGTACATCATCAGCGACGTGCTGACCGAGGTATATGGATTCCGCATCGCGCGCGGCGTCATATGGCTAGGCTTCGCCTGCAACCTGCTGATGGTAGTCTTGTTCTGGGTAGCCATCGCCATACCGGGCGCGCCCTTCTACGAAGACCAGGCGGCGTACTCCACGATTCTGGGCTCCGCCACTTGGCTGCTCGCCGGCAGCTTCGCCGCCTACATAGTCGGCGAATTCTCCAACGCCACAGTGATGGTCGTTCTCAAGAACGCCACCAACGGCAAGCATCTGTGGATGCGGACGATAAGCTCGACCGTCGTCGGGCAGGGCATAGACTCGATCTTGTTCTACTCGATAGCCTTCGGCATATCCGGCGCGTGGGGATGGGAACAGGCAATAGGCGGCGCGATAACGGCGTGGATACTCAAGTCGCTCTACGAAGTGGTCGCCACTCCGCTCACCTACTGGGTCGTCGGCTGGCTCAAGCGCGTGGAGAACATGGACATCTACGACGAAATCCACTCGCTCAACCCGTTCGGCGTGTTCGGGGACGACGACGGCTCCAGCCGCAACGCGGCGCAGACGGCTTAGCGGACTTCGGCAACCAACCAACGGCGCGCGCGGTCTCCACTCCATCCTAGAGAGAAGGCGCGCGCCACTGGCAACTAACGGAAGCGAGACCCCTCATGCGGTTCGGAGCGTTTTGGCAGGTTCCCGGCTACGTCGGCTCGTCCGTCGCGCGGCGGCATTGGGAGACCATCGAGCAGATAGAGTTGGCGGACGCGCTCGGCTTCGAGACGGCTTGGATAGCGGAGTCGGTGTTCTTCCCCGGGCGCCCGCTGTCCAACCCGCTCATGGTCGCGTCCGCCGCCGCCCAGCGCGCGCCGCGCATACGCTTCGGCACGCTCGCCGCGCAGTTCCCGCTGCACCATCCCATCCACATGGCGACGCAGGCGGCTACCTGCGACATACTCACCGGCGGCAGGTTGGATCTCTGCCTCGGCGGACGCTGGGGCTCCCCGGCGGGCCAGGCGCTCGGACAAGCCGCCGACATCAGCGCCGACGAAAGCCGCGCGCGGGTGGCGGAAGGCATCGAGCTCGTCAAAGCGGCTTGGACGCAAGACAAGACCGCGTTCGCCGGCGAGTTCTGGAGCGCGAACGGTCTGCTAGTCCGCCCCCAGCCCGTTCAGCGCCCGCATCCGCCGTTGTTGCTCGCCGCGAACAGCGACGAGACGTTCCCATACGCCGCATCGCTCGGCTTGGGCGTCATCGGCACGACCCTAAGCCAGCCCATGCCGCGCATGATAGACCGCCTGCGCGATTTCGAGCGCGCCAAGCCGGACGGCGGCGCGGACGGCAATCCCCAGCCGTTCCATGTCAACATATCCTTCTTCGTCGCCGAAACGCGCCGGAGGGCGCATGAGATGATGGCGAGGAATTGGCTTGATTCGGACGTCGTAAACACCGCCCCGGACGCGGCGGCGTCCTCGGTCGGAACAAGCCGCCACAGCTTCGCCAGCGGCGTGGGCGGCTGGGCGACTTGGGACTTCCAAGAAGCGGCGCGACATTCCATCTACGACGACCCCATCGGTTGCGCCGAGCGCCTAGCCGAGATGCAAGACCAGATGCCGGGCATGGCGCAGTGCATCCTCGAATTCAACCGGCGGGGGCGCCTGACCAACGAAGAAATCCAAGCGTCCATGCGCCTGTTCGCCGACAAGGTGATGCCGCTCCTGGCGTAAGCGCGGGCGCGAACGGCGTCTATCCATATCTCTGTATATAAGGAGCGTCCGCATGTCCGCCGAACTGAACGAGCTTGCCGCCGAAGCCGGGCGCGTCCTGCGCGAGCGCGGGGATACGATAGCGGTGTCCGAATCCGCTTGCGGCGGGCTGATAAACGCCGCGCTGGTGGCGGTTCCGGGCGCGTCCGCCTACTACCTCGGCGGCGCGGTGATATACACGGGGGCGTCCAGAGAGGGCTTGCTGTCAATCGGCGAAGGCGCCATGACCGGCAAGCGCGCGTCCACGGAGGAATACGCCCTAATGACCGCCCGCGCCATCCGCGCCAAACTCGGCGCGACATGGGCAATCGGCGAAACCGGCGCCAGCGGCCCGACCGGCAACCGCTACGGCGACGCGGCGGGCCACGCCTGCATCGCGGTAGTAGGCCCATCGCAAGACGCAAGCGCCGCCGTCGCCGTTACGATAGAGACGGGCGATTCCGACCGAAACGCCAACATGAGCGCCTTCGCCCAACGCGCCCTAGCCCTGCTCATAGAGCGCCTGCGAGAGGAGCGGGTGGACGAATAGACGCGGCGGCGGCGACATCCGAATCCGCGCGCGTCCTTTCGGAAGCGCTTTTAGGGGGAATTCCCATGACCAACAGAGAACCGTCTGAAAGGCAGTCCATATGGAGCGTGGCGTCCGGCTGGCTGCCCATGTACTTCGCGCTGTTCGACCTGCTTGGTACGATTGGCGTACTCTACGTCATCGGCTACAATGTCTTCGGACGCTCCCACGCCTCCGTCCACGACATGGTCTGGACGATAGTCACGAACATCGTTATAGTGGGAGCGGCGTCCGCGACAATCAGCATCCTAGCGGTGGAAACGGGGAAGAACGTCATGATAACCGGCACATACCTGGAACAGATGCTCAACAGACGCCGCGCCCGCCAACTGGCGGAAGCGGAAGAGCGGGGCGAGACCAAAGGGTGCGCCGCCCTTGGCGTCCAGTTGCGCGAGTGGAACGAGCGTCGTCTGGCGGCGGAGTCCAAAGGCGAGCCGTTCGACGAGCCGCCTCCGGGCCTGGACGGCTAGCGGCGGCGTGCGAGTCCGCGCCAATGCGGACTCGCAGCCTCGCGGCAAAGGACAAACCAAACATGGCGAAGATGATACCCAACTGGATAGACTACGACGCGCCCAACTCGGAAAGGCGCGTCTTCAACCTGCTCAGGGACGACCCCGGCGCGGAGGATTGGACTGTTCTCCACTCGCTCATGCTGTCCAAGCGCGAGGAAAAGCCCTACGGCGAAATTGATTTCGTCGTGATAATCCCCGGCGAGGGCGTCGTCTGCATAGAGGTAAAGGGCGGCGGAATATCCGTCAGGGACGGCGACTGGTACAGCGAGAACAGGCGCGGGAACAGACACAAAATCGAAAACCCCTTTGACCAGGCGCGCAAGTCCATGTTCGGGCTGAAGGATTACATAGAAGACAGCGGTTTCGCGGACACGCGCCCCATCGCTTACATGGTAATCTTCACAGATTCGGAATGTCCGCCGCCCACTTCCGAGTTCCTGCGGTTGGAAGTTCTTGACAGGAACGACCTCTGCGCTCCAATATCCGAGTCCGTAAAGCGGTTTGCTCGGCAGAGCCGTTACCGTTTCCAGCCCAGAGGAAAAACTCGTCCGCCATCCGTTTCGCAAGCCAAATCGCTCAGAAACCTCTTGCGCCCGGATTTCGACAGGCCGCTGATCAACGAAGTGCAACACGTCGAAAACCGCATCGAAAAACTGACCGTAGAGCAGTACGCGCGGTTGGACGACCTTGAAGAAAACGACCGTTGCCTGTTCAGAGGCGCGGCGGGAACGGGAAAGACGGCGCTTGCGGTGGAGTACGCGCGGCGCGCGGCGCGGCAAGGCGATAAGGTCCTGCTGGTATGCTTCAACCGTCTGCTCGCCAGATGGCTTCAGGGCATGACCAAAGACATCCAAAACATCAAAGCGGACACATGGCACGAAATGGCGCGTTGTTTCATTCTAGGCAGCAGCCTAGCGGATGAGTTCAAGCAAGCCGAAGAACGCGCCAAAGCGACGGACGATTGGACGAGTCTGTTTCAGGATTCGTTTCCAGACTACGCCGACCTCGCCGTTGGCGAGTACTTGGATAACCACGCCGCGCCGTTCGACGTTCTGGTGATGGACGAGGCGCAAGACATTCTCGCCAAGCCATATCAGACGGATTTTCTCGACAAGGCGCTCAAAGGCGGCTTGTCCGGCGGACGATGGGCGATTTTCGGGGACGAAAAGCAGACGCTTTACGACGAGCCGATGGACGCCGCCGACCCGCTGGCGAAATACTGCGCCAACTTCGCCAAATCCCGACTGAGTTTCAACTTCAGAAACTCCAAGCCCATAGTTGACGAAATCGTAAACCTGACCGGACTGAACGACCAAAGCTTCAGAACCGGCGTGAACGACGGCCCATCCGTAAATCGCATATACTGGAGGAACGCCAACAACCTATCGCAACGGCTGGAAGAAGAGGTGGAACGGCTGACCCGCATGGGAATATCGCCGCGGGACATTGTGATTCTGTCGCCGAAGCGGTTGGAAAACTCCAACTTTCCAGACTTGGGGAGCGCGGTGAATTTTCGCATGTCGGACCTCACCAAGCGCAACCCCAAGCAGAACGACGAAACGCCAATATCCTTCTCCACAATCCAAGCCTTCAAGGGCATGGAACGAAAAGCGGTCATAGTCGTCGGCATAGACGCGGTGGATAACGATTGGATGCGGACGACCCTTTATGTGGGCATGTCGCGAGCCAGAACTTCGCTTACGCTGATGATCCGCGACGGCGCGCGCGAAGACGTCCAGGCGCTGCTCGGCGCGAGCGCGGGTTAGCGCGCCTCTTCCGGCATCCCCACGACCGGCATTACTTCCCGCGCGAAAAGCTCCATCGAGTCGAGAACCTTGCGGCGGCTTAGCCCGCCCATGGCGAAGTTCGCGCCGAGATAGCGGACGCCGCGCCGTTTCAGTTCCTCTATGCGGCGGATGCAATAGTCCGGGTCGCCCACTATGGCGCGGTTTTCGTGGACATAATCCAGATCGGCGGGCGTCTCCGTCCGCCGCGCGCGCCACTCGTCTATGCTGCGGTGGATTTCGCTGCCGCCGTCCGTGAAATCGCCGCGCCACAGCAGCATGTCCAGAATCCACTCCAGATGCGCGTCGGCGTTTTGGCGCGCCAGCTCCGTGGTTTCGGCGACGTGCATGTATCGGAAGAAGGGGACTTCAGACGCCGGGCGGTTCGTTCCCGCCTCGGCGGATTTGGCGGCGAATCTGTCCAGCAGGTCGAGCGCCGGCGCGGTGTCCATTACGACGGCGATGCAAAGGTTATGCCCGCGCGACAGGCAGTAATCAAGCGTCTCCGGGCTGCGCGTGGCGGCTATGTAGATCGGCGGATGCGGCTTCTGAACGGGCGGCGGCGCCAGGCTCACTTTGTTCAGCGCGTAAAACTCGCCCTCATGCGACACCTCCGGCGTCGCGCACAGCGCCTGGATGATGTCCACGCACTCGCGGAAATGGCTTTGGCTGCTGGCGGGATCCACCCCGAAGCCGCCGTATTCGTAGCCATAGACGCCGCGCCCGAAGCCGATGTCCAGCCGCCCGCCGCTGAGCGCGTCCACTGTGGCGATGTCCTCCGCCAGCCGAATCGGGTTGTGCAGCGTGGGGATGAGGACGCCGGTTCCCAGACGCAGACGGCTAGTCCGAGCGGCGATGAAGCTCGCCAGCGCCAGCGCGGACGAGCCGACTCCGTACCGCGTGAAGTGATGCTCGGCTATCCAGGCGCTCGCGAACCCCAGTTCCTCCGCGAAGCGCGCCTCATCGACGGCGCAAGACAGCAACTTCGCCGAATCCGTCCCCTCCGGCCAGGGGACATGCGTGAAAGTGGCGTATTTCATGGCGGTCGTCCTCCGATGATTGGTCGCCTGACGGTCGGCTAAAGCTCGACGCTTGCGGATTGGCGCGCGCCCGCGCCGTCACCCCCAGCGTTCGCGCTTGGATACCGCTCCGGTTTCCAGCGCCCGCGCCAACTCCAGCAGGGCGTGGGTCGCCGCGCGCTCGCGGATTCTCAGCCGGCGGGTGGGGTAATGCCCGGAGCTGGCGTAAGATTCTTCGCCGACCGCTATGCCTATGCGCGTCGTTCCGACGGGCCCGGATTCTTCGGTTTGGACGGTCGTCAGCGCGGTTATCGCCAAGCCGGCGTCCGCCCCCATCGCGCTTTTGGCGGCTTGCGCCAGTCGGACGGCGCCGTTAGCGGTGGGGCTTGGGGACGCGGCTAGGGATTGGTCCACGCCGAGCAGTTTCGCCGTTCCCGCGCCGAGCGTGAGCGCGCCGGCGAGCGTTTCCGACGCCGATTCGCCGCCTTCCGCGAGAATGGCGCTGGCGACCAGTCCGCCGGTGAACCCCTCGGCGACCGCGAGCGACATTCCGCGCCGGCGGAGCGCGCCGAGCGCCGCCGACGCCGGCGTGTCGTCGTCCACGCCCCAAATCGCGCTTCCCGCCGCGCGCCTTATCTCCGCCTCCATGGGCGCGATGAGCGCGCGGGCTTCCGATTCGCTCGCGGCGCGCGCGATAGCCCGCAGGTGGATGCCGTCGCGCTTCGAGTAGATGCCCAGCGACGGGTTTTCGCTCTCGAAAAGCGGCGCGAGCATCTCATCCAAGCCGCCCTCGGTGACGCCGAACGTCTTGAGCGCGCGCGTCGCGATGGCGACAGTCGAGTTCATCCGCCGCAGGCGCGGGGCGATTTCGTCTTCCCACATGCGGCTTATCTCTCTGGGCGGCCCCGGCATGGCGGCGATTACGCGCCCGCCGCGCTCTATCCACCATCCCGGCGCCGTCCCCAGCGGGTTGGGGACGACTTCGGCGGACGGTATCAGCGTCGCCTGCTTGACGTTGGTTTCCGGCATCCGCATGCCGCGCCCTTCGAACTGCGAGCGCAGATGGGCGAGCAGGTCGTCCCGCACTTCCATCTTCTCGCCCATGACGGCGGCGATGGATTCGCGGGTGAGGTCGTCGGACGTCGGCCCCAATCCGCCGGTGGTGATAGTGGCGTCCGAGCGCTCCCAAGCCCGCCGCAGCGCCTCTTCAAGCCGCGCGGGGTGGTCGCCCACTTTCGTCGCCCACAGAAGGTCGACGCCGATTTTCGCCAGCTCGTCCGCGAGATACGACGAGTTGGTGTCAACGGTCTCGCCCATCAGCAACTCGGTTCCGATGGATATGATTTCGGCGTTCATGGGGGACGGACCTTTGGGGTTATTGGCGGTTAAACATATTCGCGGAGCGACAAGTCATTAGGCGGCGTTTGCATATCGCGCCCGCGCGGTTTTCGGTTTTTTGTTGGCGTCCGCCGCCTTTCTGGATTCCCGCTTTCGCGGGAATGGCGGGGGATGATTCGGGAGCAACCGGCTTCCCCGCTCACTCATCCGCGTAAGGAATGTTCGCCGCCAGGTCGAACAGCGCGTCCGTCCATTCGGCGTCTATTCGCAGAACGGGCGAGAGGGCGGATTCGGCGGCGGGCAGGGCGTAGCGGCTTTCGCCGTCGGGCGTCTCGTCGCCGATGAGGAACAGAACGCCGTCGGTGAACTTCGTGCCGCGCTCGGTTCGTCCGGAGAATCTGATTTCAACGTAGCGCCCGCCTTCGTTGGATATTCCCCAATCCGCGTAATCGCGGTCGCGGACTCGGTACTCTTCCACCCTGAACTCGCCGGGCCCGCCCAGCAGGGGGAGGTACGGCTCCATCTTTTCGGGGGCGAGCGGGCGGTTGCCCTCTTCGTCCCCGCCGACCGCGGCGAACAGGCGCGCCATCCACGCCCCGTCTTCGTTCTGCAGGCGCAGATAGGGGCCTTCCACGACCTTGCCTTCCGCGTTCTCGATTTTGCCGGGGTAGATGTTCACTTCCGCGACGGTTTCCGGGTCGCGGTACTCCCACCATTTCGGCGTGGGCGGCTCGTTGGCTAGGCGCGCCAGCACTTCGCCCCAGATGCTGGTTATCAGAAACAGCTGCGGGAATCCGACCACTTGCCCATAGTGCTGATCGCCGTCCGGCGTCTCGTCTCCGAGCCGGAATTCGAGGCTGCGGTCGGCGGTCAGCCCCAGATTGACTACCAGATGCGGGTCGTCCAAGCCGTACTCGGCGGGGTCGTCTATGACGGGGCGGACGGTGGAGAAGTCGCGCCGCGTCTGCGGCCCGCTGAGCAGCAGCACGATGCCGCCCCAGCGCATGTGGGACGGCGGGATGTCGTCTAGGCGGTCTATGACCCACTCGCCCCGCTCGTTTTTCGAGAACGTCTCGGAGTTCTCCCCGGCGCGGATTTCGATGGAGACTATGTCCTCGAAGCTGACCTGGTAGAACCAGGGGTCGGCGGGTTCGCGCTCTTCGGTCTGCTCGAAGGGGTTGACGACGGCGACCGCCGCGACCGCCGCCGCGATTGCGATGAGCGCCACTGTGAATTTCCAGTTCATGCCGCGCCTGCCCGTCCTATCTCCGCCGCCACCACACGCCCGCGCCGATTATCAGCATTATCAGCGGGGGGAGGAACCAGCTTGACCACGTTATGAAATCGCGCTCGCGCGAGTTCACGATGATGGGCCTGCTGGCTATCAGCGGCTCGCGTATGGAAATCAGCTCGTAATCCCCCGCCAGCCAGTTGACGGAGTTGAGCATGAGGTTGGAGTTGTCGCTGCTGAAGAAGAATTTGTTGCGCGCGAAGTCCGAATCGCCGAACACGACCAGCTTCGCCACAGTGTCGGCGGCTTTCTCCGGGGGAATGTTGAGCGGCTGCCCCGCGAGCGTCCCCCCCGCTTCCATCGCCGCCACGATGTCGAACTGCCCGGATATGTCGTCGCCCACGTCGAACGAGACGTCTTCGGGGTTCGTCTCAAGCCAGCTCGCCGGCGTGGTGTTGCCGATGGGCTTGTACTGCATGAACGGCGGCATGTCCTCCGGCGGCAGGGCGGGCGTGATGGCGGTGGCGTCCGAGAAGAAGGCGACGGATATTTGGTCGGCGATTTTCACCCCCGTCAGCCCGCCGCTCACGAACTGCTCGTTGGCGCGCTGGAGCATCGGCGTGGTCGGCTCGCCGGCGACGTTGCTGATGAGGTCGGCAACCGGCGTCGACCCGACTATGACGCCCCAGTTATAGAGCAGGGCGCGGTACGAATCGGGCGCGTCCGGATCCAGCATGAAAATCGCCTTGCCGCCGCCCAGCAGGTAGTCCATGAGCGCCTGCGTATCCGCCTCGCTCAGGTCGCGCTTCGGCCCGGGGACGATGACGACCGCCGCGTCCTCCGGAACCGCGCCGTCCTGAACCAGATTCAGCGGCAGAACGCGGTAGTTGTCGCGCTGCATCCCCTGAATGGCGAAGTCGAAGCCCTCGTCGTCCGCGTTCCCCGTCGCCGCGTCGCGCGTCAGAGTCGCTTCCTCATGCCCCGTCAGATAGTACACGTGCTTCTGCTCCACCCCGGTGGACACCAGTATGCCGGTGACGAATTCCTGCTGGCTGAACGCGAACACGCTCTGCTGCGCGCCGGTCACCAGGTCTTCGAACACTATCACCGGGTAATCGCTCACGTCGTATTGGACGGCGATGCTGCGGTTCAGCTCCGGGTCCACGAATCGGTACGTGAAGTTGGAGCTGCGGCGCGAGAATTCGTTGAGCAGGTCTTCCGCCTGTTGTCGCTGGAAGGCGGTGGTCGGGTCGTTCGGGATGAAGAAGGCGTTGGCGCGAACGGGCGCGTCCATGCCGTCCAAAACCTGCCGCGTCTGCTGGGCGAGGCTGAACACCCGCGTCGACGTGACGTCCACCCGCGCCGTCGTCCTGAACAGCAGGAAGTTGATTAGCACGACGATGACGAAGAACGCCGCCGTCATAATCGCCACGTTGGCGCCCCAGCGCCCCTGCCGTCCCGCCATGAAAATGGCGACCGCCCTGGGCGACAGCGCGAGCGCCACGAACAGCAGAACCAAGCCGACGATGAGGGTGGACACGGCGAGGTCGCGCAGTTCGTCCACCGTGATGAACAGCGCCGCGCCGATTATGACCGCCGCCACGCCCACCGCCGCGCCGACGGCGCTCCAAAAGCCCGTCGACTTCAGCGAATCCAGGACGCCCGCGCCGGATTCGGCGACCGCCCTTCTGTCCGTCCTGTCAGGTTGTCTAGCCACCTAACGCCACCTGCGCGTTTCGAGAGTTCTGATTGTGAGAAAGACGAACACCGCCGCCAGCGACAGGAAGTAAACCACGCTGGAAAGGTCTATCACCCCCCGCGTGAAGTCCACGATGTGGGAGTTCATCGACATGCCTTCCACTATCTGGCGGACGATTCCCTCCACTATGGCGCCGATTCTGTCCACGTAAGACAGCATCAGCAGGATGGCGATGCCCACTACGGCGGCGACTATTTGGTTGCCGGAGAGCGACGAGCCGAGCAGCCCGATGGCGAGCGCCGCCGCGCCGTAGAGCAGAAGCCCCAAGTAGCCGCTCAGAATCGGGCCCGTGTCCGGGTTGCCGAACATGTACAGCAACAGAACGTAGTACAGCGTCGCCGACAGTATCGCCGACAGTATGAGGACGCTGGCTATGTACTTGCCGAGCACCACTTCCCAATCGCGCACCGGCGATGTGAGAAGCAACTCCAGCGTGCCGAGCTTCTGCTCCTCCGAAAGCAGCCGCATCGTGAGCAGCGGCGCGAGGAATATGATGAAGAAGCTCGCCCAGTCCACTATGCCGCGAACGTCCGCCTCCGCGAACGGGGACGTGATTTCGGATACGAAGAACACGCCGGTGAGCGCCAGAAACATGGCGCCGACCACGTAGGCGGCGGGCGTTCCGAAGTAGGACTTGGTTTCCTTCCACGCGATGTTAAAGGTGTTCATGCCGCTTCTTCCCCGCCGTTCTCGCCGACGCCCTCTTCCTCCGTGGTCAGGCGCAGGAATATCTCTTCGAGCGACATGACGACGGCTTCCAGGCGGTGCAGCTCCCAATCCGCTTCGACGACCGCTTTGGCGAGCGCCGCGCGCACTTCGCGCCCAAGCTCGGATTCCACGCGGTAGCGCGGGATTTCGCCGCGCTCGATGTTGATTCGGGACGCGCTCCCCACGCCGTCCACAGCGCGGAGCGTCTTCAGGACGTCCTGCTGGGGGCCTTTTATCTGCAGATCGACCCGCTCGCTGCCGATGAGCGTCCGAGCCAGATTGCCCGGCTCGTCTATGGCGACTATGCGCCCTTCGTGAATGACGATGACCCGCTCGCAAATCTGGCTGACTTCCGGGAGTATGTGCGTGCTGACTATCAGCGTATGCTCGCCGCCGAGGTCTTTGATGAGTTGGCGCGTCTCGACGACCTGAATCGGGTCTATGCCGATGGTCGGCTCGTCCAGAATCAGGACGTCCGGCTCGTGTATCACCGCCTGCGCCACGCCCACGCGCTGGCGAAAGCCCTTCGAGAGCTTGCCGATGATGGCGTCCCGGTAATCCTCAAGGCGGCAGAGGCTCACCACTTCGTCCGTCCGCGCTCGGATTTTGTCGGAGGACATGCCGCGCAGCCTGCCCATGTAGCCGAGATATTCGCGGACGGTCATCTCGGTGTACAGCGGCGCCGTCTCCGGCAGATAGCCGATGTGCCGCCGGGCGTCCAGCGATTCGTTGACGACGTCGTAGCCCGCCACCGTCGCCGTCCCGTCCGTGGGCGGCAGAAAGCCGGTGATTATCTTCATCGTGGTGGACTTCCCCGCGCCGTTCGGTCCGAGAAAGCCGACTATCTCGCCCTTCTCCACCGAAAAGCTAATGTCGGTGACGGCGGGAAAGTTCCCGAAGTATTTGGTTACGCCGTTCACTTCTATCATAAGGATGCGCGCGTCCTCCGAGACGCCGGTGGTTTGGGGGCGACCGCTCCGCCGCCGCCGTTTGTTCGGCTCGCCAAGAATTACGACCGCCGCCGCCCGTTCGGATTCGCCGCCATTCGGCGAGCCGCCCGAAAAAACCTAGTGGATTCTAGCGACACCGACAGGGCATTTTCAAGGCGCGTCGGGCGGTTCTAAGCGAGAATGGCGAGATGGGAGCGGTCGGCGGTCGGCGGCGCGATTCGCGTCAGCGCTCTTTCGGCGGGCGCAGCATCGTCTCGCCGATGATGGATTCGGGCCCCGGAGACGCGCGGTAAACCTGAAGGTGAATCTCTTTATTGCTTTCGTCTCGCGTCATCGCCTCGATTCTGAATATCTCGCGCCCTTGCGCGTCCGTTTCTATGATTGCGATGGGTACGGCGGCGTCTTCGGACGTTCCGAAGTTGATCAGCGTATTGCCGTTGTCCAGCCGGTAAGCGCTGCTGGCGAAGCTGGAGTACAGCCGCGGCTCCGGGACGAACTCCCACGCTTTGACGGCGGTCATGGCGTCGTAGTCCAAACGAAGCTCCAGCGCGCGCGAGTAGCGGCCCTCGCCGTCGGGCGGGGGCAAGCCCGCTTGGTTGTCGAACACCAGAATGTTCCCGTTGGGCAGCTCGGTCGCGGTGTGCTGGCGGCGGAACATGTCCGCCGGGTCGGGGAAGGCGAAATCGCCGTCCGCCCCGCCGAGACGCCAGCGGATTGTCTGGAAATCCTCTGATATGGATATGACTTGGCTAATGTTGCGGAGAGACGCTATCCAACCGCCGCCGCGAGCCGGCGACAGCGAGTTGAGATGAACCCGCTCATCGGAGTTCATCCCGAAATCCCGCGCGTCCCAGACGCGCCGCGACGCGGGCAGAGGCGGGTCGAAAGACGGGATGAGGTTTATGGTGTCCACTCTCAGCCCTTCGTTTCCCGCGTTGGGGGATTCGTCAGGAATCATGTGCATGCCCGCGTACAAGACGCGCCCATCGTCCAAGCGGAGAAAGTCGTGATGCGGGCGGTCGCCTTCGAATTCCGATTCTTTCACGACTTCGCCCAGCGGCGTTATCCGAAGAAGGCTTTGGACCCTGCTGGGCATCGGACCCACGCCCCTTCTTATGTACACAATGTCGCCGTTGGGCTGAATCCGCGCCGAGAGCACAATTCTCTCGCCGTCTTGGAAATGCCAAACCACTTCGCCGGTCTCGTCCAGCATGACCACGTAGGGGGAAAACGAATAGCGGTCGCGGAATGTGGACGAGTCGCTGAGGATGAGCGCTTGCGAGCTTCTGCCGCTCGCCTCGCTTTTCTCGACGGCGATGGCGAGTCGGGGGGGAAGGGCGCCGGTAACGAACTCGCCCCGCGCGCCGTAAGCCAGCCCGCCGCCGTCCGCCCTCTCCACGCCGACGGCGTACCGATAAACCGCGTCCGCCCGCAGGCGCGCGACGGGGACGCGATGCTCGACCGCCGCCCGCTCGCTCAGCGCCGTTCGGAACTTGCCGGCGTATTCGTTTTCATACTCCACCGCCACGCGAGCGGGCGCGGACAGAGCGACGGTTACGAACACGATTAGCCCGTTGTCCTCGCTCACCGCCGCGCTGTGCGAGATTACGGACGGGGCAACCGGCGTCGCGGTCGGCGTTGGCGTCGCGGTCGGCGCGGGCGTCGCCGTTGGCGCGGGCGTCGGAGTGTCGGCGGGTTCCGGCGTCGGCGTCGCCGTCATCGTTGGCGCGGACGCGACCGGGGGGGCGGGCGCGGAAAAGTCGGCGCAGGCGAAAGACAGAGCCGCGAGCGCGATGAAGCCGGCGACCGCTAGGGCGTCCCTCATAAAAAACGCTTTCTTCATGTATCCCCAATGAGAATCAAACGAAAATCGGCGTCGCCGCCATCTGAAAGCCTACCCAAAGCGCGCGGCGGGCGGCAAGGCGCGGCTTCGCCCTTAGCGCTCTTTCGGCGGACGCAGCATCGTCTCGCCGATGATGGATTCCGGCCCCGGCAAGGCGCGGTAGCGGTTGAATCTGAGTTCCCTCGGCACGGCGTCGGTCGCAAGCCTGAACAACTCGCGCCCGCGCGCGTCCACTTCCACCAGCGTCGTGGTCAGCTCGCCCTGCGCGGGGTGTCCGAAGTTGATGAGCGTATTGCCGTTGTCCAGGCGGTAGGCGCTGCCGGCGAATTTGGAGTACAGGCGCGGTTCGGGGCTGTACTCCCACGCTTTGACGGCGGTCATCGCGTCGAAATCCAAGCGAAGCTCCAGCGCGCGCGAGTAGTGGCCCTCGCCGTCGGGCGCGGGCAAGCCCGCTTGGTTGTCGAACAGCAAGATGTTTCCATTTGGGAGCTGAGAAGCGGTGTGCTGGGCATGGAACATATCCGCCGGGTCGGAGAAGGCGAAATCGCCGTCCGCCCCGCCGAGACGCCAGCGGATTGTCTGGAAATCCTCGGATATGGATATGACCTGGTCGCGTTCGCGAAGAGACACTATCCAGCCGCCGCCGAGAGCCGGAGACAGCGAGTTTATGTGATCGACTCCTCTGGCGCCGTCGATGAATTCCGACGAGTCCCAGACGCGCTCGGCCTCGATTCGTTCAGTTTCCCAGCCTTGTGACGCGGGGGGGGGGGGGGGGGATGAAATTGATGGTGTCCGTGTCCGGATTGCGGTAATTGCCCAGATACAAAACGCCCCCGTCGTCCAAGACGAAAAAGTCGTGATGCGACCTGTCGCCGTCAAATGGAACCGAGTGCGCGAATTCGCCGAGCGGCGTCACGCGGACGACGCGGGGGAGGGCGTCGCCTCGCGCAAGCCTTATATACATTATATCGCCGTTGGGCTGAAGATGCGCCGCTCTGGAGATTCCCTCGCCGACGTCTTGAAAACTCCAAACCACTTCGCCCAACTCGTCCCACATAAACAGATGGCGTCCCATCTGGTTGCGGACGAGGCTGTAGTCGGAGAGTATGAGTTTTAGGGAGCTTCTGCCCGTCGTTTCGGTCGGGACGGCGAGGGCGTCGGGAAGGGCGCCCGTGACGAACTCGCCCCGCGCGCCGTAAGCCAGCCCGCCGCCCGGCGTCTCCACCCCGACGGCGTACTGATAAGCCGTATCCGCCCGCAGGCGCGCGACGGGGACGCGATGCTCGACCGCCGCCCGCTCGCTCAGCGCCGTTCGGAACTTGCCGGCGTATTCGTTCTCATACTCCACCGCCACGCGAGCGGGCGCGGACAAGGCGACGGTTACGAATACGATTAGCCCGTTGTCCTCGCTCACCGCCGCGCTGTGCGAGATTACGGACGGGGCAACCGGCGTCGCTGTCGGCGTTGGCGTCGCGGTTGGCGCGGGCGTCGGCGTCGCGGTCGGCATGGGCGTCGGGGTGGAAGTCGCGGTTGGCGCGGGCACCGTCGTCGCGGACGGCGTGGGCGCGGACGCCGACGCGGCGGATTCGGGCGCGGAAGAGTCGGCGCAGGCGAAAGACAGCGCAGCGAGCGCGGCGAAGCCGGCGACCGCCAGGGCATATCTCATAAAAAACGCTTTCTTCATGTATCCCCAATGAGAATCAAACGAAAATCGCCAACGACGACATCGGAAATTCTACCCAAAGCGCGCGGCGGGCGGCAAGGCGCGGGCGGGCGGGCGCTAGCCGACCGCCGCCCTCATGCGCTAATCTTTATGGACTTGACTACGACTTTGGACGCGCCGCCGCCGTTTTGGGGGGAGACAGCCGCCGATGCACCTGGTGATAGACAGCCGCGATGGAGACCCGGCGCTGCTCGGCAGCGAGGACTCGACGCGCGACTTTCTGCGAACGCATCCCGCCCGCATCGGGATGACCATAGCCGCGCCGCCGACGGTTTACACATACCGAGGCGAAAAGCCGAACGACTGGGGCGTGTCCGGCTTCGTGCTGATAGCCGAAAGCCACATCACCGTCCACACCTTCCCCGAACGCCGATACGCGAACATAGACGTGTTTTCCTGCAAGCCGTTTGACGTGGACGCCACAGTAGCCGCCGCCGTCGAAACCTTCGGCTTGGAGCGCGTCGAAACCCGCGTTTTGGAGCGAGGACTGGAGTATCTCGACCAACCCCCGACAGACGGGGGCGCGGAGTGAGCGGGGCGGAACGGCGCGGGACGGACGGGAACGAAAACGCGGACGCGCCCGCGTCGCTCTTCGCGTCCGCCGACGAAATCCAGTGGCAGACGTTTCTCGATACCCCGCCCGCCGAACACCGCTACGAAGACGCGCGCTTCGTGATAATCCCCGTCCCCTACGACGGCTCGACGTCGTTCCGCGCGGGCGCCCGGTACGGGCCCGCCGCCATTATAGACGCCTCGCGCCATCTGGAGGATTACGACCTGGAGTTGGGCTTCGACCCGTCGGCGGACGGCATCTACACCCTGCCCGAAATCGTCCCCGACCTGTCAGGCCCGCGCCGCCTCGTCGAGCGGACGCGCCGCATCACCGCCCGCGTGGTAGCGGACGGCAAAATCCCCGTCACGCTCGGAGGCGACCACGCGTCGGCGATAGGGCCGGCGCTCGCCTGCGCCGAGAGCGCCGCAAACCTGAGCGTTCTCTACATAGACGCCCACGCCGACTTGCGCGATTCGTTCATGGGGACGCGCTGGGGACACGCCTCCGCCGCCCGCCGAATGTCCGAGAAATGCCCGATGGTTCAGGTCGGCGTCCGCTCGATAAGCGCCGGCGAGTTGGCGTTCGCGCGAAGCGCCGGCGTCGCCATGCACCCCTGGCCGCCCTCCGAGCCGATGGACGCGCTGGCGAAACGCGCACTGGACGCGCTGACGGAGCGCGTTTACATATCCATAGACCTGGACGCGCTCGACCCGTCCATCATGTCGGCGGTGGGGACGCCGGAGCCGGACGGGATGACTTGGCGTGAGACGACCGCCCTGCTCCGCGCAGTCTGCCGCTCCGTCAGCGTGGCGGGCTTCGACATAGTGGAGCTAAGCCCGGAAGAGGGGCCAGTCGCCTGCTCCGCGACCGCCGCGAAACTGGTTTACAAACTCATCGGATACATCAGCGAAAGCCGCGGAGGCGCGAACGGCGGCTAAGCGGCGCTGATATAAAGGATAGGTTGGGAGATTATTGCGCCGCCGCCCTCGATTCATGCCCCGCCATTCCCGCTTTCTGGGGAATACGGAAGGTCGCGGACGCCGACGGCGAACCGAAAAACGCCGCGAACGCGATATGAGCGCCGCCCAACGCGCCGCCCCCATTCCCGCGCCAGTTTGCCCTAGCCGCCGTTCGGCAATATAATTCAACGCAGGCGATTCATTCAACATTCAGGAGGCGACGCTGTGGGCAGCGAAAACATATCTTTGATGGCGCACTTGATGAGGCGCGCGGGCTTCGGCGCGGCGCGCGACGAGCTGGAGCGGCGCGCGGAAGCGGGCTATGAGGCGACGGTGGAGGAGTTGCTCCACCCGGAGCGCCAGGAGCCGGTGGACATCTACGAATTCCTGCGCTACTACCACTTCCAGTGGAAGCCGGGGACGCTCAGCGGAATCGGGCAGTCGGGCTGGGTGTGGCGGATGCTCAACACCCGCGCGCCGCTGCAGGAGAAAATGTGCCTGTTCTGGCACCAGATCTTCGCCACCGGCGTCTCGAAGGTCGACCACTACGACGAAATCACGGACATGATAGACATGTTCCGCGACAAGGGACTCGGCAAGTACCGCGAGCTGCTGCTCTCGGTGGCGCGCAACCCGGCGATGCTGTTCTGGCTCGACAACCACGAAAACCACGCCCGCGCCGTCAACGAAAACTGGGGGCGCGAGCTGCTGGAGCTGTTCACGATGGGCGTGGGCAACTACACGGAAGAGGACGTCTATGAGTGCTCCCGCGCCTTCACCGGGTGGACGATGACGCCCAAGCTGCCGCGCTTCCACATGGGGCGCTGGGACTGGCATTTCGAATACAAGCCCGACGACCACGACGGCGGCGAAAAGACCTTTCTCGGACACGTCGGCGACTTCAACGGCGAGGACGTCATAGACATCGTTCTGCGCCAGCCGGCGACGGCGCGGTTCATCGCGCGCCATCTCTACGCCTTCTTCGTCGCGGACGAGGCGCAAGTCCCCGCTTGGCAGACCACCCCGCCGCGCGACCCGGAGGCGGTGGAAACCATCGCCGCCGCGCTCGCCGAATCCGACTTCGACATGCGCCACGCCCTGCGCGTTCTGTTCAACTCCGACTTCTTCAAAGCGGCGCGCTTCGCCAAAGTGAAGAACCCCACGGAAGTGGTCATCGGAACGGTCAGAATGGTCGGCGGCGCGGAGCTGCCGGGGCCGGAGGTGTTCGACTACTCCAACCACATAACCTACATGGGGCAGGAATTGCTGAACCCGCCGAGCGTGGAGGGCTGGCACTACGGGCTGGAGTGGATAAACAGCGGCTCGCTGATGAAGCGCGCCAACTTCGTGGCGGACATGGTCGGCGAACCCAGCAAGCCCGGCGTCCGCGCCCTGATAAACCGCGTCCGCGACATCGAAGGAACGCCGGAGGACGCGGTGGACGCCTGCCTAGACCTGCTGGGCCCGCTCTCGGTGTCGCCGGAAACGCGCGCCGAGCTGGTGGAACACGCCGCGGAAGGCGGCGACCTGCGCTGGGACGACCGAGACGCGGAAGCGGACTCGGCGCGCCGCGTGGCGGAGCTTCTTCAGCTGATAGTGGCGACTAGGGAGTATCAGTTCGCGTAAAATCCAAAGGCGTGGCGACGAAACCGAGCGCCGAGCGCAACCGGCGAATCCCCTCTCCCATCAAAGGCTTGCAGGGGTATGTTTGGAGTTGCGGGCAATCCGCGCAAAACTGCGCCTAGCGGCGCAGACACCCTCACCCTAACCCTCTCCCATCAAGGGAGAGGGGATGCGTTGGTTGCGATTCGGGCTTGTTTTCCGCGAACATACCCTAGCCCTCTCCCATCAAGGAAGAGGGGATGCGTTGGCTTCAGTTCAAGCCTGATTTCAAGCGGCTGTCTTGGCTGAAGTCTCTGGATTCCCGCCTTCGCGGGAATGACGGAACGCAGGACGCGCGGAAATATCGAAAATCGTCCATAAACAAGAGGATGCGACCAACGACATGCTAACCAAAATCAATCGGAGACAGAGTTTACGACTTCAGCCACGTGGTGGGCGGGCGCGATCAGGTCATGGGTCCGCTGGCGCTGGCGGTCGGGGACGGCGGCGAACTGTTCGCCATCGTATCCAATCTCGGCGGCGCGCGCGGCGTCACGCGGTATCTCGCGGGGGCGAGCGCCGGCGAGGAAGAGCTAATCAACCGAATCGGCGGCGAGGGCGAAGGGCGGCTGACTTGGGCGAGCGGAATCGCCCTCGACAGCGCGCGGAACGTCTTTGTGACAGACGCCTGGACTGACCGCGTATCCGTGTTCACGCCGGAAGGCGAGTTCGTCCGGTCGTTCGGCGCGTCCGGGAGCGGCGAAGGCGAATTCCGCCGTCCGTCCGGCATCGCCATAGACGCCGACGACGAAATCCTGGTCGTCGACACCGTCAACCACCGCGTCCAGCGCCTGAGCGCGGACGGGCGCTTCATCGCGCAGTGGGGCAGGCGCGGCGACGGCGAGGGCGAGCTGGATTCGCCCTGGGGAATCTGCGTCGACGCGGACGGATTCATCTACGTCGCCGACCACAAGAACCACCGCATCCAAAAATTCGCGGCGGACGGCGAGTTCGTCTTCGCGCTCGGCGGCTACGGGGATGGCGATAGCCAGTTCGACCACCCGTCCGACGTGGCTGTCGACCCCGCCGGCGACATTTACGTCTGCGACTGGGCGAACCACCGCGTGCAGGCGTATGACGCCGAGGGCGGCTACATAACGACGTTCATCGGCGACGCGCAGGAATTGTCCAAGTGGCAGCGGGAATACGTCCGCTCGAACCCGACGTGTACAAAGCGCGGCGGCGCGTCTATACGCTGGAGCCGGAGTGGCGCTTCGCCCTGCCGTCGGCGGTGGCGTTCGACGCCGCCAACTCCCGCCTGCTGGTCGCCGACACCCAGCGCTGGCGCATCCAAATATACGACAAGGCGCTGGATTACAGCGAGCCGCAGTTCAACATTTAGCGCGCGGGGGAAAATCGCAAAAATCCCCTATCCAGTGGCGTCCGACCGAAACGAGACTGAATAGCAGCCGACAAATCCCCTCTCCCTTGATGGGAGAGGGCTAGGGTGAGGGCGCCTGCGCCGCTAGGCGCAGTCTTGCGCGCGGACGACTTGAGACCATTTGCAAATTTCCAACATGGCGAAACCGGAGGCGGCTTTGCGATGAAATACCTCAAAACCATCGGCTTCAACTCCAACCAGCCCATCGGACGCGGGTTCAACTACCCATACGACGCCGCCTTCAGCGCGGACGGGCGCATCTTCGTGATGAACCGCATGGGCGGGCTGAACGCGCGCGGCATCCGCATCCAGATTTGCACTTTCGACGAGGACTGGCTAGGCGAGTTCGCCACCGGCCCCGGAGCCGGCGACGACCAGTTCAAAGCCCCCGTCTGCATGGCGTTCGGCGCGGACGACAATCTCTACGTCACCGACGAGGCGCTGAACGAAGTCAAGGTGTTCGACAGCGCCGGCGGCTTCGTCCGCAAGTGGGGCGGGCTGAGCGGGCCCGCCGGAATCGCGGTCGGCGCGGACGGCGCGGTTTACGTCGTCGAGCAGTACGCCAACCGCGTCCGCAAGATGAGCGCGGACGGCGAAACCGCGTCCGCTTGGGGCTGCGCGGGCGATGGCGATGGCGAGTTCAATCTGCCCTGGGGCGCGGCGGGTTGACGGCGAAGGTTGCGTTTACGTCGCCGACTGGCGCAACGACCGCGTCCAGAAGTTCACGTCGGACGGCGAGTTCATCGCCGCCTTCGGCGAGCCGGGCGAGGGCGAAGGGCAGTTCCACCGCCCCAGCTCGGTGGCGGTGACGCGCGGCGGGCTGATTTGCGTCGCCGACTGGGGCAACGAGCGCGTCCAGATACTCGACCCGGACGGCGGCTTCCGCCAAACCCTGCGCGGCGAAGCGACGCTGTCCAAGTGGGCGGAAGAGTGGCTTGAGGTGAACCCGGACGAATACGGCGCGCGGCGGGCGTCCGACCTGGACGTCAAAGACCTGCCGGAGCATCTGCGGACGCCGTATCACATAGCGTCCCAGACCGAGCCGATATTCTGGGGGCCCGTCTCGGTGTCGCTGGATTCGGAAGACCGGCTGCATGTCACCGAACACAGCCGCCACCGCATACAGATATACGAAGGGGCGTGAGACGCGCGCGGCGGGCGTTCCCAACCAAACCCAAACCGCGCCGCGCTGTGATACAATGCGGATGTTGAAAAGCGGCGACGCCGCGCCGGAGGTTCAGAAGGACAAGGGGAAATCATGACCACCGAACTGCAATCCCAAACGGTCGAGGCGGCGACCCTTCTGCCCGACTGCATGTTGCCCGACCCGCCGAGGATTCCCGACATGATGCAGGACGAACAACTAACCGGGGCGAAAAGCTCGCTCAAAGCCTATTTCAGAAGGCGCGACGACGTCCTCGTGTCCGGCGCGGGCTATCTGCGCCACGACGCGACCAACGAATCCGAACGGCTCGCCCCCGACTGCGTGGTGGCGTTCGGCGTGGACGCCGAGGCGATTGTCAGCCGCAACGGCTACGTGATAAGCGAAGCCGGCAAGCCGCCCGACTTCGTGTTGGAAGTGGCGTCCAAAAGCACGGGAAAGCGCGATTACACCACCAAGCGCGACGGCTACGCGGAAATACGGCGCGAAAGAGTACTGGCGGTCGGACAAGACCGGCGGACGCTGGCACGACGCCGCGCTGGCTGGCGACAGGCTGGTTGACGGCGAATACGTCCCAATCCCAATCATCCAAGACGAAGACGGCAGACTCTGGGGATACAGCGAGGTCCTGGGGCTGCATCTCTGCTGGGACGACGGCTTCCTGCGGTTCTACGACTCGGCGGCGGACAGTTTCCTTCCCGACGCGGCGGAAGCGATGGACATGGCGGACGCCGCCCAAGCCCGCGCGGACGCCGAAGCGGCCCGCGCGGACGCGGCGACCGCCGAAAACGAACGACTCCGCGAGCGCCTGCGCCAGGCGGGGATTGAGGAATAAGAGACCGACTCATGGCGACCGAAAGACACGCGGCGACGTTGCCCCCCGGACTTCATCCTGCCCCGACCCCGCCTAGGATTGTCGACATGATGCGGAGACGCCTGACTTCGCGCATGTTCAGCGTCTTGGATATTCGTTTCGGACGCCGAAAAGACGTCCTAGTCGCGGGGTTCGGCTATCTGCGGCGAGACCCGATGGACGATTCGGAGCGGTTCGCGCCCAATGTCGTAGTGGCGTTCGGCGTCGACCCGAAGGCGATAATCGCGCGCAACGGGTATATCATAAGCGAAGCGGGCAAGCCGCCCGATTTCATAATGGAGGTAGCCACTCGCTTCAGCGCCACCCCCGGACTTAGCCGACAAGCGCGAAGGCTATCGGCGATACGGCGTCGGGGAGTACTGGCGGTTCGACGAGACCGGCGGCGCTCGCAACGGCGTCCCGCTCGCCGGCGACGCGCTGGCGGACGGCGGCGCGTACATCCCCATCCCAATCATCCGCGACGAAGATTTCAGGCATTGGGGATACAGCGACGCCCTGAGTCTGTACATCGGCTGGGACGACGGACTCCCGCGCTTCTACGACCCTGTGAAGCGCGGGTTTCTTCCCGACATCGTGGAGTTAAGCCGCCAAGCGGATCTTGCCAAAATCGTGCGCGACATAGCCGCGATGGAGCGGGACGCGGCGAACGGCGAGGGCGGCGATTCGGCGTCCGAACTGTCGCGCCTACGCAAAAAATCGAGTAAGATGATGCTGGATGAATTGCGAATCGCAACCAAACCCGGAGGCGAACGATGAGCGACGCACTCGCCCAAGCCATTGAAAACATCCGAAACGACCCGAACGTTGTCGGATACGACGAAGCCAGCGTCCGGCAGGGCGTGGTTCTGCGGGTTCTGAACGCTCTGGGATGGGATCCGTTTGACCGCGACGAGGTCACGCCGGAGTTTGGCGTCAGCGGCGGGCTGGTGGACTACAACCTGCAAATCGACGGCAAAAGCAAAGTCTTCATCGAAGTCAAGCGCGGCGGCGAAGATTTGACGTCCCATCAGGACCAGTTGCTCCGATACTCATTCGGAGGCGGCGTCGGCTTGGCAACGCTCACAAACGGGCTTGACTGGTGGTTTTACCTTCCGTTGCGAGAAGGCTCCTGGGAACAGCGGCGGTTTTCCGCTATCTCCGTAAAATCATCAGACAGCGACAACGCGCAAACCGTTTTCGCCAACGCGCTGTCCAAGAACGGAGTAGCGTCAGGCTCTGCGATAAAATACGGAGAAAACCTGCTGGAACAGCAACGTTTGGCTATGCGGGTGAAAGAAACCTTGCCCAAGGCTTGGCAAGCGCTAATCTCCGAACCCGACGGTCTCTTGGTGGATTTGTTGACGGAGAGGTCCGAATCGCTTTACGGCGTCAAACCTAGCGATTCGCAAGTCAGGCGCTTTCTAAGCGCCGAGGCTGGTCGGAAACAGAGCGAGTCGCCTAACGGAGGACAAACTGGAAACAACGAGAATCAAAAAAGAAGTAGGCAAACTCGCCTAAGTGGAAATACGCGCGCCCAACGGACTCCAACTAGCGGCTTTCGCTTTCTAGGGGAAACGCGCCATGCGTCTAACTGGGTAGGAAACATGCGTGATTTCGCCAAGATAATCTACGAGCGCCACACCGACGAATTCCCACAGAAGGTCGCCCCGCTTCAGGGACGTACCAGGCCCTATTACAGTCGCTCCAGTGAGACCATGAGGTCTCCTCAGCCCATCGGGGAGTCGGGATGGTTCGTCGAGACGCATGGCAGCGCGCAGACGATACGCAACCAGTGCATACGCCTGGCGACCGCTTTCGGCTACAATGAATCCGACATTGAATTCCTGTAACAAGGTGAAACCAACCATGACCGCTTCCCCCAACCGCAAACTCACCGCCCATCTCGCGCGCCGCGCCGGGTTCGGCGCGACGCCGGACGAGCTCGACCAGTACGAAAAATTCGGCTACGAGGCGCTTGTGGAGCGATTCCTCGCGCCCGCCGCGCCGCCCAGCGCGATACCGGACGACCTCATCTTCCGGCGGCACGTCGACCTCCACGCCATGCAGGGGCATAACGCCGCTTACTGGGCCTATCGGCTCATCTCCACCGACCGACCGCTGGATGAGAAGATGGCGCTGTTCTGGCACGGCGTGTTCGCCACCGGCGAGAACAAGCTGAACAACCTCGGCTCGCTCACGAACCAGATAGACACCTTCCGCCGCGCCGGCTTGGGGCGGTTCAACGACTTGCTCATCGAGCTCTCGCGCGACCCCCGCCATGATAATCTGGCTCGACAACCACACCAACCACAAAGACTCGATCAACGAAAACTACGGGCGCGAGATTCTCGAGCTGTTCTCCATGGGCGTGGGCAACTACACGGAGGACGACATCAAAGAGTGCGCCCGCGCCTTCACCGGCTGGTCGGTCAAAAACGGCGAGTACATGGCGATGATGGCGATGAAGGATTCCATTTGGCCCTATGGCCGCATCTTCTGGCATCACGAATACCGCGAGGACGACCACGACGGCGGCGGCAAGCGCTTTCTGGGCGAGGCGGGGCATTTCGGCGGCGAGGACGTCATCGAGATAATCTGCCGCCAGCCGGCGACGGCGCGCTTCGTCTCGCGCCATCTCTACAACTTCTTCGTCGCGGACGAAGCCCCCGTGCCGCAGTGGGCGGATACCCCGCCGCGAGACCCGGACGCCATCGAGACGCTCGCCGACGCCTACTTCGCGCACAACCACGACCTGAAATCCGTCCTGCGCGTTCTGTTCAACTCCGACTTCTTCAAGGAAGCGGCGTTCGCGCGCGTGAAAAGCCCGACGGAAGTCATCATCGGCACGCTCCGCAAGACGGGGGAATTCCGCGTCCCCGAATCCGGCGACCCCGGCATCTTCAACGTCATGGAAGAGTGCGGATTCATGGGGCAGAAGCTGCTCGACCCGCCGTCCGTCGAGGGCTGGCACACGGGCGAGGAGTGGATAACCAGCGGCTCGCTGGTCGACCGCGTCAACTTCGCCGCCCAGCGGATGAGCGACGCGGCGAACCCCGGCGTCGCCGACATGGTCGAGCGCGTGAGCGGCGAATCGTCGTCGTCCGCGCCCGCCGACCCCGCCGAGCTGGTGGACGCCTGCCTGGACGCCATGGGCCCGATGGACGTCGCCGCAGACACCCGCGAGCTGCTAATCGAGCTGGCGTCCGCCGGCGCGCGCGAAGGCGGCGTCACGCAAGAGCTGATACTCGACTTGTTCAAGATAATCGCGTCCAGCAGGGAGTATCAGCTTTGCTAGGGGATAGCTGACAGGGGGCGTAGGGGCATGTTTGGCGAAGCCGACTCGCGCGCGCCGCCCGCCATTCCCGCGAAAGAACGCCGCCCTCGCGGAAGCGGGGGCGGGAATCCAGAATCTCCCAACAACGCCGTCCTCGCGAAAGCGCGGACAAGATAGCCGCCCGAAATCAACCTTGAATCGCAACCAACGCATCCATTATTTTCCCTTTATGGGAGAAGGTCGGGGCGAGGGCGCGCGCCTGCGCCGCTAGGCGCAATCCCGCGCGGATTGCCCGCCGGCCCCGACGAGTTTGGCGCTCGCATTTGATGAATATGGGACATGATGAAAGAGCGAATGACTACGACCGAATCGACGACCGCGTCCGCCGAAGGCGCGGGGGGGTTGCGCGCGACGGCGAACGCGCTCCAAAGCTCCCGTCCTCCCCGAAGGCGCGGGGGGGGGGGGGGGAGAAAAGCCCCATCGTTTCGGTTGTGGTGGAGATGGACACGCGCAACGTGACCGGGCGCATCCCCGTCACGGAGAGCGTCTTGGCCCAGCTCAACCAGGTCGGTTTCGAGAAGGGCGAAGTGGAGTACATCGTCGTGGGCGCGGATGAGGTGGACGCGGCGGAGTGGGGCGGCGACGTGTCGTCGGTCGCGGTTCCGGACGGCGGGTATTACGAATACAAGAACGTCGGCGCGCTTCACGCCGGCGGGAAGTATGTGGCGTTCTGGGACAGCGACTGCCGTCCGTCGCTTGATTACCTGTCGCGGGCGGTCGGGGTTTTGGAAGATTCGCCGGAGATTGCGGCGGTCGCCGGCGTGACGTCTTACGACGGGACGTCTTGGTTTACGACGATGAACACGATCCTCAGCTTCGGGTTTCTGCACGCCTACGAAAGCCGCCAGCCGCTCGCGGAGCGGGGGCAGACGCAGGCGCACAACGTCGTCGTCAGAAAAGACGCCTTCCGGGAAAAGCCCTTCGGCGGATGCACGGCGCGAGCGGCGGGCGACATGTTTCTGGAGTCTTGCGCGATGCGGAATGGGGGGATTGTCGTTGACCCCCGCCTGAGAATATGGCACGAGCCGCCGCTCTCGCTTTCGGCGCTGCTTGAACGCCATCTGCGCGAAGTGTTCTTTTTCGCGCTTTCGCGTCCTGAGCTCTCGAAGCCGCGCCTCATCCAACAGGGTTTCAAGTCGGTCTTGCGCCAGACTAAAAAGCGGTGGCTGCATCTGCGGCGCTACGGACGGCATTTTGGCTGGGGCAAGGGAGCGGTCTTCGCCGCCGCGCCGGTTCTGCTGATATACGCGGCGATAAACGCCTGCGCCGTAGCCGCCATGGCCGTCAAGCCAAGCCTGCTGGAGCGATGGCTCGATTACCAGTTCGGAAAAGACCTCGCGCCGGTTGACGCGGATTCGCAAGCGCCGCCGTCCGATTAGCCGCTAGGCGGTCGGTCCGCCAGTCTCGCGCCTTCCACCGCTATCCCGCTCGCCAGCGGCTCTATCGCCTGCGACAGCGAGAACGTCCGCGCCTTGAGTTCGGCGAGCAGGGCGTCGTAGTCGGGCGAGTCGGCTAGGACGCATCGCGCCAAGCCCGCCACTTCGCCGCTGTCTATTTTGCGCTGGACGGTTTGGGATTCTTTCGCGTTGAGCGTGATTAGGTAGGATTCCGCGTTGCGATAGACTTGGCGCAGAATCATCCCCTCTAGGTCGGCTTGCTTGTAGCGCTCGCGCAGGGGACGATTTTGGCGGACAAGACCACCGGGCGGCGCGGGTCGTAGCAGACTATGTCGAAGTTGGCGTTGGGAACCAGGCTGAAGCGCGTCTGGTAGTAGAACGGCAGAATCCCCTCACGCGCCAGCGTTTCGCAGAGGATGTATTCGAAGATTCTGCCGTTGTTGGACGGGTTGCGGGTTTTCTTGGGCAACTTCTGGTAGAGCGCCCAGATTTCTCGCACGAAGGCATGCGGGCTTTCGTAGCCGCTCACCATCTCCAAGAGGGATAGGTATATTTCACCCCCCCCCCCCCCCCCCGCGGTTTTCCAGACAGAATCGGCTCGATTGCAGTCCACATTCTTCTTTCAGCCTTTTGAGCGCTAGGAAGCAGTAGTCGGTTTTCTTTCTCCAAGCCGACGGCGCGCCTTTCGTTCGCCATCGCCTCTATCATGGTCGTGCCGCTGCCGACGAAACGGGTCTAGCACGGCGTCGCCCCCGGAACGAAAAAACAGTTTGATGCAGCGTTTGGGCAGCTCTCTGGGGAAGGGCGCTTCGTGTCCGATGCGCCGCGCGCTTTCGCCGTTGAACGACCACGTTTCCGAGAACCCACTCTTTGAATTCGTCCCGCCGTGATGTCGTTGCGCCCCTGCCGCTCGCGCTTCCAGCCGTCTTTGTAGAGAACGATGATGGTCTCCACCGGCGCGATCACATGCGGCGCGCTGGCGGATTTCCAACTGCCCCAAGCGGTGCGCCTGCTGATGTTGCCCTCGTTCCAAAGCACGGTGGGCGTGGTATTTCCAACCGACCTGAAGGGCGATGAGCGTGAGATGCGCCGAAAGAGGCATCTTGCCGTTTTTGTTCTTGTCGATGGAGACGTTGACGCAGATGCGCCCGGTCGGTTTCGTCCAGGCGTAGCAGTTGGCGAGCCACTGCCGCGTGAATTCGAGATAGTCGCCGAACCCCATCGCGTCGTCTTCGGAGTCGCCCGTGTACGCCTTGCCGACGTTGTAGGGCGGCGAGGTGACTGTCAGGTCGACGCTCTCTTCATCAAGGGCGTTCGGATTCAGCGCGTCGCCGTTGACGAGCAGATGCCGCAGGCGCGCGCCTGCATCGAGCGCGTCCATGAGCGGCGCGCCCGATTCGGCTATTTGGGTTGCGGCGTCCGTATTTTCCGACATGTCCCCGCGCAGTATTTCCGGCGCTTTCGGCGCGAAATCCGGTTTATCTCCGGCGTATTCTAGTTTGCGCGTGGGTTTTCGTCAAGGGGGGATGACGCAAAAAACGCCGTCCAACCGCCTTGTTGGGGAATGTTCGTGGCTGGAAAGCCTGCGCCTAGCGGCGCAGACACCCTCACCCTAGCCCTCTCCCATCAAGGGAGAGGGGATTTCTCGCTCGCTATTCTCGCTTGTTTTCGGCGAACGCGCCCCTATAAACCCCTATCCCCCCGGCGCCAGCGCCTCCACGACCCGAATGTACGAATCCTTATCCGGCTCGTTCAGAACCAGCCTTATCTCGTCGACGCCGGCGTCGAAGAAATCCTGCATTTGGTCGCGGCATTCTTCGGGGTTGCCGATGATGGTCGTGGCGTCCACCATCTCATCGGTCACTAGGGCGGCGGCGCGGTCGCGGTCGCGGCTCAGGTAGGCTTCGCGGATGCGGTCGGCTTCTTCGGCGAACCCGATGCGCCGCATGTAGCGGTGATAGAACACCCCCATGCCGCCGATGTAGAAGGCGATGTGCGGGCGCTCCCGGTCGCGCGCGGCGGGGATGTCGTCGGTCACGTACACCGACACTTGGGGCGAGATGGCGATGTCGTCGAGCGAGCGCCCGGCGGATTCGGCGCCGGCGCGGATGTCGGCTATCGCCGCTTCCATGCGCGAGGGCGCGAGGAATATCGGCAGCCAGCCGTCCGCCAGCTCGCCCGTGAGACGCAAACTCGCCGGGCTGAGCGAGGCGATGTAGATGGGCAGATAGTCGCGGTGGGGCTTGAACCGCAGACGGAAGCGCTTTGTGCGGAAGAACTCGCCTTCGTGGTCTATGCGCTCGCCCGCCACCGCCTTGCGGATGATGTCTATGTACTCGCGCATCCGCGTGAGGGGCTTTTCGAAGCGCTCGCCGTGGAAGTCCTCTATCACCAGTTGCCCGCTCGCGCCCAGCCCCAGAAAGAAGCGCCCTTCGGACATGACGTCCATGTTGGCGGCGGCCATGGCGATGTTGGACGGCGAGCGCGCGAACACGGGGACGATGCTGGTGCCGATTCGGATGCGCTTGGTCACGGCGGCTATCTGGGCGAGCGAGGTGAAGGCGTCTTCCCCCCACGCCTCGCCGGTGGCGATGCAGCTGTACCCCATCCCGTCGGCGCGCGCGGCGAGGTCTAGGGTATCCCGCCAACTCGCGCCGGGCGGTCGCAGTCCCATTATTCCAATGTCGGGCATGGCTAATTTCCCTCCCAAAACCGATTTCGCTGTTTCATTCGGTTGATATTGTACTATAATGCCCCATGCGGTCGGGCGACACGCCGCCCTTCCGAATACCGGAGACAAAGAGATGCACACCGAAAACCCGCGCCCCGCTTGGTTGGGCGACCCGTCCGCGACGCCGAGCGAGATAACCTTCGACGCCTACGAAGACGAAGATGGCGGCTACTACGCCGCCGCAAGGGGATACAGCATCATAACGCAGGGCGACGACTGGGAAGAGCTGGAGCGCATGGTCAAGGACGCGGCGGAATGTTATTTCGACGACGGACGCGCCCCGGAAACCATCAAACTCCGCATGGCGCGAATTGCGCTATAATGCCCAAGACGGTTGAACAATCCGCCGCCCTTCTCGGAGACAGGAGGACAAAAATGCAAAACGGAAACCAGCGCGCCGCTCGGTTCGACGACCCGACCGTGACGCCGAGCGAGATAACTTTCGAAGTGACCGAAGCAATCGAGGGCGGATACGGCGCCAGAGCGCTCGGTTACGGCATATTCACGCAAGCCGAAGACTGGGACGAGCTGAAAGAGATGGTGGTTGAGGCGTCCGAATGTTACTTCGACGACGAACGCGCCCCGGAGGTCATCAACCTTCAGCTGGTCAAAAGCGAAGTCGCGGCGATATGAGACTTCCCCGCGACATATCCGGCGACGAGCTGGCTAGGTTGCTGCGCCGACGCTACGGATACAGGTTCGTCAGGCAAAAGGGCAGCCACATGCGTTTGACGTCCACAATACGGGGCTCGGATGGTCACGTATCGGTTCCTCGCCACAGGAGCGTGAAGGTGACCGTCCTGAACTCCATCATATCCCAAGTCGGCGAATATCTCGGAATGAGCCGGGACGAACTGCTTGAAGATTTGTTCCGCTAAAACCAAAGCGAACTAGGAGCGAAAACTTGACCGCAGACACGCAAGCATGGACGGAGCGGACGGTCGAAGCCGGCGGAACCCAAGTTCAGGTCGCGAGCGGCGGGGACGGCGGCGCGCCGTTGCTCGTGCTTCACGACGAGATGGGGCATCCCGGACTGATGCGCTGGCACGAGGCGCTGGCGCGCGACTTCGCGCTCACCATCCCCTCCCATCCCGGATTCGGCGACTCGCCCTATCTGGACTGGATAATGAACATGCGCGACCTCGCCGGCTGGTATCTCATGGCGATGGACGACATGGGCATCGAAAAGACCAGCCTCATCGGCTTTTCGTTCGGCGGCTGGCTGGCGGCGGAGATGGCGACGATGCAGCCGGACAGGTTCGAGAAGCTCGTGCTGGTCAACGCCATGGGCGTCAAGCCCCCGTCGGGCGAGATTTTCGACATGTTCCTGGTCGTGGCGAAGGAATACCTGACCGAGAGCTTCCCGAATCCGGCGGACATCCCCGAATTCGAGAAAATCTGCCCGGAGGAGCCGACGCCGGAGCAGGCGGAATACTGGGAAGTGGCGCGCGAGCAGGCTTGCCGTCTCGGATGGCGTCCGTACATGCACTACGCGGCGTTGCCGAAGTTGCTCGGCAGGCTTTCGCGGACGCCGACCAAAATCATCTGGGGCGGCGCGAACCCGATTGTGCCGCTAAGCGCCGGGCGGCTCTATCAGCGCTCCATCCCCGGCTCCGAGCTGGAGATAATGGAAGGCTGCGGACACCGCCCGGAGATAGAGCGCCCCGACGACTTCGCGCGCGCGGCGGGCGGGTTTCTGCGGGGCTAGGCTAGAACTTGCGGGGGGCATGTCCTCCCGAAACCAAGCGCGAATCGCAACCGGCGAATCCCCTCTCCCTTGACGGGCTTACAGGGGTATGTTTGCGGCTGGCGGACAATCCGCGCGGGACTGCGCCTAACGGCGCATGCACCCTCACCCTAGCCCTCTCCCATCAAGGGAGAGGGGATACGTTGGTTGCGCGCGACGCTTGTTTTCCGTAAACATGCCCCTGTAAGCCCTTGACGGGAGAAGGGGCTAGGGCGAGGGCGGTTGCGCCTCCATGCGCGGGTTTGCCGCCCCCGCCCGTCTCGCCGCGCTACGACCGGCGGTTGCGCTGGTGCAGACCCAGGAAGCCGACCGCGACGCGCTGGTTCTCGTCGTCCCACGCGAAGGCGATGCGGATGGTGTGCTGCGGGTCGTGGCTGTTGCCCTTGCCGATGTGGTGGTAGAGCTCGAACGTCTTGCTGTCGACGGTGGTGGTGTACCACTCGATGAACTGCTCGGCGGTGACTTCCGTCTGTCCGGGCTTGTAGAACCATCCGGGGCAGGACTCTTTGAGGAGCCTGTTGAAATCCGGGCGCGAGGAGCTGGGGTTGGTCCGCAGGCGGTGGTACTCCGTCGCCAGCCACGAGAGCGCGCCGAACACCTCGTCCGGCTTTCTGAACGGGCTGTTTTTGGACGACTTGGAGTTGAGCGCTATCGCCAGCTCGTTCGGGAACATGGTCTGGGCGAGGTCGAGCGCCTCGTTGACGCTGGTCAACTCGTCGTCCGGGGACGCCCCCATCGCCGAGCGCGTCTGCCCGGCGCTGGCGGCGATGTAGGCTTCGCGCCAGTAGTTCTCCGTTTCGTCCTTCCGCGCCAACTCCGTTCTCAGCTCGTCGATTTCCTCTCCGAGCAGCCCCATGTCGGAGCGCAGCCCCTGGTTGTCCAGGTCGAGACTCTGTTTTTCTTCCGACAGGCGGGCGTTGTCGTCGCGCAGGCGCGTCGCCTCCGCTTCCAACTCGGCGGCGCTGTCGGCGTCCGCCTTCGCCGCCTCCAGAGAGGCGTTCGCCCGCTTCAGGCGCGCGTTCTCATCCGACACGCCGTCATGCAGCGATTTCAAGTCCGCGTTCGACCGCTTCAACTCGGAATTGTCCGACTCCAGGCGCTCTATCTTCGCCTTCATCTCTTTGTTGCTCTGGAGGGCTTGCTTGACGTCCTCTTTGGACTGGTCGGACGAGAGCTCGACTGTCGCCTTGCGGATCTCTTCGATTTCGTCGCGCATCTTCCGCAGGCGCTCCATTTCGGCGAACAGCGGCGACCCCGGCGGCAGGGCGGCGTAGAGCGCCGGGTCGAAGTCGCCCAGCGCTTTGGACCGGCGCGGACGGCTGCCGGCGTCCGGCGGGCGCTCCTCCAGCGCGTCCCAGCCCTGCATGAGGTCTAGTATCGCCTTCTCCAACTCGTCGCGCCTGGCGGAGCGCTCGTTTTCCTCCGCCCTGGACGCCCCCTGCGGACGGAGCGGGCGGTACTCCGACAGGCGCTCCAGCAGGTCGTTGGCGAGCTCTTTGGCGTCGGACTCCGCGTTCTTCTCCATCGCGTTCTCGCCCGTCCACGCGCTCAGATTCAACTCCAGATAGCGCGCCTCTTCGCCGTATTCGGAATTTATTTCCGCGACGGTTCGGTCTATGGCTTCCGCTTCGAATCCGCGCCGCTCCTCCGTCTTGCGCTCCGCCATGTCTTCGACCATGCTGGCGAACGCGCCGGCTTCGCGCCACTCCGGCGCGTCCGGCGGAAGGCCGTCCAGCGACTCCAGCCAGTCGACGAGCAACTCGGATTTGATCTCGTCCGCCGATTCCCAGCTCTTGCCGGAGACGCACATGACCATGAGCCCTCTTTCGAATTCGCTCGGCGCGTCTTCGTCTTCGTCGTCGGATTCGCCTTCGCCGGATTCGCCTTCGGGCGGCGCGACCGCCTCCGTCGTCTTGCGCCACTCGGCGACGTCCCACTTGGAGTTGAATTGCCCGACCTTGAAATCGGGCTCGTCAAGGGCGACGTCGGCCTCCGCGAGCCGGCGCTCGACCGCCTCGCGCAGCTCGCCGTGGGATGCCGTCCACGCCCTGAGCAGCGCCCCCGCCAACTTGTCGTTGGCTCTGAAGATGAGCTGGTAGAGGGTAGGCTCCCTGAGCTGGTCGGGCTTGGCGCGGCTCGGACGCCGAAAGCCCTCCATCTTCACATGGTTGTCTATCGCCGCGTTCAGCGCGCTGCGGACGCTCTCCGACGCCTCGCTTCTGTGCGACAGCGCCCGAAAGATGACCGACTCGCTCTTCTCCGGCCCTATATCCAGGAAGACGCGGCTCATCGTCGCGCCCTCTAGCTGTTTCCGAGTTGAACCGCGTTTCGCCGCCATGAGGCAATCTCCTTTTGCTCCCTTTGTTGACTAATCGATTCGCCGGGGCGTGTAGATTTTACCCGCCTTCTCTATACTTTACCAAAAAACGCGGGGCGGCGCTTGCATTTCCGCCCTTTGCCGAAAAATCCGCCGGCGCGCGGAATCCCCGCCTGTGATAAACTGTTCGCCAACCGACATAAAAGCGCGGAAAGCGCGGGAGGCGCAGACGACATGTTCATCGGACACTTCACCGAGCGGCCCTATCAGGACCCGGAGTCCGGCTACTTCGGGGCGACGGGGCTGCCCATCAAAGACCTCACCCTCAGCAACGAGATATACGATGCCCAAGTGGGCGCGGATCTCTACAACCGCTACCTCGACGAGCGCGTGTACGCCGAGGAAGTGGGCTTCGACGGCATCATGCTGAACGAACACCACAGCACGCCCTTCTGCATGGGCGGCGCGATGAACGTCGAGGCGTCCATACTCGCCAAGATAACCAACCGCGCCAAAATCGTCCTGCTGGGGAACATTATCCCCATCTGGGACGACCCCCTCTGGCTGGTCGAGCAGCTGGCGATGATAGACATGATCTCGCGCGGGCGGCTGGTCTCCGGCTGGGTGCGCGGCACGGGGCGCGAAAGCGTCGCCCACAACTCCCCGCCGCCCTACAACTGGGAGCGCTTCCAAGAAGCCCACGAATTCATCGTCAAGGCGTGGACGACCCCCGGGCCGTTCCGATGGGAGGGCAAGCACTTCAACTATCGGTACGTCAATCCGTGGGTCAGCCCCTACCAGAAGCCGCATCCCCCGATTTGGCTGCCGGGGGTGGTCAGCCGCGACTCGCTCATCTGGGCGGCGACCAACCGCATCCCCTACATAATGCTGGCGACCAAACTCGAGCCGACGCGCGAGGCGTTCCAGCTCTACCACGACACGTCGGCGGAGCTGGGATACGACTCAGGCCCGCAGAACATCGGCTACCTGTGGAAGGTTCATGTGGACGAGACGGAAGAGCTGGCGGACGAAGTGGGGCGCAAGTTCGTGCAGGGGCCGAGCAACCCCTTCTTGGCGGGCAACGAGGGGACGGCGAACCCGGCGCTGCTGAGCCTGCCGGGGCTGACTTCGCGCCGCCGAGTGTTGCCCACGCGCGACTCGGCGACGGCGAACAGGGGCGGCGTGCTGAGCACGTCCTACGAAGAGCAGGTTGAAAACTACACCATCGTATCCGGCACGCCGGACACGGTGATACCGAAAATCCGCCACGTCCTCGAAACCCTGCGCCCCGGCAGCGTGTTCTTCTGGGATGGCGACGGCGCGATGACGCACGAAGACCAGATGCGAAGCCTGCGCCTGATGGGCGAATACGTCATCCCCGCCGTCCGCGAGATAGCGGACGAGCTGGAGCTGACCAGTCCCTTCGACGTGAACCCGGCGACGGGCAAGACTTACAGCGAAGAAAACGCCGCCGGCTCCCCGGCGGCGCAGGGCGCGGCGGACTAAGGGGGACGGAACGCGCCCAACCAACCAAAGCCGAGCGCGGCGGGGCGAACCCGCTCTAGCCGCGTTCGGTCGCCGCCGCGTCCGAGTCATCATTGCGCGGCGAAAGCCGCATAATTCAGGGCGCGTCCCAATCGCGCCGGAGACGCTCATGCCATCCAAGAAAGTAATCATCATCGCCGCCGCCATTGTCGCCGCGCCGGTTCTCGCCTTCGCCTGGTGGCTGCTGTCGCCGCTGTTTATGAACACGACGGTGGAAGAGGAATTCCCGGTCGCCGCATCCGCCGCCGCGACCGTGCCGCTTCCCGACGACGTCACCATGCCGCTCGATATGACGATGGACGAAGCCCAGAGCGTCATGGTCGGCATGGCGAAAATCGACGCGCCCATGATGGCGGAGCCGATGCCGTCCGAGATGACGGCGGCGGCATCGACGGAAGCCGCCGCCGCCGTGTCCGCCGGCGAGTTTCGGGACGCCGACAGTTTCCATCGCGGGAGCGGAAGCGCGACCATCTACCGCCTGCCGGACGGCGGCGGCGTTCTGCGCCTTGAAAACTTCAGCGTAACCAACGGTCCGCGCCTGCACGTCATTCTGACGCCGCATCCCAACCCGGAAGGGCGCGACGGCGTCCGCGCGGAGGGGCATGTCGATCTGGGCGGACTCAAGGGCAATCGCGGAGACCAGAACTACCCCATCCCCGCGGACGCCGACCTGTCGTCGTTCGGCTCCGCTGTGATCTACTGCGTTCCGTTCAACGTCGTGTTCAGCGTGGCGACTTTCCAATAGGGACGGCGGCGGTCGACGGACGGGCGAGCGGCGGCGATTGGGCGAAACCGGCGGAATCGCGCGCGAATTCGGCGGGCTAAGCGCTATGCGCCGCCGCATACGCCTCTGATAGAATTCGCTTTCCCCGACCGCCAACCCCACAGCCCCCGGACAGCGAAAGCAGCCATGTTCTCCCATCTCCACGTACACACCGAATACTCCATGCTGGACGGGCTAAGCCGTCTGGAGCCGCTCGTCCATCGCGCGCGCGAGTTGGGCATGGACAGCCTCGCCATGACCGACCACGGCGGCATGTACGGCGCGATAGACTTCTACCGCATCGCCAAAAGCGCCGGAATCAAGCCCATCATCGGCTGCGAAATGTACGTCGCGCCCAAGAGCCGCCTCGAACGCAACCCCAACGAGCGCGCGCCCTACCACATGACCGTTCTCGCCAAGAACGCCGCCGGATACGAAAACCTCGTCAAGCTCGTCACCGCCTCGCATCTGGAAGGCTTTTACTACAAGCCGCGAGTGGACCGCGAGATTCTGGAGCGCCACCACGAAGGCTTGATTGTCATGTCCGGCTGCCCCAGCGGGGAAGTGCCGAAGCTCATCCAGAGCGGGCGCATGGACGACGCCGTCGCAACCGCCGGATGGTACCGCGAAGTGTTCGGGGACTACTATCTCGAATTCATGCGGCACGGGGACGTCCCGGAGCTTCCCAAAATCAACAAGGGGCTTTACGAAATCCACCGCGAGCTGGGCATCCCCATAGTCGCCACAAACGACTCCCACTACATCCGCCGCGAAGACGCCCATCTGCAGGACATTCTCATCTGCATCCACACCAACACGAACGTGGAGGACGCCAAGCGGCTGCGGATGGAGGAAGATTCGTACCATCTAGCCAGCCCGCAAGAGATGGCGGAGCTGTACGCGGACATGCCGGAGGCGGTCTCGAACACGCTCATGGTCGCCGACAAGTGCGATCTCGATATCGACTTCAGCCAGTTGCGCCTGCCGCAATACCAGGTTCCGGAGGGGACGACGCCGTTCGAATACCTGTCCAATCTGTGCTGGGACGGCTTGCGCCGCCGCATCCCCGACGCGGGGCAGGAGGAAAAAGACCGCCTGAATTACGAGTTGTCGGTGATACGCGAAACGCAGTTCGACAACTACTTCCTAGTGGCGTGGGACATAGCGCGCTTCGTGCGCGAAAACGACATTTTCCTAGCCGTGCGCGGCAGCGCCGCCGCCAGCCTCACGCTCTACTGCCTGGACGTGACCGACGTCAACCCCATGCCGTATAAACTGGTATTCGAGCGCTTCCTGAACTTGGAGCGCAAGGAAATGCCGGACATAGACTTCGACTTCCAAGACGACCGCCGCGAAGAAGTCATCAACTACGTCGTCCGCAAATACGGGCGCGAGCATGTGGCGCACATCATCACTTTCGGAACGCTCGGCGCGCGGGCGGCGATTCGGGACGTCGGACGCGCGCTCGCCATGCCCTACTCCGACGTCGACCGCGTGGCGCGCATGATTCCCACGCGGCTCGGAATCACGCTTGAAGAAGCCAAATCCGAACCGGAATCCGAGCTTGCGGAAGCGATAGAGGCGGACGAATCCATCCGAACGCTCATCGAGACGGCGCAGGGACTAGAGGGCGTCACGCGCAACTCAGGCACTCACGCAGCGGGCATCGTCATCTCGCAGCAGCCGCTGGATGAGGTCGTTCCGCTCCAGCGCCCCCAGCGCGCGGACGAAACCGGCTCCGTCGCCACCACCGCGCAGTACGCCATGGAACCAGTCGCCGCGCTCGGACTGCTCAAGATGGACTTCCTGGGGCTTGTCAACCTCGCCGTCCTCGCCAAAGCGCGCGACCTGATAACCGAACGGCACGGCATAGAGTTTCACCTGTCCGACATCCCGCTGGACGACGCCAAAGCGTTCGACCTGCTGTCGCGCGGCGAAACGGTCGGCGTCTTCCAGCTGGAAGGCGGCGGCATGACGCGCTACATAAAGGAACTCAAGCCCACCACCGTCGGCGACGTGGCGGCGATGATAGCGCTCTACCGACCGGGGCCTATGGAGCATATATCGACCTTCATAGACGCCAAGCACGGGCGAATCCCGGTCACTTACGTCCACCCGGCGCTTGAGGAAATCCTGGAAGAGACTTACGGCGTCATCGTCTATCAGGACCAAGTCCTGCACATCGCGCGGACTTTCGCGGGCTACACGCTCGGCGAAGCGGACATCGTGCGGAAGGCGATGGGCAAGAAAATCCCCGAAATCATGGCGGAAGAGCGCGAGAAGTTTCTGGCGGGCGCGCTGAAGCAGGGTTACGACCGCGGCATAGCCGAGCGCGTCTTCGCCCTAGTGGAGCCGTTCGCCGGCTACGCCTTCAACAAGGCGCACAGCGTCAGCTACGGGCTAATTTCGTACTGGACGGCGTATCTGAAGGCGAACTACGCCGCCGAGTACATGGTGGCGCTGCTCAACGCATACGCCGGACACTCCGACCGCGTGAGCTCCGCCGTCGCGGAGTGCCAGCGGCTGAAAATCCCAGTCCTGCCGCCGAGCGTGACTAAGGGGCGGGCGGACTTCGCCATAGAGAAGCAGCCGGACGGCTCCGACGCCGTGCGCTTCGGCATGGGCGCGGTGAAGAACGTCGGAACGGCGGCGGTGGAAGCCGTCCTGAAATCGCGCGACGAGCTGGGCGGGTTCGATTCCCTCGAACGGATATGCAGAGAAGCCGACATGGGCGGCTTGAACCGCAAGACGCTTGAATGTCTAATCAAGACGGGGGCGTTCGACGACTTCGGCGACCGCTCAGCGCTGCTGGACGCCACGGAGCGGATTCTAAGCCTGGCGCAGAGCGAATCGCGCTTGCGCGACTCGAACCAGTCGACCATGTTCGACATGCTCGGCGAATCGTCGGCGGCGCCGCTGGTCAAAATAGACCTGTCCGGCGCGCGCGCCACCGACCGCGAAAAAGAGGAATGGGAGCGCGAGCTGCTGGGCATGTCGCTGTCGAGCATGGGCATGCTGGCGTCGATGCTGAGCGGGGCGGACGCCGAGCATATCGTGCTCAAGAGCGAAATCGAAGCGGGCATGGCGCGGCAGAAAATATCCATGGTCGGGCAGATAGCCTCCGTCAACCAGCGCTACACCCGCAAAAACGACCCGTTCCTGATAGTCTCGCTGGCGCTCATGGACGGCAAAATCGAAGTGCTGGTTTGGAACGACCTCATCCAAAAGACCGAAGGCTTGTGGAGCGAGGGCAGGATAGTCGCCGTCTCCGGCACGGTGCGCGTCCGCGAGGATGAGATAACGATAAGCGGCGTGGACGCCGCCGAGTTCACGCCGGACGACGCGCCGCCAGCGCCGCAAACCGCGCCGCCGCCAGCCGCCGCGCCAGCCGCCGTCCGCGAGACGCCGCCGCCGGACGCGCGATACGACGGCAACGGCGCCAACGCCAACGGCGCGAGCGCGGGGACGGGGACGAAAACCCTTTCGCGGAGCGCGCCGCAATCGCAGTCGCCCAACGGGGACGCCGCCGCGTCGCCGCCCGCGTCTTCGCCGCCCGCGTCCAACGGCAACGGAGCGGCTCCGTCGTCGCCGCCCACGTCCAACGGCGCGGCGTCCGCGAACGCCAACGGCGCGTCCAAGCCCGCGCCCGCTCTGGCGCGCTCCGCCCCCGCCGCGCCCGCCGTCCCCCAGCGCGTCAATCTGAAAATCCGAGAATCCGACAACCCCGCCGACGACAAGATGATGCTGGACGACGTGAAGCGCATCCTGCTAAACCACGCCGGCGATGACGCCGTGATTCTGGAAATCGCGTCTCGCGGAAGCGTCTATCGCATGGAGTGGACGCCGATAACGGTGAGCGCGTCGGACGACCTGGCGCGCGCGCTGAGCGATGCGCTGGGCGACTCCGGCGGCGCGAGCGTGGAAGCGGCGGGATAGCGCGCGGCGCATGCCGACGGCAACGACCGCCTAGACAAGCATGCCGTCCGTCCCTCGCTCCATGTTGAGCAAATGGCGCTTGAGGTCGAGCCGCGTCTGGCCGCTGCCGAATCCGCGCAAGCCGCCGTCCGTCCCGACCACGCGGTGGCACGGCACGATGATGGGGAGGCGGTTTCGCGCCATGCTCTGCCCCGCCGCGCGCGCCGCCTGCGGACTGCCCGCCGCGCTCGCCAGCCACTTGTAAGAGCGCGTTTCGCCGCGCGGGATGGTTCGGCAAGCCGCCCACGCCCGCCGATGGAACTCGGTCGCCCCGTCCCAATCCAGCGGGACGTCGTCGAAATTCTCGCGCCGCCCGGCGAAGTAGCGAACCAGGCGGCTTTGCAAATCCGCGAACGGACGCGAATCGGCGACGGCGCCCTCGCCGTCCGCCCCCAACTCCGCCGCGCAGCCGTCCGCGGAATCGCAGGGCAGGACGCTGCGCCGGATTCCGGAATCGGACGCCAGCAACCCGACCCAGCCCAAATCAGTCTCGAAAATATGGTAGCGAAAGCCCGTAGCCACGCGCCGCCTCCCGGTTTTTTCATGTTGGGGACGGGCATGGCGAAAACGCCGCCATCCGCTCCGCCCAAGAAATGTTACCACAAGCGAGGGTTTGCGCGAATGGCGAACGGCGTTTCGCGGACATGGGATTTGCGATAATCCCATCTCTAACGCCATCCAACCGAAACAAACGCGAATCGCGACGAATCATCTCCGTGAAAAGGCTTGCAGGGGCATGTTCGGCGGATTGGACGCTTCCCGCCGCTTCCGCGCATCCCGCCGCCGTCATTCCCGCGAAAGCGGGAATCCAGAGTCCCCCAACAACGTCATCCTCGCGAAAGCGGGGGACAAGACAGCCACTTGAAATCAGGCTTGAACTGAAGCTACTCATCCATTCTCCCTTGATGGGCTTGCAGGGGCATGTTCGGCGGATATAGGCGCGGATTGGACGCTTCTCGCCACTCGTCGCGTCCCCGCCGCCGTCATTCCCGCGAAAGCGGGAATCCAGAATCTCCCAACCAACCTAGCAATTGGAAACCAAGCCAGAATCGCGAGCGGCAAATCCCTTCTCCCTTGATGGGAGAAGGCTAGGTTGAGGGTGTCTGCGCCGCAAGGCGCGGTCTTGCGCGCGGACGGTTCGCCCCTTCGCGATTTTCTCGCCGCCCGCGAAAGTGGATTTTTTCGTCCAAAAGCGTTAGGATTACGCCCAGAATCGGAAAGGGGCGCTTTTCATGTCCAGCATCGTTTACGTCCTCACCAACGAGGCTATGCCCGGAATGGTCAAAATCGGAAGGACTAGCGGAGACAACCCGCTGGCGCGAATGAGCGAACTATATGGCACCGGCGTCCCCATGCCTTTTGAGTGCGCCATCGCAATCAGAATCGCCGACGATGAGTTGGGTCCGAAGCTGGAGGATGCGCTTCACAAAGCGTTCGAGCCTGATAGGGTCAACCCGAAGAGAGAATTCTTTCGGACAGAATCGGAACGGGTCAAAGCGATTCTTGAAATATGGCCCAATTGCGAGGACGTAACGCCGCAAGTCAATCCGGATGATGCGGACCAACAGCCACAGCAAGGCGGTCGGCGTCCCAACTTGAATTTCAAGGAAATGGGCATACCTGTCGACTCCATTCTGGTGTCCACAGATGACGAAAATGAAACAGCGGTCGTAGCGGGAGAAAGAACCGTCCGTTTTAGAGGCACGGAGATGTACTTGAGCCCAGCCACCTGCCTGGTGTTGGGTGTCAATTTCGTACCCTTCGTAAGGTCGCACTGGACATATGAGGGGAGAAATCTGGACGAGATTTACGAAGAGACTTACCCCAAATCTTGACTTGCCCGCCCGCCCAATGCCAAACTCAACCCGCCAACCCGCCGCCGCCAATCGCGCGAGTTTCACTTGATAATAGACATTCACACCCACACATACCCCACGTCGGTGGACAGCTTCATCGAAGCCGACGAGCTCATCGTGGAAGCCAAGCGCATCGGGCTGGACGGCGTCTGCATCACCGACCACGACGGCTTTTGGGACCACAGCGAAGTCGAAAGCCTGTCCAAGCGCCACGACTTTCTCGTCCTGCCCGGTTGCGAAGTGACCACTGAAGAGGGGCATCTGCTGGTGTACGGCTTGAAGCGCTACATTTTCGGCATGCACCGCGCGGACTTCGTCAAGGACAAGCTCGACAGGGAGCGCGGCGCGATGGTCGTCGCCCACCCCTATCGGCGCGTGTACCGCAAGGGGGCGCACACCAGCGAAGACGCCTACGCCGAGATGATGGAGCGCGCCGCCCGCAACCGCGTTTTCGGCATGGTGGACGCCGTCGAGGTGATGAACGGGCGCGGACTGCCGGAGGAAAACGCCTTCAGCGGCGACATGGCGCGGCGGTTCGGATTGCCCGGCACCGGCGCCAGCGACGCCCACAAACTGGATGATTTGGGCAGTTTCGCCACCGAGTTCGAGCGGAACGTAACCTCGCTCGACGACCTCATAGCCGAGCTCCGCGCCGGACGGTTCCGGGCGGTCGCGCTGGACGGGGCGGCGGGGCATCATCACATGCAAAGCGCGGCGGACTGACCGAGACGGACGCCGGACGCCCGCCCCAAACCGAAACGAAAGCCCGAAAATTGCCCCCCCTGCTCGAAATAACCGACCTGCACACCTACTTCCCCACGCGCGAGGGGATAGTCAAAGCCGTCAACGGCGTTTCGCTGACGCTTGAGGAAAACTCCGTCTTGGGCGTCATGGGCGAAAGCGGGTCGGGGAAGACCGTCACCGCGCTGTCGGTTCTGCGGCTTGTGCCGTATCCGGGGCGCATCGCGGGCGGACGGATTCTGTTCGGCGGGCGCGACCTGCTGAACATGGCGGACGACGACCTGCGCCGCGTTCGGGGGCGCGAAATCTCGCTCATCTTCCAAGACGCCGCCTCCGCGCTCAACCCGGTGATTACCATTGGGAAGCAGATTGAAGAGCTCCTGCAGGAGCATACCGACATGACCCGCCGGCAGTCGCGCCGCTTTTCGGGCGAGTTGCTGGCGAACATGGGCATACCGGACGCCCGCAACGCCCTTGACCGCTACCCGTTCCAACTAAGCGGCGGCATGGCGCAGCGCGTGATGATGGCGATTGGAGTGGCGCTGGAGCCGAAAGCGCTGATAGCGGACGAACCCACTTCCAACCTAGACGTGACCCTTCAAGCGGAGATGCTCCAGCGCCTGCGAACCCTGCGCGAAGAGCGTGGCACGGCGATTATGCTGATAACCCACGATCTCGGCGTGATAGCGCAGATGGCGGAGAAAGTGGCGGTCATGTACGGCGGAACGGTCGTCGAAACCGCCGACACGCGCGAGCTGTACGCGCGCCCGATGCACCCATACACATGGGGGCTGTTCCAATCGCTCCCAAGACTGGACGCCGCCAACCAGCGCCTGCGCCCGCTCGGAGGCGCGCCGCCGCCGGCGCTCGACCCGCCCGACCACTGCCCGTTTCTGAGCCGATGCTCGAAGGCGACCGTCCAATGCCGAACGCAGCCCAAACCGCCGCTGATTCCGGCGGGCGGGGACGTCAGCCACGCGCTCGCCTGCTACAACCCGATGGTCGTGGCGTAGAGACCGCGTCGGCGCGCGAGTCCGCTAACCCGCCGCCAGCGACCGCAGTCTGTAAGTGGGCGCGTCCGATTCCGGCAGCGACCCGCCCGACGCGCCGAGCGCGGCGATTCCGGTGTCCACCAGCGCGGACGCTATCCCAAAGCCGTTCGCGCCGCGTATGTCCGTGTCCGGCGTATCGCCTATCATCACCATGTCGCGCGTCCCGCTTCTGCGGGCGGCTTCCGCGAACATAGCCGGGCGCGGCTTGCCGAGACGGGCGAATCGCAGGTCTTTCCTATCCGGGTATCTCAGGGCGAGGGCGGATTCGAAAATCAGCCCCACGCTGCCGCTGGCGAATCCGAATCCGTCGCCTTCCGGATAAATCAGGTCGGGGTTGGGCATTATCAGATGGACTTCGCGCCCGGCGTCTATGAGACGGAACAGCGCGCTCAGGGCGGCGTCCGCCGTCTCCAGAAACGGAAACCCCGCTTGGTCGCCGATGATGAGCGCGTCGAAGTCGTCGAGACGCCGCGTTGGGACGCCGCCGGCGCGCTCGACGTAGGCGGCGCTGTCGGCGGTTCCCAGAACGGCGCATCGCGCGCCCGCCAAGCCGCGCTCGGCGAAGTGGGCGGACAGCAGCCCGCCGGAGGTGATGACGCGCTCCGCCGCGATTTTCAACCCCATCTCGGCGTAGCGCGCCGCCCGCGTCTCCGGCAGAGCGGAGGCGTCGTTGGTCAGCACGAAATAGGGCTTGCCGACAGCGTTCAGGCGGTCAATCGCCGCCGGCGCTTCCGGCACCACATGGTCGGAGCCCGCCAGAACCCCGTAGGCGTCGAATAGAATCGCCGAGTGGCGGCTTATCAGATAATCCAAACCCACAACCGGCGGCTCCGTTTGGGCGTCCGAACCGCCGCCGCGTTCGTCTTTAGTCACTAATCGCTCCCTTCCGTTGAAAATCCTCCGCGTTACCGCGCCGTGAAGCCGCCGTCTATGACCAGCTCCGCGCCGGTGACGTAGGAAGATTCGTCCGACGCCAGATAGAGCGCGCCGTGCGCCACTTCCTCCGGCTTGCCGTATCTGCCCATCGGCGCGCTGTCGTTGAGCGCGAAATCGCCGTCCCGCTCGGCGCTCTCCCAGCCGTCTTGCGTCATAGCCGTTTCAATCGCCCCCGGATGTATGGAGTTGACGCGGACGCCGTCGGCGGCGCATTGAACCGCCGACGCCTTCGTGAAAATGCGAACCGCGCCCTTCGACGCGTTGTAGCCGGCGTTGACCTGAGTCTGCCCGATGATGCCGCTGATGGACGATATGTTGATGATGGAGCCGCCCGTTCCCTGCCGCCTCATGCGCGCCGCCGCCGCTTGCGTCCCAAGAAAGACGCCCAGCGCGTTCACGTCCATCACCCTGTCCCACGTCTCCGCGGAAGTCTCTTCTATGGAGCCGCCGATTCCTATGCCGGCGTTGTTGACGAGGACGTCGAGTTTGCCGAATCGTTCGACGGTCACGGCTATCGCCGCGTCCCAATCCGCCTGCCGCGTCACGTCGAGGCGGACGAAGACGGCGTCGCCGCCCGTTTCGTTTATCAGCGCCTCGGTCCGCCTGCCTTCGTCCTCCAGCACGTCGGCGATGACCACTTTCGCGCCTTCGCGCGCGAAAAGCCGCGCTTCCGCCGCGCCCATCCCCCGCGCGCCGCCCGTGACCAGCGCGACTTTGCCTTCCAGTCTCATAATGGCGTCTCCCAAAATCCGATTTTTCGCCGCGTTTTTCGTTTCGTCGTTGGCGTCCGCCCCCTCTGGATTCCCGCTTTCGCGGGAATGACGGGGTAGAAATCCGGTGTTTTGACGCGATAATCGTCCAGATTATCCTCATGTCAGCGATGCGCCGCCGCACCCGCCTTCATCATTCATCGTATCCGCTTTCCGCCAGTTTGCGCGCGCTCTCATCTTCCAGCAGGGCGTCTATGATGTTGTCCAACTCACCGTCAAGCGCCTGCGTCAGGTTGTGGACGGTCATCCCGATGCGGTGGTCGGTGATTCTGCTCTGCGGGAAGTTGTAGGTTCGGACGCGCTCGGAGCGGTCGCCGCTGCCGACTTGGGAGCGGCGCGCGTCCGAGCGCTCGCGCTGCCGCCGCTCCGCCTCCCGCGCGTAAAGCCGCGAACGCAAGACCCCCATAGCCTTCTCTTTGTTCTTCAACTGGCTGCGCTCGTCTTGGCAGACCGCGACCACCCCGGTCGGCTTATGCGTTATGCGTATCGCGGTCGCCACTTTCTGGACGTTCTGCCCGCCGTGTCCGGACGAGTGGAAGACGTCTATCTGAAGGTCGTCCTGGCTTACGGATATGTCGACCTCTTCCGCTTCCGGCAGAACGGCGACGGTGGCGGCGGATGTGTGGATGCGCCCGGAGGATTCGGTGGCGGGGACGCGCTGGACGCGGTGGACGCCGCTTTCGCGCTTGAGGCGCGAGTAAGCCCCCCTGCCGCGTACCTCGAACACGATTTCCTTGACGGAGCCGATGCCGGTTTCGTTCAGGTCGATGACTTCCGTCTTCCAAGACCGCCGCTGGGCGTATCGGCTGTACATGCGATAGAGGTCGGCGGCGAACAGCCCGGCTTCGTCCCCGCCCGTTCCGGCGCGGATTTCCACTATCACGTTCTTGTCGTCGTTCGGGTCTTTGGGGACGAGCGCGAGTTTCAGGGCGCTCTCGGCGCTCGCTCGGCGCGATTCGAGCGCGTCCATTTCCTCGCGAGCCATCTCGGCGAGTTCCTCGTCGGACTCGTCGTTCAGGATGGTTCGCAGCCCCGCCGTCTCGGAATCTATGGCGCGCATCTCCCGCGCGAGGCGGACGACCTCGCTCAGTTGCGCGCGCTCTTTGGCGAGCGTCTCCACGCGGGCGTAATCGGACGCGACATCCGGATCCGCCATCATGCGGTCCAATTCCTCGAACCGCCCTTCCACTTTTCTCATTCGTTCAAGCATGGCAAACTCCCGCCCATAGTGTACATTGCCAAGCCCCCCCTTGTCAGGCGCGCGCGAATCTGCGACTATACTCATAGGCGGTTTTCGCCATAAAGAGGAGGCGCGAACATGGGCGCTTTCAACGTCAAAATGGAGATAGGCGACGGTGCTCGCGAGCGCTGGACGGAAGTCAGCGCGCTTGTGGACGCGGGCGCGTCGATAGCGTCCGCGCCCGCGTCCGCCCTGCGCGAGCTGGGCGTGGAGCCGCTAATGCGCCAGACTTTCCGATTCGCGGACGGCTCGCTCCGAAGCATGGACATGGGGCAGACTTGGGTTCGGGTCGCCGGACGCGAGGTCGTCACCCTAGTTCTGTTCAACGACGAAGGAACGCCGCCCCTGCTGGGCGCGCTCGCGCTGGAGTCGCTCTTTCTGGGCGTCGACCCGGTCGCCAAGCGGCTAATCGCCGTCGACGGACTGATGATGACGAGCGCCGCCGCAAGCGAAACAATCCAAACGGAATAACAACCGCAAAGGGAGAACCGAAATCATGCCCAACCGAATCAACCGCGCCATAGAGCTGCTGGAGCAGGACCAGCCCATCTACTACACCGGCGGCCACACGGGCGCCAACCTCAGTTTCGAGGGCGGGCAGGCGATGGCCGGGACTTACGCCGACTACATAAACGTCGGCATGGAACACGGCTCGTTCGACATGCCGGGCTTGGAAAGCTTCATGAACGGCCTTGCCGCGGCGGGCCCGACGCGGAGCGGACACCGGACGCCGGCGGTCGTCGTCGAAGTGCCGGTGGACGGCGCGAGCGGCGACATCGTGCGCGCCAACGCCTGGCAGTTCCGGCAGATACTGGCGCGCGGCGTTCACGGCATCCTAATGTGCCACGCCGAGACGCCCGACGCGGTCAAGGCGTTCGTGGAATCCTGCCGCTATCCGTTCCAGAAGATAGGCGTGGGCAAGGGGCTGGACGTCGGACGCCGCGGCTCCGCCGGGCAGGCGTCCGCCGCGCCCATCTGGGGCGTGTCGGTGGACGAATATCTCGACAAAGCCGACCCGTGGCCGCTCAACCCCGACGGCGAGCTGATGCTGGGGCTGAAGATAGAAAACACCCGCGCGCTGCTCAACGTGGAAGTCACGACCCGCGTTCCGGGAATTACGTTCGCCGAGTGGGGCCCCGGCGACATGAGCATGTCGATGGGCTACAAAAACGCGCCGGGCGAGCCGTGGCCCGATGAGCTGTGGGAAGCCCGCGAGCGCGTCCGAAAGGCGTGCGCCGCCGCCGGAATCGCCTTCCTAGAGGGCGCGACGCCCGACACCATAGGCAAGAAGATAGACGAAGGCGTGCGCGTGGTATCCTCCGGCGGCCCCCTCGGCGAAGCCACCGCCAAAGCGGGGCGCGCCCACTCCGGGCGGACTATGCCGGCGTAAGCGAAAAGCGGAGCCGTCGGAATGGCAGTCGCGTACACCGAATCGGAATTCCAAGCCCAATTCCCCGAAGCGCTGAACCGGGCGCAAGAGGGCGAAACGGTCGTCATCACCCGCGACGGCGAACCGGTCGCCGAGTTGCGCCCGATAAAGCGCGATGAGGGCGGCGAAGAAACCGCGCCCGAAAACGAGACGATGGAGGAGCGCATGGAACGGATGCGCCGCAAGGGGACGCTGAGTCCTGAGAGCTCGAAGCAGTTTTGGCGGTCGTTCAAGCCGACGGAGCGAGTCCCAGGCGGTCTCCAGCGCTTTCTGGAGGGGCGAGGCAGGTGAGCGTCGCTTGCGGCGATATGCAAGAAGAAACGGAGCCGTCAGAATGACAGTCGCATACACCGAATCGGAAGCCCAAGCCCGATTCCCCGAAGCCCTGAACCGGGCGCGTGAGGGCGAAACGGTCGTCATCACATGCGAGGGCGAGCCGGTCGCCGAGTTGCGCCCGATAAAGCGCAATGAGGGCGGCGAGGAAACCGCGCCCGAAAACCAGACGATGGAGGAGCGCATGGAGCAGATGCGCCGCGAGGGGACGCTGGTTCCCGCGAGGTCGAAGGAGCCTTGGAGTTCGTTCAAGCCAACGGAGCGAGTTCCCGGCGCTCTCCAGCGCTTTCTAGAGGATCGCGGCAGGTGAGCGTCGCATACGTGGATACTTCCGTCATGCTGGCAATCGCGTTCACTGAACCCGGATGGGAAAATCAGGCCGCGCGGCTCGCTGAGTTTTCGGAAATCAACTCTTCCAACCTTTTGGAATCCGAAGCGCTCTCCGCGTCCGCGCGGGAGGGGCGGACTTTTCCTCGCCAGGTCTTGGATAGGGTCCAATGGGTTTTCCCTGACCGCCCGCTCAGCGCCGAAATCGAAACGGCGCTGAGCGCGGGGGGATACCTGCGCGGGGCGGACTTGCATCACGTGGCGACGGCGCTGTACATGGCGGGGGCGCCGGAACGGATGGCGTTCGTCACGCTCGACGACCAGCAAGGCGCGGTCGCCGCCGCGCTCGGCTTCCGAACCGAACCCTGACGAGCGCCGGACGATCCGCGCCGCGCCCTATTTCACATGCGGCGCGTATTCCTCGCCGATATGCCCCGATTCAACCAGCGCTTCATACTCCGCGTCCGACATTTTCAGGAGCGTCTTATAGACGTATTCGTTGTCCTGCCCCAGCCGGACGGGTCCGCGCTCGATGCGCGGGTCGGAGCGCGACATGCGGAACGGCGCGCGCGGGTAGAGATGCGTCCCGACATCTTCCTGAAACGCCTCCGCGAACATGCCGCGCGCGTTCAGATGCGGGTCTTCGGCGGCGTCGCGCTGGTTTAGGACGGCGCCGGCGGCCACCCCATGCGCCTGCAGATGCGACATGGCGTACAGATGCGTCCGCTCGCGCGTCCAAGACGCGATGCCCTCGTCCAGCGCGTCGTGATTGGCGCGGCGCGATTCATGGGTTGCGAATTCGTCCGCCCGCGCCCATTCCGGGTCGCCCATGGCATGGCGGAACAGCTCCCAATCGCGGTCGTCGAAGATGGTTATGGCTATCCAGGCGTCATCCCCCAGACTCGGATAGACGCCCTGCAGGGCGGTCGGGTGGCGGTTGCCGAGCGTGGCTTGGCTGCGCCCGTTCATCGAGTAGTCCATGAACGCCTGCCCAAGAAACGGCGTCGCGTTCTCCGCCTGCGACAGCTCCACCAGCTGCCCTTCGCCCGTCTTGCGGCGGTGGTTGAGGGCGCAGGCGACGGCGAACGCCCCCCCGACCCCGGCGGCGGCGTCCGCCATGTAAACCGCCGTGTGGGACGACGGGTCGAGGTCGGGATACCCCCGCAACAGGCTATGCCCTATCACCCCTTCAATATGCACTCCCAGCGAGCGGTGGTTCTGATACGGGCCGTCGTTGCCGTAAGCGGGCATCCGCAGCATGATGAACGCCGGGTTGATGCGCTTCAAGCCTTCGTAGGATATGCCGAGCTTGGGCATCGTCTCGGTGGGGTTGTTTTCCACCAGAACGTCGCTTATGGCGACGAGTTTGCGGAAAATCTCGCGCCCTTCCGGTCGGAGCAGATCGACCGTCATGCTCCGCTTGTTGCGGGCGTGGGCGTTGAAAAGCGGGTAGCGGTTCCAGGGGCGGTCGCCGGGGTCGCGGTCGGGCATGCCGCCGATGAACGGGGGCATGTTTTCAATGGCGAACTTGGACGGTCGCGCCGTCGAGCCGCGCGTCGGCGGCCCGAATATCTGCACGGACTCCACCCGTATCACCTCCGCGCCGAGATCGGCGAGCAAAGTCGCGCAGTACGGACCAGCCCAGACGACGGTCATGTCCAAAACGCGGACGCCCTCTAGCGGCAGTTTGGCGGTCATCGGTCGCTCCTAGCGGATTGTCGGTTCGCTTGTTTATCTTGCGCTTGGCTACCCCATGAAGGCGGCGGACACGTCCAGAGCGTATCCCCCCAAAGTCGGCGAGACCAGCCTTTCGCCCGCGCCGAAGACGCCCGCGAGACGGAAGTCGTCCCCGTCCAAAAGCAACTGCTCGATTGTCTTGCGGCGGGTATCCACAAGCCAGTACTCCCTGACGCCGTGACGGGCGTAGAGGGACCGCTTGAAAACGCGGTCGCGTTCCTCCGTGCTGGGCGACAGAATTTCGATGACCAGATCCGGCGCTCCGCGAATGTTGGCGTCCGTGATTATGCCGGCGCGCTCATTGGACACGAACACCAAATCGGGCTGGACGACGTCCGTATCGGACAGAACCACATCCACCGGCGCGGCGAGTACGAGGCCCGTCTTCAGCCGCCGTATCAGCGTTCCCAAGTCCAGCGTCAGGTTGACTGACGTAATCTGATGCCCCATGTCGGGCGCGGGGACCATCGTCAACTCTCCGTCCAGAAGCTCGTATCTCTCGCCTTCCGGCGTTTCGATGTAATCCGCGTATGTGAACTTGCGGCGCGTTCCGCGTTCGGGGGCGGCGACCATGACCATCGTTCCGTCTCCTAATCCGACCGTTTCCGGTTTCTTACTTTCCACTATACACCATCTCGCGCCGCGCGCGGACCGCCCACATCCCAGCCTTCCCGCATCATGTGAGAAGGGGGGATTCGCCGCGCTACCCCATGAAGGCGGCGGACACATCCAGCGCGTATCCCCCCAAAGTCGGCGAGACCAGCCTTTCGCCCGCGCCGAAGACGCCGGCGAGACGGAAGTCGTCCCCGTCCAAAAGCAGCTGCTCGATTGTCTTGCGGCGGGTGTCGACCAGCCAGTACTCCCCGACGCCGTGACGGGCGTAGAGGGCGCGCTTGAAAACGCGGTCGCGTTCTTCCGTGCTGGGCGACAGAATTTCGATGACCAGGTCCGGCGCTCCGCGAATGTTCGCGTCCGTGATTATGCCGGCGCGCTCATTGGACACGAACACCAAATCGGGCTGGACGACGTCCGTGTCCGTGAAGTACACATCCGTGGGCGCGGCGAGTACGCGACCTATTCCGGTGCGCCGAACTAGAAATTTCAAGTCGGCGCTCAGGTTTATTGAGGAATCCTGATGCGGTATGTCGGGCGCGGGGACCATCGTCAACTCTCCGTCCAGAAGCTCGTATCGCTCGCCTTCCGGCGTTTCGATGTAATCCGCGTATGTGCGCTTGCGGCGCGTTCCGAGTTCGGGGGCGGCGACCGTGACCATCGTTCCGTCTCCTAATCCGACCGTTTCCGATTTCTCATTCTTCCACTATACACCATCTCATATCGCGCCGCGCGCCCGCAGGTTTGCGATTTCTTCCGCGCTCGCGCCCATCTCGGACAGGATTTCGTCCGTGTGCTGTCCCAGCGTCGGCGCGGGACGGCGCGCGGCCCACGGCGTCGCGCCCATGATGAACGGTCTGCCGGGGTAAGTCAGCCTTCCCGCCTCCGGGTGGTCTATGTCCGCGAACGCGCCTCGCCGTTGGAAGACGGGGTCTCGCTGCAAATCCTCCATCGTGTTCAGCGGCCCGCTCAGCACTTTCGAGCGTTGCGCCCGCTCCCAGATTTCATACTTGCCCCGGTCGAGCAGCCACGGATAGAAGACGGCGTCGAACAGCCCCGCCATCTCGCCGTCCGCCTGCGCTTCGGGCGTCAGCCACTCGTCCCCGGCGAGCTCGTCCGGGTCGTCGAGCATATCGCGGACTCTGGCGAAGTAGTTGCCGCCGCCGGTGATTTGGAAGTAGCCGTCCGCGCAGGGGTAGGTTCCGGACGGGTATCCGCTCCGCTCCGGCTCCGCGCCCAGCGACGCCCGCCCGCTGATTTCGCCGTTGTAGCGATAGGCGAGCAGCATGCTCATGCGCCGGTCTATGGAGCCGGCTTGCGTCTCCATGAGCGAGATGTCCACGCGCTGCCCCGCGCCTTCGTCCCGCGCGGCGAATATCGCCCCCAGCGTGGCGTATGCCGCCACCGCGCCCGCCTGGTACAGCCCCACCGTCCCGCCGAGTTTGACCGGCTCCTTCTCGCGGACGCCGGTTGACCCCAACTCGCCGCCCATGCCGTAGAAAATCAACTCCGACCCGCGCCAGTCGCGATACGGGCCAGTCTGCCCGAAGTTGGATATGGACGTCATGACCAGCGCCGGGTTCGCCGCAGACAGCGCCTCGTAGCCCAGCCCGAAACGCTCCATCGTTCCGGGGCGGAAGCTCTCGATAACCGCGTCGGCGCGCTTCGCCAACTCCAGCGCCGCGCCGCGCCCGCCGTCCGTCTTCAGATCGAGCGTCATCGAGCGCTTGTTGGTGTTCAGATGCAGGAACGTCCCGCTCTTTTCGGGATGCGGCTCGTCGTTCGGAAAGGGACCGAAAGCCCGCGCCGCGTCCCCGCTTCCGGGACGCTCGATCTTGACGACCTCCGCGCCGTAGTCGGCGAGCAGTTTCGCGCAGTACGGACCCGCGATGTAGTGGGTGAAGTCGAGAACCGTTATGTCGGACAACGCCATCTGAGCCATCGGACACCTCGCCGCGCGCGTTTTCGGGATTGCGTATCGCCGCCGAACGGCTATAATACACTTGACGCCATTTCAATTCTACACCAAGCGAGGGAATAAGATAGACCATGCCGACCCCGATAGAACAGCGTTTTTACGACCTTCACCCCAAATCCGCCGCGCTGCACGACTCGGCGCGGTCGCTGTTTCCGAACGGCGTCACCCACGACGCCCGCCGGCAGGATCCGTTCCAGCTCTACTACGCGCGCGCGGAGGGCGCGGCGAAATACGACGTGGACGGCAACCGCGTGCTGGACTACTTCCCCGGACACGGCGCGCTGATACTCGGACACTCGCGCCCCGAAGTCGTCCAAGCCGTCCAGAGCCAGATGGCGATGGGAACCCACTTCTCCGGCTCCACCGAGCTGGAAATCGAGTGGGCGAACTGGGTGCGCGAGCTCATCCCCAGCGCCGACAAAGTGCGCTTCCACAGCTCCGGCACCGAAGCGGACATGATGGCGATTCGCATGGCGCGCGCCTACACAGGCAAATCCAAAGTCATCAAGTTCGAAGACCACTTCCACGGCTGGAGCGATTACCTAGTCGCCGGCTCCGAAGGCGTCGGCGGCATCCCCCGCGAGACGCTCGACACCATGATAGTCCTGCCGCCCAACGACATAGCGGCGTTCGAGAAGGCGCTCCAAGAGAACGACGACATAGCCGCCGTGATACTGGAGCCGACCGGCGCCCACATGGGCTTGGAGCCGATTCTGCCCGAATTCCTGACGCAACTGCGCGAAGTCACCGAGCGCTACGGCGTAGTCCTAATTTTCGACGAAGTGGTCACCGGATTCCGAACCTCGCGCGGCGGCGCGCAGGAATACTTCGGAATCCGCCCCGATTTGACCACTCTGGCGAAGATACTCGGCGGCGGCTTGCCGGGCGGCGCGGTGACGGGGAAGCCGGAGATAATCGACATGATAGAGGGCCGCCCCGGCGACGCCGCCTTCAACCGCGACCGGCGAATCGCCCACAACGGGACTTTCAACGCCAACCCCATCTCGGCGGCGGCGGGAATCGCCGCGCTGAAAATCGTGGCGACGGAGCCGATAAACGACATCGCCAACGCCCGCGCCGCCCAACTCAAAGACGGGCTGAACGACCTTCTGGGGCGCATGGAAATCCCCGGCGTCGCGACCGGCATAACCTCGCTCATGTTCCTGCATCTGGGCATAGACTACGAAGGCGACAACGACTACTGCATCCTGACGCCGGAGCAGCGCGCCGCATCGATGGAGCCGGAGCGCCTGCGCCAGCTGTCGCTCTCGTTGCTGAACCACGGCGTCCAGGCGGGCAACCGCTTCATCCTAACGGCGGCGCACACCGAAGACGACATAGCGCAGACGATAGACGCCTACGAGCGGTCGCTCGGCGAAATCCGCGCGCTGGGGCTTGTGTGATAGAATAGGACCGCAACCTGCGAAAGGCAAAGGACGCCCGCGATGACAGACGCGCCACCCCGAATAACCCGCATATGGGCTAAGAACTTCCGCAGCATAGCGGACTCTTCGCTTGAACTGGGCCCGGTCACGGTTCTGGTCGGTCCCAACGGGTCGGGCAAAAGCAACTTCTTGGACGTCGCGGGCTTCCTAAGCGACGCCCTGCGAACCAACCTGGATGCGGCGTTTTCCGCGCGGCAGGGATTCGAGTCGGTTCGCATGCGCGAAAGCGAGCCGAGCGGCATAGAGATAGGCGTTCGGTACGAGATGGGAGGTAGGCGCCTAGACTACGATTTCGCCGTTAAGGAAGACGAGGACGGGGGATGCCGTGTAAACCGCGAGCGAATCAAGTTTAGCGAAGTTGACGGCGAGCGCCTCCCGCCAATCAAAATCCAAAACGGAAATCTGGTATCTCCGGCGGAATTGGTCGGGGAAATAGGCGGGCGGTTCAAGGACGGCGACACCGACTTCGAAACCGACAATCTCGCTCTGCCAAACAATCTCCGATTGATAACCGGGGGAACGCCCGGCGGCGAAGGCAATTGGCTTCACAACGGGTTTCGCATCATGCGAAGCGCGTTGGCGCGACTGCGGGTCTATCGCCTATTCCCCAACGCGATGCGGCAACCCCAGACGATGAGAAATCCGCGCCCGCTAGAGCCTGACGGCGGCAACTTGGCGTCCGTTCTAAGGGAACTGGACAAAAAACATCCAGATTCCATGGAACGGATAAAAGAGGCGCTCTGCCACATAATCCCATTCATAACGGACTTGCGCGTCGTCCCAGCCGGCGGCTTTCTGGTTACGCAACTCAAGCACGGCGACATGTCCGCCGGATGCGAAGACGGCGCGTGGTTCAACCTGACCCAAGAATCCGACGGAACGGTGCGGATGCTCGGCATGCTGACGGCGCTGTACCAGAAGCCCTATCTCCCGCTCATCGGAATAGAGGAGCCGGAACTCAACACATATCCCCGCGCCCTCGCGCCGCTTGAGGAGGTAATTCATGAGGCGTCGCGCCGCTCGCAGATGCTGATAACCACGCACAGCCCGGATTTGATAGACAAGTTTCAGATGGAGAACATTCTGGTCGCCAACGCGGAGCGCGGAATCACGACGGCGGATTCTGTTTCCGAAAGCCAGATGAAAGCCGCTCGGCGAAACTTGTTCACACTAGGCGAACTTCATGGCATGGAAGGATTGAGGCAGGAGGGAGCTAAGCGTTGAATCAGCAAATCGCCGCCATAGTGGAAGGGCCCGGAGAAGAAAACGCGGTCCCGTCGCTTGTTCGCAGAATCCTGTGGGAGCGGTTGCGCCGATACGACATTGAGATTCCGCGCGCCAAAGTCAAAGTCGCCAAAGGCAAGGAAAACCTCACAGGAAAATTCGAAGAATTCATTGAATACGCGATGGAAGACGGATGCGACGCCATCTTGGTTCTGTTGGACGCCGATGAGGAATGTCCGGTTGAACTGGCGTCGAAACTAGCCGCCAGAGCGTCGGCGCTGAACGCTTCGGTCCCAATCGCCATCGTATGCGCCAAGAGCGAGTACGAAACCTGGTTCATTTGCAGCCTGTCTGACATCGAAGGGGACGGAATCCGCCAAAGTCTTGGGTTGCCGCCTTCTGTCGTATGCCCCGAAAACGCCGAATCCATCCGAGGCGCCAAAGAATGGCTAAGGGTCCGCATGCAGAGAGAACGCGGTTACAAATCGACTTTCGACCAAGACAACCTCACCCACCACATCGCCATAGACGCCGTTCACGCAAAATCCAGGTCGTTTCAACGTCTCTGCCACGCTGTCCGCGAGTTTGCGGATGCCGTCGACGCCGGCGCGTCCGCCGTCACGCCGTGTTTTGGGTAGAGCGTGAGCGGCGGGAATCATGGCTTGGTTGCCGGTCGCGCTGAGCGGGGCGTCGCGCCCTCTGAAATCCGCCATGAATTTCCAACCGCATCTGGGGAGCTTTCTCCGCTCCGAAAATTGCGTCCGCCCGCTTTTCGCTGTACACTACCCGTCAAAATCAATTTTCGGCGAGAGGGAGCGCTAAGTGAGCGAGTCGGACAATCAGGCGGATCCGGGCTACGTGACAATCCACGACCTGCCGGCGAACGCCAGGCCGCGCGGATTGCGGGCGGCGAGATGAACGGACGCGAAGAAATCCCCAATCCGAAAGCCCGCCTCCACTTCGTCTAGCGGCGGCGGGTTCCGGCTTGGAACGGCGTATCCACGCTTCTGGTCAGGGGCGGCTATAATCTGCGACATGAACGACTTGCATAGCCGACTGGCGGCGCTCAGTTCCAGGGACATCCGCCTGTTGCGGCGAATCCTGTCGGGGCGTGCGGACGCCAACATCCGGTTCGCCGAGATTCGGCGTCTGCTTCGCAACATGGGGTTTAGCGAAAGGGTGCGGGGCAGCCATCACATATTCGGCGTAGAGCGAATCGAGATGTCGCTGAACTTGCAGCCGCAGAACTCGATGGTCAAACGGTATCAGGTTGAACAGGTCAGGGATTACATGATCGACAACGGGTTGGTTCCGAAATGACGGGCAAATACGAAATCAGCATCCGGTGGAGCGACGCGGACGATGCGTTTATCGCGGAGGTTCCCGAACTTCCGGGATGCAACGCGCATGGACCCACTTACGCGGACGCGGCGCGCGAAGTCGAAGTCGCCATGAGCCTCTGGCTGGATATGGCGGATGAATTCGGTTGGAAAATCCCCGAACCCAGGGGGCGGGGAACGGACTACGCAAGCGAGAAGGCGACGCGCAAATACGAAATCCGAATCCGCTGGAGCGACGAGGACGAGGCGTTTATCGCCGAAGCGCCCCAATTCCGGTACTGCACGGCGCACGGCGACACTTACGAAGAAGCGCTGAAAGAGATTCAAGTCGCCATCGCGGGGTGGCTTGATGCGGCTTCGGAGTTCGGGGTTCCGATTCCGGAACCGATAACGCGGCAGAGGGCGCTCAAATACGAAATCATCATCTGGTGGAGCGACGAGGATGATTTGTACATCGCCGAAGTCCCCCAACTTCAGGGCGCGGCGGCGCATGGCGACACCCGCGCCGAGGCGTTGCGCGAAATCCAGGTGTCCATGAACCTCTGGCTAGATACCGTCATAGAGTTCGGCATGGAAGTCCCCGAACCCCGTTGCGAGCGCCTAGCGCTCTCTTACATCTGGCACTTCGGCGAGAAGTTGCCTGAGTTGAGGACGCCCCGCAAATACGACGCCATACTGTACTGGAGCGACAAAAACGAATCGTACTTCGCCGAAGTCCTAGACTTCCCCGACTGCGCCGCGGACGGGCGGTCTTATGACGAAGCGCTCGCCAAAGCGCAGGCTATCATGGACGCGCGGATTGCGGGCGGCGAGATGAACGGACGCGAAGAAATCCCCAATCCGAAAGCCCACCCGCGCTTCGCCTAGCGGAGCGGCGGCGGTTTCGGATTCCATCGGCATACGGCAATGAATCAGTTAGGAGAAAAAATGGCAGAGATAGACGGCGGACGGCTGTTCGCCAAAGCGCTTAAGCGCGAGGGCGTCGAGTACGTCTTCACGCTCAACGGAGGCCACATCTACAACCTTTACGAGGGCTGCGTGGCGGAGGGCATCGAGATAATCGACTTCCGGCACGAGCAGGTCGCCGCCCACGCCGCCGAGGGGTGGGCGAAAGTCACCGGCAAGCCGGGCGTGGCTATCGTCACGGCGGGGCCCGGCGTCACCGACGCCGTCACGGGCATCGCCAACGCCTTTCAGGCGCCCAGCCCGATGATTCTCATCGGCGGCAACGCCGGCATCGGCGACCACCTGCGCGGCGGACTGCAGGATTTCGACTCCGCGACATTCCTCAAGCCCGTCACCAAGTTCTCCGAGCAGGTCAAGCGCGTCGAGCGCATCCCGGAGTACTTGGCTATCGCCTTCCGCCACGCCACTACCGGCGTTCCGGGGCCGGTGTATCTTGAGATACCCGTCGACGTCGTGAACGGGCAGGCGGACGAAGACGGCGTCCGCTATCCGCAGGCGTACCGCACCGACTCGCAGGCTTACGGCGACCCGGCGTACATTAGCCAGGTCGCGGACATCATCATGCAGACCGAGAAGCCGATGATACTCGCCGGCTCCGACGTCTGGTGGAACGACGCCGCCGAAGAGCTGCGCGAGTTCGTGGAGATGGTGGATTCGCCGGTGTTCCTCAACGCCATGGGGCGCGGCTCCATTCCCGCCGACCATCCCAATCTGGGCAGCCTCGGACGCCGCTACGGGCTGGTTCACTCGGACACCGTCGTCCTCATCGGCACGCCGATAGACTTCCGGCTGGGCTACGGCTCGGACTACATGTTCCCGCAGAAGCCGAAGCTCATCGAGATAATGATGGACGGCGCGAAAATCGGGCAGAACCGCGACATCGACGTGGGCGTGGTCGGCAGCTCCAAAGCCATTCTGCGCCAGGTGATGGACGAGCTGAAGGCGCGCGGCTACAAGTCGCCCGGCAAGGCGTGGGTGGAAGAGGTGATGACCGAAGACCGCGCGCTGCAAGCCGCCGACGAAGAGATGCTGAACAGCGGCCAGACCCCCATCCACCCGATGCGCCTAGTGCGCGAAGTGCGCGATTTTCTGGATTACGACGCCACCGTAATCGGCGACGGCGGCGACATCGTGACCTTCGCGGCGCGCGTGCTGGACATCAACGGACCCGGCCACTGGCTGGATCCGGGACAGTTCGGCTGCCTGGGCGCGGGCTCCGGCTTCGCGGCGGCGGCGCAGCTGGCGCGACCCGGCAAGCAGGTGTGCATCATCTACGGCGACGGCGGCTTCGGTCTGACAGGGTTCGACGTCGAAAGCTACGTCCGCCACAAACTGCCCATCGTCTCCATCGTCGGCAACAACGGCGCTTGGAACCAGACCACGCAGGGCGTGGTGCGGCGCGGCGCGAGCGGCGTGGGGACGTATCTCTCGCAGGATACGGACTACGCCCAGATAATGCAGGGACTCGGCGGCTACGGCGAGCGCGTCACCGACCCGGAGCAGATAAAGCCCGCCCTAGAGCGCGCCTTCGGCGCCGGCAAGGCGGCGCTGCTTGATGTGGTCATAGACCCGGACGTCGCCTACGCCGCCATGGGCGGACGCTCGCGACAGTCGAGGCAGTACTAAGATGGCGAACGGGGCGGTCGGAACCAACGGCGCGCGCGGTCCGCTGGACGGAATCCGCGTAGTGGACTGGACAATGTGGCAGTTCGGGCCGGTGTCCACGATGATGCTCGCCGACCTGGGCGCGGAAGTCATCAAGGTCGAGTCGCTCGACGGCGACCACGGTCGCCAGTTCGGGCGCGTGGGCGGCGTGCCGTCCGACATGCCCCAGGGCGTCAACGCCTACTTCGAGGGGATGAACCGCAACAAGCGCGGAATCGCCCTGAACCTGAAGCATCCGGAGGGGCGGCGCGCCATGCTCGACCTCGCCGCCAAGTCGGACGTCTTCGTCGAAAACTTCCGCAAGGGAGTCGCCGAGCGGCTTGGGCTGGGGTATGAGGACGTCCGCGCCGTCAACCCGCGCGTCGTCTATGGCTCCGCCTCCGGCTACGGGCCGGAGGGGCCGGACTCCCACAAGCCCGCGTTCGCGCTCACGGGCGAGGCGCGGTCGGGGGCGCTCTGGTGGTCGGGCCCCGACAACGGCGAGCCGTATCAAATCGGCATCGCCGACCAAGCCGCCGGCATCATGCTCAGCTACGGGATTCTCGGCGCGCTAATCGCCCGCGAGCGCTACGGACACGGGCAGCGCGTGGACGTCTCCCATCTCGGCAGCATGATATGGACGCGCGGGATGCAAAACGGCATCAGCCTGCTTCAGGGGCGCGAGTTCCAGCGCCAAGAGTGGCGCAAGGCGGGCAACCCGCTCTGGAATTTCTACGAGTGCGCGGACGGCGAGTGGATAGCCTTCTCCATGGGGCAGGGCGACCGCTATTGGCCCGCCATGTGCCGCGCAATGGACAAGCCGGAGTGGATGACGGACGCGCGCTTCAACTCCATGTCCGCGCGCTACGAAAACCGCGAGCGCGTGGCGGCGGAGATGGGCGCGGTGTTCAGAACCCGTCCGCGCGCCGAGTGGGAGCGCCGCCTGAGCGAAGCGGGCGACCTGATTTATGAGAAAGTCCAGCGGACGCTAGACCTTCCCAACGACCCGCAGGCGACTGCGAACAACTACGTAATCGAAAGCGACCATCCGGCGCTGGGGCGCTCGAAGTGGGTGCAGACGCCCATCGCCTACTCCGAGAACCCGGTATCCACCCGCAAAATGGCCCCCGCGCGCGGCGAAGACACCGAAACCGTCCTAATCGAGTTGCTGGGGCGCTCATGGGACGACATAGCGGCGCTGCAAGATGAGGGCGTGATTCTGTAGCGCGTCAATTATCAACCGCCAACCGCTGGCAACCAACATCTAGGAGCGAAAACATCATGACATACACATCCAACGACCCGGACGAGGCGCGCATCGGCAAGGACTTGGGCTCCCGCGAGTTCGTGGCGGACGAGCGCACGCTGGGCGACTACTTCGAGGGGCTGGAGATAGCCGCGGACTGGTACGACGAAAACCCCTACGGAACGCCCGTCGCGCCGTCGATGACGCTCTCGGCGGTGGACGGCGGCTTCCCCGGCGGCGGCTTCAAAAACGCCTTCGGCAACCTGTGGATGCGCCAGCAGTGGAAGATGAACGCCCCCATCGAGCCGGGCAGGCGCTACACCGCCACCTCCAAAGTGGTCGACATCTACGACCACCGCAACCGAACGCTGGTCAATTCCGAAGTCGCCCTGTGGTCGCCGGACGGCGAGGCGATGGCGGTGGGCAACCACCACCAGAGCTATCTGCTGTCGCAATCCTCCGGCAAAGTGGCGCTCCGCGACCCGAAGGCGAAGGGCGGCGCGCGCCGATTCAACGTCCCGGAGGGCGATCTGATAGAGGGCGACCCGCATCGCATCAGCCTGGAAATGTGCGGGACGTTCTTTCACGGCAACGCCAACTACCACACCGACAAGCGCGCCGCCGAAGAGCTGGGGTTCGAGGAAGTGGTGGTCGGCGGGCGCATGACAATGTCGTACATCGGCGACCTGATGGACCGCCACTTCGGGCGCGGCTGGTTCGAGGGCGGCGAGCTGGACATCAAGTTCGCCAACATAGTCTGGCCCGACGACGTGGTGACGGCGAAGGCGGTAATCACGGACGAAGCCGACGGACGCGCCAACGCCGCCGTCTGGATGGAAAAGGAAGACGGCGTAGTGGCGATAGTCGGCACGGCGAGCGCCGCGGTGTAACGCGCCGTCCAAAATCCCAAACCGGCGGCTGGCTGGGAGACGCGGCGTCCAACGCGCGCTCCCGCCCGCCGCCGCGCGGAGGAATGAAGCCATGACAACAACCGCAACCGCCGAGTCAATCCCCAAGATTCCCCCATACCGCAAGGGGGGCGAGATAGACTACGAAAGCCTGGACTTCAACCCGGACGAGCCGCACGGGCCGGAGGACGCCATGCTGCAAAACGACGAGATCGTCGAAATCCACGCGCTCTTTCACGCGCTGTTCACAGAATTCTTCGCGCGAAAGGACACGCTCGTCACCGGGGAAGCGATAATCTGCTACGACCCGGACGACCTGAACGTCCACGTCTCGCCCGACATTTGCGTCGCCTTCGGAGTCGATAGGGACGCCATCGCCAACCGCAGAATCTATCTGCCTTGGGAAGCGGGCAAGCCGCCGGATTGGGTTTTGGAAGTGGCGTCCCCAAGCACGGCGCAAGTGGACGTCAGGCGCAAAGTGTTCATCTACCAGCGAATCGGCGTCCCCGAATACTGGCTGTTCGACCCGTCGGGCGGCGAGCTTTACGGCTTCCCCCTAGCCGGCTACCGCCTGGAATCGGGCGTCTATCGCCCGGTCGCCCTGACCGACGAGCCGGACGGGATACTCAAGGGCTACAGCGAGATACTGCGCCTAAGCCTGTGCTGGGACGAAGGCATGCCGCGCCTCTACTCCCCGTCGACTGGGGCGTACATACAGAATTGGAAAGAGGAGCGCGATTCTTGGGACGCCCGGCAACTCGCGCTTGAGGCGGAACTTCGGTTTGAGCGCAACTCGCGGGAAACCGAGCGCATCGCGCTTGAGGCGGAAAACGCCCATCTGCGCGAGATGCTGCGCCGACTGCAATCGGAGGAATAAAGCCATGACAACAACCGCCGCCGCGTCAGTCCCCAAGATTCCCCCATACAACAAGGGGGGCGAGATAGACTACGAAAGCCTGGACTTCAACCCGGACGAACCGCCCAAGCCGGAGGACGCCATGTTGCAAGACGACGAGATTGGCGAAATCCGCATGCTCCTTCACGAGCGGCTCACGGACTTCTACGCGCGAAAGGATACGCTGGTCACGGGGGCGGCGATAATCTGCTACGACCCCGACGACCTGAACGTCCGCGTCTCGCCCGACATTTGCGTCGCCTTCGGAGTCGATAGGGACGCCATCGCCAACCGCAGAATCTATCTGCCTTGGGAAGCCGGCAAGCCGCCGGATTGGGTTTTGGAAGTGGCGTCCCCAAGCACGGCGAAAGTGGACGTCAGGCGCAAAGCGTTCATCTACCAGCGAATCGGCGTCCCGGAATACTGGCTGTTCGACCCAACGGGCGGCGAACTCTACGGCTTCCCCCTAGCCGGCTACCGCCTGGAATCGGGCGTCTATCGCCCCGTCGCCCTGAGCGACGAGCCGGACGGGATACTCAAAGGCTACAGCGAGATACTGCGCCTAAGCCTGTGCTGGGACGAAGGCATGCCGCGCCTTTACTCCCCGTCGACTGGGGCGTATATACAGAATTGGAAAGAGGAGCGCGTCGCATGGGAAGCCGAGCGAATCGCGCTTGAATTGGAAAACGCCCATCTGCGCGAGATGTTGCGCCGACAGCGGGGCGGGGCGCAATAGTCATGCGCGAACCCAACGCGAACCCAGCCCCGGATTCGGACGGCGAGCGCAAAAGCGAGCGCCCTAGCCTGCGCGACATATTCTCCAACCTGCGGAGCGCGGATATGCCGTGGCATCGCGCTTTGGCGGCGGCGGCGTCCAACAACTGGCGCAAACTGCGAACGCGGAGAAATTGCTGCGGCAACCACAGCGCGCCCGGCTGCTGACGGCGCTAGAATCCCCGCGCCGGCGTGTACCGGCGCGGAAATGCGCGCGACGCGCTACCCAATCCCCGCCGCCGACAGGGTTGCCAGCGTCTGTTTGTTGTTGGCGTTCACCGCCGGCTGCAGGCACATGAGCGCGCGCCATGAGGACAGCATCGCCTCCGTCCGCGCGTTGACGGGCAAGCCGAGCATTTGGGTGACCACGCGGTCTATCTCGGCGCGGTTTTGGTCTAGGGCGCAGAGGGCGATTCGCTTGAGGGGGAGCGTCCGCAGGCGGTCGAAATTCTCGGCGGCTATGGCGCGCGCCGTCCGCGCCGCCGCCGTGTCCGCGCCGAAGTCGGGGATGGGATGGCCCGCTATCGCCCGGACTTGAATCGGCGACCTGCCCAAGTCGGTTGACTGCCCGTAGCCGACCCGCATCAAGACGCCGTAAACGCTGTTTAGGAACAGCGCTATCGCCCGCGCCGCGTCTTCTTCGGCGTAGAGCGTAGTCCAAGACCGCCCGCCGATGCAGTCCTCTTCGGTGTAGCAGACGGCGATTGTTTGGGCGCTTGTCCGCAGGTTGCGCGATAGGTGGAAGCGCCCGGCGGTCGCCAGCATCCGATTCGCCTCTTCCGCGTCTCCGCGCGGCTCGCCGTAATGCGTGGGGGCGCAAGTGATGGATAGCTGCGTTTTGGCGTCCAGCTCCCACATGGACGGGTTGACGCGGTTTCGGGCGTCGGCGCGGGGGCGCATCAGGAACGCGCCGCGCGGGTCACGACTTGCTGGGACGTGTCCCAGCAAGTCGTGTGTCGGACCATGGTCCGACACGCCACTTAGCGTCGTCATCGGAAGGGCGAACTTTATGGTTTCGCCGGAAATCGGGTTCCACGCCGCGCCGCCGCGGACGGATTCCGACAAGATGGCGTAATCGCCGCTGATTCCGAGCGCCGACCAGGGCCTGCCTTCCCCCAACCCTTCCATGCGGTAGTACGTCCCGACGACGGAGCCGACGGTTATCTCGCCGTGCTTTTCGCCCTTCGCGACTTCCCGCCTGATGGCGTCCGCGAACATTTTGGCTTCGAGTTTCGTCTTGAAAGAGCGCGTGAGGTTGACGCAAGTCACGGCGCGGTCGCCGGTCGCTTCTCTGCGCTGAAAATCGGTTCCGGTCGCCGCGGTGACGTGTTTCGTTCCGATCAGCAGCATTTCCTGGATTCCGGTGTCGGCGGAGAACGAATCGCCTTCGCCCGCCGCCACGCTGATGGCGATTGCGTCGTTGTACTCGGTTTCAATGTTCACGCGAAAGCCCTGATAAGTTTGCGCGTGGGCGGCGGTGAGCGGCAGAACCTTGCCGTGGACGCCGCCGGCGGTCAGCGTCTCGTGTTCGATCACGTGCATGAAAGTGGCGAGCCCCGCTTGGGCGTTCGCCACGCCTTTGGCGCGCCTGTCGGCGGCGCGCTTGTACCGCGACATGGCGCTCGCGCTGGTGGGGCTGCTCGCGCCGCCCCGCGCGCGGAAGTACGGGTCGTTGTTGCAGCAGATATGAGTCGAGCGCGGGTTGACGACAAGCCCCTGCTCGGACGCGCCGGTTCGACCGATTAGGGAGGATTGCATGTCCGCGACGCCCTCTTCCATGAGGAAGTTCAGCGAGCCGCCTTCGGCGGTGATGGCGAATATGCCGCTGGTTTCGAATGTCGCGCTGGGCTCCAGCGACGCCATGTTCGCGGTGGCGACGGATACCGACTGCGGGTTTATGTCGGTCAGCTGGATGTGATGTTCCATTCGGCGGGCGTGGACGCTGGTTTTGTCGTCCGATTCGGCGTAGTGCCGGAAGCGGATGTTTTCTTCGGTGGCGCGGGCGAGCGTTCCCGTTCCGGCGCAGACTTCGTTGTAGTTCGCTTCGCTTGGGTTGGCGAGGCGCTGCGTCGCGAGGTTCGCCAGCAGCTCGGCGGTTTCGGGCTTGGTGTAGTAGGCGGCGCGCTGGTCGCGGTCGGGTATCAGCGACTGCCAGATTTCGGCGGCGATGTTCGTGGTCGCGCTCACGCCGGCGTTTATGTAGTCCGCGACCATGCGATGCGTAGCCCGCAGGGTTTCGCTGATTTGCGGGCTGAGGTCGGAGTCCTCCAGCATCTCGGCGGCGATGGTCGATAGGGGCATGTAGTTGATGGATTCGATAATCCGCCACTGCGCCGCGATGCGGTCGGGGACGCCGTTTCGCGGTTCGACGCGCTGCCAGAGCGATGCGTCGCCGATTGCCAGCGCTTCCTCCAAGCCGCCCCACGCCTTGAGGTTGGCGTGCAGCTGAATCATGCTGAACAGCGTTCCGGCGACATTGCCGGCGACGGACGCCATGGCGTTGGCGCTGCCGCCGCCGCCGTAAGTTTCGGCGAGCCGCCGGCGCGCGGATGGCGGCAGGGCGTCCAATCTGGCGGCGAGCGCGGTCTGCGTCGCGGACATGCCGGCGACCGCCTCGCGCATCACTTCATCCGCGTAAGGCGCGGGTATGGCGACAAGCCAGGCGCACTGGACGACGTCGCGCAGCGAGACGGCAATCGGCTTGTCGGGGACGACTCCAATCGCGGGGTCGTCGGGCGATTTGCCGGTGACCACTTGCATGGAGAAGCGCGGCTCGTCGCTCGCCAGCGCCGCGCGGCGTTCGGCGTGTCCCATCGCCCCCATCTCTCGCGGAATCCCCAGCGCGATTACGCTTTTCATGGGAATCTGGTAGTCGTTGAATTCGTATCCCAGCCGCTCCACGGCGTCCTTGACCGCCGGCGCGTCGTATTCGGATTCGATGATTACGCGCAAGCCGTAGGGCATGGAGACGATGAAATCCGGCGACGTTCCGCCGGCGCGCGCCCGCCCGGTGGCTTCCGCTTCCACGCGATAACCCGGCGGCGCCTGCGCCTCCAGCGCTTCCGCTATATAGGCGTTCATCGCCTTCTCGTTGATGCTTGCCGGCATGGGGGGAACGCCTTTCGCTTTGGGCTTGTTTTGATTCGGTTGGATTATATCATAGGCGAACAAAAGTTCACGGTCAAGTGATTGGGAAAAATCGCGGAAGGGGAAAAGGGGGAAACGCGAAGGCGCAGGGGCGCGATGGCTTTGATTCCGCTGACCGCGGGCGGCGGATTTCCGGCTTCCCGCCTTCGCGGGAACGGCGGGGCTGATATGAAGCGTGAAATCGCCGCCCGCTACTCGCTCCGCACTTCCGCCGGCGTTGGTTGGCGCGCCCCGCGACGGCGGTGGCGCAGAACGCCGCGCTCGACGTTGTGCTTCATGCGCTCGTACTCCGAGCATATCTCCGCGCCCAGCAGGATTATCAGGCTGCTTACGTACGCCCAGAACAGCAGAACCATCACCGGCGCGATGGAGCCGTAAACGTTGTGGTAGGCGGTGCGCTCTATGTAGATGATGAACAGGTTTTTGGACAGCTCGAACAGCGCGGCGGACACCAGCGCGCCGGGCCAAATGTAGCGCCAATACGTCTTGGTATTGGGCATGAACCTGTAAACCATCAGGAAAATCAGCAGAACCAGCGCGAACGACATCGCCTGCAGGATTATGCGCCCGGAGTTGTTGACGACCATGCTCACGACGGGGGCGCTGAGCATGGCGCTTTCGCCGACGGCGCGGACGAAGGCGGCGCATATCATCGACAGCGCGAACAGGGCGCCCACGCACATAGCCATGACGAACTGGCGCGGCTTGCTTATGTAGATGGGGCGGTCGGTGTGAATGTCCCACGCGCGGTTTATGGCGCGGTTCAGGGCGCCGAACATGGCGCTCCCAGACCACATCAAGCCGAGCAGGGAGAAGAAGCCCAGCGCGCCGCGCAAGCCGATTACCGCGTCTATGTTGGCGCTTATCAGATCCTCGGAGCCGGGCAGGAAGCCGGAAGTGAACGCCACGACGCGCCCCTGGACTTCGTCCGGCTCCACGAAGAACCCCAGCACGGAGATTAGCCCCAGGATGAGCGGGAAGATGGAGAACAGCGCGTAGTACGCCACGCCCGCCGCTATGTGCGGGACGTCGTCCTCCGAAATCTCGCGGACGGTTCGGATGACGAGTTCGACCACGAACAGGTCGCGGATTCGGTCTATCAGTCCGCCGTAGCGGTTGTTTATTCTGTCGCCGACGCGCTGGACCGCGTTGCGGACGGCGCGCATGGATTCGGAGTCTATGACCATCTCTAAATCGTCTCCGCGGGCGGCGCGCCGCGCGGGCCGGCGCCCGCGCCGACGCGGTTAGCCGCGCCCGCCGCCGCTTAGCCGCCGGAGATTCCGAGCAAGTCCGTCGTCCAGCCGCTCGCGCTTACGATGGACAGGATGATGAACACCACCGCCAAGCCGATGGTGAACCTGAACACCTGCAATTCCAAGCCGCGCCGCGTTCGGAAGGAGTTGTCGGCGGAGCCGAACAGCCCCGTCCCCTGCCCTTTGACTTGCAGCAGTATCACCGCCACGAGCAAGACCGAAACCAGTATGTGGATGATGTTTAGGACCGTCATTTAGTGATTCGCTCTCTCGCTTCCAGGCGCGTCGCCGGGACGCCGCCCGCCGCCTTTCCGTTCGCGTTCGCGTTCCCGTTCGCGCTCGCGCCGTTCGCCGTCCATTCCGCCGGCTCCGCCGCGTCCGCGCCGCCCATGTCCAAAATCGCCATCGCCGCGTCCGCCAGCTTGTCCGAATCGTGGCGCGTGGGGTGGGATTCGTCCACGAGGTCGCACAGCAGGACTTTCGCGCCGCGCGGCTCCGCGCCGTCGTGCGCCACGGCTTCGTCCGACTCGAAGCGGTCGTCCAGAATCGCCGGCGCGCTGTTCGCCAGGGCGTAATCCGCTATGGCGGCGCTGGTGTGGCGCTGGAGCGCGGCGACATGCTCGGCGACCGTGTAGCCGTCCGTCTCGCCCCGCTCGGTGGCTATGTTGCACACGTAAACCTTGACCGCCGCCGACCGCTCGATGGCGTCGGCGACGCCCGGCACAAGCAGGTTGGGGATTACGCTGGTGTAGAGGCTGCCGGGGCCCATCACTATCATATCCGCTTCGCCGATTGCGCGAATCGCCATCGGATGCGCGCGGGCGTCGGCGGGGGATATGGATAGCCGCTTGACGCGCCCGCCGCTCCCGCGCAGGCTGGATTCGCCGCGAACGACGCGCCCGTCTTCGAGGCGCGCCGACAGGCGCAGGTTGGCGGACGTCACCGGAATCGCGCGCCCGCGCACCGCCAGGGCGCGCGACGCCTCTATGAGCGCCTGGTCGAAACTCCCCGTCACGTCCGTCATCGCCGCTATGAACAGGTTGCCGAAGCTGTGTCCGCGCAGGTCGCCGTCCTTGTCGAAGCGATATTGAAACAGCTCCGCCAGCAGCGACTCGTCGTCCGCCATCGCCAGGATGCAGTTCCGCAGGTCGCCGGGGGGCAGGACGCCCAGTTCGCGGCGCAGGCGCCCGGAGCTGCCGCCGTCGTCCGCCACGGTCACTATCGCGGTCAGGTTGTCCGTCCGCGATTTCAGCCCCCGCAGAAGCGACGACAGCCCGGTGCCGCCCCCAATCGCCACGACGCGCGGGCCCTTGCCGGCGGAGTGGCGGCTGTGGAGCGCGTCCGTCAGCGCCCAGAGCGAGCGGTCGCGGAATATCAGCGGGCTCAGCGTCCGGTGGAAGCCGTACATGGCGGCGAGGATGCAGCCCCCGCCGGCGCTCATCAGCAGGACGCCCTCCAGATACCAAGGCAGGAAGTCCGCGAAGTAGATGCCGCCGAGACGCCGCACCCAGTACGCCAAGCCGATGGCGCAGATGGCGACGCCGACGGAGCCCAGCAGCGCCCAGCGCTTGATTCCGATTCCGGGGGCGAGCAGAAACAGCAGGCGGGCGAAGCGCCTTTTGAGCGTCCCGCCGCCGACCGCCGTTTCCGAACCCGCGCCGTTCGCGCCGCGCGCCATTAGCGCATCGCCTCCAGTTTCTCTTGGGCGATTCGGCTGGCGATTCGCGGGTTCGCCTTGCCGCGCGTGGCTTTCATCACCTGCCCGACCAGAAAGCCCATCGCCTGCCGCTTGCCGTCCAGATACGCCCTTGCCGCCTCCGGGTTGGCGTCTATGGCGTCCGCGACCGCCGACTCGACCGCGCTTTCGTCCGAAATCTGCGCCAAGCCTTCCGACTCGGCTATCTCGCCCGGCGCGCGTCCGCTCTCGAACATTTTTTCAAGAACTGTCTTCGCCATTGTCGCGCTCAGCGTTCCGCCGTCCACCAGCGTTTGCAGCTCGGCTAGGCGGGCGGGCGCGATTTTCGTCTCGGATACGGTTTCCATGGTTTCGCCGCTCAGGTTGAGCAGCCGCGCCATTTCGCCGAGCATGAGGTTGCTGAGGGATTTGGCGAACTCGGCGCTCGGCGATTCGCCGCCGTCTTTCGCCGCCAGCGCCGCCTCGAAGTAGTCCGCCGCGCCGCGGGACGCCGTGAGCAGGCGGGCGTCGTATTCCGGAAGCCCCAGCGCGTCCGCGAAACGCCGCCGCCGCTCATGCGGCAACTCCGGGACGGACTCGGCTATCTCGGACACCCACTCGCGGGAGATTTCCAAAGGCGGCAGATCCGGCTCCGGGAAGTAGCGGTAATCGGACGCGCCCTCTTTGACGCGCTGGGATACGGTAACGCCTTCGTTCTCGACCCAGCCGCGGGTTTCCTGCACGATTCGCCCGCCGCTTTCGATGACTTCGACCTGGCGGCGCGCTTCGTACTCCAGCGCCCGGAAGACGGCGCGAAAGCTGTTCATGTTCTTGATTTCAACCTTCACGCCCAGCTCCGGGTCGCCCCGCCGCCGGACGCTTATGTTGGCGTCGCAGCGGAAGTTGCCCTCTTCCATGTTCGCCGCGCTCGCGCCGATGTACTGCAGAATGGCGTGCAGCTCGGTGAGATACGCCCGCGCCTCTTCCGCGCTCCGCAAATCCGGCTCGCCGACAATCTCCATCAGCGGCGTTCCGGCGCGGTTGACGTCCAGCAGCGAATAGCCGTCGCCGAACGCTTCCGTCCGGTGGAGCAACTTGGCGACGTCCTCTTCAAGATGCACGCGGGTGACGCCGGCGGTTCGCGTCTCGCCGTCCACTTCGATGGGAATGGCGCCGTTCTCCGCGAGCGGCATGTCGTATTGCGATATTTGGTAGCCCTTCATCAGGTCGGGGTAGGGGTAGTTTTTGCGGTCGAACTTGGTGCGCTCGGCGATTTCGCAACCGAGCGCCAGCCCGGTTCTGATGACATGCTCCACCGCCTTGCGGTTGATGACGGGCAGGACGCCGGGCATGCCCAGGCAGACGGGGCAGACGACGGCGTTCGGCGGCGCGTCTTGATACTCCGCGCTGCAGGCGCAGAACATTTTGCTGCGCGTGAGCAGTTGGGCGTGAACCTCAAGCCCGATTACCACCTCGAAACTCATGCGGACGGCTACCCTCTAAATCCTAATCGCCCCCGGCGCGCGGCGGGCGCGATTGCGCTTTCGGTTAACAAGTATATTGAATAAGCGGCGGTTTTTACAACCGATTTGGGAAAATCGCGAAAAGGCGTTTGGGCGAGCGGCGGGACAGCCGAGCGCGCCCCTGGCATCCACCGCTCTAAACCAACCCTCCGCGCCTTTGCGCCTTTGCGCCTTTGCGTTGATTTCCCATTTCTCGCGCTCGCTACTTCCCCAAAGCTTCCTCTTCCGACCAGCCGCCGTCTCCGATGAGCGGGACGAAGCGGCAGGGGACTATGCCCGACGCCGAAAAGCCGTTCGCCGTCCGAACCGCCTTTATCAGCGACTGCTTGTCCAAGCCGCCGACGGGGACTATCAGCCGCCCGCCCGTCTTCAGCTGCTTCAACAGCGTTCTCGGCAGGGTGGGCGCGGCGGCGGCTACCGCGATGGCGTCATACGGCGCGCCTTCCGCCCAGCCCAGACGCTCGCCCGCCGCCTCCACGCGGACGTTGTCGAAGCCCAACTCCGCCAGCAGCGCCTTCGCCGACCGCGCCAGGCTGGGGACGCGCTCCACAGTCACCACTTCGCGCGCCAGCTCCGCCAGCAGAGCCGCCTGATAGCCGCTGCCCGTCCCCACTTCCAAAACGCGGTCGAAGCGCCCGATTTCCATCGCCTCCAGCGTCATCGCCACGATGGTCGGCTGGGATATGGTCTGCCCCGCCTCAAGGGGCAGAGCGGAGTCGTCGTAAGCCCAATGCCGGAGCGCCGGCGGGACGAAGCGCTCGCGCTCGACCGCCCCCATCGCCGCCAAAACACGCCGGTCGGAGACGCGCTCCGCCAGCTTCCGAACCATATCCCGCTGTCGCTTTTCGTCCAGCATGTCAAGAAACTCCGCAACCTCTTCCCCCGTCCGGCGGCTGCGACCGCCGGCGGCTATTCGCCAACCGCTATCTCCGCCGTCCACAGCCGCCCGCCGCCGGGCGCGTCCTGCCCCGTTTCGATTCTGGCTATCCCGTAATCCGGCAACTCGCGCGCCGCCATGCACTTGCCGTTGAAGACGGCGCCGGCGGGCGGCTCGAAATCGAAGTTCAGGCTATCATGTCCCAGCGCGCGGCGCTCCGGCGGCAAGTCGCCCGCGTCGGAGGGGTGGACGCTCAGGAAGAACCTCCCGCGCGCGTCGCTCTCGGCGCACGGCTCTTTGAGATAGTATAGCGCGCCGCCGTCCAGATACAGGTCGAAGCCCGACCGCGCGGCGGGGGCGCCGGACGACCTGACGGCTTGATAGGCGCCTTCATATCGCGCCAGCGTCTCATCGCTCGGCGGGACGATTATCGAGACGCTCCACAAATACTCGCCATCCGCGGCTTGCTGACCCGTTTCGATTCTGGCGATTTCGTATCGCGGCATGTGCAGCGTCATCAGGCAGGCGCCGTCGAAACGCCAGCCCCGATCCCCGAACCAACCGTATCGCGGTTCGTAGCCGTGTTCGCGGTAATTCTCCGGCAGGTCGTCGGGGTTAGCCGCGTATGCGCGGGCGAAGAAGCGCGCTTTGTAATCCGCCGCCGCGCAGTCCGCTTTCAGATGGCGCAGCCGGACGTCTTCGAGATAGACGTCGTAAACCGACCGCGCCGCCGGCTCCGAAGACTCCAGGCGCCGCCGCGTCTCGCGGCACCGCTCCGCCGGCTTTTCGTACAGAAACGCGATTGAATTGTCGGGCGTGAGCAGATGCGCGCTGCCGTCGTCCCGATAGCGGCTGACCGCGTAATCCGCCGCCCGCGGGTCGCAGACGTCCAGAAACTTCGGGGTGAAGTAACTGCCGGACAGGTAATAAGCCGCCTGCCCCTCGAAAATATCGATTATGACCGTGTCCTGCGATTCGCGCTCCGGCTTAATCAAGGCGACGCGCTTTCCCCGCGTTGTCCCGCGAATGGCGCTGAAATCCGCCAGGGCGGCTTTGGCGATTTGGGTTTGGCGCGCGTCCAACTGCTGCATCCGCCCCGCGTGGAAAGCCGACAGCGCGAACACGGTCGCGGCGAGGGCGGCAGCGCCGACCGCCAAGACGCCGCCAAGACGCCCGCCCAACCAACGCCGCGCGCCGACCAGCGCCAGCGTGAACAGCGCCAGCGCCAGAGCGGTGTACCACAGCCCTTCGTGAACGTGCAGGTCGTCAAACGAATTGTAGCGCATCGGCAGCGTCCAGCAGAACCCGAACAGAACGGCGGACGCCGCCAAGACGCGCCGCCGCCCTGGGACGAGCGCAATCGCCGCCAACCCCGCCGCCGTCGCCGCCGCGCCCAGAGCCGCGGGAGCGCCCGCGTCCATCAGGGGCTCCTCTTCCGGCAGGTCGTAGCCGACCGCCCGGACAACCCCATATGGCATCGCGGCGACGCCCGCGCGATGCAGCTGGCGACCGGCGAAGGCTCCCCACGCCAGTTCCGGCATGGCGTCGTATGTGTCCGTCAGCCCCAAGCGCCTCATCGCCGCGTAAAGCGCGGACGAACGCAGGTCAACCAGCGAGACGTTGTACTCGTTGGCGAGGTTGAGCGCCAAGAGCGTGGAACCGAACAGAACGGCGGCGGCGGCGAGCGCGGCGTATCGGCTACGGACGAGCGCGGCTAGGGCGGAGCGCGCCGCCTTCGCCCCGCCGCCGGACGCCGCCGCCGCGCGAGCGAGCGCGACCGCCTCGCCGCCCAAGCCGAGCGCGATGAACGGCAACAGCAGGGCGTAAACATGCCACCCCCCCAGAAACAGCGCGACGCAAACCTTGACCAGCAGCTGGCGAAACCGCCCCCCTAGAACGAACCCGACCATGCCGTGAAAGACAAGCGCCGCGCCGAACATCTCCGGCGACGTCTCGTTGGAAACGGCGTCCGCGAAGTAAAGCGCGTTCAGCCCGGAGAAGCCGAGCGAAGTGGCCGCGAGCGCGATCCATCGGCTGCCCGCGATTCGCGCTATCGAGAGATAAACCAAAGCCGCCGCGCCGCAGAACGCCGCCATCATTAGAAGCCGCGCCGCCAGCAGTTTGGCGGCGAGGTCGTCCCCGAACGGCGCCGTTGCCAACTTGATCAGGGCGAAGCCGCCGATGGGAAAGCGACCGTACATGCGATATTCGAACTCGCCGTCTTCGTCCCGCCATATCCGGGTCGCCATGCGGAAGTTATGCTCGTAAGAGAGGTTTCCCGCAATCGCCAGCGTCTTGTGGGTGAGTTGGTTGTGAATCGCGTACGGGCGGTAGAAATATCCCCTGTCGCCGCCCAGCGCTGTGAGAACGGCGAACATGGCGAGCGCAAGCGCCAACGGCGGCAACCAACCGCGCCATTCGCCGAAACGCGGACGCCTGAGCGTGAAAGAGAACATGGCGGGGAACATTGTAGTGGCGCCCGCCAACCGGAGGCTAGGGCGAAAGTTGGACGATCCTCGCGGCTCCCTCCCCCCGTCATTCCCGCGAAGGCGGGAACAAGCGCGAATCTCAATAACGCCGTCCCCGTGAAAACAGAAACAACAACCCCGTTGCGCCTCTGCGTCTTTGCGCCTTTGCGTTTCCCATTTCTTCAACCGCTCGCAAACCTCAACCGCCGAAGAAAATTGCCCTTTCGCGATTTTCTCTCTAAACTGTATCCCACATTCCCCAAAACTTCGCCTTTCGGAGGGATTCCGACCGTGCCGAGATACTATCCGGCTTTCATAGACATCAGAAACCGCGAGTGCGTCGTCGTGGGCGGCGGCGCGCTGGGGGAAGAAAAGGCCGTCAAGTTGCTGGAGTGCGGCGCGAGCGTCACGGTGATAGCCGAGAGCGTCGAGCCGGCGGTGGCGGCGCTCGCCGAGCGCGGCGCAATCCGCTGGGAGCGGCGGCGCTACCGCGACGGCGACCTCGCCCCCGCCTTCATCGCCATAGTCGCCGACACATCCGACGACGTCCTGAACCGCCGAATCGCCGAAGACGCCCGCGAGCGCAACATCCCGCTCAACGTGGTGGACGTAACCCATCTCTGCACATTCATCGCGCCGTCCGTTGCGCGGCGGGGGGAAGTGACAGTCGCCACATCCACCGGCGGCGCCAGCCCGGCGCTGGCGCGGACTTTCCGCGAGAAAATCGAAGCCAGCCGCATCCTGGAATACGCCGACCTAGCGCCGCTTCTAGCCGACGTCCGCGCCCAAATCAGGCGCGACGGAATCGCCGTCAAGCCGGACGACTGGCAAGCCTGCATCACCGAGCGCCTGCTGGACACGGTGCAATCCGGCGACTACGCCGCCGCCCGCCGCGCGCTGGTGGACGGACTGCTCGCCCAATCATCCCAAACGGCGGATTCCCAATGACGGCGGATTCGGACACGGACGCGGATTCCCCAATCGTCCGCGTCGGCTCCCGCGCCAGCAAACTGGCGATGGCGCAGACGGAAGAGGTCGTCCGCGCCCTGCGCTCGCTTTGGCGCGATAGGCGGTTCGAGATAGTCCCGGTCGTCCCCGACGGCGACCGCCGCAAAGCCGCGCCGCTGCTGTCGTTGGGACGGGGAACGTTCGTCAAAGGCGTGGAAGAGCGCCTGCTGGCGGGCGACGTCGACATAGCCGTCCACTCGGCGAAAGACATGCCGTCCGCCCTGCCGGACGGACTTTCAATAGCCGCCTTCCCCAAGCGCGGGGACGCGCGCGACGCCCTAGTGAACCGCTGGGGCGCGGCTTTGGACGAAATGCCCGCCGGCGCCCGCGTAGGCACAAGTAGCCCGCGCCGCGCGGGGCAGATTCTCGCCGCGCGCCCGGACATCCGAATCGTCCCCATGCGCGGCAATGTGGATACGCGCTTGGAACGCGTCGCCGCCGGCGATTATGACGCCGCCGCCCTAGCCGCCGCCGGCTTGGAGCGCCTCGGACGCCTGAACGAAGCGTCTCATATCCTGCCGCCCGAAATATGCGTCCCGGACGCCGGGCAAGGCGCGCTGGCGGTGGAAACGCGCGCCGGCGACGCGGAGATGATTCGCCTAGCAACCCCGCTGAACGACGCGCCGACATGGGCGGCGGTCACCGCCGAGCGCGCCTTCGTGGAGACGCTAGGCGGCGGCTGCCGCGTCCCCGCAGCCGCCCACGCCATCCCGCGCGGGGACGGCGAAACGCTACAAATCCGCGTAATGGCATGCTTGCCGGACGGCTCGCGCGTCTTCCGCGCCGAGATTAGCGCGTCGGCGTCCACTCCGCGCGATGCGGGACGCGAAGCGGCGAACGCGCTATTGCAAACCGGAGCGAGGGGGATTTTGGGGGATGGGGGGTGACGGCGCGGAAGGCGGCGGTTTCTACCCCGTTATTCCCGCGAAAGTGTAGAATAGAACCAGCCAAGATAATCACTCGGAAATCAAGCCCGAATTGAAGCCAACGCATCCAGTCGCCCTTGACGGGTGAGGGCGAGCGCTCGCAATCCTGCGCCGCAAGGCGCAGGATTGCCCGACGCCCCGCCAACTCAAAACATATCCCAACAAACCGCCTCGGTGGAATACGTCGGAGCCGTCTGGTGGTTGCGGGCTAAGGTTCGCAGAACGGCAATTCGAGCGGCTCGCCCGACTCATCGTCGCTAAGGACTGGGCGCAGGCTTTCGGGAACGCAACTGGTTAGTTGGTTTCCTGATAGACTCAGTCCATGAAGGTTAATTAGGCTTCCGACCTCCGGCGGAATCTCGCCGCTTAGCCGGTTGTTCGCCAGATACAGCGAAACCAAAAGAGAGAGGTTTGCAATCTCCGACGGAATCTCACCGACCAAATCGTTGTCGGACAGATACAGCCCCGTCAAGTACCTCATGTCGCCCAGAGCTATCGGAATCTCCCCGCTCAGCCGGTTGTCGGACAAGTCCAATTCATGCAGGCGCGGGTTTGCAATCTCCGACGGAATCTTGCCGACCAACTCATTGTTCGCCAGATCCAGAAACGTCAAGTATCTCATATCGCCAAGTTCCGTCGGAATCTCCCCGCTCAGCCGGTTGTCGGACAAGTAAAGACTTTCCAGACGTTCAAGGTTGCCGAGTTCCGTCGGAATCTCCCCTCTCAACTGATTGCCGGACAAGTCCAGGCTTTCCAGATGAGAGAGGTCGCCGAGTTCCGTCGGAATCTCCCCTCTCAA
>CBDESW010000015.1:0-7846 GCA_965242675.1 Dehalococcoidia bacterium
GAGTCTATCGCCATCGCCGAATAGTAGTCCGGCGCGGTTGGCACAATGAAGTATTCGCTCGTCGCCAGCAGGTTCTGGTTGAAAGAGCTTAGGCTTGGGTTCATGTCAATCAAGACGTGGTCGGCTTCGAATTTCTCCGCGGTCCTGTTCAGCAAGCATGAGACGGAGCCCGGCAGATTCTGGAGCGTCTGTATGGAGCCGGACATTTCTTGCGCTATGCCCAGAGTGACCTCGTACTCGGACAGCCCTATGTGTCCGGGCAGAAGGAACAGCCCGTCTCTGCCATTCACCGGAAAGCAGTTCACCGCCTCAAGCGGAACCGGACGCGATTCAAAGGCCGGAGCCAGGCCGGATTTCAGATTCCGCCCCGCTTCCACTTCGTAGAACTCTTCAAGCTCCGAAGGCCCTTTGTAGCCAAGCACAAGTCCGGTCAGATTCGCTTGCGGGTCGGCGTCCACCAGAATCACGCGCTTCCCCATGGACGCCAGTTGCCACCCCAAGTTGAACGTGGTGGTAGTCTTGCTGACGCCGCCTTTGTGGCTGAACATAGCGATTCGCTTCGCCATTCTCAAACCTCCCTCGAATCTCCGCGCCATTTTAGCATATCTTTCGCCCGCCCCCCTAATCCGCCGCCGGCTCCACTTCCGGCAACCCCGGCAGCGTCTCGCGCAGGTATTGCCCCGTGTGCGAGTGGGGCATCGCCGCCAGGTCTTCCGGCGTCCCTTCCGCCACTATCGCCCCGCCTCGGTGGCCCGCGCCGGGGCCGAGGTCTATCAGCCAGTCCGCGCTCTTTATCAGGTCTAGGTGATGCTCTATCAGCACCACGCTGTTGCCGGCGTCCACCAGCCGCTGCAGCACGCGCATCAGGTGGGAGCAGTCCTCGAACGACAAGCCGGTGGTCGGCTCGTCCAGTATGTAGAGCGTTCGCCCGGTGGCGCGCTTGGACAGTTCGGTGGACAGCTTCACCCGCTGCGCCTCGCCGCCGCTCAGCTGCGTCGCCGGCTGCCCCAGCCGTATGTAGCCCAAACCCACGTCGTACATTGTCTGCAACTTGCGCTTGATTCGGGGGATGTTGGCGAAATGCTCCAGCGCCTCCGTCACTGTCATCGCCAGCACTTGGGCGATGTTGGCGCCTTTCCACTCGATTTCAAGCGCCTCTCGGTTGTAGCGCGCCCCGGCGCAAGCCTCGCAGGGGACTGTCACGTCCGGCAGGAATTGCATCTCAATGTTGATGTAGCCGTCGCCCTTGCAGGCTTCGCATCTGCCGCCTTTGACATTGAACGAGAAGCGCCCCGGCTTGTAGCCGCGCACTCTCGCCTCCGGCGCGGTGGCGAACAGCTCGCGGATGGGCGTGAACGTCCCCGTGTAAGTCGCCGGATTCGAGCGCGGCGTCCTGCCGATGGGCGACTGGTCTATGTTCACCACCTTGTCGATGTTCTCCACGCCCTCTATGGCGTCGCAGTCTCCGGGGCGCTCGCGCGAGCGGTGGAACGCCTGCGCCAGCTTCTTGTAGAGAATCTCGTAGATGAGCGTGCTTTTGCCGGAGCCGGACACCCCCGTTATGCACACCAGCCGCCCCAGCGGGATGTCCACGTCAATGTTCTTCAGATTGTTCTGCCGCGCGCCGCGCATGGATATGGACTTGCCCGACCCGGCGCGCCGCCCTTCGGGGACGGGGATGCTCTTGAAGCCGCCCAGATACTGCCCCGTGAGCGATTTCGGCTCCGCGATTATGGCGTCCACCGGCCCGGACGCCACGATATGCCCGCCGTGTTCGCCCGCGCCCGGCCCGAGGTCCACAATGTGGTCGGACGCGCGCATTATCGCCTCGTCATGCTCCACGATGAGAACCGTGTTGCCGAGGTCGCGCAGGTTCTTCAGCGTGTTTATCAGCCGGTGGTCGTCCGCCGGGTGCAGTCCGATGGACGGCTCGTCGCAGACGTACAGCACCCCCATCAGCCCGGAGCCTATCTGCGTCGCCAGCCGTATGCGCTGCGCCTCGCCGCCGCTCAATGTGGACGCCGTGCGCGACAGTGTGAGATAGTCCAAGCCAATGTTCATCAGAAACAGCAGGCGCGCCTCTATTTCTTTCAGAATCCGCTCCGCTATCGCCTTTTCGCGGTCGGTGAGCGCGCCTTCCGGGTCGGGTTCCGCGCCGTCGCCGGAGCCGGGCGGCGCTTCGCCGGATATGGCGTTTATCCAATCCAGCGCCTGCCAGATGGAGCGGTCCGTGGCGTCCGTTATATTGTCGCCGCCCACTGTCACCGCGAGCGCCTCCGGGCGCAGCTTCCGCCCGCCGCAGTCGGCGCAGGGCTTGGCGGACATGTAGCGCTCTATCTCGGCGCGGACATTGTCGGATTCGGTTTCGCGGTAGCGCCGCTCAAGGTTGTTCAGCACGCCCTCGAAGCGCGCGCTCCAGTTGTGGACCCGCCCGCGCTGGGTCTTGTGGGTGATGGATATGCGCTTGCCCTTCGTGCCTCGCAGAAGCGCGTCCAACTGCCGCTTCGACAGCGATTCCACCGGGTCATCCACGCTGAAGCCGTAGGCTTTGCCGAGCCCCTCCAGCTGGTTCATGTACCAGGGCGCGACCGCCCCCGTCCGCGCCCACGCCTGCACCGCGCCGCCGGATACGCTCAGGGACTTGTCGGGGATGACCAAATCCGCGTCGATTTCCAACTTGTAGCCCAGCCCCGCGCAGGTGGAGCAAGCGCCGTGCGGGTTGTTGAAGCTGAATGTGCGCGGCTCCAGCTCGCCCAGGCTCACGCCGCAATGGACGCAGGCGAAATGCTCCGAGAACAGCATCTCGCCGTCCTTGCCCTCGCGGTCGGCGAGGTCTATCAGCGCGACGCCGTTCGCCATTCTCAGCGCCGTCTCCACCGAATCGGTCACGCGCCCGATTTCAGACCCCGCGCCGATGGCGAGCCTGTCCACCACAATCTCTATCGTGTGCCACTTGCGCTTGTCGAGATCGAACGTCTCCGAAAGGTCGCGCGTCTCGCCGTTCACCCGGACGCGGGCGAAGCCGGACTTGCGCGCGTTCTCGAACACGTCCTTATGCTCGCCCTTCCGCCGCCTGACCATCGGCGCCAGAATCTGCAGGCGCGTCCGCTCCGGCAGGCTTAGGATGTCGTCGACGATGCGCTGAACCGTCTGCCGCTCCACCGGGCGCCCGCATTTGTAGCAGTGGGGACGCCCCACGCGCGCGAACAGCAACCGCAGGTAGTCGTAAATCTCGGTCACCGTGCCGACGGTCGAGCGCGGGTTGTGCGAGACGCCCTTCTGGTCGATGGAGATGGCGGGCGAAAGCCCTTCGATGTACTCCACGTCCGGCTTGTCCATGCGCCCCAGAAACTGCCGCGCGTAAGCCGAAAGCGATTCGACATAACGCCGCTGACCCTCGGCGTAGATGGTGTCGAACGCCAGCGAACTCTTGCCCGACCCGGACACGCCGGTTATCACGACCAGCTTGTTGCGCGGGATGGTGACGTCCACGTTCTTGAGGTTGTGTTCGCGCGCGCCGCGAACGACGATGTTTTCGAGAGGCATGATGAGAAAGCCGCCCTCCGCGAAGGGTATGGGACGGGTGGGCGCCGCCCGACAAGAGACGCCCGCCCGCCGCCTACATTCTAGCGCATCGCGCCCGCCCAGCGGCAGGGCGTATCCGAGCGATTTTCCGCGAAATCCGAAATTTCGTTTGGCGGCGTTTCATGCTACAATGCGATGAGGAAAGGAGATTAGCCGCATGGTCGCGATGAACGAAGACTTCAGAGACGCCGCCGCCGATGATGACTCGCTAGCGCGAAACGGCGAGCGGCGGAGCCTTGAACACGACTTGGACATTCTCAAAGGCTACACGCTGGAGATGAAGATGGTCAACAAAATCACCCCGCTCGTCTGCGCCAAGCTGGAGTTGCGCGCCGGGTTCATCGTCCGGGGCGGCCATGCCAGCGAAGCATCGACGGAGTTCGACGACCTGCTCTACGACGCCTATAAGAGAGGCGCAATCGGCGAGCGGGAGCGCGACAGGATAAATTGGACCGACATGATAATCAGCGCCTTCAGCCGCATTTCCGGCGCGCGCGCTTATGTGGCGGTCGAGGCGTCGAACTCGGTCGACGCCCGCCAAGCGACCCTGGCGCGCCACGACGCGGACATTCTCGCGAGGGCGTTCCCGGACGCCGAAACCCACGCCGCCGTTTACTGCAGGGCGGTCAACCCTGACGGGCGAAAAGAAGCGGACAGGCTGGGCGTGTCCGTGTTCATAGCCTCGTCCGAAATACCCCGATAGCGAGAGACTGGCGATGATTCGCGCCGGATTGATTTTGTCGCTCGCGCTCGCCTTTTGCGCCGCGCTCATCGCGCTCGCCTGCGCTCCGACGACGCCGCCGCGTCCGCCCGCCAGCCCCTATCTGATGCGCGCCGCCGCCGCCACAGCGGTGGCGAACGCGAACACGACCGCCACCGCCGTCGCCGCGGAGACGCCGCCCGCCGAAGCGCAACCCGCCGAGACGCCCGCGACTGTCCCCGAAGAGACGCCGGCGCCCACTCCGACCGAGACGCCCGCGACCGCCGAGACGCCGCCGACCGCAACCCCGGAGCCGACTCCGACGCCGGACGCGCCAACCGCCGCCGTCGCCGCGCCGCCCGCCGATTCGCAGACGCCGATTCCGACTCCGACCCCGGCGGACGCCGCCCCGACGCCCGAAAGCGAGACGCCCGCGCCCGTTCCCGAAGAGACGCCGACGCCCGAAAGCGAAACGCCCGCGCCGACGCCCGTTCCAACCGATACGCCCACGCCCACGCCCGCGCCGACCGCCACGCCGACGCCGGTTCCGCCCACGCCCACTCCGACGCCCACGCCATCGCCAACCGCCACGCCGACGCCCGTTCCGCCCACGCCCACGCCCGCGCCGCCCGCCGCGCCGAATCTGCCGGAGATGATTCGCGTCGCATCGCCCGGCGTCGTCCAGATAATCACCGCCTCCAACACCGGGTCGGGGTTCATCGTCAGCGAGGACGGGCTGATAGTCACCAACGCCCACGTCGTCGGCAGGTTCTCCGCCGTTCGGGTGATGCTGGCGGAGGGGGGCAGATACACCGCGCGCGTTCTGGGCGTGGACGCGCGCGCGGACATCGCCGTGGTGGACATAACGGATCCGCGCCAATTCCATCCGCTCGCGCTCGCCGACTCCGACAGCGTGTCGCTCGGCGAAACCGTCATAGCCATGGGCTTCCCGCTGGGCGACTCGCTGGGCGACTCCGTGACCATCACGCGCGGCATAGTGTCCTCCAAGCGCTCTTACGACGGCGTCAGCCACATACAGACGGACGCCGCCATCAACCCCGGCAACAGCGGCGGCCCGCTGCTGAACGGCGAGGGCGCGGTGATAGGCGTCAACGTCTCCAACATACGGCGCGAGGGCGGCAGAATCATAGAGGGCATCGGCTTCGCCGTCGCCATAAACGAAGTGAAAGCCCGCCTCCCATCGCTGTCGGCGGGCGGCGGCTCGGCGCGCGCAATCGGCGGCGGCGGCGGACATGCTATAATCAGCGAGGCGGCGCAAACTTCTTGGAAAGGCGAGACGACAAAATGACAAAACGGGATGCGGAACGAAATTGGGCGAAAGACTGGTGGATGGCGTTTAGGATGGAGCGGCATATCTTTTCCTTCCTAAGTTCCTTCCTGAATCAGAGAGACGGGATGATCATTAGCGGGGGCCCCATCCCTAGCCCGGACGCTTCCGAATTCAACGAGGACGTTTACGACGCTCATAAGAGAGGCGCTATCGACCGTCAGGGGTGGGCCCTGATAGCCCGCGAGGGCTTGGTTGTTCGGGGCGAAAACCGCGAAACCGGCGAGACCTTCTATGTGTTCGCCAAGTCGGCTTGGGATATTGACGAGGACGTTGTAAGCAGAGCGCGCCGCGGCGCCGATGTTGTCGCGAGGGTATATCCCGACGCGAAAACGGAGGCTGTGGCGTTCGGAATGACCATCAACGACAGAGGAAGAGACGCCGCCGAAAGGCTCGGTGTTCACGTTTACGACTCCGTCATGGATTGATTCCGCGCGGGGCGGCGCGTGTGCTACAATTCGGCGCGCCATAAAAATTCAAGCCCCGCAAGCGCGGCGCGACGGCGTCCAGCCAAGAAGGAATTTCAATGTCGATGATTCGCGCCTTTCGCTCGCTCTCGCTCGCCTTCGCAGTCTGCGTTTCGCTCATCGCGCTCGCTTGCGGCGAACCCGCTCCCGCCGCGCCTTCCTCGCCCATCGCGTCGCTCCAAAATGTTGCGCCGACACCTGACGCCCGCGCCACCGTCGTCGCGGAGATTACCGCCACCGCCATCGCCCAGCCTACAGAGACGCCGGTTCCGACGGCGACTCCCGACACGCGCGCGACCGTCGTCGCGGAGATTACCGCCACCGCCATTGCCCAACCAACCGCCACGCATACGCCGACCCCGACAGCGACTAACACGCCATCCCCCACGCCGACGGCAACCAATACGCCAACTCCGACCGCCACGCATACGCCAACCCCGACAGCGACTAACACGCCATCTCCCACGCCGACGGCAACGGCGACGCATACGCCCGCGCCGACCGCCACGCATACGCCCGCGCCGACTCCGACGGCGACTGCCACGCCTACCCCGACGTCTGCGCCGTCGCCCACGCCCGTTGCCTCTACCCTAGTGGAAATGGTGGAGCGGGTCACGCCCGGCGTCGTTCAGATAATCACTCCGGACGGTACTGGTACCGGTTTTGTAATCACGCCCGACGGACGCATCGTGACCAACGAACACGTTGTCGGCGTCCATACCCGCGTTACTGTGAGAATTCCCGGCGCGGGAAGTTACGACGGGCGCGTTCTCGGCGTGGACGCCATCGCCGACCTCGCCATTGTGGATATAGACGACGCCATCGCCTTCACAGTCCTGGACATGGGCGACTCTGATAGCGTTTCAATTGGGGAGGACGTGGTCGCAGTCGGATTCCCCATAAGCTACATAGTCGGCGACTCGCCAACCATAACGCGTGGCGTGGCGTCGTCCGTTCGCGATTTCAACGGCGTCGACCACATACAGACCGACGCTGCCGTAAACCCCGGCAACAGCGGCGGTCCGCTGTTCAACGGAGCGGGCGAGGTGATTGGGGTAAACACGTTCGTCTATCGAGATATAGGTTTGCAGGGCGTCAACATAGAGGGAATAAACCTAGCCGTTGCGATAAACGAGGTGAAAACCCGTCTTGACACCCTATCCATGGGTCAGAGCGTCGCGCGGGTTACGCCGACTAGCGAGGCAGAGACGGGTCCCGGGTATTTCTACTTGGAAAGCGGGGAACTTCCGCATGACGACGACGAATACATAGAGACCATCACCGTCCTTGAGGACGTCCGCAACTTTGACGTCAACGCTTATTTCGGGGTTCCGTACTCCTCCAGCGTTGGCGATTGGAGCGTGGGATTCATACTTCGCCATGATTCGGGCGGCGACTTGTCTTATGTAGCGGTGAGGCAAAACGGACAGTACAGCCATTACGTAAGAAACGATGGCGAAGACACAGAACTGGTTAGCGGTTACGCGCCGGAATGGAATCGAAACGTCGGCGACGAGAACGACGTGGGGCTAGTCGTAGTGGAATCGCGCGGCTGGCTGTTCATCAACTCGTTGTACGTCGCCGATTTGGACATAAGCGGCGCGAGCGAGCGCGGCGATTTGGAAATTGCCACCGGACTTCTGAGGGATAACGAAATTCCGGGCGAGACAACCGGGATTCGGGAAGTTTTGGCGCTTGGGATAGAGAAACTCCACGGACCATCGTCTGGGTCGCTAACCAGCGACT
>CBDESW010000016.1:0-451026 GCA_965242675.1 Dehalococcoidia bacterium
GCAACGCCGCCAATGCGGACAGCGCCGACATCACGCCCGTGCGCGGGTTGGACGGCGAGCGGGAGTTTCCAATGCGATGGATAGCCGTCCGAACTCGCCCTCCACGGTTATGTCGTGGGTGTTCTTGTCCACCGTCGGGTCGGCGTAATGCGGATTCGGGTTCGCCGCGCGCCGACGCCCGCCATGCTGAGCGCCGCCGAGACGTTGACGTTGGCGGGGAAGAGACGGCAAGCCTCCAGCGCGTCGCCATCGAATACGACGGTCGGCTCGCGGGACGGCGCTCAGGTCGATGCCCCGCCTTCTCGATTCCGGGCGCGCCCGCCAGACCGGCGGGCGGCTTGCGGGTGACCATCTCGACGGAATCCACGCGCCCCGCCGCCGCGCCCGCGACGCCGTCCAAACCGGCTATCGCGCCGGGACGGGATGTAGATGGTCGCGCCGTTCGCCGCCGCCAGCGCGAACAAGTCGTCGCGCTCCAGCAGAGCGCCGCCGCTGAGCGCCATGAGGTCTTTGCCGGCGGACAGCGTGGCGGCGGCGATGGCGTCCATGGCGCTGGCGGGCGCGGCTTCGACCACTATGTGCATATCTCCGCCATGCGCTCAAGCGAGACCGCCGGCGGCGGGGACGCGAGCGTGTCGGCGAACCGCCGGGCGCGCTCCATGTCGCGGCTGGCAATCGCGCCCAAGACCGCGCGCGGCGCGAAGCCCGAATCGAGCTCCGCGCCACCCTGCGCCCTATCGTCCCGCAACCCGCTATGCCGACTGTCAGTTTGCGTCCGTGCATCATGCGACCCATGTTATGCGGGAAGGCGGGCGTTGTCAAAGGGGGAATGTGGCAGGCGAGCGCCGATTCGCCCGCAAGACACCCGCCGCCGCGACATGCTACAATTTTCGGAGAATCCCCAACCGCCCCAAGAGCCGAACATGACCGACAGAATAACCACCGACGAAATCAGGCATCTAGCCCTGTTGTGCCGCGTGTCCATGTCGGACGACGACGTCGACCTGATGCGCGACCAGATGGCGAACATTCTCGACAACATAGACATTCTCAACCGCGTGAACACAGACGGCGAGACGCCCGCCGCCCACTCGGTCGACCCTGGTGTCCGTGATGCGCGAGGACGAGGCGCGGGATTCGCTTCCGACCGCGGACGCGCTCGCCAACGCCCCTGAGCGCGACGGCGACTTCATCCGCGTCCGGGCGGTGCTGGAATAGTGGACGCCGACGCCCTCATCGGGCTTACGATACGCGGCGCGCGGGCGCTTCTCGACAGCCGCCAAGTGAGCGCCGTCGAGTTGGCGCGCGCCGCCCTCGACCGCGTCGGCGCGGTGGATGGGCAAGTCCGCGCCTTCGTGACCGTCACCGAAGACATCGCCATGTCGCAGGCGCGGGCGCGGACAGGCGCATCGCCGCGGGGACGCCGCGCCGCTGACGGGCGTCCCCATGCAGCTCAAGGACAACATGGCGACGCGGGGAATCGCCACCACATGCTCGTCGCGGATGCTGGAGGGGTTCGTCCCGCCATACGACGCCACCGTAGCGCGGCGGCTCTACGCTCAGGGCGCGGTTCTGGTCGGCAAGGGAATCTGGACGAGTTCGCCATGGGGTCGTCCACCGAGAATTCGGCGTTCTTCCCCACGCGCAACCCTTGGGACTTGGAGCGCGTGCCGGGCGGCTCCAGCGGCGGGCCGGCGGCGGCTGTGGCGGCGTCCGAGTGCGTTTACTCGCTCGGCTCCGACACCGGCGGCAGCATCCGCCAGCCGGCGGCGCTCTGCGGCGCGGTCGGGCTGAAGCCCACCTACGGCTTGGTTTCGCGCTACGGGCTAGTGGCGTTCGCCAGCTCGCTCGACCAGATAGGGCCTATAACAAAGGACGCGGCGGACTGCGCCATCGTCCTGAACGCCATCGCTGGACACGACCCCAACGACTCCACGTCGCTGAACGTCCCGATTCCCGACTACGCCGCCGGCTTGGGCGCGGAAGACATTTCGGGGCTGCGAATCGGCGTCCCGTCCGAGTATTTCGTGGAAGGCATGGACGCGGAAGTGGAGCGCTCGACGCGGGAATCCATCGCCCTGCTGGAAGATTTGGGCGCGGAAGTGGAAGAGACGTCGCTGCCGCACACCGCCTACGCGCTCGCGGTTTACTACATACTCGCGCCGTCGGAATGTTCGGCGAACTTGGCGCGATACGACGGCGTCAAATACGGCTTCTCCCGACCGCGCCGCCGATTCCATGTGGGAAGCGCTGGAGCGGACGCGCGCCGAGGGGTTCGGGCCGGAAGTCAAGCGCCGCATAATGCTGGGGACATACGCGCTGTCCGCCGGCTACTACGACGCCTTCTATCTGAAGGCGCAGCGCGTACGCTCGATCATCCGCCGGGAGTTTCAGGATGCGTTCCGCCGCTTCGACGCCATAGTGTCCGCCACTTCGCCCACGACCGCCTTCAGGCTTGGGGAGAGACCGCCGACCCGGTTCAGATGTATCTGTCGGACGTCCTCACCCTGCCCGCCAACATAGCGGGAATCCCCCGGCATGTCCGTCCCCGCCGGACTGTCGCGGGACGGCTTGCCGATAGGGTTTCAGATACTCGCCGACGCGCTGGCGGAGCCGACGATATTCAGGATAGCCGCCGCCTTCGAGCGCGCGTCCGGCTGGAACGGCAGGACGCCGCCCATTAGGCAAGCCCCCCGCCTGACGCCGCTCCGAATCTATGGCATAATGCGGGCGGGCGCCGTCCATATCCAAGAGGACGGGCGCAATTCCAAAGCCAACGGCGGTTTCGACATGTCCAACGAATTCTCCATCCGCATCGTCGGCGTCGCGCCTTGGGACGCGCCGGGGGGGCGAGAGCGGGGCGCGGCGTCCTTCTGCGAACCACGCGGGGGGACATTCGCGCCATTCTGCATCACGCCCCGCCCGAAGACGGCGAACGCGCCGGCAAGACCGCCCGCGCAATCGTCTGGGTCTGGGGCGCGCGCGGCGGCTTCGCCGGCCCCGCCGGCGGCGTTTACCGCGACTTGGCGGAAGAGCTGAAGGGGGCGAAATAACGTCCCTGCGCCTCGACCTACCGCCAGCCGAACGTCCTGCATGAGTGCGTCATGGACGCGCTCGCCGGCGTCTCGTTTCTGACGGGGACGGGACACAGCGAGATAGCGCTGGTGGGACACTCTTTCGGCGGCGCGGTCGTCATCTCCGCCGCGCCGTTCAGCGAGAGCGTGAAAGCGGTCGCCGCGCTGTCGAGCCAGACATACGGCGCGCAAGGCGCCGCCCGCGTATCGCCGCGCCCCCTGCTTCTCGCGCACGGCGCCGCCGACAGCCGCTCGCCCCGCGCTGCTCCGAGCAGATATACGAATGGGCGCGGGAGCCGAAGGAATTGATCATCTACCCGGACGCCGAACACGGGCTCGCGGAATGTCAAGACGAATTGCGCGCCGCCCTGCGCGACTGGCTAAGGGCGAATTTGCGAGAGCCGGCGTGATATACTAATGGTCGTCAACCGGAGACGCATTCCGCTCAAACGGAGGCAAGCCATGATTATGACGACGACCGCGCCGCGCCCGCCGAAAACCGAACGGCGCGCGCGCGCTACACCATACTCCCAGACCCGCCCAAGAAGATCGACATGCTGCAACGCGAACACATCCTCCCCGCCCACTCCATACTCAAAAAGCGCTATGAGGACGACCCCACGACGCTCGTCGGCAGCGAGGGGTATCTGAAATACGACGCGAACGAGCGGAGCGGATTCGCGGTTCCAGACTGCGTAGTGGCGTTCGGCGTGGACCCCGCCGCGATAAGAAAAGCCAAGGGCTACGTCATCAACGAGGTCGGCAAGCCGCCGGATTTCATTCTGGAGGTAGCGTCCGAGACCACCGGCGTTCGGGACTACAAATCAAGCGCCGAATTTACCGACGCTTGTTGGCGGGCGAATACTGGCGTTTCGACGCCACCGGCGGCGAATACCACGACGCGCCCGCTGGCGGGCGACATTCTGGTGGACGGCGAATACCGCCGGATAGACATACGCCGCGACCCGGACGGCTCTCTCTGGGGCTACAGCCCCGCGCTGGGCTTGTATCTGGTTTGGGAGGACGGCATCCTGCGCTTCTTCGACCCGGAGACGGGCGAATTCCTGCGCGACTTGAGCGCGGCTGAGAAGCGAGGGGATGAAGCCGAGAGGCGTCTAACGGAATCTGAGCGCCGCGTATTTGCTGAACGCGCCGCCAGGGATGAAGCCGAGCGACAACGCGCATCCGAACGCGCCGCTAGAATCGACGCCGAACGCGCGCGCCGCCGAAGCGGAAGCGGAGTTGGAACGGCTGAGACGCCAGCTCGCGGATTCGGAATAGCGACCGCCAACCGCGAATCCGTCCCCGACAACCGGAGGCAATCATGATTGCGACGCCGACGCGCCGCGCCCGCCGAAAGCCGAACGGCGCTCGCGCTACACCCGACTCCCGAACCCGCCCAAGACGCCCGACATGCAAATGCACGACCACGTCTGCGACATACTCGCGACGCTAATGGCGCGATACCGCGACTCGCCCAGCGTTCTGGTTGGCGGCACGGGGTATCTCTGCGCGCGCCCCGACGACCTGAAAGCCTACCTCGTCCCCCACTGCGTGGTCGCTTTCGGCGTGAGCGGAGCGGACATCATCGCCGCCAACGGATACTCCATAAACGAAGTGGGCAAGCCGCCGGATTTCGTTCTCGACGCGATGACCAAGTTCGGACCCGCGCGCGAATACGCCATGCGGCGGCGCGCCTGCCAAAATCTGCGCGTCGGCGAGATATGGAGCTACGACGCCAGCGGCGAGGACGTCCACAGCCAACCGCTAAGAGGCGAACGGCTAGGCGGCGATGGGACATACGAACCCATCGAGTTGCGCCATGAGCGCGACGGAAGCATCCGGGGATACAGCCCCGCGCTCGGCTTGCATCTGGTCTGGCGAAAGGGCGCCGTCCTGCGCTTCAGCGAATCCAAGCCCGGCGGCGGGTTCCTGCGCGACTTGTCGGAGTCCGAGAAACGCGGGGGATGCCGAGCGCGCCGCCAGAATCGACGCCGAGCGCCGCAGGGATGAAGCCCTTGCCGCCAGAATCGACGCCGACTACCGCGCCGCATCCGAGCGCGCCGCCAGAATTGAAGCGGAAGCCGAGATAGCGCGACTGAGACGCCTGCTCGCGGATTCGGAATAAGCCCCCCGCGCCAATGTGCTATACTCATCCGCGGCAATCACAACCAGCACGCAAGCGAGGATTTATCGATGGGCGAATTTGACGGAAAAGTTGCGATAGTCACCGGAGCCGGCAGGCTGCGGGGAATCGGACGGGCGGCGGCGGTCGGCTTCGCCAAACTCGGCGCGAACGTCGTCGTCACCGGCACGGGGCGCGACCCCGCGTCGTTCCCGGACGACGAGAAGGCGGTCGGCTGGCGCGACATTCACAGCGTCGCCGAGCAGGTGGAGGCGCACGGCGTCAAGGCGCTGCCGCTCGTGGCGGACGTCACCAACAAGGAACACGTCCAGAACATGATCGACCGGACGGTCGCGGAGTTCGGGCGCGTGGATATGCTCGTCAACAACGCCGCCTTCGCGCGGGGCCCCGACCGCGTCCCCGTCCTCGACCTTGAAGACCGCATCTTCCAGCTCGTCCTGGACATCAAAGTGACGGGGACGTATCTCTGCACAAAGGCGTTCGTGGCGCAGCTCCAAAAGCAGGAATCGGGCGGCAAGATAGTCAACATATCGTCCACCGCCGGCAAGCGGGGGAGCGCGAACACGCTCGCCTACAACGCCGCCAACTTCGCCAGTCGTGGGCATGACGCAGTCCATGGCGCGCGAGTTCGGGCCTATGGGAATCAACGTCAACTGCGTCTGCCCCGGCGCGGTCGACACCCACCGCATGGACGACATAGACCGCGAAACGCGCTGGGTCGAAATGGCGGCGTCCACCCCCATCGGGCGCAACGGCACGGACGACGAAACCGGCGAGTTCTGCGTCTATCTCTGCACCGAAGCCGCGTCGTGGATACATGGCCAATCCATCAACATAAACGGCGGCGCGGTGATGGAACACTAGGCGCGGCGGGGATTCAGGGGCATGTTCGCCGAAACCAAGCGCGAATCGCGAGCGATAAATCCCCTCTCCATTGATGGGAGAGGGCTAGGGCGAGGGCGACGCGCGCAAGCGCGGCTGCGGCGAGGGCAACGATTTCGGGGGAACATTCCGCGTCGCGACAAAAGGCGGGAATCCAGCGGGGACGCGGCAACGCCCCTCCGGATTCCCGCCTTTTCGCTGAAATTACTGAAGCGGAAACCGCCAGCCCCGCCGCCTACCCCTCCCGAATCGGCAGCGACACCGTCGCCTTGCCGATGACGTGGGGCGTTCCTTCCTCGTTCACCATTGTCACGTCGCACTCGATGCGCGGGTCGCCGTCCACCACGTCCTTGTCGGTTATCAAGCCGGTCAGGGTTATCGGGCGGTTGTGGAGTACCGGGCTTCGGAACACCACGTCCAGCTTCCGCAGTTGGACGGTGGGCGACCACGCGGTTATGAGCTGGGACATGATGGCTATGTTCATCGCGCCGGGGACTATCGCCTCCGGCAAGCCTTCGCTCCGCGCCTTTTCGGGGCTGGTGAAGCGCGTGGGGCCCGTTTCGCGCCCCCAGATTTGGGTGAACTCGATTACCTGGTCGTCGGTGACGACGCGCTCGACGGGCCCGACTTCGTCGCCCAAGTCCACGTCGTCGTAGTAGATTTCGGTTTCGCTCATCTCGGCCTCCTGTTGCGGCGGACGAACGATTCCTGCACGCGCGCCACGTCTTCGCCGTCTTGGTTGGAAAAGGCGGTCTCCCAGACTTGGAACACCATCTTGCCGGAGCGCCCGGTCTTGGCGTACACGTCCTTGAGTTTGGTTCGGGCGGACAGGGTGTCGCCGGGCTTGACGGCGCCGACGCATTCTATCGCCTGCCCCGCGAACAGGCTCACGTCGCCGAATTCCAGCTTGATGTCCGGGCGGGTGACGCCGGAGACGAACATGTTGCAGAACGTCGGCGGCGCGATTATGTCGCCGTGCTCCGAGGCGCGCCCGGCGGCTTCGTCGAAGTAGAGCGGGTTGGTTTCGCCCGTCGAGCGCGCGAACTTGAGAATCATCTCCCGCGTCACTTCGTATGAGCCGATTTCGTGGTCAAGCCCCAGCAGGCTGCGGTCGAACCTTATTTCGGTGTCTTCGGTTGTCATTTTCGGTTTGCGGCTCCTCTACTTTTTGATTGCCAGAACCGCGCCGAACTTGCCGGAGCGCAACTCGCGCACCAGATCGGTTTCGTTCAGCACGGCGTTGTCGAACCGCGTCATGCACTTGCCGATGGCACTGACCAGATGGGCGTCGCTGCCGCCGGTGGCGGGCAAGCCGAGACGCTGTATCAACTCTTCGGCGCGCTCCTGCTCGCCGGGGCGGTTGGAGCCGTTCAGCCCCTCCGCCGCCCTTATCGCATGCAGGTCGCCGCAGTCGTCGGCGAACTCGCAGAACCCGATTCCGAACCGTCCCGGATGCGCCGGCAACGCTATCGCGCCGTTCGCCTCCGCCGCGCGGACAAGCTCCATGGCGTCCATGTGGACGTCCGAGAAATCCACCGCGTCCGTCAGCGCCGGCGTGACGCCATAGACCAGGAAATGCCCCATGTTGGTGTCCAGCTCGGACCCCTTCATTATCAAGATGTCGTTCGCCGCCGCCAGCTCGGAGTAGTCCTTGTCGTAGTCGAACTTGCGATGCTCGGTGAGTACGAAGCCGTCTATGACGATTCCCTTCCGGCGCAGAACGCCTATCCATTTGACATACTGCTCGACGGTGGCGCGCGAGTCGTCCGATGATACCGAGTGGGTGTGAAGGTCTATGAACATGAATCCCCGCCGCCGCCGCGATGCGCTTGTTTGGCGCGCGGACGCCGCCCGTTGGCGAACGCCGCGCGTTTCGTATTTGGAATGTTAGGAAAGTAAGCGGCGCGCGTCAAGTGGCGAAAGGCGGGGGGCGCGAATTCGGTTTGCCATTTTCCGGCGCGTGCAGTATATTTATCAGCGCAAACCCAAACGCTCGCGCGGCGAGGCGCTCTAATGATTGATTTCACCTGCATCGTTCAAGAGGGATGCGTTCCCGAAGAAATCCGCCCGAAGCTGGCTTCGGGCTTGGCGGAAGTCGCCGTTTCCATACTCGGAGGCGACCCGGAGACGGTCGATGTGGAGTTCACCGAGATTCCGCGCGGGTTCGGTTTCCGAGGCGGCGAGGTTTCCACCACGTCCATGCTCAGGGGGCGGATTCCGCCGGGATGCGACCAGGAAACCCGCGTCCGGCTGATGCGCGCGATGTCCGATTTGTGGACCGGGATAACCGGCTGCGCGGAAGACGAGCTGGTGGTTTCGGCGCGCGACCGCGAGGGGTAGCGGCGCGGGGGACGTTCTTCGCGCCCGCAAGGCAAGACAACGCGAAAAGCAAAAGGGGGATGACATGCCGTTCTATCGCTGCATAGTTCCGACGGATTCGGTGGATTTCGAGAAGCGCCGGGAGGTTTCGCTGGCGTTCACGGACATTCACTGCGGCTCCACGGGGGCGCCGAGACAGTTCGTCCACGTCGCGTTCTTCGAGGACGACGATTCGGAGTGGTCGACGCCGTACTTCATAGACGGCGGCAACCGCGCGGGGCGCCCGGAAGAGGTCAAGGCGCGCCTGCTCGCCGACCTGCTCGCCGCCTTCCGCGAGATAACCGGCGTCCCCGCCGACAAGGTGGAGGGCAGAATAACGGAAGGTCCGGCGTCCTGGTCCATGGAAGGCGGCAAGGTTCTGCCGGAGCCGGGCGAAGAGGGCCCGGAGTGGCGCGTCGAGGCGGCGGCGGATTAGCCTAGCCGGGCGGCGGCGGCGGAATCCGCCGAGTCCGGTATAGACACGGCGGCGGCGAACAGGGTATAATTGCGTTTGCGCTGTCGGATTCGCGCGCGGAGGTGGTGGAATTGGTAGACACGCAGCGTTGAGGGCGCTGTGGCCTAACAGGCTGTGGGAGTTCGAGTCTCCCCCTCCGCACCAGAATCATCAGCATCGCGCCGCGAGCGCGAAACAGCTTCATAAGACGGGGCGACGTAGCCAAGTGGTTAAGGCGGGGGTCTGCAAAACCCCTATTCGGCGGTTCGAATCCGCCCGTCGCCTCCACGAACTTCACGCGGGGGGCGTCCATTCCGAAAGCGACGGGGGACGCCCCTCTTTGCGTTTCGCCATTTTGCCGGAATCAGGATTCGCGGGATTATAGGATTTTCAGGATTCCCCGCGGCGCGCGTTGTTCTCTGTGGCAAGCGCGAGTTTGGCGGACAAAATCCTGAAAATCGCGCCAATCCTGATTCTGGCAAAGACGCGCGAACCCGCCCCCATAATCCCTCCATCCGAGTCACTTGCCCTCCGAAACTTCCCAAACCGCAACCGAGCCGAGCGCCGTCGCGACCGCGACCGAAACGCGGCGTCCCGCCGGGGCGGGCGCCAGCGCCTTCTCGCTCTTCATCGCCACGCTCTGGGGCGGCAACAACGTCAGCATCAAGGCGGCGCTTGATTACTGCGGGCCGCTGCAAGTCGGCTGGATGCGCTTCACGCTCGGCATGGCGGTCACGCTCGGCTACATGCTCGCGCGGCGCGAAAGGCTTTGGGTGGCGCGGAGCGAAATCAAGCCGATACTGGTAATCGGCGCGATGTTCTCGGTTCAGCTGGCGATAATGAACTGGGGGCAGAACCTCACAAGCGCCGGACACGGCGTGGCGCTCAATTCGACGATGCCGATTTGGACGGCGACGCTGGCGCGATTGTTCATCCCCGACGACCGGCTCACGCGCTGGCGCGTCGCGGCGATGGCGCTGTCTTACTTCGGCGTTCTGGTCGTCGCGCTGGGCGACGAGGGGCTGAATACGGACGGCGCGACGCTGCTCGGAGACGCCCTGAGCCTGATTTCGGCGGCGCTGCTGGGGCTTCGCGTCATCTTCATATCCAACTACGCCCAGAACGTCTCGGAAGGCAAGCTGATGACGGGGCAGCTCGCCATCGGCTTGGCGCTGCTGCTGGCGGGGAGCTATCTCGTCGAAACCCCGCAGTACACCGATGACCCGCGCTTCTGGTTCGCGCTGGCGTATCAGGGCTTCGTCATCGCCGGCTTCGGATTTCTGGCGAGTGCCTGGCTGGTGAAGCGGTATCTGCCTTCGACAGTCGCCTTCTTCTACTTCGTCCAGCCGGCGGCGGGCGTGGCGCTGGCTTGGCTGATTTTGGACGAAGACCCCGGCCGCGGCTTGCTGGTCGGCGTGGCGCTGCTGTGCGCCGGCGCGTCGCTGTACGCTTGGGAAGCCTATAGGCGGGAATCCGCAAGGCGGCGGGCTTAGGCGTTTGCCAGAATCAGGATTTGTGGGATTATAGGATTTTCAGGATTCCTCGCGGCGCGCGTTTTCGACGGGAACGGCGCTTGTTCCGTATTCGGATTGGCGGGATTTCCGATTATGGCGAAAAGCGCGATTCGGGCGAAGCGAAATCTTGAAAATCCCGCCAATCCTACAAACCCTGATTCTGGCAAAGGCGCGGACGCCGCCTAGCGGTCGCTTTCCTTCGGTTTCCACAAATCATAGAAGTGGTTGAGCGGCCCATGCCCCGCGCCCATCGGGAAGTTGTGGAGTATGGCTTCGCTGACGTAGTTTTTAGCCCGCGTCGCGGCGTGGAGCAGGTTCAACCCGCAGGCTAGCCCGGCGGCGACGGCGGCGGCGAATGTGCAACCCGTCCCGTGCGTGTTTTCGGTCGGGACGCGCTCGCGCGTGAGTTCGACCGTCGCGCCGTTTTCGTACAGGACGTCTGTGGCGGGGCCCTTGAGATGGCCGCCCTTGACTATGGCGGCGGACGCGCCCAGCTCTTCCACTAGGGCGCGGGCGGCGCGCTTGGCGTCGTCCACCGAGCTTATGGGGAATCCGACCAGCGTCTCGGCTTCCGGCGCGTTGGGGGTGACGACGCGCGCCATTGGGAGCAGAACGCCGCGCAGGGCGTCCACGGCGTCCTCGCGGATGAGGCGCGCGCCGCCTTTGGCGACCATGACGGGGTCGACGACGACCGACCGCATCCCGCGCGCCTCCAGGCGGGCGGCGACGGCGCGGATGATTTCGGAGCTGGCGAGCATCCCCGTCTTCACGGCGTCCGCGCCCATGTCGTCCGCGATGGCGTCTATCTGCGCCTCGATTAGGGGGATGGGCAACTCCAGCGCGTCCGTCACGCCGAGCGTGTTCTGGGCGGTGACGGCGGTTATGGCGGAAGTCCCGTAAACGCCGAGCGCGGCGAATGTCTTGAGGTCGGCTTGAATCCCCGCGCCGCCGCCGGAGTCGGAGCCGGCGATGGTCATGGCGCGCGGAATGCGGTGTTGGCGCATTTTGTTCTTTCTCCCAATGGCTTGATGATGATGATTGACGGCGGTCTTGCGGGGGCGCGTTTGGCTTTTCGCCGTTTCGAGACGCGCGCTTTTGTCAGAATCAGGATTTTCAAGATTAAAGGATTTTCAGGATTCCGCCGGCGCGCGTTTTCTCCGGGAAAGCGCGAGTTTGGCGAACGAAATCCTGTAAATCCAGACAATCCTGCAAATCCTGATTCTGACAAAGCCGCGCATCCCCGTTGGACGCCCTACTCGTCGGGCCATTCATCCCCATTATACGCCGCTTTCCAGAAGAGATGCTCGTATCGGAGCGCCGTGTGGAAGGCGCGGGCTACGGCGGCGCGCTGGGCGGGGGACAAGTCGGCGGCGTCCAGGTATCCCTCGCACCACGCCACGAAGTCGCCGAGGACGGCGGGCCCGTGCAGGTCTATCCACTCGCGGTAGATCGGGTTGGACGGGCGCTTCCCCCGCTCCAGAAGGCGCGTTCCCCAGTCGAGATACGTCCCCTCCGTGACGTAGCAGACGGCGACGATTTCTTCGAAGCTCCCCTCCAGAGCCGTTCGGGCTAGGAAGTCGCCGAACGCCTGCGTGGTCGGCGACGCGCTCACGGCGGAGTACTCTTCCTCGCTCGCGCCCAGTTCGGCGAAGACGCGCTTGAAGAAGGCGTTTTCGGCGGCGGCTTTCGGGTCGAGGATGCCAGACAGGAAGGCGTAGAGATGGCTGCCCGCCTCGAAGTTCGGCGCCTTCGCCACCCCCACGCTTATCATCGCCACCAGGTCGTTGACGAACACGTAATCCTGCAGGAAGTAGCGCCTGCCGCGCTCGACCGACAGCGTCCCGTCCCCCATCTCGATGACGAAGGGTGTGATGAGTCATGCGCCGCCAGAGGTCGGCGTGTTGGGTTTTGAGTTCTTGGGTTAGGGTCATTTTGTTCTCCATTTCTTCTATCCTATGTCATTCTCGCTGCCCCTTCCGTCATTCCCGCGAAAGCGGGGAATCCAGAGGGCGCGGCGGCTAAGGGCGGAGCGTCCGCGCTCGAGACTGCGCCTAGCGGCGCAGGCACCCTCACCCTAGCCCTCTCCCATCAAGGGAGAGGGGATTTGTCTGTTGCGATTCAAGGTTGATTTCGGGCGGCTATCTTGTCCCCGCTTTCTCGATGATGACGTTGTTGGGCGATTCTGGATTCCCGCCTTCGCGGGAATGACGGGGGCGGCGTCCGCCGCCTTCATCGGCGCGCCCTAGCCGCTACTCCCCAATCACCCGGTACGCCGCCGACGAGACCAGCGAGTCGTCTATCATGTCGTTCTCTTTCATCCATCCGACGAAGCTGTCCCAGCGCTCCGGCGTCTGCGTTCCGAAGCCGCCGCCGTCGGGGAGTTGCCAGAGGGCTTCCAGCAAATCCGCGCCGGGGCGGTCTATGTCCTGGTCAATCTCATCGCCCTTCTCCGCCACTAGGGCGTCCACCCCCGCCTGCGGGTCGCCAATGGCTTCGTTGTAGCCCCGCTTCATGGCGCGGACGAAGCGCTCGACCACGCCTTCGTTCTCGGCGAGATAATCCTCGCTGGTCACCAGAACCAGCTCGTAGTAGTCGGGGACGCCCCACTCTTCCATCCGCATGACGTTCACTGGATGCCCCAGGTTGACCATGTGGATGCTTTCGTAAGTCCAATACGCCCCAATCACCGCGTCCACTTTCTCGGCGATGAGCGATTCGGATATGTTCCATCCGATGTTGACCATCTCGACGTCTTCCAAGCCGCTCAAGCCGTCGTTCTTGAGCATGGTGTCGAGCAGCGGCTCGTTGGTTGTGATGCCGGGGTAGCCCACTTTCTTGCCCTTCAGATGCGCCGGGCGCGTCAGTCCGGAGGTTTCGAGCGTCATCACCGAGTTGAGCGGATGCTGGACTACGCCCAGCACGGACACCACCGGCACGCCTCTGTTGCGCGCGAGCAGGACGTCCGGCTGGTAGCTCATGCCGAAGTCGTCGCTGCCCGCGCCCACCGTCTGCAGCACGGTCGAGGGGGCGGACGGGGTGTACATTTCGACGTCCAAGCCTTCGTCGTCGAAGTAGCCCTTGTTCTGGGCGATGAACAGCCCGGTGTGGTTGGCGTTGGGGAACCAGTCGAGCGCGAGCTTGACGGAGGCGCGCTCCGGCGCCGTCTGGGCGGTTGGCGCGGCGGGTTCCGGCGCCGTCTGGGCGGCTTGGGCGGCGGGTTCCGGCGTCGCCGGCTCACTGGATCCGGCGCATCCCGCCGCGGCTATGGCGAGCGCCGCGAGCGCGGCGGCGATTAGAAGGCTGATTGTCGAGACTTTCATTGAATTCTCCTAGTGAATTGTCGGTCGGCGGTCAACGGTTCGCCGCCGTCTCGCCCCGCGTCGCGCGCCACCACGGTATCGCCAGCCGCTCGATTATCCCCACGGAGGCGAACAAGCCCACGCCGACGGCGGACAGGATGGCGATTGCGGCGAACACGCGCTCGGTCAGGAATTGCGGCTTGGAGCGGAGCATCAGATAGCCCAGCCCCTCGCTGGAGCCGACCCACTCGCCTATCACCGCGCCGATTACGCTCACCGCCACCGCCACCCGAACGCCGCTGAACAGATAGGGCAATGAGGACGGAATGAGCGCTTTGGCGAATATCTGCCAGCGGTTCGCGCCGAGCGTCCGCATCATGTTCAGCATGTCGCGGTCGACCGACTTCAGCCCGTCCACCATGTTGACCACGATGGGGAAGAAGCTGATGAGCGCCACCACAATCACTTTGGGCGCGAGTCCGTAGCCGACCCAGATGAGCAGCATGGGCGCGATGACGATGATGGGGACGGTTTGCGAGGCGATGACGAACGGAAAGACGGCGCGCTCCAGCGTCCGCGACAGTCCGATGGCGACGGCGAGCGCCACGCCGCAGGCGAGCGCCAAGCCGAAGCCGACGACTATCTCAAGCAGCGTGGCGCGGGTGTGCCGCCAGAGCAGGGGGGCGTCCGCGTAGAGGGCGGCGGCGATGTCCGAAGGGGCGGGCAGAAGCCACGTCTGCACGTCGAGGGCGCGGACGGCGACTTCCCAAACGGCGAGAATCCCCAGCGCGATGGCGGCGGACGGCAGCCAGCGCATGAGCGCGGCGCGGTCGAGCGGACGCAACCGCCCAAGCCGTCCAAGACGCCGTTCCCCGCCCTTGTCGTTCGCGCCCGGTTCGGAGCGCGCCGCCTGCGCCCTCACGCCGCGTCCTCCCGTTCGCCGCCGCCGTCCGCTTCCTCGCGGATAGCCGCCAGCAAATCCGCCTTCATGCGGACGAACTCCGGCGAAGTCGAGACGTCCGCCGCGCGCGGACGGGGCAGATCCACGCGCCGAACCATCTTCACGCGCCCCGGACGCGCCGTCATCACATAAACGCGGTCGGCGAGCAGAATCGCCTCGTCCACGTCGTGAGTGACGAGAACGATGGTCTTGTTCATGGACTCCCAGACGCCGGTGAGCCAGCGGTGTATGCGGCTGCGGTTGAGTGCGTCGAGCGCGCCGAAGGGCTCGTCGAGCAGAAAGGCGCCATGCCCCGCCAGGGCGGTCCGCAGAAAGGCGGCGCGCTGCCGCATGCCGCCGGAAAGCTCATGCGGATAGGCGCGCTCGAAGCCGTCAAGTCCGAACCGCGCCAGATGCTCCCTCGCCCGCGCCACCGCCTCGCGCTTGGGGACGCCCTGAATCTCCAAGCCGAGAACGGCGTTGCCGAGAACGTCGCGCCAGGGCATGAGCAGGTCTTTCTGCTGCATGTATCCGACCGCCCCCAGCCGCCCCGCGCCTGAGACGCCGTCCAGCGACACCTCGCCGGCGGTGGGCGAATCCAACCCGGCGATGATGTTCAGCAAAGTGCTTTTGCCGCAGCCGGACGGTCCGATAATCGAGACGAACTCGCCGCGCCGCGCGCGGAAGTCCACCCCGTCCAAAACCGGCAACGCGCGCCCCTCCGGATAGAGCGTCTTGGAGAGCGCGGAGACGCGGATGGCGAAGTCGCCGGCGCCCGAATCTTCGGCGCCGTTTCGGTCTATGCTGGGGTAGGATGCGGTCATCGTCCGTCGGCTTTCGGAAAAGCGAAACCGCCCACCTGACGGATGCGATGGGCGGTAGCGAAATCGTCTTCTTGCCGACGACAGCCCGTCCCTACGCTGGCATTACCCAGATCAGGTTACAGGGGTCGACGGCTTTTGCGATGGCCGCCCTCTCAGCCCGGCTAGTACCAAGCTCCCCCCAAGGCAGTGGATATGTTTATGTGAGTCGGGGCAAGTGTAACGGCATGGGAAAGGGATGTCAAATGGGGGTTGTTCGCGCTTAGTTGGATAGAGCGCAAGCCGTCTTTTCAAGGACCCAGCGCCTCCCCTAGATTCGAGCCGCAACTGACCAATGTGATTCGTTCGGTTTTGCCTCGAAAAACGACCGGGTTCGCGCGCAATATGTCTATCTCCCTTCTGTGAAGCTCGCGCTCGCGCGCGGCGATTGGGCGAAATCTGAACGCGATTCCGGGAGGCAACAGGCTGTCCGCCGCGGAAACGCCGCCTTTTATTTGCCGCAGAAGCACGTAGGCTCTTTTCCTTCCCGTAGTGAGCTCGATTGGCGCGACCAGCGGAGGGGCTTCGTCATGCCCGCCGACGAACAAGAAGTCGCAATGGGGCTGTCCGACTTCGGCGGGGGCGGCGGGATGCTCTAGACTAATCAGCGCGCTTGGCGACGGCGCTCCCGACATGGACAACGAACAGCCGCTGTCCTCGCATTTGTCCGCGCGGCATTTCGGGTCAGTCTTGTCGCGTATGGCGTCAATCGCTGTTGCGGTCATTCCAATCCTGCGTTCGGGAGTCTATGTCCCCCCAGCGGTTGTAGAGTTCTTCGGTGATTAGGGTAAAGCCGGACGGAAAGGCGGCTATGTCTTCGTCCAATTTGATTTCGCGGACATTCGCGCCGCCCGTTTCGCCGCCGAGCTCGAACAGCCATACGCCCACCTGATCCGGACGCAGGGATATGTCGGGGTCTTCCAGCCTTCCGCGCTTGTCTTCGGGAAGGGCGGACATCCTAACCAAGTTGGCGAGTTCCTCCAGAACCCATTCGCTGTGGGTGGTGATTAGGATGCGGACGCCCTCTTGAACAGCCGCGGCGAGCAGGCGGATGAACTTCACCTGCATCGCGGGGTGCAGATGCGATTCCGGCTCTTCAATGATGAGCAGGCCGCCAGGCTGAACGAAGTGGCGCAGATACAGGACGACGGGGACTATCTCGGACACCATAGAGGACGCGTTCATCAGCGGCAGGTCGCGCTCCCAGCCGTCGGGACGATAGAAGAACGACGGGTAGCCCGTGGGTGACGCTTTAACCCGCGCTTCGCCGCGCATGAGCGATTTTTCAATGCGCCGGACGATGCTTTCGTTCAAGTCTCGTTTTCTATATAGCGGTACCGCCAGAGTGATTAGTCCCTGCAGGAAGTCGCCCAGCGCGCCTGAGAGCATGGGCGCCGGCGAATCGTCCCGGCGCAATCCCACGCGCGTCGCGCTATCTATCGCGCCCCGCACAGCCACTTGATGGGCGTGCATTACGCCCGCTCGGTCGGCGGGCAGGTAGCGAGCCGGATGACTGAATGGGCGAACCATTCCGGATATCGATTCTCTCACGATATTGGAGATGAGGTAGCGCGCCGTTTCTTCTCTTCCTTCTTGGAATTCTTCCGTCATGGATTGGAAATGCCAGAAGGGATAGATATATGGGTTTATCCGAGCAAACGCGGTTTCGGGAATGGACGACGTTAGGCGAGCGCCTCCGTCCGTCAGCTCCATTTCATATTGGAAGCGCTTGTTGCGTCCGTTTTCGTCGTCCACGCTTCCGCGAATGGAAAACAGCGATTTGCCGCCATACGGGTATCGCATCAGATTGGACGCCCGCTCCATTCCGAAGCATCTGACTACCTCATCGCTCAGCGGCTCGCCCATGCGCGCCGTGTCTCTTAGGCTGCGATTCACGACCTCCGCAACGGCGTCGGGCATCTTATGCGGGCGGTATTCCGCGTTCCCCTCAGCAGTTGCGCGTGGCAACGAGGAGTTTGCCCATTCATGGATGCGGTCAATGTCGTTTTGGGATAGGTCAAGACGTTCAGCGCCCCTTCTGCCGTTCGCGTAGGCGGCGAAGAAGTTGTGAAGCGCGTATATCAGCATCGCGACGTAGGATTTGCCGGTGTTGCTGGGGCCCACGAATACGGTGAGCGGGCGCAACTCGATGTTGGCACTCTCTACCGGTCCCAAGTTGGATACGGACAACTCCGTCGGTTCTTGGATTTGGTCGGTCATATCGCGGCTCCTTTGTTGGCGCGCGTCCATTATATCATATCGGCGGCGGGCGGCGGGCGGTTCGTCTGAAATTGGCGAAAGGCGGGGGCGTCCGCGCGCGAAACTGCGCCTGGCGGAGCGGGCGCCTTCACCCTAGCCTTCTGCCATAAAGGGAAAAGGGATGCGTTGGTTGGGATTCAAGGTTGATTTCGGGCGGCTATCTTGTCCCCGCTTCCGCGAGGATGACGTTGTTGGGCGACTCTGGATTCCCGCCTTCGCGGGAATGACGGGGTGGAACAAGTAGAATGGATGCGTTGATTGCTATTCGGGTTTGGTTTCGGTTGGACGCCGTTTGACAGGGGGAATTCCGCGATATTCCCCTAGCCCAACAGCAGCCTGCGCGCCTCTTTCGCCTCTTCCGTATCTTCGTCATAGCCGCCCCAATCCAGCGGCGTGTAGCCGTCTTCGTCCAGGGCGTTTATGTTCGCGCCCAGAGCTATTAGCGCCCGCGCCGTCTCCGGATTGGTTGTTATGGCGAGGTGGAGCGGCGTTATGCCGTATTGGGATTTGGCGTTGATGTCCGCGCCGGCGGCGAATAGCGTCCGCGCTGTCTCGATGTCGCCGTAATCCGCCACCCTGTGCAGCGGCGTTTCGCCGTATTTGTCCCTCGCGTTGACGTCCGCGCCGGCGGCGATTAGCGTTTGCGCCATACGCCCATGTCCTCTGCGAGCCGCGTGATTCAGCGGGGTTTCGCCGCCTTTGTTCTTGGCGTTTATGTCCGCGCCGTTCTCGATAAGCGCTCGCGCCATCTTTGAATCCGAGCGCAACCTCCACGCTTTAGCCGCCCAATGCAGCGGCGTTTCGCCGTCTTTGTCCCTTGCGTCGACGTCCGCGCCCAGTTCGACCAGCGTCCGAATCATCTCCGGGTTGTCTTCCCCCCAGAAGATGGCGTGCAACGGCGTTTCGCCCCTCTTGTTCTTGGCGTTGACGTTCGCTCCAGCGGCGACCAGCGTCCGCGCCATATCAACATGCCCCCCGACCGATGCCGAATGGAGCGGCGCGTAGCCTAGGTTGTTCTGGACGTTGACATTCGCGCCGGCGGCGATTAGCCCCCGCGCCATCTTGAAATCTCCTTCGTAAGCCGCCCAGTGCAGCGGCGTGACGCCGTATTTGTCTTTGGGGTTGACGTTCGCGCTCATAATCCCCGCGCCTCCTTTGTTGAACCGCGATTCCGAACCGCGTCCATTGTAGCGGATTGACCGCCCAAAGCCCGGCGGCGGCGCGTTTCTTTTCGCAAAACCCCCCTAGCCGCGCGGCGGTTTTTGTTGTAGTCTGCCATTGGAAAATCATTCACGGAAGGGGGACGCCGAGCATGAAAATCACGTCCGTCAAGATGGAGACTTACCGATGGAAGCGCGAGACGCCGATTCGGAACGGCATGTATGTCTATCCGACCGCCGGGCTGAATGTGGTGAAGGTCGAGACCGACGAGGGGGCGACCGGTGTCGGACTCGCCGGGGGCGTTCAGGGCGCGGAGGAAATCGGCGCGGCGATTCTTGACCATTTCGCCCAAGCCGTCGTCGGGCAGGACCCGTTCGACACCGAGCGCGTCTGGGACAACCTCTGGCAGCCCAAGCTGGTCGGGCGGCGCGGCATCACCACCCGCGTCATCAGCGGCGTGGACATCGCGCTGTGGGATCTGAAGGGCAAGATAACGGGGCTGCCCGTTTACAAGCTGCTCGGCGGGTTCACGAACAAGGCGCCGGTGTATATCGCCGGGGGCTACTACGAAGAGGGCAAGGGGCTGAACGAGCTCGCGGACGAGATGGCGGCGAGCGTGGAGATGGGCGCGCGGGCGGTCAAGATGAAGATAGGCGGCGCGCCGATAAACGAAGACGTCGAGCGCGTCCGCGTCGTTCGGGAAGCGGTCGGGCCGGACGTGAAGCTGATGGTGGACGCCAATTGCGCCTACCGCCACTTCGAGGCGCAGGAAATCGCGCGGAAGATGGAGCCATACGACGTTTACTGGTTCGAAGAGCCCGTCAACCCGGACGACTACGAAGGGCATCGCATCGTGACCAATTCGACCACGATTCCGGTGGCGACCGGCGAGAATGAGTACACGCGCTACGGCTTCCGCGAGCTGATAGAGGGGCGCTGCTGCGACATTCTTCAGCCGGACGGCCTGATCATGGGCGGCGTCACGGAGTTCGCCAAAGTGGCGGCGATGGCGCACGCCCACGACATGATGATAGCGCCGCACGGCAATCAGGACGTCCACGTCCATCTGGTCTGCGCCATACCCAACGGGCTGACGGTGGAGTACTATCGCGGCTCGACCGACCCGATGTGGGGGCGCATGTTCAAGCATACGCTGGAGGTCGAGGACGGCTGCGTAAGCCCGCCGGACAGGCCCGGCTTCGGCATAGAGCTGAACGAAGCCGCGCTCGCGCCGCACCGGGTGGGGTGACGGCGCGAACGGCGGACGGCGCGAGACGCGGCGGGGTTAGCCTTCCGCCTGCTCCGCGCCTTCTTCGCCCTCGGCGGATTCGCCTTCGGCGGCTTCGGTCGCTTCGTCCGCGAAGTCCTGCGTATCGAGGCGCGGCGGGGCGACGCGCATGACGGAGTCGTTCGGGTCGTTCAGGACGGTCACGTCGCCGGGGACGTCTATGTCGCTCACCGACAGGGTGGAGTCGAGTTCGCTCAGGACGGATATGTCGACGATGATTTCCGCCGGCATGTCCATCGGGAGCGCTTCTATCAGAAGCGACTGGACGCTTTGGAGCAGCGTTCCCGCCATTTGGGACACGGCGGCGGACGTTCCGGTGAGCGTCAGCGGCACTTCGGCGCTGACGGCGCGGGTGACGTCCACGCGCATGAAGTCCACATGGATGACTTCGTCGCTCACGGGGTGTCGCTGCACTTCGCGCACGAAGCAGATGTTTTCGGAATCCTGCCCTTCGTACTCGACCGTGACGGGGATGTTGGAGCCGACGCGGGGGAGCAGGCGGTTGAGCGAGCGCTCGTCCACTTGCAGGCTGGCGGGCTGAATGTCCGCGCCATAGACGTGGACGGGGATGATTCCCTGACGCCTAAGCCGCCTCACCTTCTTGCCGGTGAGGTCTCGTCGTTCCAGTTTCAGCGTCTGCGCGTCCATGCAGCCAGTCTCCCGCGTGCGTATCCTAAAATGCGTCCAAACTTGCCCAATTTTAGCAGGGGCGGGCGGCGCGGCGCAATTTTGGGCGGCGGTCTGATAGAATCTGGGCGACATGGCTTACAACATTTCCATAGACATAGGCGGCACTTTCACGGACGCGGTCGTTCAGGATACGCGGACGGGGGCGCTTTGGACGGCTAAGACGCCCTCGACGCCCGCGAATCTCGCGGACGGCTTCATCGCCGGCGTTCGGCGGGGGATGGAGCGGGCGGGCGCGGCTCCGAGCGAAATCCTGCGGCTGTTTCACGGCACCACCATCGCCACGAACGCCGTCATCGAGCGGCGTCCGGCGAGCGTGGGGCTGCTGACCACCGCCGGCTTCAAGTACGTTTTGGAAATCGGACGGCACGACATCCCGCGCGGGAACAACATTTACGGCTGGGAGAAGCCGGAGCGCCCCGTTCCGCCCGACCGCGTTTTCGAGGCGCGCGAGCGCATCGACCGCTCAGGCGAAATCCTGGCGCCGCTCGACGAAGGCGACTGCCGCGCCGCCGCGCTCGCGTTTCGGGAAGCGGGCGTGGAAGCGGTCGCCGTCTGCTTCCTCTATTCATACGCCAACGACGCCCACGAGCGGCGCGCCGGCGAGATTCTGCGCGAGACGCTCGGCGAGGGCGTCCCCGTGTCGCTGTCTTCGGAAGTCCTGCCGCAGTTCAGGGAGTTCGAGCGGACGGTTGCGACGGCGCTGAACGCCTATGTGATGCCGCGCGTGGGGCGGTATCTGGCGGACTTGGAAACGGCGTCCGCGCGCGAGGGGATCCGCGCGCCGCTGTTCGTGATGAAGTCCAACGGGGGCGTCACCGGCGCGGAGCTCGCCGCGCGGCAGGCTATCCACACGGTTCTGTCGGGCCCCGTCGCCGGCGTGATGGGCGCGAGCCGGGTGGCGGTCGCCGCCGGATTCCCCGATTTCATATCGCTGGACGTGGGCGGCACAAGCGCGGACATATGCCTGGCGCGCGGCGGGCAGCCGGATATGACGGTGGAGCGCGACGTGGGCGGCTTGCCGCTGCGGATTCCGATGCTGGACATAGCCGCCATCGGCGCGGGCGGCGGCAGCGTGGCGCGGGCGTCGTCCGCCGGCGGCTTGGCGGTCGGGCCCGAAAGCGCGGGGGCGGATCCGGGCCCCGCCTGCTACGGACTCGGCGGGGACGCGCCCACAGTCACGGACGCGCGCCTGATTCTGGGGCATCTGCCAACCCGTCTGCTGGGCGGCGAGCTGGCTTTGGACGCGGAATTGGCGCGGCGGGCTATCCGCGAGCGCGTCGCGGAGCCGCTCGGCATGAGCGCGGAGGAAGCCGCCGCCGGCATAATCGAAATCGCCGACAACAACATGGCGGGCGCGATGCGGGCGGTGTCCATCGGGCGCGGACTCGACCCGGCGGACTTCGCCCTAGTCGCCTTCGGCGGCGCGGGTCCGCTGCATGCCTGCGCCCTGGCGTCCCTTCTCGGAATCGAAACGGTAATCATCCCGCCGACGCCCGGAGCGTTGTCCAGCTACGGCTTGCTGTTCACGGATTTGCGGAACGACTACGTGCAGACGTTCGTTCACGGCGGCGAGCCGACGCCGGCGGAGATGGCGGCGGCGTACAGCCGCCTTGAGCGCGAAGCCGCCGACTGGCTGGCGCGCGAGGGCGTCCCGGAATCGGCGCGGGTCGTAACGCGCTCCGCGGACTTGCGCTATCGCCATCAGGGATGGGAGATAACGGTGGAAGTCCCCGCCGGCGACATGACGCCCGCCGCGCTCGACGACATGGTCGCCAATTTTCACGAACTGCACAAGCGGCTGTACACCTACAACTTGCCGCATCAGCCGGTGGAGCTGGTGAATCTGCGGGTCGCCGCGCTGGGGCGCCTTCCCAGAGCGGACGCCGCCGCGCATCAGACGCCGCCCGCCGAATCCGCGAAATCCGGCGCGCCGCCGCCGTCCGCGTTCCGCCCCGTAATCTTCTCGCCGACCGCAGGCGCGCGAGAGACGCCGGTTTACGACCGCGAAAGCCTGTCGCCCGGCATGGCGCTGCCAACGCCCGCGATAATTCAGCAGGCGGACACAACAACGCTGGCGGCTCCGGGCTACTCGGCGACGGTGGACGCGGGCGGCAATTTGGTGATGGGGCGGGATGGGTGAATCGCCGCCGACAAATCCATTCTCCCCGCTCCACTCCGTCATTCCCGCGAAGGCGGGAATCCAGAAGGCGGCGCGGACGCGGACGGCGAAACCGAAAACAATGCCCCGCGCGCAAAGCCGCGCTTGCGCGCGTCACCCTCACCCTAGCCCTCTCCCATAAAGGGCTTACAGGGGTATGTTTCTGGCTGGCAGACTGCGCCTAGCGGCGCAGACACCCTCACCCTAGCCCTCTCCCATCAAGGGAGAAGGGATACGTTGGTTGCGCGCGACGCTTGTTTTCCGTAAACATACCCTTGCAAGCCCATAAAGGGAGAAGAGACACGTTGGCTTCAGCTCAAGCCTGATTCCTAGCGGCTATCTTGTCCCCGCCTTCGCGAGGATGACGTTGTTGGGCGACTCTGGATTCCCGCCTTCGCGGGAATGACGGGGCGGAAGGCGGGAAAGACGGGGCAAAACCGCCGCCGCCCCCAAAACCCCCCCTTTGCGCCCTCTGCGCCCTTGCGCCTTTGCGTTTCCCCATCCTTTCGCGGACTGCCCCTATGCTATAATTGCGGAAACCCGCGAAAATCCCCCTTGTTCACAGGAGTTAGGCGTCCGTTGTCCGCGCGAAATGGTTTCCGAATGGCGCTGCCGATTACGGGGATGACTTGCGCCGCTTGCGTTTCGCATGTTTCGGACGCCCTGGAGCGGGTCGACGGCGTGGAAAGCGCGGCGGTGAATCTCGCCACCGAGCGGGCGGCGGTTACTTTGCGGGACGACGGCGAGGCGGCTCCGTCTCTGCGGACGCTCGCGGACGCTCTGGAAGACGCCGGCTACGGCGTCGGGTCGCGCAAGACCACGCTCGCCATCGGCGGGATGACTTGCGCCGCCTGCGTTTCGCACGTCGAGCGCGCGCTGATAGAAGTGGAAGGCGTGGCGGGCGCGTCCGTCAATCTCGCCACCGAGCGCGCGACGGTGGAATACGTCCCCGGCGTCGCCGCCATATCCGATTTGCGCTATTCGGTGGAAGACGCGGGCTACTCGGTGTCCGCCGTAATCGCGGACGGGGACGATTCGGACTATCCGAGCGAAACCGGCGGGCTCAGGGCGAAGTTCGCGCTCAGTTTGGCGGCGTCCGCGCTCATCATGGCGCTCATGGCGTTCCCCGCCGTCTTGGATTGGCTGCCGTTTCGGATGGAGTTCGCTCTGTGGGCGCTCGCCACCCCCGTTCAGATTTGGGCGGCGCGCGGCTTTTACGCATCCGCTTGGGGCGCGGCGCGGCGGTTCACTTCCAACATGAACACCCTGATAGCGGTTGGGACGTCCGTCGCATACGGATACAGCGCCTTCGCGACGCTGTTCGCCGATTCCGCCCTGTTCGCCGGGCGCGCGGCGCACACTTACTTTGACACGTCCACCGCCATAATCGGCTTGACGCTTTTCGGCAGGTTCATGGAAGCGCGCGCGAAGCGGCGGGCGTCCGACGCAGTCCGCGCCCTGGCTAGTTTGCGCCCCGAAAGCGCCAGAATCGTCCGCGGCGGCGAGCAGATGGACGTCCCCATAGACGAGATAGCCGTCGGCGACACCGCAATCGTGCGCCCCGGCGAGCGGATTTCGGCGGACGGGGTTGTGATTTCCGGCGCGTCCGGAGTCGATGAATCCATGCTCACCGGCGAGAGCGTCCCCGTGGAAAAGCGCGCCGGAAGCGAGGTTTACGCCGCCACAATCAACGGCGGGGGGGCGTTTTCGTTCGAAGTCGTCCGCGTGGGGCGCGACACGATGCTGTCGGGAATCATCCGTCTTGTGGAAGAGGCGCAGGGTTCCAAAGCGCCCATTCAGCGGCTGGCGGACGCGGTTTCGGCGTGGTTCGTCCCCGCCGTCATCGCCTTCGCCGCCGCCGTGTTCGCCGTCTGGCTGGCGCTTGGGCCGGCGCCCGCCTACGCCAGCGCCATACTCGCCGCCGTCGCCGTGCTGATAATCGCCTGCCCCTGCGCGATGGGGCTGGCGACGCCGACCGCGATAATGGTGGCGACCGGCAAGGGCGCGGAGTTCGGCGCGCTGATACGGAGCGCGGAGGCGCTGGAGACCGCCCACAAAGTGGACGTCGTGGCGCTGGACAAGACGGGGACGCTCACGCGGGGGCGTCCGTCGGTGTCGGAGGTTTACGCGCCGGAGTTCGGCGAGGACGCCCTAATCGCGCTGGCGGCGTCGGTCGAGCGCGCCTCCGAGCATCCGCTGGGCGCGGCGATAGCCGAGTCCGCCGCCGAGCGCGGGCTTGATTTGGAAGAGTCCGCCGACTTCCGCGCGATTCCCGGCGCGGGCGTCGTCGCCAATCTGGACGGCGCCCCCGTCGCAGTGGGAAACGCGCGGCTTTTGGACGAGCTGGGAATCGCCATTCCGCCGGACATGCGCGAGCGCGCCGAGCATATGTCGGCGGACGGGCGGGCGGTTGCGTTCGCGGCGTCCGGCGGCGCGGCGCTCGGCGTAATCGGCATCTCGGACACGCTGGAGCCGCATGCGGCGGACGCGGTCGCGCAGATGATGCGGCTCGGCTTGGATGTCGTCATGCTCACCGGCGACAACGCGCTGGCGGCGTCCGCGATAGCCAAGCAAGTGGGAATCGAGCGCGCGGAAGCGGGGCTGCTGCCGTCCGACAAGGCGGATTTCATCGAAAGCCTGCAGGCGGACGGCAAGACTGTGGCGATGGTGGGCGACGGGGTGAACGACGCCCCCGCCCTTGCGCGCGCCGATGTGGGAATCGCCATCGGAACGGGCGCGGACGTGGCGATGGAGTCCGCGGACGCGACGCTTGCGGGCGGCGACTTGCGCGGGGCGGCGACGATAATCGCGCTAAGCCGCGCGGCGATGCGCGTGATACGCCAAAACCTGTTTTGGGCGTTCGCCTACAACGTCGCGCTGATTCCGGTAGCCGCCGGCGCGCTCTACCCGCTGTTCGCGGCGCTCGGCGGCGTGCCGGACGCCCTGCGCCCGCTGCTCGGCGAACACGGCTTCCTGAACCCCATCCTGGCGGCGGCGGCGATGGCGACCAGTTCGGTGAGCGTCGTCGCCAACTCCCTGCGCCTAAAGCGCTTCAAGCCGCCCGCCGCGTGAGAACGACCGACCGCGAGAACGAAACGCCGAACGCATCATCCCCATCGGAGATTCCCCCAATGCCTTTCAAGATAAACCTGCCGATGTTCAACAAAAGCGGCGACGACCGCGCGACCGACCCGGTGTGCCATATGAAAGTGGACGTCCGCAAGCCCCCCGGCGGGACATACGACCTGGACGGCGAGACGTACTACTTCTGCGCCCTCGGCTGCAACCGCGCCTTCCAGCGCGAGCCGCAGGCGTACCTGAGCGGCGAGAAGAAGGTGGAGATGTAGGGGAACGGGCGGCGTTAGCCGCGCTCTCCGCCGCGTACCTCCGCGCCTTCGCGCCTTTGCGTCAACAAATTCCCCATTTCCGCGACCCGTCGAAATGGATATACTGAACGAAACGCGACCCGCCCGATAGCGAAATGCAACGCACTATGCCCCACGAAGAAATCGAGCTAATCGAAGACGACTCCCAAGCCCCCGACACCGACGACATCGAGGAATTGCGGAGATACTGGGACACCCACGTCGCCAGCGAGTACAACTCCGAACTCGTGCCGGCGGAGGAATTGCCAGCCAAACTGTCGGTGGACGTGACGTTCGCCGTCCGCGTGGAGCGCGCGAACATTTACAAGATTTTGGACTTGTCGAAAGCCGAAGGCGTCGGCAGCGTTCGGATGGCTGAGAAGTTGCTCAACCGCGCCATATCCGAAGCCCATCGCGCGGCGAACGGCGGCGATTAGCGGCGCGCAGTGCATCATGTCGCAGGCGCGGCGGAGCATGTCGGCGCTTTGGCGCGGCGAGAGCGGCTTGTCCGCCAACCCGTTGAGCGAGCGCGCCCGTATCGCGTCCGCGCCCCTTTGGATTCCCGCCCTTGCGTTGAAATCATCATCGGTCAGCGTTTGCTCCCGCCGCTACCATGCGTCTAAACAGCCGCTCCGTGCCGCCGGACGCCAGCATCGCGCCCACCGCCAGCAACCATAGGAAGAACGCCGTTCCGATGATTCGACGCATCATCGCCGCCAAGTCCGCCCAGCGCCGAGAAGGGGGCGATTATTCTGAGTCGTCCGCCGACCGTCCACTGGCAGCGCGCGGCGATTATCAGGGCGATGCCCGCCGCCGCGAATCCGAGCTTGCCGGCGAACCAGCGCAGGAAGCTCGCGGTTTCGGACGCCGACGAAACCTCCGGCGCGAATACGGCGGCTAGCGCGACCGCGCAGACGCCCGATATGAGCGTGAGCGCGCCGGAGACGCCCAAGAGAATCGGCGCAGTGGCGCTCGCCCGCTTCTCGCGGATTATCCAAATCCGAAGCAGCATCCAAGCCGCCGCGATGAGGGCGAGGCCGGATAGCATGCGTCCCGCGCCGCCGACGGCGTAGAGTTGCCGCGAGCTCGCTATCGCCGCGAGCGATTCTTCAAGCGCGGGCTGGTCGGCGTCCGCCGCCGCTCTTCCCGCCGCGGCGACGGCGGTCATCAGCGCGGCGGCTATGAGGGCAAAGCCCGCTGTCCGCGCGTCGCTGTCCGCGCCCATGCGGAGCGGCGCCGCTCGCGCTCCATCTCCATTGCCGTCATCGCCTCGCGGGCTTTTTTGACACAGCCGCACACTGTGACGCAGCTCGCGCCCATGGCGCGGGCTACGGCGGATGCGCTCATGCCTTCCTTTATGCGATTGCCAGCGGGGGCGGGAAATTCGCGAAAGGCAGGGGAGAGTGGGAGGCGCAAAGGCGCGGGGCGACGCGGAGCGGGGGCGGGAAGCCGGAAGGCGGCGGGCGGCAACCGCGAAACGGGAAATGTCGAGAGCGCGTTCGGCGTCAACGCCCGCCGTCATTCCCCCAACCAGTCCAGGGCGGCGATTGCCAGGCGGCGGACGTCTTCCGGCGGCGGCTCCGCGGCGCCTTCGGCGTTCGCCAGCGCGCGGCGGGCGGCAAGCGTTTCGCGCGACGCCCAAAGCCAGCCGTCCGCCAACTCCGCGCGCGGCGGGTCTTTCGGGCGGCAGAAATAGATCATGTCTATGTGCTGGTGAAAGCCCTCCGCCGGGTCGCGGATGTCCTCCACCATTATCGCGTATGGCGGCGCGACTTGTCTCGGATAGCCCAGTCCAAGGCTTGGCGCGGACGTCTCGACCACTTCCACGTCGATGCCCGTTTCCTCAAGCGTTTCGCGCTTCACCGCCTGAACCGGATCCTCATTCGGCTCGATGTGGCCGCCGGGGGGCAGCCACGCCTTCACTTTGCGATGCCAGTGGAGCGCCACGCATCCGTTTCGGACGACGAAGCCGGTGGCGGTGAAGTGGCGCCGGATTTCCGCCGAGTCGCCGTTCGCGCTCAAGTGGATTCTTCCCGCGCGGACGCCGCCGCCGCTTCCGTTTCCCGCCGCGCTTGCGCCGCCGCCGCCAAACGCCGGGCGCGGGCGCGGGCGTCGATGCGGATGATTAGCCAGACGACCGCCCCCAAACCGGCGAGTATCGGGCTGAAGACGACCGCCCAGACGAGCAGCGTTCCCGCGCCCTGAACCGCCACGCTGAGAGCGCGAACCGCCGTCTTGAACGTCTCGCCCAGGTCGTAGCCGGCGACGATGAAGCCGCGCTCGCGCCGGACGCTGACGCTCACTTCAGCGGACGCCGACGCCCCGCCCGCGTCGCTGTCGGCGCTTATCGTCAGGCGCGCGGTGTAGGGGAAATCGCGGTAGTTGGGATAGACGTGGGACGCCTCTACCCGCGTCGCGCCCTCCGGCAGGTCGCCGGTCGCCGGCGGGGAGCCGTCCCCGAAATCCCATTCGTAGCGGACGTTCCTAAGCCCCTCCGGGCGCGTGAACGACGCCGAGAAGGGCGCGTCTTCGTTCTGCTCCACTTCCATCCAGCCGTCGCCCACGAACACCTGAATCTGGGGGATGCGCGACACGGACGCGATTAGGGTGTCTTCGCCCTCCGCCACGCCGCCCTCGCCGGTTCCCGATATGGTCGCGCTGACGATGAAGGGCGAATCGGTCGGGTCTTCGTAAACGTGCGTCACGGTTTCGGTGATTCGTTCGCCGTCCGTCGTGGTGGGCGCGTCGCGATGAACCGTCACCGGCGGGGAGCCGTCCCCGAAATCCCAAGTCGCCGTGAAATCGGTTATGTCCGGCGGCGGCGCGAAGGTGGCGCGGAAGCGTATCGGCTCCCCCGCCGCTTCCGTTCGGTCGGGGCCGGCGTCCACCGCCATGCGCTGCGCCGCCAGCGTCAGGTTGACGGCGATTAGCGAGAAGGCGGAGGTCTCTTCCAGCAGCCGGATGCGTCCGGCGGCGCGCTCTATGTCTATCTGCAGGTCGTTCAGGTCGCGCTGCACTTCAAGCGCTTGGCGGGCGTCCGGCGCGAGGTCGAGGAACTCCAGCATCCGCTCTTGGGTCGCCAGCATGCTGTCGTGGCGGGCGCGCAGGTCGAAGTATTCGTCCGTGACGTCTTGGCTGTCGGTGGATTCCGCCGTGACTTCCGCCGCCATGCCGCGCAGGGTTTCGATGAACGCTTCAAGCGCCTGCGCGGGGACGCGGACGGACACCGAGCCGGAGTGCTTGGACGCGCGCTTGGTGTAGACGACCCAACCGCCGGCGCCTTCCGCCGCCCGCCCGATGGAGTCCAGAGAGGGCTGAATGGCGTCCACGACCATATCCACCCGCGCCGTCCGAACGATGACGCGCTGAACGGAAGCGTAGCGCGCCTGAATTTCGTCCGGCGCGGGGGCGTCCACCCCGCCGGTCGATGCGGCGGCGGGGGCGGACGCGGCAACGGGCGCGGGAGTGGGAGCGGACGCAGCCATAGCCGCCTGCGGGGGCGCCGCGTCCGTCATCGCCAACATCTCGGCGGACTCGTCCCGAAAGACCTCTATTTCTTCGACTGCGACCGCGCGCGGCTGATAGCCGGAATCCGACTCTGCGAATCCCGCATCGCCGCACCCCGCCGCCAGCGCGAAGGCGAGCGCCGCGAGAATCCACAAAGCCGTTCGCAAACCGTAGCCGAACATGGCGGCGCTCCTTTCAATTGAGACGGTTGTCGGCATTATAACGAACGCGGTTGCCAAAAGGTTGTTGGGGAATTGGCGAAAGCGGCGTCCGCGCTTTACGACCCCAATTCCGCGCCCCCAAAGCGGCTTTCGGGTCTGATTATACAGTATCCGCGAGTTGGACAATGCGGGATTTGACAGTTTTTTCGCTATCGAAATTGCTCTTGCGATATGCTTAGTCCCGCGATTGGAGGAAATGGCATGTGCGGTCACCGAGACTGGATGGGGCCTGACGATGAGTGGCGGGACTACCAAATGGTCGCGCCGACATTCAGGGCGCAACGAACTCCCCTAGAAATTCCGTCGGCGCGGATGGCGGTGGAAAGCGAATCGGGAGTGTCATACGTTGACGGCGCGCTTTACACGGCTGAGTGGTTCGCGGAAGATGGCGACGCAATCATAGAGCCGTCCATCCCCGTTCTGTGGCCCAAACCGGCGAAAACCGAGCGCCCTTGCCATATGCTCATTCTCACGGATTACATGCCGCTGACCGTGATGATGATGGGCTTCTCAAGCGACGCCATCAATCCGGAAACGGGTTTCCCGCTGGACGAAGGCGCTCCGACTCTTGGATACCAGTGCGGACGGTTCGGAACTAGGGAGTGCGTCCACCTGAACGAAGATGGATTCGTTGAACTCTATCCAATCCCGGCTCCGCTGATGGATTTGCCGTACATCGTCGCGCTCATAACATGGCAGTTGCACCCCGCCGACCGAGAGGGCAAACCCAACGACCCAGTTGAATCTCAGGCGACTTGGTTGTTCCGATTCGCCGAGCGCCGACCAAATCAACGCTGAGTCCACTAAAAACATGCCCATGCAATCCCAACAAGGGATAGAGGGGATGCGTTGGTTGCGATTCAAGGTTGATTTCGGGCGGCTATCTTGTCCCCGCTTTCGCGAGGATGACGTTGTTGGCGGGCTCTGGATTCCCGCTTTCGCGGGAATGACGGGGCGGGGAAATCCGGGGCTTTGGCGCGCTAATCGGCCCGAATTATCCCCCTTACCCCAGCCCCATTATCTTCTCCAGCCCCACTGTCAGCCCTTTGCGCTTCACCGCTTCGCGGATCGCCATTGTCACGCCGGGCATGAAGCTCTCTCGGTTGATGGAGTCGTGGCGTATTGTCAGCGTCTGCCCCAGCGCGCCTAGCGTCAGTTCGTGGTGCGCCATGCGTCCGGGCATCCGTGCGCTGTGGACGCTTACGCCTTCGTAGTCGCCGCCGCGGGTGTTGGGGATTAGCTGCTTTTCGGCGGGGACGTTGACGAACGCGCCGCCGTCCGCTCTGCCTTCCGCCGCCGCGCGCGCTATCGCCAGGGCGGTGCCGGAGGGGGGCGTCTATCTTCGCCTCGTGGTGCATCTCCGTCAGGTCGGCGTAGTCGAAGAACGGCGCGGCGACTTTCGCCAGGTGAATCATCAGAACGGCGCCCATGGCGAAGTTGGGGGCGATGATCACTCCGACGCCGTGTTCGTCCGCCAGATCGCCGGCTTCCGCGTAGTCCGATTCCGAAAGCCCCGTCGTTCCGACGACGACGTTGACGCCGCGCGCCGCCGCCGTCCGCAGGGCGGGCATGGCGGCGTCCGCGACGGAGAAATCGACCACGGCGTCCGCGCCTTCCAGCAGGTCGGCTAGGTTTCGGGACGCGGGGATTTCGCCGGAGCCGTCCGGGAGCGGCATGGAGTCGGCGGTCGCTTTGGCGTCCGCGCCGCCGACCGGGCGCATGTCGGCGGCGGCGGAGACCGCGCGCAAGACTTCCTGCCCCATTCTGCCCAGCGCTCCGTGAACCGCAACGTTGATGGACGACATGCTTCGCGCCTCCTAGGTGTGTTTATGGTTGGCGAAACTGCGCCTGGCGGCGCAGGCGCCCTCACCCTAGCCCTCTCGCATCAAGGGAGAGGGGATTCATCGCTCGCGATTCGGGCTTGGTTTCGGTAAACATGCCCTTGTTAGCCCATCAAGGGAGAAGGGATGCGTTGGCTTCATTCCAAGCCTGATTCCTAGTGGCGGGCTTGTCCCCGCCTTCGCGAGGATGACGTTGTTGGGCAATTCTGGATTCCCGCCTTCGCGGGAATGACGGCGGCGGGGGCGCGGAAGTGGATAGAAGCGTCCAAATCCGCGCCTATATTCGCCGAACGCGCTCCCCGCGAGCCGAGTCGCGGGGAGCGCGGGGGTTTACCAGCGGCGGTCGCGGTCGCCGCGCTCGCGGTCGCGTCCGCGCTGCTGGCGGTAGCCGGAGCCGGACCTGCCGCCGCGGTCGCGGTCGCCGCCCCTGTCGCGGTCGCGTCCGCCGCGTCCGGGGCCGCCGCGCCCTCTGTCGCGGTCGCCGTAGCCGCCCCTGTCGCGGTCGCGGTCGCGGTCGCCGTAGCTGTCGCGGTTGCGGGGGCCGCCGCCGCCGTCGCGCCGGGGGCCTCGGTCGCCTCTGTCGCGGTCGCCGTAGCCGCCCCGCTCGCCGTAGCCGCCCCTGTCGCGGTCGCGGTCGCCGTAGCTGTCGCGGTTGCGGGGGCCGCCGCCGCCGTCGCGCCGGGGGCCTCGGTCGCCTCTGTCGCGTCCGCCGCCGCCGCGCGTGTTTCGGCGCTGCCGGCGGAGCGCCGCCTCGACGGGGTCGCCCTCTTCGTCGTCGGCGTCCGAAAGCAGGGCGCGGCGCGACAGGCGCACCCTGCCGGACTGGTCGACGTCCGTCACCAGCACGGTTATCTCGTCGCCCATGGAGACTTCGTCCTCCACGCTCGGCACGCGGTAGTTGGCGAGTTCGCTGATGTGAACCATGCCGTCCTTGCCGGGCAGGATTTCCACGAAGGCGCCGAAGTCGGTGGTGCGGACCACTTTGCCGGTGTAGATTTCGCCGATTTCGACGTCTTTGGTCATCTCTTGGATTCGGCGTATCGCCTCGTCCGCCGCCGCGCCGTCGCTCGCGCCGACTATCACGGAGCCGTCTTCCTGAATGTCCACGCTCGCCCCCGTTTCCTCCGTGAGCGCGCGGATATTCTTGCCGCCGGGGCCGATCACCATGCCGATTTTGTCCACCGGAATCCGTATCGTCTCCATGCGCGGGGCGTACTTGCTCATCTCGCGCCGGTGCTCCGGGATGGTTTCGGCGATGTGGGAGAGGATGACGCCGCGCGCCTCTTTCGCCTGATGCAGGGCGTCGTAGATGACGTCGTAGCCGATGCTCTTGACCTTCATGTCGAGCTGGATGGCGGTGATGCCCGCCGCGCTGCCGGCGACCTTGAAGTCCATGTCGCCCATGTGGTCTTCCTTGCCCTGAATGTCGGTGAGGGTGACGTATCTGCCGCCCTCGCCGGCGACCAAGCCGATGGAGATGCCCGCCACCGGCGCCTTGATGGGGACGCCGGCGTCCATGAGCGCCAGCGCGCAGGCGCAGACGGTCGCCATGGAAGTGGAGCCGTTGGAGCTGAGGCACTCGCCGACCAGCCGAATGGTGTAGGGGAACTCTTCCTCGCCGGGCAGGACGGACGCCAGCGCTCTCTCGGCGAGCGCGCCGTGTCCGATTTCGCGGCGTCCCGGCGAGCGGGACGGGCGCGCCTCGCCGGTCGAGAAGGGCGGGAAGTTGTAGTGGAGCATGAAGCGCTTGGTGTCTTCGGGGCTGAGGTTGTCTATCTTCTGCGAGTCGCCCACGGAGCCGAGCGTGCAGACGCCGAGAACCTGCGTCTCGCCGCGCGTGAACAGCCCCGTGCCGTGCGTGCGCGGCAGCAAGCCGACTTCGCTCGACAGGGCGCGTATCTCGGTCAAGCCGCGTCCGTCCGGGCGCTCGCCGGAGTCCAGGACGCGCTGCTTGAAGGCGGTTTCGAGCGCTTCGTCGAACGCCGCCGAGATGAACGCCGCGTCATGCTCGCCGGCGTACTTCTCGGTGATTTCGGCTTCGATCTCGGCGGTCTTGGCGTCGCCTTCGCCGTCCGGCAGCGCCAGCGCTTCGACTAGGCGCTCGGTGGCGTCCTCCGCCACTTTGGCGGCGAGGTCGGCGTCGTAGCCGCGCGGGACGTATTCCATCTTGGGCTTGCCGAATTCCTCCGCGAGGCGCTCTTGCAGTTCGATGACTTCCAGGTTGACTTCCTGCGCGCGCTCGATGGCTTGCAGGACGAGGTCTTCGGACACTTCGCTGGCGCCGGCTTCCATCATGATGACGCCGGAGCGCGAGCCGGCGACCACCAGGTCAAGGTCGCTGCGCCCGATTTCCTCATAGGAAGGGTTGACGGCGAGCTCGCCGTCTATGTACCCCATGCGCGTGGCGGAGATGGGGCCCTCGAAGGGTATCTCCGAGATGGTCAGCGCCGCCGACGCGCCGATGATGGTCATGACGTCGTAGGGGTTGACGGTGTCCGAGGACAGCGGCGTGGCGATGATTTGGACTTCGTTCCGGAAGTCTTTGGGGAAGAGAGGCCGTATGGGCCTGTCGGTCAGCCGCGCGATGAGGATGGAGTGGGCGGTGGGCCTGCCCTCGCGCTTGAAGAAGCTGCCGGGGATCTTGCCGCGCGCGTAGAGGCGCTCTTCGACGTCCACCGTGAGGGGGAAGAAGTCGATGCCCTCGCGCGGGGCGGCGGTGGCGGCGGTGACGAGCAGGACGTTGTCGTGGTGCTTGACGAGCACCGACCCGCTGGCTTTCTGTGCCAACTTGCCGGTCTCGAACGCGAGCGCGCCGTCTCCTATTGCGATTTCGAAGGGGTTGGTTGTCATGCTGGGCGCAAAGCCTCCTATGCGTATTCCGGGAACCCATAGGAAGAAGAAACGCGCCCACAAAGGCATGGGCGCGATGCGGGGGAGATTCAGCCGCGGAGGCCGAGCCGGGAGATGAGCGCTCGGTAGCGCGAGACGTCCTCGCGGTTGAGGTATCTGAGCAGGCGGCGTCTGCGTCCGACCATCTTCAGCAGTCCGCGCCGAGTGGATTCGTCGTGCTTGTTCTCTCTCAGGTGCTGGGTCAGACGGTTTATCCTGGCTGTCAGCAGGGCGACCTGAACTTCGGTCGACCCCGTATCGTTCTCATTCGTCTTGTGCTCAGCTACAATAGCCTGCTTTTCAGCCGCGTCCAATCCCGTCTCCTGGGTTCCTGTGATTCTTGGTTTCAGTCGCACTTTCTTCTTCGCGGACAATTCTAGCATGCGGCGGGGGGCGGGCGCAAATCGGGGGCGCCGCGCAACCGCAACGGATGCGATTGGGGAAAATCGGATAGCGAATCGCAACCATGAATACCCTTGACAGACAGAACGCATGTCGCATATCATGATTGCAACCTAGATAGCGACAGGGGCGATAGACCAGGAGGGAAAGCGTGAAAGTGGAAGAATATGTCCGCGACGTTCGCAAGAACATGATGGTAACGCGAATCTCCCAAGACGAAGCGCAAGTAATCTTCTCCTACCCGACAACGGAATACGAAGATCGCGACGCAATTTCGGACGCTCAAATGCGAGCGGCTCTGACGGACGACGTCGAACTCAAAGAGAAAATACAAAACGAAATTGACATCTATATCGGGCGGGTTGCCCCATATAGCGCGCCTGGGCAAACGGCTGAGGTAATCGATGGAGTGCGTGTCAAGCGCCACCCGAATTGGGGGGCGTGGAGTATCCATGAGTACGACACAAGAACCCTTCCTGTCCCCGTCATTCAACTTCTGGGCAAGCGATTCTTCGCCTTTGGGGAAGCCATGGAGGCGCTTGCCCATGCAATCGCGCAGGATACGGTCGCGCGATTCGAAGATGCGAAACGGCGCGCCAGAGAATACGCCGAACCTGGCGAGGGCGAGAACGAAGCGCGGAAACATGAGTTGAGAAGTGATATAATCGAGCCGGATTTCGTCGAAAACGAAGTGGAAGCCTACTGCAAGGCTTTTCGCGTCCCGATGCTTGGCGGGGAGAATGACTATGCCTAACTTCGAGAACCGCACGCTGTTTCACGGCGAAAACCTCGACATTCTGCGCGGCATGGACGGCGCGACTGTCGACCTCATCGCCACTGACCCGCCCTTCAACAAGGGAAAGGATTTTCACGCCACCCCCGACAGCGTCGCGGCGGGCGCGAAGTTCCAAGACCGCTGGGATTGGGACCGCGACACCGAAGGCGCGTGGCACGACCAAATACAGGACGAATCCCCCGCTGTCTGGGGCGTGGTGGAACTCGCCAAAACCGCTTACGGCGACGACATGGCGGCGTTCCTCTGCTTCATGGGCGTCCGCCTCATGGAGATGCACCGCATCCTCAAGCCGACCGGCTCGCTCTATCTCCACTGCGACCCGACCGCGAGCCACTACCTGAAGGCGTTGTTGGACGCCATCTTCGGGCGCAAACAGTTTCGGAATGAAATCGTGTGGCGAAAATACGCCGGGCGCAAGAACAACGCCAAGCTCAAGTTCTCTACGCAGCATGAAAGCCTGCTGTTCTACGGCAAATCCCCGCGCGCCGCTTTCAACGGGGTAATCATACCCCACAGCGAACAGGAGATTAAGAAAAAGTACACGCACGTCGACGAAGACGGGCGGCGATACAGACTGGCTTGGGGGCGCACCTATCAACTAACAGGCGTGAACCGCCGCATTTACCTGGATGAATCGCCCGGTCGCGCGGTCGGCAACCTTTGGACAGAGGACGGGCTGCAACTCAACACGTCATCCAGCGAGAAGGTCGGCTACCCCACGCAAAAGCCAATCGCGCTCTACGAGCGCATCATCGCGGCGTCCTCGAATCCTGGCGACATGGTTCTCGACCCATTCTGCGGTTGCGCCACCACGCCGATAGCCGCCGAACGGCTTGGACGCCAGTGGGCGGGCATCGACCTCTGGGACGGCGCATATGAGATGATTAAGAAGCGCATGGCGGCTATCGGACTCGCGTCTCCCGAAACGAAATCCACGCTGACCACCGTCGCGGATGTCCACTACGAGACCGCGCCTCCTGTTCGGACGGACGGCGGACTCGCCGCCGCGCCGCATCTGGCGGCTAAATACCAGCGCCGCCGCCCGCAAGCCGAATGGCAGAAGATGAGCCGCTCGGACATGTCCGACGTCCTCGCCGCCGCCCAAAGGTCGGGAATCGGCGACGAGCTGGTGGTGTGCGCGGGATGCGGACGCTCTCTTGAAGCGCGATTCTTCCACCTAGACCATCGTCTGCCGAGTTCCGAAGGCGGCGAACACTTTATCACGAACCGCGTGTTGCTGTGCGCTCCCTGCAACCAAACCAAAAGCGACAAACTGACGCTCACCGGACTCTGGCGCGAAAACCGCCAAGACAAATGGATGCGGAACGAGACTGCGGCGAAAGAATCCGACCAGCGCGCCAAACTCGCCGCAAGCAAAATCCGGGACGAAGGCGAAGCCGCCGAACGCGAACGCCTGATAGCGGACGCGCGGACGCGGCTATCAGTTTAGCCGAATCGGAGATTGCCAACATGATGCGCCGCGAAGAAATAATCGACCAAATCCGGCTGGGCGATAACTCGCCCGCCGAATTCAAGCAGGTGTTCACCGCCGGCAACCGCGTGACGAAGCCGCGCCTCGACGACTTCGCCGACGAGTTGGCGGGCATGGCGAACGGCGGCGGCGGAACTGCCATTCTCGGCGTGGAGGACCGAACGCGGGAAATCGTGGGCATCCCGCTCGACCGCCTGGACGCCGTGGAAACGTGGGCGGTCGAGATATGCACCGATTCGATAACCCCGCCAATGGACGCCATAATCCGCAAGATGGAGCTGCCCGGAATATCCGGCGCGCCTACGCCCATCATCTGCGTCGACGTCCCCCGCAGTTTGTTCGTTCACAGAAGCCCCGGCGGGTATTTCCGCAGAATCGGAAGCTCCAAACGCGAATTGCCCCCGGACGCGCTCGCGCGCCTGTTTCAGGAACGCAGCCAAAGCAGGGTCATACGATTCGACGAATCCCCAATCCCCAACACCTCGCCGAACGATTTGGACATGGCGCTGACCGCGCGGTTTCTGCGTCAGGACGCGCCGGTTTCCGAAGACGCGCTCCGAAAGCTCCGCGTAGTCGCCGAAGACGAACTTGGCGAGCCGCGAATCACACTCGCGGGCGCGCTGCTATGCTCCGCCGAGCCTTCGAGATGGTTGCCGCATGCCTACATCCAAGCCGTCCGCTACGCCGGCGAGCGGCGGGACGTCAACTACCAGCTGGACGCCCAAGATTTCGCCGGCGCGCTGGACTCCCAAGTGATGGACGCCCTGCGTTTCGTCCGCCGAAACACGCGCGTGGCGGCGACGAAGGCGGTCGGGCGGCGCGACATTCCCCAATACAGCGACCGCGCCGTGTTCGAGGCGCTGGTGAACGCCGTCGCGCACAGGGACTATTCCATCGCCGGCGCGAGAACGCGGCTGCACATTTTCGGAAACCGCCTTGAGCTGTACGTCCCCGGCGCGCTCGCCAACACCCTGACGACGGACAGCATGCATCTGCGCCAGTACAGCCGAAACGAACTCATAGTGTCGCTGCTCGCGCGCTGTCCCGTTCCCGAATCCGGCGGCGCGGGGCGCTCGCGCATGATGGAAATACGCGGCGACGGCGTCCCCATCATAAAGGACGAAAGCCGCGAACTGTCGGGGCGCTTCCCGGAGTACGAGATGATAGACGACAACGAATTGCGCCTGACGATATGGGCATCCGAACCCTGACAGCGCCGCCCTAATCCCCGACCGCTACCCGCGTCTGCCACGCCGCGCCTTCGCCCGGAATCCAACGCCCGATTTCCACTTCCGAAATCGCGTAGTCGGGAAGCGGACGCCGCGCCATGCAGCGGTCGCCGAAATGGACGCCGTAATCGGCGAAGTCGAAATTGAGCGAATCGTGTCCCAGCGCGCGGCGGTCTGCGGGGATGTCCGCGAGGTCGGCGGGGAAGACGCTTAGCAGAAATCTGCCCCGCGCATGCTCATCCGCGCAGGGGCGCTTGAGATAGACCAGGTCGCCGCCGTCGAGATAGACGGCGTATTCCGAGCGCGCCAGGGGGGCGCCGGCGGACGCGGCGGAATCGTACTTCGCTCGGTAGCGCCCGCGCGTCTCGGCGTCCGGCGGCACGACAACCCGCGCCGTCTGCCAGCCGCCGGTTTCGCCGTCGGGCGCGCGGCGTCCCATGTCAACGCGCTTCACGGCGTAGTCGGGCAGGGGACGGCGAATCATGCAGCGGTCGCCGAAGATTGCGCCGTAGTCGTCGAAAACGAAATCAAGCGATTCGTAGCCCGCCGCGCGCCGCTCTTCCGGAATGTCGGCGAGCTCGAAGGGAAATGCGCTCAGCGTGAAACGCCCCCGCGTATCGGAATCCGCGCAGGGTTGTTTTAGATAGACCAGTTCGCCGCCGTCGAGATGGACGGCGTACTCGCCGGCGAATAGCGGTTCGCCGCCGGACGCGACGGATTCGTATTTCGCATCGTAGCGCCCGCGCGTCTCGTCGCTTGGGGGCATGCGAACGCGCGCAGACCAGCCGGCGGTTTCGCCGTCGGGGAGCCAGCGACCGACGTTCGCCGCCTTGATTTCGTAGTCGGGAAGCGGACGGCGAATCATGCAGCGGTCGCCGAAGATGACGCCGTACTCGTCGAAGGCGAAGTTTAGCGATTCGTGTCCCAACTCGCGCCGGTCTTGGGGGATGTCGGCGACGTCGACGGGGAAGGCGCTTAGCAGGAATCTGCCCCGCGTGTCGGAGTCCGCGCACGGTTCTTTTAGATAGACCAGCTCGCCGCCGTCGAGATAGACGTCGTACTCCGCGCCCGACAGCAAGGGGACGCCGCCCGCCGCGACGGTTTCGTACTTCCTTATATAGTAAGCGCGGGCGTCGTCGCTCACCGGCATCGGAATCGCCGTCCGATAAAGCCACTCATCATCGCCTGTGACGTTCTGCCCGATTCCGATTCTTCTAATCGGATAGTCCGGCAACGGGCGGCGAATTACGCACAAATCGCCGATTTTCGCGCCGTATCGCAGAAAGACGAAGTTCATGCTAACCGCGCCGGATTCGCCGACATCCGCGCGCGGGTCGTCCGGGTCGGCGGGCTCCGCCCACAGCTCCGCGAAGCCGCGCGCGTCCTCGTCCGAGCATGGTTGGCGAACCCACACTAGCGCGCCGTCGTGAAGATAGACGTCGTAATGGGAATCCAAGATGAGCGTCCCAGCGCGCGGGTCGGCGGGCGGATGCCCCCGCTTCAGCTTGAAGACGTCGCCGTCTTGGAACGACCCCAGCGGCTCGAATCCGGGCGAGTAATGGAACTCGGACGCGCCGTAGCTCTTGGGGACGACGTCGTGGAACCAGACGATGATTGTATCGTCCGGCGCGTCCTGTCGGCTTTCAAGCGCCGCCGCCGTCCGCCCGCGCCAGCGGTGGGGATAGATTCCGCGTCCGTCGGACGCCAGATACGCCCGCATGGGTTCGTTGGAGTATCCGACGCCGATGTTCCACTCCGCGCCGCGCAGTTGCATCAGATATTGGACGGTTTCGGATTCGCGGAAGTAGCGGCTCGTTCTGCCCTCGCCGTCCCCGTTCGCGCGCGCGTGGGCGTCGCTGACGGCGACATATCCGCCGAAAGCCGTCCACGCCGCCAGCGCGCCGATGAGCGCGAACGACGGAATCCGCCCGCCGAAACGCGCGCGGCGCGTCCATGAAAGGGCGCGGTCGAGCGCGAGCGCCGCCAGCAGCAGCAGGGGGACGAACATGGGCGAGATGTATCTGTCGATGTTCACCGCGCCCGTCATCAGCGCCGCCGATATGGACGCGGCGTAAACGGCGGCGAAGGCGGCTAGCAAGGGGACGGTCGCGCCGCCGTCCGCGTCCGCGCGCAACCAGCGGTGCAGGGCGAAGAGCGACAGCGCCGCGGCGACCGACAGCGCCGCCGCCGTCGCCCAGACCGCCGCGCCTTCCGCGCCGGGAATCGGAACATAGGGCAGCCACCAGTTCGCCATCTCCGCCAGCGTGGGCGGGACGCGCGCAAGGGTCAACTCATCGATTCCCCTGTCGCCGAACAAAAGCCCGGTGGTCAGCCGGTTTCGCGCCAGCCACGCGCAAATTGGCAGGAGCGAAACCGCCGAGTAAGCGGCGGCGCTGATGAAACGCTCCCGCCAAGAGACGCCGCGCCTTAGCAGAATCATCAGCGCGACGGCGATGACCAGCGCCGCGCCCAAGTATCTGCTCAGGCAAGCCGCCGCCGAAAACGCCGCCGCCCACGCCAAGGATGAGCGCTTGCCGTCTTCCAAATGCCTATCCGTCCAGTGCAGCGCCAGCGTCGTCGCGAGGATGAACGACGGCTCCGACCATATCCAATCAAACACGCGGATGGCGGAGACGGCGAAGACCAGGCTAAGGCAAGCCCACGCCGCGACGAACGGCGATTCAACCCGCCGCCGGAGCCACATGCCGACTGTGAATACCGCGAGCGCGAACATGGCGGCGTTCAGCGGTCCGGCGACCGCCATCGGGTCGAAGACGCCGAAGCTGAAGGCGGCGTAGAGCGCGGAGGTCAGCGGCGGCCACGCTGAAACATAACCGCCGTGATAGGGCATGAAGCCATGCCCCGCCAGGACGTTCCGCGCCATGGAGATGTAGCTCACCGAATCGGCGCTTAGCGACGCGCCGTAGGCGGATTGGCGATACAAGACCATCGCCGCGCCCAGCAGGGCTATGGCGGCGATTGCCGTCGTGAATCGGTCGGGGCGTTCAAGGCGGGGCTTGCGAAGATGCCGCATGGAGATGTAGGTCGGCGGGCCGCCCCCGGCGGCGCTTGGACGCACGGCGTTCGGGCGCTGAAAAGAAGTGGTGAGCCGGCTGGGATTCGAACCCAGGACACTCGGATTAAAAGTCCGACGCTCTGGCCAAACTGAGCTACCGGCCCGCCGAAAGCGCCTCGGACGGAGCGCGTCATCAATCATAACCATATTTTCGGGCGTTTGGCAACTGCAGTTTTCAGGATAAGCGAATCGCAAAAATCCCCTATCAAATGGCGTCCAAGCGAAACCAAGACTGAATGGCAGCCGACAAATCCTTTCTCCCTCGCTTCGAGAAGGCTAGGATGAGGGCGCCGCGCGCAAGCGCGGCTTTGCGCGCGGACGGTTTGATGTTTTTGCGAACGACTGCGCGGCAGTCCATCCATTCCGGTTGACTCCGCCGCCGCCATCCTTTGGGATTTGCGCGGCGGATTCATTACAATGGAAGGCGACGAATCCCATCCCAACCAAGAAAGCGAATCCCCCATGACCGCCGCCGCGCCGCCGCCGCATCATCAAGTCGTTGACCGCTCCGATGAGTTGGAGCGCATCCTTGAAAGCCGCGTCATGGTCATGGACGGCTCTTGGGGCGTCATGCTGCAGGCGCTGAACTTGTCGGAGGCGGACTATCGCGGCGCGCGGTTCGCCGAACACGACCGCGATTTGCGCGGGTGCATCGACGCGCTGGTTCTCTCGCAACCCGAAATCGTGCGCGGCGCCACGCGGCGCTATCTGGAGGCGGGCGCGGACATTCTCACCACCAACACCTTCACCGCCACGCGGTACGGGCTTGCCGAGTTCGGCTTGGAATCTCTCGTTTACGAGCTGAACCGAGACGCGGCGAGCATGGCGCGAGAGACGGCGGCGGCGTTCACCGCCCAAGACCCCCGCAAGCCGCGTTTCGTCGCCGGCAGCATGGGGCCGACCAACAAAACCCTGTCCATATCGCCCGACGTGAACGACCCGGCGTACCGCGAAATATCGTTCGACGAGTTGGCGCGCGCCTACTCCGAGCAGGCGCGCGGGCTGCTGGACGGCGGCGCGGACATTCTGCTCGTCGAAACCGTATTCGACACCCTAAACGCCAAAGCCGCGCTGTACGCCATTGAAACCGTCTTCGACGAAATCGGCGCGCGCGTCCCCGTAATCGCCTCTTTCACGGCGGTGGACATGAGCGGGCGCAACCTTTCGGGGCAGACGGTGGAGGCGTTTTGCGCGTCCGTCTCGCACATTCCCCTGCTGAGCGTGGGGATAAACTGCTCGCTGGGGAGCGACCAAATCCGCCCGTTTCTCGCCGCCATGTCGGGCGCGTCGGCGCGCTTCGTATGTTGCTACCCCAACGCGGGGCTGCCCAACGAATTCGGCGAATACGACGAAACGGCGTCCGGCATGGCGGACAATCTGCGCGAGTTCGCCGAGAGCGGTTTGGCGAACATAATCGGCAGCTGCTGCGGCTCCGGCCCCGACCACACCCGCGCCATCGCCGCCGCCGTATCGGGAATCGCCCCCCGCAGGCGACCGGACGCCGCCGCGCCGAACACCGTGCTGAGCGGCATGGACGCTTTGGAGATGCGCGCGGATTCCAACTTCGTCAACGTCGGCGAGCGCGCCAACGTCACCGGCTCCGCGCGCTTCAGGCGGCTAATCCGCTCCGAGCGCTACGGCGAGGCGGTCGACATAGCGCGGGCGCAAGTGGAGGACGGCGCGCAGATTCTGGACGTCAACATGGATGAGGGGATGCTGGATTCGCAAGCCGCCATGTCGCGCTATCTGAACCTGCTGGCGGCGGAGCCGGACATATCGCGCCTTCCCATCATGGTGGACAGCTCGCGCTTCGACGTAATCGAAGCCGGGCTGAAATGCCTGCAGGGCAAGGGAATCGTCAACTCCATCTCGCTGAAAGAGGGCGAGGCGGAATTCGTCCGCCAGGCGCGGGTCGCGCGGCGTCTCGGCGCGGCGGTGGTCGTCATGGCGTTCGATGAGGACGGGCAGGCGGACACCGCCGAGCGCAAAGTCGCCATCTGCGCGCGCTCCCATCGCATCCTGACCGAAACGGTCGGATTCCCGCCGCAAGACATCATCTTCGACCCCAACATTTTCGCCGTCGGCACCGGCATAGAGGAGCATGCCGACTACGCCCTGGCGTTCATAGACGCGGCGCGCGAGCTCAAGCGGCGGTTTCCGCAAGCGCACGTCAGCGGCGGCGTCAGCAACGTGTCGTTCGCCTTTCGGGGGAATGACGCGGCGCGCGAGGCGATTCATTCGGTGTTTCTCTACCACGCCGTGAGCGCGGGCATGGACATGGGAATCGTCAACGCCGGCCAGCTGCGGGTTTACGACGACATAGAGCCGGCGCTGCGCGACGCCGTGGAGGACGTCGTGCTAAACCGCCGCGCGGACGCCACCGAGCGCCTAATCGCGCTGGCGAGCGAGGCGCGGACAAGCGCCAAAGAGCGCCGCGTCAACGACGAATGGCGCGCCCTGCCAGTCGCCGACCGCCTGAAGCACGCCCTAGTCAACGGCGTGGACGCCCATATCGAGGCGGACGTCGAGGAAGCGCGCCAGGCGTCCGAACGCGCGCTGAACGTCATAGAAGGGCCTCTCATGGACGGCATGGGCGAGGTCGGCGACTTGTTCGGCTCCGGGCAGATGTTCCTTCCGCAAGTGGTCAAAAGCGCCCGCGTGATGAAGAAGGCGGTCGCCGCGCTCACTCCTTATATAGAAGCCGAGCGCGCCGCCGGCGAAAGCGCCCCGCGCTCCAACGGCAAAATCGTAATCGCCACAGTCAAGGGCGACGTCCACGACATTGGCAAGAACATAGTCGGGGTCGTTCTGCGCTGCAACAACTACGAAGTGGTCGATTTGGGCGTCATGGTGCCGTCCCAAACCATACTGGACGCCGCGCGGGACGCGAACGCGGACGTCATCGGTCTTAGCGGCCTCATCACGCCGTCTTTGGATGAGATGGTCGGGGCGGCGCGCGAGATGACGCGGCGCGGCTTCGAGATTCCCCTGCTCATCGGCGGCGCGACCACGTCCGCGGCGCACACGGCGGCGCGCATCGAGCCGGAGTACGAAAACGGCGTCATTCATGTCCGGGACGCATCGCGCTCGGTCACGACGATGGGCGGCTTGACCGGCGAGGACGGCGGCGCGCGCGCCATCGGGGACGCCAAACGGCGCAGCGCCGAGCTGCGCGAGCGGCTGGCGAAAAGCGGACGCGCCCGCCAAAGCCGCCGCCTGACAATCGAACAAGCGCGCCGCCGCCGCGAAACTTTCGACTGGCGAACGACCGCCGCGCCCAAGCCGATATTCCTCGGAGTCCGCGCCTTCGACGACTACCCGCTGGACGAAATAGCGGAGCGCATCGACTGGACGCCCTTCTTCACGACTTGGGAGTTGCGCGGGGCGTATCCGTCCATTCTGACCAACCCGACCTACGGGCGCGAGGCGCGGACGCTGTTTCGGGACGCCCAAAACCTGCTGGAGAAGATGATCGCCCAGAAAGCGCTCCGCGCGCGGGCGGCGATAGGCTTCTGGCGCGCCAACGCGGTCGGGGACGACGTCCGTCTCTACGCGCCGGACGGTTCGGGGGAAGAGATCGCCGCGCTCCATTTCCTGCGCCAGCAGGCGGAGAAATCGGACGCCCGCGCCGCCAACCTCTGCCTGGCGGACTTCGTCGCGCCGCTGGAGACGGGAATCGCGGACTACATGGGCGCGTTCGCGGTGACGACGGGAATCGGCGCGGACGAATACGCCGCCGCGCTGGAGGCGGCTCACGACGACTACGGCGCGATAATGGCGAAAGCGCTGGCGGACCGGCTGGCGGAGGCGTTCGCGGAGCGCCTGCACGAGCGCGTCCGCAAAGAGTTCTGGGCATACGCGCCGGACGAAAACCTGGACAACGAAAGCCTGATACGCGAATCCTATCGCGGCATACGCCCCGCGCCGGGCTACCCGGCATGCCCCGACCACTCGGAGAAGGCGACGCTGTGGCGTCTGCTGGACGCCGAGCGCAACGCGGGGGCGCGCCTGACGGAGAGCTACGCCATGCACCCCGCCGCGTCGGTGGCGGGCTGCTACATGGCGCACCCCGCCGCGCGCTACTTCAGCGTCGGACGCATCGGGCGCGACCAGCTAGCGGACTACGCCCGCCGCAAAGAGACAGCCCCGGAAGAGGCTACGCGCTGGCTGGGAGGGATTGGGGATTAGGGGGGAGGTTGCCCCCCGCTATCCCCTGCCCTCACTCACTATCCGGGCGATGCGGTGGGCGGGAGCGGATTTACCCTAGCGGAGCTGGTCAGCGTCCTCCTCAGCGGAAGTCGGAGTGTCAGCGTCCGCGTCGGATTCAGTTTGTTCAAGTTCGCGGATTAGGTCGCTTACCGCCTCCTCAGTTTCGTCATAAGACATCAAGTCCAATGCCGATGCGACGAGGTGTCCCCAATTCCGCAATAGTTCCAATGGTGTCTCGCCGTAGATGTTTATGGCGTGTATGTCCGCGCCCATCTTTACCAGCGCGTGAATCGTATCCCAATAGCCCTCGCGAGCCGCGAGATGCAACGGTGTTTCACCGTCTTCGTTCTCGGGGTTGACGTCCGCTCCCAACTCGTCCAGTACCTGAACCGCCTCTATATGTCCTTCTCGCGCGGCATCATGGAGCGGAGTCGTTAGATAGTAGCCACCGCTATAACCTGGACTTTCGTTCACGGCGTTGACATTTGCGCCCAGTTCGACCAGAGCGCGAATCGCATCGGTATGTCCGGAGCCAGCCGCGTTGTGCAGTGGCGTTATGCCCCCTTCCTCAGCGTTGTGTCCGAGGTTGACGTTCGCGCCCAGTTCGACCAGAGTGCGAATCATATCAGTATGTCCGCGTCCAGCGGCGTGGTGTAGCGGCGTTCCCACTTCATAACGTACCCCTTCGTTCACGGCGTTGACGTTCGCGCCCAATTCGACTAGAGCGCGAACCATCTCCGCATGTCCATCAGCAACCGCGTTATGTATGGGCCGGCCCTTGCGCCCTCCTTCAACTTCGACATCCGCGCCTAGTTTGACCAGCGTTCGAACCATCTCCGTATGTCCGTCGGCAACCGCGCTGTGCAGTAGCGCTATGCCGTTTGTTTTGACATCCGCGCCTAGCTCGACCAGCGCGCGAACCGTCTCCGTATGTCCGCCGCCGATGGCATGGTCTAGCGACGTTTCTCCGGAGTCGCTCTGGTAGTTGACCTCCGCGCCTAGCTCGATTAGCGCGCGAACCGTCTCCGCATGTCCGTCGCCAGCGGCCAAGTGCAACGGAGTTCTGATGTCGCTGTCTGCGAAATCACGTACCGCGCCTAGTTCAATCAACGCCCGAACCGTCTCCGTATGTCCACTACCAGCCGCCAGATGCAACGGAGTTCTGACGTCGTTGTCCTCGACGTCGATGTCCGCGCCTAGTTCGACCACTGCCCGAACCGTCTCCGTGTGTCCACCGCCAGCCGCCAAGTGCAACGGCGCAATAAATCCATCCGAGTACGCGGAGTCTACGTCCGCGTCTAGTTCAACCAACGTCTGAACCGTCTTCGTATGCCCTTCATTAGCCGCGTAGTGCAACGGCGTCCAGCCATCGTTGTCCTCGACGTTGACGTCCGCGCCTAGTTCGACTAGCGCACTGACCGTCTCCGCATGTCCCCCGCCAGCTGCACAATGCAATGGCGTTCCGCCATCATTCCCCTCGGAGTTGATGTCCGCGCCTAGTTCGACCAGCGCTTGAACCGTCTCCGTATGTCCCCCGCGAGCCGCGTCATGCAGTGGGGTTTCACCGTAGCTGTCCTCAGACTCAAGTTCCACGCCTCTCCCTGCCACAATCTGAACCAGGTCCGTATCACCCATGCCAGCCACCCGGTGAATGAGCGTTGCGCCGTCGTCATACTCGATATCGATGTCCGCGCCGAGAGCAACCAGGACGCGGACCGTCTCCGTATGCCCTTCGTTAGCTGCGTAATGCAACGGCGTTGCGCCGTCGTCATACTCGATATTGACATCTGCGCCGAAGGCGACCAGGGCGCGGACAGCCTCCGCATGCCCATTGTTAGCCGCGTAATGCAAAGGCGTCCAGCCGCTTTCGGTTTCAGCGGTAACATCCGCGCCTAGCTCGACCAGTGCCCGAACCGTCTCTGCATGTCCCGCGGCAGCCGCGCCATGCAGGGGCGTTGCGCTGTTTTCGTTTTCAGCGTTGTTGACATCCGCGCCTAGTTCAACTAGCGCCCGAACCGCCTCTGTATGTCCAGCGGCAGCCGCACCATACAGGGGGGTTGCGCTGTTTTCGTTTTCAGCGTTGTTGACATCCGCGCCTAGTTCGACCAGCGCCCGAACCATCTCCGCATCGCCCGCCGAAGCCGCGTCGTGCAGGGGCGTGTTGCCGCCGTTGTTATCCAAATCGGTCATTATCGCCTCCATAATTCGCTTGGCGGACGCACTTTGTTCAAGCGTTTGTTTTCGGTTTTGACAAGCCCTAATCAAATGCTATCACATTCAAGCGCGACGAATAAAGCCCATTGGCGTCCGGGCAACCCGTTATCCCCCGCCCCCACTCCACTATCCGGGCGATGCGGCGGTTCGTTATCTGACGCTCGATTACGCGGGGGGACACTCCGAATTCTTCCACCAACCCATCTATGTCGTCGCCGTCCACCGACGGAAAACCTGACTAGATTCTTGAGGGCGGCGGACGGCGCTAGGAATTCGGCGGCGAAGGCGCGGTTGCGCTGTCGGCGCTCGGAGCGCGTCCGAATCGGGGGACGCCATCGCTTTTCGGAGAGGCCGCCGCATCCCGCAAGCCCCCGCAACAAACCCCCCGCCCTTATGCGTATAATAGGCGCATCTTCACACTAGGAGTTTTGCGCCATGAAATACGACCACATCATCATCGGGGCGGGGTCGGCGGGAGCGATACTCGCCGCGCGGCTGACCGAAGACCCGTCCAAATCCGTCCTGCTGCTCGAAGCGGGGCCCGACTACGCCGAGATGGACGACCTGCCCGACGAAGTCCGCTACGGCTACGCCACCGCCACCGACATCATGACCAGCGACCACAACTGGCAGTTCACCGGACGCGCCACCGACGCGGCGGAGCCGATGCTGGTGCCGCGCGGCAAAGTCACCGGCGGCTCGTCCGCCATCAACGGGCAGATATTCCTGCGCGGCGCGCCGGAGGATTACGACAACTGGCGCGAATGGGGCAACTCCGAATGGGGCTTCGAGGACTGCCTGCCCTACTTCCGCAAGCTGGAGACCGACACGACGTACTCCGACGACTTCCACGGCACGGACGGGCCCATCATCTGCCACCGATTCCCCGAAGAGACTTGGCAGCCCGTTTCGCGGGCGTTCTACCGGTCCTGCCTCGACTACGGATTCGAGGACTGCCCCGACCACAACAACCCGGACTCGACGGGCGTGGGCCCCCTGCCGCTGAACAACCCGAACGGCATACGCTGGAGCACCAATCTGGGCTACCTGAGCATGTCGCGCCACCGGCTGAATCTGACCATCCGCCCCAACTGCGTGGTTCACCGCGTGGAGTTCGACGGCGACCGCGCGACGGGCGTCACGGTTGAGAGCGGCGGCGAGGTTTTCACGGTGGACGGCGAGGAAATCATCCTCAGCGCCGGCGCGGTGGGCTCGCCGCAGATACTGATGCTGTCGGGCGTCGGACCCGCCGAGCGTCTGGCGGAGCTGGGCATCCCCCTAGTCCGCGACCTGCCGGGCGTGGGCAAGAATCTGCGCGACCATCCGCTGGTGTACGTCACCTGGCGCGCCCAGCCGGAGCATGAGTTCGACTTGTACGGTCCGCGGATGCAGTTCGGCTTGCGCTACACGGCGACCGGCTCCGACCTGCGGAACGACATGATAGTGTACATGAACAGCTTCGCCACCGAGCGCGTCAATCGGGGCGGCAGCCGCATGGAGCCGGTGGGCATCCGCATGATAATCGGGCTTGATTTGGAAGTGGGCGCGGGCGAGCTGTCGCTGCAATCCGCCGACCCGCATGCCCAGCCGACGCTCGACTACAACTACTTCACGGAGGAATTCGACCGCGAGCGGATGCGCGAAGCCGTCCGCGTCTGCGTGGAGCTGGGCGAGCATGAGGCTTGGAGCGGCATCCTAGCCGAGCGCCTCGAGCCGCCCGACGAGGCGCTGGCGTCCGACGACGCCCTGGACGACTGGATGATGCGCGAAGTGACCACCGGACACCACATATCCTGCACGAACAAGATGGGGCCGGCGTCCGACCCGCTGGCGGTGGTCAACCAGCGCGGCGAAGTGCATGGCTTGAAGAACATCCGCGTGGCGGACGCCTCCATCATGCCAGACTGCGTCCGCGCCAACATCAACGTGACGACGATGATGATAGGGGAGAAGATAGCGGACATGATAAAGGAAGGGTAGCGGGCGGCGGGGGATGGGCGCCCCCGGAGTCCGCCGCGCAACGCCGTCGTGGCGCGTTCGCGGCGGTTTTCAGATTATCGTCGTGGCGACCCTGATTCTATTGGGTGCGACCACGACGACACGGTTTTCCAAAATGTCGGCGTGGGATTCCAGCAAGTCGAGCGCCCGCCGGACTATCGCCGGCGCCGAGACCCCGGGGAGCCTGAACAGGACTACTCCACAAGTCCGCAGGCCGGCGACGAATATCAGGTCGCCGAAATCCTTGTCTTCCGTCAAGAGGATTCGCGCGGAATCCACGGATTCGGACAACACGTCCGTATCCGGCGTTCCCGGTCGCGTTTCCGTTATTGACAGCACGTCGTGTCCAGCGTCCCTGTAGGCTTGGATGACCGCGCCGTGGCAACTCTCGTCCGCGAGGAATCTCATCGCGTCGTCGGCAGCGGCGGCTCGGTGACTATCAATTCCTCATTCGCCACCACCCGGTAGGCGTAGTCAACCGCCCCCAAGACGCCCGCGCGCGTGAGATGCGGGTAGGCTTCCATGATGGCTTCCACCGTCGCGCCTTCCGACAGTTTCCTCATCACCAGCTCCACCGTGATGCGCGTCCCCCGTATCACGGGCTTGCCGAGCATCACATCCGGCTTCGCTTCAACATAATCGGTAAGTAGCATGTCGCCGTCTCCCATTCCGCGTTTCGCGGCGGTTTGTGATATTCTCATTCTAACGAACGGCGATTAGGCGCGCAATATACGGAGCGGGCAGATGATTTACGACCACATAGTAGTAGGATCCGGCTCCGGCGGCGGGGCGCTGGCGGCGCGGCTTTCGGAAGACGCGGGGCGCTCCGTTCTGCTTCTCGAAGCGGGGCCCGATTACGCCGATTTCGACTCCATCCCCGACGACCTCAAATACGGCTGGGGGACGGGGACGGATTTCGTGGTCGAAGACCGCCACAACTGGGGCTTCAGCGGACGCGCCACCGCGCTCAACCCCTCTATAGACGTTCCGCGCGGCAAAGTCACCGGCGGAACCAGCGCCATCAACGGGCAAGTCTTCCTGCGCCCCACTGTGGACGATTTCGACTACTGGACGTCGCTCGGCAACGACGAGTGGTCTTACGAAGCCGCCCTCCCATATCTGCGACGCTTGGAGACGGACACCGATTTCGCGGACGACTATCACGGGAGCGACGGGCCTATCATCGTCCGCCGCCACTCGCTCGATTCGCTTCAGCCGGAGCAGACGGCGTTCTATCGCGCCTGCCTGTCGCTGGGATTCCCCGAAAACCCCGACCACAACCACCCGGACGCGAGCGGCGTGGGACCCTATCCGCTGAACAACCCCGGCGGCGTCCGCTGGAGCACCGCCATCGGCTATCTCGGCATGGCGCGGCATCGGCTGAACTTGACCATCCGCGCCAACTGCTTCGTCCGCCGCGTTTTGTTTGAGGATGACTCCGCGACCGGGCGCCCGCGCGCCGTCGGGGTGGAGGTCGAAAGCGGCGGCGAGACGTTCGCCGCGCGCGCCGCCGAAGTCATCCTAAGCGCCGGTCCGATAGCGTCCCCGCAACTGCTCATGCTGTCGGGAATCGGCCCCGCCGAGCATCTGGCGGAGTTCGGAATCGGCGTCGTCCGCGACGCGCCGGGCGTCGGGCGCGGGTTGCGCGACCATCCCACAGTGCCGGTGATTTGGCGGGCGCAATCCCACATCCCTGCGCCGCCGCAAGAGGTCGGCCCGCAGAAAGTCGCCCTGCGCTACACCGCGCCCGGCTCGCGTCTGAAGAACGACATGATAGCCGTGATGCGATTCCGCAAAGAGGGGCATGCGCTGCTGATGAGCGTGGGCTTGTATCTCGCCCTGTCGCAAGGAACGCTGCGCCTGCAGTCCGCCGACCCGCATGTTCAGCCGCTGTTGGATTACAACTTTCTGTCGGACGAATTCGACCGCCGGCGGATGCGCGACGGCGTGAGGCTGGCGCTGGATATAGCGGCGTCTTCGGAGTTCGCCGACATAGCCGGCGAGCTAATCTCGCCAACGGCGGACGCTCTGGAGTCCGAAGACGCCCTAGACGACTGGATGATGCGGAACGTCGGCACGATGCACCACATATCCTGCACCGCCAAGATGGGGCCCGAATCCGACCCGCTGGCGGTCGTCGACCAGCATGGGCGCGTTCGCGGGGTGGACGGTCTGCGGGTTGTCGACGGCTCCATCCTGCCCGACTGCCCGCGCGCCAACACGAACGTCCCCATAATGACGCTCGCCGAGCGCATCGCCGATTGGATAAAGGCGGGCGAGTGAGCGGGCGCGGAATTCCGCCCCGATTCGCCAGACCGCGTCCGCCGGCGATTGCCAATCGGAAACGCCGTTTGCATTTTCAGAACCCATGCCCTATAATATAACAAATGTTCTGTCAACCGCAAGCGCAGGAATCTCGCCATGCCCTCTACAATAGAATGGACGGATGAGACGTGGAACCCGGTCACGGGCTGCTCGCGCGTCTCGCCGGGTTGCGACAACTGCTACATGTTCGCGCTCTACCCGCGCCTGAAGGCGATGGGAGTCCCCGGCTACGAACGCGCCCCGGACGCCGTTCGCGCCCTGCCGGAGCGCCTGCGCGTCCCGGCGACTTGGAAGCGCCCGCGCCGCGTGTTCGTCAACAGCATGTCCGACCTGTTCCACCCGCATGTGGAGTTCGCCTTCATATCGCGGGTGTTCGCCGCGATGCGGGACGCGGAGCGCCACGTGTTCCAAATCCTCACAAAGCGCCCCGGCATTGCCGTCGGCTGGTGGGAAAAGCGCGGACGGCATGAATTCGGCGAGTGGGCCTCCAACGTCTGGATAGGAACGTCGGTCGAAAGCCAAAAATACGCCCCGCGCCTAACCGTGCTGGGACGAATCCCCGCCCGCATCCGCTTCGTATCCGCCGAGCCGCTTTTGGGACCGCTAGACTTGTCCGAGTGGCTATCGGACGGAACGCTCCACTGGGTAATCGCCGGCGGCGAAAGCGGACCAAAAGCGCGCGCGATGGAGCTGGATTGGGCGAGAAATCTGCGCGACCAGTGCGCGGAGGCGGGAACGCCGTTCTTCCTGAAACAACTGGGGGGAAGGCGGGGGAAGCGGTCTGGACATGAAGCCGAGTTGGACGGCACAATGTGGACGGATGTGCCAAAGTGGGATGAAGCAGATGCGCCGACGTGGAGCGAAATAGACAATGCCGCCGACTGAAACGCTTTGGGAGTTCATGCCGGAAATGGAGTGGCGCGATGACGACTAACATGAATTTCGGCGGTCCATGGACAGCGCAAAAACTGGAGATTCTTGGGCGCTACTTGGACGCCTACACCACCGCGCTCAAAAATCAGCCCTTCAATCTTATATATGTGGACGCCTTCGCCGGAGCGGGCGTTTGGAGTCCGCAATCCGAATATCGCCCAGAGGATTACGGCGAGTTCCAAGAGTTGGCGAAGGGCTCGGCGAAAATCGCGCTTGAGGTGGGCGACAAGCCGTTCGACAGGCTCGTTTTCATCGAAAAAGACCCATCCAACGCCGCATCCCTGCGCCGCCTGCGGGACGACCATCCCAACCGAGACGTCTCGGTTATTGAAGACGACGCCAACTTCGCGTTGCCCAACTTCTGCCGGAGCATGGGACAGTTTGACCGCGCCGTAGCGTTCCTAGACCCGTTCAAGACCGAAGTTGATTGGGATACGGTGGAAGCGGTTGCCAAAACCCAAAAGATAGACTGCTGGATACTGTTCCCGCGCATGGCGATAAATCGGATTATGACGCGCGGAAGCGAACCCTCGGAAGCGCTTTCGTTGCGTTTGGATGCAATCTTTGGCGGACGCGAACACTGGAGCGGCTTGTACTCGGCTTCTCCGCAAATCCCCATGTTCGGGGACGAGCGACCAACCGAACGGAGCGTCGACTACGAAGGCATCCGGCAGAGCTATCGCGAGCGCTTGGAAACCGCTTTCGCGGGCGTGGCGCCAACCTCGCGAGCGCTCAGGAACTCCCAAAACTCCGTAATGTTCGACCTATTCTTCGCGGCGGGCAACCGACGCGGCGCGTCAACTGCCATACGGATAGCCGACCACATCCTGAAGCGCTGGTAAATAGAGCGAACGGCGAACGCCCCAACCCGCCAAGCGCCGCTATGAAACCGACGCCCGGTTGGGTTATCCTATTCGCAACCTGAAACACGGAGGAATCAACCATCATGGAAGTAATCAAAAACGGCTCCGTTCCCGAAGAGGACGCCACCGACGCGCCGCTGTTTTACGGGGGGCCCGTCAGCCGACAGCCCATCGTCGGCGCGCAGAGCGAATACTTCAACTTCGCGCAGGTGAACTTCTACATGGGCGCGAAGAACAAGTTTCACTCCCACACCACCGACCAGGTGCTTTTCGTCACCGGCGGCGTCGGCATCGTCGCGACCGAGGATGAGGAAGCCACGCTGAGAGAGGGCGACACCGCCTTCATCCCCGCCGGCGAAAAGCACTGGCACGGCGCGGCGGACAACGAGGACTTCTCCCACATATCCCTCACCGGAACGGGGAGCGTCACCACGCAGTACGACGATTAGGCGAATCGGCGCGGCAAGACTGCGCCTGACGGCGCAGACACCCTCACCCTAACCCTCTCCCATCAAAGGGAGAGGGGATTTGCCGCTCGCGATTCCGGCTTGTTTTCGTTGGGCATACCCCCGCAAGCCCATCAAGGGAGCGGGGGAATTCGCCGCGCCGCCCGCTAGGACACCGGCGGCCTGCGCTCCGCCCACGGATAGGCGCGCTCGAAGGCGGCGGAGGCGGCTAGGACCGTCTCTTCGTCGCCGGGCTTGCCGATTATCTGCAACCCTATCGGCATCCCGTCCGAGTCGAACCCGCAGGGGACGCTGGCGGCGGTGAAGCCGATGGTGTTGATGGGATGCGTGTAGGGGATGAACCCCCAAGCCGGGTTGGGATACGGCTCGCGCCCGCCGACCGTTCGCGGATAGCCGTAGCCGTCCGCCGGGAAGGCGACGGTCGCCATTGTGGGCGACATGAGCAGGTCGAACTTGTCGAACTCGTCCATGAAGCGCTGAACCATGCGGTCGCGCTCGCCGAGCGCGCGCAGATAGTCCACCGCGCTCATCTTCGCGCCCTGCTCGATAGTCCATCGGGCGTACCAGCTGAGCGGGTCGTCCGGGTCGTCCAGCAGACGCCAGTTCGCGGCGTATGCGTTGGCGGCGAAGAGCGTCATCCACGTGTCGAATGGCGATTCCAGCGCGATGTCTGATTCGTCGACCGTGCAGCCGAGTTCTCCGAAGGCGCGCGCGGCGGCTTCGCTCGCCGCCGCCACTTCGGAATCCGCCCGGGCGTAGCCGAAATCGGGCGTCCATCCGACGCGGAGCCCCTCCGCGCCGCGCTCGACCGCGCGCTCGAAATCGGGGACGGCGGCGCGCATCGAGCCGACGTCGTTCGGGTCGTGGCCCGACATGACCTGAAGCAGAATGGCGCTGTCGCGCACGGTCCGCGACATGGGCCCTTGCTGGCTGACCAGGTTGGCGGCGGGCGGCGCGGCGATTCCCGTGTAGCTGGACACGCGCCCCTGCGTGGGCTTGATGCCGTAGATGCCGTTGAAACTGGCGGGGATGCGGATGGAGCCGCCGCCGTCGCCGCCGGTGGCGACGGCGCACAAGCCCGCTGCCGCCGCCGCGCCCGCGCCGCCGCTGGAGCCGCCCGAAGTGCGCTCCGGATTCCACGGGTTGCGGCAAGGAGGCCCAAGACGGTTTTCGTTCGCGCCCAGCAAGCCGAACTCCGGCGTGTTGGTCTTGCCCAGCATCACCGCGCCGGCGTCGAGAACGCGCCGGACGCAAGTCGCGTCGGCGTCGGGAACGCGGTCGCGGAAGGCGAGCGAGCCGCCCGTGGTGCGGACGCCGGCGGTCATCTGCAGGTCTTTGATGGACACCGGCAAGCCGTGCAGGGCGCCGAGCGACTCGCCGCGCGCCGTCGCCGCGTCCGCCCGCCGCGCGGCGCCGAGCGCGATTTCGGGCGTCAGCGTGAGATAGGCGTTCAGTTGCCCGTCCAGACGCTCTATGCGCGACAGGTAAAGCTCGGTCAGCTCGACCGAGCTGACCTCGCGCCGCGCCATCATTTCGCGTAGCGCGTAAGCCGGCGCGAAGGCTAGGTTGTCGTCCGCGTTCGCCATTTGGCAAACCCCCTGTTAGAACTTGTGCAAGCCTATCACGTTCCCCTGCGGGTCCGCGAACATGGCGATGCTGCCCATGCCGTTCGGAATAGGCGTCGGCGGAACGACCGTCGCGCCGCCGAGGCTTTCCGCCTTGTCGAGATACGCCTGCAGGTCGTCGACGCTCACGTAGACGGCGACGTACCCCGGCGGCATGTCGCCGACGGTCTGCAGGATTCCGCCGGCGATGCCGTCCGGCTGCGGCTCTATGTGGAAGTAATCGCCCCCGGCGGCGGGGGAGCCGAACGGCTCCACGCTCCACTCGAACAGGTCGGCGTAGAATGTGCGAAGCCCGGCGGCGTCCCTGCCGCCGATTTCGAAGTATGATACGGGGTTGGGCATGGCTTGGGGGGTTTCTCCTTTCATCGGTTGGTTCAGGTGATTGGCGGCGCGTCGTCCGTGTCCGTGAGCAACGCATGGATTGGGCTGTCGAGGGCGGCGGCGAGCCGGCGTATCGTTTCGAGTCTTGGCGATTGCGCGGCGGTCTCGAGGCGGGCGACAGTCGCCTTGCCCACGCCGCTCATCTCGGCGAGTTGGCGCTGGGACAATCCGGCGCCGCGCCTGCGGTCGCGTAGACGCATGGCGAACTTGCGCTGTCCTCGCAACGCCCAATCGTCCACGCGCTTTCGGTATTCGGAGTCCCCGAAATGCCGGGCGAAATCCCAAGGGATTTCGACGGTTTCGCCGCCGACCGTCCGGGCGAGCGCCAGATAGGGGGTGTCGAGCGAGAGCGACGCCAACTCGGACGCGCCCCCGCCCTCGCAGACGCGCTCCCAAGGTACGACCGAAACCAAGCCGTCGGCGAAGGCGATTTGCAACCCCTTCGCCGACGGCTTGGCGCTTATCATCATGCGGTTCGCGTTTTGGACTTTTGCGGTTTGCGTCATATTTGCGTTGCGCGCTCGCGGCTGTTTTCGTTTCGTCGTTGGCGTCCGCCGCCTTCTGGATTCCCGTCCCCGCTTCCGCGAGGGTGACGTTCTTTCGCGGGAATGACGATGACTGAAATCGGGCGCGACAACCGATATGAGTATATCACAAGACCTCCCTCATCATCTTTCGCGCGTTCGCGAATTTCGCGGAAGCTCGCCCCGCTCTCTACTTTTCCTATTCTGCGTCAATCCCCCTCCGCGCCTCCGCGTCAAAACATCCCCGCGATTGTCCCCGACCGCCCTATTCCAATATACTCTATAGCCAAACCAGTTCAGCATCCGGCGAGGCGGCGTTATGACAGATTTGGCATCCAAAGACTTCATCCGCGCGAGGATTGCGGAGGATAACGATTCCGGGCGTTTCGTCGGCAGGGTTCATACCCGCTGGCCGCCGGAGCCGAACGGCTATCTGCATCTCGGACACGCCACCGCGATAAATCTGAACTTCGGCGTCGCGCGGGACTTCGACGGGCTTTGCAACTTCCGTTTCGACGACAACAACCCGCTCGCGCACTTCGCGGGCGACGGACACAGCCCGGGGGTCGTATCCTCGGTTGACGCTCGGCGCGGCTATGACGGGGGCGGCGGTCATGGGGACTGCTCCATGCGGTGCTTTCATCTATCTATGGCGCGGGCTTATCGGCGGGGCGTCTTCGTCCGGCGGGACGCTCCACGGGTCTTCGCCGGTCAGTTCGGCGAGGCGGCGGTAGATGCGAGTTAGGTCGTCTGTGACCGCGTTCGCCATGCGGGTGAAGTCTCTGACCGGGTTCATCGCCGCGGCGTAGCGGTTTCTGCCGCCGTATCCGCTTAGCTGAACCAGGTCGCTGTCGAATCGCCAGTCCCGCCCCCGGTCGTTTTCCCGAATCGCGTCCGCGAGTTCGTTCAACGCATGGGTGTACGGGTAGCGGTTCCGCAACGCCGAGATAAGCGCCTTCATGCCGTGTTCCAATGCCTGATGCGCTTGTTGCACGGTGGCTCTGCCCGTTATGCCGCTGTCCAGCGCATTGTTCATCAAGCGGTAGCAATCGTTGGCGTCCGCTATTCGGCGGACGCGGTCTTCGCGCTCCACGGCGTCGTCTATCTCGCTTTCGGGTTCGGCGTATTCTTCCGGGTCGCGCGGCAATTTGATTCCCTCCCGCGAGGCTATGGCGGCTACGTGGTTTATGCTCTTGGCGCGGCGGCGGTATTCGGATTCCGACAGAAACAGCAAGTCCATCGGCATCCAGTCGCGCTCGGAGTACGCTTCGTCGAGAATCCGCCGCGCCATGTCTTTCGCCCGCGTTTCCGCGTCGCGGTCGGGGCGCTCGCGGACTATCGCCATGAGGTCTATGTCGGACGCCCCCGTCCAGTCGCCGCGCGAGCGCGAGCCGAACAGGATGACGCACTCGGCGTCCATCCGCTCGCGCACTTCGCGGGCGACGGACACCGCCCGGGGGTCGTATCCTCGGTTGAGGCTCGGCGCGGCTATGACGGGGGCGGTGGTCATGGTCGGGCTTCTCCGGTTAGCGCTTTCTTATCGGCGGCGCGGGCTTATCGACGGGGAATCGTCGTCGGGCGGGACGCTCCACGGGTCTTCGCCGGTCAACTCCGCGAGGCGGCGGTGGATGCGCGTTAGGTCATCGGTGACCGCGTTCGCCATGCCGACGAAATCCACGACAGGATCCACCGCCTCGAAGTAGCGGTCTCCGCCGGCGTATCCGCTCAACTGAATCAGATCGCTGTCGAATCGCCAGTCCCGCTCTTTGTCGTTTTCCTGAATCGCGTCCGCGAGCTTGGTCAACTCGTGGGTGTGCGGGTAGCGGTTCCCCAGCGCCGAGATGAGCGCTTTCATGCCGTGTTCCAATGCCTGATGCGCGTGGTACACGACGGTTCTGTTCCTCCTGCCCGTATCCAGCATGAGGCTCATATTGTCGTAATGAAGATTGGCGTCCGATATTCGGCGGACGCGGTCTTCGCGCTCGACCGAGTCGTCTATCTCGCTTTCGGGTTCGGCGTATTCTTCCGGGTCGCGCGGCAATTTGATTCCCTCCCGCGAGGCTATGGCGGCTACGTGGTTTATGCTCTTTGCGCGGCGGCGGTATTCGTCCTCCGACAGAAACAGCAAGTCCATCGGCATCCAGTCGCGCTCGGAGTAGGCTTCGTCGAGAATCCGCCGCGCCATGTCTTTCGCCCGCGTTTCCGCGTCGCGGTCAGGGCGCTCGCGGACTATCGCCATGAGGTCTATGTCGGACGCCCCCGTCCAGTCGCCGCGCGAGCGCGAGCCGAATAGGATGACGCACTCGGCGTCCATCCGCTCGCGCACTTCGCGGGCGACGGACACCGCCCGGGGGTCGTATCCTCGGTTGACGCTCGCGGCGGCTATGACGGGGGCGGCGTTCATGGGGACTGCTCCATGCGGGGCTTTCATCTATCTATGGCGCGGGCTTATCGGCGCGGAATTTTCGGCGGGCGGGACGCTCCACGGGTCTTCGCCGGTCAACTCCGCGAGGCGGCGGTGGATGCGAGTCAGGTCGTCCGTGACCGCGTTCGCCATTCCGACAAAGTCCACGACCGGATTCACCGCCTCGAAGTAGCGGTCTCCGCCGGCGTATCCGCTCAACTGAACAAGGTCGCTGTCGAATGTCCAATCCCGCCCGCTGTCGTTTTCCCGAATGGCGTCCGCGAGCTTGGTCAGACCGTGGGTGTGCGGGTAGCGGTTCCTTAGCGCCGAGATGAGCGCCTTCATGCCGTGTTCCAATGACTGATGCGCGTGCTGCACGACGCCTCTGTCTTCCATGCCGCCATCCAGAAAGTAGTGCATGTTGCGGTAATGGAGATTGGCGTCCGCAATTCGCTTGACGCGGTCTTCGCGCTCGACCGAGTCGTCTATTTCGCTTTCGGGTTCGGCGTATTCTTCCGGGTCGCGCGGCAATTTGATTCCCTCCCGCGAGGCTATGGCGGCTACGTGGTTTATGCTCTTTGCGCGGCGGCGGTATTCGTCCTCCGACAGAAACAGAAAGTCCATCGGCATCCAGTCGCGCTCGGAGTAGGCTTCGTCGAGAATCCGCCGCGCCATGTCTTTCGCCCGCGTTTCCGCGTCGAGGTCGGGTCGCTCGCGCACTATCGCCATGAGGTCTATGTCCGACGCCCCCGTCCAGTCGGCGCGCGAGCGCGAGCCGAATAGGATGACGCACTCGGCGTCCATCCGCTCGCGCACTTCGCGGGCGACGGACACCGCCCGGGGGTCGTATCCTCGGTTGACGCTCGCGGCGGCTATGACGGGGGCGGCGTTCATGGTCGGGCTTCTCCGGTTGGGAATCGCGCTTCTTTCTGCGTCGCGGCTAGTCCGCCGTCCAGGCGGCTAGGGCGTTTTCGTCTATCTCCAAACCCAGTCCGGGGCGGTCGGACAGCGTGATGGTTCCGCCGACGGGGATTATCGGGTCGACGAAAAGCTCGGCGACGCGTTCGGCGGGGCCGGTGAATTCTTCGGAGAATTCGTGCGGGCGGATGGCGTTGCCGACCGTGCTGTAGGCGTGCAGGCTCGCCAGCGAGTTCGCGCCGATGTTCGGGCTGTGCGGCATGATGACCTTGTTGCGCGCGACCGCCATTTCATAGACGCGCATTATCTCCGACACGCCGCCGATGTTGAGTATGTCCGGCTGGAGTATGTCGGGGTTGCCCAGGTCGAGCAGGTCGCGGACCTGCCACGCCGAAGTCGCCTGCTCGCCGGTGGACACCTGGCAATCCAGCGCGTCCACCACTTGGCGCAGTCCGGGGAAGTCGTACTGCGGCAGCGGCTCCTCGAAATGCGCCACGCCCATCGCCTCCATCTTGCGCCCCTGCGTTATGGCGGTGGACACCGAGTAGCCGCAGTTGGCGTCGAAGCCGAGCGGGACGTCGGCGGGCAGCCATTCGCGGCAGGCTTTGAAGATGGCGAAATCCTTGTCCGGGTCGGCGTCTTGGCGGTAGTCGCGCCAGTCCATGCGTATCTTGAAAGCTCGGAAGCCGCGCTCGTAGCCTTCCTGCACCTCTTCCAGCATCTCTCCGGGGGACTTCCGCCAGCCGTTGCCGCGGCTCCAGTAGAGGGGGATTTCGGTTCGCGCCGCGCCGCCGAGCAGCTTGTGGAGCGGCATGCCCGCCGCCTTGCCCATGATGTCCCAGATTGCGACGTCTATCGTTCCCACGATGGCGGACGGCAGCCGCGCGGCGCGCTCGCCGTCGCCCAGCGTCAGCAACTCCCAGATTCGGCGCGGCTGAAGCGGGTCAATCCCCACCAGCAACGGCTTGATGACGTCCTCCAGATAGGCGCTGAACACGCCGTATCCGCGAGAGCCTTCCGCTATGCCGGTCAAGCCCTCGTCCGTGAACACGCGGACCAGCATCCTGCCGGGCCTGCCGACGAACGGCGTCCCCCCGGTCGCCGTGTCCGGCGGCTTGAGTCGGTCTATCGAAATGTCGGTTATCTTCATGGAGTTCACCTCGAAAAGCGGTTTTGACGATAGGGCGGCGGCGCGCCCTTGACGCATATTATACACGCGGACGGCGCGGCGGTGGATTTTCGGCTATTGACGATTCCCGCCCGCTACACTATTCTACCTTATATAAACAGGCGGCATTGAAATCAGGCGCGGCGTTTCGCGCCGGTTAGGAGCGGACGATATGGCGATTGCGGAGTTGACGGCGCTTCCGGAAGACCCGGCGGCGGTCAGGCGGCTTATCCGAGAGGGCAAGCTGGTTCAGCCGACGGCGGGCATGGCGCCGGGGCGGGTGCAGGCGAATCTCGCCATCCTGCCGCGCGACATGGCTTTCGACTTCCTGCTGTTCTGCCAGCGCAACCCCAAGCCCTGCCCGCTGCTGGAAGTCATCGAGCCGGGCGAGGTCGAGCCGAAAGAGTACGCGCCCGGAGCGGACATACGGACGGACGTCCCCCTCTACCGCGTCTATGAGCGTGGCGAGCTGACGGCGGAAGTCGAGGACATAACCGAGTACTGGCGCGGCGACCTGGTGTCGTTCCTGCTCGGATGCAGCTTCTCGTTCGAGACGGCGATGGTCAGGGCGGGCATACCCCTCAAGCACATAGAGCAGGACAAGAACGTGTCCATGTTCACCACGAACATATCGGCGGCGTCCGCCGGGCGGTTTTCGGGGCCGATGGTCGTGTCCATGCGCGCCATACGGCGCGAGCAGGTCGTCAAGGCGGTGCAGGTGACGTCGCGCTTCCCCGCCACGCACGGCGCGCCCGTACACATAGGCGACCCGGACGCGATAGGGATAGCGGACTTGGCGCGCCCCGATTTCGGCGACCCGACCGATTTCGCCGATGGCGAAGTCCCCGTCTTCTGGGCTTGCGGCGTCACTCCGCAGGCGGTGGCGATGACCGTCAAGCCGCCGCTGATGATAACCCACGCGCCGGGGCATATGTTCATCACGGACGTCGGAGACGAAGACATCGCCGCGCTCTAGCGGCTCGGCGAACGCAAGCGCGCGGGAACGCGGGAGAGAGAACGCCAATGACCATTGAAGACATCATCCTGGACAGGGACAGGCGCGGCATATCGCATCTGCGCCCGCATCTGCCCGCCGACTACGCAACGCGGGCGGCGCGGCTGATTTTGGACAACCCCGGAACCGCCGTCATCACGACGGGGTTCTACATTCTGGACGCCGGCAAAGCGGAGACCGACGGCCCCCCCGGCGCGGCGGTCATCGGCTCCGCCCTGAACGCGCTGGGCTACGACGTGGTTCACCTCACCGACCGCTACGCCGCCGACATCATGCGCGACATCGGCGGGGATTACGCCCGCGTCGTGGAGTTCCCCATCGCGGACGAAGCCGACAGCCGCGAATTCGCCGCCGAGACGCTCGCCGACCTGCGCCCGTCCGTCCTAATCGCAATCGAGCGCTGCGGATTCACCGACGAGGGCAAATACCGCAACATGCGCGGGCGCGACATCACCGAGCATAACGCCAAGATAGACTACGTCTTCGAATCCGGCGTCCCGTCCGTCGGCATCGGAGACGGCGGCAACGAGATAGGCATGGGCAACTTGGCGGAAGAAGTGACGCAGGTGGAGTCGCTGGTGAAACTCCCCTGCGTGACCCGGACGGACGAGCTGATGCTGGCGAGCGTATCCAACTGGGGCGGCTACGGCCTAGCCGCCGCGCTGTCGGAAATCTCCGGGCGCGACCTTCTACCGAGCGTGGAAGATGAGCGCGCCCTCATGCGCCGAACGGTGGACTTGGGCGCGGTGGACGGCATGAGCGGCGTCCAAGAGTACAAGGTGGACGGATTCACGCTGGACGAAAACAGCGAAACCGTCCGCGCCCTGCGGGATTATCTGGGGTACGCTTAGATTCGCGCTTGGCTTGCGTCGATGCGATTCCGCAAGCCGCCGTTCCGCGCGCCGCTAGTTCGCCACCGCCGCCGTTGTGAACGGCGTCTGCGCCCGCGTTCATACGCCGCCGGCGGTTTGGCAGTGGATATAGGCGCGGATGTAGTGGTTGACGTCGGCGGAGACGGGGCGGTAGCTTCCGCTTCCGCCTCCGCCGACCAGTTCGCAGCCGGAGGGCGTCGCCGCGTTGTCGTCGCATCGTTGCCAGCGCCAGCGCCCGACGAGCGCCGCGCCGCTCGGAACGCCGGACGCGGTTATCGCCGTCCCCACGCTGGGCGCGGCATGTCCCGACGCCCAACTCAGCGCCGCCGCGTCCGATGACGCTTTGACCTTGCCCAGCGCGGCGGTCGTGGCGTGTCCGCCCGCCGCCAGCGCCACCCTGGCGCGGTAGATGCGCCCCGCGTCGCCGGACTGCGGGATGAACAGATAGGTGCAGCCCGCCCCCCGCGCCGCGTCCGTGTCCGCTTCGTCCGTCCCGGTCAAGCCGCCGTCGGTGGAGTACTGCCATATCCAGGGCTGTTTCCAAACTGTCGCGCCCGCCGCCGGGCAGCCGTTCCCGGTCGTTTCCTTGACCGCCCGCAGGGAAGGCCCGCCGGGAAGCCAGGCGCGGATGAGTTCGCCCGCGACGGGGAAATCCCAGTTGTCGGCGAGTATCCTCGCCTCGCCGCGCTGAGCCGCCGGCGCCAGCCCGCCGAAGCTCAGGACGGGGTATTCGTGGATTCCGCCGAAATCCCAAGGGTCGTCGTCGTTCGTTCCGCTGGCGTCCACTGTCAGATCGTCCCAATCGGCGAATACGCCGCTCGCGGACGTCGCGGACTGCAACTCGCGGGTCGTCCTGCCTTCCGGCATGGCGGAATCGGAATCGTCCGCTATGCCCGTCGTTCCGACGTACCAATAGGCGGCGGTTATGGCGTTTGAACCGGTCGCTTCGCCGTACAGTCCGCCGATGACTCTTGCAGTTCCCGATGTGGATACGGGGCCGGCGGCGTAAGACGCGGTTATGGTCGCGCTCTGCGAGCCGCCCGTCAAGCCGCCGACGTTGTTGCCGGCGGCGGCGGCTTTCACGGCTCCGGCGGCGTAGTTGGCGGCTATCGTTACCCCAACCGTTCTGCCCAACAGTCCGCCAATGCAAGCGGCGGTTCCGCTTGACGATACGCTAATTCTCGACCAGTTCGCGGCGAGCGTCCCGGTGTTGTATCCCGCCAATCCGCCCGCGTTGTTGGAGCCGATTCCGGCGGCTTCGACGACTCCGGCGGCATAGCTATATCGAATCGTTCCGCTGTTGACGCCGGCGAGCGCCCCGACGCTGACCGCGCCGCCCGAAGTGGATATGTCCGCATTGACAAGCCCCACTCCGGTTACGGTTCCGGAGGTTATCGCGAACAGTCCGAGCGAGGCGAAATTTCGGGAATCGCGTATCTTCATATTGGATATGGTTTTGAGGTTGCCATCGAATCTAGCGGCGAAGGTAGTCCCTATCGGCGTCCAATTGGGATAGTCGTCAGCCGAATCCACGTCCCCGTCGCCGTCCGTATCGAAATCCAGATTTTCGGCGAGCTCGTAGCCGACGCAGTCGTTGTTGTCGGCGTCGCCGGTCGTCGTCGGGCAGCCCATGTCGGCGTCTCGGCTTAGGAAGGCGGCGGCGTAGTTCGCCGCGTCCGCCGCCGACACGCCGCCGTCGCCGTCCAGGTCGTAGCGGACGGCGTTCAGATGGTCGAGCGTGGATATTTCTATGAGGCCGTCGTCGTCTTGGTCGTAGTCGCCGAGGTTGACGCGGTGGTCGGCTTGCGGGCGCGCGAGCGTATCCGGCAGAGCGAGCGAGAAGGCGTGCGCCGGGTCCGCGCCGTGCCGGTGGGAGAGCGTCGTCGCCGACAGGGCGTCCGCCGCCACCGATACGCCGTTGGCGTCGTAGTCGGCGGCGATTGGGGTGTATGAGAAGTCGAGAGTCGTCCCGCAGCCGGATGAGCAATCGGCGGTTGTGGCGGCGCGTTCGTTCTCGCCGATTTGGACGCTCAAACTCGCGCCCGCCACGCTGTGGACGGTCTGCGGGAAGGTCAGGCGGACGGTTATCGCGTCGCCGGTCGCGTACTGCTTATCCGTCCCCGCGTCGCTGGTTATGGCGATGGCGGTCGCCGCCGGCTCGTCGGCGTATGCGGAATCGGCGCGGAGAAAGAGCGCGGCGGCGGCGCTTGCGGCTAGGACAAGCGCGAGGGCGGCGATACGGCGGACGCCCGGAAGCCGGTTTCTAGCGGAATGTCGCGGGGGGGGGGGGGGGGCGAATTTAAAGGGCATGGGGAAGCGTCTCGGCGGGCGGGTTTTCAGGGAATGTTTCGGCGCCGCCAACTAATTCTAAGATACGCGGCGGGCGGGCGCAAGGGGAGTTTTCCAAAAACGGAGCGCCAGCCGTCGGGGTTCGCCTTCGGGCGGCTCTGCTATGATGATGTACGCTCCGCGATGGATTGGGCGTTGGATGCCGCATGGAGAAGATTCCGCCCAGTTCGGGCTTTCGCATATAGCGCGAATTGCGATACCATGCGGACATGGGAAAGGGGAAACAATGGACAAGTACGCATATCAAGCGGATTGGTCGGAAGAGGATGGCGAGTTCGTCGGCGCATGCGCGGAATTTCCGTCGCTAAGCTGGCTCGCGCCCAGCCCCGATGAAGCCTTCGCCGGAATCCGCCGAGTAGTCGCGGACTGCGTGGAGGACATGCGCCGAGAAAACGAAACGCCGCCCAAGCCGGCGGGGGACAAGGTTCGCGCCTAGACCACCGGGAATTGCGGCGGGTCGTCGAAGACGTCGTCGTTGTCCATCATCAAGTCTATGATCACCGGAACGAGGAATCCCATGATTTCCGCGCCGTCTTCGACCTGCCCCCTGTTGACGCTGCTGTTCCAAGTCGCGCCGCCGTGAACGAGCTGGTTGCGGAGCATGTAGAGGCGGTCCAACAGCGTAGTGAGCGCGCCAACCGTATCGCCGCGCCAAAGCTGCCCCTCGGTCCGCCGTTTGCTTTCCGTCAGCCGATACTCCCAATCGGCGGCTTTGGAATCGCCACCCTGATAGTTCCAGAAGTCCCGGAACACGTACCGGTTGCCGACTAGGTTGAGAATCGTCTGACGCTTTTTCTGCAACACGTAGTCATCGACGATGCCCTGTTTGTCCACCCAAGCGATTCTCCCGATGAAAGTCCGAAACTCGCTGGCTTCGCCCGGCATGTCCCGAGCGTAGGCGGCGTTGAACGCTATCCAGTGAAGGATGAACGCGACGTCCGGGTCGCTATCGTTCTCTTTCTCCGCTCTCCCCAGCCACCTGATGGCGCGAAAGATTCTCAGCAGCTCGTTGGGAAATCGCAACGTGTCGGGATGGTTTTCGAAATGCCGCGTGTGCCGCTTGGCGAATTTGTCCATCAACCATTCGGCGGTGTATGGGAACTCCGGGATTTGCGGCGGCGACATGCTCGGTTGGCCTCCGTTCATTCTGGCAAGATGCGTCCGCAAGCCGCATTGTAAACCGGAATCCCCAATTTGTAAAGACGCGCGTTGCCGCGTCCGGCAGGCGGCGGATTAGCGCGGCGGCGAAGTACGAATCATCGCAATTCCGCGCCCGCCCGCCGCGAGCGGCTTTGACTTCGGACGCCAAGCGGACTTTTCAATCGTCAACCCCCGTCTTGTTCTCGGCAAATCGGGTTGGCGATGAACCCGCTAACCGGCAGGCGCTTGCCGCGCTTGGCGACGCCGCGTTCGGTTGTGGGGCGTGATTCCGGCGTTCACCTGCGCGTCTCCTTTCATCATGCCGCCCGCATTGCGCCGCGGAGCGCCGCCCGCCGTTGGGGGCGGCGCGGCCTTCCGCCTTCCTACTCCCCAACCCTTTCTATGCAGTAGTAGTCGCGGGCGCTGTCGAGCAGACGCCTTATCACGCGGGGCGACGTGTCGCGTTGGAACTGCGTCTCCGACCACTTTTCGGACAGGTCCGCGCTGATTTCCTCCGCCGTCGCCGGCTCGTTGCGGCGCGCGAGCAGGAAGCGGAAGATGGCTTCCTGCATCGGCGTGTCCGGAGGGAGGTAGTCCGGCTGTTGGGAGCAGTGGTCGGCTATGCTTTCCATCAAGCCGCGCCAGTCGTCGGCGGCTATGGCGTCCTCCATCTCCATTTCCTGTTTTCGCATCCAGCTCTGGCGCGAGTAGGCGAGCACGGGCAGGCTGCGCCCCAACTCCTCGGCGGCGGCTTCGCTTATCGCGTATTTGGGTTCGGCGGCGGCGTTTTCTGCGGTCTCGTTTTCTACGGTCAAAAGACTTCCTCCGGCCAGTCTAGCATTTGGACTTCCACCGTCTCCCCGGCGTCCTTCATCGGCAGGTTTTCGGGGCATATAGCCAAGCCGTTGGCGCTGGACATGGAAGTCAGCAGGTTGGAGCTTTGGCTGCCGGTGAGTTTGGCGCGGTACGCGCCGTTCGCTTTGTAGATGACGGCGCGGGCGTAAACCCGGCGTCCGTCGCCGTTGTATATCGGGTCGTCGAGAACGGCGCGGATTCGCGGCTTGCGGAGCGCGCCCTCGCCCTTGCCCATCATCTTGTGTATGGCGGCGCGCCCGAACTGCTCGAAGGCGACTAGGGCGCTCACCGGGTTGCCCGGCAAGCCGAGATGGGGGACGGCGCGCCCGTCGTCCGCCCGCAGGGCGCCGAACGCCAGCGGCTTGGCGGGGCGCATCCGAACCGACCAGAAATCTATCTCGCCGCGCCGGGCGAGAACGTCCTTGACCATGTCGTAATCGCCCTTCGAGACGCCGGCGGAGGTTATGAGCATGTCCGCTCTCAGCCCCTCGCTCAGCTTGGCGTTCATCGAATCCAGGTTGTCGCGCGCTATCCCCAGCGGCATGGGGACGCCCCCGCAGCGGATTACGCCGGCGGCGACGGAGTAGGCGTTGGAGTCGTATATCATGCCTTCGGAATAGCCTTCGCCGGCTTCTAGCAGCTCGTCGCCGGTCGAGAGTATCGCCACGACCGGGCGGCGGATGACGCTGACTTCGGCGAATCCCAGAGACGCCAGCACGCCTATTTCCGCCGGGCGCAGGGCGGTTCCCTTCGCCAGAATCAGCTCTCCGGCGCGGACGTCCTGCCCCGCCGGGCGGACGTCGGAGCCGGCGGCGACGGGGAATTTGATTCCGATGCGGTCGGCGTCCGCGCCGCGCGCTCGGCGCTCCAGCTCGTCCGTCTCTTCGAACGGAACCACGGCGTCCGCGCCGGGCGGAATGGGCGCGCCGGTCATTATCCGAATCGCCGCGCCGGGGACGACGGCGCTCTTGGGCAGCTCGCCGGCGGCGACGCTGTCTATGACGTCCAGCTCGGCGGGGGCGCTTTCGGACGCGGCGGCGACGTCGGCGGCTATCACCGCGTAGCCGTCCATCGCGGAGTTGTCCAGCGGCGGAATGTCGCGGACGGCGACGGCGTCTTCCGCCAAGACCTGCCCCAGCGTCTCCAGCAGCGGGCGGCGCTCGGCGCCGAGCGGCGAGAAGTGCGCTAGGATGCGCTCCGCCGCCTGCTCCACGCTCAGCATCGCCTCGTCGTGGTGGTGGCGGTGTCCGTGTTCGCGCTCGCGTCCGCGCTCGCGTCGGCGCTCGTGTCCGTGTCCGTGTCTGTGTGAAGTGGTCATCACTGCTCGTTTCGCTGGTCGCGGAGATACTGGTAGATGCTTTCGATTGTGCCGTCTTCGCTCACTCGGAACGCCACGCCGCCGCGCTCGGCTTCGATTACGGACATGGCTATCTCCCACCCCTGATAGGCGGGGCCGACGCGGCAGTCGTCCGGCACGAACACCTCGTCGAAATAGACGCGGCGCTCGCTGCCCATGAGCAGGCGCATGGTGCGGATTTCAAGCCCCGGGCTGTTGGCGTCCACCATGAACACGCCGAGGTTGGAGCGGCGCGGCCTGTCGGGGTCGGTGTTGGCGAGCGTAATGAGGTAGTCCGGGTCGAATCGCCCGGTGATGAACGCCTTTTCGCCGCTTATCAGCCAGCCGCCTTCGGTCGGAACCGCCCGCGCGCTGACGGACGCGAAGTCGGAGCCGGACTGCGGCTCGTTGAAGCACTGCCAGGTTATGGATTCGCCGCGCAGGCAGGGGGGGATGAAGCGCGTCTTCTGCTCCGGCGTCCCCCAGACCATCATCGCCGGAACCCAGCGGTTGTTGTCGCCCATGCTGGGGAGCGGCAGCCTCCGCATCTCTTCCATGATCACCACGTCGAAGCCGGCGGTCAGCCCGCCGCCGCCCAACTCTTTGGGCCAGGACGGCGCGAGCCAGCCCTTCTCGCCGAGCTTGCGGCGGAAGTCTTTGACTCTGGTCTGGTTCTCGGCGTCCAGCGGGCTGCCGTCCGGCGGAATCTTCAAGCCTCTGGGGAAGTGTTCGGCAAGCCAGGCGCGCGCGGCGGCGCGGAAAGCCTGCTGCTCGGCGGTGTACGGGGATCGAAAGTCCAATTGCGCTTTCCTCTGTGAATCCGGCGTTGTTCGGTCGGCTGTTGCGGCGCGGCGGTCTAGTGGAACGGGCAGACGAGCAGCGCGCCGCGCTCGAAGACGCTGTTTTCGGACGCGCTCGCGGCGCCGGGGCGCTCCGACGCCGCGTTGGCGGATATGGCGTAGGCGCTGGTGAACAGCATCGCCGCCAGCAGAATCGCCAGCGATATGGGGAAGATGATGGGCAGGTCTCGCATGCGTTCATTCCCTCGCTTTCAGGTATTCTTCCAGATGCTTTCTCAGAAGCGTCCGCCCGCGATGCAGGCGCGACTTCATAGATGATACCGAAATCTGCAGCGCCAGCGCCGCCTCCGCGTTGGACAGCCCCTCGACGTCCCGCAGAACCACCGCCGCCTTCATGTCCGGCGGGAGCGCGTCCAAGCCCTCGCGCAACTTGTCGCCGAGCTCGGAGTTGGACGCGAATTCGTCCGGCGTCCGCCCCCAGTCCGGAATCTCGATGTCGTCCAGCCCCGTCCGCGTGAGCGTCCGCGCCCGCTTGGTTTTCCGCAGGCGCATGAGCGCGGCGTTCACGGTGATTCGGTAGAGCCACGTGCTCGCTTTGGACTCGCCCCGAAAGCGTCCGAAGGCGCGGTAGGCGGACAGGAAGGCGTCCTGCGCCACGTCCTCGGCGTCTTCGGGGCTGCCCATCATGCGGAGGGCTACATTATAGACCATGCCGGAGTGTTGTTCGACCAAGTCCTCGAAACTGGAAACGGAGTCGGGGCGGGGGCTATTATGCTGTTGCGGTTGTGACAATGCGCCGCTTTCGTATCCGGGAGCGCGTCCCGATGATGAAAGGTTGCCTGCGCCGTTTTGGTTTTTGGCGCATCTAATTATAGCGGAGCGGGCGGCGTTGCGAAAGCGCCAAACCCGCCGCGCGGCGACCGCGTTCATGGTACGATACATTTCGGCGAGAGACGAACAAGCGCGAGACAAGCCGGCGAGGTTCCAGTTTGAGCGTGATTTCGCGCCTTCGGGCGCTTTTCGGAAAGGGCGAGGCGGACTGCGCCGAAACGCGGGCGGCGGCGTCCGATTTTCTGGACGGCGAGTTGGACGGCGGCGCGGCTTCCCGAATCGCGCGGCATCTCGACAAATGCCCGCTGTGCGCCGCGTTCGCGCGGACGCTCCGCGCGACGGTGGAGATGCTGCGCTCCGCTCCGCCCGCCGAACCGCCCGCCGGCTTCGCCGAGCGCCTAGCCGCCCGAATAGCCCAAGAGCGCGAAACGAACGCGGAAGGGAGAGCGCCGACGTGAAAATCGCCGTATGCGTGAAGCAGGTTCCCGCGGTGTCCATGCTGCGATTCGACGAGGATTCGCGGCGCGTGGTTCGGGACGGCGTTCCGAACGAAGTCAACCCCTACGACGCGCTGGCGACGACGCTGGCGGCGTCTCTGAAGGCGAATCTCGGCGGGGGCGCCGAAGTGGTCGCGCTCTGCATGGGCCCGCCGCAGGCGGTCGATGCGCTGGTTCACGCGCTGGCGCTGGGGGCGGACCGCGCCATTCATCTGAACGACCGCGCCTTCGCCGGCGCGGACACGCTCGCCACCGCCCGCGCGCTGTCCGCCGCCCTGAAACGCGAGCGCCCCGACCTCATCATCTGCGGCAGAGTCAGCGCGGACGCTGAAACCGGACAGGTGGGCCCGGAGATAGCTGAGATGCTGGACATTCCGCAGATAACGGCGGCGTCCGCGCTCGAAATCCTCGAAAACGGCGCGTCAATCCGCGCCACGCGCCTCACGGACGAAGGCTTCCAAGAATTGGAGTGCGCCCTGCCCGCGCTGGTCGCGATAACGGACGGCGCCGCCGAAGAGACGTTCCCGCGCCGAGACAGCGTCCGAGCGGCGCGCGGCGTCCCAATCGAAACCCTGACGGCGGCGGATTTGGCGGACGACGCCTCCGCGTTCGGCGCGGCGGGGTCGCCGACGAGCGTGGAAGAAGTCCGCGTCCACGCCGGCGCGGACAGGGCGGGAATCATCCTGCGCGACATGCCCCCGCGAGACGCCGTCGCGCGACTGATGGAGTTGCTGGAAGAGCGCGGCGCGTTCGACGATTCGCCCAGCGGCGCGAGCGAACGAACGCCCAGAGGCGCGCCAATCCCCGCCGACGGACGCCGCGCCATGTGGACGCTCGCCGAAAGCATGGGCGGCGCGATAATCCCCGCGACGCTGGAGCTGCTGGGGGCGTCCCGCGAACTCGCCCGCGAGCTGGGCGCGGCGGTCGAGGCGGTTTCCATCGGCGATTTGGACGCCGAGCGCGTCCGCATGCTGGCGGCATACGGCGCGGACGCGGTTCGGATAGCCGCCGACCCGCGCCTGGCGGATTACGACACCGAGCTGCACGCCGCCGCGCTCGCGGACGCAATCCGGCGGCATGCCCCGTTCGCCGTTCTCATCCCGTCCACCGCCAACGGGCGCGACCTAGCCGCCAGAGTCGCCGGGCGGCTGGAGTTGGGGCTTACGGGCGACTGCGTGGGCTTGGAATTGGACGCGGACGGCAGGCTGGCGCAGCTCAAGCCGGCGTTCGGCGGCGGCGTGGTCGCCCCCATCGTATCGTCCACCCTGCCCAACATGGCGACAGTCCGCCCCGGCGTACTCGCCCCATGCGAGCCGGATTGGAGCGCGGAGCCGGTCATATCGCGCTTGGACACGCCCGATCTGCCGCAATCCCGCGTCCGCGTTTTGCGGACGGTAGCGGATGAATCGTCCGAAGGGGCGGCGCTGGAGGGCGCGCGGCGCATAGTGGGCGTGGGCAAGGGGATAGGCGGCCCTGAGAACCTGCCGGCAATCCGCGAGCTGGCGGCGGCGCTGGGGGCGTCCATAGGGGCGACGCGGGACGTCGCGGACGCGGGCTGGCTTCCGCGCCAGACGCAGATAGGGGTGTCCGGCAAATCGGTCGCGCCGGAGCTGTATGTGGCGGTCGGCGTCCGCGGCCCGTTCGACCACACCGCGGGGATTAAGCGGGCGGGGACGGTGGCATGCGTCAACAGCAGCGCGCGGGCGGCGATATTCCGCGCGGCGGATTTCGGAATTCTGGCGGACTGGCGCGAAGTCGTCCCGCTTCTCACGGACGCGATAAGGGCGCGAAATCCGCGCTAGAAACGCGGAACAAGACGCGGGCGGCGTGATATAATCAATCCGTCAACCAACCGATTCAACCCCAAAACGGCGCGGAGGAATATGAAATGGCAGACGCGACGATAACCCCCAGAGCCAACGGCCCGCTGATGGTTCAGGGCGATTTCAAGATAGTGGACGCGCAGGGCAAGGAATACAGCGTGTCCGGCGAGGCGGCGGCGCTGTGCCGTTGCGGAGCGAGCGACAGCAAGCCGTTCTGCGACGGCAGCCACAGGCCCGCCGGCTTCGAGGCGGACAGCGCGGCGCGCTAGCCGCCGTCGGGCGCGGAGTCCATTCAAGAAACGCCGGGCGGGCGCGAGGGCGCAAACCCCGCTTGGGACGGGGAAGGCGGCGTCTCGCGCTTCGCCCGGCGATGGCTTGGCGAGTCAGTCTTGGTCGAGGGCGGCGTCTTGTCCGGCGACCAGCCGGCGAAGCTCGTCAATGGAAATCTCGCCCTTCTTGAAGCGGTCGACCGCCTCGCCGGCGCGCTTGCGTTCTTCCCTGCGCCCCTCCTTGCGTCCTTCGGCTTTGAGTTGTTTGATTCTTTTCGGTATCAGCAGAAACACGTATCCCACTCCTTCCGAGATTATCGTCGCCGCCGGCGCCATGCCAGCGGACGCGCTGACAAAGGCGGCGGAGCGCCGAAGTTGGTCGGGCGCTCCGCCGCCTTCGCCGCGGAATCCTTGCCGCGAGCTAGTCCTGGTCGGGGGCGTCGTCTTGTCCGGCGACCAGCCGCCGGAGCTCGTCAAGGGAAATCTCGCCCTTCTCGAATCGGGCGACCGCCTTGCCGGCCCGCTTGCGCGCCTTGCCGGCCCGCTTGCGCGCCTTCTTCCGTTCCTCCCTGCGCCCCTCCTCCTTGAGTTTTTTGATTCTTTTCGGTATCAGCAGAACCACGTATCCCACTCCTTCCGAGATTATCGCCGCCGTCAGCGCCATGCCCAGGGACACGCCGAATATGGCGGCGAGGGTGAGCAGATACCCGCTTCCCGTCCAGTCGAGAACTTCGTGGCGGTGCCGCGCCAGCAGGAACACCAGCGTGACCATGTAAACCGCGTAGTACCCCAGCCAGTAGTTCGGGGCGAGCCTTTTGATGACGTTCATGTTCATTATACCATCCTTTTTCGCCTTTCGTTCGCTTTTCGGTTGGCGGCGGAGCGCCGAAGTCGGGCGGGCGCTCCGCCGCGTTCGTGTCGGGACGCCGGCGGCTTGCGGCTTACTCCGCCGTTCCCGCGTATTCGGGCTTGAGGCGCTCCCAGTCTATTTCGTAGCCCAGACCCGGCTTGGTCGGGGCGTGGACCGCGCCGCCGGACATGTCTATGTCCTCCACCAAGCCGAACATGTTGGCGCCGGTGCAGGGGAAGAACTCGAAGAACTCGCAGTTGGGAACCGCCATCGTCACGTGCAGGTTGGCGACGTTGTTCAGCGAGTTGCCGCCGTGATGGATTTCGCACTTCATGTTGAAGCCCTCCGCCAAGTGGCAGAGGCGAATCATCGGCGTTATGCCGCCTATCACGTTCACGTCGCCGCGCAGGAAGTCGGTGGCGTACTGCGTTATCCAGGTCGCCATGCCGTAGAGCTTGCCGGGGGCGTACTCGGTGGACATTATCGGTATGTCGAGCTTCCGGTGGAGCTTGACGTAGCTGTAGATGTCCTCTTCGACCAGCGGGTCTTCGTACCAGTAGAAGTCCTGCGCCTCGATGGCGCGCCCGACGCGGAGGGCGTCTTCGTACTGGTACGCCCACATGGAGTCGAGCATGAGCTTCACGCCGTCCCCGACCGCTTCGCGCACCGCCTCGCATATCTTGATGTCGAAGGCGGGGTTGCCGTGCGGGTGTATCTTGTGCGCGGGCCAGCCCATTTCCTTGAAGCGCAGCGCCTCGTCGACGTATTCGTCGGTCGTCTCCCAGTAGGCGGTGGAGGAATAGACGGGGACGGTCTTCTTGCAAGTCCCCAGCAGGCGGTGGATGGGCTGGCCCGCGAGCTTGCCGTTGATGTCCCACAGGCAGATGTCCACCGCGCCGATGGCGTTGGTGGACACCGAGCGGTTCATCTTCCACATGTCGCGCCAGATGGCGCCGATGTCGAGCGGGTCGCGCCCGATGAGCATGGGCTTGAGGAACTGAACCAGCGCCGGCGCGTAGTGGTCCGCCCCCACGCGGGACGAGCCGAGAAAGGCGTTGCCGCTCACGCCCCCGTCCGTCTCGACCGTCACCACGCCGAGTTTGGTCGCCCCGAACTGCATCCCCACGCCGGTCATCCACGGCTCGGACGCCCAGTTGAACATTTCGATTTTGACGTTGGTTATCTTCATGATGTCTTTTCTCGCTCCCGAATTCGTTGGATTGCCGATTTTCCGTTGGCGAAAACTTTACCACAACGCGGCGCGGCGGGTTGGGGCGGGAATGTCGCGGCGGGGCGGGGATATTCGCAGAATCCCCGCATCCAACGGCGGCGAAATGAAGCCGAGCGCCAAACCGCAGCCGGCAAATCCCTTCCCATTGCGCCCTCCGCGCCTTCGCGCCTTTGCGTTTTCCCATTCGTTCGCGCTTGCGGGCGTCTTTCGCCCTGTGATATATTTCACGCGAATAAAGCCGAAACCAGAATGGCGCTCGGCGAAATCCGAGCGGGAGCCCGTCCTAAAACAGCCGACGACATGCTTGACGACTACTTTCGGCAGTACGCCCTCATAGCCATATTCATCGCGGTCGCCGCCGCCATTCCGTTCGGGATGCTGGCGGGGAGCTGGGCGCTGTCGCTTCTGAAAATACGCCCCTACGCGCCGGACGCCGTGAAGAAGGCGATTTACGAGTGCGGATTCGAGACGCTCTCCGGACGCTGGAGCCGGTTCAACTTCCGGTTCTATTCGTTCGCGCTGATTTTCGTGGTGTTCGACGTGGAAGTGGTCTTCCTGTTCCCTTGGGCGGCGAGCTACGGGTTGATGTCGGCGCAGTTCGGCGCGTTCGTCCTCATTGAAATGCTGGTCTTCGTGGCGATTCTGGTAGTCGGCTGGCTGTACGCATGGCGCAAAGGCGCGCTGGAGTGGAGTTGATAGACGCATGAGCGAACAGCGAAACGGCGAATCCCCGCTTATGCTCCACCAGACCACTTGGGAGCTGGACAGGGAAGAGGGCGATTACGTCAACCACCTGAAAGCCACCCACACGGAGGCGCTCGCGGAGCCGATTCTGGAGGTGCCGGACGAATTCGACCGCAACATCGCCATAACGTCGGTGGACGCGCTGATCAACTGGGGGCGCAAGTCCGCCGTCTGGCCGCTGTCGTTCGGCTTGGCTTGCTGCGCCTTCGAGATGATGGCGTCCGCCATGTCGCGCTTCGACATATCGCGCTTCGGCATGGAGGTGTTCAGGCCGTCCCCGCGCCAAGCCGACCTGATAATCATAGCCGGCACCGTCACTTGGAAGATGGCGCCGGCGATTGAGCGCGTCTATCAGCAGATGGCGGATCCGAAGTGGGTGATTTCCATGGGCGTCTGCGCCACGAGCGGGGGGCCGTATTACGGCTCTTACAGCGTGGTTCCGGGCGTCAACCACATCATCCCGGTGGACGTGTACGTCCCCGGCTGCCCGCCGCGCCCGGACGCGCTGCTGTACGGAATCATGCAGCTGCACGAGAAGATAAAGCGCTACTCGATTCAGCAGCGGGGCAAGGGGGGGCGGTCGGCATGACGCGGGCGCACTCCGGCGAAGACGCGGCGCGCCGCATCAACGACGCCATTCCGGGGGCGGCGGCGGCGCTCGGCGCGGCGGAAGTCCTGGTTTCGCCGGAGAACATCCTCGAAACCGCGCGCCTGCTCAAGGAAGACCGCGCGCTGGATTTCTCGTTCCTCAACGCCGTGTCCGCCGTGGACTATGTCGAGTACTTCGAGATGGTCTATCATCTGCTCTCGCTGCGCCGCAACGCCAGCCTAGTGGTGAAATCGCGCGTGTACGGGCGCGAGGAGCCGAGCGTGGATTCCGTCTGCGAAATCTGGCGCGGCGCGGATTTGCAGGAGCGCGAAATCTGGGACCTCATGGGAATCCGCTTCGAGGGGCATCCCAACATGAAGCGGGTGCTGCTCTGGGAGGGCTTTCCGGGGCATCCGCTGAGAAAGGATTTTTTGGGGTGACGGTTTCGATTCCCAAAACGAATCCCGCGCGAATCGGGGCGATTGCGGCGGGGGGCGCGATTGCCGCCGCCGCGCTCTACTGGTTCGCGCAACGCTCCGCGCCGACGCCAGAACGGGTCGCCCAAGTCTGGGCGTCGGAGAATCGCGGCGTCGCGGAAGACAACCTGAACGCGCTCATCCAATCGCGCGCCGGCGGCTTGGGGCTTCAGGTCGGCGAAGGCGACGCCCTGAATTGGAGCTATTCCCCGCCCAAACCGGCGGGCGGCGACCGCTACGAAGTGAGCGCGGGCGCGTCCGTCAGGCTGAACATTCCCATAATGGACACGCTCGACAGCGCGCGGGTCGTCGGTCTCTACACAGTTGAAGCCGCGTTGCCGTTTCATCTGACGGTGGACATGGGAACGCGAACCGTGACAGGCTGGCGCGTGCATCTGTCGGAAGGCGAATTCGCCGGCGACGCGCCGTCAACGCCCGGCGACGGCGGCGGTTTTGAGGGCGAGGCGCGGGACTGCATGCGCGCGGCTTCGGGCGCAGGGTTGCCGGATTACGCGATGCGGTCTCTGGTCAAGCCGCCGTCCGAGCGCGACCGCGCCGAAACCCTGCAGATGAACGCCGCGCTAATGTCCAAAGGCGTGATGGACGTCTGCCAACCGTATCTTGAAACGACCGCGCCGCGAACCATAATCCCATGACAATCAAAACCGAGCCAGTCACCATAAACCTAGGGCCCCAGCACCCCAGCACGCATGGGGTGTTCAGGCTTCGCGTCACTTTCGACGGCGAAGTGGTCATCGACGCCGAACCCGTTTTCGGATACCTGCATCGCGGAACGGAAAAGCTGGCGGAGTCGCGCACTTACGTCCAGATAGTGACGCTCACGGACAGGATGGACTACATCGCCAGCATGTCCAACAACCTCGCCTACGTTCGGGCGGTGGAGGAGTTGGCGGGCATAGAAGTCCCGCCGCGCGCGCGTTATATGCGGGTGATAAGCGCCGAGTTGCAGCGCATCGCCAGCCATCTCATGGCGACGGGCTTTTTGCTGAACGACCTCGGCGCGTTCGCCACGCCGCTCATGTACTGCTTCCGCGAGCGCGAGCGCATCCTCGACCTGTTCGAGATGCTCTGCGGCGCTCGGATCACCCTGAGCTACATGCGCCCCGGCGGGCTGTTCCAAGACGCCCCGCCGGATTTCTGGGACGCGCTCGGCAGAATCGTGAGCGACCTGCCCGGCTTCATCGACGAGCTGGAATCGCTGATTACCGACAACGAAATCGTGCTGACGCGGACGCGCGGGGTGGGCGTTCTGAACGCGGAGCAAGCCATTGACTGCTCCGTGAGCGGGCCCATGCTCCGCGCCGCCGGCGTACAGTGGGATTTGCGGAAGGCGAACCCGTATGAGGTTTACGACGAGCTGGATTTCGACATTCCCATCGGGGTGGACGGGGACAACTTCGACCGCTACATAGTGCGCGTTCAGGAAATGCGCGAGAGCGTCCGCATCATCGCGCAGTGCGTGGAGCGGATTCCGGAGGGGCCCGTTCGGACGCCCGCGCCGTATTTCATACGCGCGCCGGAAGGGACGGACGCTTACGCCGCCGTCGAGGGACCGAAGGGCGAGCTGGGGTTTTATCTGGTCAGCGACGGCGGCGTTTCGCCGTATCGCTGCAAGGCGCGCGCGCCGTCGTTCATCAACCTGACGCCCCTGCGCGACATGCTGGTGGGCGGCAAGATGGGCGATCTGATAACCACGTTCGGCTCCGTTGACATAGTGCTGGGCGAGGTGGACAGGTGAACTACGAAATCCAGTCCGCCGGGATACTCGACTTCCGCAACCTTTACGAAGTCGTCAACGGCTTTCTGCCGGACGGCTTCGAGTGGGTGGCGTTCGCGCTGGGCGGGTTGGCGCTGGCGCTCATCGTCATCAACGCGCTGGTCTTGTCGACCGCCGTCTATACCTGGTTCGAGCGGCGGACGCTGGGACGGTTCCAGAACCGCCTGGGTCCGAACCGCTGGGGGCCGTTCGGAATCCTGCAGCCGATAGCGGACCTGCTGAAGCTGATAACCAAAGAGGACACGACGCCGGAAGAAGCCGACCGCTGGGTCATGACGCTCGCGCCGGTCGCTCTGCTCGTTCCGACGTTGATTGTGGCGTCCGTGTTCCCGTTCGGGCAGGACAGCTTTCTGGGGCGGCTGAACATTGGAATCCTGTTCGTCTTGGGCGTCACTTCGGTCAACACAATCGCCATATTCATGGCGGGCTGGGGTTCGGCGAACAAGTACGCCATGCTGGGCGCGATGCGCGGGGTGGCGATGCTGGTGAGCTACGAAGTGCCGATGGCGCTGGGCGTGGTGGGCGTTCTCATCCTGTCCGGGTCGCTGTCTTTGTTCGACATTGTGGAGGCGCAGAGCGTCCCCTTCCTGCTGGTTCAGCCGCTGGGATTCCTGATTTTCGTCGCGGCGGCGTCGGCGGAGATGAGCCGGACGCCGTTCGACCAGATCGAGGCGGAATCCGAGCTCGGCTCCGGCTACAACACCGAGTACAGCGGAATCAAGTTCGCCCTGCTGTTCCTGGCGGAGTTCATGGCGCCGCTCATCAACTCCATGATAATCGTCATCCTGTTTCTGGGCGGGACGAACGGCTTTTCGCCCGTTCCGGGGCAGATATGGTTCATCCTCAAGACTTTTGTGGTAGTATTCGCCCTGCTGTGGGTGCGGGCGACTTGGCCGCGGCTGCGCGTCGACCAGATAATGGGCTTCGCGTGGAAGGGGCTGTTCGCGCTCTCGCTCGTCAACATATTCGCAATCGCCGTTGAAGTGTCCATCCTGCAGGACGCGGACGGGGCGCTTTCGGCTCAGGACATGTGGATAATGGCGGCGATCAACTGGGCGCTGACCGTCGTCGCCATAGCGGTGACGGCGCGGGTTTTGGGGCAGCGCAAGCTGGAGCGGCGCGAGGCGACGCCCTCGCCGCTCGCCAACATGTACGCGGAGGCTGATTAGAAATGTACGGCTTGTCGCTCTTCAAGGGGCTTGGGGTGACGATGAAGAATCTCGTCTCCCCCGGAAGGCTGTTCACCGTCCACCAGTATCCCGACCGCAAAATCGGGATTCTGGGGCTGGCGAAGATGAACGGCAAGAACCCGGTGGCGTTCGCGTTCAGCCGCCCCGGCGAGGCGGCGAAGGCGCTGGTCGGCTTGGCGTCCGCGCCCGACCGGCAGTATCAGCATCCGCGCTTCCGGGGCGAGGAATTCTCGTGGTACGAGAACCGCTGCACCGGCTGCGCTTCCTGCGCCAAGTACTGCCCGCTGGGAATCATCAAGATAGTCACCGACCCCGCCAAGACGCATCTGCAGGACGGCGACAAGTACTTCCTGGAAGTGTTCGACATAGACATCGGCAGGTGCATGTTCTGCGGGCTGTGCGTGGAAGCCTGCCCGTATGACGCGATCCACATGGGGAGCGGCTTCGAGGAAGGGCGCTATCGGCGCGCCGACCTGGTCATAGACAAGGCGCGGCTCGTGGCGTCGCCCAAGCGCCCCAGCCACTGGTTCAGGCCGCAACTGGAGGCGTCCGAAGGCTACAACCCGCTCGACGGCGACGAAGCCGATTCGGACGGCGTTCATCGCCAAGAAAAGCCGTCCATCGACGACCAGCGCCGAAGGTGGGGGCAGAGATGACGCTCGGACAGGGGGCGGAGGCGTCCCTGTTGGTGGACGTCGTGTTCTGGGTTCTCGCCGCGCTCGCGGCGGGGTCGGCGTTCGCCGTCGTCCAGACGCGAAACCTGTTCCGCGCGGCGCTCTTCCTCATCGTGACGCTCGTCGCGGTCGCGGGCATGTTCGTGCTGCTGCGCGCGGAGTTCATCGCCGCCGTCCAGGTTCTCATCTACGTGGGCGCGATTTCGGTGCTGATAATCTTCGCCATTCTGATGACGGGCGAGGTCGAAACCGGCAGTCCGGCGCACGCCTATCGCCTGCCGGCGGGGGTTCTCGCGGCGCTGTTCGGGGCAATGGCGATTTACGTCTCCCTAGACACGAATTGGGTCGTGCTGGACGCCGTTCTGCAGGCGGGCGCGCTCAGCGCGGGCGCGGCGGCGCAGGTTCAGGACGTATTCTCCAACACAATCCCCTGGATAGCCCAGATGCTGATTCGGGATTTCGTTCTCGCCTTCGAAGTGGCGTCGGTCGTTCTGCTCGCCGCCATAATCGGGGCGCTGGCGCTCATTCGGCAGAGGTAGAAGCGGCTTGAATCTCGAAAACGCCCTCATAGTCTCGGCGGTCCTGTTCTCGATAGGGCTGTACGGCGCGTTGTCCAAGCGCAACGCCATCGCCGTGCTGATGTGCGTCGAGTTGATGTTCAACGCGGTGAATCTGGCGGCGGTGGCTTTCTCGCGCTACGCGCTTCCGGCGACGCTGGCGGCGCGTCCGGAAAGCGGCGGCGAGCAGCTGGCGCACACGTTGCTGACCGGGCAGGTGTTCTCGATTTTCATCATCACCATAGCCGCCGCGGAGGTCGCGCTCGGCTTGGCGATAGTCATAGCCATCTACCGCGCGCGCGACACCGTGTTCGTGACGGACGCCGCCGAGATGAGGAGGTAGCGGGCTTCGCATGTGGGTAGAGTACAAAGAAGCGCCAAGCCTGATGATGGCGGAAATGTGGAAGGACGCGCTGGAAGGCGACGGCCTGCCCACCAAGATTCTGCCCGTCGGGGACATAATGGAGTGGGGCGAGCGCGCCGCTTTCAAGATATACGTCCCCAAAGGCAGGGAGCACGTCGCGGACGAAATACTGAGGAAGATCTAGGAATGTCCGAACTCACGGCATGGCTGATACTGTTCGCGCCGCTTGCGGCGGCGGCGGCGATTGGGCTGTTGATTTGGCCCATCGCCTACGCGCGCTCGTCGCGGGGCGCGGCGGCTCGCGACGCCCTCGGAACCTCCGCCGGCTGGCTGACCATAGCCGCCGTCGGGCTGGCGTTCGCCATATCCCTAATGGCGCTCGCCGAGACGATCCGCGGACACGGACACGTCGAGTTCCCGCTCCACCGCTGGCTGACGGTCGGGACGTTCGAGATGAACGTCGGCATCCTCATGGATCCGCTCACCGCCGTGATGCTGGTCGTCGTCACCGGCGTGAGCCTGATGGTTCAGATTTATTCGCTCGGCTACATGAGCGAAGAGGACAACCGCGCCTTCGCGCGCTACTACGCATACATGGCGCTGTTCACCGCCTCGATGGTCGGGCTTGTGTTGGCGTCGGGGATAATCCAGGTGTTCGTGTTCTGGGAGCTGGTCGGGCTTTGCTCGTATCTGCTGATAGGCTTCTGGTACACGCGCCCGTCCGCCGCCGCCGCCGCCAAAAAGGCGTTCATCGTGACGCGGATAGGCGATTTCGGATTCCTGCTGGGAATCCTGTATCTGTTCTCCAACCAAGACGCGCTGTCGGCGGTCGGGCTGAACGGGCTTGACATAGCCGACTTGTACGCGGGGGTTGAGGCGGGGATAATCGCGGGCGGCGTTGCGACTTGGATAGCCGCCGGCGTGTTCGCGGGCGCGGTGGGCAAATCGGGGCAGTTCCCGCTCCACACCTGGTTGCCGGACGCCATGGAGGGGCCGACGCCGGTAAGCGCCCTGATACACGCCGCGACGATGGTCACGGCGGGGGTGTTCCTAGTGGCGCGCTTCTTCCCCGTGTTCGAGGCGTCCCCCGGCATGATGACCGTAGTCGCCGTAACGGGCGGATTCACCGCCATATTCGCGGCGTCCATGGGCTTGGTCGCCAACGACGTCAAGCGCGTTTTGGCGTATTCGACCGTGAGCCAGCTCGGCTACATGATGCTGGCGCTGGGCGTGGGCGCTTACGCCTTCGCCATATTCCATCTGTTCACCCACGCCTTCTTCAAGGCGCTGCTGTTCTTGGGTTCGGGGTCGGTCAACCACGCATCCGGCACTTTCGACATGCGCTACATGGGCGGCTTGCGGAAGGTCATGCCGTGGACTTACTTCACGTTCCTGATAGGCGGCTTGGCGCTGTCGGGGGTGTTCCCGACCGCCGGATTCTGGAGCAAGGACGAGATTCTCGCCAACGTGTTCCACGCCGAAACCGGGCTTGGCTTCTTCCTGTACGCGCTCGGCATAATCGCGGCGTTCATGACGGCGTTCTACATGTTCCGCGCGCTGTTCATGACGTTCCACGCCGATTTTCGCGGCGGGGCGGAGCGCGAGGCGGCGGAGTCGTCCGACGACGACCCGGCGTCCGCGCATCTCGGACATGTCCACCTTGCCGAATCGCCCCGCGTCATGGTCGCGCCGATGGCGATTCTCGCCGTTCTCGCCGTGATAATCGGCTTCGCCGCCAACCCGCTCACGGACTTGGGAATCGTCCCCATACACTGGTTCACGCATTTCATGGGCGAGGGGCCGGTCGCGGTTGCGATACCCAGCTTCGACATAATGCTGGCGGCGGTTTCCACCGTCGTGGCGCTCGCCGGAATCGGCGCCGCCTATATGATGTACCATCGCAAGGCGTGGTCCGCGGATGCGCTGGGCGCGCGGTTCAAGCCGATTCACGCCCTTCTCAGCCGCAAGTACTACTTCGACGAGCTGTACGAAGACGTCCTGACGCGGCGCGCGTTCTACGGCGGCATGGCGCGGGCGCTGGATTGGTTCGATAAGAACGTCGTCGACAAAGTGGCGGACCGCGTCGGCTGGTTCGGCGCGAATGTGGGGACGCCGCTTCGCCAGATTCAGACGGGGCAGATCCAGCAGTACGCCGCCGCCATATCCATCGGCATAATCGTCATAGTGGTCTTGTACCTGTGGTTCCTGTAAGGATGATTGGCATTGTTTAGCGGCTGGTTGACACTCGCGGTATTCCTGCCCATCGGGGCGGCGCTTTTGATAGCGCTGTTCGGGCGGAGCGCGCGCGCCGTTCGGGCGTTCGCCGCCGCCGTTTCGGTTGTCGAACTGCTCATCACGGTCGTCGTGTTCATGTCGGTGGACACTTCGGACGGCGCGCCGCAGTATCAGCTCGTCGACCGCGCGACCGCCTGGATTCCGGTGGATTCGTTCAACGTCGAGTACCATCTCGCGGTGGACGGGCTTAGCGCGCCGCTGGTGTTGCTCGCCGGACTGCTGGGGATGGTCGCCGTGTTCGGCTCGTGGAGCGTGGGGCATCGCGTCCGCGAGTATTTCTTCTGGCTGCTCGCCCTGCAGGGCGCGGTCATCGGCGTGTTCACCGCGATGGACTTCCTGCTCTTCTTCCTGTTCTGGGAGCTGGAGCTGATTCCGATGTTCTTCCTCATCTCGATTTGGGGAAGCGGGCGGCGCGAGTACTCGGCGATGAAGTTCCTCATCTTCACGATACTCGGCAGCGCGTTCATGCTGATTGGGATTCTGGCGCTGTTCTTCTCGACCGGGTCGTTCGACATGACGACGATGCGGGACGGGATAGCCGGCGCGAATCTGCTGTTGCCGGCGGGCGCGATTTTCGCCCTGCTGTTCATCGGATTCGCCGTGAAACTGCCGCTCTGGCCGTTCCACACCTGGTTGCCGGACGCCCATACGGACGCGCCCACCGCCGGCAGCGTGATGCTGGCGGGCGTCCTGCTGAAGATGGGCGGCTACGGGATGATTCGCGTGTCCATCGGCATGTTCCCGGACGTCGCGTCTTCCGCGTCCGCGCTTTTGGAGACCGCCGCCGTCATAAACATAATCTACGGCGCGATAGTGGTGATGCGCCAAACCGACTTGAAGCGGCTGATAGCGTTCAGCAGCATAAGCCACATGGGGTTTGTGATGCTGGGGATGGCGTCCGTGGCCGGCGCGACCGGCGCGGGGGCGGCGGTGGGCTTGACCGGCGCGGCGATGCAGATGTTCACGCACGGCGCGATAACCGGCTTGCTGTTCCTGCTGGTCGGATTCGTCTATGACAAGACGCACACCCGCTACATTCCCGACTTGGGCGGCTTGGCGCGGCGGATGCCCGTGCTTTCGGCGGCGCTGGTCGTCGCCGGACTCGCCGCGCTCGGATTGCCGGGGACGGGCGGCTTCGTCGCGGAGATAATGGTCTTCCTCGGCGCGTTCGTGGACTTCCCGATAACCACTTCCATCGCCGCCTTCGGGGTGGTCTTGGCGGCGGGCTATATGCTGTGGACGCTCCAGCGCGTCATGTTCGGGCCGCTCAAGGAGCGCTTCGCCGATCTGACGGACGCATCGCCGATTCAGTACATTCCCATAGCCGCGCTGATAATCGCGATAATCGCGGTGGGGATATTCCCCGGCGCGCTCGCGGACATGTTCGCCGCCGGCGTGCAGCCGATAGTGGACGCCCTCGCCGGAGACGCCGCGCAGGGCGCAGCCAGCAGCATGAGGCCGCCGACGCCGTGACGCTCAACGACATATATCTGCTCTCTCCCGACCTCGCCCTGGCGCTCGCCGGCGCGCTGGTGATTCTGCTCGACCTGTTCGTCTCGCGGCGCGGGTTGCCCGCCGCCGTCGGACTCGCCGGAATCGCGCTCTCGGCGATTCTCAGCGTCTCGCTGTGGGGGGACGTCGGCGCCGAGTCGTCCGGCGAAATCGCGGGCGTCTTCGGCGCGCTGTCGGTGGACAAGTTCGGGCTTTTCTTCAAGCTGGCGATAGCCGCCGCCGCCGCGCTGGTTCTGCTGATGTCGGTCGGCTACTCCGACCGCTTCGCGCGCTTCCGGGGCGAGTTCTACGGGTTGCTGCTTCTGTCCGCGTCCGGTATGACGCTGCTGGCGTCCGCCACCGAGCTGATTTCCATTTATGTGGCGCTGGAGCTCACCGCCCTGCCGATGGCGGCGCTGGCGGCGTTCCTGCGCGACGGGCGCTCGTCCGAATCGGGCATGAAGTTCCTGATACTCAGCGCGATAAGCTCCGCCATGCTGCTCTACGGCATGGTTTACATATACGGATTCACGGGGACGACTTCGCTTGAGGGAATCGCCGAGCGCGTGGCGGTCTTGACCGAGATAGGAAGCCTAAACCCGCAAGCGGCGTTCGGCGACAGCGCGGCGCTGCTGTTCGGGGTCGTTCTGGTAATCGCCGGATTCGGATTCAAGATTTCCAGCGCTCCGTTCCAATTCTGGGCGCCGGACGTCTATGAAGGCGCCCCCACGCCGGTCACCGCGTTTCTCTCGGTGGCGTCCAAAGCCGCCGGATTCGCCATCATCCTGCGCGTGTTCTACGTGTCGTTCTCCGCCGAGATGATGAGCGCGAATTGGGGCGCGATATTCGCCGTCCTAAGCGTTCTGTCGATGACGTTCGGCAACCTGGTCGCCATACGCCAAAACAACATAAAGCGGATGCTGGCGTACAGCGCCGTGGCGCACGCGGGCTATGTGATGGTCGGACTGGCGGCGGTGGCGGCGTCCGGCGAGGACATGGGCCCCAGCGGCGCGCTGTTCTACTTGGGGGGCTACGTCGCCACGAACCTAATGGCGTTCGCCGTCATCGTGGCGGCGTCCAACCGAATCGGCTCCGACGGAATAGACGGCTACGCGGGCATGGCGCGGCGCGGTCCGTTGCTGGCGGCGGCTATGGCGTTCGCCATGATTTCGCTCACCGGCATCCCGCCGACGGTCGGGTTCATGTCCAAAGTCTATCTATTCGGCGCGGCGGTCAACGCCAACCTCGAATGGCTGGCGATGGCGGGGATGATAAACAGCGTCATATCGGCGTACTACTACCTGCGCGTGGTCAAGGTGATGTACCTGAACGAGCCGGCGGACGATTCGCGGGTGAGCGCGGACGCCCCCAATAGAGTGGTCATAACCGCCGCCGCCGCCGCCACGCTGATATTCGGCTTGTACCCCGCGCCGCTGATTAGCCTGGCGCGCGACGCCGTCGCCGGCATAGTGGGATAGGGCGGGCGCGAGATGTCCGCCGCCTGCTGCGCTCCGCCGTCGTCGGGAAACGGAGAGCGCGGAGCCGCGCCCCGATTCGCGGAATCCGCGCCGCTCGCCCGAACGAAGCCCCTTCCGCGCGCCCCGAAGGGAATGGCGCTAATCCCCGGCGGCGCGTTCCTCATGGGAACGGAAGACGGCGAGGGCTTCGCGGCGGACGGCGAAGGCCCCGTCCGCGAGGTCGAAATCTCGCCCTTCTGCATGGACGAAGCCGCCGTCACAAACGCGCAGTTCGGTCGCTTCGTCCGCGCGGCGCGATACGTCACGGAAGCGGAGCGCTGGGGATGGTCGTTCGTCTTCCGCGATTTCGTCACGCGGCGCGCGGCGCGGACGGTGTCGCAAATAGTCGCCGAAACGCCGTGGTGGTGGAAAGTGGACGGCGCGAATTGGCGGCGTCCGGAGGGCCCCGGCTCCGGCATCGGGCGGCGCATGAATCACCCCGTGGTGCATGTCTCTTGGAACGACGCCATGGCGTATTGCCAATGGGCGAACCGCCGCCTGCCGACTGAAGCGGAGTGGGAGCTGGCGGCGCGCGGCGGCTTGGTTCAGAAGCGATACGCCTGGGGGGACGAGCTGACCCCGAACGGCGTCCACATGTGCAACATATGGCAGGGCGAGTTCCCCGACCGCAACGCGAAAGAGGACGGCTACGCCTCCACCGCCCCCGCGCGCTCGTTCGCGCCCAACGGATTCGGCTTGTACAACGTCGCCGGCAACGTCTGGGAGTGGCAGTTGGATTGGTTCAGCCCGACATTCCACCGAGCCGAGACCGCCCCCCGCCGAAACCCGACAGGCCCCCCCGCCGGCGCGAGCCGGGCGATACGCGGCGGGTCGTATCTGTGCCATGAATCCTACTGCAACCGCTACCGAGCCGCCGCCCGCAGCGCCAACACGCCGGACAGCTCGACGGGGAATATGGGGTTTAGGACGGTTGCGGATGTTTTGTAACTGCGGGCGCTTTTCGCCAATCGCGCGCCATCCCCGTCATTCCCGCGAAAGCGGGAATCCAGAATCGCCCGCCAACGTCATCCTCGCGAAAGCGGGGACAAGACCGCCGCCCGAAACCAAGCCCGAATAGCAACCAACAAATCCCTTCTCCCTTGATGGGCTTGCAAGGGTATGTTTACGGAAAACAAGCGTCGCGCGCAACCAACGCATCCCCTCTCCCTTGATGGGAGAGGGCTAGGGTGAGGGCGCCTGCGCCGCTAGGCGCAGTCTGCCAGCCACAAACATGCCCCTATAAGCCCTTGATGGGAGAAGGCTAGGATGAGGGTGTCCGCGCCGCCAGGCGCGGTCTAGCCAGCCCGCGCGTGAGATAAATAAAATGCGAACAAGCCCGATGCCGTTCATAGCCGCCTTCCTAGCCGTCTGCGCGATTTTGGCGGCTTGCTCGGACGCGCCCGAAACCCCGACGCCGGTTCCCATCGCCGCCGCCGTAGCGCAACTGACCGCCGCGCCGTCGAGTACGCCTATTCCGACGTCCACGCCAACCGCAACCGCCACGCCGTCGCCGACCGCCACATTCACGCCGATTCCAACGAATACGGCGACCGCGACGCCATCCGAGACGCCGACGGCGACAGTTACGCCGTCCCCGACTTCCACGCCGTCGCCCACGCCAACCAATACGGCGACGCCCATTCCAACGTCCACTCCCACGCCTTCGCCAACGGCGACGGCGACGAACACCCCCGCGCCGACGGCGACCAACACGCCCGCGCCCACCGCCACATTCACGCCGACGCCAACCAACACCCCCATCCCGCCGCCGACCGCCACGCCGACCCCGACCAATACGCCGGTTCCGCCCAAGCCGGGCGAAATCGTTTGGAAATTCCGAACGGGGGGATGGATAGAAGGCGCGCCGCTAGCGGCGGACGGAACGGTTTACATAGGTTCTCAAGACCGCTCGCTGTACGCCCTGAACGCCGCGACTGGAGAAGTCGAGTGGGAATACGAAGCCGGCGGGGGCATAAGCGCGGACGCCGTCGCCGCGGGCGGCGCAATCATCGCGGCGGATTTGGACGGGCGAATTCACGCGGTTGACAGCGAAACCGGCGCGCGAATATGGACGACCGCGCCCACAAGCCGGATTTGGGGCAAAGTGTCCGCGAACGAAAGCGCCGCCTTCGCCGCCAACGAAGACGGCCACGTAATCGCCGCCGGTCTTGAAGACGGATCCGAACTCTGGCGGTTCAAGGCGCAAGAGGCGATATACGGCGGCGCGGCGGTTGTCGGAAATTCGGTCTTGGCGACATCGCGTGATAGTTGGGTCTATTCCATAGACGCCCAAAACGGCGCGCTGAAGTGGAAAACCGAGATGGGAGGCGGCTCGGACTCTCCCCCGATATTCGCCAACGGACTTGCCATAGTCGGCTCGTGGGACGACCGTCTCTACGCCATGAACGCGGCTACGGGCGCGAACGTCTGGAACTTCTGGGCGGGCGGCGCGATTGCTGAATCGGCGGCGGCGTCCGAAAACGCCGTATTCTTCGGCGCGGACGACGGTTACGCTTACTCGGTGTCGCTTGAAGACGGCGCGTTGAACTGGCGGCGCGAACTCGGCGAACAAGTCCGCTCCGCGCCGGCCCTTGACGGCGGCATCCTCTACATAGCGTCCGGCGATACCCTATTCGCTCTGGACGCGGCGAACGGCGCGGAGGTTTGGACGCTCAAACTCGGCGGCGTAGCCGGAGGGCGCGCTCTGACGGTTGCGAACGGCATGGTTTACGTCGGCGCCAGAGACAACCGCGCCTACGCCATCGCCGCCGGATTCCCGGACGATTACCAGCCGCCGCCCGCCGCCACGCCGACGCCGACGTTCCAACCGCTTTCGCCGGAGGAAATGCGCGAGAAACTGCCCGAAGTCTTCGGGTCAAACGTCAAAGTGCTTGGCGAGGAGGCAGTGTTCACTGGGGGAACAAAAACCGTCTATTGGCGAGATGAGTCCGACCTGATAATCGAGGTGTTCGAGAACGGCTACTACCTTCTCGCCGGCAGAACGGTTCAACAAGACGGCTGGGAAGCGCGGTATTACGCGCGGGAAGATTACGACGCCCTAGCGGGCGACTCCCATTCGCTGAAGCTGGCTCTTGGCTGGTGTTGCATACGGACGGGCGGCGATTCGCGCTTGCAACTCGTGATGGCCGGCGACAAGCCGCAGAACAGCGCGCTCGGCACCACCGCCCACGAAGCGGGACACGCCCTCCAGAGCCTTCTCAACCCCGCGCAAGATAAAGCGAGCCTAGATTCGCTCATAGGCGCGTTGAGAGAGGCGCAAGCGTTCACATTGCAGGTCGCCCTAATCCGCAAAATAGGCGAGTACGCCGAAGTGGAGACCGCCAAAGCGCCCACCGGCTACCGTTGGGACCCGTTCTTGGCGGGCGCTCGCGACGACATGCGAAACGCCGTCGACGACCTGTCCAGCGCGCACGATGTAGGCCGCCTCATCATGTGGCAGGCGGTTCTGCACGACCCGGACTTGGCGCATCTGAAGCGCGAACTGGAGCGAGACGGCAAACTGTCGGCGGACTCGCTCATGGAAATGTACTACAAATTCGTCAGCCTGACGCCCTCCGAAGCGGAGCCGTACATAGAATCCATCTCCACAAAAGCGCTGCTTTCGGACGACCTCAACTACTTCGCCGGAGTGGTTAGAAAGAGGACGGACTTCGGGGGCATAGAATACCCCGACCTAGTGCTGAACAATCTCGACCTGCTCACAAGCCCGTAGGGGGCGGGATAGCCGCGCCCGCGTCCGCGAATCCGATTCATGCCGCAACCGCTGGGCGGCGTTGCGACATGCCGAGTCCGCCGCTATCCAGCGCGCGCCCTAGCCGCTGGCGCGCGCTACTTCGCGCTGTCGCCGTCCGTGTCGCTGAAGCCGACGGATACGCCGAGCAAGCCGACCACTTCGGCGTCCAGCGTTATGCGGAGCTGGGTTAGGCTTTCGTGAATCGCCGCCACTTGTTCGGGGCGCTCTGCCAGCGCCTCGCTTAGCGTTCCTTCCACGCCCTCTATGGCGGCTAGGGACGCGTCCAGATGGCGCTTCATGCGGGCGTCGGCGTCTTCGGATAGGGCGGCCACTATGCCGGATACGCCGACCGCGCCTTCGGAGTCGTGTCCGAAGTAGATGTCGCGGACGCCGAGCATCTGGGCGCGGAGGTCGGCTAGGGCGTTTTCGCCCGCGCCGCCGGGGATGGCGGACGGGTCGGGGCCCCCCTCGCGCATGCCCAGCGCCGCCGCCAAGCGCATGTCCGTTACCGTTCTGAGCAAGAAAACTTGCCGCCGGATTATCTCCGCGAACGCTTCGGACGACAACATGGAGCTGTCCGCCCTGCCGGTGAAGAAGCCGGCGTAGGCGGGTCCGAATTCGCGCTCGACCGTCCATTCGCGGAGCACCGCGGCGGATTCGGACGCTATCAGGTTTCCGAGCGCCGCCAGATATCGGCAGCGCTCCGGGCGCGACGAGAGGCGCTCTAGGGCGTCTTCTTGGAACAGCAGATATTCGACCGCGCCCAAGCCGCGTTGGGTGGACGCGAGCGAATCGCGCGCTTGGGCTTCGGTCGTCGCGGGGCGCTCGTTGAGCATCGTCTCGATGCGTTCGGGGTCGACCGGCGACCAGTCGATGAATCCCAGCGAGCGGCGCTCCATGACGGGCCCGAACCAGGTCGCTTCCGAGCGCGACCACGGTTCGCGGGCGGCGCGCCAGGCGGCGCGGGCGGCGTCCAGAGCGGGGGCGGACGGCGCGGCGCAGAGGGCGGACAGCGACGCGTCCAGCGCGCCCGCCTCGGCGGCGACGGACTCGTAGCCGGGGACGATGACCAGGTCTGTCAGGCTGGCGAGCGCGTCCTCTCGCGTCGGGCCGGAATCGGCGCATCCGAAGGCGGCGATGAGCGCGGCGGCGAGCGCGGCGGCGAGCGCGGCGGCTTTCGCGATTCGCGCGGCTTTGGGCTTCACAGGGCTTTCAGAAACGCGATGAGCGCCGCTCGGTCGCTCGCCGGCATGTCCATGAAAGCGTTTCTGGATTTCTCCGCTTCTCCGCCGTGCCACAGTATCGCCTCCTCAAGGTTTCGCGCGCGTCCGTCGTGCAGAAAGTTGGTGTGTCCGTTCACAGTCTCGACCAGTCCGATTCCCCATAGCGGGGGCGTTCGCCACTCGCGCCCGGTGGCGGTTCCGTCGGGGCGTCCATCCGCCAGCCCTTCGCCCATGTCGTGCAGAAGCAGGTCGGTGTAGGGGAAGATAACCTGCCCGCGAACGGGGCGCAATGGATGGTCGTCCGCCGTTTCGTGGCGGGGGACGTGGCAGGCGGCGCAGTTCGCCGCCGCGAACATTCGGGCGCCGCGCTTCACTTCCGGGTCGTCCGCGCCGCGCATGGCGGGGACGGCGAGAACGCTGGTGTAGAAGACCACTTTGGCGAGCCGGTCATCCGAGATTTCGGGCGAGCCGCCGTCTATTGCGGCGCGGCAGGCGGCTTGCGCCGGCGGGCAATTCCGCTCCGGCAGAATCGCGGAAGTGACGCCAATATCATGCAGGAAAGCGCCGGCGGTTTGCGCCTCGACGGTGGGCTGGCTCGCCTTCCAACCGAATCGTCCGAGCGCGGGCGCGTCGGCGCTTTCGTCCCAGACCGCGTTGGGATGTCCGGAGACGCCGTCGCCGTCCGCGTCTTCCGGGTCGGCGAGCGACAGCAGGCGCGATTCGGGCAGCGCTTCCAGCAGCCCCATGCCGATGTTCGCCGGCGCGATGCGGGGGGAAATCATCAAGTCGTCCGGCAGCGCTCCGAAGGCGGGGTCGGCGATGGAGTACTCCGGGCGGCGCAGCGAGAAGGGCGTTCCGTCCGGGTACTCGCCGGGGATTTCGGAGTAGCGTATCCGGAGCGCGCCTTCCGGCTCCACGCCCAGAATGGCGCGGTCTTGGAGCTGTCCGCCGTAGGCTGGGACGTCCCGCGGCGCGCCGTCCGGGCCCGGGACGCTCAGGCGCAGCAGCAAGCCGCGGACGGGGTCGTCGTCGTCCGCCGGCGGTCGGGCGCGCCCGTCGTCCGCGTGGCAGGAAGAGCAGGATTGGGCGTTGAAAGTCGGTCCCAGCCCGTCGCGCACGGCGGTGGACGCGGGGGCGGTGACCCAGTTCTGCTCGAAGAAGCTGTCGCCAATCTCGAACAAGCGCCGCTCCTCGGTGGTCAGGTTGTGGGCGGAGAGGTCGAAGGCGTTGCGCCCGGCGCTGAAGCGCGTGGTTTCGCCGCCCATCATCTCGCCGTAGAGCGATTCGAGGTCGCTGTCGCGCTCGGCGTAGAGATAGGCGGCGAGGATGACGGCGGCGACGACGGCGAGCGACAAGCCGCCGCCGACCGCCGCCGCCATTCGCTTGTTTAGCCCGCGCGGTCGCATCGTCGCGTCGCCTTAGCTCACGTTGATGGTGATTCCGATGTTTTCCGCCGCTTCCACGATGGTGTCGGTCTGGTTTTCGAGCGAGACTATCGTATCGAGAACGGCGCGCCTGCCGGCGGATTCGTTGGAGACGCCCTCTCGCAGGTGGCTGTCGAATGGTTCGGGGATGGCGCGGGCGCGGTTGACGCTGGCGGCTATCTCGGCGGCAAGGCGCGCGGACAGCTCGGAATCGGACGCCTCGACCAGGTCGACGACCCCGGGCCCGGAAACCGCGCCGTAGTCGCCGGTGAACACCATCTGGATGCCCAGCGCGTTCGCCACTATGTCGGCTTTGGTGTTGTCCGAGAAGCAGGAATGTTCGTCCTCTTGGGAGCGCTCTTCGTAGGCGACGGTCATGCGCTCGCCCGCCAGCTCGCCCCGGCTGAGCTCGCCGATGCCGGTGATGATGTTTTGGATGGCGTCGTCCGCGCTCTGGCTTTCGAACCGCGCGCGGTAGTTGCCGCCGCCGGGGGCCCATTCGTCCGCCATGCCCCGCAGATGCTGAACCAGCGTGTCGGAGGCGACTTTGAGATAGGTCGCTCGGCGGTCGGCGTTGGGGTTGGTGGTGTAGTCCTCCACCGGGCGCGCGCCGGGGCCGGTGGGGCTGAGGTCCTGCCCCCAGAGCAGGAATTCAATGGCGTGCCAGCCGGTGGAGACGTTCTCCTCGCCGCCCTCTTCGTTGAGCGACACTATGAGGTCGGCGTTTATCACGGGGAAGTCGGCGGGGTTGTTGATGATGCCGGCGCTCATGTCGCCTTCGACGTAGTCCACATAGGACTCGTCCATCGGCCAGGCGTTTATCAGCCCTTCGGGGCCGTCGTCGGGATTGTCGATGGGGCCGTCGTAGAAGCGGAAGGCTTCCGTGGGCCCGTAGTCGTCCCGCGCGATGAGCCACATGCGCTTGGCGGCTTCGAGATGCCCCGGCGTGGGGTCGTCCGCGAAGGTGTAGATGGCGTTCCGCATGGCGGCGGCGGAGGCGAGGCTCCGCGAGTAGAGGTGATGGACGCCGTCGGCGTAGTTGGAGACGACTTCGGACTTCAGCTCGTCGTCCGGGCCCCCGCCCCCGCCGCCGACGGCGCAGGCGGCGAGAAGCGCCGACAGGCTTATCGCCAGAGCGAGCGTCAAAAGAATTCTGGTCACGGTTTTCCACTCCTGCGTCTTTCAGTCTCGCGGTCAATCGCTTGGGCTAACGCGGTCAGGTTATCCGCGCATAATTTCAACTTAGCATACACATAGCGAAATTGTAAAGTCAAACGATTCAATCGGGTTAGCGCTGTCAACCCTTCCGCGTTAGATAGCGCGTCTTCGCCGGAATCAGGATTTATGGAATCGACGGGTTTCGCGGGGGTTTCGCGCAATCCCGCCAACCCTGATTTCGGCGGGAAATGGCTCCCCCCCATTCCCTTGCAGGGGTATGTTTGTGGCTGGCAGACTGCGCCTAGCGGCGCAGGCACCCTCACCCTAGCCCTCTCCCATCAAGGGAGAGGGGATACGTTGGTTGCGCGCGACGCTTGTTTTCCGTAAACATACCCTTGCAAGCCCCCCATTCCCCAACCGCGCCGCGCTGTGCTACATTGCCCTTGCCGAAAAACAAGCCGACAAGCGCGCTCGCGGACAGGTTGGGAATATCAGCATGGACTTCACGCCCTCTTTCACTTGGCGCAACCCCACTAAAATCGTCTTCGGACTCGATTCGCTCTCGCGCCTGCCGGACGAGATTCGGGCGCTCGGCGGCGGGGACGGGGCGGGCGTTTTCCTGACGACCGGGCGCGGCTTTCTGCGCTCTCGCGGCGTTTTGGACGCGGTTTTGGAAAGCCTGCGCGGGTTCCGCGTGACGCTCTGGGAGCGCGCGTCGCCGTTCCCGTCGCCTTCGGACGCGGACGAGGCGGCGGCGGCGATGCGCGGCGCGGGGGCGGAAATCGCCGTCGCGGTCGGCGGCGGCAGCGCGCTGGATTTGGCGAAGGCGGCGGCGATTCTGTCCGTCCACGAAGGGGCGGCGCGCGATTACTCCGCCGGCGGCGCGCGGGCTTTGACGCGCCCCGGACCGCCCTTCATCGCCGTCCCGACCACGTCGGGCAGCAGCAGCGAAGTCACCGCCGGCGCGGCGCTGTGGGACTGGCGGGCGCGAAAATCGTTCGGGCTGAGCTCGCCGATGATGTTCCCGACGACCGCCATAGTCGACCCGCGCCTCGCCATGACCATGCCGCAGACGCTGGCGGCGAACACGGGGATGGACGCATTCACGTCCGCCTTCGAGAGCTACTGGCACGCGGACGCCGCGCCCATGTCGGACGCCCTGGCGCTGGCGGTCGTCCGCGCCTATTCGCGCAACCTGGTGCGGTCTGCGATACAGGGCGATTTGGAATCGCGCTCGGCATGCGCGCTGGCGGCGACCATGAGCGGCGTCGGCTACGCCAACGTCCCGCCGAACGCCTGCCACGCCGTGGGAAGCGCCCTGACGCTCGGCTGGCGCGTGGAGCATGGGCAGTCGGTGGCGCTGACGCTGGTTCCCTTCCTGCGCCGGGCGGCGCCGGCGATAGCCCACAAGACGCCGGCGCTGCTCTCGGCGCTGGAAGTCGAAAGCCTGGACGCCGCCTGCGAAAAGATCGAGCGCGTCATCCGCGCCGTCGGCTTGGAAACGCGCCTGAGCGGGCTGGGCTTGGGCGAATCGGACATCCCGCAAGTAGTCGAAACCGCGCGCTGGGAGCGCGTCGCCCATCATCCGAACCCGCCGACGCGCGCCGAACTGGGCGGGATTCTGCGGGGGATTCTGTGAGCGGGTCGGCGGGCGCGGGTGGTTATTCGGGCGCGGGTGGCATATAATGGATTAGGCGGGCATCAAGCGTCCGGCGCGAACACGACGATGAGCGAGAGGGACATGGACATACACGAAGCGGCGCTAGAAGGGTACACGCGGACGGCGCTCGAGCTGATAGAGGACGGCGCGAACCCCAACGCGCGCGACAATCTGGGCTACACCCCGCTGCACATGGCGGTGTACAGGGGGTTCACCGAGACGGCGCTGGCGCTCATAGACGCGGGCGCGGACCCCAACGCGCGCCTTGAGGACGGCTTCGCCCCGCTCCACATGGCGGCGTTCCGAGACCATCCGGAGACGGCGGCGGCGCTGGTGGAGGCGGGGGCGGACCCCAACGCGCGGGACGCCGAGCAGGGCATCGCCCCGTTGGACATCGCCGTCTTCAAGGGCTACACGGCGACGGCGGTGGCGCTGATAGAATCCGGCGCCAACCCCAACACGCGGGACGTCGAAGGCATCTCGCCTTTGGACATCGCCGCGCGGAAGGGACACGCGGAGACGGCGGCGGCGCTGGTGGAATCGGGCGCGGACCCCAACGCGAGGGACGTCGAGGGCGTGACGCCGTTGGACATCGCGGCGCGGAGCGGCAACATTGAGACGGCGGCGGCGCTGATAGAAGCGGGCGCCGACCCCAACGCGCGCAACAACGACGGCTACACCCCGCTCCACATGGCGACGTTCGACGGCCTGTCCGACGCGGTGGAGACGCTCATAGAAGCGGGCGCCGACCCCAACGCGCGGGACGCCGACCAGGATTTCGCGCCCCTGCACATAGCCGCCCTGCGCGGACAGGCGAAGACGGCGGTGACGCTCATCAAAGGCGGCGCCAACCCCGACGCGCGCCTGAACAACGGCTTCACGCCGCTGGATTTGGCGGTCCACAAGGGACATTCCAAGACGGCGGCGGCGCTCATCGCGGCGGGCGCCAGCCCGGACGCGCGGCGCGGCTTGCGGTGAAGGGGGACGGCGTCCGCCGCCCCCGGCTTGTTCGAGCGGACGAGCGCCGCCGGACGCCGCCCGGCTACTCTTCTTCCAGCAACTTCCGCAGCTTCTCGCGCGCGTTGCGGATGACTTCGGTCTGCTCGGCTATCTTGTCGTAGAGGTCGGAGCGCGCGGTTATGCCCTCGGTGATGAGGAACGCCGCCGCTTCCGAGCGGCTGTTGGCGAGTCCGGCGTCCACCAGCTCGTCCAGCCTGTCCACGCTCTCGCGGCTCACGCGCACCATCACCACCGAGTCGCGGGTGTCGCGCACGGTCTTGATTGTGTCGCGGATGGAGTCGCTGACGCTCGCCGCCACGTCGCCGCTCTTGCCGAGCGCCACGCGGACCGCCTTGTCGACGTCCTCGAAGCCGTCTATGCTCGCGGATATGAGCTTCGCCTTGCGGTCGCCCGCCGCGTCCTCTTCCCGCGCGTCGCCTTCGATCTTGCGGTCTTCCGTCGCCTGAGTCATTGTCTTAATCTCCTTTCGGCTATTCGCAATTACGTGTAATTCCATTATAGCATCACGCGGGCGGGCGCGCTAGGGGGAATTTTCGGAGTTGCGGGAATCTTCCGGAGGGCGAAGAGCCCTGCGCCTGGCGGCGCTGGCGCCCTCACCCTAGCCCTCTCCCATCAAGGGAGAGGGGATTTGCCGCTCGCGATTCGGGCTTGGTTTCCAGTTGCTAAGTCGGTCGCTCCACTCTGGATTCCCGCCTTCGCGGGAATGACGGCGGCGTGGGCGTAGGCGTGGGCGAAAAGTGTCCAATCCGCGCCTAAATCCGCTAAACATACCCCTGTAAGCCCATCAAGGGAGAGGGGATTTGCCGCTCGCGATTCGGGCTTGGTTTCCAGTTGCTAAGTCGGTCGCTCCACTCTGGATTCCCGCCTTCGCGGGAATGACGGGGCGGATGCAAGCGAGAATTGGTTTGTCGGTTTTGGCGAACATTCCCCGCAATCCCGCCGCCCCCCTAGCCGCGCGCGGGTTTTCGCTGTATAATTCACGGCAGTTCGCCGATTCAAGTCCAAAAGATGGGAGATGACCCCCGCATGTCCGCCGACGCCTTGACTTCCGAGAGAATCGAATTCGACGACTGGAGCGCGGTCGTGGATTCGTTTATGGAGCGCGGTTGGACGGACGGCTTGCCAATCGTCCCGCCGACGCCGGATTTGGTGGCGGCGTCGCTGGCGGCGTCCGGTCGGCGCGCGGCGGACATTCTGGGGACGGAGCCGACCAAGGGGCGCGTCATCACCGCCGAGAAGGCGGCGGCGAACGCGGTCATGGCGGGCTGCAAGCCGGAGCATTTCCGAGTCGTCGCAGCGGCGGTCGAAGCGATGTGCGAGCCGGAGTTCAACCTGCACGCGGTGAGCGCCAGCACGCAGGGCTCCGCCGTTCTCGCCGTCGTCAACGGTCCCATCGCCGCCGAGTTGGGCGTCAATTCGGGCGTCAGCGCCTTCGGTCCCGGACACCGCGCCAACGCCGCCATCGGCAGGGCGCTGCGCCTCGTCATCATCAACGCCACCGGGTCGCAGTCGGGCGAGATAGACAAGGCGACGCTCGGACACCCCGGCAAGTACACCTGGTGCGTCGCGGAAGCGGAAAGCGTCTCGCCCTGGGGGCCCCTCCACGCCGACAGAGGGCTTTCGGCTGAGGACGACGCCGTAACCGTCTTCCCCGCGCTGTCGCCCATACAGGTGGACAACCACGCCTTCCAAAAGCCGGAGGAAATTCTGGTTTCGTTCCGAGACGCGCTTTTCGCGGGCGGGGCGGGTTGGAATCAGGGCGAAGTGGTGGTCGTTCTCTGCCCGGAGCATGTGGGCAACCTCGAGCGCGCCGGGTGGAGCAAGGAACAAGTCAAGGAATTTCTTTACGAGACCGCGTCGCGCCCGCTTTCGGAGTGGCGCGCCGCGGGGCGCTTCATCGGCGACTCGGTCGGCGCGCCGGACAAGATTCTCCACGCCGCGCGCTCCGCGGACGGCATCACGGTGATGGTGGCGGGGGGGCTTGCGGGCGCGTTCTCGTGCGTCGTGCCGTTGTGGAGCGGCGGGGTGGGCGCGCGCTCCGTCACGCGGAAAATACAGTGAATCGGGAGGTTTCAAGATGACCATGACCGTACTGGACCCGACGGTGGCGCCGTTGCCCGCCGACGGGGTGATAGCCGAACGCCCCCCCACGCTGGACGGGGCGCGGCTGGGCTTGCTGGCGAACGGCAAGCTGAACTCGGAAGAGATGCTGACCGCCCTGCACGACGTCCTAGCCGACCGCTACGACTTCGCCGGCGTGGTCGAGCGAAACAAGATGAACGCCTCGCGCCCCTGCCCGTCGGAAATCATCGACGAGCTGGCGGAGTTGTGCGACGTGGTGATCACGTCCTCCGGCGATTGAGGCTCCTGCTCGTCGTGCAGTGTGCATGACGGACTGACCCTAGAGCGGCGCGGAATCCCCACGGCGGTGATCTGCACCGAGCCGTTCATCACAAGCGCGGACGCCATGGCGGCGCTGGGCGGCGCGCCGGACTACCCCTATGTGGTGGTGCCGCATCCGCTCGGCAGCCGCGACATGGCGCAGCTGCGCGAAATCGCGGCGAAAGCGGCGCCGGACGCGCTCGCCATACTGGTGGCGCAAAAGTAAGGGCGGCGTCAAGCCCGCCCGCCCAAAAGCCGGCGGATCCCCCCGCGACAAAGGGCGGGGTTCGCCGGCGATTCGCGCGCAATTTCGCCGACCGCCAACATGCCCTTGCAAATCCCCCCTCCGCCGCGTATCGGCGCGCTTGGATTGGGCGTCGCGCTCGCCCTTCTCGCAATCGCCGCCTGCTTCGGCTCGGATTCCGCTTCTTCGCCCGCGCCCGACGCCGTCTCCAGAAGCGAGTCGGGCGCGCCGACGCGGATTCCAACGGCGACGGCGTCCCCCGCGCCGACGCGGTCGCCAACCCCGTCCCCGACCGCGTCGCCCGCGCCCGCGCTTGCGCCCGCGCCTACTTCCACGCCGACGACGACGCCCGCCGCCGCGCCCGCTTCAACCCCGACGCCAACCCCGACGCCGACGCCCGCGAGCATGCCCGCGCCCGCGCCCGCTTCCACGCCGATTCCTTTCGCCGCGTCGCAGTCGCGCGGGGAGCTGTATCTTGGGGCGGAGTCGCTGTCTGAAATAACCATAGCGGAAACTTACATATGCGGGCTGGACGGGAATAGAAGATTGATCTGCGACAATCTGCTGGATGAAGAAGTCCGGTTCGCGCGTTTCGCGGCGGTCTCGTCCGGCAAAAACTATTCGTGCGGTTTGCGGGAAGACGGCTCGATTTCCTGCTGGAGCGAGAACCCCTCGCTTGACGAAGCCAACAAAGCGCCCGCCGAAGGCGAGTTTTCCGCTCTGTCGGCGGGCAAGCGCCACGCCTGCGCCCTAGACGCGGACGGCGCGGCGGTCTGCTGGGGATGGAACGCCAACGGGCGCGCGGACCCGCCGCCGGACGCGCGCTTCCGCGCCATCGCCGCCGGCGATTCCCACAGCTGCGGCATCGCCATGTTCGGCAACCTGATATGCTGGGGCAAGAATCATCATGGGCAATCCGAGCCGCGCGAAGGGCCCTTCATATCGCTCGCGCTCGGCAATGGTTACACATGCGCCCTGCGGACGGACGGAACGGCGCTCTGCCAAGGGAACGATTCGGACGGTCAATCAAGCCCGCCGTCTGGGACGACATTCGCGCAGATAGCCGCTGGCGACCGGCAGTCTTGCGGAGTCACGACGCTGGGCGGCTTGGAATGTTGGGGAATCATATCCATGTCCGACCGCTCGCAGACATTCGCGTCCGCGAGCGTGGGATACGGGCGGATTTGCGCGCTGAACGTCGCCGGCGCGCCGACGTGCTGGCAGACGGGCGAATCCGCCGGCGACGCTCTCGGCGACGCCAATTTCGACACTCCGGTTGAGATGTTCCCCTTGCCCGTCGGCGGAATCGCGGTCGCGAACAGAAGCGGATATATCGAGATACACTCCCGCGACGGCGGCGAGCCGCGAATCGCGCTCAACCTCGTCGAGCGAACGGTCTGCTGCGGCAATAGCGGGTTGCTCAGCGCGGCGCCGGATCCGGACTTCGACCGCTTCCCCTTCATCTACGTGTACTGGGCAACGGATTCGGACGACCCGAACCCGGACATGTTCGAGGGGCGCGTTTCGCGCTTCCCGGCGACGGCGGACGGCGACATATCGGAAGAGAAAGAGCTCGTCATCCTAAGCCTGCCGCAGTCCGGCAACCAGCACTTCGGCGGGGCGATTCGGTTCGGCGCGGACGGCATGCTGTATCTGGGCTTGGGCGACACCGCGGAATCCGGCGTCCGCGAACGCCCGGAATCCGCCGCGGACTTGGCGACGCTATCCGGCAAGATAATCCGCATCGACATTCGCGGCGCGACCGAATCCGCGCCCTACCGCGTCCCGCCGGACAACCCATTCGTCGGAGTGGACGGCGCGCGCCCGGAGATTTGGGCGTATGGTCTGCGAAACCCCTGGCGCATGAGCTTCGCCCCGAACGGCGAGTTGATTGTCGCCGACGTGGGACACTTCTGGGAAAAAGTGTCCATAGCGGCGCGCGGCGCCGACATGGGCTGGCCCGCGTTCGATGGGAGCGTCTGCCGCGACAAGAGCGACGAGCGCTGCGGACGGCGCGAAGATTACGTCTTCCCCATACACGAATACGCCCGCGAGGGCGCGGACGGCAACTGCGCCATAATCGGCGGGACGCACGCGCCGGGCGGCGAGTACGTGTTCGGCGATTACTGCTCAGGCCGGGTGTGGACGCTGGAGCGGAGCGCGCCGGACGTCTGGAGCGCGAACGAAATCATGGAGCTGCCGCGCCCAATCACCGCCTTCGGCGCGGACGCGGACGGAACGGTTTACGCCCTGACGCGCTTCGGGCCGGCGGTCGCGGTGGGCGAGTGAGGGGGCGGGAAGTCCGCGCGGGACTGCGCCTAGCGGCGCAGGCGCCCTCACCCTAGCCCTCTCCCATCAAGGGAGAGGGGATTCATCGCTCGCGATTCGGGCTTGGTTTCCAGTTGCCAAGTCGGTCGCTCCACTCTGGATTCCCGCCTTCGCGGGAATGACGGGGGGTTTGGGGAATGGCGGGGGCGGCAATCGAAAATATCGGTCGCGCGCCGCCCGCCTTTCCCGCTTATCCGTCCGCCGCCACTTCCCTATACGCCCTGCCGCGCGCCGTCACGTTCGCGAGCGCGCTCAGGTCGCCGGCGTCCACTTGGTAGCCGACGGGCTGCGGCGGGCTTGGGTCGATTCCCAGCGCGGCGACCGCCGTCGGGTTCGTGTAGTAGGCGTTGTACGTCTGCCCGATGAGCGCGTCGAAGAAGTCCGCGCTGTTGGTTTCGACGGCGCGCAGGACTTGGTCCTGGAGCTCGGCGCGCAGGTCGACGAAGCGGGCGCCGCCGCCTCTTAGGGATTCGGTTTCTAGGCTGTGGATGCCCGACAGGAACAGGCGCGGCAGGACGCTCGACCGCGCCACCGCCGCGTCTATGAACGCCACCGCGCCCGCCTCCGACGCGCTGGGGCTGTCCCCCTCGCGCGGGATGAGACGGTCGACCACCGCCGTCATCAGCTCCGTCTGATCCGGTCCGAAAAATTTAGCCATGCTCGCCGTCCTGTCTCTTTTCGCGTTTGTGTTGGGGCGCGGACACCCTCATCCTGGCCCTTCTCCCATCAAGGGAGAAGGGATTTGTCGGTTGCCGTTCTCGCTTGGCTTCCCGTCGCTATGCTGGTCGCCCATCTCTGGATTCCCGCCTTCGCGGGAATGACGGGGGAATCAAGTTAGATGGGATTTGTCGGTTGCGTTCTCGCCTTCCCCCTATCCCCCTCTCATCAGGCGCGCGTTCGCCTTGAACGCCTCCGCCATGTTCAGGGCGACCGCCTGGATTGTGGAAGTGGGGTTGACGGCGCCGGCGGTCACGAAAACGCTGCCGTCTATTATGTAGAGGTTTTCGACGTCGTGCGCCTGCCCCGTGCGCTTCACGACGCTGGCTTCGGGGTCGGTTCCCATGCGCGCCGTTCCGAGCAGGTGCCAGCCGGCGGCGCGCATCAGCGGGTTGGCGGTGACGCGCGTCGCGCCCGCCGCACGCAGCGCCGCGCTGGCGTTGCGGACGCCATGCTCCATCATGTTGCGGCTGTTGTCGCTCAGGGCGTACTCGACCTTCGGCGCTGGGATGCCGTCGCCGTCCGCGAGCGCGTCGTCCAGCGAGACGCGGTTGCGCTCTTCCGGCAAGTCTTCGCCGATTACGGCGATGGTGGCGGTTCGCCCCATGCGCTCGCGCATCGCCTGATGATGGCGCTCGCCCCAGGGGACGCGCTGGCCGCCCACGCCGCCGCGCGCGGTCGAGACGGGGCCCAATCCGCGCGCCACCTGGAATGCGTAGCCGCGAACGAAGTTCCGCGTCGGGTCGGTCTCGTAAAACTCCTGGCTAATCAGGCTCGCCCCCATGGGCCCCTTGTAGCTCTCGAGGTCTTCGTCGAAGACGCCCGTGACCATCGCGTAGGGGTGGAACATGAGGTTTTTGCCCACAAGCCCGGACGAGTTCGCCAAGCCGTTGGGGAAGCGCGTCGAGACGGAGTTCAGCAACAGGCGCGGCGTGCCGATTCCGTTGCAAGCGACGATGACCGCCTTCGCCTTCTGCTCGCGGATGTCCCCGTCGGCGTCGTAGTAAATGGCGCCGTCCGCCATGCCGTTGCGGTCTAGCGTGATTTCGCGCACGCGGCAATGCGTCCGCACGCGGGCGCCCAGCATGAGCGCTTTGGGCCAATAAGTGACGTCCGTCGACGCCTTCGCGCGGCGGCTGCAGCCGATGTCGCAGGGACCGCAGTTGTTGCACGCGGAGCGCCCGTCGTAGGGCGTCGTGAGAATGGCGGAGTCGGAGGGCCACCAGTGCCAGCCGAGCTTGTCGAACCCCCGCGCCATCGCTTGCCCGACGCCGCCCAGCGGAATCGGGGGCGTCTGCCGCTCGGTCTTGGGCGGGGACGCCGTGTCGCCGCGAACGCCCGCTATCCCCATCATCCGGTCGTTCAACTCGAAATGGGGCGCCAGGTCGCCGTAAGAGATCGGCCAGTCGTCCCCCACGCCGTCCAGCGTCTTGGTACGGAAGTCGGACGGGTGGAAGCGCGGGAAGTGGGCGCTCCAGTGTATCGTGCTGCCGCCCACGGCGTTGTACATCAGCGGCGCGATTGGCGACGCGGCGTCGTTCACCGGGTAGTCCTCCGGCAGCCCCCGGAAGTTCGGATCGGGGTTGTAATCCGTCTGCCGGCGCAACTCCCAATCCCACTGGTTGGACGGATACTTGGAAGGGGTCGTCCACCCCCCCTGCTCAAGGCAGACCACCTCGAAGCCGTCTCTGGCGAGACTCCAAGAGAACGCCGCTCCGGACGCCCCCGCTCCGATTACCAACGCATCTACGCGATCTTTAGGCATGGCACACTTCCTGTTAAAATCAATGCTCCGACAGATTGTAGCATCTTGGGCGCGGGTTCGTTGAGCGGATTTGCAGCGAATTGCGGTCGGTTGTAACATGTATTGGAACAGTTTAAGACAAATCGCGAACCGCTCGGAAGGCAGAATATCCAACCAGCCCCCCGTCGGGCAAGCCATTCTAGGGCGCGCGGACGGCGGCGACGGGGATTTGTCCGCCGAAACCGCTAACCCGCGAGTGCCCCGCCGCGCGCGAGGAGAACGACCGAAATGACTTCCCAGACGGACGACCTGTTCCAAATCCGGCTGCGAAAGGCGGAAAACCTGCGCGAGCGCGGCATAGACCCGTACCCGCGCGCCTACCGCCGCACGCACACCGCCAGAGAAGCGGTGGAGCAGTTCGAAATGTCCGAGTTTTCGGGCGAGGACGAAACCGAAGACGACCGCGTCTCGGTCGGCGGGCGCGTCGTCGCCATGCGCGGCATGGGGCGCGTCGCCTTCTGCGATATTCTCGACGCCTCCGGCAAAATCCAAGCGATGTTCCGCCGCAACCTGCTCGGCGACGATTACGAAACCCTGCGCGACCTGGACATAGGCGACTGGATAGGCGTCTCCGGCTCCATGACGCGCACGCGGACGGGCGAAGCCACCGTGCTGGCGAGCGAGTTCGCCATCCTCTGCAAAGCCCTGCGCCCCCTGCCGGAAAAGTGGCACGGGCTGACCGACACCGAGCTGCGCTACCGACAGCGCTATCTCGACCTGATAGCCAACCCGGAGGCGCGCCGAATCGCCATTCTGCGCAGCCGCATGGTCAGCGCAATCCGCCGCTTCATGGACAGGCGCGGATTCATGGAAGTGGAGACGCCGATGCTGGTCCACGTCGCCGCCGGCGGCATGGCGCGACCGTTCGAGACCCGCCACAACGCCCTGGCGCGCGACCTCTTCCTGCGAATCGCCACCGAGCTGCACCTGAAGCGCCTCATCGTCGGCGGCTTGGAAAAGGTCTATGAAATCGGAAGAATCTTCCGAAACGAAGGCATAGACATTCACCACAACCCGGAGTTCACGACGATGGAGTCCTACGAAGCCTTCGCGGACTACGAGGACGTCATGCGGATGGTCGAGGAATTGGTCAGCGCCGTCGCCATCGAAGTGGCGGGCGGCACGGCGGTGGAGTACGGCGGCGAAACGATAGACTTCGCCCCCCCCTGGCCGCGCCTGAGCCTCTGCGAGCAAATCCGCGCCAACAGCGGCATCGAGATTCTGGATTGCCAGACGTTCGAAAGCCTCAAGTCGGAAATGGACGCCGCCGGCATAGACACGTCCAATCAGCGCGCCTGGGCGGGCTTGGTGGACAAGCTGATTTCCACCGCCGTGGAGCCGCGCCTGATTCAGCCGGCTTTCTTGGTCGATTACCCCGTCCAGGTGTCGCCGCTGGCGAAGCGCTCCGCGGACGACCCGCGCCTAGTGGAGCGATTCGAAGCGTTCGCCGCCGGCATGGAAATCGCCAACGCCTTCACCGAGCTGAACGACCCGGTCGACCAGCGCAACCGCTTCGAAGAGCAGGAACGCATGCGCGAATCCGCCCCGCAAGAGGAATGGGACAGGCTGGATGAGGATTTTCTAATCGCAATCGAACACGGCTTGCCCCCCACCGGCGGGCTTGGCATGGGCATAGACCGCCTGGCGATGCTGCTGTCGGGGCAGCGAACCATCCGCGAAGTGGTGCTGTTCCCGCAGATGCGGAGCTAGCGGACGGCGTTTTCGATTCGCCCCCCGTCATTCCCGCGAAGGCGGGAATCCAGATTCAAGCGACCAACTTGGCAACCAGAAACCAAGCCCGAACCGCGAGCGACAAATCCCTTCTGCCTTGATGGGCTTGCAGGGGTATGTTTATGGCTGGCGAGACTGCGCCTAGCGGCGCAGGCACCCTCAACCTAGCCTTCTCCCATCAAGGGAGAAGGGACACGTTGGCTTCAATTCAAGCCTGATTCCTAGTGGCTATCATGTCCCCGCCTTCGCGAGGATGACGTTGTTGGGCGACTCTGGATTCCCGCCTTCTCGGGAATGACGGGGCGGGGGCGCGAGAAAGCGGCGGAAAGTGTCCATTTCGCGCCTAAATCCGCCAAACATACCCCTGTAAGCCCTTAATGGGAGAAGGCTAGGTAGTGTTGACATAAGGATAATTTGGAAGATTCTCGCGCCAAAATCTCCAATTTCCCCCCTTGCAAAGGCATGTTCATGGAAAACAAGCCCGAATCGCGAGCGATGAATCCCCTCTCCCTTGATGGGAGAGGGCTAGGGTGAGGGTGTCTGCGCCGCTAGGCGCAGTCCAGCGCGGTTTGACCGCCGCCCCCGCTCACTCTTCTCTCTAATGTCAACACTGCCTAGGTTGAGGGCGCCTGCGCCGCTAGGCGCAGTCCCGCCAACCACGAACATACCCCAACAACCCCCTATTCCCCCACCCCTATCCGCGCGCTCCACAAATGCCCCTCGCCGGGGATCCACTGCCCCGTTTCGATGCGGTCTATGGAGTAATCCGGCAGCTCGCGGCTTATTACGCAGTCGCCGCCGGATGTTTCGCCGTATGCCTCGAAGTTGAAATTCAGCGCTTCATGCCCCCTGCCGGCGTCCCGCGCCTCTTGCGGCAAATCGGCGGCGTCGGCTGGGAATATGGATAGGAAGAAGCGCCCCCGCCTATCCCCATCGCCGCATCCGCGCTTGATGTATGTGAGCGTCCCGCCGTTGACGTATATATCGAATCCGCCGGCGCGGGCGGCGGGCGCGTCCGCGAGTTCCCCGAACGCGCGCCAGACGGCGCTCTCGGAATCGCCTTCGGAGCCGCCGTCCGTCTGATAGGCTTCGACGGCGCGGATGGGGTATTCGGGAAGCGCGACGGACGTCATGCACCTGCCGCCGAACATTCCCCCGTTCCGCCAGAAGTTGAAATCAAGCTCTTTATAGCCGCGCCCCGCATCCCGCGCGGCGGCGGGCAACAATGCGGGATGCGACGGGAATACGCGGACGCGGAACCGTCCGCGCGTATCGGATTCATCGCAAGCTTCCTTTATATAGATGAGCGAACCGCCGTCCGCGCGGATGTCGAACCCGCCGGCGGACGCCACGATATTCGCCGCCCGCGCGTCCGCGTAGGCGCCGTTGAAGGCGGCTTCGGATTCGGCGCGGACGGCGAAAATCTCGGCGAGCGGAACGCCGTAAACCTCGCGCCGCCAGACGGGAACGCCGTCCCGGACGCCGTCCCTGACGACGCCTCCGATGAGAACGGCGGCGCGGTAGGACGGATATTCTTCGGCGAAGGCGAATCTCGCTCTGTCCTCCCGCCGGAAAAGCCTCCTGATGTGGCGGCGCGTCCGGTAGTTGCTGTCGTCGAATACGGCGATAAGTCCGGCGGGCTGAATTTTCAGCAGTTCGCCGAGCGCCTCTTTGTAAGACGCCATGTGATAGTTCATCTCCCAGCGCTCGGCGAGGCCCGTCTTGTCCAGCGCCGGGCTGAAGTATTCGCTTTGGTATGGATGCAACGCGACCATCCGAACCACGACGGCGGCGATTCCGAGCGCGGCCATCGCATAGGCGGCGGCGCGAAGGCGCGGCTTGGGAATATCCGCCAGCGCGCGCAGCCCGAAAGACGCCAAGACGCAAATCGGCGCCCAGAGAAAAAACATGTGCCGCCAGTCGCCGTACAGGTTGGAGTTCAGCGCGATGACGGCGGCGACGGGCGGAACCAGGCAGGCGACCGCCAGCAGTCCGAACCGCGCGGTCGAGTCGGCGAACACGCCGCGCCAATCGGCGGCGCAAAGACCGGCGGCGCAAGCCGCCCCAATCGCGGCGAGCGCGAGAAAGACCGGCGGAGTGGTTATCAGAACCCACGTCGGGACGAAATCCCAGGGGATGTGGGGCCACTGGGCAACCCCGCCCCGAAAGATCGAGGTTGCATGCGTCGGGTGAACGGACAAGACCCGAAGCGCGTCCATCCACGCGAGCGGCTCGCTCCACAGCAACGGCCAGGCGGCGTAGAAAATCGCGCCGAACGCCGCTGAAAACGCGCCCATGTTGGCGAGAGCGTGTTTTACCCCCCCCCCCCCGCGTCTCATGGCGTGAAAGGCGTCAAGCGCCAGCAGCCCCAAGACGGCGGGCAGCAGCATGACGCCCATGATGCGAATGTTCGCCAGAATCGCGGCGCCCGCGCCGCAAAGCGCGAACGCCCAGAGCGAATCGCGCCGAAAAGCGCGGTGAACCAAATACAGCGAAACCATGAACATGCACAGAAACGGCACGTCGCGCGAGTTGAAGAAGGAATGTCCGTAAACGCGCGGATGCAGCAGGAAAACCAGCATGGCGAATAGAGCCACGAGCCGGTTTCCGAACAGGCGATATGCGAGCAGCCACGCGAAGAAGCCGCCGACGAGGAAGAAGAGATGCGTGAGCAGGCGGCGGAGCAGAAATGCGCCGCGCGGGTCTTCCAGCCCCAAAAGGCGCTCGGCGGCGACTAGGGGAAGTTCGAAGGCGACGCCGTAGTAAATCTCATGTCCCTGCTGGTAGCCCGTCAGCCCGTCCGCGTCGCCGAAAACATAGTTGAAAGCGGCGTAGCCGATTTTTCGAAAATTGTCCTCGTCCAGCGTGATTCCGTAATCGTCGAGGACGGCGATTCCGACAACGGCGAACAGCGCCAGCGCGATGAGATGGGCATGGCGCGCCAAGAAGGCGGCGAGCGGGGATGAAGTCGGCGATGCGAGAGCGGCTTTCATGGCTGGGGACATTCCAGGCTTGAGTATAGGGGGAAAGTCGGCGAAGGGGCAAAGCGCGTCCGCGTCCGCGGATTCCGCCCATAACGCCCTACTCCCCGACCGCTATCCGCCCGCGCCACAAATGCCCCTCGCCGGGGAGCCACTGCCCCGTTTCGATATGGCTTATCGGATAATCCGGCAGCTCGCGGACGATTACGCAGTCGCCGCCGAGCGCGGCGCCGTAGTCGGCGAAGTCGAAGTTCAGCGCCTCATGCTTCAAGCCGGCGTCGCGCGCGCTTTGGGGCAAATCGCTTGGGTCCGCGGGGAACACCGATAGGAAGAATCGCCCGCGCGCGTCTTCGCCCTCGTCGCATCCGCGCTTGACGTAGGTCAGCGCGCCGCCTTTCATGTACACGTCGAAATCCGACCGTATGGCGGGGTCGCCGGACAATTCCGCGCGGCGCAGGCGGCGCTCGTGAAACCCGTCGGAGATGATTCGTCCGCGCCACAAGCCGCCCTCGCCGGGGATCCACTGCCCCGTTTCGATATGGCTTATCGGGTAGTCCGGCAGATCGCGGATGATTACGCAGTCGCCGCCAATCGCGGCGCCGAACCAGTGGAAGTCGAAGTTCAGCGCTTCGTGTTCCAAGCCGGCGCCGCGCGCGCTTTGCGGCAGGTCGCTTGGGTCGGCGGGGAACACCGACAGGAAGAAGCGCCCGCGCGCGTCCGCTTCTTCGTCGCATCCGCGCTTGACGTATGTCAGCGTTCCGCCTTCCGCGTACACGTCGAAATCCGACCGTATGGCGGGGTCGCCGTCCGCCAGGGCGGCGAGCGCGTCTCTGTAACGCTCATAGTAGGCGGCGAAGGGGACTTTGGCGCGCCATCCGCCGCCGCTTTCGCCGAGAGCCGTCCGCCCCGTCTCGACGTGGCTTATCCGGTAGTCCGGCAGTTCGGGGACGATTAGGCAGACGCCGCCGATTTCCGCGCCGTATGCGGGGAAGTCGAAATCGAACGATTCGTGTACCCAACCGGCGTCTCGCGCCCATCGCGGCAGGTCGGCGGCGTCGGAGGGGAATACCGACAGGGAGAAGCGCCCGCGCGCGTCGGATTCGCCGCAATCTTCCTTTATATAGGTTAGCGAATCGCCGTCCGCGTAGAAGTCGAATCCGCCGGCGGAGGCGGTCGGTGCGAACGCCCGCGCCTTCGCGTAGGCGTCGCGGAAGGCGGCTTCGGACTCGGCGCGCAAGTCCGCGATTGCGGCGAGCGGAACGCCGTAAACCGAGCGCTCCCAGATGGCGTCCGCGCCGACGTCGCCCGAAAAAACGCGGTATGAGGGGAAGTTCGGGGCGGCGACGATTCTATCCCTGTCCTCGCGCCGGAGAAGTTGCATGTTGAGGCTCATGCGGTAATCGATTTCGGAGACGGCGATGAGTCCGGCGGGCTGGATTGCCAGCAGGTTGTCGAGCGCTTCTTTGTAGGATACGTCCCAGAAGTTCATCCCCCAGCGCTCGGCGAGGGCGCTTTTGTCGAGCGCCGGGCTGAGGTATTCGCTTTGGTAGGGGTGCAATATGACCATCTGGAGCGCGGCGGCGGCGATTCCGAGCGCGGCTAAGCCGAACGCCCCGGCGCGAAGGCGCGGCTGGGGAATCGCCGACAGCGCGCGCAATCCGAAAGACGCCAAGACGCAAAACGGCGCCCAGATAAAAAACATGTGCCGCCAGTCATCGTACACGTTCGTGTTCAGCGCGATGAAGGCGGCGACGGGAAGAACCAGGCATGCGGCGGCAAGCAAGCCGAACCGGGCGGTCGAGTTGGCGAACATGCCGCGCCAGTCGGCGGCGCAAAGACCGGCGACGCAAGCCGCCCCAATCGCGGCGAGCGCGAGAAAGACCGGCGGGGTGGTTATCAGAATCCACGTCGGGATGAAATCCCAGGGGACGTTGGGCCACAGGACGAACTCGCCCCGAAAGAGCGTGGATATGCGGGGAATGTGCTTCGCCATGACGGGATAGGCGTCCATCCACGCGAGCGGCTCGCGCCACAGCAGCGGCCAGGCGGCGTAGAAAATCGCGGCGAAGGCGGCTGAAAACGCGCCCATGTTGGCGATAGCGCGTCTTGCCCCTCCCCCGTCCCCGCGTCTCATGGCGCGCAAGGCGTCAAGCGCCAGCAGCCCCAAGACGGCGGGCGGAAGCATGGCGCCCATGATGCGAATGTTCGGCAGCAGACCGGCGCCCGCGCCGCACAGCGCGAACGCCCAGAGCGAATCGCGCCGAAACGCGCGCTGAACCAGATACAGCGAAACCATGAACATGCTCAGAAACGGCAAGTCTTTGCTGTTGAAGAAGGAATGTCCGTAAACGCGCGGATGGAGCAGGAAAACCAGCATGGCGAACATGGCGATTAGACGGCTTCCGAACATGCGATAGGCAAGCAGCCACGCGAAGAAGCCGCCGACTAGGAAGAAGAGATGCGTGAGCAGGCGGCGGCTCAGGTATATGCCGCGCGGGTCTTCCAATCGCAGAAGGCGCTCGAAGGCGACTAGGGGAAGCTCGAAGGCGACGCCGTAGTATAGGTCGCGTTCGGCGTGGTAGCCAGTCAGCTCGTCCGCGCCGCCGAATACGTAGTTGAAAGAGGCGTAGCCGATTTTTCGATAAGAGAATTCATCGGGCGTGACTCCGTAATCGTCAAGAACAGCGATTCCGACGGCGGCGAACAGCGCCAGGGCGATGAGATGGGCATGGCGCGCGAAGAAGGCGGCGATTGCCGGCGCGCGCGGGTTTGGCGGGCTTTTCATATTCTCGGCAGTCAATCCGAATCGGCGAAAGGGATGCGATGCGCGCATAATAGCGCCTGGACGGACGCGGGGGATAGCGGGAATCAGGAAATGGTTTTCGCCGCCGCCCCTTTTCAATGCGGACGCGACAATGGAGACGCTGGAAGCCGGCAAGCGCGCCGCCGCCGCCGAAGAAGGTCAGGCTTGAAGCAGAACGCCGGCGATGACCGCCGCCGCGACAGCGATGGTCGCCGCGACGCTGAACCACGCCGGCAGGATGAAGCGCCGCCCCGCGCGCCGTTCGCGCGCCGCCGCCGTCCGCGTCAAGGGCAAGGGCGGCGAAGCCGCGTCCGCGCGCCGAGCGCCTTCCCGCCCCATCGCGTCCGCCGACGCGGGGATGGTTGTGGCGATAGTGGAAGTCCGCCGCATCTCTCTACGCCCCCTTTCGCGCAGTCTTTCGCCGCCCTAAACGCTCGCGCAAGCGGCGGCGATGTTTCGCATTGAACGCCGTCTAACAAACGCTGTGAATCCCGATTGACTTTGAGACTTAGCATAGACTAAGCAAGCGGGGTTGTCAAGGCGTAGCGGCGGGAATTTCGGAAGGGCGAAGGAGCGGGAGAAACGCAAAGACGCAGAGGCGCGAAGGCGCAAAGGGGCGCGGAGTTTTGTGAGATTCAAGGAATGGGGGATTTTCCGGCGCGCGTCTGACAACCAAACATAGCCTCGATGCGTTATCTTTTGTGCAAGAATGGGAAAATCAGCGCGGAAGGCGCGAAGGGTTGGTTTAGATTGGCGAAAATTGGAATGAGGCGAAACGGCGGCGGTCCGTCCAAGACGGCGGCGGCGATTTGGGCGGCGGTCGCGCTGTTCATTCTGGCGGCTTGCGCGTCCGAGACGGCGACGGTTGCGGCTGCCCCAAGCGCGGCGACGGCGACTTCGACCGCGATTCCGGCGACGGTTGCGGCTATCCCCACAACTGAGCCGCCGTCGACTTCCACGCCGCCACTCGCTCCGACCATTGCCGCCATTCCGACGTCGACCGCCGTTCCAACCGCGCCGCCGCCATCGACGTCGACCGCCGTTCCAACGACGATTTCAGCGCCGACGGCGCCCGCCGTCCCCAACCGCGACGCAAACGCCGACGCCCGCGCCCGGCGCCGATTTTGACGCCTTCGCCTTCCTCGAAAAGTTCACGCTGGAATACAGCCCGCGAGAGAGCGCCACCGATGACGAGCTTCGAGCGGCGCGGTTTCTGCAATCCGAGCTTGAGGCGATGGGATATGAGACGAAGCTGCAGCCTTTCGAGATTCGCCAAATCGAGTTCTCGGCGGCGGTTTCACCCGCCCTAGACGGCTCGGCGGCGTCGGAGCTGTTTCTTAACGCCTACCGAATCACGCTGTCCGGCGAGGGCGTCGCGGAAGGGGCGGTCGTCGATGTGGGCGGCGGTTTCGAGGGCGACATTCCGGCGGGCGGCCTCGCGGGGAAGGTGGCGCTTATCGAGCGCGGGACGACCACTTTCGAGGAAAAAGTCCGCCGAGTCGCGGACGCCGGCGCGGTCGGGGCTATCATCTTCAACAACGCCCCCGGGCCGTTCTGGGGAAGGCTCGCCAGCCGCGCCGACATTCCGACGGCGTCTTTGGACAGGGAAGCGGGATTGTTGCTTCGGGACGCGGCGCGGGCGGGCGAAATAAGGGCGACGGTAGCCGCGCGCCCGATTGTCTCGCAATCCCGAAACCTAGCGGCATGGACGGCGGACGGCGGCGCGGCGGACAAGCCGACGGTCATCATCGGCGCTCATTACGATACGGTGGCGGACACGCAGGGGGCGAACGACAACGGCTCCGGCGTGGCGGCGCTCATGGAAGTCGCCCAGCGCGCGGGCGGGCGCGAGTATCCGTTCGCGGTGAAGTTCGTTCTGTTCGGCGCGGAAGAGACGGGGCTGCACGGCAGCGTCCGCTATGTGGAAGAGATGGGCGCGGACGAAATCGCGGATACGCTCGCCATGCTGAATCTGGACGTGGTCGGCTCCGGCGGCGGCTTCGAGGCGATTGGGGATTCGGCTCTGGCGCGGATGGCGCGGGAAGCGGGCGCGGAAATCGGAGAGCGCGTCTTGGTCGTTCCGTCCGAAGGCGCGGATTTCACCAGCGACCACGCGCCGTTCGCCGCCGTCGGAATCCCCGCGCTGTTTCTGCTGGCGGACGACATGTCGCGCATCAACTCCCCGCAGGATGAGATCGGCTTCGTGAACCCCAGACTGCCGGGGGCGTCCGCCGAGATAGTTTTGCGTATGCTTGACAGGTTGGCGGCGCGCGCGGGCGCGGATTCGGCGCGGGTTCGCTCGCCGGATTCCCGCGAAAACTGGCAAGGCGAGGGGATTGTGGCGCTTGTGGACTGGTGGGAGCGGGAATGATGACGCCGCAAGATTTAGACGCAAAGGCGCGGAGGCGCAAAGGGGCGCAGAGGGGGGAATGATGGCGCGATGGGTATTTCGCGCAACTCGCGCTGTTTTGCGAATTTCCGGCGAGAGCGCGAAATTTGCGAAATCCATCCATCTAACGGCGTCCAATCGCAACCGACAAATCCCCCTTTGCGCCCCTTCGCGCCTTTGCGCCTTTGCGTCTCCTTTCCCTCCATTTCCAACCGAGAGCGCCAAACTTGAATCGCGCGCGCTGTACGGATTACAATTGACGGCTAACGGCGTTGAAACCCCGATTGCCCTTCCCACAAGCCTTTTCACAGGATGCGACCCGATGGAAGCCCACGAGCTGGTGCAGCTTACTCCGAACGAAAACATAGACGCCTTCACCCCCGGCGACACCGTGCAGGTGGGCGTTCGGGTGACGGAGGCGAACCGCACGCGGACGCAGGTGTTCGAGGGCGTCGTAATCCGCTCGCGCGGGGGCGGGCCGGGGGCGTCGTTCACCGTTCGGCGCGTCAGTTACGAAGTGGGCGTCGAGCGGACGTTCATGTTCCACTCGCCCAATGTGGAGTACGTCAAGCTGGTACGGCGCGGCAGGGTTCGGCGCGCGCGGCTGTACTATCTGCGCGGCAGGTCGGGACGCGCCGCCCCGCATCAAGGAAGACCGCCGGGAGCGCGCCCGCCGTTAGCCGCCGCCGGGCGAACGCGCGCGATGAGATACGCCGAAGTCGCAGTCGACGCCCCGACCGGCGTCGGGCGGCTGTTCAGCTACTCCGTGCCGGAAGGCATGGACGCCTCCCCCGGACAACTCGCGCTCGTGCCGTTCGGGCCCCGCGTCCTGCAGGGCGTGATATTCGAGCTTTCGGATTCCCCGCAAGTGGCGGAAACGCGCCCCGTTTCGGAGATTCTTCTCCCGCAACCCGTCCTGGACGCCGCGCGGCTTGAGCTGGCGCGGTGGATTGGGGAACGCTATCTCTGCTCGCCGTTCGAAGCCGCCGCGCCGATGCTGCCGCCGGGAAGCCGCGCGCAAAGCCGAGCGGAGCTGTCCATCCCCGACGGGGTCGAAGACCCGGAATCACTCGCCAACGGCGAGCGGCAGGCGCGAGTTCTGCGCGAAGTGCGGCGGCTTGGCGGAACGGCGGATTTGGAGCGTCTGGCGTCCAATCTCGGCGAGTGGGCGCGGGACGCCGCCGCGCCGCTAATCCGCCGGGGGGCGCTGGCGAGACGATACCGCGCCGCGCGCCGCATGACGGGCCCCCGATACGAAGAAAGCCTGAGCGCCGACCCCGACGCGCGGGACGAAATGGAGCGCTGGCTGGGCGACGGGAAGAACCGCGCCGAGAGGCAGAAGGCGCTGGCGCGGCGCCTGCTCGACGCGCCGTCTCCCATTCCCGCCGCCGACGTTCGGCGCGAGTTCGGGGGCGCGGTCGTATCCGCCCTGATTAAGCGCGGCTTCATCAAGATAGAGCGGCGGCGTATGTTCCGCGACGCGCTCGCGGGGATGCGCTTCGACCCGGAGCCGCCCGTGCGCCTTTCGGACGATCAGCGCGCGGCGGCGGACGCGGTGATAGCGTCCATGCGCGACCCGGAGGGCGCCGAGCGGCGCGTCTTCCTTCTGCGCGGCGTCACCGGGAGCGGCAAGACGGAGGTCTATCTAACCGCCGTCGAGGAATGCGTGGCGCTCGGCGGGCAGGCGATAGTGCTGGTGCCGGAAATCGCGCTCACCCCGCAGACGATACGGCGCTTCGCGGCGCGGTTTCCGGGGCAGGTGGCGGCTCTGCACAGCGGCTTGACGGACGGACAGCGCCACGACCAGTGGTGGGCAATCGCGCGCGGCGAGTACAAAATCGCGGTCGGCTCGCGCGGCGCGGTCTTCGCCCCCTTCCCCAACCCGCGCCTGATTGTCTTGGACGAAGAGCATGAGTGGACTTACAAACAGCAGGATTCCCAGCCGCGCTACCACGCGCGGGATGTCGCCATCCGTCTGGGCGAGCTGACGGGGGCGGCGACGCTTCTCGGAAGCGCCTCGCCGGACGTGGCGTCCGGCTACCGCGCCCTGCGGGGCGATTACGGGTCGAGCGTCCTGCCTGACCGCCTTCGGCGCGAAGAGGACGGCTCCACCGCCGTTCTGCCGCTGCCGAGCGTGGAGATAATCGACATGCGCCGCGAGCTGCGCGAGGGGAACGTCCACATGTTTTCGCGCCGCCTTTCGGAAGAGCTGGCGGCTTGTCTGGACGGCGGGCATCAGGCGATTCTGTTTCTGAACCGGCGCGGGACGGCGACCAACATGCACTGCCGCAATTGCGGCTACAGCGTGACCTGCCGCGGCTGCGAGGTGGCGATGACCTATCACCGCCCGCTTGGGCGGCTGATTTGCCACTACTGCGGGCGGCGGCGGCGGTTGCCCCGAAAACTGCCCGCGCTGCTTGAGCTACCGGCTGAGCCTGTACGGAATCGGCTCCCAAGCGGTGGCGGAGACGGCGGGCGCGCGAATACCCGTCCGCCCGCGTGCTGCGCTGGGACCGAGACGCGACGCGCTACCCGCGAGAGTACGAGCGGACACTGAATCTGTTTCGGGACCGCCAGGCGGATATACTGGTCGGCACGCAGATGCTGTCGAAGGGCTTGCATCTGCCGGGCGTCACGCTGGTCGGCGCGGTTCTGGCGGACGTGGGGTTGTCCATTCCCGACTACCGCTCCGGCGAGCGGACTTTTCAGCTACTGTGCCAGGTGGCGGGCAGAGCCGGGCGCGGCGCGGACGCCGGGCGGGCGATATTCCAAACATACCAACCGGAGAACTACGCCATAAAAGCCGCCAGCGCGCAGAATTACGAATCGTTTTACGCCGCCGAGATGCGCTACCGCCGCGAACACGGCAACCCGCCCCACTCGCGCCTGATACGGCTGGTCTTCGCGCATCTGAACGCCGCGACAGCGGAATCGCGGGCGCAAGAGCTGGCGGACGCCCTAACGACGGCGCGCGAAAACGCCGACATGTCGCAAGTGGAGATACTAGGACCCACGCCCCCGTACCCGTCCCGCCTGCGCGGGCGATACCGCTGGCACATAGTACTGCGCGGGCGGGAGCCCAGGCTGCTTTTGGATATGGTGACGATTCCGCAGGGGTGGACGGTGGACGTGGATCCGGTGGCGCTGACGTGAGGGGATTTTGACGCGGAGGCGCAAAGGCGCGGGGGAACGCGGAGTTTTTGGGGGGAGGTTATTTAGGGGCTTGATTGGGCGTTTATCGCCGCGTCCGAGCGCCGCCGCCGTCATTCCCGCGAAAGGCGGGAATCCAGAGATGCGCGACCAGGATAGCCGCTTGAAACCAGGCTTGAATCCCAAACTACCTAGATTTTCTCTCATCAAGGGCTTACAGGGGCATGTTTGTGGCTGGCAGATTGCGCCTAGCGGCGCAGTCACCCTCACCCTAGCCCTCTCCCATCAAGGGAGAGGGGATACGTTGGTTGGGATTCGGGCTTGGTTGCGAGTGGCTTGCTTGGTTGGTCTCTGGATTCCCGCTTTCGCGGGAATGACGGGGGCGGGGACGCGAAAGGAGGAAGCCGGAAGGTCGCGGACGCCAACGGCGAAACGAAAACCGCCGCGAACGCCATATGCCAACGCCGCCCAGACTTCTTCCCGTCAGAGGGGTTTGTTGGGGCATGTCGCGCTTTTCGTCGTTTCGGGGGACGCGCGCCTTTGTCAGAATCAGGATTTAGAGGATTGGGGGATTTGCAGGATTCCGTTTCGCCAAACTCGCGATTGTCTGTCCAAAACGCTCGTCGGGGGAATCCTGAGAATCCTATAATCCTGTAAATCCTGATTCTGACAAAATACATATCCCCGCAAACCCGTCGAATGAGAAGGGATGCGCCGGTTGGAATTCAAGCCTGATTCCTAGTGGCTATCTTGTCCCCGCTTTCGCGAGGATGACGTTGTTGGGAAACTCTGGATTCCCGCCTTCGCGGGAATGACGGGGGGGCGGGCTTATAGGGGTATGTTTGTGGCTGGCAGACTGCGCCTAGCGGCGCAGGCACCCTCACCCTAGCCCTCTCCCATCAAGGGAGAGGGGATCCGTTGGTTGCGCGCGATGCCTGTTTTCCGTAAACATACCCTTGCAAGCGGGGGGCGCGGGAATGACGGGGGCGGGCGCGGAAATGGCGAAAGGCGTCCAAATTCGCGCCTAAATCCGGACAAGCATGCTCTTGCAAGCCCCTTTGATGGGATAACAGGGGCATGTCAAACAAAACCAAGCCGGAATCGCGAGCGACGCATCCCTTCTCCCTCGATGGGCTAACAAGGGTGTGTTTGATGGATTTAGGCGCGAATTGGACTATTTCCGCCACTTCCCCGGCGTCCCGCCCCGTCATTCCCGCGAAGGCGGGAATCCAGAGTGGAGCGACCGACTTGGCAATTGGAAACCAAGCCAGAATCGCGAGCGGCAAATCCCTTCTCCCTTGATGGGAGGCGGGTCTGCGCGGGCGATTCGTCCTTTTGCGGATTTCCCCGCGCGATTCCGTTGATTGCGATTCCCGCTTAGCCTTGATTACACTGTTCCAACGAAATCGCGGCGGCGCGATAATCGCCCGGATGACGGCGCAGAAACAGGAGCTCAGCCCATGCCAAGAACCCGTAGGAGCGGCGGGCGGCGGCGGTCTCGTCCCGCTCGGCGGGTTGGCGGGCGCGGGCGGTTGCGGGTCGCCGTCGCCGTTCCCGCCGCCTTTCGGAGCGCGGCGCGGGCGGTTGGGGATAGCGCGGCGGGCGTCCGCGTTCGGCGGGTTGTCGATGTCGTCGACTGGCGGCTTGTCATCGCGTTCGCTCTGCTGGCGGTCGCGGCGGGGACTCGGTTCTACAATCTGGCGGACGACGGGCTCGGTTACGACGAGGCGATTGCGGCGCTCAATTCGCGCGGGTCGCTTTCGGACGTCCTGCGCGACACCCGCTTCATCAACTCGTCGCCCATACTCTATCCGCTGATTTCTTGGGCGGTTCAGTTGGTGAACAGCACGGCGTTCAGCGTCCGCATGATTTCGGCGGCGGCGAGCGTCGGGACGGTGGCGGTTCTGCTGTTCGCCCTGCCGCGCGTCGGAATCAGCCGAAAGGCGGCGTTCGCGGCGGCGTTGCTGGCGACGCTCTCGGAGCGCGCGATTGGCTACGCCCAGAGCGTCCGCGAGTATTCGGCGGACATGCTCGTTGCGGCGCTGCTGGTCGTGGGCGTTCTGCGGCTTCTGCGGAACGGCGACGTCCGCTTGCTTTGCGCCGCCCTGTTCGTCGCGCCGCTGGTTCAGTACGGGCTGATAATCGCCGGCGCGGGCGCGGGCGCCACAGTCGCGCTTTGGGCGGCGTTCGGCGGGGCGTCGCCGTTCAGCGGCGGCGATGGGCGCTCGCGGGCGTCCGCCGCGTTGGTTTGGGCGAAGCGCTGGGCGAAAGCCGCGCTTCCGCCCGCCGCGTCTTTCATCGCCGGCTGCGCCGTCACCTACGCCGTCACGATGCGCTTCCATCTGGGCAAAACGCATCTGCGGACGGGTTACGCGGACGGGCTTTATCAGGGCGCGCCGGGCGACGCGGGGGCGATGCTGGATTTCGCGGCTTCCCGAATTTGGGCGATGCTGAACTGGCATCTGCCGGCGAGTTTGGCGGCGGTCGGCGCGGCGGCTTTCGCGCTGTCGTTCGTCGTCCTGGCGGTCAGGCGGCGGCGCGTCGAGACGGCGGCGTTCGCGCTGGTCGCGCTCACGGTTTTGGCGGCGGTCGGCGCGGCGCTTCTGGCGCGCTATCCGCTCGGCGAAATTCGCGCCAACGTCTATCTCGGCTCCGCCGTGTTCATCGGCGCGGGCTTGGGATTGGCGGCGTTCGCGGACGCGGTCGGCGCTCTCACGCGGCGGCGCTGGACGGCGGGCGCTCTCATCGCAATCATCGCGGCGGGCGCGGCGCTGGCGGGCGCGGACGAAATCAGAAGCGCCAACCCCTACCGAACCATCTACAACATAGAGTCCATCCTGTCCGTCTTGGAAGAGCGGGCGCGCCCCGCCGACCTGGTTTACGCCACCGACTACGCCGCGCCCAAGGCGGAGTTTTATCTGGCGGACGGCAAGCCGCCCAACTACCGCTACGGCACAAGACGATGCGACGACCCGCTGAACGAGGGCTGCTTTGCGGAGATAGCGGAGGCGGCGCGCGAAATGGGCGGCGCGGAGCGAATCTGGATAATCCACTACGCCCACGACCGCATCCACAAGGACATGCGGAACGCGCTCGCGGGCGGCGAGTACGCGGAAGCCGGCGAGGGCAGCTCGCGCCTGTTCCTAGTGGACAGCGAAGCGGACGTCGCCCTGCTCGCAAGCGCGGGGGACGTCGCCGAGAACGCCGCGCGGCGTCTCGATGAGCGCTTCGCGGAGATAACGGCGGCGGAGCCGGACATGCGCGGCGGCTTCGATGTGTATGCGGACGGCGATTCGGTCATCTACGCCAAATCGCCCTGCTCGGAAGACGACACGCGGGGACGCTTCCGGCTGTCGGTGGTTCCGGCGGACGAGCGCGATTTGCCGGAGGGCGCCCGCGTCTCCGGGCAGGAATCGCTCAATTTCAGCTTCAGCGTGGAAGGTTCGCTGTTCGACGGCAAGTGCCTGATTCGCATGCCGCTGCCGAATTACGCGGTGGGCGCGGTCGGCGTCGGGCAGTGGGGCGCGGAGGTTTCGGATTGGACGGGCGCGATTCGGTTCGAGGCGGGCTTGGACGCCCTGCGCGCGGCATACCGAGAGACGCGGACGGCGGCGCCGGCGGCGCGGTCGGTCTTCGACGTCTATCTGAACGAAGACGACTCGCTGACCTACGTCAAAGAGCCCTGCTCGGAAGACGATACGCGGGGCCGCTTCCTGCTGGCGGCGTTCCCTGTGAACGAATCGGATTTGTCCGAAAGCGCGCGCGAAAGCGGCGCCGCGCACAACGCGCACAACTTCGAGTTCCCGATGCGCGGGGACATGTTCGACGGCGTATGCGCGGCGCGCGCCGCCCTGCCCGACTATCCGCTCGCCCAAGTCCAAACCGGGCAGTGGATTCCGGGCGGCAGCGTCATCTGGAGCGAGCGCATCCTGTTCGACGGCTATTTCGAGAAGTACCGCGCGGCGCTGTCCGAAGTTTCGGGGCGGACGCCCGCGATAAGCTCGGTCTTCGACGTTTACGCGGACGGCGACTCTCTGACTTACGTCAAAGAACCCTGCGGGGAGTACGATACGCGGGGGCGCTTCATGCTGGCGGCGTTCCCGGAGAACGAATCGGATTTGACGGAGAGCGCGCGCGAAAGCGGACTGTCGCACAACCCGCTAAACTTCGATTTCCACGACCGGGGCGCGCTGCTGGACGGCGTCTGCGTGGCGGCGGTTCCCCTGCCGGAGTATCCGATACGGGAGATAGACACGGGGCAATGGCTGCCCGGCGACGCGCAGATTTGGAGCGCGCGGATAGAGATGGGGGGGCGGTGATGGGGGCATGTTCGCGCGGGACTGCGCCTGGCGGCGCGGGCGCCCTCACCACTAACCCTCTCCCATCAAGGGAGAGGGGATTTGTCGCTCGCGATTCGGGCTTGGTTTCTAGTGGCTATCGTGTCCCCGCTTTCGCGAGGATGACGTTGTTGGGCGATTCTGGATTCCCGCCTTCGCGGGAATGACGGGGGCGCAACAAAGCGAGGGGATTTGACGGCGCAGGGCGTCCGCCGCCCTACGCGATTACCTTGAAATCGTACTCGGTCGTATTCAGCGAGCCGTCCGAGAAGCGCGACATGCGGAGGGGGGCTATGTCCACTAGGCTTGATTCGCCGTCCAGAATCAGTTGCGCCATGCAGGTTCCGACGGCGGGGGCTAGCTTGAAGCCGTGTCCGCTGAAGCCTGAGCATATGTACAGCCCGTCTATGCCATCGACGCGGTCTATCACCGGGTGCAGGTCGGGGGTGGTGGTGTACAGCCCGGCGTAGCCGTGCGCGAGTTGGCCGTCCTCGATGCCGGGGATGCGGTTCGCCAGGCGTCCCCAGACGTCTTGGACGAAATCCATGTCGGCGCGCTGGTTGTAGGCGTCCGGGTCGGCTTCTTCCTCGCGGTTGCCGTTGCCGACTAGGGTGAGGTTGTCGGCTTCCGGGCGGAAGTAGATGAGATTCGCCATGTCGCCGCCGCCGGGGTGGTTGCCGACGCCCGTCTCGGAACGGCGTATCAGTATCACTTCGTGGCGCGTGGGGATTAGCGGAATCTCGATTCCGAGACCGCGCATGAAGCGGGATGTCCAAGGGCCCGTGGCGATGACCGCCGCGTCGGTGGCGTAGGTTTCGGTTTCGGTTTCGACGGCGGTCACGCGCCCGCCGGATACGGCGATTCCGGTGGCGGGGGTTTCAAGGGCGATTTTCGCGCCCAGCTCCCGCGCGCGGCTGACGAACGCCAGCGCCGCGCCGGACGGGTCTGCGTGGCCCGACTGCTCTTCCCAAGCGAAGCTCTCGCTTTCGTCGAGACGGAAGGCGGGGGCGAGCTCGCGCGCCTCCATCCAGCTGACTATTCGGGTGTCTATGCCCACGCGCCGCTGCATGGCGATGTTGCGTTGGAAGCCGTCCGCTTCGCGCGCGGGGGCGAAGACCATATAGCCGGTGCGGACGAAGGCGGGGTCGCCGTATCCGCCGATTTCGTCCCGCCAGTTTTGGAAGACGCGCAGGCTTTCCCAAGCGAGGCGGGCGTTGACTTCGGTGGAGTAGTGCATCCGAACGGCGCCGGACGACCTGCCGGTGGAGCCGGCGCCGAGCGTGTCGCGCTCCAGCAGGATGGGCGAGCGGACGCCGCGCGCCGCCAAGTTGTAGAGGACGCTAGCCCCCATCACCCCGCCGCCGATGATTACGGCGCTCGCGTTTATGGTCATGTTCGGACGCCTCCGGCTTGGATTCGGGATTCGGCTCGCGCCGTCCGCGCGTCGAACGACTCTTGCAGGTTCAGCCACAAATCGGGCGTCGTTCCGAGAAAGCGCGAGAGGCGGAGCGCGGCGTCCTCGCGGACGGGGCGGCGTCCGTCAAGAATCGCGCCGACGGTTTCGGCGGGCATCCCCGTCTGGGCGGCGAACTCGGCGGCGGACACGCCGAGCGCGCCGAGCTCGTCCGCCAATATCTCGCCCGGATGCGTGGGCGGCATGGCGTTGGTCGGATTCATCTTGTCGCTCTCTTTCTCATCGCGCGTCTCTCATAAACTGTAACACAGACGCGGCGCGTTTGCTATAATTTCGGGCGCATTGAGAGATTCGCGAAAGGTTTTTTGTCCGCGCGCCTTTGTCAGAATCAGGATTTGCAGGATTTGGAGATTTGCAGGATTGCGTTCGCCAAACTTGCGCTTGGCTGGCGAAAACGCGCGCCGCAGAAATCCTGAAAATCCTATAATCCTATAAATCCTGATTCTGACAAAAACGCGGATTCAAGCATGAAACAATACGGAGAAAACCCGAAAATGGAACTGAAAATCGCCGTGCTACCCGGAGACGGAATCGGACCCGAAGTGGTCGCCGAGGCGGTCGGGGTTTTGGAGGCGGTCGGACGGCGGTTCGGACACTCTTTCGACCTGGAAACCGGGCGCGTCGGCGGCAACGCCATAGACGATTTCGGAACCCCGCTGCCGGATGAGACGGTCGAGCTCTGCCGGCGGTCGGACGCCATCCTGTTCGGCGCGGTCGGGGGCCCCAAGTGGGACGACCCGAACGCGGCGACGCGCCCGGAGGACGGCATCCTCGCCATCCGCAAAAACTTGGGGCTGTTCGCCAACCTGCGCCCGGTGAAAGTCTATCCGTCGCTCATCAACGCCAGCCCGATAAAGCCGGCGCTGCTTGAGGGCGTGGACATGATTGTTCTGCGCGAGCTGACCGGCGGGCTGTATTTCGCGCGCCCGAAGCGGCGGTGGACGACCAAGACCGGGCGGCGCGGAGTGGACACCCTGCGCTATACCGAAAGCGAAATAGAGCGCGTCGTCCGCGTCGCCTTCGAGCTGGCGCGCGGACGGCGCAAGCGGCTCACCAGCGTGGACAAGGCGAACGTGCTGGAAACGTCGCGCCTGTGGCGTCAGGTGACCGAAGAAGTCCACGCGGACTATCCGGACGTGGAGCTGGAGCATATCCTAGTGGACGCGGCGGCGATGGCGCTGATACGCAATCCGGCGAGCTACGACGTCATAGTGGCGGAAAACATGTTCGGGGACATTCTGACGGATGAGGCGTCGGTATTGTCCGGCTCCATGGGCATGCAGCCGTCGGCGTCCCTGGCGGGCTTGGCGGGCGTGACGGAGAACGCGGAAGAGTCGGTAAGCCTCTACGAGCCGATACACGGCTCCGCGCCCGACATAGCCGGGCAGGGCAAGGCGAACCCCATCGGCATGATACTAAGCGCGGCGATGATGCTGCGCCATTCGTTCGGGCTAGAGGAAGAGGCGCAGGCGGTGGAGTCGGCGGTGGAAGGCGTCCTGTCGGAGGGCTACCGCACGCCGGACATAGCGGGGGACGGCGGCGAAACAGTGGGAACGCGGCGCATGGGGGAAGTGGTGGCGGGGGGGGTTTAGGGGGGCGATGCGGGACGGCAGACGTCCGCGCCCGTCGCGGGGCTAGAACCATCCTCTGGCGAGAATTTCGTCCTCATCGTCCGATTCCGTCCTCAGAAGGGGTTCTAGGTGCCGTATGAATCGGGCGAAGGCGTCGGGGGCGAATGGGTGGTCGGTCAGGTGTCGTTCGAACATGTCTCTGTTGGCGGCTCGTCCGTCGCTGGATGAGAAGCGCCGCCGCGCGCTCGCCGGCAGACGCTTCGCCTTTCGCAATACGATGACTTCCTCAATCGGCGTCACCGCCGCGCTGATGGGCGTCATGTCCAGCCATTCGCACATTAGAAAATACCGCGAGTCCGGAATGGCGAGTTTCAAGTCTTGCGCCGTCGCGCTCGCTTCTTGGAACATTGTTTTGTCTAAGTTGGTCTTGATTTCAGCCGCCACATACGCGAGATGCGCGCTGGATTCTTGAAAGGCGGCGAAGTCTTCCTGATGCGACGCCCGCATGAACAACGGTCTGGCGAGCGCGAAGTCGTGGTCTTTCGAGCGCGCGACCATGTTGCCGCCCGCGGAGGGCGAGAGCAAACTCGAATCGAATCTGAGATGCGAGAAGGCGTTGACCGGTCCGAGAACCAGGCCGCTGTCCGCGAGTTCGTCAGCGAAAACCCCGCCCACCAGCCAGGGCAGGAATTCCTCCAAGACAGTGTTGTCTATCTTGAGCTGCCCCTTCTGACGATAAAGAAAGTCGTCCGGGCTGTCAAAGACCAAGTCCAGGTCTATCCACCGCTTGTAGGCGTCAAGGGATTCCACCAACGGACCAATCAGCGAGTCGCCGCCGCCGTCCACCCGCCGCATTTGGGTTTTCCAGGATTCGTACCGGTCAATCGCGGAGCGGACTCTGGGGACGTCCCCTTCCGGCAGCTTGCCGTTGTTCAGAAGCGCCTCAAGTTTGTCGCCGTGCGGAGTGGGGTAGCTCATTGTCATTCCTGCGCGCTCGGATTCGCCATTGGGGACGGCGTTACGGCGTCCGCGCGTTCGACGGCGTCGCTTATCATCGCGCGCTCTTTGGGCGGAGCGTGGGAGCGGGCGTCCAAGAGGGTTCTTCGCGCCACGCGGCGGGCGGATTCCAGCGCGGCGGATTTGGACGGCAAGCCGTCTCCGTTGCGAATGTGCGCGATGTCTTCGTAAATCCGAACGCCGTATCGGTTTTGGAAAACCCTTTCCTGGCGGCGCTCGATTGTCAGCCCCAGCGCATCGACAGCCAATTCGGCGACAAGGTTGCTGTTCATAAATCTGACGCCCTGAACGGAAGACTCGCGCCCGATGACCGCAATCAAGCGCCCGTCTATTTTAACGGCGCGCGCCATTTCCAACAGCGCCAGCGCCATGTCCAGAGAGTATTGAATCACTGTGAGAAACCTGTTCCCCCTGTTTTGACGGTTCGACCCGATTTCGGACGGCGCGATGGCGAGTATGTTCCATCCCAGCGCTTCAACCGACCGCCGAAACTTTTGGTGGTAATTGTGGACATTGATATACGGCGGCGAGGTAATCACAATGTCCGCGCAATCCGATTCGATGGGCAGATCTCTGGCGTCGGCGTGGCGCACGTCGACCGTCTCGACCGAATCGGGGAGTCCTTTGACGACCCGCTTGAGTTGCGACCAAGTTTTGCGCGCGTCCGAGACGTCGAGTTTCTTGCGGTGGAAGTCGCACAGAACCACCAGAGCCGCCGCGAGGTCGCGCGCGTGTCCATTCGGAGATTCGCGCCACGCTTGAACGAGCTCGGATTCCATCGCCGCGCGTTCGTCAGTCCCTTTCAATCCCCCGCGGAGCGGCGGGGCGACCAGAGGCCCGAACAGACCGGACAGCCGCTCGTCCACATGGGCGACAATATCCGACCGTTCAATCGCGCTCAGGTTGACCATTCGGTACACCTTAGAGAGAATGACGGCGGCGGGGTTTATCTCGATCCCGCGAGCCGACAATCCGAATCGCGCGCTTTCCGCCAGGCATGTGCCGCTGCCGGCGAACGGGTCAAGCAACAATCCCCCCTTGGGGGCGTAGGCGGCGAGAAGTTCCTCGACAAGTTGCGGGGAAAACTGACCGGTCCACGGAAACGGATTCGTCCGCGTCCTTTGGGATATGTTCAGTTTGCTTTGGCGGATAGTTTTTCGGTCCGCCGGCATTGCGGCGAAAGGCTCGCTCACAGCCATCGGAGCGCCGCCGCAACCAACCGAAACCCGCGTCGCGTCCAAGATCACCCCGCCACCACGTTCACCAGCTTGCCGGGGACGTATATCACCCGACGCACAGTCTTGCCGGCGGTGTGCGTCTTCGTTCGCTCCGACGACAGCGCCAGCGCGCGGGCGTCCTCTTCCGTTATGTCCGCCGGGGTTTGGATGCGGTCGCGCAGGCGTCCGTTCACTTGCACCACCAGCGTTATCGTCTCGTCCGCCGCCAGCTCGGCGTCCCACTTCGGCCAGGGCTGGCGGTGGACGCTGTACTCGTTGCCCAGCTTCTCCCACATCTCTTCGGCGATGAACGGCGTTATCGGCGCCATCATCAGCGCCAGGTGGGTTAGGCACTCGCGCCAGAGGGCGGAGTCTATCCCTTTCGCGCTCCACGCCTCGCCGAGCGCGTTGGAGAGCTCCATCATCGCGGCTATGGCGGTGTTGAACTTGAAGCGCTCGATTTCGCCGGTGACTTTGCGGATGGTCTTGTGGAGCGTTCGGCGGGCGGCGCGGACGGCGGCTTCGTCCGCCGGCGTCTCGTCCAGCTCGCGCGGGTCGCGGCGGCAGAGCTCCCAGGCGCGGTTCGTCCAGCGCGCCATGCCGTTGATGCCGCTGTCGTTCCACTCCCCGCCCGCTTCCCACGGGCCCATGAACATCAGATAGGCGCGGACGACGTCCGAGCCCACTTCCTCCACATAGTCGTCGGGCGCGATGACGTTCCCGCGCGATTTGCTCATCTTGGCGTTGTTGAAGACGATGGTTCCCTGGTTGACCAGCCGGACGAACGGCTCGTCGAAATCCAGCATCCCCATGTCGCGGAGCGCCTTGACGAAGAAGCGCGCATAGAGCAGGTGCATCACCGCATGCTCCACGCCGCCGGTGTACTGGTCGACGGGGTTCCACTGCCCGGCGGCGTCCGGGTCGAAGGGGCCGTCGGCGAACTTCGGGCTGGCGTAGCGCAGGAAGTACCAGGACGAATCCACGAAGGTGTCCATCGTGTCGGTTTCGCGGCGGGCGGGCGCGGCGCATCGCGGGCAGCCGACGTTGACGAACGCTTCGTTGAGCGCCAGCGGCGAGTCGCCGGTCGGCAGGAACTCGGCGTCTTCCGGCAACAGAACCGGCAGGCTGTCCTCCGGCGCGGGGACTTCCCCGCAGCGGTCGCAGTAGATAATCGGTATCGGCGTCCCCCAGTAGCGCTGGCGGCTTATCAGCCAGTCGCGCATGCGGTAGTTGACGGCGCGGGCGCCCCAGCCGGCGCGCTCGATGCGGTCGGCTATCCTCTCGATGCCCTCCGAGTTGGGGACGCCGTCGAACTCGCCGGAGTTGACCTGCGGGCCCTGCCCCAGATACGCCTCTTCCAACTCTTCGCCATCCCACTCCGGCGGCGCGATGACCACGCGGACGGGCAAGCCGTATTTGCGCGCGAAGACGAAATCGCGCTCGTCGTGGGCGGGGACGCCCATGACCATGCCGGTGCCGTAGCTGAGCAGAACGTAATCCGCGACGAGTATCGGAACGCGCTCGCCGTTGAGCTTGTTGACGGCATGCGCGCCGGTGAAGACGCCGGTCTTTTCCTTGTCGGCGGCGAGGCGCTGGATTTCGGTCTGCAGCCGCGCTCGCTCGACGTAGGCTTCCACTTCCGCGCGATGGTCGTCCGCAGTCAGCTTATCCACAAGCGGATGCTCCGGCGCCAGCACGATGAACGTCACGCCGTACACGGTGTCTATGCGCGTGGTGAACGTTCGGATGGACTTCTCTTCAAGCCCGTGTTCGGATATGTCGAAATCCACTTCCACGCCTTCGGAGCGCCCTATCCAGTTGGTCTGCATGGCGTTGACGCGGTCGGGCCACTCTATGGAGGAGTAGTCCAGCAGCTCGTCCGCGTAGGCGGTTATGCGGAAGAACCACTGCTCCATGTCTTTGTGAATGACGGCGGAATCGCAGCGCTCGCAGTTTCCGTCGACGACCTGCTCGTTGGCGAGGACGGTCTGGCAGGAAGGGCACCAGTTGACTTGGGCGGCGGCGCGGTAAGCCAAACCCTTTTCGTAGAGCTTGAGGAAAAACCACTGGTTCCACTTGTAGTATTCGGGTACGCAGGTGGCGATTTCGCGCTCCCAGTCGTACATCGGCCCCATGGAGCGCAACTGGCGGCGCATGTTGTCCATGTTGTCCATAGTCCACGAGTGGGGGTGGACGCCGTTTTTGATGGCGGCGTTCTCGGCGTTCAGCCCGAAGGCGTCGAAGCCCATCGGGTGCAGGACGTTGTAGCCGTTCATGGACATGAACCGCGCGCGGGCGTCCGCGCCGGACATGGCGAACCAGTGGCCTATGTGCAGGTCGCCGGAGGGGTACGGGTACATGTGCAGCTCGTACCATTTCGGGCGCGGGTCGTCGTCGCGGACGCGGTAGATGCCGTCGCGCTCCCAGCGCTCGCCCCATTTCGCCTGCATGCGAATATGGGGGTACGCCATTCGCGTTTGACCGGTTTGGGCGGTGGACATGTGGAAGCCGTCCTCATCATTCTAGGGCGCCGCGCCCGCTCTCGGAGAGTCCGGTCGGCGGATTGCGAAAGCCCGCCCCAAGCGGCGGGGGCTGGTCGGGAACGAGCGTCGGGAAGAGTCGCCCCGTCGCCCCAAGCCAGCCGAACGCGCGCGCCTTTCGCGGGTTTCCCGGACCCCCTAATCCTGTTCGGAAAATGTTAGCATGCCGATAGAGGGATGGGCAAGACGCCGCGGAGCCGCCCTAGGCAGAGTGAGCGGGGGCGGCGGGCAAACCGCGCGGGACTGCGCCTAGCGGCTCAGGCACCCTCACCCTAGCCCTCTCCCATCAAGGGAGAGGGGATTTGTTGGTTGCGAGCGGCGCTTGTTTTCCGTGAACATACCCTTGCAAGCCCATAAAGGGAGAGGGATTCATCGCTCGCGATTCGGGCTTGTTTTCCATGAACATACCTTTGCAAGGGAGGGAATTGGAGATTTTGGCGCGAGAATCTTCCAAACTATCCTTATGGCAACACTGCCTAGCCGCCGACCGCGATAATCGCGCTCCACAACCCGCCCTCGCCGGGGATCCACTGCCCCGTTTCGATGCGGTCTATCGGATAATCCGGCAAGTCGCGGACGATTACGCAATCGCCGCCGACCATCGCGCCGTATTCGGGGAAGTCGAAGTTCAGCGCCTCATGCCCCAAGCCGGCGGCGCGCGATGATTGGGGCAGGTCATCAGGGTCTGCGGGGAATATGGATAGGAAGAAGCGCCCCCGCGTATCGCCGTCCGAGCATCCGCGTTTGACGTAGATTAGCCGCCTGCCGTCCGCGTCCGCGTAGATGGCGAATCCGCCGGCGGATGCGTCCGGCGACGGCGGGAGTGCCGCCAGCGCCGCCGCGTACCGCTCTCGGCGCGGCGGGAACAAGACTTCCGCGCTCCAGAGACCGCCCTCGCCGGGGATCCACTGGCCCGTCTCGACGCGGTCTATCGGGTAGCCCGGCAACTCGCGGATGATTACGCAGTCGCCGCCAATCATCGCGCCGTAGCGGTGGAAGTCGAAGTTCAGCGGCTCGTGTCCCAAGCCGGCGGCGCGCGCCGCTTGGGGCAGATCATCCGGATCCGATGGAAATGCCGACAGGAAGAACCGCGCGCCCCTGTCGCCGTCCGAGCATCCGCGCTTGCGGTAGATTAGCCGCCCGCCGTCCGCGCCCATGTCCGCGTAGATGGCGAATCCGCCGCCGCTTGCGTCCGGGGACGGCGGCAATGCCGACAGCGCCGCCAGGTAAGCGTCCGGCGATTCCGCCAGCGCCAGCGCCGCCCGCCACTCGACGCTGGATTCGGCACCGTCCGCGCGCTTAACGACTTCCGCGGCGTGGATTGGGTATTTAGGCAACGGCGCGCGGATTAGGCAGACGCCGTCCATCATCGCGCCGTAGCGCCGGAAATCGAAACTGAACGAATCGTACTCGCCGGCGTAATGCGGCAGACGTTCCCGATTGGACGGGAATATGAGCGCTTGGAACGTTCCGCGCGCGTCTTCTTCCTCATCGCAACCTTCCTTTATAAGCGTGAGAAAGCCGCCGTCCGCGTAGATGTCGAAGCCGCCGGCGCTGGCGTCGGGTTGCGCCGCCGCCCGCGCGTCCGCGTAGGCTTCTCGGAAGGCGGTTTCGGATTCGTCGCGGACGTCGCGGACGGATGCGATTGGGACGCCGTAAATCTCGCGCTCCCACAGGACGCTTCCCCCGCCGGAGCCGCCGAAGTCGAACGACGGGAACGACTCGGAGTAGAGCAGGCGGCGCCTATCCTCCGCCGGCAGAATCTGGACGTTCAGCCGCGCGTTCACGGGCAGGATTCCGCTCGGCTCCAGCTCCAGCAGCGCCTCCAGCGCCTGCTTGTTCGCCGCGCGCCAGTAGTTCATCTGCCAGCGGTCGGCGAGTCCGTCTTTGCTCGCCAGCGGGTTGAAATAGTCGTTTTGATGGGGATGCAGAGCGGCAATCTGAACGGCGGCGGCGGCGATTCCCAGCGCGGCGATTCCGAACGCGGCGGTTCGCAGGCGCGGATGGGGAATGTCCGCCAGCGCCCGCAATCCGAAAGCCGCCAAGACGCATGCGGGCGCCCAGAGAAAATACATGTGCCGCCAGCCCTGATACAGGTTGGTATCCAGCGCGATGACGGCGGCGATGGGCAGAACCAGGCAGGCGGCGGCGAGCAGTCCGAAGCGGGCGGGCGAGTCGGCGAATATGCCGCGCCAATCGGCGGCGCAAAGGCGAACGGCGGCGGCGATTCCCAGCGCGGCGAGAATGAGCGCGGCGGGCGGGGACGTTATCAGCATCCATGTCGGAACGTAGTCCCAAGGAATGTTGGGCCATATAACCCGCTCGCCCCGAAACAGCGTGTAGAGATAGGCGGGATGCGCCGACAAGCCCCGAAAGGCGTCCAGCAGGTTGGTCGGGTCGCGCCACAGCAGGGGCCAGGCGGCGTAGAGAGCCGCGGCGAAGGCGGCGATGAACGCGCCGGCGTTCGCCAAGACGCGCTTCGCGCCCCCGTCCCCGCGCATGGCGGCGCGAACGGCGTCCAAAGCAAGCAGCCCCAAGACGGCGGGAAGCAGCAGGGCGCCCATAATACGAACGTTCATCAGCAGCCCGACGCCCGCGCCGCAGAGCGCGAACGCCCAGAGCGAATCGCGCCGAAAGGCGCGGTGAATCAGATACAGCGCGATCATGAACGCGCTGAGAAACGGCAAATCTTTGGTGTTGAAGAAGGAATGTGCGTACAGTCGCGGATGGAGCAGGAAAATCAGCATGGCGAGAAGGGCGACGAGACGGTTTCCGAACAGCCGATAGGCGAGCAGCCACGCGAAGAATCCGCCGGCGAGAAAGAGCGCGTGCATGAGCAGATGGCGGCTCAGGTAAACGGCGCGGGAGTCTTCCAATCCCAAAATCCGCTCGGCGGCGGCTAGGGGAAGCTCGAACGCCACGCCGTAGTAGCGCTCCACGGGCAGGATGAAACTGTCGCTCGTCGCGCTCAGCGCGTCTTCGTCGCCGAGGACGTAGTCTAGAGAAGCGTGTCCGAACCTTCTCTGAAGTTCCTCGTCGCCGGCTAATCCGTAGTCGTCGAGGACGGCGGCGCCGGCGGCGGCGAACAGCGCCAAGGCGATGAGATGCGCGCGGCGCGCGAGGAATGAGACGACCGCGGAGGGGATGAATCCGTCGGGTTTCTCTGTGGATGGACGCATTTGGGGACAAGTATAGGGGATTTTTCCGCCATTTCGCCATTTTCGCGCTTGGGTATTGACATTGCCCGCGCGAACGCATACCATATAACCGCCGCTTGGATGGCGTTCGGTTCGGACGCCCGCCGGCGCAGCGACTGAGTTAGGAGAGTAACCGGATGGATTTCGCATACACATACACCGAAGACCAGGAAGAGTTCCGCAAGGAAGTCCGCTCTTGGCTGGAAGAGAACGTGCCGGTCGAGATGCGGGCGCCCGTCGACCGGATGGAGCTCTCCCGGGAGCAGTACGACTACTGGCGCGAGATGCACAAGGTTCTCGCCGAGAAGGGCTGGCTGTACCCGACCTACCCGAAGGAATACGGCGGCGGCGGCTTGACCGGCGAGCATGAGACGATTCTGCAGGAAGAGTTCCGGCGCGCCCGCGTGGTGCCGGGGTTCACGAACGCCCTGGTGTTCCCCACCCTGCTCGTCTGGGCGGACGACCAGCAGAAGGACAAGTTCCTCAAGCCGTTGCTGAGCGCCGACAAAGTGGCGTTCCAGAACTTCTCGGAGCCCAACGCCGGCTCCGACCTCGCCTCGCTCCAGAGCCGGGCGGTGCGCGACGGGGACGACTTCATCCTCAACGGGCAGAAAATCTGGATAAGCGGCGTGGAAGAGCCGGACTACCTGTTCGGGCCGTTCATGACCGACCCGGACGCGCCCCGACACCGCAACTTGGGCTACTTCATGGTGCCGTTCCCGGCGGAGGGGCTGTCGCAAGAGCGCATGGACCTGCTTTCGGGCGACGACCAGAGCGTGTTCTTCTTCGACAACGTCCGCATCCCCGGCGACCACCTCATCGGCGGCGACCATCAGGGATGGCAGGTCACGCAGACCACGCTGGAAGTGGAACACGGCGGACGAGGCCAAGCCTATCCGCAGGACGAAGCGCTCGACAACCTGCTCGAGTACGTCAAGACCGCCCCCAGCAACGGCGGCGTGGTGGGCGACGACCCGCTCATCCAGCAGGAAGCGGCGGCGGCCTACATAGACTCCCATGTCCACGGGCTGATGAGCCTGCGGAACTACGGCATGTACCAGGCGCGGCAGGAAATGACCTACCACGGCTCGCAGACGTCCATGTTCGGCAAGCTGTACAAGATCAAGAACGCCGACCGCGCCCGCGACATCATGGGCATGTACAGCCTCTGCGGCACGAACGAGCCGCGCGCCCCCTTCGGCGGCGAGCCGGAGGTTTACCAGCGCGGCAGCCTGGTGGGCGCCCACCCCGCCGGGACGGTCGAAATCCAGAAAGTCATCATCTCGCGGCGCATCGGCGTCAGCCGGACCCGCGAGCGCGCGGCGGCGACGCCGTCCACCGCCGGCGTCGCCGGAGTCTAAACTCCGCGACGGCGCGGCGCGGCGCGTTTAGCCAAAACCGCAATCCAATCGCGGGCGGCTCCCACACAGCGGGGGTCCGCCCGCGATTTCGTTTATGCGCGCGTTTTGCCGGAATCGGGATTCGCGGGATTATAGGATTTTTCAGGATTCCCCCGTCGCGCGTTTTGGACGATTCCCGCCACTTCCCCGCGCGCCGTCCCCGTCATTCCCGCGAAGGCGGGAATCCAGAGTCGACCAACAACGTCATCCTCGCGAAGGCGGGGACAAGGCAGCCACTCGGAGCCAAGCCCGAATCGCGAGCGATGAATCCCTCTCCCTTGATGGGAGAGGGCTAGGGTGAGGGCGCATGCGCCGCCAGGCGCAGTCTTGCGCGGATTGCCCGCCAACCGCAATCGTCCAAAACTGCGACTCCGACGGCGGCGAAACGGGGCGGAATCGGGGTTCTCATTCCGCCAGCCCGATACCCGCGAAAGACAGCGCCTCGCCCATGCTCGGCATCGGCTCCGTGTCGCCGTGTTCGGAGCAGACCATCGCGCCGCAGGCGTTGGCGAGCGCGAGGGCATGGCGCAGAATATCCGCGCGGCGTTCGGCGTCCATCGCCAAGACTTCCGCGAGCGCATGGCGCTCCAGAAAGGCGGCTAGGAAGCCCGCCACGAAAGCGTCGCCGGCGCCGACGGGGTCGACCACTTCCACCGCGAAGCCTGGATGCGTTATGAGATTGTCGCCGTCGCAGACGGCGGCGGCGCTGTCGGCGTCCGTCACGACGGCGATTTCCGCGCCGTCCGCTTGGAACTTCCGCGCCCACTCGCGCGCCGACAGCCCGCCGCCCCAGATGGTTTCGGCTTCGTCGCGCCCGACCTTGAACAGCGCGGCGAAAGGGCGCATCTCGTCGAGGGCGGCGCGGGCGTCGGCGGCGCTCCAGAGCGCCTCGCGGTAGTTGACGTCCACGCTGACGGGGACGCCGCGCCCGCGCGCTTCCCGCAAAACGGACATGACGGCGTCGCGGCATGCATCGCTCAGCGCGGGCGTGATTCCGGTGACGTGGAGCAGGTCGCAGCCGTCCAGATGGGGGATTACTTCAAGCGCGGTCAGTCGGCTGGCGGCGCTTCCGGCGCGTCTGTAGCGGCGCGAAACGCGCCCGCCGCCGAGATGGTTGAGCAGCTGGACGCCCGTCTTCCGCCCAACCTCGCGCGGCGCGACGACGGCGATGCGCGGACTCAGCTGGGCGAGAATCATGTCGCCTTCCGGATCCGCCCCCAGCCGGCTCACCCAAACGGCGCGAACGCGCCCCGCCAGCAGCCGAACCAAATCGAGCGCGACATTGGACTCCGCGCCGGCGACGCGCATGGTGTAGCCGCCGTCGGCGTCGTAGGGGCCGATGTAGTCGGCGTTGCGCTGGATAAGCGTTTCGCCGAAGGTGAGGAAGTTGATGGGCATGCTTTCTCGGTTCATTCGTCCCACTCGAATGGAGTTTCGGGGTCTAGCAGTATGTTCTGAACGCGCCAGCGCGCGGCGCGCTTGAGGCGCGGAAGGCTGATTCGCGCGCGAAACGCCTCGCCCCGGCTAGGCGCGTTTCTGCCGGCGAGCCAAAACGTCCTGTCCGGCGTCGGGTTGTAAATCCGCTGCAGCATCCCGTTCGGAAGGCAGGACGCGGATACGCTTTCGAGCGTTTTGGACAAGCCGCCTTCGGATTCGCGGTAGTTGTATTTTACGAAAACGGTCGTCGCCAAGTAATCGGCGTCCTGAATCCGAATCACTTGGGGGAGCGTTCCCGGCTGGTCTATGGCGATTCCCGCGCGGAACTGGCGGATTCGCATGGACGTCTGGGCGGTCTGTATCGTCACCGTTCCCGCGCCTTGCGACTATTCGGCTTTGGAGTCTATGAACAGCGCTTGGCGGATCGAGTATTCGGGATGGAACACGTATCTGGCGCGCTTGTAGTCTATCTTCCCGAACAGCCGCGTCGGTATCGTGGAAGTCCCCATACGGTCCATTGCTTCGCGCGTGATGTCTTCCCCTATGTCCGCGACTAGGTCCGGTTCCTGGAGAAAGAACTCGCGCGCTTCGTCTCGGAAGTCGTACACCGCCTGAACGACCATGCGGAGGGTGGCTTTCTCGACCTCTTCGAGAACGTCCGAGTCTTGGGCGAGCGCGTTGGGGTTGAGCGTCATGGGACTGCCGCCAGCGCCTTTCGGCAGCGTTCGCGCGCCAGGTCGACGTATCGCGGCTCCGAGTCAATGCCGATGTAACGCCGTCCCTCGTTTATGGCGGCGACCGCCGTCGCGCCGCTTCCCATGAAGCAGTCCAACACAAGGTCGCCGGGCGCGGAGAAGATGCGGATTGCGCGGCGGGGCAACTCGACCGGAAACTGCGCCTCGTGTTCGACGTTGGCGCGGACGGACGGGATACGCCAGACGCCCCGCGAACCCCACTCGCCCCATTCGCCCTTGTCAAGGCGGTTGCGGTCGATGGTGGTGATTCCGGGTTTCCAGAATATGTAGATGTATTCGAATTCGTCGACCGACCTGTACGAAAGGCTGTGCCACTTGCCGTTTTCCCAGCATGGGTCTTTCACCCAGACGCGGCGGTCGTAGAGGTAGAATCCGGCTTCGTCCGCCCACTCTTCGACAAGCCCGCCCACAAGTTTGACTTTGCGTTGGACGGCGTATTTGCCGCCGCGCACGTTGTTGTTGTTCAGCCGCCTGTCGATGGTCTGCTCGCTGCATCCGAGCAACTCCGCCAACTGGTGGCGGTTGAAGCCCGGATTTTGGCGCTGCGCTTCCAAAACCCGCTCGCGGCTGATTTTCACCCGCTTGGCGGATACGTTGTCGGCTTGGATGCGCGGCATGTTCGGGTCGGGGAAGGCGAGTATGTCCGCCATGTTTATCGCCAGAAAGCCGCCCGGCGCGATTATCGGCATGTGGAGCGACACCACTTCCTTAATCAGCGACCGCCACCGCTCGAAAGTCAGGCTTTTTTCGTAGGATTTGCCCACGAAGTACGGGGGCGACCAGAAACTGAGCGCGACCGAGTCCGGGCGCATCCGCGCAAGCGTCTCGCGGGCGTCTCCGCAGTGTATTTCGTTTTCGCGCAGGTATTCCATGATCGTTGTTCGTTCGCGCTCGGCGGGCGTTCGTCCAAGCGAGTCTATGCCGCCGGCGGCGCGTCGGTCAACTGATTCGCGCGCTCCGCCGGCGGCGAATCCGCCCCCGTTAATCCCCGTCCTCCGCCATGGGCGGAAACACCCCGCCGGCGTAGGCGTGGCGGGCGGCGACTTCTTCATCCAGCTCTATGCCCAAGCCGGGCTTGGTCGGCGGGATGATGTAGCCGTCCTCCCACTGTATCGGCTCTTTCAGGATTTCGGCGTAGAAGCCGTCGAAGCGCTCGATGCTTTCCTGTATCAGGAAGTTCGGGCTGCATGTGGAGATTTGTATGTTGGCGGCGGCTTCCAGCGGTCCGCAGTAGAGATGCGGCGCGAGTTGGGCGTAGTGCGCCTCCGCCATGCCGGCTATCTTCTTCGCCTCCAGGATGCCGCCCACGCGGGCGAGAGCGGGCTGGAGTATCGCCGCCGCCTGCTGTCCTAGAAGGTCGGCGAATTCGTACTTGGTCGTCAACCGCTCGCCGGTCGCCACGGGGATGGACGTGTGGCGCGCCACGCGCGACATTTCGTTTCGGTTCTCCGGCGGCACCGGCTCCTCGAACCACAGCGGGTCATGCGGCTCCAGACGCTTGGCGAGGCGTATGGCGCTGGACGTGGTCATCTGCCCGTGCGTGCCGATTAGCAAATCCACCTTGTCGCCCACCGCCTCGCGGATGTTCTTGGTCACTAGGGCGGCGTTGCTGAGCGCCTCCAGCGACAGTTGGCGCGGGTCGAAGGCGCTCATCGGCATCACCGGGTCGAATTTGACGCCGGTGAACCCCATTTCCATGTACTGCGCGGCGCGCTTGGGGGCGCGGACCGGGTCGCCGAAGATGTTGCCGACGGCGAGCGAGTCGTCGTCATCGTCGCTCTCGTCCGGCGGCGCGGGGTAGAGGTATGTGTATGAGCGCAACCGCTCGTTCACCTGCCCGCCGAGCAGGTTGTAAACGGGCTGGCCGAGCGCCTTGCCGAGAATGTCCCAGCAGGCGATTTCCAATCCGCTCAGGACGGCGACGAGCGTCAGGTCGGGGTGCTGGGAGTAGCCGCTCGAATAGACGCGCCGCCACATGGTTTCTATCCTGAACGGATCCTGCCCGATGACGTAGCTTTCGGCGACGTCCTCTATCAGCCCGGCGACGCGATGCGGCCCGAAGGGGACGCCGTAAACCTCGCCGAAGCCTTCGATGCCGTCGTCTGTGGTGAGCTTGAGGAAGACCCAGTAGGGCCCGCCGTGGCTGGGCGGGGGGTTTTGGACTACGTAGGTTTTGAGGTCTTTGATTAGCATGGCGTTGTCTCCGGATGGGGTTGTAGGTTGGGGGGCAATCCGCGCGGGACTGCGCCTAGCGGCGCAGGCGCCCGCGCGCTAGCCCTCTCCCATCAAGGGAGAGGGGATACGTTGGTTGCGATTCAAGGTTGATTTCCTGTGGCTATCTTGGTCGCGCTCCTCTGGATTCCCGCCTTCGCGGGAATGACGGCGGAGCCGGGAAATGGGATTTGTCGGCTGCGATTCGGGTTTGGTTTGCAGTCGCTATCTTGGTCGCGCTCCTCTGGATTCCCGCCTTCGCGGGAATGACGGCGGAGCCGGGAATGGGATTTTGCCGGTTGCGATTCGAGGTTGATTTCCTGTGGCTATCTTGGTCGCGCTCCTCTGGATTCCCGCCTTCGCGGGAATGACGGGGGAGCCGGGAAATGGGATTTGTCGGATTGCCGTCGCCCCGCCCTGGTTTCCCACTAAAATTGGCTGTTGAAAGCGGGCGCGGTTAGTAGTATAGTGGGCGTGACGCCAATTTGCGAAACGACGACAAGACCATTAGGAGGGGCGTTATGGCTACGGACGATCTCGCTCTGGTCGCCCACTTGTTCCGGCGGGCGGGCTTCGGCGCGGCGCGGGATGAAATCGAAGAGTACGCCGCGCGCGGCTACGAGGCGGCGGTGGAAGACCTCGTCGACCCGGAGCGCCGCCCGCCGCTGGACGAGGACATAATCTCGCGCTACTACGACGGCGAAAACCAGGTCATCTGGGCGGCGACCTGGATCTACCGCATGGCGGTGACCAAGCGCCCGCTTGTCGAGAAGATGGCGCTGTTCTGGCACCACGTCTTCGCCACCGGCGTGGGGAAGGTGGAGCATGTGCCGTCGATGGTGCGCCACATTCAGATGTTCCGCGAGCGCGGCTTGGGGGACTTCCGAACGCTGCTCATGGAGCTGTCCAAAGACCCGGCGATGATCTTCTGGCTCGACAACAACGAGAACCGTCTCGGCGAACCCAACGAAAACTACGGGCGCGAGCTGCTGGAGCTGTTCAGCATGGGCGTGGGCAACTACACGGAGGACGACATCAAGAACGCCTCCCGCGCCTTCACCGGCTGGACGTTCACCCAGCCCATCCCGCTCTACCCGCAGGGGCATTACCCGTCCGAGTTCGTCTTCAAGCCCGAACAGCACGACTACGGGCGGAAGACCTTTCTGGGCGAGACGGGGGACTTCGACGGCGGCGACATAATCGACATAATCGTTCGGCGCGAGGCGACGGCGCGGTTCATCGCGCGCCATCTCTACAACTTCTTCGTGGCGGACGAGCCGCAAGTGCCGGCGTGGCCCATCGAGCCGCCGCGCGACCAAGACGCCATAGACTCCATCGTGGAGGCGTACTTCGAATCCGGCGGCGACATGCGCGCGATAATGCGGTCGATTCTGACGTCCGACTACTTCAAGGAAGCGCGCTTCCGCAAGGTCAAAAGCCCGACGGAGCTGGTGACGGGGACGCTGAAGCTGGGCGGCGACCTGTCCGCGCCGACGCCGGGAATCGGCAAGTACCAGGCGGCGACAACGCTCATGGGGCAGCAGCTGCTCAACCCGCCGACGGTCGAGGGCTGGCACACCGGGCGCGAGTGGATAGACGGCGGCACGCTCAACGAGCGCATCAACTTCGCGGTGGAGCATGTCGGGGACGCCCAAAAGCCCGGCGTCCGCGCCATAATCGAGCGACTGGGCGCGGAGAACGGCGGACGCCTGTCGCCGGCGGAATTCACCGACCGATGCTTAGACCTGGCGGGCCCGCTCGAAGCGGGCGACGAGACGCGCGGCGTCCTCATGGAGTTCGCCGAATCGGGCGGGACGCTCGACCTGAGCTCCCCCGAAAAGCGCGATGAGAGCGTCGAAAGAGTAGTCCACATGCTGCAGATGATAGTGTCGAGCATGGAATACCAGCTCGGCTAGGGCGAAAAGCATCCTCCCCATTGATGGGCAACAAGGGCATGTTCGCCGAAAACAAGAGCGAAAAGCAGACAGCAAATCCCCTCTCCCTTGATGGGAGAGGGCTAGGGCGGGGGCGACCGCCCGCGAGGGCGGGTTCGCCGCCAACCCAATATCCCCCGCCAGCCGGGGCGCAGGCGATTCAAGGAGACAGCGACATGACAATCAACGGCAAAGCGCCGGTTCTGGTGGTGGTTCAGCTCACCGGCGGCAACGACTTCATGAACACCATCGTCCCCTACTCCAACCCGGTTTACTACGACTCGCGCCCGACGGTCGTGGTGCCGCAGGAAGAGACGCTGCCGATTGACGGCGAGATCGGCTTCAACCCCAACGCCGCGCCGCTCAAGGAAATCTACGACGCCGGCAAGATGGCGATAGTGCAGGGAATCGGCTACGAAAACTCCAGCCGCTCCCACTTCCGTGCGATGGACATTTGGCACACCTGCGAGCCGACGAAGGTCGGCACGGAAGGCTGGCTTGGGCGCGCCATCCGCGACTTGGACCCGAACAAAGAGAACGTCCTCACCGCCGTGAACATAGGCAGGGGGCTGCCGCGCGCGCTGTCCGTCGCCGGCGTCCCGGTCACTTCGGTGGGCGATCTCGACAACGTCGGCTTGATGACCAGCATCGAGGAAGCCGAGCGGCGCGACAAGGCGCTGGAGATGTTCAAGAAGATGTACGCGCCCGCCGTCGGATCGGGCCCCGTGCTGGAGTATCTGGCGCGGACCGGCTCGGACGTCCACACCGGCGCGGACATTCTGAAGCAAGCGCCGGCGATGTACGAATCAGACGTCGAGTACGCCGACAACCCCATCGCCAAGTCGCTCAAGGACGTGGCGCGGACGCATCTCGCCGGCTTGGGGACGCGCATCTTCTACGTCAACCACGGCGGCTACGACCATCACGCGAACGAGCTCAAGACGCATCCGCAACTGATGCGCGAGCTTTCGGGGGCGGTGTCGGACTTCTTCGCCGACCTCCGCGCCCACGACGCCGCGGAGGAAGTGGCGATGATGGTGTTCACGGAGTTCGGCAGGCGGATGCGCGACAACGGCTCCGGCACCGACCACGGCTCCGGCGGCGGCGCGTTCATCATCGGCGAGCGAGTGGCGGGCGGGCTGTACGCCGAATATCCGTCCCTAGACCCCGCCCGCTGGCTGAACGGGGAAGACCTGGATTGGACATACGACTTCCGGGGGCTGTACTCGACGATGCTGGACCAGTGGCTGGGGCTAGACCCGGTTCCGATAGTGGACGGGCAGTTCGAGCAGCTGAGGCCGTTCGCGTAAAACGGGGGATGCGCGGGCGCTTGGTTGAACGCCGGGCGCTCGCGCTTAACCCAAGTTGAAAAGGGCATGAACATGGCTCATTCTTGGAAGCGCGAGGACGACATTCTCGTTCTCGACCTGTACTTTCGGCATGACAAGCAAACTCCGCTCCGCGATGACGATTCGCGGATTCGCGGACTTGCGCGGGTCATAGGAGCGTCCTTGGATTCGGTCTTTCTGAGGATATGCAATGTCCGTTATCTCGACGGACAGCATGGCGGACTGGACCAGTTCGCTCGCCAGACCGAGAGCGTGTACGAAGAATTCAAGAACGACCCGAACGGCTTGAGAAGAGCCGCAAGCGAGATTAGGAGGAAGCGCCGAAACGAAGGGCGCTCGAACGACTAGGGCGCGCAGGCATTGCGCGCTCGCTAGTTCGTCCGTTGCCGTCCGCCGCCTTCTGGATTCTCGCTTTCGCGGGAATGACGGGGGCGGAAACAAGCCACTAGCCACTACTAACAACCAACCCAGAGGTAAAAATCCCATGTCCCGCCCTTACGGACTGCTCCGAGCCGGCTATCCCTATCTCAAGACGCTGGGGATGCGCCGCATCACCAACTTCCCGCTCGACATCGCCATCGGCGACGAGGGGCGGCTGTACATTCTCTGCCGCAACGAGGGCGCGGCGCTCATCAGGGTGTGGCACTTCGACGACGCCGAGCGCCTCACGGACGACCTCATCGGCATCGGCTCCTACGGCGACGGGGACGGGCAGTTCATCTGGCCCGTCAACGTGATCCGCGACGCCGACGAGAACCTGCACGTCTCGGACGAGGCGCTCCACCGCGTCGTGTCGTTCACGCGCGAGGGCGAGTTCATCGGCGCGTGGGGCGAGCGAGGCGAGGGCGAAGGGCTGCTGAACGGCCCCGCCGGAATCGCCTTTGACGCCGACGAGAACATGCTGGTGGTCGATTCGCTCAACCACCGCGTCCAGAAGTTCACCAAAGAGGGCGAGTACATAAGCGGCTGGGGAACGCGCGGCGACTCGCCGGGCGAATTCAACATGCCCTGGGGCGTCACGGTCGATGAGCGAGGGGACGTCTATGTGGCGGACTGGCGCAACGACCGCGTGCAGAAGTTCGGCGCGGACGGCGAGTTCGCCATGGAAATCGGCGGAAGCGGAAGCGGCGCGGGGCAGTTCAACCGTCCGGCGGGCGTGGCGGTGGACAAGCACGGCGACATATACGTCGCGGACACCGGCAACGACCGCGTCCAGCTGTTCAACGAAGGCGGGCGCTACGTGCAGAAGTTCATCGGCGACTCCACCCTGTCGCGGGTGGCGCGGGACTACATGCTGACCAACGCATATCCCAACCGCCTGCGCGACGGGGCGGATTTGGAGGCGGAAAAGCGCCTGCGCGCCCCGAAGAACGTCCGCGTGAGCGACGGGCTGATGTTCGTGCCGGATTACCGCTCCTACCGCGTCCAGGTCTATAAAAACGAGGCGGCGCCGCTGGACGAGCATCAGATAGCGGCGCCGCTGAGGGCGCCGACGTTGGCGACGGTGTAGTAGTTGACAAGCACTCGCCAATCTAGTGTAAAATCGCTCTCGCAAACGCAGAGACCGAAACGATAAAGATTAAAGGAGCGTAGCCGTGCCGCGCCGCAAGTTCAACCCCAAGCGCAGAATAAGGCGGGACTCGGATTCCGGCTATCTCGCTTGCCTGGCGCGGCGCGTCAAATACACGGGAAGCCCGTATCACAAGCGCGACCCCGGGGATTTCGGATTGACGCCGCCCTCGCAGCCTCGCCCCGACAAAACCCTATGCGACGGAACGGGCATAGCCACCGTGAAAGAATCGTTGCGCCTGCTCCGGGAAGGGGTCAGAAAAGGCTTGATTAGCGAGAACATGAGAGGCGAATTCCCGCAAAATGTCTGGGCGGCGACTGGAGGCGGGATACCGCTTGAAGCGCAGTTGGAGAACGCGGCGCAAGGCGCATATCACGCCTATCCGATGCCTTCCACCGACGCCTTCCGAAACGAAGTCCTGAAACGCTGGTATGAGTCGCAAACATGACGTTCAGCATAGCCTGCGAATGGCTTGGCGAAGCCGGAGATTCCGCCGAGAGCGCCGCTTTCGCGGAAGTGTCCATTAGCGTCGGGGGAACCTGCGCCACGGAAGCGCATGACGCTTTCGCCAAGACCGTCCGCTCGTCCGCCCGCCTCTCGGCGTTCGAGTTGGCGCAGTGGTTCGCGTTCAACTGGTGGCGTCTGCTGTGGGAGCCGGAATCCAACGGCTGCTCCTGGGACGCGAGCCACAAGGTGGGCGCCGCCAGCGGCGGCTATGTGTGGCCCAACCTGTCTTTCAGCAGCGACTGGCAGTCCGTTCTGGTCAGGGCGCGCCCGACCGTTCCCTGGGACGCGGAGCCCATCCGCTACCTGAATCGGCTTGACGAATCGATAGCGATAGCGGATTTCGAACGCGAGATTGGCGATTTCGTGGATAGAACCGTCGCCAGACTGTCAAGCGTGGGAAACGCCCAATCTGAATTGAGCGTCCTTTGGGACGAAGTGAACGCCGAGCGGCGAGACGCCGAAACCGCCAACCGCCGCATCCTCGAAGCGTGCATGGGATACGACCCTGATGAGGCGCCCGACGGTCTGCTGGACAGCGTCATGGGACGGCTTGGCCCGCATGGCGAGGGCGCGGTTCGCGAGGTCGCCGCCGAGCATAAGGGCGAATCCGTTTCTTATGTGAATCTGGTTCAGGAAAGCGCGATGAAAAGCGGGATGGTCGCGTCCGCGCCTAATCTCTCCGACGTAAGGCATGCGTCCGCATCCGCCGTTTCGAATATTCCGTGGGTTCAAGCCGAGTCAACCGCTCAGGCGGCGCGCGGGATTTGGGGGTTGTCCGCTCCCGTCGCGGACAGCGCTCTTTGCGACCTTCTGGGAATCAGCCAAAGCGCGTTCTCCGCGGTTCCCGACAGCGCGGGGATGGCGCTAACGGCCGGCGTCCGCGACTCCGGCGCGTCCGACGGATTCCGCGTTGCGCTGACCGCCAAGCATCCCCATTCGCGGCGGTTCGGGTTGGCGCGCCTGCTTGCCGACCATATCATCGCCGACGACGCCGACGCCCTGTTGCCGGCGACGCGGCGGAAGACCGGCAGGCAGAAGTTCCAGCGTGCTTTCGCGCGCGAGCTACTATGCCCGTTCAACGACCTGCGCGAGTTTCTGGGCGGCGATTCGCCGAGCGATGAGGCGATTCAAGACGCGGCGGACCATTTCAACGTCTCGCCGCTTGCGGTTCAGGCGGCGCTTGTCGACAAAGGCGTTCTTGAACACGAGTCGCTCGGCGCGTGGGATATTTAGCGGAAAATCCGAGAACGCCGCCGCCCTCTCTGAATTCGGGCGCGCGCCCCGCCGCCCTATCCCAAGCCGTCCCCGTCCCATTATAATGGACGGCGTGAGAATCATCGTCTTCGCCGCCGTTTTTTGGTTGTCGGCAACCGCGCATAGTGCAACATGGATGCGGGGGCGATTCCGTCCGCTCGGAATCCGCTCCGAGAAAGGCGACGCGAAATGAGAATGGCCCTGATGATAATGACGGTTTTCCATCTCGCGGCGGTCGTTCTCATAGCGGCGCTGACGGGGGGATTGTTCGCGGACGGCGGCGGGTTGCTCGACCGCGCGCTCTTGGCGGTCGTCCATCCGGCGGCGGCGGTCGCGCTCATTCTGGCGCTGGCGCGGGAAGACCCCAAAACTTGGCTTGTCGCCCTCGCCGCCGCGCTCGCCCTCGTCAACATAGCGGGCGACGCCTACTTCGCGTCCGCCATATACGCGGGCGCGGTTCCGGGCGATTTCTGGCTGCCGCTGATTTTCGCCGTCATCCCGGCGGCGGGCGCGGCGTATCTGGGCGCGCGGGTCGCCGCGTCTAAAACCGCAAGCAGATAAGACGCCGAGGGCGTCTCGCAAGAGCGAGACCGAAAGGGCGCGATGGATTTGACGCTGAGCGGGGGACGGCGATAGACCCCAAGAGCGTGTTTCGCGGGCGCGCCGATTCGCGGGGATAATGCGCGGGATATTTGAGAAATTCGCGAAAGTCCGGACCGCCGCAAACCTGCGCCTAACGGCGCAGTCACCCTCATCCTAACCTTCTCCCATCAAGGGCTTGCAGGGGTATGTTTGTGGCTGGCGGGCAATCCGCGCAAGACTGCCCTAACGGGCAGGCACCCTCAACCTAGCCTTCTCCCATCAAGGGAGAAGGGACACGTTGGCTTCAGTTCAAGCCTGATTCCTAGTGGCTATCATGGTTGGGCGACTCTGGATTCCCGCCTTCGCGGGAATGACGGGGGCGGGGGCGCGGAAATGGCGAAAAGCGTCCAATCAGCGCCTGAATCCGCCAAACATACCCCTATAAGCCCATCAAGGGAGAAGGGATGCGTTGGCTGGGATTTGGGATTGGTTGCTAGCGGCTAAGTTGGTCGCTCCACTCTGGATTCCCGCCTTCGCGGGAATGACGGGGGGCAAATCAGGGATTTTGGCGCGATAACCGTCCGCGTCATCCTTATATCAACACCGCCTACCCCCCGCCGCCCTATCCCAAGCCGTCCCCGTCCCATTATAATGGACGGCGTGAGAATCATCGTCTTCGCCGCCGTTTTTTGGTTGTCGGTCGCCGCGCTTGGGTGCGTTGCGGTCGGCGGCGGGCGCGGCGCGCCTGAGATTGAGCGGCGGGCGAACGCGCTGAACAAAACCATCATGTGTCCGCTGTGTCCGGGCGAGTCCATCGACCAGAGCCAAAACCCGCTGTCGATTCAGATGCGGGCGGCGGTGTCGGAGAAGCTCGCCGAAGGATGGACGGACGACCAGATACGGGAGTTTTTCGTGGAGCGGTACGGTCCGAGCGTTCTTCTGGAGCCGCCAACGGAGGGTTTCGGCTTGGCGGCTTGGATAGTCCCCCCCGCCGCCTTCGGCGCCGCGCTGGCGGCTCTGCTGTTCGCGCTGAGGCGGATGACGGCGTCCCGCCCGCCGGACGGAAGCGGCGGCGGCGATGCGTCCGGCGCGCGGGGGAGCCATCTCGCCCGCATCAGGGACGCCCTAGGAGACGCGGACGGCGGCGGCGGCGCCAATGCCGACGCGGGCGCTCGGCGCGGCGGCGGCGATGATGATGATGGCGACGCGTGCGGCGCTCCGAAAGGCGGCGCGCGGAAGGGGGGCGCGGGATGATTGTCGAAGCGGGGCAGATTGCGCTCGCGCTGGCGCTGGCGGCGTCCGTTTACGCGGCGCTGGCGTCGGCGGTCGGCGTGGCGCGGCGCTCTTCGGAGACGCTTGTCAGCGGGCGGTTCGCCTTCTACGGCGTCCCGTTTCTGTTGCTGGCGTCCACCGCCGCGCTGATATACGCCTTCGTGACCAACGACTTCTCGGTGCGCTACGTGGCGGAGAACAGCAGCCTGTCGATGCCGCGCGCCTACACTTGGGTGGCGTTTTACGCGGGGAACGCCGGCTCGATGCTCTATCTGGCGGTCGCCTTCTCGCTGGCGGCGGCCGTCGCCGCGATGGGCTTGCGCCGGCGGCTGCCCTACACCGCGCCCTACGCCACCGCGATAATGGCGCTGGTTCTGGCGTTTCTGCTGGGGGTGACGCTCTTTCTCGCCAACCCGCTGGCGCGGACGGAAATCGTCCCGGCGGACGGGCAGGGAATCAATCCGCTGCTGGTGCATTTCGGCATGTTCATCCACCCGCCGCTTCAGATGCTGGGGCTGGCGTCGGTGGGGATTCCGTTCGCAATCGCCATGGGCGCGATGCTGGCGAACAAGGGCGGCAACGACGAATGGGTCGACCAAGGGCGGCTGTGGGGGATGATCTCGTGGCTAGTCCTCACGGCGGGGCTGATGCTCGGCTCGTGGTGGGCGTACACGATTCTGGGATGGGGCGGCTACTGGGCTTGGGACCCGGTGGAGAACTCCGCCCTGATGCCCTGGCTCGCCATGACAGCCTTCGTCCATTCCATAATGGTTCAGAAGCGGCGCGGCATGTTCCGCATGTGGAACATGGTAATCATCATCACCGGCTTCACGATGGCGCAGATGGGCATGTTCATCAACCGGGGGGGCCCCGTGCCGTCCGTCCACTCGTTCGCGCAGTCGACGATGGGGTGGCTGTTTCTGCTGTTCATGGCGGTCACGTTGCTGGCGTCCGTCACGGCGTTCATTTGGAAGTCGCCTTCGCTGAAAAGCCGGGGGCGGCTGGAGTCCGCGCTGTCGCGCGAAAGCGCGTTCCTGGCGCAGAACGCGCTGTTTCTGACGGTGGCGTTCGTGACGCTCTGGGGGACGATTTTCCCGATTTTCTCGGAGGCGGCGAGCGATACGGCGGTGACGGTCGGGCAACCCTTCTTCAACCGCGTCAACGGGCCGCTGATTTTGGGGATAGTGCTGCTGATGGGCGCCGGTCCGCTGTTGCCTTGGCGTCGCGCTTCGCCGCGCGGGGCGCTGCGGACGTTGCGGATTCCGCTGGCGTTCGCGCTCGCCGTCGGAATCGCGCTGTGGGCGGCGGGAATCAGCCGCCCGGTGGCGCTGCTGGCGTTCATGACTTGCGCGCTGGCGGTCGGCGGCATCGGGCAGGAGTGGATTCGGGGGACGCTCACGCGGCGGCGCAACGGCGAATCGTACCCCGTCGCCTTCGGCTCGCTGCTGGCGGCGAACAGGCCGCGGTACGGCGGCTATATCGTCCACTTGGCTATCATCATGCTGTCGGCGGGGGCGGTGGCGTCTTCGTTCTTCGCCGTTCAGCGCGATTTCGCCATGCGACCGGGGGACACGCGCTCGATAGGGGATTACACGTTCACCTATCTGGGTTCGGAATCCGCCGCCTTCGCGGACCGGACGGAGGTTTACGCGCGCTTCGACGTGTACGCCGGCGATGAGCGCGTGGGGATAATGGAGCCGTTTCGGGCGGACTATCCGCAGTTCCGCATCGCGTCCACGCGCGGCGCGATACGCAGCACGCCGATGGAGGATTTCTACATAGTTCCGTCGGAGTTCGCCGGGGACGGTCAGGGGGTCTTCCGCGTCCACATAAACCCGATGGTTTGGTGGATGTGGGCGTCCGGGCCGATTATGGCGTTCGGGACGCTGTTCGCGCTGTCGCCGCGCCGCCGCCCGGCGCCGGCGAGCGTCTCGGCGGCGGACTGGGCGCGGGCGGCGCGGGCATGACGCGCCAAGACGCGGCGGCTTAACATGCTGGTGCTTGCCGCCATACTGCTGACGCTCGTCCCCGCCGCTTTGATTCTGTGGCCCTTCGTGTTCGCGCCGCGCCGGAGCGAGTTCGACTACGACGAAGGCGCTCCGCAAGCGGACTTGGCGCGGCGCTGGGAATCGGCGTCGGCGGGCTTGGCGAGCGCGGAGCTGGACTACGCCCTGGGCAACCAGACGCGGGAAGATTACCGAGCGGTGAGCGACCGCCTCATGGCGGAAGCGGCGTCCGCGCTGAGCGAGATGGAGCTTTCGCCGGATGAGGAAGAGCGCATGATAGCGGAGTTGCGCGATGAGATAAGGCGGGTTCGCGCGCGGCAGGGGGTTTTGGGGGATGATGACGGGGAATAGGGGCGCGGGCTTGCGGCGGCGAGCGTTTGGGGTCCGCCGAGAGACCGCCAAGCGAAAACAAGATGGCGCGGTTGAGTTTGATTCGTTAATAGCGCCCCCAATAGCGCCCCCAATAGCGCCCCCAATGGTACCCCCAATGGCACCCCCAATAGTACCCCCAATAGCGCCCCCAATAGTACCCCCAATAGCGCCCCCCGGTTCGGAATCCGTTTTTGTCAGGACATATGCCACTTCGCTCCGCGTCCGCGTCCGCGCGTCATTATCAAGTCGAGTGACCTCAGCCTATCCAGGTCTCTCCGAACCTGTCTTGGCGTGACTCGCGCGCCCAATTCGGAGATTATCTCTTTCATGGAAACGCCTTGGTCTGCCCTGTGGAGCAAAGCCAGAATATCCCGCTGGCGCTGGGTTATGTTCGCCGTTATTCTGCTGGGCGGATTGTAGAAGCTGGGTCGGAACCTCACGGTTACGCAACCGGCGGCGTCTTCGATTTCCGGACGAGGCAATCCGGCCTCGCTCATAAGCTCGGCTATCCTGATTGTGCCGCGTCCCCACCGTTCGATTATCCCGCGCAGGTAGAACACCCCGGCGATAAACGGGTTCCATGGGCTGGACTCATGCGGAACGAACAAGTCTTCGGGCGTCAAGCCGAAAGGCAACGGCCCTGTGGATGTTATTTCCAAACGGTCGTCGTATATCGCCACTCCTATTGAGCCGCCTCCTATTGAGTAATCGCGGTGGCAGATGGCGTTAGCCAGCGCTTCCCTGAGCGCCTCGCGGGGATATAGCGGGCTGTCGTCTCTTTCCATTCTGTCCGGCAAAACGCGACTCGCTATTGGAAGGCTCTCCGTCAGAAAACGTTCCGCGTAAGCGAGCAGCGCGAAGGCATTTCCTTGAAACTGTCGGTTGTCCGTAAATTCCGAGCGGGTAGTTCCCGAAAATCGGGCGACACGGAGCAGGCATTGGGGCATCTCCGCCCGGACGCGCTCAGGTTTTCCGAACAGGACCGCCGCCGCGCGCAACAAGCGACCGTCTTTCATCACGCTCATGCCCCGGAGCGCATCCTCCGCGTCTCGGACTTCCGGAGCGCTCATTCTTCCCCGGAGTATGGATTCCTGCATCGTCCGTTGGATTTCCAGCGCGTCTAAATCGTCAATCGTCCAACCTTCGGCGCGCTGATTTTCCCAACGCTGTTCGGCGTGCATCCGCTCGAACAACATTCGGTTGTACTCTTCCTGATCCATCTCAAGGGTAACGCTGCCGACGCGGCGATACGCTCGGCCTTTGTATGTGTACGGCTTCAGGAAACCGGACTGGACGCCGACAACTATCGCTTCTCGCCCGTCTCTCACGGGAACCCGATCCATGGACGGATAAGCCGGCGGGGCGATATTCCCTATTTCCGCGCTTACGTCCTCGATTGTGCGGTTTCCCACTTGCTGCCCGGTCAAACTCCCGTCAGGCTCGGCGCCGAATATGACTGAACCGCCTCTGCTGTTGAGCATGGCGCAAAGCGACCGAGCGGCTTCGCTCCTCTGCCCGGTGGTCTTTTTCAACTCCACCGTCTCGGATTCTCCGGCGGCGGTCATGGCTTTGAGTTCTTCAAGCGTCACCGTGTTCATCTCCTTCGCCGCGATACGCCATTATCAATTCTAGCGGTTGTATCGGTCTTCGAACCGCACTATGTCGTCTTCGCCCAGGTAGTCGCCGGATTGGACTTCTATTATCTCGAGGGGGGTTTCGCCGGGGTTTTCCAGGCGGTGCGTTTCGCCCCTTTTGACGTATGTGGATTCGTTTTCGCGCAGGGGGAAAGTCTCGCCGTCTTTGGTCACGCGCGCTTCGCCGCTCACCACCACCCAATGCTCCGAGCGGCGGCGGTGCATCTGCAGGGATAGCGCCTGGCCCGGGTTGACGGTGATGCGCTTGACTTGGAATCCGGGGCCGGAGTCTATCACGTCGAACCATCCCCAGGGCCTGTGGGCGCGGCGGTGGTTTTCCTGTTCGGGCCTGTTTTCGGACTTCAGGCGCTCGACGATGGCGCGGACTTCTTCGACGCGGTCGCGGCTCGCCGCCAGAACGGCGTCGGGGGTTTCCACGACGATGACGCCGTCCAGTCCGACGGCGGCTACCAGGCGATGCTGTCCGAACACCATGGAGTTACGCATCTCGTGGGTATAGACGTCGCCCCGGACGACGTTGCCGTCCGCGTCTCTGCCGACGACGTCCATTATCGCCGCCCAAGAGCCGACGTCCGACCATTGGGCGTCTAGGGCGACGACGGCGGCGCGATGGCGTCCGCCGCCGCCGTCGTTCTCGTCTCCGTTGGCGCTTCCCAGACGCTCCATGACGGCGTAATCTATGGCGTCGGCGGGGCATGCTCGGAAGATGTCCGCGTCCGGGCGGTAGAAAACGCCGTCCCAGGCGCCTTTGGCGTGGGCTTTTCGGCAGGCGTCGGCGATGTCGGGGCGGAAGCGCTCGAGTTCTTCCAGCCAGGCGGACGCGCTTAGGACGAACATGCCGCTGTTCCAGAGGCAGTCGCCGGCGGCGAGCATGCGGCGGGCGGTTTGGGCGTCGGGCTTTTCGACGAATCGCTCCAGTTCGTAGGCGTCTTCGCCGCCGCCGAGCGCCGGGTCTAGGGGCGCGCCTTTGCGTATGTAGCCGTAAGCGGAGCTGGGCGCGCTGGGGGCGACGCCGAAGGTGACGACGCGCCCGGAGTCCGCCAGCCGCGCCGCCGAGCGCGTCGCGGCGTGGAAGGCGTCCGCGTTCGGGATGGCGTGGTCGGCGGGCAGAACCAGCATCAGCGCGTCTTCGCCGGCGTCCGGGCCGTCTTGCAGGGCGAGGGCGGCGAGCGCGAGCGCGGGGGCGGTGTTGCGTCCTTCCGGCTCTAGGATGATGGATTTGGGAAGGCGTCCGATTCGGCGCGCATGCTCCGCCGCCAGGAAGCGATGCTCTTCGTTGCAGACGATGACGGGCGGCTCCGCGCCGGCGACGCCGTCCAGCCGCGCCATCGTCTCTTGGAGCAGCGAGCCGCCGTCCGAGATGGACATGAACGGTTTGGGATGGTGCTCCCTGGATATGGGCCAAAGCCTAGTCCCGGAGCCTCCCGCCATGATTATGGGGTGAAGGCGCATAGCGTGAATGGCGATTCCTTGTCAGTCGGGCGGGCGAACGGGGACAGTGTATCATTTTCGGCGCGCGTTAGTCAGCGAGCGCGACGGCCACTATGAGCTGCTCCATGCGGATGGCGAGGCGGGTCGCTTCCCGGAGCCGCAGATGGTCGCCGACGGTGACGACGAACGCGACGCCGAGAACGCGCCCGACCTTGAAATCTATGATGGTGGACGATATGGCGTGTCCGGAGCTGTAGTGGAGCGTTTTGAGCGCGGCGGCTTCGTCGTAGAAGCCTTTTGGGTCGAGTTGCTCGACGCGGGCGAGGGTCTGCCCGCCGCCGACGTCCTCGCCGGCGTTGGCGAAGAAGTCCGCTAGGAAGACGTCGCGCATCCAGGCGCTGACGCTTTCGGGGCTGTCGAATAGGTGGGCGACGGAGCCGACGGCGAAATCCACGCCGTCCGCCGAGAGGGCGGGCGGCGGCGGGGCGAACTCGCGCATGTAGCCGGCTATTCGTCCGGCGGCGGCGAAGCGCTCTTCGGTGGCTTCGGCGAATCCGCGCTCCGCCATGTCGCGGTTGTCGAGCGCCCCTTCGCGGAGCGCTCGGTAGCCGAGATAGGGCTCCGGCAGGTCCTCGGCTATCAGCGCCAGGTCGGGAAGGTGCCGCTCTCCGAGTTCGAAAGTCGCGCGGGCGATGGGGTTGGTCACGCTATCCTCCACTATTCAGAACGAAAATACCCCAAACGCGCCTTTCTGTCAATGGCGCGCGGGGTTAGAAAATGGCGAAAGGGCGGGGAATGGGAAACGCGGAGGGCGCGGCGCGGGGGTTTGCCGGCTGCGGTTTTCGGTTGGTTTCGGTTGGTTTCCGTTAGCGGCGGGGCTTCCGCGAATTTCATGGGGCGGCGAAATTGACGAAAGGTTGGGGCGTCCATGCGCGAGACTGCGTCTGGCGGCGCAGGCGCCCTCATGCTGGCCCTTCTCCCATCAAGGGCTTATAGGGGTATGTTCGTGGTTGGCGGACAGTCCGCGCGGGACTGCCCTTGCGGGCAGACACCCTCACCCTAGCCCTCTCCCATCAAGGGAGAGGGGATACGTTGGCTTCCATTCAAGCCTGATTTCAAGTAGCGGGCATGGTTGGGGCATCTGGATTCCCGCCTTCGCGGGAATGACGGGGGCGGGGGGCGTGGAAGCGGCTAAAAGCGTCCATTTCGCGCCTATATCCGCCAAACATACCCCTGCAAGCCCATCAAGGGAAGGGATTTGTCGCTTGCGGTTCGGGCTTGGTTTCCAGTTGCTAAGTTGGTCGCTCCACTCTGGATTCCCGCCTTCGCGGGAATGACGGGGGTGGGGGCAAAGGAGAAGGGATACGTTGGCTTCCGTTCAAGCCTGATTCCTAGCGGCTATCCTGTCCCCGCTTTCGAGAGGATGACGTTGTTGGGGGACTCTGGATTCCCGCCTTCGCGGGAATGACGGGGGCGGGGGCAAGGGAGAAGGGACACGTTGGCTTCCGTTCAAGCCTGATTTCTAGCGGCTATCTTGTCCCCGCTTTCGAGAGGATGACGTTGTTGGAAGACTCTGGATTCCCGCCTTCGCGGGAATGACGGGGGCGCGGCGCGGGGGATTGGGATTCGCCGTTCGCGTTTTCAGGGGGCGCGCGGGCTGTTTCGGTTCGGCGCCGTTGGGAATGGCGGCTTCCGCGAATTTCCGCGCGCGGCGAAATTCCCCCTTCCCGCCCAACAAAACCTTCGCCCAACAGTGTACAATGGGGCGCGAATCCATTTTGGGAGGGTCTGATGAGCGATTCTGCGGCGGGCTCCGTCGTCGCCATGCGGCTTTGCGTGGGGCATCGGGAGCCGATGAGGGAAGTGGAGTCGGCGGAGATGGTGGCGGGTTACGGCATAGAGGGCGACCGGCACGCCGTTTCGCGCGGGGCGCGGACGCGGCGGCAGGTTCTGCTGATGGACGTCGAGACGCTCGGCGACTTCGGCTTGGAAGGCGGCCAGACGCGCGAGAACGTCACCACGCGCGGCATTGACCTGCACGCCCTTCCCGCCGGCTCGCGGCTGGCGCTGGGCGATGAGGCGGTGGTCGAGTTGACCGGCTTCTGCGACCCCTGCGGGCGCATGGACGAGATCCGCGACGGCCTGCGCGAGGCGATAGTCGACCGGCGCGGGATGCTGGCGACGGTGGTCGCCGGCGGCGTCGTGAGGGTGGGCGACGCGGTGAAGGCCGGCGACGCGGCGCTCGCGGCGGCGGCGGTCTGACGGCGTCGGCGGTCGCGGTCGCGCTTGGCGGCTTGCGGAAGGGGCGCCGGGCGCTCCGCGGTTGGGAGCGCTCGGCGTCCGGCGGAGCCGGCGGCGCGCCGCTAGGCGGAGAAGCGCGAGAACCTGCTCGCCATGTTCTGGAAGTCCTTCTGGGCTTCGGCGAACGTGGGCCCGGCGTCTCCGGCGCGGCGGTTCACGCTGCTGAAGTAGGCGGTCATCGCGTTGGAGCCGCTCGGCTTGATGATGCGCTTCACTCTGGAAATCATGTCTTGCCTCCAGCTGTCCGTTCCATATCGGAACGGCGTGGTGTATGATGCGTTTTTATCGTTGAATTCATTATCGCATGGGGCAAGGTATCTTGAAAAGAGATATTTGGATATGGTTGTAATCAAAAAACGGCATATCGGATAGCCAAAGGCGGGAGGACAAGTGGAGATAAGAGAACTTCGCAGTTTCTGCGTGGCGGCGAGGCTTAGGAGCATCTCGCGCGCGGCGGAGGAGCTCAAGATAGGGCAGCCGACGGTGACGACGCACATCAAGAAGCTGGAGTCGGAGCTGAACGCGACTCTTTTCGACCGCGTCCGGCGTCCGATACAGCTGACGCTGGCGGGGAAGCGGCTGTCGGAGTTGGCGACGCCGCTCGTGGAGGGGCTGGATTCGCTGGCGGCGGCGGCGTCCGAGGCGGAAGAGCGCGGACCCGTGGTGCTGGCGGCGACGCCGGACATCATCCCCCACACCCTGCTGAGCGCGGTGCGGGTGTTTCTGGAGCGCCACCCGCACATACACCTCACCATAAAGTCGGCGACGCGCGCGGAAGTGTCCGACATCGTCGCGAACGGCGAGGCGGACATGGGCATCGTGCAGCACTACGACCGCGACGAGGCGTTCGAGTTCGAGGCGCTGTTCCTGTACGAGCGCGTGCTGATAACGCCGCCCGACCACCCGCTGCTGAAAGCGCCCGTGCAGTCGCTGGAGCAGATAGCGGAGTACCCGCTGATACTGATGGGCGAGGGGACGCACACGCGCGACCTGCTGGTCTCGCAACTGAAGCGGCGCGGGGTGAACAACTACGAAATCGTGGTCGACCTGGACAGCATGGACATGATAAAGCGCTACGTGGCGCTGGGGATGGGGGTGTCTGTCGGTCCGCGCCTCGCCATAGACCCGGAAGACCACGAAGTGCTGGGCGTCGTGAGCCTGGCGCACATTCTGCCGGTGGAGCAGGGGGGCATACTGACGCTCAAGGGCAAGAGCATATCGACCCCCGCGCGCCACTTCATGGCGGTGATGCGGGACGTGCTGGCGAATTCGCGCGGCGGCTAGACGCGGCGGCTAGGCGGCGGCGGGCTTGACGCCGACGAGCTCGCCGATGACCAAGATGCGGTGGTCGTAAACCAGACGGGGAACGCAGGCGACTAGGGTAATCATCGCCCTCCGCGCGTCCTCGCCATAGACGAATGGCGCGAGCGCGTCCTGGTGGACGACTTTGGTTTCGGTTATCTGATAGAGGAACTCGTCGCCGGCTTCGTTGAGGATTTCGACGTAGACCGGGTCGCCGATTCGGAGCAGGTCGGGGATTTCGGGCAGGCGGCGGAAGACGTCGCCTTCGCCCCGGATGGGGCTTTCAAGATGTCCGAACAGCCAGGCGCGCCCCAATTCGCCGGGGTTCGCCTTCTCCGGTATGCGCCCGACCACTTTGTTCGGCGTCTCGTACTGGCGGGTGTCGCCGAAGTCCAGAATGGCGAGGTTCGCCACTTCGGAATCCACGCCGATGCTGGGGATTTTGACGCGGGCGGCGTCCGGCGCCGTTCCCACCGGCTCCCCCCTGTCGGCGGCGACGCTCAGGAATCCGTCCGGGCGCAGAATGGAGCCGAAGGCGTAAGGGTCGGCGCCGGCGGTCGACGGGGAAGTCCAGTATTTGGGATGCGTCGCCAAAGCGGGGTAGAGGGAGTTGTAGGCGGCGACTAGGGCGCGTCCGTCGGGCGCGGCGGCGTTGGCGGCGGGCGCGTCTTGGGCGGTCGAAGCGGTTTCGGCGGGCGCGGGCGCGTCTTGGGCGGTCGAAGAAGTTTCGGCGGACGTCGACGCGGCGACGGAGGGCGCGGAATAAGGCGCGGCGGCGGCGGTTTCGGGCGGCGTTTCGGCGGCGTCCGGCGCGTTGTCTTGGGCGGGCGAAGAAGTTTCGGCGGACGTCGACGCGGCGACGGCGGGCGCGGCGGAAGGCGCGGCGACGACGGCTATCGGCTTGAACTCGCCGTCCGGCATGACGGCGCCTCGGATGAGCGTCTCGCCCGCCGACGGGGTCGGCAAGGCGGCGGGCGCGGCTATGGACGCTTCCATGTCGTCGAGCGTCGAGGCGGCGTAGAATCGGACGCCGTAGTAGATGGCGAGGGCGGCGATTATCAGCGCGCCGACGCAGGCGGCGGCTATGGCGAGCGCGCCGAGCGCGCCGAGCGCGCGGGGGCGCGCCGAGACGGCGGCGGCGCGCCCGTTCTGGGAAGAAGGCGAAACGGTCATTGCTCTCTCACGCTCAGCTTGCAGGGGCATGTTCGCGGCTGGCGAGACTGCGCCCTAGCGGCGCAGACACCCGCGCGCTAGCCCTCTCCCATCAAGGGAGAGGGTATTCATCGCTCGCGATCCAGGCTTGGTTTCCGTGAACATACCCCTGTAAGCTCACACTCAGGGATGATTTCTCAAAGCGGTTCGCCCTTGATTATAGCGGACGCGGGGCGGCGCGCGGGAAGGGGCGGCGGGGCGTCCGTTCATTCCGAAAACGAAAACGACCCGCCGTCTGGCGGCGGGCCGTTTGGGGGTTGCGGGGGCGTCTCGCGAAGAGCCGCCGCGCCGCTACCGGAAGCGGGGCGAGTATGTGGAGCCGTTGGCTATCGGCTCGTTCAGGTACACGTCCCCGTTGCGGATTTTGATGTTGAAGCCGCAGTCGGGGTTGCTGCACACCCACGCCTTGTAGTGGATGGGAGCGCCTTGGCTCCCGAAGTCCGACAGCGGCAACAGACTGCCGCCCGCCGAACAACTCAAGCAATTGGGGAAATCTCTGCCCTCCACTGTATCCTCCTCTGTACCTCGTCCGCGCTAATGCGTTTGAAGCGTGATTGAGTATAGCGCTAGGGGAAGGGGGTTAACAACTTTGGGGGCGCGCCGGCGGAAATCGGCGCGAGGCGGAAGCGCTTGCGCGGACGCTCTCATCCCAGCCCCGCCAAAGCCGCTATTCTTGAGCGGACTCTTCCGCCCGGATTTTCGCGAGCTGGAGGAATTCCTCCGGGATGGGCTGCGAGAGCTCGTATGACGCGCTTTCCCTGATGCCGATGATGGTTATGCCGACGATTTCGTTCGTCTCTTCGTCGTAGCGGACGATTACGCCGTTATCGATTTCAACGCCGACCGCGGGCCTGGGCTTGCCTATGGATATGTAGAGGACGTCGGCCTCTTCGTCGTAGAGTCCGTCCAGGCTTTCGTTTAGAGAAAGAGTAAGCGACTCCATAGTGTGCGCCTCCTAATTGATGGCTTTTTGGCGGGATGCGCGGTGATTATGAATCCGTCCGTTGGTCCGGTTTCTCGGTAGGCTACGGTTATGAATTTGCCGATGAACGGTCCACTCGCGCACAAGCGGCGCGCGAGCAGGGAGCCTGAATCTCCTTCTTGAATGATGTCCGGGTCCGCGACCGTCTGGAGAATGTCCGCCAGATAGTCGCTCATATCCGGATGCTTGTCTAAAACGTGACGCCACCTTTCTTCCGTCAGCCTTATTGGGACGCCGTTCCTTGATTGTGTTAGACCTATTAGGTCGCTCATCTCGCCGCTCATCTTAACCGCCTTGCGGACCGTGTATCGCGCACTATAACGCCGCCCATTAGAGGCTGTCGAAGAATTCGCGCGCTTCCGCGCCGCCGCCAGCGCCGCCAAAGCCGCTATTCTTGAGCGGACTCTTCCGCCCGGATTTTCGCGAGCTGGAGGAATTCCTCCGGGATGGGCTGCGAGAGCTCGTATGACGCGCTTTCCCTGATGCCGATGATGGTTATGCCGACGATTTCGTTCGTCGCTTCGTCGTAGAAGACAGTTAGGCCGCCCCCAATGTCAATGCCGACAGAGGGCTTGGGCTTGCCGATGGATATGTAGAGGACGTCGGCCTCTTCGTCGTAGAGACCGTCCAGACTTTCGTTTAGAGAAAGAGTAAGCGACTCCATAGCGTGCGCCTCCTAATTGATGGCTTTTGGGCGGGATGCGCGGTGATTATGAATCCGTCCGTTGGGTCGGTTTCTCGGTAGGCTGCGAGTATGAACTTGCCGATGAGCGGCCCGCTCGCGCACAAACGGAACGCGGTCAGGGAGCCTGATTCGCCTTCCTGGATGATGTCCGGGTCTGCGACCGTTTGGAGAATTTCGGGCATATAGCCGCTCATGACATGATGCCTGTCTATGATATGCCGCCACCTTTCTTCCGTCAGTCGTATTGGGACGCCATCCCTTGATTGGGTTAGAGCCACTACGCCGCTTATTTCGCCGCTCATTCTAATCACCTTGCCAATCGTATCCCGGATTGTAACGCCGCCCCTTACAGGCTGTCAAAGAATTCGCGCGCCTCGCCGCCGCCGACTTCCTCATACTCGCGCCGCGCCGCCAAAGCCGCTATTCTTGGGCGGACTCTGCCCGGATCCTCGCGAGCTGGAGGAATTCCTCCGGGATAGGTTGCGAGAACTCATGCGACGTCTTTTCCCGAAGTCCGACGAGGGTTGCGCCGACGATTTCGTTCGTCTCTCCGCTGGTTCGGTTTCCCGCCCGCGTCAAGCCATCCGCGCCGGCGCTAGTGGATGTACCCCAGGCTAAGCCCGTCAGGGAAGAATCCCGGATGGTGGGGTTCCGACAGCGCCTCGCGAAATCCCACTAGGGTTATGCCGACGACCTCTTTTTTCGATTCGCCGGGTTCTTCGGATTTGTGGTAGCGGATGGCTACCCCGTTTTCAAGGTCGAGTCCGAGCGAAGGTCCGGGCTCGCCTATGTATATGTAGAGGGCGTCGTTTTCTTCGTCGTAACTCCAGTTCATTTCGCCTTCGGCTAGGGAAATCTCGGTCCGCTCCATGGGGCGCGTCTCCTGCGGTTTGTCGCGTTGGCTTGAGGGCGCGGCGATGGGCGCATCGTCGCGTTCGCGGCGGTTTTCCCGCCCGTTCCCAATTATACCATAGGACGCGCGGCGGCGGGGCGCCTTCAGCCGTCCCCGTCTTCCGGCTCGCGGACGGCGCGGAACATTATGTAGAGCGCGGCGTTGTACGCCAGTTTGATGACGCTCCCGACGATGATCGGGACGCCCAAGGCGGCGGTTTGGGCGACGGGACCCGCTATGAGCGGCGCGACGGTCTGGGCGGCGGTGCGCCCCAAGTTGGTTACGCCGGCGGTCGCCGTGCGCGCCTCCGGCGGCACTATCGCCATCGAATAGGCTTGGCGCGTGGGTATGTCCATGTCGTTTATCAGCTCGCGCGCCATGAAGAAGGCGACCGCCCAAACCGGGTCGGCGGCGAGCGCCATCAGTATCATCATCGAGTTGGCTATGCCCTGCGAACCCGCCATTGTGACAATCAGCCCCAGACGGCGCGCGGCGGGCGCGGCGAGCAGTATGGACACCGAGTTCAGCAGCTGCGCGACGAAGAACACCGCCCCTATCGTCTCGGCGGACATGCCGAATTTGTTGGCGAAGAAGTACGACATGAACGCCGTGACCATGAACCCCCCGCCGAGCGAGTCCAGGCTGAACAGCGCGGACAGCTTGATTACGATGGAGCGCGATTCGCGGGACATTCGCGCGGGCGGGGCGTCCGCTCGCTTTTCGGAATCGCCGTCTTGGGGCGAACGGCGCGGCGGCTCCGCGCGGTCGCTCAGGCGGGCGTAGATGAAGCAGCCGGCGAAGGCGATTAGGGCGTAGAGAATGAACATCATCTTGAACGACGCGATTTCGTCCGCGCCGAACATGCGCTGGAGCGCGGCGGGCATGACCAGCATCAGCGAGCTGGCGGCTTTCGTGAGGCGCCCCAGCAGGTTGTACCAGCTGAACAGCAGCGTCCCGCCCTGCCCGCCGCCCGCTCCGGACTGCGCGAGTATCGCCATGTCCAGCGAGAGAAAGGCGGTGCGGTCGCCGCCGGTGGAGGTTGTCATGGCGATGAGCGACGCGGCGATGAGGAAGGCGGCATGCTCCGAGAGGGGGAACAGGACGCCGCCGATTCCCATGAGCGCCGCCATGCCGACGAGCATCCGCCGCCTGCCGATGCGGTCGCCGCGCCAGCCGGCGACGACGTTGGACAAAGCGCCGCCCGCCATGATGGCGCTGAACACCAGCGTGGCTTCGAATACGCTGAATTCGAGCTTGACCAGATAGACGCCCAGAAACACGCTCAGAAAACCGTAGTCGAGCGAGCGGACGGCGGACGCCAGGATGATGATTCTGCCGTCGCCGGTCAGGGACGGGACGATGGAGCGGAGAATTTTCGGGAAGCCTAGCGGACGCGGCGGCGCGCCCTTGTCAGAATCAGGATTTACTAGATTAAGGGATTTTTCAGGATTTCGTTTCGCCCGGCTTGCGCTTTTCGCCATAACCGCGAATCCCGCCAAGCCGATTGCGGACAAGCGCCGCCGACCGGCGAAGACGCGCGGATTGGAAGAATCCTGATAATTCTCTAATCCCGCGAATCCTGATTCTGACAAAATGCGCGCGCCCCCGCAAGCCTGTCAGGGAATTAGGAATATGCTATCGGTTGGCGAGACCGCGCCGGCGGCGGGGGCGCCCTCATCCTAGCCTTCTCCCATTAAGAGTTTGCAGGGGTATGTTTCTGGCTGGCAGACTGCGCCTAGCGGCGCAGGCACCCTCACCCTAGCCCTCTCCCATCAAGGGAGAGGGGATTTGTTGGTTGCGATTCGGGCTTGGTTTCTAGTTGCTAAGTTGGTCGCTCCACTCTGGATTCCCGCCTTCGCGGGAATGACGGGGGGCGGGGGCGAGAAAGCGGTGAAAAGCGTCCAATCCGCGCCTAAATCCGCCAAACATACCCCTGTAAGCCCATTAAGAGAGAAGGGATGCGTTGGTTGCGATTCGGGCTTGGTTTCCAGTTGCTAAGTCGGTCGCTCCACTCTGGATTCCCGCCTTCGCGGGAATGACGGCGGCAGGGCGCGGAAGCGGTATAGCGTGTTAGCGGTTGGCGAGACCGCGCCTGGCGGCGCGGGCGCCCTCATCCTAGCCTTCTCCCATCAAGGGAGAAGGAAAATTCGCCGCCCCTCACGCCGACAGGCGCTCCAGCATGTCCGACAGGCGCGTTATGCGGGCTTGGGCGGCGCTTAGGCGCTCGCGCTCGCGCTCGACCACGTCTTCCGGCGCGCGTTGGACGAAGTTCTGGTTGGATAGGTTGCGCGATAGGCGCGTCCGGTACTTCCGCAGGTCCGCCAGCTCGGTCTGCAGGCGGGCGGTTTCGGCGGATACGTCCACCAAGCCGCCGAGCGACACCGACAGCGAGCCGCAGTTGAGCGCCTGGGCGGCTTCGTCTTGGGCGGACTCGGCGGCGGCGCCTTCTTCTTCGCCGGCGGCGGTCAGCGTCAGGTCTATCTTGGCTTGCGCTTGGATGAACGGCAGCGCGTCCGCCAGGGCGGCGGCGTATCCGTCCGCCGCGGCTAGGCGGGCAGGCAGGCGGCTGTTGTTGGGCGCTCTGAACTCGGCGCGGAGGTTGCGCGCGGAGCGTATCAGCTCTATCACGGCGTCCATCTCGCGCTCCGCTTCGGCGTCCGTTGGGGCGGCGTCCGCGCGGGGGTATTCGGCGACCATCAGCGCGGCGGGGCGGCGATTCGCGTCCGCGAGATTCGGCGCGGCGTCCGCGAGGCGCCCCCAAATCTCTTCCGTGACGAACGGCAGGAAGGGGTGGAGCAGGCGCAGGGCGGTCTCCAAGACGCGCGCCAGCGTGGGCAACGGCGACGGCGCGTCCGCGTCCCGCAGGCGGGTTTTGGACATTTCAATGTACCAGTCGCAGAATTCGTTCCAGATGAAGTCGCGGATGGCGAGCTGCGCCGCGCCGAGCTGGTAGGCGCCCATGCAGTCGTTCACTTGCGCGGCGGTTCGGCTCAGGCGGCTGAGTATCCAGCGGTCTTCGCGCGTCTTCGGCTCCGAGTCGGCGAGCGCGGACGCGGGGGCGCTCTGAAGGTTGCCGATGACGAAGCGGGCGGCGTTCCAGAGCTTGTTGGCGAAGTTGCGGCTGGCTTCCAGCTTGCCCTCGTTCATCCGCATGTCGTTGCCGGCGGACGCGCCCGTTGTGAGCGCGAACCGAACCGCGTCCGCCCCGTACATGTTCACCAACTCCACCGGGTCGACCACGTTGCCGCGCGTCTTGCTCATCTTGACGCCTTCCGGGTCGCGCACCAAGCCGTGCAGATAGACGGTGTGGAAGGGGATTTCGCCCATGTTCTCTATTCCGAAGAATATCATGCGCGCCACCCAGAAGAAGAGTATGTCATGCCCCGTCTCCATCACCGAAGTCGGGTAGAAGTAATCCAGGTCTTCGGAGTTTTCGCGGGGCCAGCCGAGCGTGGAGTGAGTCCAAAGCCCGGAGCTGAACCAGGTGTCTAGGACGTCCGGGTCGCGCGTCAAATCGGCGCTTCCGCAATCCGGGCATGCCGTCGGGTCTTCCAGCTCCACAATCATCTTCCCGGCGGGGCAGTACCAGACGGGGATGCGGTGTCCCCACCAGAGCTGGCGGCTGATGGGCCAGTCGCGGACGTTTTCCATCCAGTTCAGATAGACGCGGGTGAAGCGGTCGGGGATGATGCGTATGTCGCCGTCCCTCACCGCGTCTATGGCGGGCTTGGCGAGCGGCTTCATGCTGACGTACCACTGGTCGGACAGTATCGGCTCCACGGTTTCGTCGCATCGGTCGCAGTGTCCGACGGAGTGGGTCAAGTCTTCGACGCCTTCGAACAGCCCGTCCGCCTCCAGTCTTTCGAGAACTGCGGCGCGGGCGTCTTTCACGCTCATCCCCGCGTAGGGTCCGGCGTTTTCGTTCAGCGTTCCGTCCAGGTTCAGGACGTTGACCGTTTCGAGTCCGTGCCGCTCGCCTATCTCGAAGTCGGTGGCGTCATGTCCGGGGGTGACCTTGAGCGCCCCCGTGCCGAATTCGAGCTGGACGGCGTCGTCGCCGATAATCGGCAGCTCGCGCCCGATGATGGGCAGCGTCGCCGTTCCGCCGATGAGATGGGCGTGGCGCTCGTCGTCCGGGTTGACGGCGACGGCGGTGTCGCCGAGCATCGTTTCGGGGCGCGTCGTGGCGACGGTCAGCGAATCGCCGCCGCCGCCGAGCGGGTAGCGAATCCTGTACAGCCCCGCCTTTTCGTCGCGATGCTTGACTTCGAGATCGGACAGGGCGGTTCGGCAGCGCGGGCACCAGTTGGTTATGCGCCCGCCCTTGTAAATCAGCCCCTTTTTGTAGAGGTTGACGAAGGTGGTTCGGACGGCGAGGGAGGGCGTCTCGTCCAGAGTGAAGGCGCTCCGCGACCAGTCGCAGGATACGCCGAGACGCTCCGTCTGGCGGTAGATGCGGTCGCCGTAATCCTCCACCCACTCCCAGACGCGCTCGATGAACTTCTCGCGCCCCAGGTCGTGGCGCGTCAGCCCCTCTTCGGCGATCTGGCGCTCGACGACCACTTGCGTGGCGATGCCGGCGTGGTCGGTCCCCGGCAGGTACAGCGTCGGGTCGCCCAGCATCCGATGCCAGCGAACCATCATGTCCTCGATGGCGATTGTGAGGGCATGCCCCATGTGCAGCTCGCCGGTCACGTTGGGCGGCGGCATGATGATTGTGAAGGGGCGCTTGGAGCGGTCTATTTCGGGGGTGAAGAACCCGCCGTCCTTCCAGAAGGCGTAAACGCGCTCTTCGACCGCGCCGGGTTCGTAGGCTCTGGGCATAGGCTCAAGCGGTTGCGGAGCGGACATGTCGGGTTTTCTCCTGATGACCTGCGCGGGGGAATGATTGAATTGTAGTTTGGGGGGGAATGGACGGTCAAATCCGGGGGCGCGGATTGTACGCTTTTCGCGATTTCCTCGCTCCCCGTCATTCCCGCGAAGGCGGGAATCCAGAGTGGAGCGACCAACTTAGCCACTAGCAACCAATCCCAAATCCCAGCCAACGTGTCCCTTCTCCCTTGATGGGAGAAGGCTAGGATGAGGGCGCCTGCGCCGCCAGGCGCAGTCTTGCGCGGACTGCCCGCCAACCGCGAACATGCCCCCATAAGCGCCGCGCGCCTCCGACCGATAAAGCGCTTGTCCACATTCGGCTTGGCGGGATTTCCAGTTATGGCGAAACGGTCGCAATCCGGGCGAAACGAAATCCTGAAAAATCCCCTAATCCTATAAATCCTGATTCCGGCAAAAGGGGGGCTTTCCGCCAATCCCTAGGCGGTGTTGACATTAGAGAGAAGAGCGGGCGGGGTCGGCGGGCAAACCGCGCGGGACTGCGCCTAGCGGCGCAGGCGCCCTCGCCCTCGCCCTCTCCCATCAAGGGAGAGGGGATTCATCGCTCGCGATTCGGGCTTGTTTTCCATGAACATGCCTTTGCAAGGGGGAAATTGGAGATTTTGGCGCGAGAATCTTCCAAACTATCCTTATGTCAACACTGCCTAAAATCCCATATGCGCGGTGTGCTATGATTTTCGAAGAAACTTTAGCGGCGCTGGCAACACAGGGACGGAGTTTTTCGAATGGAGACGGATTCGGCGCGGGCGGGCGGCGCGGCGGCGGGCGGCGGGCGGCTTCAGGGCTTTGTCAGAGAGGCGCGGGCGGCGCTGCCCATCGCCCTAGTGGCGCTGGCGGCGTTCGCGGCGGACCAGCTCACCAAGTACATCGTGCGCGAAAATCTGCGCGTGAACGAATCCTGGCCCCCCACCGGCTTCTTCCGATTCACGCACGGGACGAACTCCGGAACCGCCTTCGGGCTGTTTTCCGACCAGACCCTTCTGCTCACAATCGCCTCAGTCGCCGCCATCGGCTTCATCATCTACTTCCACCGGACGCACGGCGGGCGCGACTGGTTTTCGAAACTCACCATCGGCCTTCTGCTCGGCGGCGCGTTCGGCAACCTGTTCGACCGGGTAGCCGCCGGACAGGTTACGGATTTCATAGACGTGGGGCCCTGGCCGATATTCAATCTGGCGGATTCGTCCATCGTGGTCGGCATCTCGGCGCTCGTGGCGCGGCTGGCTCTGGGCGGCGGCGGCGATGAAGAAATGGCGGACGAAAGCCGCGGCGGCGCCCCGCCGGAGGACGAACGCGCGTGAGCGAGGCGCTGGCGTTCGTCTGCGATTGGGGCGGCGAGCGGCTGGACGTCTTTCTGGCGGCGCGCCTCGAGGGGACGTCGCGCGCCCGCGTCCGGCGGATGGTAGACGGCGGCGGCGTCCGAGTCGACGGGCGCCGGCGCGCCGCCGGCTTCAGGCTGAAGGCGGGGATGCGCGTGACAGTCCAAGCCGCGCCGCCAGTCCCCCGCCCGCCCGCCGCGCTCGCTCAGGACATTCCGATAACGGTTCTGCACGAAGACGCCGCCCTGCTGATAGTGGACAAGCCGGCGGGGATGGCCGTCCACCCCGGCGCGGGACGCCCCGACTCCACGCTGGTGAACGCCCTGCTGGGCATGGGCAAGCCGCTGTCGGCGGCGGGCGGCGACGCGGCGCGCCCCGGAATCGTCCACCGCCTGGACAAGGACACGTCGGGGCTGCTGATGGTCGCCAAGACGGACGCCGCCCACGCCGCGCTGAGCGAGCAGCTGCAGGCGCGGACGGTGGAGAAAGTCTATCTGGCGCTGACCGTCGGAACGCCGCGCCCGGCGCGGGCGGCGATAGACGCCCCGATAGGCAGGGACCCGCATGACCGCCGGAAGATGGCGGTGGCGGACGGCGGGCGCGAGTCGCTGACGCGCTACGCGGTTCTGCGAAGCGGCGGCGGGCGGGCGCTGGTGGAAGTCCGCCCCAAGACCGGGCGGACGCATCAAATCCGCGTTCATCTGGCGGCGATAGGGCATCCGGTGGTCGGCGACGCGCTCTACGGCGCGGCGGACGCCGATCTGGGGCGCCACTTTCTGCACGCGGCGCGTCTGGGGTTCCGGCATCCGACGACGGGGGAGTGGGCGTCGTTCGAGTCGCCGCTTCCGAGCGAGTTGGAAGGCGCGCTAGGCGTCTTGCGCCCGCATGAGCAGCCCGCGAACGGGGATTAGGCGGCGGCGGACGGGGTCCACTCCCAAGAGCGCCTCTTCCAGGGCGAGCGCGCCGAGCAGGGGCGGCGAGCCGTCTTCGTTGAAGAGAACCAGCGCGCGAACCTCCCTGCCCGCGAACCGAACCCAAGTCCGCCCGATTTCCATTTCGCGGATTTCGCCCTGCGCGAACTGGAACTCTTGCCGCATTATTGGGGTTATGCCGCGAAGACGCGGAGGAACGCAGATGGGGGGGATGGCGCAATGGGTTTTCCGCATAACTCGCGCCCTTTTGCAAATTTCTCGCTACTGCGTCGGGACTGCGGCGGTTTTGACCAAGAAAACAGTTGACGAGACGCCGTTTGACTCGGACGGGAAGATACGGTACATTTCGGTCGGCTTGCATTGAGCGACAAGCGTCAACGATGATGCGCCCAAGCAACCGCTATAAGCAGGCGAATGGACTGAGGAGCGCTTGCCATGACAGACCGAAACGCCGCCGGGGATGCGCGCGAGAGCGACGAGACGGGCCACGATGCGTTGCGAGAGGAATTTCAGCGATTCCGCGACGACCTGGACTGGCAGTTCAAGAGATTGTACGTCGTGAACGCTGTCGGCTGGGCGGTCACAATGGCGTTCCTCATCGCCCTATTCATCAGGGGGTAGCCCCAAATGCGAGATTCCCAAACCGTACCCGACAGCGCCCCCGGCTCCGCGCTGTTCCCGGAGTTCGACGCGCTCTACGGACTCATCGCCGACGAAGTCATCGGGCTTTCGGACGCCCAACTCGACTGGACGTCCCCCGATTACGGGTGGGCGGAGTGGAGCGTCCGCATGCAGCTCAGCCACATGGCGTCGCTCATCTATCGGTGGCTAATCATCCGCTGGGGCGATACGCTGTTTCCGGACGGCGATCACGGCGTGGAGGACGTCGAAGGCTTGGGCGCGTCCCCGTATGACCGCCGCATGGACGATTCCAAGTACCACGACCTGCCCATCATACTCGGCAAGCTGCGGGAGGGCATAGACCTCGCGCGGCGCGTCTTGGCGGAGCGCGACGCCGGGTTTCTGCGGGCGCATGGCATCACCCAAGACCTGAGCGAGGGTTGGGCGCTGATGCTCCAGGCGCATCCGTCCGGCGTCCGCGCCACGGATACGCCCAACCGCATGGAGATGCTGCTGGAAGGGACGATGCGGCATATCTACTTTGAGGAAATCACGCATCTGTTCAACATACAGCGCATCAAGCGCGCGCAGGGGCTGGCGGCGGTTTCCGAATTGCCCGAAGTGGGCTATTGGACGCTTGACGGCTGGGACGTCAGCGAGGCGCCGCCGGCGTCTCGGACATCCGCGCCCTGATTTCGGGCGGCGTTTCGCGGACGCGGGCGCGGGCGGGCGAGTCCTGCCGCTTGCCGACGCTCACCGCCGCCTCCGCCAGCAGCGAGACGCCGCCCAAGAAGTCGTCCGCGCGTATGAACTCCGCGCCCACGCCGGATTGCGGGTCGCGGACGTTCGTGGTAGCGTTGTGGTAGTTGCCGAGCGGGAACGCCACGCCGGTGGCGCGGTATCCCCAGACGGCGAAGGCGGTGGCTTCGCAGACGCCGCCGCTCATCAGCTGGCGCTGGCATCGGAAGGACGGGTCGCGCTGCCGTATGGCGTCCCGCGCCACTATCAGGGCTTGCTCGGCGTCCGCGTCGAATGTGTAGAGGGCGTCGCCGGTTCGGATGACGGGCCCCGCGCCCTGCTCCACGCCGGGGATGAGCGGGCTTGATTCTATGGACACGATGAGCGTCTCCGGCGGGAGCGTCCGCGCCTGCGCCATGAGGCGGGCGCCGAACAAGCCGCCCTCTTCGGCGCGGGTGAAGACGGCGAAGGCGTCGGCGTCCGCGCCGTCCGCCGCCAGCCGCTCAAGGGCGGCGAGCGACGCGGCGCAGCCGGCGAGGTCGTCCAGCGCCCGCGCGCGTATCATGTCGCCGTCCAGCTCGAAATCGGTCAAATCGAACGAGACGGGGGTTCGCGGCGCCATGCCGTCCAGCTGTCCGCCGCCGCGCGCGGTGAGGCGGACTTTGCGCGCGTCCGGGTCGAGCGGCTCGATTCGGGCGGCGAGGCGCGTTCCGTCCGGCGGATGCGCGAAGACGTCGACCGGAGTCAGCAGGGACGATTGGGGAACGCCGCCCAGAGCGGCGGCGACGGGGGCGCCGCTGTCGTCCGTCCCGACGGTCTCGAAGCCGGGATGGTCCATGTGCGCCACGAACGCGATGGGCGGGTCGCCGCCGTCGGCGGGCGCGGCTAGGTATCGCGCTACGATGTTGCCGAAGCCGTCCCGAAACGCGGGGACGCCGAGCGCGTCGAGCGTCTCCATTATGAAGGCGGCGGGCGCGTCCTCGTGGAACGGAACGGCGGGCAGGCGGCAAAGCCCGCCCAAGATTTCCAAAGCGCGTTTTTCGCGGTTGTTCATCGTCATAATGTCCAAATCGCTCCAAGTCGAACGCGGTCTAAAACGAATGTTTGTTCAGTGTATGGCGCGGTCGGCGGGAATGTCAACTTTTCTCATTATAAAGAAGATCGCGAAAGAAATGGGGAACGCGAAGGCGCGGAGGCGCGAAGGGCGCAAGGGATAAAGGATTTGTTGGTCGCCATCCCCCTCCGCGTTTACCCGCTGCCGCCCCTTTCGCCAATGTCTGATAGCATCCGAACCCTCTCTTATTATCCCGCCCCCAAATCTGATATACTGACGCGCGTTCCTAATTGACCGCTCGGCGGGCGCGCCGGCGCGGATAGTTTTCAGGCATGGACGGACGGGCGGCGCAATGCGAAAGACCCTGATATATCTGCTCATCATAGTGGCGGTCGCCGCCATAGGGTTCACTCTGTTCTCCGGCTCGTCGGGGGGCGCGGAAGACATTTCGCTGAACGAAGTGGTCGCCATGGCCGCGCGCGGCAACATAGAAACGCTCGAGGCGCGCGGCGACTCCATCACCGTCACAACGCGCTCCGGCGAAACGTTCTTTTCCCGAAAAGAGAGCGGGTCGTCCATCGTGGAGATACTCCAGCGCGCCGACATTGACATGGTGAACCCCAGCTTCCGTCTGGACATCCAAGGCGGCGGCGGGCTTTCGTCGCTGTTCCGCGTCTTCATCCAGTTCCTGCCGCTGATTTTCTTCGGCGCGATACTGCTGTTCATGATGCGCCAAGCGCAGGGCGGCGCCAACCAGACTTTCAACTTCGGACGCAGCCGCGCCCGCATGTTCATGGGCGACAGCCCCCAAGTCAGCTTCGCCGACGTCGCCGGCGTGGAGGAAGCCAAAGAGGAATTGCGGGAAGTCGTCGAGTTCCTCAAGTTCCCGGAGCGCTTTCTCGCTCTGGGCGCGAAGATACCGAAGGGCGTGCTGCTGGTAGGCCCTCCCGGCGCGGGCAAGACGCTCATGGCGCGCGCCGTCGCCGGCGAAGCCGGGGCGCCCTTCTTCAGCGTCAGCGGCTCCGAGTTCGTCGAAATGTTCGTCGGCGTGGGCGCCAGCCGGGCGCGCGACCTGTTCGACCAGGCGAAGCGCAACGCCCCCTGCATCGTCTTCGTGGACGAGATAGACGCCGTCGGGCGGCGGCGCGGCGCGGGTCTCGGCGGCGGACACGACGAGCGCGAACAAACCCTCAACCAGATTCTGGTCGAGATGGACGGCTTCGACGCCGGCACGAACGTCATCGTGATAGCGGCGACGAACCGCCCCGACATACTCGACCCGGCGCTCTTGCGCCCCGGACGCTTCGACCGCCGCGTGATTTTGGACAACCCCGACCTGCGCGGGCGGAAGGCGATTCTCGTCGTCCACTCGGACGGCAAGCCGCTGGACGCGGACGTGAATCTGGAGCGCGTGGCGCGCCAGACGACGGGCTTCAGCGGGGCCGACCTCGCCAACCTGGTGAACGAAGCGGCGTTGCTCGCCGCCCGCCGCGCCAAGACGCTGATAAGCTCGGCGGAGTTCGCGGAATCCATAGACCGCGTCCTGATGGGGCCGGCGCGCAAAAGCCGCGTGATAACGGAGCGCGAGAAGAGGATAACGGCGTATCACGAAGCGGGACACGCCATCGTCGCCCACGCCCTGCCGAACGCCGACCCGGTGTCGAAAGTCACCATCATCGCGCGCGGGCAGGCGGGCGGCTACACCAAGACGTCGCCGGAGGAAGACCGCAATCTCATCACGCGCGACCAGTTCGAGGCGCGGCTCGCCATGGCGATGGGCGGGCGCGCGGCGGAAGAGCTGGCGTTCGGCGAGATAACCACCGGGGCGAGCAACGACCTGGAGCAGGCGACCGGCATCGCCCGCGCGATGGTGACGCGGTTCGGCATGAGCGAGAAACTAGGCCCGCGCGCGTTCGGCAAGAGCGACGACGCGGTGTTTCTGGGGCGCGAAATCGCCGAGCGGCGCGACTACTCCGACAAAGTCGCCGAGCGCATAGACGACGAAGTCCACTCGCTCATAGACCGCGCTTACAGCACCGCGGCGCGGATTCTCGCCGAGCGCGAAGCGGAGCTCGACCGCGTATCCAACTATCTGATCGAAAACGAAACAATCGAAGAGGAGCAGGTGGCGGACATTTTCGGCGAACCGCAAGCCGCGCCCGCCGCCGATTAGACAGCCAAGCCAAGCCGTTCAAGCGGAACGGAAAGGGAGACAAGGAACAGCCGATGAAAGTTTGGGCAGTGAGAGCCGGATCGGACGGAGAATACGAAGAATACGCGCTCAGCGAGGGCGTGACGCTGGTGGATTTCGGACTGCGCGACAGCGTGGCCGGCTTCGGCGACAGAGAGGCGCTGCGCGACTATCTGAACTCCGAATCCCAGCCTTACGAAGGCAGGCTGCGGAGCGCCGCCAACGCCGCCTCGCAGATATGGCGATTCGCCAGGGAAATCCAAACCGGCGACATGCTGCTGTTGCCGCGGAAGAAGACGCGGGACGTGGCGGTGGGGCGCGTAACCGGCGACTACCGGCTAGACCCGGACATGCCCTTCGACGCCTGCCACGCGCGCGACGTGGAGTGGCTGGCGAGCGGCGTCCCGCGAGAGGTCTTCGACGACGGCATACTCACCGCCATGCGCAGCATGCTCACCGTCTTCCAAGTCAAGCGCGAAGGCGTGGAGACGCGCATCAGCAACGCCCTCGCCGCCTATCTCGCCCGCGCCGACGAAACGCCGACGGAGACGGAAGAAGAAGCCGCCCCCGCCGCCGCCGCCGAGACGCCGGAAGAGACCGAATCCGCCGCCGCCGAAACGGCGGAAGAGACCGCGACCATCATCTCGCTCGTCGAGACGCCTCCGGAGCCGGAGGAATACGACGGCGAAGACGCGATGGAAGAGCCGGATGAGGACGGCGAGCCGGGCTTGGACGCGCTGATACGCGACCGGGTCGCCCGCCATGTCCGCGCGCGTTTCGGCGGGGCGCGGCTGGCTGGGCTGACCGCCGCCATTCTGCGAACCTACGGCTACACCGCCGCGGAGACGCCGCCCGAAGACGGCGAGCGCGCCTTCGCGGACATCCTAGCCGGCAAGGGCGACATGGGCTTCGACGAGCCGCGACTGCTGGCGCGCGTCTCGCTGGGCGACGACCCGGCGGACATCGACGACTACCGCCGCCTCAGCGAGAGCGTCCGCGCGGTCGGCGCGCGGCACGGACTGCTGGTCAGCATGTCCGGCTTCTCGGACGAAGCGAGACGAGCGAACAAGAGCGCCTTCTTCCACATCCGCCTCTGGGACGCGGCGGACGTGTCGGAGAAGATGATGAGCGCCTACGACGACCTGCCGTCCGCCGTCCGCGACGAAATCCCCCCGCGCATGCGGCGCATCCTCGCCGAAACCGAATAAGGCGGCGGACTGCCGGCGGATTGCCGGCGGATTGCCGAAACAACAGCGCCATCCCCGCGAAAACGGGGATGGCGATTTCCTTTTCCGCGCCCCGCCCCCGTCATTCCCGCGAAAGCGGGAATCCAGAGTCGCCCAACAACGTCATCCTCGCGAAAGCGGGGACAAGATAGCCACTTGGAACCAGTCTTGAATCCCAACCGGCAAATCCCTTCTCGCTATTCCACCCCGTCATTCCCGCGAAGGCGGGAATCCACAGTCGCCCAACAACGTCATCCTCGCGAAAGCGGGGAAAAGCCAGCCACTAGAAATCATACTTGAGATGAAGCCAACGCATCCCTTCTCCCTTGATGGGCGAGGGCTAGGTTGAGGGTGCCTGCGCCGCTGGGCGCAGTCTTGCGCGCGGACACCCCCGTCCCTTTCGCGGATTTCCGCTGGAGCCCCGCCGCCCTCACGCCCCCGCCAGCGCCGCTCGCAGATGCTCCACCGACAGGTTGCCGCCGCTCATCACCAGAACGACTTTCTTGCCCGACAGGCGCCCGCGCATCTTCAGCGCGCCCGCCAGCGACGCCGCGCCCGCGTGTTCGGTCAGATTGTGGGTCTGCTCCAGATGCGCCACTATCGCCGCGTTCATCTCGTCGTCCGTGACTAGGATGAAGTCGTCCAGATGCTTCTTGAGGATGCTCTGGGTGAGTTCGTAGCCGCTGCCCGTCGCCAGTCCCTCGGCTATGGACGCCATGGGCGCCTCGACCACTTCGCCGCGCTCCCAAGACAGATACGCCGCCGGCGCCTGCGAACCCTGCACGCCGATGATTTCAACGTTCGGGTTGACCGACTTCGCCGCGATGCACGCGCCGCAAGCGCCGCTGCCGCCGCCGACGGGGACGATTATCATGTCCGCGTCCGGCAGGTCTTCCATGATTTCGAGGCTGTAAGTCCCCACCCCCGCGATGAGGCGCGGCTCGTTGACGGCGTGTATGTAGCGGTAGCCCTCCTCGCGCGAAAGGCGCTCTATGTAGCCGCGCGACTCGTCGAAGTAAGTCCCGTGGTGGATGACCTCCGCGCCCAGATTCCGCATGGACGCCACCTTGCCGGGGTTCGCCCCCTCCGGCACGGCGATGTATGCTTTGGAGCCGAACACCGCCGCGGCGTAGGCGATGGACTGCCCGTGATTGCCGCTGGACGCCGTCGCCACGCCCCTGTCCAGCTCTTCGCGTGAGAGCTGCGCCAGCAGGTTTATCCCCCCGCGCATCTTGAACGCGCCCAGACGCTGGTGGTTTTCGTGCTTGACGTAAACCTCCGCCGCGCCCAGCAACTTCTCCAAACCGATGTAGCGGTGGAGCGGCGTCCGGGTCACATGCCCGGCTATTCGCTTATTCGCCTCTATGACGTCTAGCAGTGTGGGATGGTTCAACTGTACATTCCTCTTCGCTGATATTCGCGCGGTCGGACGCGCTCGGCGTTCGGCGCAATCATAGCGGTTGGGCGCGCCCGTTTTCTAGGCGGCGTTGACATTAGAGAGAAGAGTGAGCGGGGGCGGCGGGCAAACCGCGCGGGACTGCGCCTAGCGGCGCAGACACCCTCACCCTAGCCCTCTCCCATCAAGGGAGAGGGGATTCATCGCTCGCGATTAGGGCTTGTTTTCCATGAACATACCTTTGCAAGGGGGAATTGGAGATTTTGGCGCGAGAATCTTCCAAATTATCCTTATGTCAACACTACCTAGGCGGCGACTCCGCGCGGAAGCGGGGGGCGGGAATCCGAGACGGCGGCGGAACGACTATTCCGCCAAACCGCGCGGCTTGATTTTCTCCCATCGTTGGACCGCCCATTCGCGGCGGCGCGCGAACGCATCAGCCTGTTCGTCCCGCCGCGAGCGGGTGGGGATGCGCCCCTCCGCGAAAGCAAAGTCGATGGTCTGCCGCGGAGTCAGGACGTCGCTCTTGTCCCCGTTGCAGTCCATGCAGGCGAGCGCCCTGTTCCAGCAGTCGTCGTTTGTGCCGTCGCGCTTGTTCGGCTCGATGTAGTCGAGCTGCAGCTCGCGGCGGCTGCGGCGCTTCTCCACGCCGCAGTACCAGCACGCCGTCCCCCACTCTTCCACGAAGGCGTCCCATATCGCCTGATGGGATTCGACCGGGCGGCGCTTGAATGTCGGAGCGGGCAGCCGCGGGATTGTTCGCCGAACCGCTTGGTCGGGCGCGGAGCGTTCGGGGAGGTCGTTCGGCCCGCGAACGCGGATGATGCGGCGGTCGCCCGAATCGGGCTGAACGCCCTCATCCGGTTCGGACTCGGCGAACTCGCCTTCCGCGACGACGCGCAAATCCGGCTGCTTGCGGAACTGCCTTCGGACGACCGTCCACGCTCGCGGCGACCAGTCGCAGGCGAGCCAGCGCCGCCCCAATTGCTCAGCCGCCACGGGGACGTAGGCGCATCCGGCGAAACAGTCCAAAACCAAATCGCCGGGGGCGCTTGACGCCTCTATGATGCGCCGCGCAAGCGCCTGCGGCTTCTGTGTGGGGTAGCCGGTTCGCTCTTTAGACGTGTTGATTAGGGGCTTGATGACTTCGTCCCAGATGTCGCGGACATAAACGTCGGCGAACGGACGCCCGTCTTCGTCGAACTGCGCGTTGAAAAATGGGCGCTCGTATATAACGCGCTCTTTGAGCGGGTTGTGGCGGTAGCGGGCTTCGGACTTGACGTAGAACAGTATAGTGTCGTGCTTGCGCGGCCAGTAGCGCTTGCTGACTCCGCCGGTGCGGTAGCCCCACGCGATTTCGTTCCTGAAATTGGCGCTCCCGAACACCGCGTCCATCATCTGGCGCAGATAGGCGTTGGCTTCGTGGTCGCAATGGAGATAAACGCCGCCCGTCGGCTTCAAGACGCGATGCAACTCAAGCATCCGCTCCGTCATGAACGCGATGTAGGCGGCGGTGCCGTCCCCGTGCGTATAGCGCGCGGAGTGGATGAGCCACCACGCGCCGGGGCAGGCGCTTTGCAGGGATTCCAGCCAGTCCTCATAGACGTGCAGGCGGAAATCCCATAAATCGCTGAACTGCGCCGTCGTTCCCGTTTGGTCGGGGTATTCAATCCCCAGCTCGTGGGCGCCGTCGGCGTCGGACACGCCCCAACCCGCCATCAAATCGCGCTCGACGCGCCGCTCGTCAGAACTCAGCGGCGGCTTGAGGGCACCGACGAAAGTCCGCGTCTTGCCGAAGGGCGGGTCGGTCACCACCAGGTCGACGCTTTCGGAATCCAGGCTTTTCAGAAACGGCAGGTTGTCGCCGATGAAGACGGTTCGGTTGAGGCGGTCGGCGTTTGGGGCGGGCATTTTGGGCTGACTCCGATTTATCCGTTATGGCGATTGACGCTTCGGCTATAAGAACATTCTATCGCGCAAATCATCGCCGGTCAAGCGGTTTTCGGCAGACAATTCAAGGCGTCCGCGCCGATGGACGGTTTCGGGCACGGAGCAGACACCTGATAGAGCGCCGCGCCCATCTTGCTTTGGACTCTAGTCGACGTCGTGCAGCAGAGCCAGCGCGCCGCGCGCCAATTCCTTTTCGCGCCCCTTGACCCTCATCATGGCGAACGCGAGAAAATGCGCCGCGTCCGACAGCCAGGGGCGTTCGCCGTTGGAATAGACCCACAGCCTCAGCGCGCTGAACAGTTCGCCGTCGACGGCTATCCGCGCCAGCTCAAGCGCCAGGCTTTCGCCCGCCGGCGACAGTTCGCGGAAGCCGGAGCTGACGTCTATCAGCGGCGTGTTCTCCGCCCACGCCGCGAAGCCGCCGTCTTCTCCGCATCCGCAGGCGCATCCAAGCGCGCCGCCGCCCAAATAGACCGCGCCCGCCATCAGAGCGCTCGTCGCGCTCCACAAGTCGCCGCCGCCTTCGTCGTCCAGGACGCCGCGAACCCGATTCTTGCAGTTCATAAAGTTCTTCTTCGCGCCGTATTCGTCGTCGTCGATGCGCCAGCGGGGCAGACGGGTATATTTTATCCCCTCGACCAGCGCCCGCCTAAGCAGGCCGTCCGTTTCGCGGGGGTCGTCCGCGTCCGCCCGCATTATGTCCGCGCGCAGGGCGTCCATCGCCTTGAACGCCGACGCTTCCGATTCCATTTCCATGTTGGCCGACATTCCGCTCATCCTCGCTTTCGGCTCCGCGCTCACATTCGGCGAGCGGTACAAGCGTCTCGTCCGCTTGGTTTCTTGTTATCAATTTCACGCGGTTCGGTCGCGTCGCGCCACCCTAGCCTATTCCTATAAGAACATTATATCGTTCATAAATCCGCCGGTCAAGCGGTTTTCAGAAGATGATTTAAGGCATCCGCGCCTAAATCCGCTAAACATGCCCTTGCAAGCCCATCAAGGGAGAAGGGATTTATCGCTCGCGATTCGGGCTTGGGTTCCAGTTGCTAAGTCGGTCGTTCCACTCTGGATTCCCGCCTTCGCGGGAATGACGGCGGCGGGGGGCGGAAGCGTCCAATACGCGCCTAAATCCGCCAAACATACCCCCTATAAGCCCATGGGGATGCGTTGGTTGCGATTCAAGATTGGTTTCGGGCGGCTATCTTGGCCGCGCCCTTCTGGATTCCCGCCTTCGCGGGAATGACGGCGGAGCAGGAAAGCGGGAACGACTAGGGGCGGAAAGCGGGAACGGCGAGGGGCGGAAAGCGGGAACGGCGGGGGCGGGAAAGCGGAAATGGACGAGCGGCGGAAACGCATCCCCCCCTAGCCATTCCCCCCCGTTTGCGGTTACACTGTTTCGCAAAACCACGAAAGGGCGCGGTTCGCCGGCTTCTTCTTTTATCAGCATGGTCATCAGACGCAAACCAAACAAGCTCGCCCGGTTGCGGGCGATGCGCGAGGAGGCGCTGCTCGGCGGCGGCGCTCGGCGCATCGAGGCGCAGCATCGGCGCGGCAAGCTCGCCGCCCGCGAGCGCATCGACCTTCTGCTCGACGAAGGCTCGTTCGAGGAACTCGACGCCTTCGTAGTCCACCGCGCCGCCGAATTCGGGCTGGACTCCCAGCGCTTCCTCGGCGACGCCGTCGTGACCGGCTACGGCGAAGTCGACGGGCGGCGGGTGTTCATCTACTCGCAGGATTTCACCGTGCTGGGCGGGTCGCTCTCGGAGGCGGTGGCGCAGAAAATCTGCAAAGTGATGGACCTCGCCATGAGCGTGGGCGCGCCGGTGGTCGGACTCATCGACTCCGGCGGCGCGCGCATCCAAGAGGGCGTCGACAGCCTCGCCGGCTACAGCGCCATCTTCCACCGCAACGCGCGGGCGTCGGGGGTCATTCCGCAAATCTCGATCATCTTGGGGCCCGCCGCCGGCGGCGCCACTTATTCGCCGGCGCTGACGGACTTCATCTTCATGGCGTCCGGCGTCGGGCAAATGTACATCACGGGGCCCGACGTGATACGCTCCGTCACGGGCGAGGACATCAGCCACGAGGATTTGGGCGGCGCGTCCGCCCACGCCACGCGGAGCGGGGTGGCGCATTTCGCAATCGAGGGCGAGGAAGCCTGCCTCGCCCAAGCGCGGCGTCTGCTCGGATTCCTGCCGCCGAACAACATGCAGGATCCGCCGCCCGCGCCCGCCGCCGAGCCGCCGGCGGGGAGCGCCGACGAGATGCCGCACATCGTCCCCGACAACCCCAATCAGCCCTACGACATGCTGGACGTCATCGGGCGGGCGGCGGACGGCGGCGCTTTCATGCAGGTTCACGAGGGTTTCGCGCGCAACATCATGGTCGGCTTCGCGCGCTTCGGCGGGCGCGCGGCGGGCGTGGTCGCCAACCAGCCCAACCACATGGCGGGCGTTTTGGACATCGACGCGTCCGTGAAGGCGGCGCGGTTCGTGCGCTTCTGCGACGCCTTCAACATCCCGCTGGTCACTTTCATAGACGTCCCCGGCTTCATGCCCGGCTCCAATCAGGAATACGGCGGCATCATCCGGCACGGCGCCAAGCTGATTTTCGCCTACGCGGAGGCGACCGTCCCCAAGATAAGCCTGCTCACGCGCAAGGCTTACGGCGGCGCGTACATCGTGATGAGCAGCAAGAATCTGCAGAGCGACGTCAACTTGGCGTGGCCCACCGGCGAGGTGGCGGTGATGGGCGCGGGCGGCGCGGTGAACATCGTCCACCGCAACGAAATCCGCTCCGCCGAAGACCCGGACGCCCGCCGCGCCGAGCTGATAGCAGACTACGAATCGCGCCTGATGAACCCCTACATCGCCGCCGCGCGGGGGATGATAGACGACGTGATAGACCCGGCGGACACCCGCGCCAAGATAATCCGCTCGCTGGAAATGCTGGCGGACAAGCGCGAAAGCCTGCCGCCCAAGAAGCACGGGAGCATCCCGCTGTGAGCGGCGCGGCGCAAGACGCGGACATTGGCGGCGGCGGCGAAAACATCGCGGCGATAATCGCGGCGGCGGTGGACGCCTTCCTGCGAGAAGAAGCGGCGGAAACGGAATCGGCGGCGGGGATTAGGGATAGGACAAAAATATCCGCGTGGCGCATGGCGGCGCGGAGGGAATCCGGAATCGGCGTTCGCGGCTACGGCGCGAGCGCGGCGTGGCGGGGGACGGGGTAAGGCAATAAGGAGAAGATGACATGCAGGCGCGCCAAGTGCCTTTCCATACTCTGATGACGGGTCTCGTTCAGTACCGCATCCCACTTTTCCAGCGTTCCTACACTTGGAACACAAGGGAGTGGGGACAGCTCTGGAGCGACCTCATGGAAGTGTACGCCATGGAGCCGGGCGAGCGGCGAAACCACTTCGTCGGCTCGGTGGTCACGCATCCGTTTCCGCCAATCGCCGGCACTGTCGCCAAATTCGCGGTGATAGACGGGCAGCAGCGGCTCACCACCCTGATGACGCTTCTCGCCGCGGTCCGAGACAGGGCTGGGCGGGACACGGAGAAGTGGGGCAACCTCTCCGACAAGATACATCAAATGTATCTGACAAACGAATTCGCCTCCGACCCGGCGGAGCGAATCAAACTCAGCCCGGGGCGCGCCGACAACTCGACCTTCCGAGCCGTAATCGAAAACGGCGACCGACCGAAAGGCTCCCATCTCATCCTGAGAGCGCGGGGATACTTCGACAACGCCCTGAATCGCGGCGACGCGCGCGGCAACCCCATAAACTTGAGCGACTTGGAGATATGCGTCGCCAACCATCTCGAATTGGTTAGCGTTACGCTTGAACATGTCGACAACCCCAACAAAATCTTCGAAAGCCTGAACTTCCACGGAGTGCAACTGGACGCCGACGACCTAATCCGAAACTATCTGTTCATGAACATCGCGCCAGACCAGCAAGATAGAGCCTATAATGAACACTGGTATCCGATGCAGGAAACTCTCGGGGCATTGACTACCTCATTCTTCTGGCATTACCTGATGCTGAGCGGCAGATTCCTGCCCAACCGCCGCGACGTTGTTTTCCCGGGCGTAAAAGACCTGGTGGGGGCTTCTCCAACCAGCGAGAGCGTCTTGGAGAAATTGCGGGACTTTCACAGGTTCTCCCGGCACTACGCCCACGTTGCCGGAGTATCCGAAGACGGTCTGCATCCAACTACCGCTGACAGGATAAAGCGCTTGAACCAGTGGGGGGTTACGGTGGCGGACGTCTTTCTGATGAAGGCGCTGGACCACGTTCAAGCGGGCGACGTCAGCGTCGGCGACATGAACGAAGTCATCCGAATGATAGAATCATTCCTAGTCCGCAGGACGATATGCGGCGTGCGGTCGAATCAGTTGCGAAGGCTATTCACCCGCATGACGGCGCAGGTGGACTTCAACAATTTCGCCGCGTCTTCTCGCGACCATCTGCTGAACAGGGGCTACTGGCCGTCGGACAACGAGTTTCGCAATGGATTCGTCAGGTTCCACCTTTACAACCAGTCGAGACTCGCTAGGGCGGGGCTGATTCTCTCATCCATTGAGCGGTCATTCACCGACAAAGAGAGAGCGGAAATCGACCAAAACATCACAATAGAACACGTCATGCCGCAAGCACTGAGCGGCGAATGGCGGGCGGCGCTCGGCGCGGACGCCGACGAGATTCACGCCGAGTTGTTGCATACCATTGGAAATCTTACCCTCACAGGGTACAATTCCCAACTAGGCAACAAACCGTTCGCCGAGAAAAAGGCGATGCTGGAGAAATCCAAATTCTCGCTTAACAACTGGATCACGAAACGCGATGAATGGAACGCGGAGACAATCCGGCGAAGGGCGTCAGACCTCGCCGAGCGCGCCGTTGAAATATGGTCGCGGTGATTTCGAACCGACTGAACGCAACCCAGCGATAGACACCACCACAAAGGCGGTTGCATCATGCAAAAAACGATTCTAACGGCGGGCGGCGGCATGCCCAACGGCGCGAACGGCGCGGCGGCGCATAACGGCGCGTCCCAAAACGGCGCGGGCGTCTTGGAGCTGGCGCTGCCCATATCCGACCCGGAGCTGCGCGGGATACTCGCCGAGTACGCCGACGAAGGCGAGCGGCGCGATTTCGCCCTGTCCGCCCTCAAGATAGGCGCGATAGCCCTGCGGCAGGCGCGCGGCAGAATAGACGCCGAGCGCGTCCGCCAGGAAGGCGAGCGCATCATCGAGAACGTCGAGAGCGCCCTGACGCGCCACCAGGTCGGCGTCGCCGACAAGATAAACGCCAGCCTCGCCCACTATTTCGACCCGAATGGCGGGCAGTTCAGCCAGCGCGTCAAGCGGCTTGTGGAGAACGACGGCGAGCTGGAGCGCGTCATCCGCGCGCGGATTGACGGCGACGGCTCCGAGCTCGCCAAAACGCTGGACGCCCGCATCGGCGCCAGCAGCCCGCTGATGAACGCGCTCGACCCGAAGGCGTCCGACGGCGTCATCCTGAGCATCGCCAAGACCACCGAAGAGACGCTCGCCGCCCAGCGCGAAATCATCCTGCGCGAGTTCTCGCTCGACAACGGCGAAGGCGCGCTGCGGCGTCTCGTCGGCGAGCTGAAAGAGTCGCACGGCGACCTGAAAGACGCCATCGACAACCGCATCGAAACGGTAACGGACGAATTCTCGCTCAATAAGGAAGACTCCGCCCTCTCGCGCCTGTGGAACCGCGTATCGGAGGCGCAGACGCGAATCAGCAGGGAGTTCTCGCTCGACGAGGAAGGCTCCGCGCTCGCGCGCATGAGAAAGCAGCTGCTGGACGAAATCGAAAGGCAGCGGCAGGCAAACGAGAAGTTCCAAGCGGACTTTCTCACGCGGCAGGGCGACATGCTGACGCAGCAGGGCGAAATGCTCGCCAAGATAGCGGAGATGACCGCCACGCGAGAGGAATCCGAGCGCTCCACGCGGCGCGGGGTGGCGTTCGAGGACGACGTCTTCGACTTCGTCAAGCGGCGCGGCGAAGGCGCGGGGGACGTCGTGGAGCGGACGGGGGCGACGACGGGGCTTCTGCGCGGACGGCGCGTCGGGGACGCCGTGATAACGCTCCCCCCCGAACACGCCGCCGCCGGCGCGAAAATCGTCATCGAGGCGAAAGACGACGCATCGTATTCGCCCGGCAAGGCGCTCGCCGAGCTGGACGAGGCGCGCCGAAATCGGGGCGCGGGCGTGGGCTTGTTCGTCCTGTCCGCCAACTCCGCCGCCAGCGCCGGCTTCCAAACCTTCGCCCGCCGCGGCGACGACGTGCTGATAGTCTGGGACGCCCAAGACCCGGCGAGCGACGTGGTCTTCGACGCCGGCGTCTCGGTCGCCAAGGCTATCTCCGTCCAATCCAAAGCCGCCGAAGGGGAATCCGAAACGGATTTCGAGGCGGTGGACAAGGCGATAGCCGAGATAATCCGCGAAACGGCGAAACTGGACGAAATCAGCAAATCCGCCGAAACGATAGAAAGCCACGCCGGCAGAATAATGAACCACGCGCGCATAATGCGGAACGGCCTGAACCGCCAAGTAAGCGCGCTGAACGAGCAGATAGAGGCGCTGAGGTAGGGGCGGCAGAATGGAAGAAGTCCGTAAAGCCAAACTTCAGGGCATGCTGGGTACGAACGTCCAGTACCGTATCCCGTTGTTCCAGAGAACCTACAGTTGGGGAGAAACCCAGTGGACGAGACTGTGGGACGACATCCTGGGGATATACGGCGAGGACGAGTCGATAACCCACTTTGTCGGCTCGGCGGTCACGCAGTCGATGGGGAGCGCGGCGGGCGGCGTGATCAAATTTTCGGTCATAGACGGACAGCAGCGGCTTACCACGCTGATGATACTGCTCTGCGCCATTCGAGACCAAGCAGGGCGAGAATCGGACAGGTGGGGCAACCTGCCGGAAGCGATTCAGAAAACGTATCTGATAAACGAATTCGCGGACTACCCCGACGAGAGAAACAAGCTCGCGCCTACAATGAGAGACGCCGCTCCGTTTCGCGCCATGATTGACGGCGACGCGCCAGGCGAAACTCGGATTGGCGCGGCGCGGCGGTACTTCTCCCGCGCCCTTAGCCGGGGCGACGTGAACGGCGCTCCGCTGGATTTGCGAAAGCTTGTCAACTGCATCGCCTCAAGGCTCGATATGGTCAGCATCACGCTCGACGGCAACGACAACCCCAACCGCATTTTCGAAAGCCTGAATTACACCGGGCTAACGCTGGACGCAGCGGACCTAATCCGAAACTACATGTTCATGAACATCCTAGACCCGCAGAAGCAGGACGCCGCTTACGAAAAATACTGGTATCCGATGCAAGAAAGTTTGGATCGGCGTCAGGAACGCTTCTTCTGGCGCTATCTGATGATGGACGGCAGTCTGATCAAGTTGGAAAGGGACGTCATCTTCGATGGCGTTCGTAACCTGATAGGCCCCGGCGTGGATGACGACGCAATCATAAACGCCCTAAAAGAGTTCCATGAGTTTTCCGATTACTACTTGGAAGCCGTCTTGCCGATAGCGCATGGAAAGAACAGGGCGATTTCGGAGCGAATCCACCGCCTTCATCAGTGGGGGGTTGATGCGGCGGACACGTTTCTGATGAAAGCCATATCGCACGTTCGCCTCGGACACATTGGCGCGAATGAGCTGGAAGCCGTCATAGAGATGATTGAATCCTTCGTAGTTCGTCGCCATGTGACGGGATTCACTCAGTCGGGCTTGCGAAACATCTTCGCGCGCATGCTGAGGGAAGCGGAATTCAACGAAAACTCGTTCGTTGAATCTTCGTTGCATGTCCTGCGAAACTACCGCTGGGCTAACGACCAAGATTTCATTCAAGGGTTTTTGCGGCGTGAATTGTACGTCGCCAATGCCCGATACCCGCGCGCATGGATTATCCTAAGCACGCTGGAGCGCTCTTTGGAGCGTTCTCTCAGGTTGAAGGAACCCCCGAACCTAGAAAACGCCTCCATAGAACACATCATGCCGCAGAATCTGACGCGCCAATGGCGGGACGCGCTCGGACCGAATTCGGTCGAGATTCACAGCCGCCTAATCCATACGCTTGGAAATCTCACGCTCACAGGATACAATTCCGAGATGAGCGACAAGCCCTTCCGCGAGAAAAAGACGTTTTTGGCGCAATCCAGTTTTGCGCTAAACTCGTCACTCAAGGACTTGGACGAATGGAACGCGGAAACAATTGAACAACGCGGGCGCGAGCTTGCCGAACGAGCGGCGACGATATGGCGTCGTCCCGCATAAACGACAGCGATGGCGGAAGTTATATGACCACCCCCCTAAAACTCAGCGACACGACCTTCCGGGACGCCCATCAGTCTCTCATGGCTACCCGTCTGCGGACGGAGGACATGGCGCCGCTCGCGGCGGCTATGGACGCCGTCGGCTTCCACTCCATGGAAGTCTGGGGCGGCGCCACTTTCGACGCCGCCACGCGCTTTCTTTACGAAGACCCGTGGGAGCGCCTGCGGACTTTCAAGGCGCTTCTGCCCAACACGCCGCTCTCCATGCTTCTGCGCGGGCAGTCGCTGGTCGGCTACCGCACTTACGCGGACGACGTCGTCGACGCCTTCGTCGAGCGCGCCGCCGCGAACGGGGTCGACGTGTTCAGGGTCTTCGACGCCCTCAACTACGAACCCAACCTCGAGCGCGCCGCCGACGCCGTCAAGCGCGCGGGGAAGCGTCTGCAGCTGACCATCTGCTACACCGTCACGGACGAGGGGCGCATGGGCGGCGACATCTACAACCTCGATTACTACATCGCCAAAGCGCGCAGCCTGCGCGACATGGGCGCGGACAGCGTCTGCGTCAAGGACATGGGCGGGCTGCTCGCGCCGTATGACGCTTACGAACTCATCTCGGCGCTCAAGGCGGAGCTGGGCGGCGTCCCCTTGCAGCTGCATTGCCACTACACCAGCGGCATGGCGTCCATGAGCGCGCTCAAGGCGGCGGAGGCGGGGTTGGACATTCTGGACGTCTGCCTCGCGCCGCTGGCGTTGCGGACTTCCCAGCCGGCGGTCGAGCCCATCGCCGTGGCGCTGGCGGGGACGGCGCGCGACCCGAACGTCCCGCTCGCCGCCCTGCTCGACATCGGCGACCGGCTGGAGGCGATTCTGCCCAAGTACGCCGAGCATATGCGGACGACGCGCGCCGCCGTCATAGACGCCCGCGTGCTGAGCCATCAGATACCGGGCGGCATGGCGTCCAACCTGGTATCGCAGCTGCGCGAGGCGGACGCCATAGACCGGCTGGATGAGGTTCTCGCCGAAATCCCCCGAACGCGCGCCGAGCTGGGCTACCCGCCGCTGGTCACGCCGATGAGCCAGATGGTCGGCGCGCAGGCGGTGTCCAACGTGCTGTTCGGGCGCTACGCCGCCATGTCGGAGCCGGTCAAGGAATATCTGCGCGGGGGATACGGCGAGCCGGTCTCGCCGCCCAGCGCCGAGCTTCTCGCGAATCCGGCGCTCGCGGACAGTCAAGGCGCCGCCCCCGCTCCGAAGCGCCCCGGCGACGCCGTCGCGCCCGAATTGGACGCCGCCAAAGACGCCGTGGCGCATCTCACGGACGACATCGACGACGTCCTTATATACGCGCTCTATCCGCAGACGGGCGAGCGCTTTCTGCGAATCAAGGGCGGCTTGGAAGACGCGCCGAGCGCCGCATCCGAAAGCCCGCCGAGCGCCGCGCCGCCCGCCGAAACCGCCGCCGCGTCCGCCGACGACGCCCCGCCGCCCAGCGGACGCGCCCGGCGATTCAACGTCTATGTGGGCGGCAGAATGTACGAAGTGGACGTCGACCCCGTCGGGGGAATTTCCGCCGGCGTCTCGGAATCCGCGCCCGCCGTCCGAGCGCCGTCCGCCGCCGAATCGCCGTCCGCGCCGCCGCCGGCGGTTGCGAGCGAGCCGGCGACGGCGGAGGGCGAAATCGCCGTCAAATCCCCCATGCCGGGGATGCTGGTGAGCGTATCGGCGTCCGAGGGCGACCGCGTGGAGCGCGGCGCGCCGCTGCTGGTCTTGGAAGCGATGAAGATGCAAAATACAATCCCAGCGCCCGCGAGCGGCGTCGTGGCGTCGTTGCCCGTCCCCATCGGAACGCAGGTAGTCCGCGAGCAGACGCTGGCGGTGATCCGCGCGGACGGATAGCGGGGAAGGGATTTGACGCAAAGGCGCGAAGGCGCAGAGGCGCGAAGAAAATAGGGAACGGCGGCGCGATAATCGTCCATAATGGCAACCAACAATTGACCACTAATCACTAATCACTAAGGAGTCCCATCTTGTCCAACGACCGAATAATCGAAGCGGCGAAAGAGCATTACGGGCAGGTCGTCGCCCAGCAGCTGGAGCGCGTGGAGCGCCTCAAGAGCGAGCCGGACTGGGTGAAATACGAAAACGTCTCCCCGATAATCGTCGGGATGCTGGGCGGGGACGGCATAGGGCCGACCATCAGCGCGGAGACGCAGACGGTTCTGGAGCGCCTGCTCAAGCCCGAAGTCGAATCCGGCAAGGTCGAGTTCCGCGTCATCGACGGCTTGACCATCGAGAACCGCGCCGAGCGCATGCAGTCCATCCCCGACGACGTCCTCGCCGAGATAAAGGACTGCCACGTGACGCTCAAGGGGCCGACGCACACCCCGGAGCGAGGGGACGGCTGGCCCAACCTCGAGAGCGCCAACGTCGCCATGCGGAAAGAGCTCGACCTGTTCGCCAACATCCGCCCGGTGCGGATTCCGTCCGAGGGCATCGACTGGACGTTCTTCCGCGAGAACACGGAGGACATGTACGCCGTCGGCAGCCAGGGGCTGAACGTGACGGACGACCTGGCGATGGACTTCCGCGTAATCACCACGCAGGGCTCGCGCCGCATCATAGACGCCGCCTTCGCCCACGCCCAGAGGACGGGGCGCGAGCGCGTGACCATCGTCACGAAGGCGAACATCGTCAAGACCACAGACGGCAAGTTTCTGGACATCGCGCGGGAAGTGTCGGAAAATTACCCCGGCATCGAGTGGGACGGCTGGTACATCGACATCATGACCGCCGCGCTCATCAACCCGGCGCGCCAGAAGGACTTTCAGGTTCTCGCCCTGCCCAACCTGTACGGCGACATCCTGACGGACGAGGCGGCGCAGATACAGGGCGGCGTGGGGACGGCGGGCAGCGCCAATGTGGGCAAGCGCTACGCCATGTTCGAGGCGATACACGGCAGCGCCCCGCGCATGGTGCGGACGGGCCGCGCCCACTTCGCCGACCCCAGCTCCCTGCTCCGCGCCGGCGCGATGATGCTGGAGCACATCGGCTTCACCGAAATCGGCGCGCGCCTGCACAAGGCGATAGACGTCTGCGGACAGTACGAGCGCAAAATCGTCATGACCGGACGCGACACCGGCGCCACCAGCGCCGAGTTCGGACAGTACATCATGGACACAGTAGCCGACCCGACGCTTGAGACGCGCTGGGATGAGTACGTGAAGGCGGCGGGGTAAGAGAGAGGGCGGCGAGAGCGCCTTCTCCGCGTTCCGCCCCCCGTCATTCCCGCGAAGGCGGGAATCCAGAAGGCGGCGACCAACATAGCGACTGTAAACCAAACTCCGAACGCAACCGACAAATCCACTCTACTCGCCATCCCGCCCCGTCATTCCCGTGAAGGCGGGAATCCAGAGTCGACCAACCGAGACAGCCACCCGAAATCAAACTTGAATTGAAGCCAACAAATCCCCTCTCCCTTTATGGGAGAGGGCTAGGGTGAGGGTGACGCGCCGCCAGGCGCGTTCCCGCTCGCCAACAAATCGCGCGGAAACCCGCGCAGAACGGCGTTCGCCGTCTGGATTCCCGCCTTCGCGGGAATGACGGGGTGAAGAATAGGGGAATGGCGGGACGGAAATCGGACGCGGCGGGACGGAAATCGGACGCGGCGGGACGGAAATCGGACGCGGCGGGGGCGAAATCGGACGCGGAGCGCGATGACCTTCCCGCTCCAACCAACCACTGACCACCAACCGCTAGAAACTAATCACACAAGGAACCCAAATGCCAAGAAGCAAAGTGACCATCGTAGGCGCGGGCAACGTCGGCGCGACCGCCGCGCAGAGGATTTTCGACAAAGGGTACGCCGACGTCGTCCTAGTGGACATCGTCGAAGGCTTGCCGCAGGGCAAGGCGCTCGACATGCTGCAGTCCGGCCCCGTCATCGGCTCCGACGCCAGCGCGCTCGGAACGAACGACTACGCCGACACCGCCGGCTCGGACGTCGTCGTCATAACCTCCGGCGTCGCGCGCCGTCCGGGGATGAGCCGCGACGACCTGCTGCTCACCAACATGAACATCGTCACGTCCGTAACGCGCGAAGTGGCGAAGCACTCGCCGGACTGCGTTCTGGTGGTCGTCACCAACCCGCTTGACGCCATGGCTCAGCGCGCGTTCCAGGTGAGCGGATTCCCCAAAGAGCGCGTAGTCGGCATGGCGGGGATACTGGACACCGCGAGATTCCGAACCTTCCTAGCCGCCGAGCTGGGCGCGTCGGTCAACTCGGTGGAGGCGTATGTCCTCGGCGGACACGGCGACACGATGGTTCCCGTCACCGCCAGCACGACGGTGGGCGGGCAGCCCATCGCCCAAATCCTGCCGCCGGAGCGCGTGGACGCCATAGTGCGCCGCACCCAAGACGGCGGCGCGGAGATAGTGAACCTGCTCAAGACGGGCAGCGCCTACTACGCCCCGTCCGCCGCCATAGCGCAGATGGTGGAGGCGATACTGTTCGACCGCCGCGAGATACTGCCCTGCACCGCCTATCTGGAGGGCGAATACGGCATTGATGGGCTGTATGTGGGCGTCCCCGTCCGCCTGGGCGCGGGCGGCGTGGAGGGGATAATCGAGTTCGCCCTCACCGACGCGGAAAGCGCCGCCCTGCGCCACTCCGCCGACGCCGTCCGCGAGCTAGTGGAAGTGATGGCGGCGAATTCGTAGCGCTAGTTAGCGCTCGCGCATCAAGCCAAGCGCGGCGGGTCCGGCGCGAAACCAAGCCCGCCCGCCGCGCCCGCGACGGCGCTATAATCAAAACCATGAACGGCAGCGAATTCATCAGACGCGCGCGGCGCTACGCTCGGCGGACGAATCGCGATTTTCATATCGACAGGCGGCGCGGCAAGGGCAGCCATACCCTTGTTTGCATCGGCGAACGCCAAACAATCGTAAAACATGGCGAGCTTTCCCAGAGAGGGTTGATGGGATTGTTCAAACAGCTCGACATAGACAGGGAGAGGTTCTAGCCACATGACATACGCTTACCCCTGCGACATGGTTCCCGACGTCGAAGACGAGGGATGGTTCGTCGTGACATTCCCCGACATTCCGGAGGCGATCACCTGCGGCAGGACCGTAGAAGAATCCCTCTACTTGGCGGAAGACGCGCTAATCGCCTCCCTGTTGTTTTACATTGGCAACTGGGTCCCGCTGCCCACCCCAAGCGCGCTGTCCGAAGGGCAAGTCCTCATAACCGTCCCACCCCTGCAGTCCGCCAAGCTCGATCTGTACACCGAGATGCGCGAGCGCGGCGTGTCGCAATCCGAATTGGCGCGCGCGCTGGGCGTCGGCGAATCCGACATCCGCGACCTGCTGGATTTGGATTGGGAATCGACTCCGGCGCAAGTGGCGGCGGCGCGCGAAGCGGTGAAAGCCGGCGAGCGCGTTCCGGCTTAGGAGCGCTATAATCCTGCGAGGTTCTAACCATGCGATACGCCTACCCCTGCGACATGACCCCCGACGTCGAGGAAGGTTACGGATACGTCGTCACGTTCCCCGACGTCTACGGAGCCACTACCGGCGCGGCGACTTGGGACGAATCCATTTTCCTCGCGGAGGACGCGCTGATCGCCGCACTTTCCTTCCGCATAGACGACCGTGAAGACCTGCCCGCCCCAAGCGCGCCGTCCGACGGCCAGGTCCTCATAGCCGTCCCGCCCCTGCAGTCCGCCAAGCTCGCGCTGTACGCCGAGATGCGCGAGCGGGGGGTGTCGCAATCCGACTTGGCGCGCGCGCTGGGCGTGGGGGAATCGGACATCCGCGACCTGCTGGATTTGGATTGGGAATCGACCCCGGCGCAAGTGGCGGCGGCGCTCGACGCCGTGAAATCCGCCGCGAAGCCGGCGGCGGGCGTTCCGGCTTAGGGGCGCTATAATCCTGCGAGGTTCTAACCATGGCATACGCTTACCCCTGCGACATGACGCCAGACACTGAAGAAGGGTCGGGATATGTCGTCACATTCCCCGACGTCCGCGGCGCCATAACAGGCGCGGCGACTTGGGACGAATCCCTCTACTTGGCGGAAGACGCCCTGCTTGTCGCCCTGACATTCTACACCGACGACGGCGAGCCGCTACCCACGCCAAGCGCGCTGGCGGATGGGCAAGTCCTCATAACGGTCCCGCCCCTGCAGTCCGCCAAACTCGCGCTGTACGCCGAGATGCGCGAGCGCGGGGTGTCGCAGTCCGAATTGGCGGACGCGCTGGGCGTGGGCGAATCCGACATCCGCGATTTGCTTGATTTGGATTGGGATTCGCCTATGGCGCAAGTGGCGGCGGCGCGCGAAGAGGTGAAAGCCAGCGAGCGCGTTCCGGCTTAAAGGCGCTATACTCGGAGCATGAACGGCAGGGAATTCATCAGGCGCGCGCGGCGCTACGCGCGGCGGACGGACCAAGACTTCTATCTTGACACGAAGAAGGGCAAGGGCAGCCATGTTGCCGTGCGCGTCGGCAACCGCTACACAATAGTCAAATACAGCGAGATTTCGAATCCGATGCTGCACTCCATGTTGCGGCAACTCGGCATCGTCAGGAGGGATTTCTAAACATGAACCGCGCCTATCCGTGCGACATCGTCTCATACGAATCCCAGGGAGAGGGATTCTTGGTCACGTTCCCCGACATCCCCGAAGCCATAACCGGCGACATGATAAGGGAGGAAGCGCTTATCCTCGCCGAGGACGCCATGCTTGTCGCCCTGTCCATATACTTGGACAACGATGAAGACCTGCCCGCCCCAAGCGCCTTGTCCGAAGGGCAAGTCCTCATAACTGTCCCGCCCCTGCAGTCCGCCAAGCTCGCTCTGTACGCCGAGATGCGCGAGCGCGGGGTGTCGCAATCCGACTTGGCGCGCGCGCTGGGGGTTGGGGAATCCGACGTCCGCGACCTGCTTGATTTGGATTGGGAATCGACTCCGGCGCAAGTGGCGGCGGCGCGCGAGGCGGTGAAAGCCGGCGCTAAGCCGGCGGCGCGCGTTCCGGCTTAGATGGGCCGGCGGCGTCCGCATGCGGCGGGCGCGAGATGAGGTTTGCCGATGCGCCGTTGGGCGAATACGCTGCTGCTGATATTCCTGCTCGCCGAATTGGCGTCGGGGTTTTTCGGGCTGACTTCCGGCTCCGAAGACCGCGCTTTTCACATGCACATCCACCGTATCGCCGGATACGGCATACTGGCGATTCTGATTTGGAAAGCCGCCATCGTCCTGCGCTCGCTGCGGCGTCCGCGAAGATTCGCCGTCCGCGCGCCGTCCGTCTTGCTGGCGGGGCTGCTCTTGGCGACTCTGGCGCTGGGGCTGGCGTGGTCGCTGGTGGGCCCGTTCCATTTTTGGATATTCAGCGGCGTCAGCTGGCATATTTATGTCGGCGCGGCGCTGGTTGTTCCGCTGGCGTGGCATGCGCTTCATATGGCGCGCGGAACGCGAATCTCGTTCAGCCCCAACCGCCGTCTGCTGATGCGCGCGGGCGGCGTCGCGCTCGCGGGATTCGTCGCGTGGCGGCTGTCCGAAAGCGCCGTCTCCGCCGCCGGGATGAGCGGGCGGACGCGGCGCTTCACCGGATCCTACGAAGCGGCGCGGCGCTCCGGCAACGCCTTCCCCGTCGTCTCGTGGCTCAACGACAACCCCGCTCCCATAGACGCCGGCGCGTGGCGGCTGACCGTTCGCGGCGCGGTCAAGCGCCCGCTTAGCCTAAATCTGAGCGACATTCCCCAAGACGACGCGGTCGACGCCGTCCTCGACTGCACCGGCGGATGGCACTCCACTCAAACTTGGCGCGGCGTCTCGCTCGACAGGATTCTTCGGGACGCGGGCGCCGACCCGAACGCGCGGAGCGTAACCGTCCGCTCAGTTACCGGCTACTATCGGCGCTTCTCGCTATCAGCCGCCCGCCGATTCCTGCTCGCCGCCCGCGTGGGGGACGATACGCTCTCGCATGGACACGGCTTCCCCCTGCGCCTAGTCGCCCCCGAACGGCGCGGCTTCGAGTGGGTCAAGTGGGTAACGGACGTGGAAGTGTCCGACATCCCCGCCTGGCTGCAGCCGCCGTTGCCGGTTCAGTAAGGGCGGCGCTCACCCCTCGCCGCGCGCTCGGAAAATAGCCCTTCGGCGATTTTCGAGATTGCCCCCGATTCCCCATTGACGCCCCGCCGTTTCGGATATACCATTCGCCCCGAATCCACAACCGTTCAGGGGGGCTTTCCGATGAAATACGACTACATCGTCGTCGGCGCCGGCTCCGCGGGGGCGATACTCGCCACGCGGCTTTCGGAGGACGCGAGCAAGTCCGTCTTGCTCATAGAGGCGGGTCCGGACTACCCGGACATCGAAAGCCTGCCGGAGGAAGTCCGGCAGGGCTACGCCACCGGCATGGACGTCATGACCAGCGACCACAATTGGCAGTTCTGGGGGCAGCCGTCGCCGATAGCGGAGCCGATGATGGTTCCGAGAGGGCGCGTCACCGGCGGCTCCAGCGCCATCAACGGCCAAGTCTTCCTGCGCGGCATGCCGGAGGATTACGACGGCTGGGCGGCGCGCGGGAACGACGAGTGGGGATACGAAAAAGTCCTGCCCTTCTTCCGCCAGCTGGAGACGGACACCGACTTCGCCGGCGACTTCCACGGCACGGAGGGGCCTATCATCTGCCGCCGCTTCGCCGACCGCGCCGAGTGGCCGCCCATGCAGACGGCGTTCTACAGCGCGGCGAAGGCGGCGGGGCATCCCGACGGGCCCGACCAGAACCACCCGGACGTCGCCGGCATCGGACCGACCCCGTTCAACAACCCGAACGGCGTCCGCTGGAGCACCAACGTCGGCTACCTGTCCATGTCGCGCCACCGGCTGAACTTGACCATACGCGGCGATTGTACGACCCATCGCGTCATCATTGAGGACGGGCGCGCGACGGGCGTGGAAGTGGAAAGCGGCGGCGAGCGCTTCATCGCCGAGGCGGACGAGATAATCCTCAGCGCCGGCGCGGTGGCGTCCCCGCAGCTGCTGATGCTGTCCGGCGTCGGGCCCGCCGCGCATTTGGGCGAAGTGGGAATCCCCGCCGTCCATGACTTGCCCGGAGTGGGTCAAAACCTGCGCGACCATCCCGTCGTCTGGGCGACTTGGCGCACGAAGCCGCACATCGAGCTGGACGGCTACGCGCCGCGAAGCCAGCTCATGCTCCGCTACACCGCCGCCGGCTCGGACCTGCGAAACGACATGAAGATAACCATGGCGAACTTCGCCACCGAGCGCATCAACCGAGGCGGCGACCGCATGGTTCCCATCGGCGTCCGCATGTCGGTGATTCTCGACCTCGCGGTCGGCTCCGGCGAGCTGACGCTGACTTCGCCGGACGTCAACGTCCAGCCCAAGCTCAACTACAACTACTTCGCCGAGGAATTCGACCGCCAGCGCTCGCGCGAGGGGTTGCGGAAATGCGTCGAGCTCTCGCGCCACCCCGACTTCGCCGACATCCTAGCCGAGCGCGTGGAGCCGCTCGACGAAATCCTGGAATCGGACGACCTGCTGGATGAGTGGATGATGAAAGAGGCGACGACGGGCCAGCACATATCCGGCACCTGCAAAATGGGGCCCGCGGACGACCCGATGGCGGTCGTAGACCAGCGCGGCGGGGTTCACGGCGTGGAAGCCCTGCGCGTCGCCGACGCCTCCATCATGCCCGACTGCATCCGCGCCAACACCAACGTGACCACGATGATGATAGGCGAGCGCGTGGCGGAACTGATAAGGCGAGCGGACTAGGCTAGGGCGGCGGGCGGCGGGGCGAAACCGCCGGCGGAAAGCCCATTCCCCCGGCTCCGCCTTGCGCGGGCTTGCAGGGGTATGTTTGGCGGATTTAGGCGCGAATTGGACGCTTTTCGCCACTTCCCCGGCGTCCCGCCGCCGTCATTCCCGCGAAGGCGGGAATCCAGAGTGGAGCGACCGACTTGGCAATTGGAAACCAAGCCCGAACAGCGAGCGGCAAATCCCTTCTCCCTTGATGGGAGAAGGTTGGGTTGAGGGCGCCTGCCTCGCCGGGCGCGGTTTCGCCAGCCCCGAACATGCCCCAACAAGCCCCTGGCGGGAGAGGGCTAGGTTGTGTTGGCATATCGCGCTCGCGGCGATTTTCGGTTCGGCGTTGGCGTCCGCCGCCTTCTGGATTCCCGCCTTCGCGGGAATGACGGAATGGAAATCGCGCGCGGCGGCGCGATAATCGCCCATTCCAGTCTATGCCGACACTGCCTAGCATGAGGGCGCCCGCGCCGCCAGGCGCAGTCTTGCGCGGATTGCCCGCCATCCCCCCATTCGTTCCCCATTCCGTGATTTTTATTCGGACGCCGAAAGTTGACACACTTCCCCGTGCGATGCTATCATGTTGCGACATGCCGCTTTACGCGGCTCATAGGAATTCGCTGAGATTGGGAGCAGTATCGCGGCGCGGCGGCGCTTAGAGAGCCGGCGGCAGGTGAAAGTCCGGACGCCGAAACCGCGAGAACTCGCCCATGAGCATCCCGATTGAACGGGGGAACAAAGGACGGAACCGCCGTCTTCCCCCCGCGTAGGTCGGGACGGGTCGGCTCCGTTATCGCGCCGACTAGAGAGGTCCTAGGCGACGCCTGGGACAACTTGGGTGGTACCGCGGGGTATCTTCATGCAGACATGCCGATCCCGTCCCTAGATTTTTAGGGCGGGATTTTTTGGTTGACTCGGACAGCGAATCACAAACCTAGCCAATTTCACGCGAGCGCGCCGTTCGGAGCGGACGAATCCGCGCTTGCAACGCAATCGCGCCGACGGCGCGCGAGCGCCGGACATTCCCAACGGAGGTTGTACAGGATTATGCGACGCAACGGAGGACAGATAGTCTGCGAAGCCCTGATGCGGGAGGGCGTGGACGTCGTTTTCGGTCTCCCCGGCGGGGCGATACTGCCCCTCTACCAGATACTGCCGCAGTACCCGGAGCTGCGCCACATCCTGGTACGCCACGAGCAGGGCGCGGCGCACGCCGCCGACGGTTACGCCAGAGTCACCGGACGCCCCGGAGTGGCGTGGGCGACTTCCGGCCCCGGCGCCACCAACCTCGTCACCGGCATCGCCACCGCGCAGATGGACTCCGTCCCGATGGTCGTCATCACAGGCCAGGTCGGGCGCGCCGCCATCGGCTCGGACGCCTTCCAGGAAACCGACATCACCGGCATCACCCTGCCCATCACAAAGCACAACTACCTTGTGATGCACGCGTCGGAAATCGCCGGCGCAATCAAAGAGGCGTTCCACATCGCCAACACCGGGCGACCGGGCCCCGTTCTAGTGGACATCCCCAAAGACGTCTTCACAGAAGAGGTCGAAGTGGATTGGCCCCGCGAGATAGACCTGCCGGGCTATAGGCCCAACCTGCGCGGACACGGGCTGATGATTCGCCGCGCCGCGGAGTTGATCAACTCCGCGCGCCGCCCGGCCATCCTCGCCGGACACGGCGTGATAATATCGCGCGCCTACGACGAGTTGCGCGAGCTGGCGGAGAAGGCGCAAATCCCCGTCGTCACCACCCTGCTCGGCATCGGCAGCTTCCCCGAAAGCCACCTGCTGAGCGTGGGCATGCCGGGGATGCACGGCATGGCTTACGCCAGCCTGACCATCGACGAAGCCGACCTGCTCATCGCGCTCGGCATGAGATTCGACGACCGCATCACGGGCGACACGTCCACTTTCGCGCGCAACTCCAAGAAGATACACGTCGACATAGACCCGACCGAGATAGGCAAGAACATCCCGGTCGACGTCCCCATCGTGGGCGATCTCAAGCGCGTTCTGACCGACCTGAACCGCCGCGTGAAGCCGGCGACTCGGCTTGATTGGATAAACCGGGTGGAAGACCTCAAGCGCGACCATCCGTCCATGCTGGTGCGCGACACCGACAAGCTGATACCGCAGTACGTGATAAAGGAAATCTCGGACGCCACGCGCGGCGAGGCGGTGATTGTCACCGGCGTCGGCCAGCATCAAATGTGGGCGGCGCAGCATTACACGTTCAACGAGCCCTGCTCGCTGGTATCCTCCGGCGGCGCGGGCGCGATGGGCTACGAAGTCCCCGGCGCGATGGGCGCGCAAGTCGGCAGCCCCGACAAAGTGGTCTGGTCAATCGCCGGCGACGGCGGCTTCCAGATGACCATGTGCGAACTCGCCACGATGGTCGAAAACCGAATCCCCGTCAAAATCGCCATAATGAACAACGGCTATCTGGGCATGGTTCGCCAGTGGCAGGAGCTGTTTTACGAGCGCGAATACGTCGCCACCGGCTACAGCGGCAACCCGGACTTCGTGAAGCTGGCGGACGCCTTCGGCATCTACGGCGCGCGGGTCACCGAGAAGTCGCAAGTGCGCTCCGCGATACGCGAGGCGATGGCGTTCGACGGCCCGGCGATAGTGGATTTCGTAGTCGAGCAGGAAGAAAACGTCTATCCGATGATCCCGTCGGGAATGTCGGTGAACGAAATGATAGAAGAGCCGCGAGAAGAGCCGCGACCGCAGGAGGCGCTGGTATAACATGGCGAACGGCAACAACGGCGCTAGCCACAACTACAACGGCGCGGCGACGGCGGCGGCGATGGACGGCGGGCATACCATAACCGCCCTCGTCCAGGACAAGCCGGGCGTGCTGAACCGCATCACCAACATGTTCCGCCGGCGCGGCTACAACATCGCCAGCCTCGCCGTCGGGCCCAGCGAGATAGACAACCTCTCGCGCATGACCTTCGTGGTCGAAGGCGACCCGCTCACGCTGGAGCAGGTCTCCAAAAACCTGAACAAGCTCATCGACGTCATCAAAGTGGTCGACGTGGACGACCGCAACAGCGTCCGCCGCGAGCTGGCGCTGATTCGGGTGCGCTCGGACGTCGAGTCGCGCAGCGAGATAATCCAAATAGTCAGCATCTTCCGCGCCAACATCATAGACGTCGCGCCCGATTCGCTCATCGTCGAAGTCATCGGCGACGAGGGGAAGGTGGACGCGCTGGTCGCCCTGTTGCAGGGCTTCGGAATCGACGAAGTGATGCGGACCGGCATCGTGGCGATGACCCGCGGGATGAACGCGCATCATCCCTATCAGCATCAGCGCGAATCCGCCGGCGGCGCGCCTCGCGGCGGCGGCGTCCGATTCGAAAACGGCTCGGTCTAGCGGGCGCTCGCTCTACACGCGACAACAAATCAAGACAAAACAGGAAACGCAGAGGGAATCAAAACCGACATGGCGAAACTCTACTACCACAACGACGCGGACATGTCCCTGATAGAGGACAAGACCATCGGCGTAATCGGCTACGGCAGCCAGGGCCACGCCCACGCGCTGAATCTGAAGGATTCGGGGCTGAACGTGGTCGTAGGCCTCTACGACGGCAGCCGCAGCTGGGAGAAAGCCGAATCCGACGGGCTGAAAGTCGCCCTAGTGGAGGACGCCGCGCGCGAGTCCGACGTCATCATGATGCTGATTCCCGACCACATCCAGTCGGCGGTCTATCGCGAGTCCGTCCTGCCGCATCTGCTCCCCGGCAAGACGCTCATGTTCGCGCACGGCTTCAACATACACTTCGAAGCCATCAAGCCGCCGGACAGCGTGGACGTCTCCATGGTCGCCCCCAAAGCGCCGGGGCACCGCATGAGAGAGGTGTTCACCCGCGGCTCCGGCGTGCCGGGCCTGCTCGCCGTCCATCAGGACGTCAGCGGGAAGGCTTACGACGTCGGCTTGGCATACGCGCGCGGCGTCGGCTGCACCCGCGCCGGCGTGCTGGAGACGACGTTCAAGGAAGAGACCGAAACCGACCTGTTCGGCGAGCAGGCGGTTCTCTGCGGCGGCGTCGCCGAGCTGGTCAAGAGCGCCTTCGAGACGCTCATCGAGGCGGGCTACCAGCCCGAATCCGCCTATTTCGAGTGCATGCACGAGCTGAAGCTGATAGTCGACCTGTTCTACCAGGGCGGCTTGGAGTACATGCGCTACTCGGTCAGCGACACCGCCGAATACGGCGACTACACGCGGGGGCCGGTGGTCATCGACGCCAGCGTGAAAGAGAACATGCAAAAAATCCTAGCCGACATCCAAGACGGCAGCTTCGCCCGCGAGTGGATAGCCGAAAACGACGAGGGCCGCCCCACATTCGACCGCCTCCGCGCCGAAAACGCCGGACACCCGATAGAAAAGGTAGGCAAAGAGCTGCGGGGGATGATGAGCTTCCTGCAGGACGCGGATTAGGTAGGGGCCGCCGCCAACCGAAACCGACCCGTTCAGCGCCAAAGGAGAGCCGCGAAATGACAACGCCGCAAGAACCCATCGACGGCGACCGCATGACCCGGTTGGAAGCCACCGTCGATTTCCTAGTCCAGGAAGTCGGCGAGGTGAAAGCCGTCTCGAAAGAGAACAACGCCAACACCGCCGCCGCGTTGAAGGAGATTCGGGCGGAGTTCCAAGAGGAAAACCGGCAGACCCGAACCTTCTTCCAGGAGGAAAACCGGCAGACCCGAACCTTCTTCGCTTCCGCGTTGGATGAGGTTCGAAAGGAAAACCGGCAGACGCGGACATTCTTCCAGGAGGAAAACCGGCAGACCCGAACCTTCTTCGCTTCCGCGTTGGATGAGGTTCGAGAGGAAAACCGGCAGATGCGGACGCAGTTCCAAGAGGAAAACCAGCAGACGCGGACGCAGTCCCAAGAGGAAAGCCGGCAGGCGCGGGCGCAGTTCCAGGCGGAGAATCAGCAGATTCGGACGCAGGCCCAAGAGGAAAGCCGGCAGGCGCGGGCGGAGTTCCAAGCGGAAAGCCGGCAGACGCGAACGGAGTTCCAAGCCCAGATGGAGGGGTCTCGGCAAGACATCCGCGAGGTCAGCCGAATGGTGCGAATCTTCTTCCTTTGGACGCTCGGAATACTGCTCGGCGTACTGGTTCCGGCGATAGTCGGGCTGATAGTGACGCTGCTCATAAAACTGTAGCCGAAAGAATCCAATCCGAAAAAACGCGACCGTCGCCGCGCAGTTCCAAGTCCGCATCTTGGGACGCGGCGTCAGCAAGGAGACTGAAAATGGCGACAGCGCCGCCCAAAGTGCCGGAAGGCGAACGACTTTCCAGGATGGAAGCGTTGGTCGAATCCGTCATCCGCGAAATGACCGACATGAAAGCGGACATACGCGACCTCCGGTCTGAGATGCGCGACCTGCGAACGATGATGAACAGGAACATGCTCATCATCATGTTCACCATAGTGACGATGTGGGTGACGATAATCCTAGCCATCCTGTTCAGAACCTAGACAGGAACGGGCGCGCGGTCTTCCGCCGCCCGAATCCAACCGACAAGTCCGCGCAGTTCGGACATTCAGGAGAATCAGCGAAAATGAACACACCGGAGGCTCCCCACGTAGTCCGCCCCATTGGCCCGGTTCTGGCAACGCCGGGCTTGGCGGACTGCGACGCCCTTGCGCTCCCCTAGCGCGCCGATTCCGCAACCCAGACGACTACCCCAGAGGGAGTGCAATGCCAGACGAAAAAGTCCTCATATTCGACACCACGCTGCGCGACGGCGAGCAGTCCGCCGGCATCGGGCTGACCACGCCGGAGAAGCTCGAAATCGCCCAGCAGCTCGACAGGCTCGGCGTGGACATCATCGAAGCCGGCTTCGCCGCCAGCTCGCCCGGCGATTTCGAAGCCGTCCGAACCATCGCCGACAAGGTGCGCCGACCCATCATCGCGTCCCTGGCGCGCTGCTACCTGCCGGACGTCGACCAGGCTTGGAACGCCATCAAAGACGCCGCCAAGCCGCGCATCCACGTCTTCATCTCCAGCTCCGACGTCCAGATAATGCACCAGCTCAGGCGCAACCCGGAGCAGGTGCTGGAAATGGCGGTATCCTCCGTGGAGCGCGCCAAGCAGTACTGCGACGACGTCGAGTTCTCGCCTATGGACGCCACGCGGACGGACATCGAGTATCTCTACGCGATGCTCGAAGCGGTCATAGACGCCGGCGCGAACACCGTCAACATAGCCGACACGGTGGGCTACACCATCCCCGCCGAGTTCCACAGCCGAATCAGCCTCATCCGCGAGAACGTCCCCAACATCGACCGGGCGGTGATGAGCGTCCACTGCCACAACGACCTCGGCATGTCCGTCGCCAACAGCCTGACGGCGATAACGGCGGGCGTTCGGCAGGTGGAAGGCTGCATCAACGGGCTCGGCGAGCGCGCCGGCAACGCCGCCCTCGAAGAGATAATCATGGCGATAGAGACGCGCCCCGACCTGTTCGGCGTGGGAACGAACATAGACACGCGCCAGATTTACCGCACAAGCCGCCTGGTGAGCGACATCACCGGCTTCCCCGTGCAGCCGAACAAGGCGGTGGTGGGCGCCAACGCCTTCCGCCACGCCTCCGGCATCCATCAGGACGGCGTGCTGAAAGAGCGGGCGACTTTCGAGATAATGGACCCGCGCGCGGTGGGATGGCCCAGCAACGAGCTGGTTCTGGGCAAGCTCAGCGGCAGGGCGGGCTTGCGCTCGCGCCTCGAAGAGTTGGGCTACAGCCTCGAGCGCGCGGAGCTGGACGAGGCGTTCGAGGCGTTCAAAGACCTCGCCGACAAAAAGCGCGAAGTGAGCGACGCCGACCTGGTGTCGCTCATGTCCAGCCGCCGGCGGCGCGCGGTCGTCCCAACCGTCTATACGCTCGACCACGTCCAAGTCACGGCGGGCAACCACGACATACCCACCGCCACAGTCCGGCTGATAGGGCCGGACGGCGAAAGCATGACGGACGCCGGCACCGGAACGGGCCCCGTCGACGCGGTGTACAAGGCGATAAACCGCATCGTGAACGTCCCCAACACGCTCTCGGAGTTCCGAATAGACGCCGTGACCGAGGGCATAGACGCCATCGGCGACGTGACCATCAAGATAGAGGCGGAAGGCGTCGCCTATCTCGGACGCGGCTCGGACACCGACATAATAGTGGCGAGCGCGAAGGCGTACATGAACGCCCTCAACCGCCTGATAACGGCGGGCAACGGCCACGGCGGGACGAAAGACCCGTCGCCGTAGGGGGGGACGCCGAAAGCCCATTGAAAAAGAGTCCCCCTGTCCGCGACCCGGACGGGGGGACTTTGCGATTGGCAAGCCCGCGCCTAGCCGCGCGGACGCCCTCATCGCCGATTCCGAACGGCTATCTCGGTTGGGGTTTACGGCTTCCCGCTTTCGCGGCAATGGCGGCGGGAAAACTGGGATGGGGGGATTTTCGCTTCACCTCATCCGCGCCAGCGCGAATTCGCGCGCGCGGGCGACGTCCGCCCCAAGCGCGACGCTCGCGTTGCCGGATTCGCCGTAAGCCGCCCGCGTTCTGCCGCGACGCTCGCCGTCCAAATCCACCGCTATGGACGCCTGCCTGAACTCGAACATGTCCGGCGCGAGGGCGACGGCGATTGTCATGGGGTCGCAGAGGACATATTCTTCCCTGTCCGGGTGGAAGGCGAACCATCCCTCGATGACGCGCCGCGCCAGGTCGCGCCCGGTTGAATCGCCGGAGCGCCAACTGCCGTCTCCGCGTCCGAAACTCACCGCCTCGCCTATGTCAAGCCCCACTAGGGTGATTGGCAGGTCGGAGCCGAGAACTTCCCCGGCGGCGTGGGGGTCGGCGTAAATGTTGAACTCGGCGCTCGGCGTGACGTTGCCGCCCACTTCCACCGCGCCGCCCATCACGAACGCGCGCTTGACCGCGCCGGCGAAATCCGGGTCTTCGCGCAGGGCGAGCGCGACGTTGGTCAGCGGTCCGAGCGCGATTATGGTCAGCTCGCCGTCCAGACGACGGGCTTCTTGGCGCATGAACTCCGCCGCCGACACGCCGTCCGCCGCGCGCAGGTCGGTATCGGGCAGCTCGGCGGTCATTCCGCCGGGTCCGTGGTAGTGATAGGCGTATTCGAAATCGCCCGCCAGGGCGCGCGCCGCGCCCTGGTACACGGGAATGTCGCCGCGTCCCAGCGCGCCCAGCAGCCGCAGGGTGTTGCGCTCGGCGTCCTCCAAACTGGCGTTGCCGCCGGTGATTGTGATTCCGCGAATGTTCAACTCCGGCGAATTCGCCGCCATTATCAGGGCGATGGCGTCGTCCGTGCCGGTGTCCACATCTATGATCGCTTCGATGGTCATTGTTCGCCGCCTTTCCGAGCGTATGACCGCCACGCCTCGCAAGAAGTATGGCGGAATTGAATGTCCAGCGTCCGTTTGATTTTGCTCGCGTCCACCGCCCAGCGATGGGTTATGAAATCCAATCCGGCGGGCGGCGAGACGCTCTGCAGGCGCAGGTTCCAGCCCGCCGCCGTCAGACCGCGCCAGACCGACGGCGGCAGGCGCAGCGTCCGCCGCCCCATCATCTCCGCCATGCGGCTCCAGCGCACCGCGCCGTCCGCCGCCACATTATAGACCCCGCCCGTTCGCGTTTTCACGCACCGCGCCATCGCGTCCGCCAAGTCGTCTTCGTGGACGAACTGCATCTCCGGGTCGTTGTCGCCCAGCATCGGCAGAACCGGCTTGCGGAAGGCGTCCGCGATGAAGTTGTCCGCGTTGGGGCCCACCACCGGGCAAGCGCGGAGAACCGCCACCGGAATGGACGGCTCCCGATTGGCGAACCCGCTCAGAAACGACTCCGCGATGAGCTTGTCCTCGCCGTACTGAAACCCCCGAACGGGGTTGGGGCGATGGCTTTCGGTGAAAAATTCGGGGTTGCCCGGACGCGCGCCGTAGATAGACGCGCTGCTCAGGTAGAGGATATGTTGGACTTCGGCGTTGTCGCAGGCTTCCAGCATGTTCAGCGCGCCGCCCGCGTTGACCATCCGCGCCGCATCCGGATTGCGCCCCGGCGCGAGAACGTAAGCCAGATGGACGACCGCGTTTATCCCGCGCTCCCGAAACAGACGCGGGAACGGCTGCGCCACGTCCAGACGCGCGAACCGAGTCTTTTCCGAGCGCGAACGGGACGCCGGCTCCGCGATGTCGAGCGCGAGTATGGACTCGACCGCGTCATCCGCCTCAAGACGGCGAATCAGCCTGCCGCCGATATACCCCGCCGCGCCGGTTACGGCTACCCTGAGCAAGGCGTCCATTCCCCCGGCGCGTCGGTGAAATCAAAGCGCATCGTCCCCAAACCGGGGACGTCGAACCCCATGCCGATTTTGCGCGGACCCGGCGCCAGCCGCGCGCCGGACGCCCTTACCCAGATGGACTTGTTCAGCGCGAGCGTCAGCGTGTTCGCCGCCGAGACCTCGTCGAAGCGGACTGCCGCGCCGTCTTCCATGACGAACCGAGACGCCTCCGCCGCGATTTCCGCGCCGTCCACCGTGAGCGGATGCACGCGCAGGGCGTAGCCCGAACCGAGACGGTTGCGGAGCTCGAACTCGAACCCGTCCGCCGCGTTGCGGAGCGAGCCTTTCACATAGAGCCTTCTGAGCAGAAAGGACGGGACGGATACCATGTCAGGGCGCCTCTCCCAAGCGCGGATTGGGCGAATCATCGAGCGGCGGCAGGCCGTTTTTCATGCGATAGACGGCGGTTTCGGCGCGAACGAACTCATCCGCAATCGGAACCGCGCCGCCCAGCGACTGCGCCAGAATGTAGATTCGGCAGGCGCGCTCGACAAGCAGGCAGACGTCCAGCGCCTCGTCCAAAGACTCGCCGACGGCGACCGCGCCGTGATTGGCGATGAACGCCGCCTTGTTCTCGCCGAGCGCGGCGCAGACGTTGTCGGCGAGGGCTTGGCTTCCGGGGAATCCGTACTCCGACGCCCGAACCGCGCCGCCCACGTAAACCGCCAATTCGTCTATGACCGGCGGCAAATCGCGGCGCGCTACGGCGAAGGCGCTGGAATAGACCGAATGAGTGTGGACGACTGCGCGAACGTCCCGCCGCGCGAGATAGACGCCCGCATGCAGCAGGCTTTCGGACGAAGGCGCGCGTTCGCCGGCGACCGTTTCGAGCTCGAAATCCGTCACGACCGCGTCTTCGGCGTCCATGCCGTCGTACCGAACGCCGGCGGGCGTCACCGCCATCAGCCCGCGCCCGCCGGGGTCCGCCGGATCAAGCCGAACGCTTACGTTGCCCGCCGTCCCGGACACCAAGCCGAGCGCGGACATGCGCCGAGCGGCGTCGGCGACTTGCGATCTGGGGATATGCCAATCGGGGTTAGCCATAGCGCATAAAGTTGTAGCGTTCCCGCGCGGCGGGCGTCAAGCGGGCGGCGGGCGAAACGCGGCGCTTGTCGCGGATAATCCGTCTTGCTAAACTTGGATTCAAGCGCGTAAAGGCGCTGTGGAAAACGCTCGGCGCGGGCGGGGATGATTCAATGAGCGCGGACAAAAAACTCCACTTGCCGTCTTTGACCATCAAAGGGTTTCGCGGCATTGAGAACCTGACAATTCCCCGATTGGGCAGGGTAACCCTGCTCGCCGGCATGAACGGCGCGGGCAAGACGACAGTCCTGGACGCCGTTCGCGTATTCGCCTCTAGGGGAAGCCGCCGCGTTCTCGCCGACATGCTTCAGAAACGCGACGAAACCGCCGTCTTCACGGACGAAAACGGCGAAACCCGCTTGGAACCCAACTGGAGCGCGCTCTTCCACGGGCGGGTTTTGGACGCGGATTCGCTCATCTCCATCGGCCATCCCGGCGCGGGGAATCGGGTGGAGATACGCGCGCGCCCATCCGAAGAAACGCCGTTCGGGGAAGACGCGCCGCCGCTCGCGGTTTCATTCCGCGGACAAGAGCGCCCCGCGAACGCCGATTGCCGCGAACGCCGCCCGTCAAGCCGACTCCAAGCGCCCAACCGCGAATCCGCGAAAATGCCGCCCGCGTTGGCATGCGAATCGCTGGGCCCCGGCCTGCCCGGCGGCTACGACCTGGCGCGCTTCTGGGACAATGTGGCGCTGACGGATGAGGAAACCCGCGCGGTCGAATCGCTGAGGCTCATTTTCGGCGGCGCGGTGGAGCGCGCGGCGTTCGTGGGCGAAGACTCCGACGCGCGCGGACGCTCCGGGCGGCGCGCGATGGTGAAGATGAAGGGCGAACCCCGCCCCGTTCCGCTGATGAGCCTAGGGGACGGCGCGGCGCGCGCGTTCGGCGTCGCCCTCGCCCTGGCGAGCGCTCGCGGCGGCTTCCTTCTGATGGACGACGCCGAGAACGGAATCCACCACACACTGCAGCGCGATTTCTGGAAGATGGTCATGCTGGCGGCGCATAAAAACAACGTCCAAGTAATCGCAACCACGCACAGCCGCGACTGCGTAAAGGGCTTCGCATACGCGGCATGCGAACTGGAGGACGCGGTTGGGTTGCTCCACCGCATAGAAAACGTCTGCGGCAAGGCGCGCGCGGTGTCCTATTCGCGGGAAGGTCTGAAAGTAGCCGCCGAGCAGGGCATAGAGGTGCGATAGTTGGTTAACTCCGCCATCCCGTCGCCCGAAAGCCACGCGCTGATTGTGGAAGGGACTGACGATTTTCACGTCGCAACGCACATATGGCGGCGACACGCCAACGCGGACCTGTCGCGGCATATTTCGGCAAAGGGCGGAATCGGCAATCTGCTGTCCGCAATCGAAGGCGAAATCAAAATGCCGGGGCGCCGGGCGCTGGGGATTATTGTGGACGCCGACGATGATTTGTCCGCGCGCTGGCAGGCGGTCACGGGACGTCTCGCCGACGAAGGAATCCAAACCCCAAACGCGCCGGATCCGGACGGAACCATTATCAACGCGGAAGGCTATCCCCGCGTCGGAATTTGGCTCATGCCCGACAACGCATCCGCCGGCGAGCTTGAAGATTTCATCTCCGAGATGATTCCCGACGGCGACCCCGTTTGGCCCCTGTCCGCGGATTACATAGACGGCATACCCGCGCCGCATCGGAAATTCGCGGCGAACAAGGAAACCCGCGCGAAAGTCCACGCCTGGCTGGCGGCTAGGGAGAATCCGCGACCGATGGGGCAGGCTATCCGAGCGCGCGACCTTGAAATCGGCGGCGCGCTCTGCCGGCGCTTCGTCCGCTGGCTGGATAATCTCATGCGCTGAAAGCGGCGCTCGGCTACCCTAGCGCGTCCTCCAACTTTCGCTCTCTTTCCCGCCATTCGCCATATTCGCCTTCGTACTCGGCGGCGGTTGGCGGGTTTGGTTCTATGATTCGGCGGTTCGCTCGCGCGGTTTGGGCGGCTTGGGGCAGCGATTCATATTGACCCAGCGCCGTTCGCGCCACCAGCGCCGCGCCGGACGCGGCGGCGTCCGAGGCGGCGTCGGCGAGTATGTATAGCCGCCTGCCGAGAACGTCCGCCAGTATCCGTCTTAGCGCGCGGCTTTTCGCCATGCCGCCGCCGAAGGCGATTTCCGCCGCCGCGCCGCCGCCCGATACGCGCTCCGCCTGCTCCAAATTCGCCCTGAGCGCGTAGGCGAACCCCTCCAGCGCCGCCCTCGCCATATGCGCGCGGGTCGGCGACTCAAGCGCCATCGGGACGGGGAACAAGACGCCGCCCAAAGACATTCCGAGCGATGAGACGTCCATCCGCCGCGCGCCGAGATGCGCCCATGCGCCGCCGCTTCCGACGGGGGCGGCGGACGCCAGCGCGTCCATCTCGGCGTAAACGGACGCGGATTCGCCGCCGAAAACCGTCCGCGCAAGCCAACTATACGCGCCGCCCGCGTCGCCGGCGGAGCTTTCCAGCGCCCACAAATCCGCGCGCTGAAACAAGCCCGTCCAAATATCCATATCGGGCGATATTATGGGCGCGGACGCCAGGATTTGCACGGTCGCGCTCCACCCCGCGACGATTCCCGCCATGCCGCGCTCGGCGATTCCAAGCCCAAGCAGGGCGCACTGCGTATCGCCGCCGGCGACGACGACCGGCAAGCCGGCGATTGCGGCGGGCGCGTCCGGAGACGCAACTTCCCCGCGCGGCTCCGTCGCGTCCGCCAGCGCCATGCGCGAGAACGGCGCGCGGACTCCGGCGCGCTCGAACTCCGCGCGCGCCCAGTCGCGGGAGCGCAGATCGACCATCCCGCTCGCCGCCGCCAGCGTTCGCTCGGACGCCGATTCGCCCGTCAGATTTTGGGCTATCCAATCCGCAAGCGGCAGGATTTGGGCTATTCGGTCGAAATCTTGGGGGCGGTGGTCGGCGAACCAACGCAACTTGCCGGTCGCCATCATGAAGGCGGGCTTGTGTCCCGTCGCGCGGTAGAGCGCGTCGCCATGCGCGAAATCCAGCGCCGCGCCCTCGAACGCCGCGCGCAAGTCGGTGTTGGGACCGGCGTACAGCGCATCGCCGCCCTCGTCCGTGAAAACTAGGGATTGGCGCTGGGACGTCGCGGATACGGCGGATATTCGGTCGCCGCGCTCCATTGCGGACATTGCGGACGCGCACTCGGCTATGGCGTCCAAGACGTCCCGCCGGCAGGCGTCCGGGTCGAAGGCGCGCGCCAATTCCGGCGCGTCCGGCTCATCGAGATAGCGCCACGCCCTAGACGCGGTCGCTCGGATGCGTCCGCTTTCGTCCACCAGACGGCAACGGAGCGCGCTGGAGCCGGCGTCCACGACCAGAACGCAGTCACGCGCCACTTCGCCGCCGCCTTTCCCACGCGCGCGGGTTCACTAGGTTGACGGGCTTGATTCCGCGAACGAACCTCAGCATGTCGTCCGCCATCATCGCCGAGTGGCGGGCGACGGTCTCTTCCGTCGCGCCGCCGATGTGCGGGGTGATAATCGCGTTGTCGAGCGCGAGAAGCGGGCTGTCCGGCGCTATCGGATGCGTCTCGAACACGTCGAAAGCCGCCCCCGCGATTCGCCGCGACGACAGCGCGTCCACGACGGCGGGCATGTCCAAGATTTGGGCGTCCGCGCAGTTGATTATGTACGCGCCGCGCTTCATGCGCGCGATGAAAGCCGCGTCTATCATGCCGGCGGTTTCCGGCGTGGCGGGCGCGTGCGCGCTGATGAAATCCGATTCCGCCGCCAGCGCCGCGAGATTATCGACGAGCGCGATGTCCTTGACAGGTTTGGCGAACGGGTCATAAGCCAGCGCTCTCATCCCGACGGCGGCGCAGATTCGGGCGAGTTGGCTTCCCGCCGCGCCTAGTCCGATGATTCCGAGCGTCCGTCCGCCGAGCTCGATTCCGCGCATGTCGGCGTAGCCCGCCGCCGGGTTGCGCCATTCGCCGGACGCCGCGAAACGATGCGCCTCCGGAATTCGCCGCGCCAACGCCAGCATCAGCGCCAGCGCATGCTCGGCGACGGCGCGCGCGTTGCGCCCCGGCGCGTTGACCACAACGACGCCGCAATCCGTCGCCGCCGCCACGTCCACATGCGAGACGGACGCGCGGCAGACCCCGACGAACGCCAGCGACGGACATTCCGCCAGCATGTCCTCGAAAACGAAATCCGCTTCCACGACCAGCATCGCAAAGCGCTCGCCGCGGATTCGGGCGGCTAGCGCGTCCGGGTCGCTGACGCGCCGCGCGTCGAGCCAGCTCTCATAGCGGACTGCGATTTCGCCGCGCAGACGCGCCAGTTGGCGCCCGTCGAACGGCGCGAGCATGAGGGCGCGGGCGGTCAACGGCGAAACCGCCTGACGACGGGCAGGTTGGACGCCAAGCCGCCTATCCAAAGCCGCGCGGCTAGGGCGAATTTTTCGCCGGCGCTCAAGCCGACGCGCCGCGACATTACGTCGTAATCCGCCCGCTCCACGCGCTCCAAAATGGCGTAGTAAGCCGCATGCAGAACGCGGGGGCATGTTCGGGATTCCGCGCTCAGCAGCGCGAACAGCGGGCGCGAGCGTTCGTAGTAGTCGCGGGCGCGCTCCGCCTGAAAGCGCGTAAGCCGCCTGAAGGCGTCGTTGACGGTCCCCGCCATCAGATCGCGCTCCGAATAGCCGAACCGCGCCATTTCGTCTTGCGGGATGTAGATTCGGTCGCGCTCCGCGTCCTCGCGCATGTCGCGGATGATGTTCGTCAGCTGGAGCGCGATGCCCATGTCCGCCGCGTAATCCGCCGCGCGCGGGTCTTCGTATCCGAACACTTCGATGCAAGCCAAGCCCACGGCGGACGCCACTTTGCGGCAGTATTCGCGCAACTCGGCGAAATCCGCGAAGCGCGTCTTGGTCAAGTCGGATTCCACGCCCGCGAGTATGTCGCGGAAGTGGCCCGCCGGTATCGAAAATGTCTCGGCGGCGTGGGCGAGCGCGATGAATTCGGGGGCGAGATTGGCGGCGGCGTCCGCGTCGCCGGCGAGCGCCGCGTCCAAATCGCGCCGGACTTCCGACAGCGCCAGACGCTTGCTTTCGGTTGGCGAATCGCCGTCCGCGATGTCGTCGCACAGCCGGCAGTAGGCGTAGATGGCGCAGACCGCGCGCCGCCTCTCGCGGGGGAGCGTCCGAAAGGCGAGATGGAAATTCTTGGCGCGCGCGCGGGCGACCCGGCGGCAGTGGTCGTAGGCTTGATCAAGCATCGGGGACGCGCCGCCAACGCCGGCGAACGGCGCTCTACGCGCCCATCACCTGAACCAGCACCTGCCGACTCTCCCTCTCCGGGTCGAGCTCGACCACGAAGATCCTTTGGAACTCGCCCAGCGCCATGTCGCCGTCTATGATGGGAATGTTCTCGCTGGTTCCCAAGACCAGATGCTGGCAGTGGGAGTGTCCGTTGGGGCACTCGTCTTCGTGCATGTGGACGGTGCGGACGGAGAAGTCGTTGTGCCGGTAGTCGGTGTTCTGGGGGGCGAACCGTTCGAGCGTCGAACACAAGTCGGTTATGAGCAGGGGTTCGTTTTCCTGAATGGTGATCGCGGCGGTGGTGTGGCGGGAAAACACCAACGCAAACCCGTTCCGAGTTTCGGAACGGCGAACGCAGTCCTCGACATCTTCAGTTATGTCGAAGAACGCGGGAGAACTGCCGGTGCTTACCTCAAGGTTGAAAACGCCGGTCTTGAGCCTCGCCTCGCCTAGCATTATTATGTGAGAACCTCGCTGGAGATGCGGTGGGGGGCGCGCGCCTCGCGCAACAAACTAAACACTACCACATTTTGGGCAAACGGCGCAATTGCCGCGCGCGCCCGTTTCCGGGCGTCGCCGCGCCCGCCGAATTCGCCGCCGCGTCGGGGCGCCGAATCGCCGCGCTCGCCCGATTGCCCGCTCCGGAAAGCAGGCGCTTGTACCGCCCAAGCGCCATCAGCGGCCAGTAGTTGGGGTACATGTCGTATTTGATCATGAAGCCGGCGGGCAGCTCGCGCCCCTGACGGACGCGCTCGCCGTTCGGCGCGCTGCCGACGCCGTAGCCGGGGAAGCCCGCGCCGGTGTAGTACGGCTCGTCCCAGGAGCCGTCCGCGCGCTGGGTTTGGATGAGATAGGCGATTCCCCGCGCCACTTCCGGCGAGCGCTCGCGCCCCGCCGCCAGCAGCGCCAGCAGCGCCCAAGCCGTCTGGGAAGGCGCGCTCGGACCGCGCCCCCGATGGGACGGGTCGACATATGACACGCAGCTCTCGCCCCAGCCGCCGTCCGCGTTCTGCCGCGCCGCCAGCCAGCGCGCCGCCTTGCTCACCGGCTCCATCCCCATGTCTATGCCGAGCGACTTCAGCGCCGGCAGAACCGCCCCCGTTCCGTAGATGTAGTTGACGCCCCAGCGACCGAACCAGGCGCCGTCCTCTTCCTGCTCGTCGAATATGTAATCCAGCGCTTTGGCGATTCGCGGGTCGCCGGCGCCGTATCCCAGTTGCCCCAGCGCCTCCAGAATGTGGGCGGTCACGTCCACGCTCGGCGGGTCTATGGTCTCGCCGAAGTCCGAGAAGGGCATCTTGGCGAGCAGGGCGCGGGTGTTGTTCTTGTCGAACGCCGCCCAGCCGCCGTTGGAGCTTTGCATCCCCAGCAGCCAGCGCGCCGCGCGGTCTATGGATTCGCGCTTGGCGCCTTCGTCCGCCAAAGCCAGACGGTCGAGCGCCATGGCTATCTCGGCGGTGTCGTCCATGTCGGGGTAGTGGGCGTTGTGGAACTCGAACGCCCACCCCCCCGGCGGCGCGTCCGGCGCTTTCACCTGCCAATCGCCGCCCGTCAGTATCTGCTTGCGGATGAGCCACTCGCCGGCTTTCGCGAGAGACGGATGGCCGGCTTCCACCCCCGCGTCCAGCAGCCCGATGAGCGCCAGGCAGGTGTCCCACACCGGCGACACGCAGGCTTGGACGCGCATCCGGTCGCCGTCCTCCACCTTGAACGCCTCGAACCCCCGCAAGCCGCGCTTCATCACCGGATGCTCCAAACCGTAGCCCAGCTCGCTGAGCGCCATGAGCGAATAGACCCAGGGCGGCTGAATCCCGCCCCAGCTGCCGTCGGCGTCTTGGCGCTCGACTATCCAGCGCTCCGCCTTCCTGATAGCCTGCGCCCGCGTGGGCTTCCAGGGCAGGCGCTCCAACTGGCGCAAAACCGCGTCCCCCCGCGTAGAAGAACGACTCCCAGCCGATGAGCTTGTCCGGCTTCTTGATGGAGAAGTCCGTCCGCTCCGGCGGGTCGACATACAGCTCCGCTATCGCGGCGGACGGCGGGACGCTCCGGACGGGGCGCTTGTCGAACAGAACGAGCAGGGGGACGATGGTCGCGCGCGCCCAGCTGGAGAATTCGTACAGGTTGACGGGGAACCAGTTGGGAAGCAGCATCAGCTCCGGCGGCAGGACGGGGACGCCGCTCCAGCGGTACTGCCCGAACAGCGACAGCCAGATTTTGGTGAACACCCGCGCCTCGACGACGCCGCCTTTGGAGAGGATGAACTCCCTAGGCGCCGCCATGCGCGGGTCGTCCGCGCCCACGCCGGCGAGCTTCAGGGCGAAGTAACATTCGATGGACGCGCTCAGGTCGCCGGGCGCGCCGTAGAACTGCCCCCAAGTCCCATCTTCGCGCTGGGCGTGGAGCAGCTGGTTGCGGAGCTTGCGCCGCGCGTCCGGGTCATCGACGCCCAGAAACCGCAGAAGCATCAGATACTCCGCTTCCATCGTGGGGTTGGACTCCAGCTCGCCCCACCAGTAGCCCTCGCCGCGCTGCATGGACAGCAGGCAATCCGCCGCCCTGCCGAGCGCTCGGTTCAGGTCTTCATCCGCGATTCGCGTTGTCCGGTTGTTGACGCTCATAGTATCTTGTCGGAACTGATTTTCAATTTTTGTTTGATGGGTTTGCAAGAGTATGTTTACCGAAACCAAGCGCCGAGCGCAACCAACGGCTTACTCCGCCCCGTCATTCCCGCGAAAGCGGGAATCCGGATTGCGCGACCAATCTGACGATTGGAAATCAAGCCCGAATCGCAACCAACGCATCCCCTCTCATTATGCCGCCCCGTCATTCCTGAGAAAGCGGGAATCCAGATTCCCCAACCAAGCCCGCCACTTGAAATCAGGCTTGAACTGAAGACAACGCATCCCCTCTCCCTTGATGGGTTGTTGGGGTATGTTTGCCGGATTTAGGCGCGAATTGAGCGATTTTCGCCGCTTACGCGCCCCCGCCCCCGTCATTCCCGCGAAGGCGGGAATCCAGAGTTTGCCAACCGAGATAGCCACTAGCAACCAATCCCAAATCCCAGCCAACGTATCCCTTCTCCCTTGATGGGAGAAGGCTAGGATGAGGGCGCCTGCCGCCGCCAGGCGCAGTCTCGCGCGCCTTTGTCAGAAATCAAGATTTGGAGGATTTTCCCCCGCCGAACGCGCGCCGTAGGAATCCTGAAAATCCTTTAATCCTATAAATCCTGATTCTGACAAAATATATGCGCCCCTTACCCATGCCCCGCCGTCAGCCGCGTCAGAAAATCCGACAGCTCGCCGCCGCATTTTTTGACTTGGGACGCCAGCTTGACCAAGCCGGGCGCGTCCGACGGGCGCGCCGTCAGATGCCGCGCGGCGCGAAGGGCGCGCCGGATGCCGCCGTCGCGCAAGGTTTCGCCGACGAATCTTGAGACGTCCTGCTCCATCGGGTCGAGCGCCACGCGGACGGCGAGCCAGGGCAGGCGGGCGGCGTTGGCGGCTTCGGCTACCCAGTAACTTTCCATATCCAGCGCCGCCACGTCGAAAGCGCCGCCGAGCCACTTCTTCATGGACGAGTTGAATATGAACTGCGGAACGGTGGCGCATCCGCCGAGACCGTATCCGCGCTCCGCCGCGCCCGTTCGCGCCAGCGCCCAGTCGAGCGTCTTGGCGTCCGGGCGGATTTCGGCGCGCGGCTCGGAGCGCCACGCGAACGCCGGCCCGTCCACCGCGACCAGCCTATCGCATATCAGCGCGCCGCCGGAGCGGACGCCGGGCTTGGCGCCCCGCCGCGAATCCGGCGGGACACCAGCATCTCCGCGCCGAATCGCGACGCCGCCGCGAGAGCGGACGCCCGCGCGCCGTCGCGCCCCAGACCGCCGACCGCCGCCGACACGCCCGGCGCGGACTCCGAACGGTAGAAGCGCAAGCCGTCCGAGCGCCCCGCCTCGCGGAATCCGCCGCGCCGCAGGAAGCCGCCGACCTCGTGCCGGAACGCCGCTATGACCGCCAGTTTCACGCCCGCGCCTCCCATCGCCCCTAGCCCGCGCCCACGCCGGAGCCGCGGAGCGCGCCGCTTTTCAGCATCGCCAGCGCGTCCTTCGGGCTGGAAACCGCGCCGAAAATGGACGCGGATTCGAACCCGCAGTGCATCATGCAATTGGCGCATCGCGGGTCTTTGCCCACGCCGTAGCGCTCCCAAAGGTTATCGTCCATCAGGTCGCCGAACTTGTCGGTGTGGCGGTCGCCGAGAAGGTAGCAGGGTTCGCGCCATCCCATCACGGTGTAAGTGGGGTTCGACCACGCCGCGCAGTCGTATTCGCGCTCGCCGCGCAGGAATTCGAGATAGAGCGGGTTGTTGTAGAAGCGTATGCCGCGCTTGGGGTCGAGCACGTTCTTGAACACCGCCCGCGCCTTCTCGCGGCTTATGAACAAGTCTTGGTTGGGGACGGTATCGTACTGGTAGCCCGGCGAAACCATCGCCCCCTCCACGCCCATCTCGGTGACCATTCGGAACATTTCGATGACGTCGTCCTCATCGACGCCGTTGAACACCGTCGTGTTGGTCGTGACGGCGGTATCCGGCGTCCAGCGCCGCCCCGCATGGCGCGCGTGGCTATGCGGAACACGCCCTTGCGATAGACCGATTTGTCGTGCGCCTCTTCCATGCCGTCCAAGTGGACGACGAAGCAGAAGTACTTGCTCGGCGGAATCCGCTTCATCGCGCGCTCCATGAGCAGGGCGTTGGTGCACATATAGACGAAGCGCTTACGGGCGACGATTCCGTTCACGATTTCATCAATGCGCGGATGCAGCGTCGGCTCGCCGCCGGCGATGGACACTATGGGCGCGCCGGATTCCTCCACGGCGTCCATGCACTGCCGGACGCTCAGCATGCGGTCGAGAACCGGCTCGTACTCGCGTATGCGCCCGCAGCCTTCGCAGGCGAGGTTGCACTTCTCCAGCGGCTCCAGCATGGTGACCAGCGGAAAGCGCTTCTTGCGCCGCAGCTTGTTCTTGGCTATGTGCCAAGCCACCCGCGCGGCGAGCTCCAGTGGGCGTTTGGACATGTTTTCGTCTCCGTGATTTTCTCGGTTGGCGGTCGGTCGCGCGCCCCTGTCAGAATCAGGATTTATAGGATTGATGGGATTTTCAGGATTCCCCCGGCGCGCGTTTTCTCCGGGAAAGCGCTGGGTCGGCGGACGAAAATCCTGAAAATCCTTTAATCCCGCAAATCCTGATTCTGACAAAATGCGCTGCCTCTATAAGCCTTTATCTATCCCTAACCATCAGAAAATGCGTGAAATCCTCCATTTCGCGCTTGGCGCTGGGCGACAGCTCCACGCGGGCGAGGGCTTGCATGGCGAGCTCCGCCCACTCCGCCGCCTCCGCGCCGGCGCGCTCGCGGACGCCCGCCTTGTCCATGATGGATAGAACCGCGTCCACGTCCGCGTCCTCCACGCTCGGCTTGCCGTAAATCGCCGCGATTGTTCGGCGGTCGTCGTCCTCGGCGGACTCCATGGCGTAAACCACCGGATAGGAATTCTTCTTGCGCCGAATGTCCGACCCGACGGGCTTGCCGGTGACGGCTTCTTCCCCCCAGACCCCCAGCGCGTCGTCGCGTATTTGGAAGACGTAGCCGAGCGCGCGCCCGCACTCCCTGAAGGCGGCGACGGTTTCGGCGTCCCGCGCCCCGATTGCCGCGCCTATGTTCAGCGAGCAGCGCAGCAACGCCCCCGTCTTGCGCGAAATCATCCGGCGGTAGTCGTCCATGCCGATGTCGCTGCGCCCCTCGAAAGCCAGGTCTAGGTACTGCCCCTCGATCATCTCCAGATACGCTTCCGTGAGCAGGGCGGCGGCGTTCAGGGCGCGCTCGGCGTCCACGCCGGCTTCGAGCAAGCCGTGCAGGGACGAATCGGCGACCACGCGCATGACGTTGCCGGCGACCAGCGCCTTCGGCTTGCCCCAGACCGCCCAGACGGTCTTGCGGTTGCGCCGCGTCTCGTCCTCGTCTTGAATGTCGTCGTGGACGAGCGAGAAGTTGTGAATCAGCTCCAGCGCGACGGCGGCGGGCATGGCGAGCGCGGCGGAGCCGCCGACCGCCTCGCAGCCGAACAGGCACAGCGTGGGGCGAACCGCCTTCCCCGCGCCCGCCCGAATCGGCGCGCCGCTCTCGTCCGCCCAGCCCATGTAGTAGCGGAGCATGTCGTAAACGAACGGACCCTCGCGGCTAAGGGCGCGTCGGAGGGCGCTCTGAACAGCGTCCCCGTACCGGTCTATCATGGGCGGCAGGGGAATCGGCTCGGCTTTGGGGCGGAAATCGGCAATCAAGCGGCGGCGTCTCTACCAGAGAAATGGAACGGTCGGAAAATGCCCGCTGTCGGCGCGCCCAAACCCCGGCGCGCCGCTCGGAAAACACATGTTATCATCGGGGGGGATTACCGTCAAATTTCCGTGGGCGCGGGAATGGGAAACGCAAAGGCGCAAAGGGGGAATGGCGCAATGGTTTTTTCGCATAGCGCGCGCTCGTGAAACGCCCGCGCCGGATGCTGTATGCTTGAGCGGCGCGGCGCGATTCAGCGCGATTCAGGGGATGGGGACAAATGCCTTCCGACATATACGCCGACTCCGTCGTCTTCGACGGCTTGAACGTGAGCAACTGGAGCAGCCCGGAAGTCTATCTCAGTTTGGACGCCGGGCAGGTCACCGGCATCAACGCCACAGTCGCCATCTGGGAGGGGTTCGCCCAGACGATGGACAACATCGCCGCTTGGGTTCACCGCTTCGAGACGCGCTCCGACACGCTGGCGCCGGCGACGACCGCCGCCGACATTCTCGCCGCCAAAGAGATGGGCAAGACGGGGGTCGTTCTCGGATGGCAGAACTCGTCCCCCATCGGCAACGACCTAGACCGCCTGGCGCTCTTCCACGCGCTCGGAGTCCGCATCGTCCAGATAACCTACAACGAGCGCAACCTAGTCGGCAACGGTTGCTACGAGCGGACGGACGACGGCCTGAGCATGTTCGGTCAAGACCTGGTGCGCGAGATGAACCGGCTGGGGATGCTGGTTGACCTGTCCCACGTCGGCGACCGAACCACGTTGGAAGCCGCCGAAATGTCGGACGCCCCCGTATCCTGCACCCACGCCAACGCGCGGGGGTTCTTCGACCATCCCCGCAACAAGACGGACGACGCCCTGCGCCTAATCGCCCAAAACGGCGGCGTGATAGGCGCGAACGCCTTTCCGCCCTTCCTGCGAAACGGCTTCCAATCCACCCTGTCGGACTACGCGGACGCCATAGACGACCTGGTGGAGCGCGTCGGCATAGACCACGTGGGAATCGGAACGGACTACACCCAAGCGCAGCCGAAGGCGTTTTTTGATTGGATATTCTCCCAGCAAGGAACGAAGCGGCGCGAGACGTCGGACGCCTACCCCGAAAACCTGCTCCACCCGGCGGGCATGGAGACGCCGGACAGCCTAAACGGGGTGTCCCGCGAACTGTCGCGGCGGGGATACGCGGACGCGGACATAGCGAAGATTCTGGGCGGCAACTGGCTGCGGCTGTTCGCGCGGGTTTGGGGCGGATAGGTAGTGTTGATATAAGGATAGGTTGGACGGTTATCGCGCCAAAATCCTTGATTTCAACCCCGTCATTCCCGCGAAAGCGGGAATCCAGAAAGACCAACCAAGATAGCCACTAGGAATCAGGTTTGAACTGAAGCCAACGTGTCCCTTCTCCCTTGATGGGAGAGGGCTAGGTTGAGGGTGCCTGCGCCGCTAGGCGCAGTCCCGCGCGGTTTGCCCGCCTACCCCGCTCACTCTTTTCTCTAGTGTCAACACTGCCTAGCCTGCGGAAAGAGACTCGTACCGCTCGCGCGCCCACTCTCGGCGCTTGCCGAACGCGGCGCTTATCTCGTCGCGCTTGGCGGCGGTTTGGATGCGTCCCGCCTCAAGCGCTTTGTCCATCGTTTGCGCCGGGGTGAGATTGTCGCTTTTGGCTTGGTTGCATGAAGGGCAGGCTAGGGCGCGGTTCCAGCAGTCGTCGTTTGTGCCGTCGCCCGCGTTCGGCTCTATGTGGTCGAGATGGAGATCGGAGCGCTCTTCGCGCCTTTGGTCGCCGCAGTACCAGCAGTCGGTCCCCAAGTGGTCGACGAACGCCCGCCATATCTCATCGCCGCTTTCCAGGGGCTTTTGGCGGAACTTGATTTCGGGCAGGCTGGCGCGCGGGCGCGGAGATTCGCCGTCCGCGTCCCCCGCGCTTCGCGTAGGCAACTGATTCGGTCCGCGGACGCGCAGGACGCCCTTGCCCTCGAATCTGGGGTTGGCGTCGTCGTATTCGCCTTCTTCGCCCTCGACCGTCATGCCCAGCTCCGGCTTCTTGGCGAACTGGCGCAGGACTACCGTGAGCGCTCGCGGCGACATGTCGCAGGCTATCCACCGCCGCCCCGTCTCTTCGGCGGCGACGGGGACGTAGGCGCAGCCGGCGAAACAGTCGAGAACAATGTCGCCGGGGTCGCTGGACGCCTCTATCATCCGGCGGGCGAGCGCCTGCGGCTTTTGGGTTGGATAGCCGGCGCGCTCTTTGTGGTTTCCGGTCAACGCCTTGACGTCGTCCCATATGCTGGATACGGGAACGCCCTTGCTGTCCGACAGATACACTTTTCGCTCCGGCACGCTGTCGGGCTTCGCTTGGCGTATGCGTCCGTCCGCTTCCAACTCTTTCATCCGCGCTTCGGGATAGCGCCATGTTCGCGAGTGTCCGCGATATTCGTAGCGATAGCCGCCGCCGCTTAGCCCGCCGGCGTGGAGCGGGGCGGTTCGGTAGCGACCGCGCTCATCTTCGTGGCGATACGACTTCCGCACATACTCGGAGTCCAATTCTTTGGCGAGCTTGTTCCATGTGGCGTTTCGCCCTTTGGAGTAGTACAGAATGGTGTCGTGAACCCGCCCGAAGGATTGGGCGTCGTTGTGGGAGCCGTATCTGCGCCACACTATTTCGTTTCGGAAATTGTCTTTGCCGAACACCGCGTCCATCATCTGGCGCAAGTATGCGTTCGCCTCATGGTCGCAGTGTAGATAGGCACTTCCCGTCGGGCGCAGGATCCGGCGAATCTCCATCATCCTTTGCGCCATGAACGCGATGTAGGCGGCGGTGTCATCGCCGTGAGTGCGGCGCGTGGATTCTATTAGCCAGTAAACGGGCGCGTCTTGGATTTCCCGCCACCAGTCTTCAGCCACGACGCGCTCGAAACGCCAAATGTCCTTGAAAAGGGCGGTGTTCCCGCTCTGGTCGGGATACTCCACGCCCAACTCATAGGCGCTGGCGACGTCATAGACGCCCCAAGACTCCATGCGGATGCGTTCCCGCTCCAGTTCCGGCGCGGTAAGGGGCGGCTTGATGGTCCCCGTGAACGTCTGCCGCTTGCCGAACGGCGGGTCTATGACGACGAGGTCGACGCTCTCGGTGTCAAGCGCCCGCAGAAACGGCAGGTTGTCGCTGATGAAGATTGTTCGGTTGAGTTCGTCTGCGTTTAGAGGGCGCATATCATTCACTGTTTAGAACATAACAGAACAGACGAGATTAAGTCAAGGGGTTGGTTGGAGTATGAAAACGAAAATTTGATTGACAGTCAACCGCCCGGCGGCTAATATGATGAAAACTAGGGAGACATGATGATTTCCGAACTGGAACGAGTCGCAATTCCCAAAGCGGTCAGGGACCGTTTGGAAACAGCGCCGAACTCGGACGGCGGCGAAAAGCCGCTGAACGGCGTGGTTGGCGACGCTCTGCATCCCGTTGACCGGGTGTACGGGATTCTGGGCAAGCCCGGCGACACGGACGAATATCTGGAGGAAATCAGAGGGCGGTGATTTCGGCGCCGGCATGACTCTTTCGCCGCGTTTTCGGTTCGCCGCCGTCGTCGGCAACCTGCTGGACTCCCGCTTTCGCGGATTAGCCGTCAATCTTGAAGTAAATCGCGCAAAGCGCGACCAGAACGCCGCCTAGCAGAGCCGTGTCCAGCGACATTTCCCGCAAAGCGACGCCAGGCGCGGTTAGCGCGTCCAAAATTCCCAGCGCGACCGCGGCGACGCCGACGACGGCGAGCGCGACCATGGCAATTCTCATGTATGGTTTCATTATTCCTCCGATGCGGAATTCATTTCGCGTTAGCGGCTATTTTCGCGCCCGCCCCTAAAAATCCGCCCCGTCCGCCCCCGCCGTTTCGCGCGGGTTTTCTTCCACCCGCTCCGGGCAGTCGGCGGACGTCAGGTCGCACATGGCGCACTCCAGCGCGCTCGGAACTCGGCGCGCGGGCTCCGGGGCGGCGATGCGGCGTATCAGCGCGTGCAGGTTGTCGCGGAAGGCGGCGTCCACCGCGTCCGCCGGGATTTCCACCGCGCCGCCGTCGCCATAGACCACCTTGCCGTCGAAGCGCCGCCCCCGGTGTCGGCTCAGATGCGGCAGGGCGTACATGTAGATGAGCGCTTGGGCGATGTCCGAATCCTTGCGCCGCCCGGTCTTGACGTCGTAGATGGTTCCGCCGCCGCCGCCGTCTTCGTCCAGCGCCACCAGGTCGGGCTTGCCGCCGAGCGCCGTCCCCGACTTGCCGCGCAGGATGAAGTAGTTTTGGCTCTCGACCAGAACGGAGCGCCCTTCGGACTCTATTTTGTCGCGCGTCTCGTTCAGCAGGGCGGTGTGGCTTATCTGCCACTTCGCCATGTCGAACCCGCTGGGCGTCTTGGCGTAGTTTTTGTGATGCGCCCTGAACCAAGACGCCCATTCGCAGGAAAGATCGCCCACGAGCAGGCGCGAAAGCCATGTGACCCAAATATAGGGTCCGCTTCTCTCTTCAGCCATTGGGGGAACCTCCTGAAACTCGTGAACGGTCGAAACGCCGGCGCGCAAAGCCGCGCTTGCGCGCGGCGCACCCTCACCCTAGCCCTCTCCCATCAAGGGCTTAATACACGACACTTTTCGCGGGCTTTCGCGAGTCGGCGCGAAACAGCAGCGAGCAGGAAATGTCGCGGCCAAGCTCCAGACAGAGGTTGAACATGTCCAGCCCAAGCCTGAACAGACTTGACCGGGCGGCCCTCGCCGCTCCGCCGGCGGCTTCTTTCGCCGCCTTCTTCGAACCGACTGCCGCCGCCCCCAAGCTCAGCGCCAGCGCGTACGACAGCGACATCGCCAGCCACAGCCTGTCCGCCCGCTCAGGACGCCATACCCGACTTCTCTCCCATTCCCACCCAGCGCTCTTCATATCCCTAAACATAAGCTCTATCCACATGCGAATCCCATACTGCCGCCCGTCCAATTCCGGGCAGTTCGTCACAAGGAACCACGGCTCGGCGTGGTCGCAGTCCCATACGCACTCCGCCCAACACTCTATCCACCCCGACTTCTTGAACGCCCGCGCCGCGCGCCGCCAAGACGCCCCCGGAGCGTCCGCCAACTCCTCGAACGGCGCGACTTCGCCGTCCTCCATCATCACGCGAACCCTCTTCGTAACCCTCATCAGATAGCGCATCCCCAAGCCTTCCACCGCCCTGAGCAGGTTGGGCGAATTGCCGATTCCCCTGTCGGCGACCACTATCGCCTTTCTGCCGTCGCCTATGTCGTCCATGGCGTCTTGAACCCATCCGAGCAGTTCGGCTATCAGGTCCACCAACCCCATCGGCCACTCCCTGTTGGGATAGTTCCACCAAGCGACGGGAACGGCCCTTCCCTCGAAGGCGACCGCGACCGCCATGACCTTGAGCCTGTCTTTGAGGCTGCTTTCGTCGACCAGCAGGACTACGGGCTTGTCTTCGGGCAAGCTCCCGATGACCCATCGCGCCATGGCGCGGCAGGATTCGGCGCGGTCTATCCCGTCGTTCGCCATGAAACGCTGGATTCTGCGCTCGACCGCCGCGGGATTCCCCAAGAGCGGGAGTTTCTTGGCGACGGCGTTGAGCGAGCACCTTTCAGCCTTGGCGATTCCGAAACTGGCCGCGGCCAGGACTTTGGATTGCGGCTTGGACAGATGCGACATTCGCTTTCGCACTTCATCGGTCCACTGGTACAATGCGGACAGTTGGCTCACGGATGCGTCTCCTTCGCGTCAGAGTTGGCATCCTAAGCATGGAGCCTCCGCATCCGCGAGTCAACCTTTTTCTTAAACGACTCTCAAAAAGTGTCGTGTATTAAGCATCAAGGGAGAGGGGATGCGTTGGCTGCGATTTGGGTTTGGTTGCTAGTGGCTATCTCGGTTGGCAAACTCTGGATTCCCGCCTTCGCGGGAATGACGGGGTGGACATGAGAGAATGGACGGGGGAAGGCGCGGGAATGACTGGACGGGGCGGGGAAGCGCGCGCCGACTCGCCGCATCTACATATCGTCCAACCCCGGAACGGGGAAGCGCGACGTCAATTCCAAGACTTCCTCGCGGATTCGCGCTTGCGCCGCCGCGTCGCCGATGTCTTGGAGGATTTCGAGAATCATGCCGCCGACTCGGCGCGTTTCCGCTTCGCCGAAGCCGCGCGTGGTTATCGCCGCCGTTCCGAGACGGGCGCCGCTCGCCACTCTGGGGGGCTTGGGGTCGTATGGGACGGCGTTTCGGTTGACCACTATGTTGGCTTCGCCGAGCGCGTCTTCCGCTTGGCGCCCGGTGACGCCGGCGGAGCGCAGGTCGACTAGGACCATGTGGTTGTCCGTTCCGCCGGATACTAGGCGCAGTCCGCCGTCCGCCAGGGTTTCGGCGAGGGCGGCGGCGTTGGCGCGGACTTGGCGGGCGTACTCGGCGAACTCCGGGCGCGACGCCTCGCCGAAACAGACCGCCTTCGCCGCCACCGCATGCTCGAGGGGCCCCCCCTGCATGTTCGGGAAGACCGCCCTATCGACCGCGCCGCGCAGGTCTTCATCGCACAGAATCATGCCGCCGCGCGGGCCGCGGAGCGTCTTGTGGGTTGTGGACGTGATTATCTGCGCCTTGCCGACGGGGGATTCATGCTCGCCGCCGGCGACTAAGCCGGCTATGTGCGCCATGTCCGCCATGAGCAGGGCGCCGGCTTCGTCCGCTATTTCGCGGAATCGCGCGAAGTCTATGGCGCGGGTGTACGCCGTCGCGCCGGTCACTATCAGCTTGGGGCGGCGCTCTTTCGCCAGCCGCTCCGCTTCGTCGTAGTCGATGGTTTCCAGCTCGCGGTCGACGGAGTATGGGACGAATTCGTACAGTTTGGACGAGAAGTTGACCGGGCTGCCGTGCGTGAGGTGTCCGCCGTGGTCGAGGCTAAGCCCCATCACGGCGTCGCCCGGCTGGAGCGCGGCGAAGTACGCCGCCATGTTCGCCTGCGCGCCCGCGTGGGGCTGGACGTTGGCGTGGTCCGCTCCGAACAGCGCTTTGGCGCGCTCTATCGCCAGCCGCTCGGCGACGTCGACGAATTCGCAGCCGCCGTAGTAGCGCCTGCCGGGGTAGCCCTCGGCGTATTTGTTGGTCAGCGCGGAGCCCTGCGCCTCCAGAACCGCGCCGCTGGCGTAGTTCTCGGACGCTATCAGGTTGACGCAATCGCGCTGCCGGCGCATTTCGTTCCGTATGGCGCGGGCGATTTGCGGGTCGCCCGCTTCCAGCGTGGTCGTCATCGGTCGTTCCCGCCTCTACACGAGCTCCGGCTCGATTATTCCGTAGTCGCCGTCGCGCCGCCGGTACGCCACGTTGTACTCGTTGGCGTCCATGTTGAAGAACAGGAAGAAGCCGTGTCCCAGCATCTCCATCTGCAGGATGGCGTCCTCGACGGACATGGGCGACATTTCGTGCCGCTTGACGCGGGCGACGTCTCCCAGCGCCTCGCCGTCTTCGACGTCGCCGTCGTCCGCGCCGTTGTCGGGGGCGGCGTAGTCGTCCGGCGGCGGGTTGGCGAATCCGTTGGCGGCGCGCCTGCCGCGCGCGTTGCGGCGCGTCTTGCCCTTGAAGCGGCGAACCTGGCCGTCCACGACGTCCGCCACGGCGTCCACCGCCGCGAACAGGTTGGCGCCGCTGTCCTGCCCGCGCAGGGTGTAGCCGCCCACTTCGATGGTCATCTGCGCCCGGAAGCGCTCGCCCGCCGCCTGCGACGACGTGCGCGACACTTCCAGCTTGCCGCCCTCCAGATTCGGCAGACGCCGCCGAATCCGCCCCAGCTTCTTCTCTATGTAGCTTTCCGCCGACGGGTTGAGGTCCAGGTTTTTGGCGTGAATGTCTATGCTCACCGGCGCGGCCTCCTTATATGATATGGATGATTCGGGAATTGGGCGCGCGCCCGATTCCGCGCTTGATTCCATTCTAAATGCGATTGCCCGCCGCGACAAGCGCAATTCGGCGGCGGTTGCGCTATAATTCCGAACATGAAAATCCTAAAAGTCATACACGGCTACCCGATGCGCTACAACGCCGGGTCGGAGGTTTACTCGCAGGGCTTGGCGCGGGCGCTGGCGGAGCGGCACGAAGTCCACGTCTTCACCCGGCGCGAAAACGCCTTCGCGCCGGAGTACGCCATGAGCCGCGAGACGGACGACGGCGACCCGCGCGTCTCGCTCCGCGTAATCAACATGGCGCGGGCGCGCGACGGCTACCTGCACCCCGCCGTGGACGCCGCCTTCGCCGACCTGCTGGACGAGCTGCGCCCGGACGTCGTCCACGTCGGACACCTCAACCATCTGTCCGTCTCGCTGGTATTCCCCGCCCAAGAGCGCGGCGTGCCAATCGCCTTCACCCTGCACGACTACTGGCTAATGTGTCCGCGCGGGCAGTTCATCCAGATGCGCCCGGAAGACCCGGCGGACGCATGGGCGCTGTGCGGCGGGCAGGAAGACCGCAAATGCGCCGTCCGCTGCTACGCGCGCTATTTCTCCGGCGCCCCCGACGAATACGAGCGCGACGCCGAGCACTGGACGGATTGGACGCGCCGCCGCATGGCTCACGCGCGCGCGGCGCGGGACGCGGTGGACGCTTTCATCGCGCCGTCCGTCTATCTGCTTGAGCGCTTCAGGGACGAATTCGGAATCCCGGCGGACAAAATCAGGTATCTCGACTATGGCTTCTACCGCGAGCGCATGGGGGGCAGGCGGCGGCGCGCGGGGGAGCCGTTCACATTCGGCTACATCGGAACGCATATCCCCGCCAAGGGCATCGACCTGCTCATAACGGCGTTCGGGCGCGTCCCCGGCGAGGCGCGGCTGAGGATTTGGGGACGGCATCGCGGCGGCGACACCGAAGGGCTGAGAGCGCTCGCCGACAGCCTGCCCGACGCCGCCGGCGAGCGCGTGGAGTGGATGGGCGAGTACCGCAACGAAGACATCGTCTCGGACGTGTTCAACCGCTGCGACGCGGTGGTCGTCCCGTCCATCTGGGCGGAGAACTCGCCGCTGGTGATACACGAAGCGCAGCAAGCCCGCGTTCCCGTGATAACCGCCGACTACGGCGGCATGGCGGAGTATGTGGCGCACGAGCGCAACGGCTTGCTGTTCGCCCATCGGGACGCCGAATCGCTGGCGGACCGGATGCGTCGTCTGGCGGCGGACCCGGCGCTGGCGCGCTCGCTGGGCGCGCGCGGATACCTGCGCTCGGAAGACGGCGACGTCCCCGACATGCGCGAACACGCCGCGCAAGTGGAAAATATCTACGCCGAACTGATTGCGAAACGAGGCGCGAAACGATGACGACAACAACCCCAACCGCGAAGCCGGGCCCCTGGCGGATTACCTTCGACACCAACCCGGACGACTGCAACCTGCGCTGCGCAATGTGCGAAGACCACTCGCCCTACAGCGCCACGCAGACCGACAGGCGTCTCGCCGGACGCCCGAAGCGGCGCATGGACATCGGCATGATTCGCCGCGTCATGGAAGACTCGCGCGGGCGGGGGCTGCGCGAGATAATCCCCTCCACCATGGGCGAGCCGCTCATCTACCCGCGCTTCGACGAGATAATCGACATGTGCGCCGAGTTCGGCGTGGCGCTGAATCTGACCACCAACGGAACGTTCCCCAAACGCGGCGCGCGGGCTTGGGCGAAGCGCATCGTCCCCGTCGCGTCGGACGTCAAAATATCGTGGAACGGCGCGACCAAAGCCACCCAAGAGCGCGTGATGCTCGGCTCGAATTGGGAGCGCGTTCTCGGCAACCTGCGGGATTTCATCCAAGTCCGCGACGAACACGCCGCCGCCGGCGGCAACCGCTGCCGCGTCACGCTGCAGACCACATTCATGGAAGTGAACGTCCGCGAGTTGCCCGGCATGGTTCGCCTCGCCGCCGAGTTGGGGGTCGACCGCGTGAAGGGGCATCATCTCTGGGTTCACTTCGCGCAAATGCGGAACGAATCCATGCGCCGCAGCCCCGAATCCATCGCGCTATGGAACGAAACCGTCGCCGAGGCGCGCGCCGTCGCCGAGCGCGACCGGCTGCCCAACGGCGAGAAAGTCCTGCTGGACAACATCTTCAAGCTAGACCCGTACGGCGACGCCGACATCGCGCCGAACGGCGAATGTCCATTCTTGGGACAAGAGGCGTGGGTGGCGTCGGACGGCAGGTTCAACCCCTGCTGCGCCCCGGACGCCCTGCGCCGAACGCTGGGCGACTTCGGCAACGTCGGCGACGCAAGCCTGTACGAAATCTGGCGAAGCGATGAGTACGAACGCCTGCGCGCGGAATACATGGACATCCCCCTGTGCAAAGGCTGCAACATGCGAAGGCCCGCGTGACGGGGGCTAACAAGGGCATGTTCAACGAAATAAGACTTGAGCTGAAGCCGACGCGTCCCTTATCCGTCTATTCTTCGCCTTGAAGGCGACTCCCCGCTCGACGCGGGCGGCGCCCTGACTTTTAATCAGGGCGCTGGCGCGCGTCCAAGGCTCTCCGCAGGGGCGGAACGTGATGCGGGACGCCTGCCTCATGCGCGGACGCCAGCCGAGCGACTGCATGGCTTTCAACAGTCTTGGGCTTCGCAACCGACGGCAGTTTCAGCGACTCGACCGCCGGGTCTATCCGCCCGCCTTTCTTGTTGCCGGGCATGACGACCCGCGCGACAGGGACGGCGCATCCCCGATAGACCGCGCTGGCGACCGCGGCGGTCAGCGCGTCCGACTGGCAACATTCGGATGGGGAGCGCATGGTCGACCGCCGGCGTCTTCGCGGTTTTCCGTTGTCTTAGAATATGCCGGGAAAGCCATGCGCTTTCCAACCGCCCAATTCCGCTCCGGGGAAAACACGCCCCTGCAAGCGCGTCAGGGAGAGGGGATGCGTTGGCGTTAGTACAACCTGATTTCAAGCGGCTATCTTGTCCCCGCTTCCGCGAGGATGACGTTGTTGGGCGACTCTGGATTCCCGCTTTCGCGGGAATGACGGGGGCGGCGCGCGGGGAAGTGGCGAAAAGTGTCCAATTCACGCCTAACGCCAAACATACCCCTGCAAGCCGCTTTCGCTGGAATGGCGGGGCGGAAAATCAGACTGCGCGCCGCGCGTCCAAAACCGAAAGGCGCTCGCCTCCCATCTCGGAAGCGAGCGCCCTTGTTCGTCAGCCGCTTGCGCCGCGTTTGGTTAGGCGCGGCGGCCTATTCGTCGTACCAGCCGGATCCGAATATCAGCCCGTCGCGTTTGATTACCCACGAGCGCTTGCGCTCCGCCTGCTGGGTCGTCGGGTTGTCGAACTGGTACTCCACCCACATGCCTTCTTCGGTCGCCATCATTATTTCGGCGCCGAAGTCTTTGCCGGTGGAGTCGGTGCCGAGCGGTCCGGTGATGCTCTGCCCGCGCAGGCTGGGGTTCGCGCCCTGAACCACTATGTCGCCGGAGCGGTCTATGGCGAACATGTACCACTCGCCGTCCACGCTGGAGCGCGAGTTGTAGTAGCGGAAGAAGGCGTCGCGCCCGGCGATGTCGTAGAGCTGGAGCGCCTTCGAGATGAAGCGCTTGGTGAACGCGCCCGGCTCGGACGTCTTGGACGGGGCGGCTTCGTACCAGCCGGAGCTGAATATCCGCCCCTCGTGCCTGACCAGCCAGGTGTGCTTCGCGCCCACGCCGCCGGAGGGGCGGGTGAAGTCGTACTCTATCCACATGCCGCTGGACGGCACTTTGGTCAGCAACGGACCCAGCGGGTAGCCGCTGGAGTCCGCGATGGACGCGGCGGACATTCCGCGCAGGGCGGGGTCGGGATGCGCCGAGAGGCGGTTGTTCCTGCCGATTATCGAGCCGTACCAGTCGCCGTCGACGCTCGCCTGCGAGTTGTAGAACGAAACCGCCGCCTGCTCGCCTAGCGTCTCGTACATCTGAATGGCTTGGTCGACGTAGAGTTTGGTGTAGCCGGCGGGGTCGGTCGTCTTGGACGGGGCGGCTTCGTACCAGCCGGAGCCGAAAATCATCCCGCCGCGCCGCACAAGCCACGAGCGCTTGACGCGCGCCTCGTCCGTGGTGGGCGATTCGAGGACGTACTCCACCCACTCGCCGTCCGCGTCGGCGACTCTGGAGATGATGCGTCCGTGCGGGTAGCCGTTGGGCGCGACGCGCTCTTTTATGTCCCCCCCCACGCGCTCCGGAACGTTGCCGTGCGCCACTACCATGTCGTTGTTGTCCACGATGAACATGTACCAGTCGCCTATCACGCTTTGGGGCGAGCTGTAGTACTTGAGCGCGGCGTCCGGGTCGGCGTCGTATCGGCGCATCGCCTCTTCCACGTAGGCTTTCGTGAAGGCGTCCGAATCCGCCTGGAAGTCCACGTTGGTCTCATACCAGCCGGAGCCGTAGATGATGCCGTCGTGCTTGACGACCCAGGAATGTTTGCGCTCGTGCTTGTTGTCGTCGTTCGGGTTGAGATAGACGTACTCCACCCAAGAGCCGGATTCGTCCGCCTGAACCATCTCCGCGCCGAAATTCTTTCCGCGAATGTCCGTGCCGAGGGGGCCCAGCATGCTTTTGCCTATGTTGGCGCGAACTGTGGGATGGGCGATGATGCGGTTGTTCTCGATTGCGAACACGTACCACGCGCCGTCCACGCTTCGGCGGGAGCCGTAGTAGTTGAGGGCGGCTTGGCGTCCGAGCGCGTCGTGCAGCTCGATGGCGCGCTTGACGACCAGCTGTGTGTAGGCGCCCGGCTCGCTGACCGGGTCGGGCGGCTTTTCATACCAGCCGGAGCCGAATATCAACCCGTCGTGGCGCGCGAGCCACGAGTGTTTAAGCTCCAGCTGCCCTGTGGCGGGGTTGTTGAAGTAGTAGGTTAGCCATTCGCCTTCCGCGCTCGCCGCGCTGACGATGGCGCGCCCGATGGGCCAGCCGTCCGAGCTGTCGATTTCCTTGATGTCCATCCCCACATTTTCGGGAATGGTCGCGTGGGAGATGATGACGTCGTTTTCGTCGACGATGAAGACGTACCACTGCCCGTTCACGCTTTCGGCGGTGTTGTAATAGGCGATTGCGGCGTCGCGCCCGGCGGTTTGGTAGCGGCTGATGGCGGCTTCCACGAACGCCTGGGTATAGACGGCGGGGTTGTCCGCGGACGTCTCTAGGGAGGTGGCGAGGCGTCCGATTTGGTTGCGCGCCAGCGCCACTTCGTCGCGGGTTTCGACTATCTGCCCGCTCGCCGCGCCGACGGCGTCCCCGACGCCGTCGACTCGGCTGACGACGAGCGTCAACTGGTCCTGAATCGCCCTGAGCGTCTCGTTGTCGTTGGGGACTTGGGCGGTCGCGTCCCCGCCGCCGCGCGGCAACGCCAGCGCGACCGCGAGCGCCGCCGCCGCGACCAAGACCGCCGCCGCCATTCCCTTGACCTTCCATCCTGACATTTTCGCCGTCTCCTGATTTCCTAAATGAAAAGCGGCAGTCGCCAAACGCATCGTTCGGCGAGCCGCGCGAACTCGCTCTATTCACGATAACAAGGCGCGAAAGCCGATTCAAGAGAGATTTGGGAGCGGGCGCGGATTTGGGGGCGGGGGATGGCGCGTCCGCGGCGCCTGTAGTTCCAATCGGCGCATTGCGCTCAAGGCGGGGTTGGCGGTATAATGCGGGCTAAGACGCGCCCGGCGCGCCGCAGTCGGGCGGATTAAGCGCGAATCCCGCGTGATGGACATGAGACGATGCTGAAATCGCTTCGCCTGAAAAACATCCTGTCGTTCCGAGATTCGGAGGTTGAACTGCGCCCGCTGAACATCCTCATAGGTCCGAACGCATCCGGCAAATCGAATCTGATAGAGGCGGTGGGCGTCCTGCAGGCGCTCCCTACGGACTTGCCGAGCTTCTTCCGTAAGAACGGGCCCGTGAGCGATTGGATATGGAAGGGCGGCGAGGAAAACGGTCGGGAATCCCGCATAGCGGAAATCGCGGCTGTCATCGACAATCCGGAAGGCGCCCGCCAAGCGGAAAAGAGCCTGCGATACGAGATTCGGTTCGCGGACAACAACGGCGCGTTGCAAGTAGTCGGGGAGAAACTGGAGGACATAGAGCCGCATGTCCAGCCGTACTCTTACCTGAACGTGGAAAACGGATACGGACAGGTTACGCCGAGCGGACATTCCGAAAACGGCGAAGATGGCGACTATTCGTCTGTGACGCCGTACAATTTCCCCCCCGTGAAATCCGTGATGAGCGGACTGGGAAGTTCAATAGCCTTCCCAACGCTCTCTCAGACCGCCCGGCGGTTCGCGTCCATCAAGGTTTACAAAAATCTAAACGTCGGCAGAGACAGCCCGAATGGACGCCCGCAGCGGACGGACGACGAAGCGGATTTCCTGCGGGAAGACTTCGGCAATCTCTCCCTCGTCGCCCACAACCTTCAGGGTAATCAGGCCGGGGCGCTGATGAACGAGTATCTAAAACGATTCTACGAAGGCTACGACCGCATGCACTCGCGGGTGTTCGGCGGCGCGATACAGCTAACTGTCAACGAATCGGGAATGTCCGCCCCAATACCGGCGTCGCGGCTTTCGGACGGGACGCTGCGGTTCATCGCCCTGCTCGCGATACTGTGCCACCCCGACCCGCCGGGGCTGGTTTGCATAGAGGAGCCGGAGCTGGCGCTGCACCCGGACGCCATGCAGATACTGGCGGACCTGCTCGACCAAGCATCCGAGCGAACGCAGCTAATCATCACCACGCACTCGCCCGATTTGGTTGACCAGTTCACCGCCGAGCCGGACGCGGTGGTTGTGTGCGAACGCGGATTCGACGGCGACACCGAGTTCAACCGCCTCTCGGAGGACAACCTGCGCGAATGGCTGGCGGATTACAGGCTCGCCGAGCTTTGGAAAAAGGGCGTGATTGGCGGGAACAGATGGTAGAGCGAATAACCATACACTTCGAGGGCGACGGCAGGCTCAAGCGCGGGTTCCGAAAGCTGTTCGAGCGCCACGCGGACCGGGCGCGGGGGAAGCGGATTCGCTTCGACCTGATTTCGGGCGGGTCGAACGCCGAAACGGTCAAGGGTTTTCTCATATCCTGCCGCAAGAACCCGTCCGACCTCAACGTCCTGCTGGTGGATTCCGAAGGTCCCGCGCCCAGCGCCGCCGACGCGATTCGGGCGTTGCGCTCGCGCAGATACTGGGACGCGGACGCGGCGGTTGACGACGGTCAAATCAACTTCATGGTTCAGGCTATGGAAGCGTGGTTCATAGCCGACCGCCGCGCGCTGACAAGCCACTTCGGAAACCGCTTCAACGCGGACGGCTTGCCAAACCCGCGAAACGCCGAAACGGTATCCCCAAGCGGGCTGGCCGATTCCATCAACCAAGCCCTGCGCTCGGTCGGCGGTCGGCGCGGAAGAAGAAGATACGACAAGGCGCGAGACGGCGCGCGGCTGCTGGAGTTGCTGGACGAAGCGACCATCAGCCGAAACTGCCCAAGTTTCGGGCGTCTGGCGAATTTTCTGTCGGGCGGGTTTTAGGGGGCGTCGCGCTCCTGCCCCGCCAATTCCAATCCCCTCATCCGCCGCGTATTGAACCCCTTTGCGGATAGCGAGTAAAATCAAGCGTCGTTGGTATAATGAGCGGCAAACGCCAACGGCGAACTGAAAGTAGCCTATAGGTCGTAGCCAACCCGCGAATGTAATACCATTGACGCGAGCGATGACAAGCGTCGGGAAGAATCCATGTCCGTTCAAAAAATTGACGCCGCGCCGACAGCCGAGCAACTGACGGAAAAGCGCAAGCGTCTCGCCCCCGCGTTCAGCAACGACGTTTGGCTGAGAATCTATCGCGCCGTTAGCTGGGTCGCCCGCGCGGAATGTGAAAGCGTCAAAGAACCCGCCGACTCCGATATGGCGTTCGTATCGCTCTGGATAGCGTTCAACGCCGCATACGCTGTTGACGACCCATATGCGGACCCGATATCCGAGCCGCTCAGGTTCAAGGAATTCATCCAGAAAGCGGTTGACCTAGACGAGCGAGACGCAATAAGAGATTACGTCTTCGCCAACGAAAAGGCGATTGACGCCATCGTGGACAACCGCTATCTGTTCAAGCCGTTCTGGGACTTCCAGAATGGAATTCCCGGGAGCGAAACTTGGCGGCGCGACTTGTCCGGAGAAGCCAGGGCCGTTAGACGCTACTTCCGAGAAGGGGCAACGGTGGAAATCTTAGTCACCCTTTTCCCTAGGCTGTACATCCTCCGCAACCAACTGGTTCACGGCGGGGCTACATGGAACAGCCTAGTCAATCGGGTTCAGGTTGAAAACGCCGCCAGCATCATGGCGTTCATCATCCCGATGTTCGCGGATTTGATGATGGACAACCCGGAAGCGTTCCGCGGCAAGCCGTACTATCCGCTGGTCGGCGACCCGCTAGGGATGAACGGCTAGACGCTCTGACTTATCGCCTTCACTCGCGTGGCGTCGGCAGCGGCGCTGGACGACCGCTCTGCGGTCGCCTTCGCCGCGCCGACGCCCTATTCATATGCGGCGTTCGCCAGCGCGTGGACGCCCGTCATCAGCCGCGCGCGGTTTGTGGGAATTGCCCGCGCAACTCCGCGCCGGTCAGAACGGGCGCGCGCAGTTCGGTTCTCGGAAGGCTGTGGGGCGCGGTCTGCGAGCGCAATCCCAACGCCGCCAAGAGAAGAAAAGAGCTTCGCCGGCGTTTTGGGGCAGCTGCCTTTCGGCTGCGGGGCTGCCCGGCGAGGTGGGCGGCCCCGTCGCGTTGGCGGGAGCCTGACGGCGCCCGCCCGCCGCCGAGAGGCCGAGACGCCAGCGAAGCGTGATACGATTATTCCACCCCGCGCCGCGATTTCTCTATGCGTTTGCAAGCCCGTTTTCGCCCAATCCTTGACTTGAGCGTTCGCCGCGCTAAAATTGTCCGCGAAACGGACGGCGCGAGCGACCGCCGACCGCAAATCCCCAAACATGATTAGGAGACCAGACGACATGATAGACAAGTTCGGAAGCCTGTTCGCCGGGCATATCGACCTGGAAGACATCGGCTTCGCCGCCACCGCCGCCAACGACCGATTCTACTCCAACGAGCGCCTCGCCACCGTGTTCGACAAGTCCGAAGCCATGTGCGTCCTCATGGACGAGCTCGGCTACGACGTGTTCTGGATGGCGGAGCACCACTTCCAGCCGGAAGGCTACGAGTGCATCCCCAACATAATGCAGCTGAGCGTCCACTTGGCGCATCTGACCAAGCGGATCAAGTTCGGCTGCGGGTTCAACATCGCCCCCATGTGGCATCCCCTGCGGCTCGCGGAGGACTACGCCACCGCCGACATTCTCACCGGCGGGCGCGTCATCTTCGGAGTCGGGCGCGGCTACCACACCCGCGAAGTCGAGGCGTTCGGCGCGCCGATGCTCAGCCAGGACGAAAACCGCGAGTTCTTCGAAGAGCAGGTCGAAATCCTGCTCAAGGCGTTCAACAGCGAATCGTTCTCGCACAAGGGCAAGCACTACACCATCCCGCCCGAAGTGCCGTACAGGGGCTACACGCTCAAGGAAATAACCCTCGTCCCGCGCCCGTTCACCATGCCTGTGGAGTGTTGGCAGCCCATCGTGAGCGCCGGCGAGCGGGGGTTGAACTTCATGGCGAAGCACGGCATCAAGGGGGTAATCGGCGGCGGCGCGGCGCCGGGCGGCGCGTCCGAGCAGGTCGTCCGCAAGTGGCAGGAAGTCCAGGCGGCGCATGGCAACGAGACCGAGCTGGGCGGCGACCTGATTCTCGGCATTTCGTTCTTCATCGCCGACAGCGAGGAAGAGGCGATAAGGCAGGCGAAGCCGTATTTCGAGGAAAACATGAAGATGTTCGCCCCGCTCGGCTTCGTGCGCGGGCTGAGCGACGACCAGCTCGCCGCCCTAGCCGACCCGTCGCGGGCGCCGACCGCCGACCTGCCCACGCTGGAGCAAGCAGTCGCCGCCGAATCCTGGCTCGTCGGGACGCCGGAGAGCATCATCGAGAAGATGGAGGAGATAGAAGAGCGCTGGCCCGGACTCGACCACGTCAACATGGGCTTGCCGGTCGGCACGCCGCAGAGCGTCATTCTGGAGCAGCTGGAGGCGTTCGGCAAAGAGGTGATGCCGCACTTCAAGAACAAGGCGAAAGCGGCGTCCGCCGAGCGCGAAGCCGCCGCGGACGATTAGGCGCGCCGCGCCCGTCCGTCCGTCCGTCGACCGCCCAAAACAGGGCGTCCCCGTCCCAACGCGGGGACGCCCTTCTCTCAATGATTAAGGAAAGCCCTCCCATGCCGCTGATAATCGGAGTAACCGGCTCCATCGCCTCCGGAAAGTCCACCGCCTGCCGCGTCATGTCGGAGATGGGCGCGGTTCACTGCGACGCGGACAGGCTGGTTCATCGCCTGTACGACCCCGGAACCGCCGCGTTCGACCGCATAGCGGCGATATTCGGCGCGGAGATAGTGGGCGCGGACGGCTACATAGACCGCCGCAAGCTGGGCGCAAAAGTGTTCGGCAAGCCGGATGAGATGAACAAGCTGACGACCGCCATAGGCAGCATCGCCGACGCCGTCAAGCGCGTCGTGCACGGATGGAACGCCGAGCTGGGCGCGGACGAAGTCGCCGTCCTAGAGGCGGTGAATCTGATAGAGGCGGGATACGGCGCATGGTGCGCCCAAGTCTGGCTGCTCGCCTGCGACGGCGACATGGCGAGGAAGCGCCTAGCGGAGCGCAACCAACTATCGCCGGAGGAAGTGGAGCGGCGCATGGAAAGCCAGCGCGACTGGCGAGACAGAGCGCCCGCCGCCGACCTGCTCATCTTCAACAACGGCGCGCAAGAGGCGCTTGAGTCGGAAGTCAAAAGCCGCTTCGCGCAGACCGTCCATCTATGGCGCAACGGCGAGCTGGCGCCGACGCGGTATTTGGACTGGCGGCGGGCTAGGGAAGAGGACGGGGGCTAGAGCCCGCGCCCGTTGCCGGACGGCTCGGCTATGTCCGGCGGCGGCTCGTCGAACGGCTCGCCTTTGGCGACCGCGTCCAATCGCCGCCCGTTCCAGGCGCGCCAGAGGGCGTCGGTTTCGACTCTGCCTTCGGCTTTGCCTGCGGCTACGCCCTCGACTCTGCCTTCGGCTATGCCCTTGGCTAGCCCTTCAGCTAGCCCTTCGGCGACGGCTTCCGCCATCTGGCGCTCGCGCCTGCGGTTTACCCACGCTTCGAACATTCCTGCCAGCACCATTGTTAACCTCCCTATGTCGGTTATCGCCAGCGAGACGCAGACGATTCCCAGAGCTTCCCCGCCTATGTCTTCCAAGACGGCGTCCGCCATCGGAGACCATCCGGCGTATGGGACTTGGGTCGTCTGGAACCAGATTGCCCGCGCTATGTTCAGTATATTCAACGTCGTGAAGATGGCGAAGTAGACGTTCGTCCACCCGCCGGCTACGCTCCAGACGGATTCTCTGAGCGGTCGGCTTTCTTTGGTCATGACTCCTCCGCGGATTCCGCCAGCCGTTTTCGTCGGGCTTATTTTAGCGGATTCCTCGACCGAACCGCATGGGAGAATGGCGGCGGGCGAGGGAGGACGGGGCTAGAGCCCGCGCCCGTTGCCGGACGGTTCGGCTATGTCCGGCGGCGGCTCGTCGAACGGCTCGCCCTTGGCGACGGCGTCCAGCCGACGCCCGTTCCACGCGCGCCAGAGGGCGTCGGTTTCGACTCTGCCTTCGGCTACGCCCTCGACTCTGCCTTTGGCTAGCCCTTCGGCTAGGGTTTCCGCCAGCTGCCGCTCGCGCCTGCGGTTTACCCACGCCTCGAACATTCCTGCCAGCACCATTGTTAACCTCCCTGTGTCGGTTATCGCCAGCGAGACGCAGACGATTCCCAGAGCGTCCCCGCCTATGTCTTCCAAGACGGCGTCCGCCATCGGAGACCATCCGGCGTATGGGACTTGGGTCGTCTGGAACCAGATTGCCCGCGCTATGTTCAGTATATTCAACGTCGTGAAGATGGCGAAGTAGACGTTCGTCCACCCGCCGGCTACGCTCCAGACGGATTCTCTGAGCGGTCGGCTTTCTTTGGTCATGACTCCTCCGCGGATTCCGCCAGCCGTTTTCGTCGGGCTTATTTTAGCGGATTCCTCGACCGAACCGCATGGGCGAGTAGCGGCGGGATGGGACCCCTAGCGCCCGTTGCCGGACGGCTCGGCTATGTCCGGCGGCGGCTCGTCGAACGGCTCGCCCTTGGCAACGGCGTCCAGCCGACGCCCGTTCCAGGCGCGCCAGAGGGCGTCGGTTTCGGACTGCGCTTTGGTCGTGGCCTCCGCGACGGCTTCGCTAACGGCTTCCGCCATCTGCCGTTCGCGCCTGCGGTTTACCCACGCCTCGAACATTCCTGCCAGCACCATTGTTAACCTCCCTATGTCGGTTATCGCCAGCGAAACGCAAACGATTCCCAGAGCTTCCCTGCCTATGTCTTCCAAGACGGCGTCCGCCATCGGCGACCATCCGGCGTATGGCGCTTGGGTCGTCTGAAACCAGATTGCCCGCGCTATGTTCAGTATATTCAACGTCGTGAAGATGGCGAAGTAGACGTTCGTCCACCCGCCGGCTACGCTCCAGACGGATTCTCTGCTCGGTCGTTTTTCTTTGGTCATGACTCCTCCGCGGATTCCGCCAGCCGTTTTCGTCGGGCTCATTTTAGCGGATTCCGCGACCGAACCGCATGGGCGAGCGGGCGGCGGGATGGATCCCTAGCGCCCGTTGCCGGATGGTTCGGCTATGTCCGGCGGCGGCTCGTCGAACGGCTCGCCTTTGGCGACGGCGTCCAGCCGCCGCCCGTTCCATGCGCGCCAGAGGGCGTTGTGTTCCGTTACCGCTTCGCTAACGGCTTCCGTCATCTGCCGCTCGCGCCTGCGGTTTACCCACGCCTCGAACATTCCTGCCAGCACCATTGTGAACCTCCCTATGTCTTCCAAGACGGCGTCCGTCATCGGAGACCATCCGGCGTATGGCGCTTGGGTCGTCTGAAACCAGATTGCCCTCGCTATGTTCAGCATATTCAACGTCGTGAAGATGGCGAAGTAAACGTTCGTCCACCCGCCGGCTACGGTCCAAATGGGTTCCCTTCCTCTATGGATTCCACAAGCCATCTTCGTCCGATGATTGGAAACTCGCGCGGCGAGATTTCGGCGATTGCGAACGCGCGCTTGGCGAGATTGCGCGGAACTTCGCCCGTCGGACACCACGCCGTATAGCTCATCTTGTCCACCGCGTCCGGGTCGTTGAGGAAGTCGTCCACTAGAATTGTGATTTGAGCAACCCGCAGTCCCGGGAATGTCTCGCCCAACATTGCCGCGCCTATGGAGTTGGGTTGCAGGTTGAATCGGGCGGCGAGGTCTATATCAAGCATATCCGAGATTTCGCCCGCAATCGTCTCGGATTCGGCGCCGTATGGCTGCATCGCCATCGTGTCGCGCCCGCTCGGTTCGGGCATTTTTCCCAAAGAGCGCCTGAGTTCTGCGACGCCGGGGCCGACGCGCTTCATGCCGGGCATCAGGTCGTAGTCGTCGGGTTGCGCGCCGGCGGATACGCCTGTGAGGGTTCCCCAAGCCGTTCTGCCGTCCGGTCTGGGCGACGTAGGTCCGCCGGACGGGGCGAGCATGGCGGGGCAGCGGTTTCGGTGGTCTCCCCCGTCCGGCGGCTCGAAGAACACTTTGGAGCCGTGATGGCACTCCCAATAGATTAGGAAGCGCCCGCAGTATTGGCAGTTAGTGGGATATTTCCGTTTGGCGCAGTCATAGGGGTGTCCGAACATGATGATTCTCCCATGCGAAACTAATGCGGGCTTGACCTAGAAACAAGGGTTAGCCCGCGCCCGCCCGTCTCGCTTCATTTCATTTCGCGCTCGCTCCCATCGCTTCCGCCACCAGTTGGTAAGACCTCGCCCGATGCTCGAAATAGTAGCAGTTCGTGACGATTCCCACATCCGCCGTCTGGTAGCGCTCGGCGGCGGCTAGGATGCCTTCGCGCACCTGGTCGGGGTCGCCCTCTATGTAGCTTTGCGTGGAACTCGCCATGTATTCGCGCGCGGCGGCGTCCAGCGGCCAGTCCAGAGCCTCTTGCGGCGGGAGCAAGCCGCCGGTGGTCAAGCCCAGGGCGGAGACCACTTTGTTCAGGCTGCGGGACGCGCCCACGAAGCGCGCCTCTTCCTCCGTCGGCGCGCAGATTACCTGAAGCCCCACGTTGACTTTCGGCTCGGACAGGCGCTCGGACGGCTGGAACATTTGGCGGTAGAGCTCCGCCATGCGCGGCCCGTACTCGCCGGTGTTGCCGAAGAAGTCCGCGAAGCTGAACGGCAGCCCCAAGTGCGCCGCCAGTTGGGCGCTGTAGTCGGACGACCCCAGCAGCCACACCTCCGGCGCGGTCTCCGGCGCGCCGCCGGGCTGGGCTTTTATCTCGCTTAGGGGGTGTCCTTCCGGCATGTCGCCGTTGACGAATCCGAGCAGGTCGCCGACCATCTGCGGGAACTCGCGCCCGACGTCCACCGGCGGCCTGGGGTGGCTGAGCGCCGCCGCCGTCAGACGGTCGCTCCCCGGCGCGCGTCCGATGCCCAAGTCTATGCGCCCCGGATAGAAGGCGTCCAAAATCCTGAACTGCTCGGCGACTTTGAGCGCGGAGTAGTGGCTGAGCATGACGCCGCCGCTGCCCACGCGGATGCGCTCGGTGCGCGCCGCTATCTGCCCAATCAGCACCTCCGGGCTGGCGCCGGCGAACGACGTGGAGTTGTGATGCTCCGCCACCCAATAGCGGCTGTATCCGAACGACTCCGCCTTCCGCGCCAATTCCACAGTCTCGCCGAGCGCGTCCGACGGCTTGCCGCCCTTTCTCATCGGGGACTGGTCAACCACGCTCAACACCATTTCGCCGACTTTCGCCATGATTCTCGCTCCCGTTCGCCTGTCCGTTCATCCGAAACCAGTCTATTGCCTGCCGCTCGGCGCGGGCAAGGCGGCGGCGGGCTTGCGGTCGGCTATGCCGCGTGGTAGCATTTCCAACCCAAAGCGAGGTGAAGATGAGCGAACCGCAACCGCGCCGGGGCTGTCTTGAGAACGGCGGGACGCGCCTGCGATATGTCGAACGGGGGGACGCGCGCCGCCCGCCGATGCTGCTTCTGCACGGCATGCGGGACTGCGCCCGGAGCTGGGACGCCTTCGCCGAATCCATGTCGGCGGATTTCCGAACGGTGGCGCTCGACAGCCGGGGGCACGGCGACAGCGACTACGCCCCGCCGGGCGGCTACCGCTTCGCCGACCACGTGTCGGACGTCGCCGCCGCCGTCGAGAGTCTGGGGCTGGGAAACGCGGTCATTGTCGGACACTCCGCCGGCGGCAGATACGCCTGGCGCTACGCCGCCGAGAACCCCGACCGCGTCCGCGCGCTGATAGTTGTGGACATAGACCCGGACCCGTTCAATCCGCAGACGGCGCGCGACTTCGCCCAGATCGAGCGCGAGCCGGATTCATACGCCGACATCGAACGCTTCATCGAGCGGTTGCGCGAGCGCCAGCCGCATACGGACGCGGATACTCTCGCGCGCCAAGCGCGGTTTCTGTCCAAGCCCGCCCCCGCCGGCGGCGTCGCGTGGAAGGCGGACATGCGGATTGTGACCGAGTACGAACGCCCCGATTTGTGGGATTCGTGGCGCGCGATAGCCTGCCCCGTCCTGCTGGTTCGCGGTCGCCAAAGCCGCCTGCTCACTCACGAGACGGCGGTGCGGATGCGCGAGGCGCTGCCGGCGGCGCAAGTGCGGCTGGCGGAGCTGGAAGGCGGCGGACACTGGTTTCATCAGGATTTCCCCGGAGCGTTCGAGGCGGCGGCGCGCTGGTTTCTGGATGGGTTGCCGGACGCCGGCGGCTAAGCGCCAATGGCGGGAAATCCCCTTGACATTCAGAACATCCGTTGTTTATAGTGGTTGAGGCGCGAGTAAGCCCCATCCGCGACGCGGCGAACGATATGAACGCTCCGGGCAAAGCCTTTCGCAAGGGAATCGCCCCGGCCAACCCTATCGCCGTTGACGACCGCCGAAGTTTCCTCTCCGTCAAAGCCGACTCGATTACGCGCGCATTGAAGGTCGGTTATCGGAAATGGACTGCGGCAATCCGCCCTTAAAGAGGGGAAAAAGAAATGAACGACATCTCGCTGCTAGGCGATTTTCACGAACAGGACGCCAACAACGCGATAGCCGAATGGCTTGATGGGCGAGGCGCGTGGGAGGCGCAGGCGGAGCGCGTGGGCGTGATGCGAGGAAACCAGCAGCGCCCGGACATAATCCTCCAGCAACAGGGGCGGACGCCGGTCATCATCGAAAACGAATACGGCGCGCCCGCGATTGGCGACGCCAAAAGCAGGCTGGGAAATACGCTGACAGCCGACAACAGGCCGTTCACCGAAATCATCGCGCTCGGCACGGATGAGGACGTCAAGCGCGCCACGCGGCAGTCGCTCATCAAGATGATGGACGCCAACGCGGGGATATTCACCGTTCAGTTCGTTTCGGGGAATGACCCGGCGGACGCTCGCGTTTGGCCCGCCAATCCCCTATCCGCGACGCCGGCGGATTTGGTCGCATACTGCGAATACGCCCAAGCGCCGCAGTCCGTAATAAAAGCGAAGAGCGACGAGGTCGCCGACAAGATAAAGGCGTCGGGCAGGAAACTGCATGACGCCGTTCGGTTGATGCCGAACAGCGACGCCATCCTCGCGGAACTAATGGAAATCGTGGGTTGCGACAAACCATCTGAGGCCGCCGAAACGGTTTGCGCCATCTGGATGATAGTCATAGACCTCCAAAACGACCTGGCGGCGTACAGCGAGAATCTTCGCGGTCTGGGACTCCAAAGCGCCGACGAACTCGGAACCATCACGAAGGGCAAGATGCTCAGAGCGTGGGAGACCATCAAGAAGGTCAATTATCTGCCGGTGGTTGAAATGTCCATCCCCTGCCTCCAAGCCATCCCGGAGAGAACGGGCGGGCTTTCGGACATTCTTTCCGAGCTCAAAGACCTTAGCGAGGAATTGAACGCGCTGAACGCCAAGCACATATACAACTTCGCGGGCGAACTCTGGCAGAAGCTAGACCCCGAACGCTCGGAGCGCGCCGCTCACTACACCAAGCCGACGGTGGCGGAGCTGCTCTCTACGCTCGGCGCGGTCAGGTTTTCGGATAGAACCGCGTCCGAACTGTCGCGGATAGACATTATGGACGCCGCCTGCGGCACGGGAACGCTTGTCGGCGCGGGCGAGCGGGCGTTGCGCCGACTGCATCGGTTCAAGAGAGGCGATGAGGACGGGCTGCACCGGAAACGCATGGAGAACCACATCGTCGCCATAGACGTGAACGGCATCGCGGGGACGCTCACGGCGAAGCGCCTTACGGACATGGACGTTGAGCAGACCTACGAAAAATCCAAGATAGCCGTGACCAGCCATGAGGCGGGCAGGCTAAGCCTGCTTGACCCGAACGACACCGCCATCTCCCAAATACTGGGATACCGAGACGTAACCCAGCAAGCCGACGAACACGGCAACGTGGGGTTGTTCCATATTGGAATCGGGAAGGACGGCGTGGATTGGGCGCTGATGAACCCGCCGTACAGCCGCCCGCGCAAAGGACGCGCCCAGCCGACGAAGGGACTCGCCAAACTAAGGACGAAGGCGAAGCGAAAAGGCTTCTCAATGTCGAATGGGCAAGGCGGGACCGCCACCGATTTCGGCAATGTCAGCATGATGCGAACGCGGGGGGGGGGGGTAATTTCACATGTGCTTCCCCTGACCGCGGCATACGCCGACACGTGGTCGGCTTGGCGCGAGGGGATTGAAACCTGCTACGAAAACATCGTTGCAATCACCAATATCGGCGAAAACCGGCTTACCAGCATGAGCGCCGACACCAAGATGAGCGAGATGCTGATTGTAGCCACTAGGAAAACCCCGGTGGACAACCCGCGCGCGAATCCGCCGGCTTGGGACGCGCCGAGCATCCTCTGCGTGAACTTGCTGACCGCTCCCAGAACCCTATCCGAGGGTTACGCGCTCGCCAAGGAAATCGCGGACATAGCGCCGGACGCGCTAATGGGCGTGTCCGAAAATCTCAACTTCGCTCGGATGCAAGCCCTCTCCCCCGGATTCCCCTGGTACTGCGTCGGCAACGCCAGCAACGAAGTCGGTCAGGTAGTGGACGCCTTGCTAAGGGGAAGCGTTTACAACCCGCTGACTCTCCAGAGCGACAAGATGGCGCTGGACATGGCTACGATGCAGGTGATGGGCGGGGCTGGCCCCACCCATCACCTGCTGGGTCACCCAGCAGGTCATGGGACTGATACTAGAGGCGCGTTCGCATGGACTCCGGCGGAGGCGTTCGGCGGGGGCGTGTCCGCGCATATGGCATTGTGGGCGGCGGACGGCAAAACGCAAACGCGGATGACGGTCGAGCCAACCCACGCGGGTTCCGTGTTCGACCTCCCGGAGGCGCAAAGGTTGACAGACAAACAAAGCCGGTGGTTCCTCAATAGAGGCGTATCCTGGACGTCCCAAGCGCTCTTGGTGGCGAATACGAATCGGGAGCATCACGGCGGGAGCGCTTGGAACGCGCTTCAGGGATTGTCCGACGAGACCGGCGCATGCGTCGCCCTGTTCTTCAACAGCGTCTTCGGCGCGTTCGCGATGCGCGCGTATGGCAAATCGCCTCAGCAGGGTCCGCGCGCCAGAGTCCAGGTCGGAGCCATAGCGGGGTTGCCCTGCCCGAACTTCGCGGCGAATTCCGACGCGGGGCGCAAGGCGCGCGCAATCGCGCCGGCGGTATTCGGAGAACTCCGACATTTGGAACTGGAGCCGTTCCCGTACTGCTTCCGCGACGAAGTGCGCCACAAAATCGACAACGCGGCGGCGGAGATGCTGGGATTGAATCCGGCGGATTCCGAGGTTCAGGCGATGCTGTCGCACTACCGCCGTCTATTCGCCAGCGAACCGGACGTCAACGGCGCCCAAAAGGGGATACTCGCGGCGCTGGCGGCTTTCAACGGCCAAACGCGCAATAGACCGCCATCGACTCAGCGGCTGCTGATTTAGAATAGCCGGCGAATCGCAACGCATGGGGGCGAACATGCCGGGAGGACGGCGAGAGGTTGCGCGCCGCGCCCGCTTGCGCTATGCTAAATCTCGCTGTCGGGCGCTAAGGCGAATCATCATCAACCGACGCGGTGAGGCGAATGGCGGACAACAACACAACCGAACGTTTCAGAGGCGCGCTCGCCATCCCCAGCGAGAATGAGCGGCGCGGCGTGACCGTGACGCTGGACGGCGAAGGCGAGGCGGTGACGCTGAATTTCGACGAGCCTGTGGCCGGCTCCGCCGAGTGGCGCGGCGTGGACGTCGTCTTCATGGACCGACCGAAGTACCGCGAGATTCAGTTCTTCACCGAAGACCTGCCCAAAAAGACGGTGCGGATGATTTGGAAGATGAACGAGTCCAAACTCGACAACACCATCGCCGGCGTGGTCGTCGCGCGTCCGAACGATGTCCGGGTGCGGGGCGAAAAGGGGTTCATCCTGACGCGGGCGTAGAGGCGCGGCGGGCATCGGATAGGGGCGCATAACGCGCTGGTTAATCCTGACGCGGGCGTAAAAACGGACGCGATCCAAGACTTCACGTTTCTCTGCAAATGAAATCCAAGCCTGTCACATATGGACGCCACGCGCGGCGCAGGATGAATTGGCGCGAAATCAGCCGCGAAGAAGTGGAATCTGTCATCTCCAATCCGGAAAGGGTTGAGCCGACCGAAAAGGGACGCGCGAATCTCTTTAGTCGGATTGGGAGTCGCCGTATCAGAGTAACCGTGCTTGAGACGGCGACCAATGTGCGTGTGATTACGGTAGTTGACAAGGCTGACTAAGCGGAGGTGATTCGCATGAAATTCGAATATAGCAAGACCGACGACGCCCTCTACGTTTACTTCCAAGAAGTGGAAGTTTCGCGCAGCGAAGAGGCGGATGAGGGCGTCGTCATAGATTACGACGCGCTGGGCGGCGTTGTGGGAATCGAGGTTCTCGACGCCAGCGAGCGAGTCGGCGAAGGCGATTACGAAGGCGTCGGATGGCTGGTTCACAGACTTTTGGCGAACGATTCGGAGCGCGAAAGGTCGTCAGCAGGTCCGGCAAGGCGAAGATTGCGGAGTCCAATCCGAGCGCGCGGCGCAAGCCACAAAAAGCGCGCGCGGACGCGAGTCAAGCAAACCCTTACACGACGGCGCGCCCAGAAGCGAGTTCGGCGAGAATCGCGCTCGCCGCGATTGTCAAAAGGGCGAGTCGCCGTCGCGTAGTCCGCCGGTCCGACATTCAGGGCGCGAATGAACGGGGAATCCAGCGCCCGGAATCTTCCCGCCCCGCCAATCCGCGCGGCGGCGCGGACAGGCGGCGGAGAGCGTCGGCTATTGTTGCCGACCGCATCCTCTGATATACTGATGCGCGCGGCGCGAAGGGGCGGGTTTCGGTTCGGAGCCGGATTCGCTGTCCGACCGCCGCGCTGAAACGCTAAATTTAGTTGCGGAACGAACAAGGAGGCAGCTATTGAAGTGGTTTGATTACCAGTCCCCAACATCCGTCAGGGAAGCCGTGGGCCTGCTCAACGAGGCGGGCGACAAGGCTAGGCCGCTGGCAGGCGGCACGGACCTGCTCGTGCAGATGCGCGCGCGGGCTTACGACCTCGACTTGGTGGTGGACGTCAAAGACATACCGGAGCTGAACGAGCTCACCTACGACCCGGACAACGGGTTGACCATCGGAGCGGCGGCGGCTTGCTACCGCATCTACGGCAACTCGACCGTCCAGAGCGTCTATCCCGGCATCGTGGACGCCGCGAACATCATCGGCGGGACGCAGATACAGGGGCGCGCCTCGCTGGGCGGGAACCTGTGCAACGCCGCGCCCAGCGCGGATTCCGTCCCCGCGATGATAGCCTACAACGGCGCGGCGAAAATCGCCGGCCCGAACGGCGAGCGCGAGGTGGCGCTGGAGGATTTCTGCGTGGGAGTCCGCCGGACGGTTCTGGAGCGCGGCGAGATACTCGTTTCGCTGAATTTCCCGACGCCGGACGCCAACTCCGGCGCGAACTACATCCGCTTCATCCCGCGGAACGAGATGGACATAGCGGTGGCGGGCGCGGGGGTGTCGGTGACGCTGGACAACGGCGACATCAGCGCCGCGCGGGTGACGCTGGCTTCGGTCGCGCCGACTCCGCTGTTCGTCCGGACGGCGGCGGACGCCATCATCGGCAAGCCGGCGACGGAGGAGACCGCCCAACTCGCGGCGGAGATCGCGCGGGACGCGGCGAAGCCCATAACCGACATGCGCGGCACCATCGAGTACCGCAAGCGGCTGTGCGAGGTGCTGACGCGCCGCGCGCTGATGACCGCCATCGAGCGAGCCAAGGAGAACTAGATTGCCCGCCAAAACCCATGTACAGACGATAATCAACGGCGAGCGCGTGGACTTCCTCTGCGAGCCGCGCCAGAGCCTGCTGGAGGCGCTCCGCGACGTGGTCGGGCTGACCGGCACGAAAGAGGGGTGCAACGACGGCAACTGCGGCGCCTGCACGGTCGAGTTCGACGGGCGCATCGTGACGTCCTGCCTGGTCCTCGCGGTGGAAGCGGACGGCAAGGAAGTGTCCACCATCGAGGGCGTCGCGCGGGGCAGCGAGCTGCACCCGGTTCAGCAGGCGTTCCTCGAGAACGCCGCGTTGCAGTGCGGCATCTGCACGCCCGGCTTCATCGTGGCGTCCAAGGCGCTGCTTGAGCAGAACCCGAACCCCAGCGAGCATGAGATCCGCTTCTGGCTCGCCAACAACCTCTGCCGCTGCACGGGCTACGACAAGATAGTCCGCGCCGTTCAGGACGCGGCGGGCAGGATGCAGGAGGCGTAACCCCAATGGCGCAAACTCTCGACTACGAACCCAACATGGTGCTGGCGACCAAGACTTACGACGTCGTCGGCACGCGCCCGGTTCGGCACGACGGCGCGGACAAGGTGACGGGGCGGGCGCTCTACGGGGCGGACTTCGACACCGCCGGGCTGCTGCACGGCAAGGTGCTGCGCAGCCCCCACGCCCACGCCCGAATCAAGTCCATAGACACGTCGGCGGCGGAAGCGCTGCCGGGCGTGGCGGCGGTCGTCACCAACGCCGACTTCGCCAGCGACGCGGACGCCGTCGTCGATCTCGGCGAAAGCGCGACCACGCTGAAGTGGCTGCGCGACAACGTGCTGGCGTCCGACAAGGCGCTGTATCGGGGCCACGCCGTCGCCGGCGTCGCCGCCGCCAACCCGCATGTAGCGGAAGAAGCCGTGCAGCTCATCCGGGTGGACTACGAAGTCCTGCCCCCCGCCATCACGGTCGAGGACGCGATGGCGGACGGCGCGCCGATTCTGCACGAAAGCCTGAAGACGGAAGAGCTCGGCGAGCAGACCGACAAGGTGAGCAACGTCGCCCAGCACTTCCAGCACAAGAAGGGCGACGTCGACAAGGGATTCGCGGAGGCGGACGTCCTTGTGGAGCGCGAATACCGCGCCAAGACCGTCCATCAGGGCTACATCGAGCCGCACAACGCGACGGCGCTTTGGAACAACGACGGCAGGCTGCATGTCTGGTGCAGCACGCAGGGCGCGTTCACGGTGCGCGACGCCATGGCGCAGCTGCTGGAGATGCCGGTGTCGAACATCCGCGTGACGCCGATGGAGATAGGCGGCGGCTTCGGCGGCAAAATCCCCGTGTATCTGGAGCCCGTCGCGGCGCTGCTGTCGCGCAAGACGGGGCAGGCGGTGAAGCTCACGATGAGCCGCGCCGACGTGTTCGAGGCGAGCGGGCCGACTTGCGGCTCGTGGAGCCGCGTCAAGATAGGCGCGAAGCGCGACGGGACGATAACGGCGGCGGAAGTGGAGCTCGCCTGCGAGGCGGGCGCCTACCCCGGCTCGCCGGTCGGCGCGGGCGCCATGTGCGCGCTCGCGGCTTACGACATCGAAAACGGGACGGTGGACGGCTACGACGTGGTCGTCAACAAGCCCAAGACCGCCGCCTACCGAGCGCCGGGCGCGCCCAACGCCGCCTTCGCGGTGGAGCAGGCGGTGGACGAGCTGGCGCAGAAGCTGGACATGGACCCGATAGAGCTGCGCCTCAAGAACGCCGCCAAAGAGGGGACGCGGCGCGTGGACGGGCCCACTTTCAACCGCGTCGGCTTGGTCGAGACGCTCGAGGCGATGCGCGACCATCCGCATTACAGCGCGCCGCTGGGCGAGAACCAGGGGCGCGGCGTGGCGGTCGGATTCTGGTTCAACATCGGCTTCGATTCGTCCGTGAACCTCGCCGTGAACGCGGATGGGACGGTCATTCTCACGGAAGGCTCCACGGACATCGGCGGCACGCGCGCCTCCATCGCCATGCAGGCGGCGGAAGTGCTGGGCATCCCGGCGGAGAACATACACCCGTCGGTGGTGGACACGGATTCCATCGGCTACACCGCCGTCACGGGCGGCAGCCGCACGACTTTCGCCACCGGCTACGCGGCTTACGAAGCGGCGCAGTCCGTCAAAAGCCAGATGGTGGAGCGCGCCGCCAAAATCTGGGAAGTGGAAGCCGACTCGGTGGAGATGGACAAGGGGGTGATCAGCTCCAAGTCCGACCCGGAGCTGAGCATGACGTTCGCGGAGCTCGCGGCGCAGATGGGCGGCAGCGGCGGCGGCATATCCGGCACGGCGTCGGTCAGCCCGACGGGGGTCGGCGGCTCATTCGCCGGCAACATCGTGGACGTCCATGTCGACCCCGAAACCGGCAAGACGGACGTGACGCGCTTCACCGCGTTCCAGGACGTGGGGAAGGCGATTCACCCGTCCTATGTGGAGGGGCAGATGCAGGGCGGCTCCGTTCAGGGCATCGGCTGGGCGCTGAACGAAGAGTACTACATGAACGCGGACGGCGGCATGGTGAACTCCACGCTGCTGGACTACCGCATGCCGACCAGCCTGGACTTGCCGATGATAGACACGGTAATCGTGGAAGTCGCCAACCCCGGGCATCCCTTCGGCGTGCGCGGCGTGGGCGAGGCGAACATCGTCCCGCCGACTCCCGCCGTCGCCAACGCCCTTCAGCGGGCGACGGGGACGCGCCTGTTCGAGACGCCCATGAACCCCGTGGCGATAATAGCCGCGGCGGACGCGGCGGCGGACTAGCCGAGCGCGGCGCCGGCGAAGCGGCGCATCCCGGCATATCAGACGGGGCAGGGCGCTTTCGTTCCCGCGAGAGACCCTGCCCCGAATCGGTTGCGGGGCGGCGGGCGTCCGCGTCCGACCGCCCCCGAAACCGAGACGGCGTCAGGAGGCGCGTCATGGCAACGGTGTTCATCCCGTCGCTAATGCAGAAACTGAGCGGCGGCAAAGGCAAAGTGCGGGTGGAAGGCGCGACGGTCAGGCAAATCGTCAACAACCTGGACGCCGAATACCCCGGATTCAAAGACCGGCTGGTAGAGGACGGACGCATCAAAGGCAACATATCCGTCGCCATAGACGGCGAGATAACCCCGCTGGGGATGCTTGAAAAAGTCGGCGAAGACAGCGAAGTCCACTTCCTGCCGGCGATAGGAGGCGGAGCGTGACCGAACAGCAGCAAGCCGAACTCCAGCCGCTCGATGAGGATTGGAAGACCGCGCTGGCGGTCGTCGCCCATCCGGACGATCTCGAATACGGAACGGCGAGCGCCGTATCGAAGTGGACGTCCGAAGGCAAGCGGGTGGTCTATCTGCTCGCCACGCGGGGGGAGGCGGGCATAGACGGCATGCCGCCCGACGAAACGCGGCGCGTCCGCTCGCAAGAAGAGATAGACAGCGCGGAAGTGGTGGGCGTGGACACGGTCGAGTTTTTGGACTACGCGGACGGCGTGGTGGAGTACGGCTTGCCGCTGCGCCGCGACATCGCCCGCGCCGTGCGAAAGCACAAGCCGGAAGTCGTCGCGACCATCAACTTCGGGATGCGCTTCCCGCAGGGGCCCGCCAACCAAGCCGACCACCGCGCCGTCGGACTCGCCGCCCTAGACGCCTGCCGCGACGCGGGCAACCGGTGGATATTCCCGGAGCTGCTGGACGAAGGGCTGGAGCCTTGGAACGGCGTCAAGGCGCTGCTGGTGAACGCGTCGCCCAACGCCACACACGCGGTGGACGTCGGCGACCACATCTACAAGGGCGTGGAATCGCTCCTAAAGCATGAAGCCTACATCGCCGGACTCGGAACGGACGTCGACCCCGAAATGTTCCTGCCGATGATAGCCAACGCCGTCGGAGCGCAGTTCGGCTGCGATTACGCGGTGAGCTTTGAGGTGTTTCCGATATAGGGGCATGGCATGAAACAAGCGACGGTTCAGGCGCTGGCGATAGGCGAGAACGGAACGCGGAGTTTCACGTTCCTAGTGGACACCGGTTCCACATACGTCGGCTTGCCGCCAGACGACATCGAAGCGCTGGGGTTGCCAACGATTCACGGCGGACGATACAAAATCTCGACGGACGCCGGAATCGTCGAGCGGGAAACTTACGTCGCGTCCATTCAACTTGACCCGGACGTCGCTCCCGCCATTGTAATGGAATCCCCCGTCCCAACAATCGGCTGGGGAGTGCTTGAAAGACTGCGAATGAAAGTCAATCCAATCACCCAACAATTGGAAAAAGCGCCGCCCGACGAACACATGCCGCCTTATATGCGGACGAGCGTCTAGGGCGCGCTTGCATTAGACTTGAGCGCAAGGAGTAAACATGGCGAACAACGAAATCAAAGGCGTAATCGTCCCGATGGTTACGCCGCTGAACCCGGACGAAACGGTTGACGTCGGCTCGTTGCGGCGGCTGGTGAACCATCTCATCGACAGCGGCGTTCATGGGCTTTGGGCGTCCGGCACGACGGGGGAATTCGCCAATCTGCCCGATTCCGAGCGCGTCCGCGCCATGGAAGCGACTGTGGACGAAGTCGCGGAGCGCGTCCCCGTCATCTGCAACATATCGAGCGCGTCCACCCAAATGTCGGTGGCGCTGGCGAACGAAGTCCGCGAGCTGGGGATGGACGGAATCGCGCTCACGCCGCCCTACTACTACCCCGATTCGCAGGATGAGCTCGCCGACCACTACCGATACGCCCAAGACCGCGTGGGACTGCCGCTGTGGGTGTACAACATCCCGCAGACGGTGAAGACCGTCGTCGAGCCCGGCACGATAGCGACGCTGGCGGCGGAGGGAACGGTCGTCGGCGTCAAAGACAGCTCCGGCGCGGGCGAGCCGCTGGCGCAGTTGAACGTCCTCTGCGCTCAGGGCGACATCTCGCTGCTCCGCTTTCTCGGCACTGTGTTCAGAGTGACCAGCGCCGGCGCGGTCGGCGTTCACGGCGTCATCCCCGGCATAGCCAACCTAGTCCCCGCCGTCTGCGCTCGCGGCTGGGAAGCGGGCGAGGCGGGCGACGTCGAGACGATGCGCGAGTGCGACGCCAAGTTGCTGGCGGCGCAGAAGGTGGCGGGCGTGGCGCGAGGCGGCGGCGCGAACGCCGCCAGCTTCGGCGGCATGAAGGCGGCGCTCAAGCATCTCGGCGTCATAGACTGCGACGCCACAACCCGCCCCTTCCGCCAGCTGACGGACGACGAGAAAGCGGAAATTCCTCCGATTTTGGAAGAGTTGGGGCTAATCTAAGACGGGACGCCGATGACAAGCCGCCGCGACTGCTACGGCGTATTGGGCATACGCCGAAACGCAACCGCCCAAGAAATCAGGGGCGCGTTTCGGCGCATGTCCATGGCGTATCATCCCGACCACAACAAAAACCCCGACGCCGCCGAGCGCATGCGGGAGATAAACGAAGCGTATCAAACCCTTTCAGACCCGGAAAAGCGCGCCGCCCACGACCGCGAACTCGACCGCGCCGGAGCGCGTCGCGCCCAACCGCCCCATACGCCGCGCGCGAACCCGCCCCATGCGAGGCGGGGACCCGACGTCCGAATCGTCGTAAACCTGACTTGGGAGGAAGCGCGCTACGGAACGGAGCTGGAGTTGTTCATAAACGGGCGGCGGCTCGCAGTGGACATTCCGAGCGGAATAGACGACGGAACCACGCTGAGACTCAATGGACAAGGCGAGCCGGGGGCGAACGGCGGCGGTCCCGGCGACGCCCTCTTGAGCGTCCGCGTGGACTATCCAGAATCCGCGCCCGAACCGGAGCGAAAGCGCTCGGATTCGAAGGGATGCGGATGCGGAACGGCTTTCGCCGTCGGATTCGTTATCGTGATTCTGATTTGGATTGCGTCGGGTTGCTGACCAAGCGTCCGAACGAATACCGCGCCCTGCGGATAGCCGTCAAGGACGCCGCCACCAACCGCCGCGTGATGGACATTCTGAAACAGGCGCTGAGCGAGGGTTGATTATGACTGTTCCGACAAGCCGCTTCGTCCGCGCGGGCGGCGTGAATCTCCACTGCGCGGACTGGGGCGGCGACGGGCGGACGCTTCTTCTTCTGCACGGCGACATGCGGACTAGCCGCTCTTGGGACGCCGTCGCGCGCGACTTGCGCGGGGACTTTCGCGTTCTCGCCCTCGACATGCGCGGACACGGCGACAGCGACTGGCCCGAATCCGGCTACACATTCGCCCAGCGCGCGGACGATCTCGAATCGTTCGCCGACGCCGTCGCCTTGCGCGGCGTCCCCGTCGCGGCGCACTCGACGGGCGGGGTGGTGGCGGCGCTTCTCGCGCAACGCCGCCCCGACATATTCAGCCGGCTGGCGCTTCTGGAGCCGATGGTCGTCGTGACCGAAGCCTTCCAGCGCATGGTGTCCCAACGCGCCGAGACTCCCCGCCGAACATGGGCGACCCGCGCCGAGATGCGCGAATATCTGAAGTGGCACCGCATGACAGGCAAGTGGCGGGACGACGTGATAGAAGACGTTGTCGCGCATGAATCATACGCGCTCCCAGACGGTCGGCTGGACATGAAGTGGGCGACGGCGAGCATGGCGTGGAAAGAGCGCGAAGGCGACTACCCGGACTTGCGCCCGATTCTGCGGACGCTGGGCAAGCCCATCCTGTTCATAATGAGCGACTCGCGCGCGGACGCCTTCGCGGACGTGGCGCGAATCGCCGAGCGGACGGCGGATTTCGAGACGCTGACCATCGCGGACAGCGGACACAACATGTACATGGACCAGCCGGCGGCGGTGTCGCGCGCCATAGCCCGCTTCGCAAGCAGGGGATAGCGGGATGCGCCTAGCCTAGCCCGCCCCCCATCTCGCCGGGCGGTGGAACTCGCCCCTGACGTCGGAGAGAATTTCGGGGAATTGGCTCCGCGCCAGCACTGACCTGTTGATTGCCCTGATTCGCCAAGTCGCGGCTTTGCTCAGCGCGCTGCTCAGCTTGCTTCTGGGATGCGGGTTTATCATCCCGACGGGCTTTCCGAACTTGCCGACGACCACTTCCACCGGAAACGTCAAGTCCGAATCGTTGGAGACGATGACCGCTTCATCGAAATCGTCGTCGAAGCAATCCACAAGCAAGCGGGTGGCGAGATTTACGTCGGTGCGCTTCTCTTCGGTCTTGATTACCGCCACGGTTCTGGGAGGGTCTTCATCCGCCAGGGGAAGCGCAACCCTGTGGCTTACGAACTCCCCTAGATGAATCGTCAGATTCGAAACGGTGCGCAAGGCGCGCAGATAAGCGTTTTGCCGATACGCGGCTTGGGGGTTATGCGGCAAGGGCGAAATGCGCGACGTGAAGTATCTGACCCTGTGGATTTCGCGATTCGGCAGAAGTATGCGGCACATTTCCGCCGGGTTCAGCCATTTCAGGTTGGGGCGTCCTTTGAGAGACCCGTAGTAAAGGTTGAATCCGTCTATGTAAACGTTCACAACCATGAAATCCCCCAAATGCAGAGACCTCGCTATTCGCGGCGTCCCGCGGCGAGGTCTCGCTGCCCTGCCGCTTTGAACGCGGTCAGGGGTGGTCTGCATCCAGACTAGAACAATGCGGATGGGCGTGTCAAGGGTTTTTGGCGGAATTCGCGAAGAGATTTCGCGCCGACTTCCCGCGCGGCGTCCGCAACCGTGAGAATCCTGAAGATGCAGAGACCCCGTTATGCGCGGCGTCCCGCGCCGGGGTCTCGCCGCCCCGCCGCTGAGAACGCGGTCGGGGGCGGTCTGCGCCGAGAATGTCGCGGCTCCCCCGTCAAGCGTCTTCGCGCGGCTCCGCGCGGGGGCCGAACGGCTCCGGGCGGAAAGGCCCGTCGCGGACTTCCAGAAAGCCCCGCATGCCGCGCTCGGCGGCGGCGTCCAGCATCTCGCGGCGGTTGTAGTCCGGGCGCTGGGACGAGTGCGCTATGGACGACAGCAGCCAGTTGGTCGTTATCGCGTTCCGCAAGCCCATCATCTCCAAGCCGAGCGTGGCGACGTATTTGTTCGCCGCCACAGTTTCGGGGCTTATTTGGGCGATGCGCTCGGCGATGCGGTGCGCCTCGTCCATCATCGCGTCTCGGTCGGCGAAAACCTCGTTGACCAGCCCGATGCGGTGCGCCTCGCGCGCGTCTATGTGGTCGCCGGTGAGCGAGTAGCGCAGGGCGTTCTTGAACCCCGCCATGAGCGCCCACAGGAAGGCGGTGTTGGATATTTGGCGCACTTCCGGCTGGGCGAAAACGGCGTCCGCCGAGCAGAAAGTCATGTCGCAGGACAGCGCCAGCCAAGTGCCGCCGCCCATGCACCAGCCGTGAACGCAGGCGATGACGGGCTTGGACAGCTCGAAGACGTGCGTCTGGTTCCTCACCATGTTGCGGTCGTGGTAGAACCAGCGCGACACGTGGTCGGCGGCGCTTTCGCCTTTGGCGATCATGGACACCGGGTCGGTTTCGCCGAAGGACGCTATGTCGTAGCCGGAGCTGAACGCCCGCCCCGCGCCCTGGATGATGATGACGCGCGCCTCCGGGTCGGCTTCGGCGACGTCCAGCGCGTCATGCAAATCGCGCTCCATCGGCTGGGTGATGGCGTTCAGCGTCTCCGGACGGTTCAGGGTGATTACGCAGGTAGTCCCGCGCATTTCGTACAGGATATGTTCGTAAGTGGGCAAAGTGGATAACCTCGCTTTCGGTTTTGTTGGGGGGATTATAGGGGATGCGCTGGGTTGGGCGCTTTTGTGGGAATCAGGATTTGCGGGATTAAAGGATTTGCGGGATTCTTCCGGCGGGCGTCGTCTTTGATAGGCGGGCGCTTGTCCGCAATTGGGTTTGGCGGGATTTCCGGTTATGGCGAAAATCGCAAGCGGGGCGAATTGAAATCCTGAAAATCTTTTAATCCCGCGAATCCTGATTCTGACAGAGGCGCGCGAGACTGCGCCTGGCGGCGCAGGCACCCTCACCCTAGCCCTCTCCCATCAAGGGAGAGGGGATTTGTCGCTCGCGATTCGCGCCTGAATTCGCCAAACATGCCCTTGTAAGCCCATCAAGGGAGAAAGGATGCGCTGGTTGGAATTCAAGGTTGATTTCGGGCGGCTATCCTGTCTGGGCGACTCTGGATTCCCGCCTTCGCGGGAATGACGGGGGGGCGAGCGGAAGCGGCGGAAAGCGTCCAATCCGCGCCTGAATTCGCCAAACATGCCCTTGTGAGCGCATCAAGTGAGAAGGGATGCGCTGGGTTGGGATTCAAGGTTGATTTCGGGCGGCCATCCTGTCTGGGCGACTCTGGATTCCCGCCTTCGCGGGAATGACGGGGGGACGGCGCGGGAATGACGGGGGCGGGACGCGCGGAAGCGGCGAAAGCGTCCAATCCGCGCCTTCGCATTTCCAGATTCCGGCGACGCGCCGCCTCTTGCGCCTTGTTCTTTTGTTCGCATATAATCCCTTCCAACCAAACCGGAAAGGCGGCGGGCTTTATGACGCTTTTGGAATGGACGCATGAGAAAACCACCGCGTCCGCATATCTCGGCAAAATGCTTGACCGCCACAACGCCGGCGCGTCCGAGAGCGACATTCGCATGGCGTTCCGCGACTTCCTGCTCCAGACGGGAATCGCGGCGGACGAAAGCGAAATCGCCACCGAAACCAGCCCGGCGGCGGACAGCGCCCTGAAGGTCGACCTGCACATCCGCAACACCTACGTCGAATTCAAGCGCAGCATCCTGGCGGGCAGCGCGATTGGCTCCGACCACATCGCCCAGCTCGATGAGTACATCTTCGAGAACGCCAGAGCCGGCGACGGCATACAGAACGGCATCCTCACGGACGGCAAGAACTATCTCAAGCGGACGCTCGGCGACCGCGACCGCGCCTTGCCCGAAAGCGCCGTCCACGTCGCCTTCGATTCCCCCGCGCAGGGACACCGGCTTTATGAGTATCTGCACGCGATCATCGACACGCAGGCGAGCGGACTCGCGCCCAGCAAAGAGAATCTCGAAAAGCGCTTCGGCTTGGAAAGCCCGGCTTTCGAGACCGCCGCCGCCCTGCTCAAGCGCGCCCACGACGACCATCGCGGAAACCCCACCGTCGCCGTCAAGCGCAAGCTCTGGAAAGACCTGCTCCAAGTGGCACTCGGCGAGGATTCGGTGAGCGACCCGGACAAAGCCGATTGGCTTTACGTCCGCCACACCTATCTCACGTCGCTCGTCGCGCTCATCGTTCAGGCGCGGTTCGGGATAGACGTGAGGCGGCACGCGGACGACAGCCCCGCCGCGCTGCTCGGCGGCGAAATCCTGCGGCGCGCGACGGGGCTGAAGGGCATAATCGAATCCGACCTCTTCACCTGGCCGCTCGAAGTGGGCGAAACGCAGTATCTCCGCACCATCGCCGCGCAGACGGCGCGCTTCGATTGGGAGAAAGGCGTCGAAGACCTCGCGGCGGTTCTCTACCAGAACGCCATAACGGCGGACGAGCGCAAGCGCATGGGCGAGTACTACACCCCCGCCTGGCTCGCCGATTCCATCGTCCGCGAGCTGATCGCCGACCCCGCCAATACGCGGGCGCTCGACCCCGCCTGCGGCTCCGGCACGTTCATCGGCGCGGCGGTTCGCCATATCATCGACGCCACGCCGGACGCGCCGCCCCAAGAGCGGCTCGCCAAAATCCAAGAAAACATCGCCGGCATAGACCTGCACCCCGTCGCCGTCCAGCTCGCCAAAGCCGCTTGGGTGATAAGCGGACACCCCGTCATCGCGGCGGCGCGCGAGGCGGGCTTCGCGGACGAAATCATCGCCCCCGTCTATCTCGGCGACTCCCTGCAGCTGCGCTACGACAACAGCCGCCTGAGCGCGGCGGGCTACATCGAAATCCGAACCGGCGAAACGATGGACGATGCGAAGGGCGAAATCGTCTTCCAAGCGCCGCTCAAGCTCGCGCGCCAAGCGGACAAGTTCGACGCCCTGATGCTCGCCGTCGCGGACGCAATCGAGAAGGGCGACGACACAAGCCGCCTTCTGGACGATTTCGAAATCGCCGGCGACGAGCGCAAGCCGCTTGAAACGACCATCGCCGGCATGAAAGAGCTGCGCGCCGTCGGGCGAAACCACGTCTGGGCGTACTACCTCCGCAACATGACGCGCCCGGCGGTGATAGCCAATCGGAAGGTGGACGCCATCATCGGCAACCCGCCTTGGCTCGCCTACAACCAGAGCGCGGGCATCATCCGCGAAGAGCTGAAAGCGCTGAGCCAAGACCTTTATAGGATATGGGCGGGCGGCAAGAACGCGCCCAATCAGGACATTTCCACGCTGTTCTTCTGCCGCGCGATGGACTTGTATCTGAAGCCGGGCGGCGCGATAGGCATGGTCATGCCGCACAGCGCCCTGCGGAGCGGCCAGCATCTGCGCTGGCGTCTCGGCTTCTACCAAGCCAAGCGCGGGGGGCGCGGCGAAACCGAGCGCGCGATCAGCGCCGATTTCGGCGTCAAGCGACCGTGGGACTTGGCGAATCTGACGCCCAACGACTTCTTCCCCATCACCGCCTGCGTGGCGTTCGCGCGCTTCTCCGGCGGATGGGGCGACGTGGAAGACCGCGCCAAATTCGCCCAGCCGCTCGCGCCCGGCGAAGTGGAAATCTGGCGCGGCGAAACGGGAAGCCCCCAAGCCGAGCGCAAAATCGCCAACCTGATTCACGACGACGGCGAATTCCATTCCCCATACGCCGAACTCGCCAGAAGGGGCGCGGACATTTTCGACCGCCGCCTCTATTTCGTGTCCGCCCGCCCGCAGACGGGCATGCTCGCGCGCCCGAACATGCTGGAGACCGCGCCCGAAACGCGCGGGGACGACAAGAAGAAATACGGCGTCGAGCGCCTGCGCGGCTTCGTCGTGGACGCGGACAACGTCTTCGACGTCTATCTCGGCGAATCCATCGCGCCCTACGCCGCCCTCGCTCCGCGAACCGCCGTCTTGCCGGCGAGCGTATCCGAGATGAGCGTCCCGCTGGACGCCGCCGGCGGGCTGGACAAGCAGGCGCTGAACCCCAACATGCGCGACCGATGGGAAATCATGGAGGAACTCTGGGACGCCAACAAGAAGCCGACCGACCGCAAGACGCTGTTCGAAAACCTGAACTGGCTGAACAAGCTGACCGCCCAGCTATCCGCTCTGCGCGGCATGCCGCCCGGCGCTGTCCGCGTCGCCTACGCCGCCAGCGGACGCCCCACCGCCGCCATCATCGCGGACGGCAAGGCGCTGGCGGACACCAATCTCTACCAGATAATCTGCCGCGACGCGGACGAGGCGCACTACCTGATGGCGATAATCAACAGCGTAACGCTGGAGGACGCCGTCGAGCCGTTCCGCCCCACCGGACGTTTCGGCAAAGGCGGCGCGCGGCATGTCCACAAGCATCTCTGGAAGTTGCCCATCCCGCGCCACGACCCGAACGACCCGGCGCACGCCGCCCTAAGCGCTTTGGGGAAATCGGCGGCGAAATCCGCCCAGGCGCTGGCGGCGGGGATGGGCGAACGCGCCGCCACCCCCAAAATCCGCCGCGAACTGCGCGACAAGTGGCAGCGGACGGACGCGGACTGCGCGGCGATAGAGCGGGCGGTGGGGGGGTTGCTGGGGGTGGGGGGATGATGCTTATAGGGGTTTAGGCGCGGATTTGGACTTTCTACGCGCCGCCCCCGTCATTCCCGCCCGCCCCGTCCCCCCGTCATTCCCGCGAAGGCGGGAATCCAGAGTCGACCAACAACGTCATCCTCGCGAAAGCGGGGATACGATAGCCACCCGAAATCAACCTTAGAACCGCAACCAACAAATCCCCTCTCCCTTGATAGGAGAAGGCTAGTGTGAGGGCGCCTGCGCCGCTAGTCTCCTTTGCCAGAATCAGGATTTGGGGGATTAGAGGATTTATCAGGATTCTTAAGGCGCGCGTTTTCTCCGGGAAAGCGCGGCTGGGCGAAACGAAATTCCGCCAATCCCGCCAAATCCTATAAATCCTGATTCTGACAAAGGGGCGCAGCATTGCGCGCCGCCGAGCGAACCTGTACAATCGGATTGCTATAAGGGGGAGACATCACTATGCCGACCAAAAAGAGGCGCGGAATCATATACGCCCGCCCGTCCTTCTTGGAAGGAATGGCGCGGATATTCGACTTCGGCGGGACGCTGGACGAGTACGATTTCGGACCCAAACCCGCCGAGCGAAAACCCCTCGACCCCGCCGCCGCCGCGAAAGCCAACATGGAAGCCCTCCGCTCCGACTGGCAGGCGGTGGGCGACGACATGCGCTCGGTGATGGGGCGCTACGTTCCCGACTGCCCCGCCTGTCAGGCGGACGCGGACGAACCCGATGCGAAGAGTTAGGCTGTGACGCAAGCCGATTCCGAAAACGAGGCGGTTGAGGAAAGCCGTCCCGCCGTTCACAACGCCGACACCGTTTCGCAACACGCTCACAACGTCGGAATCGTCTCCGCGCGTTGGGAAGGTCCGTTGCCGCCCTCGCCCGCATTGCGGCAGTATGAAGACGCTCATCCAGGATTGGCGGAGCGCATCGTTCGGATGGCGGAGAAGCAAGTGGACAGCCGCATCCGAACAGAGGAACGCGCCATTGAGATCGAGGGCGACCGCGTCCAAACAGAGAAAACCGCCGTCGTCGCAGATTCCAGGCGCGGCTACATCGGCTTGATTTTCGGCTTCATCCTCTCCCTGACAATCATTTCGGCGGGCGCATATATCGCGGTTTCCGTTCAGCCGTGGGTGGGGGCGTCTATAATCGGCGGCAACATCGCCGGGCTAGCCGGCGTATTCGTTTACGGCACGAACGCCCGCCGGCGCGAGCGCGAGCGGAAGGCGTCCGAACCGCAAGCGTAACGGGTCGTCGCGCGGGCGCGTCGCCCGAATCGAGCGCTTGGCGCAGTCGGCGGGTCTGGTCTTCGACGAGCGCGTTCATCGGGTGCAATTCGGAAAAGGCGCGGATGACGGCAAGCGCCGGACTTTCGCTAACTTCTCGGTCGGCGCTGAATCTTGCGCGTTGCCGCGCCGCCTTGTACAATCCGATTGTCGCAATGGCGAAGCTGGGGTGGAAAAATGAGCGAGACGATTCGAATTCGGAAGAAGGCGGCGGACGCGATGGGGCCCCGCGCCCGGCTCCGCGTTCAGCGCGTGGAGATGGCGAAGGACGCCGAGCGCGGTCCGTACCGCAATTTGCTCAAGCATCTCGAAAGCCTAGAGCGGGGCGGAATCTGGCGCGCGCCGTTCGGGGAGGTCGAAAACGTCTTGGGGTTCGCCCTCCCGCCGGAGGCGCGCGCCGGCGCTGTCTGGTGGGAGAACGACAAGGCGCAGCCGCAAGCGCGCGCCTGGATGGGCGCGGGATGGGAAGTGACCGAGCTGGACGCGGACGCCGAAACGGTGGAGTTCACCCGCGGGCTGTCGTTGCCGAAGTCGCCCAGCGGACGCCCTTCCCCCTTCCTGCGAGCGCCGCTCATCCACGCGGATTTTCCGTTCAAGGCGGAAGACTTGAGGCGCGAAAACATGTACGGCGACCGGGGGCTTCAAGAGACACAAGAGAAGGCGGCGCGCGGCAAGTACCGCCCGTTGTTCGAGCATCTTGAAAACGGTCGCGAATGGGACGAGTGGCGGGCGGATTTCTCTGAAATCGAGCGGATTTTGGGGTTCGCATTGCCGCCGTCCGCGCGCCGATACAGCGCTTGGTGGGCAAACAATGATCACCGCCACTCGCAAGCCCGCGCGTGGCTCGCCGCCGGCTGGCGCGCGGACGCGGTGAACATGGACGCCGAAACGGTCACGTTCAGGCGTTGCCACGCGCCGCCCAAGCGCAAACTCAGCCCGGACAACTGGAGCGTCAGCCGCGCCGTCCTTCTGCGCCCCGACGCGACTTTCGGCAGGGAAGAGATTTACGACGACAGGATTTAGCGCGTCCAATGTTTGTGGATACCAACGTGTTCGTCAGAGCGAAAATGTCCGGAGCGCCCGACCATGATTTGGCGCTGTCCCTAATCGCGCGCGCTTTGGATTCGGGCGAGACGCTCAAAATCAGCCGTCAGACAATCCGCGAGTTTCTCGCCGTAGTTACGCGCCCGCAAGACTGGTCGCCTCCGCTCTCCGCCTCCGACGCCGTCGGATACGTTCGGGAGATTCTGGCGATATGCGAGGTTTTGGACGAAGACGAGCGAATCACCGAAAACCTGCTGTCGCTGTGCCGAAACTACACTGTCGGCGGGCGCCAGATTCACGACGCCAACATCGTCGCCACCATGCTGGCTTACGGCGAACGCCGGTTGCTGACCTTCAACGAGTCCGACTTTCGGCGCTACGGCGACCTGATAGAACTGGTCGAGGTCTGACAAAACCGCCCCATCCACTTCTTCCTCTGGCGCCGGCGTCAGCAGCGCGAGCGCCGTTCCCGACGCCATTAGGCACACCCCCGCCCGCCGCATCGGGTCGCATGAGCCGATGAAATCGTATATGCAGCCCGCCGCGCCGGTCGAACTTCCGACTTTCACGGCGCGCGCGGGACGGGCAGGTTGTCGGCGTGGAAGAGCGTTCGGCTGGCGAAGTTGGGCTGCATGATGGGGTTCGGCTCCGTTCGGGGATTCAACGCAAAGGCGCAAAGACGCGATGGCGCAAAGGGGATTCCGAGTTTGGGCTTGACGCCCGCCCCTCGCGCCGCCGCGCCTTCGCGGTCTCGGCTTGTCGCGGAAGGGCCGGCTATCTCGGCGTCTTGTAGCCCGAACCCGCGCCGCGCGCTTCCACTAGGCTGTTTTCGTCCCAGGGGTGGGCTAGGGCGACTTCCTCCACGATGTCCGCGCCCCAGCCGGGGGCTGTGGGGACGGTCATGTAGCCGTCCGTGATTTCGGGGACGGTCGTGGTCAGGTCGTCCTTCCAGGGGACGTCGTCTATGTCGATTTCCATGATGCGGACGTTGGGCAGGGCGGCGCACAGGCTGGCGCTGACGAAGCTCGACAGGTGGCTGTAGTAGTTGTGCGGCGCCACGTTGTGCTGGTAAACCTCCGCCAAGTCGCCCACTTTCTTGGACTGGCTGAAGCCGTTCCAGGGGACGTCTATCATGAACATGTCCGCCGAGTGGTTCTCGAAGTACGGAATGTAGTCGCGCATGTAAAACAGGTTTTCGCCCGTGCAGATGCGCGTGCTGGTGGAGTCCTTTATCTGGCGCAGGCTCAGCGGCTCGTACATGTCGATTTCGAGCCAGAGCATGTCGAACTGCTCGAGGACTTTGGCGATGCGGAGCGCGCCTTCCGTCTTGAAGTGGAAGTTGAGGTCTAGGTTGATGTCCAGGTCGTCGCCGACGGCGTCTCGGAACGTGCCGATGAGCTTTTCGACGTGGGGGACTAGCCACTTGGGGGCGTACTGGTCGGTGGATCCGACCCCGCCGCTGAAGCCGCCGCCGAAAGTGGCGTCGTGTCCGGGCATCAGTATGTTCGTCTTCAGGGCGGTGAATCCGCGCTCTTTGACTTCGCGCCCCAAGTCGGCGACGGCGTCCCAAGAGTCGATGGGCGGCGTTCCGAGCATGTCGTGGTGGCGGATGCGCGAGCTGCCGCAGTGCGACCAGTAAACGCGGACGCTGTCGCGGGTGGGGCCCCCGAACAGCTCGGCGACGCTGATTCCGAGCGCTTTCGCCTTTATGTCGATGAAGGCGCAGTCCAGCCCGGCGATGGCTTTGGCGGCGATGCCGCCGGGGCTCTGCCGCGTGACGCGGTACATGTCCTGAAAGCGCATCTCGAAGGCGCGCGGGTCCTTGCCGATGAGCAGGGGCTTCATGTCCCGAATCGTCCCCTCGATGCCGTGCGGCGACCTGCCGTCGCTGCACTCGCCCCAGCCGGTGATTCCCTCGTCCGTCTCGACTTTGACGAACATCCAGGGGCGCCAGCCGGCGTCCACGATGAACGTTTCTATGTTGGTGATTTTCATGTCTTGCCTTTCTCTCCCAATTCGCCGTTGGCGGGTTTTCAGTGCGGGGATGATGATAGCACAGGCGGGCGCGGCGATGATGGGGCGGGCTAGACCGCCGCCGCTTCGTTCTCCAGCTCGCCGATTCCCTCCACGCTTATGCGAACGACGTCGCCCTCCCGCAGGGTGAACTCCGGCGGCGGGACTATGGCGGTTCCGGTTAGAACGACGGTCAGGTCGGGGACGTAGTTGTGGCGCTGGAGCCAGTCCGCCAACTCTTCGCAAGAGCGCGCCATTTCGGAGGTGGACGTCCTGTCCGTCCACGCCGCCGCGCCGCCGCGGATTATGGAGCAGGATATTTCCAGATTGGACGGGTCTAGGTTGTCCGCCGGGACGAAGCAGGGGCCTATGGAGCAGCATCGGTCGAACATCTTGGCTTGCGGCAGGTAGAGCGGGTTTTGCCCCTCTATGGAGCGGCTGCTCATGTCGTTGCCGATGGTGTAGCCGGCGATTTCGCCCCGGTAGAGGACGAACGCCAGCTCCGGCTCCGGGACGCTCCAATCGGAATCGCCGCGCACGCCGACCGGCTCGAAGGGGCCTACGCAGCGTTCGGAAGTCGCCTTGAAGAACAGCTCCGGTCGCTCGGCGCTGAAGACGCGGGCGTAGACGTCCGGCGTTTCGCTTTCGCGCTGTCGCTCCATCTCGCTTGTCTTGTAGGTGACGCCCGCCGCCCAGACTTCGGGCGGGTCGAATGGGCGGTCGAGGCGGTAGTAGCCTTCGCCGCGCCGCGACAAGTCCATGACTTCCGCGAGGTCGAACCTGTCGGGCGAGCCGGAATCGAGGATGCCCTCCGCTATGGCGTCCACCGTCTCGCCGGTGAGGGACGCCGCGAGCAGCAGATCCGCCAGCTCGGTCAAATCCGGCTCCACGCTCGTCAAATCCAGCGCCGCCCCCGGCGTCTCCGCCACGAGTCTAGCGTCTCCGTCGTTCGATAGCAGCGCGTAGTAGCGCATCTCGCTCGCCTCTCTTTCGTTGTTGGCTTGGGGGTTGCCGCCGCCGCCCGCCCGCCAAACGCCCAATCGCTAACCGATAATCCGATTGACACTCCCCCCAGCCCAACCTTATACTCTAGTGGACGCTTGGGGATGATTATGGGCGGCGCCGGTTAGATTCTACACCAAAGCCGCCCGTTTTGGGGGACGGTTCGCCGCAGACGCGCCGCCGCCCGCCGTTCCCCCGATTCGCAGCCGCTTGGACAGCCCCGCCAGACCGCCTCGCTCGCGCTTTGGCGCGTCGCCTCAAAAAGAAGCCCGCCCGATTCGCGGAAGGCGGGGAAGTTGGATTTTTCTCTCTCATGCGCTCCGGTGAATAGATGACCAAGATAATTTTCGTTACGGGCGGCGTCGTCAGCTCGGTGGGCAAAGGGGTATGCGTGGCGTCCATCGGTCGCATCCTCAAAAGCCGCGGCGTCTCGGTATCGCTGATGAAGCTCGACCCGTATCTCAACGTCGACCCCGGCACGATGTCGCCGTATCAGCATGGCGAGGTGTTCGTCACCGGCGACGGTTCGGAGACGGACCTTGACTTGGGACACTACGAGCGCTTCGTGGATGTGAATCTCACCAGTCTTTCCAACATAACGGCGGGGCAGATATACAGCGAGGTGATAGCCCGCGAGCGGCGGGGGGAGTTTCTGGGCGGCACGATTCAAGCCGTCCCGCATGTGACGGACGCCATCAAGAAGCGCATCCTGCGGCTAGCGGAGGAATCCGCCGCCGAAGTGGTGGTCGTGGAAGTCGGAGGGACGGTGGGCGACATAGAGGGGTTGCCGTTCCTAGAGGCGATTCGCCAGATGCGGAACGAAGTGGGGCGCGACAACGCCTTTTACATACATGTCACGTTTCTGCCCTACATATCCGCCACGGGCGAGCTGAAAACCAAGCCAACCCAGCACAGCGTCCGCGAACTGCGCGGCATAGGCATACTGCCCGACGCCATCATCTGCCGCGCCGACCATGAGGTGGACGACGAAATCAAAAACAAAATCTCCGTCCACTGCGACGTCCCCAACGGCGCCGTCGTGAACCTGCCGACCGTGTCCAGCATCTACGAAGTGCCGCTGATTCTGCAGGAAGAGGGGCTGGGCGACCTGGTGGCGGACGCCCTGCGTCTGGGCGGCGATTCGCGGCGGGACATGGCGGACTGGCGCGGGATGGTGGCGGCGATTCGCTCTACAAAGCGGACGCTGCCGATAGCGATAGTGGGCAAGTACGTGGACTTGCGCGATTCGTACATATCGGTGAAAGAGGCGCTGCTCCACGCGGGGCTGCGCTATGAATTGGACATAGAAGTGCAGTGGGTGAACTCGGAGCGCATCGAGGAGGAGGGGCCTGAGCGCCTGCTGGAGTCGGCGTCCGGAATCGTAGTCCCCGGCGGCTTCGGACCGCGCGGCGTGGAGGGCATGATCGAAACCGCCCGCTACGCCCGCGACCGCGACGTCCCCTATCTGGGCTTGTGCCTGGGCCTTCAGGTGATGGTGGTGGAGATAAGCAGAAACCTGATGGGGCTTGCCGCCGCCGATTCGACCGAGATGAACCCGGATACGCCGCATCCGGTGATAGACCTGATGAACAGCCAGCGCGGGGTGACGGACATGGGCGGCACGATGCGGCTCGGCGTCTATCCCTGCGAAACCGTGCCGGACAGCTGGGCGCGGAAGGCGTATGGCGAGGCGGCGGTGGAGGAGCGCCACCGGCATCGCTGGGAAGTCAACAACCGATACCGGGAGCGGATGGGAGCGGCGGGGCTTTGGCCCACCGGCCTGTCGCCGGACGGCGAGCTCATCGAGATAATGGAGTACGCCCCCGCCAAGTTCATGGTGGGGACGCAGTTCCACCCCGAATTCCTGTCGCGCCCCAACAGGCCGCATCCGCTGTTCAGGGAGTTCGTCGGTGTGGCGACCAACATAGTGCGGGAAGGCGGGCAGCCGCCGCTTCCCCGAATAGACTTGCGGAAATAGGCGGAAAACGGCGCGAAGCGGGCGGCGCGCGGGATAAAACGGCGGTCGGAACGGCGCGGCGCGCCCGATTTCTCCCAAAACTAGCCAAATCCCCGTTCGCTGTGCTATGATTGTGAACGAATCATCCATTTGTTCCATTCCTTCCTTCCCCGCAATCGGTTTTTTGGTTCGGCGCCGCCCGTTTCCCTCCACGCCCGGCGCGCCGACGGCTCGGCGCCCCTAGCGCCCGAAGGCTTTAGGCGAAAGAAACGCCCTAAGCGCAAACAGTTCCCCGGAGCATAAGATGAATCTCGCGGAAATAATGATCAAGTCCAACGATGAGTTGGTGAAGCTCGCGGACGGCCTCGGCGCCAGCGTCAACGGAGCGAACAGGCGTCACGACCTCGTGGCGCGGGTGGCGCGGGTTGTCGCGGAGCGCGAAGGTCCCATCAAGGCGGAAGGCATACTCGGAATCGTCAACGACGGCTACGGCTTTCTGCGGCAGAACTCGAAGAACGCGGCGGTGAGCGACGTTTACGTCTCGCAGTCGCAGATAAGGCGCTTCAGCCTGCGCCCCGGCGACCAGATAGTGGGGCAAGTCCGCCCGCCCAAAGACGGCGAGCGCTACTTCGGCTTGGTTCGCGTGGAAGAAGTGAACGGCGTCCGCCCGGACGCCTCCCGAAACCGCCCCAAGTTCGAGAGCCTGACGCCGATATTCCCCATAGAGCGCTTCCAGCTGGAGACCAGCCCGCGCAACCTTTCGACCCGGCTGATAGACCTTCTCGCCCCGACCGGGCGCGGACAGCGCGGGCTGATAGTGTCGCCGCCCAAAGCGGGCAAGACGTCCCTGCTGAAGGACATCGCGCACGGCGTGAGCGCCAACCACCCGGACGTCCACATCATGGTCGCCCTGATAGGGGAGCGCCCGGAAGAAGTCACCGACATGCGCCGCTCCATCGACGGGGAAGTGTACAGCTCCACTTTCGACGAGCCGGTGGAAGACCACTGCCGAGTCGCCGAGATGGTTCTCGAGCGCGCCAAGCGCCTGGTGGAAGCGGGTAAGGACGTCCTGATACTGCTCGACAGCATCACGCGCTTGACGCGGGCGTACAACTTGGCGCTGCCGACCAGCGGGCGAACGCTGTCCGGCGGCATGGATCCGCTGGCGCTGTATCCGCCCAAAAAGTTCTTCGGCGCGGCGCGCAACACCGAGGAGGGCGGCAGCATGACGATACTCGCCGCCTGCCTCATAGACACCGGCAGCCGCATGGACGACGTGATATACGAAGAGTTCAAAGGCACCGGCAACATGGAAGTCCACCTTGACCGCCGCCTCGCCGAGCGCAGAATCTACCCGTCCATAGACGTCGCCAGAAGCGGCACGCGCCGGGAAGAGCTGCTGCTGAACGAAGCCACGCTGAAGCAGGTGTGGCTGCTCCGCCGCATGGTGTCCATGATTTCCTCCGACGAAAAGTACCCCGGCGAATCCACCGAGAAGTTGCTGGGACATCTGCGGAAGTCCAAAAACAACGGCGACTTCCTAACCAACTTGGGGCGCGACGCGGTCTGAACGGCCCGGCGCGCGGGGGAATTGTCCGTCCAAACTCGCGGGGGAGGGAAGCCATGAAACGAAGACGCGCCCGATGTCGCGCATGCGGCGCTGAAATATGCGAAAGCGACGCGGGGGGAAACCGCCGCGAGAGCATCTGGAGCGTATCGTCCCAGCTTGGAAAAAGGCGTACTTCTCGATGCTCGGAGTCTCGCTGCTCATATCGAGCGTGGCTATAATAGTCCATACGCTCATGACCATGAGCGGCGCCGGAATCATGGAGATATACATGACCGCCGCCGAGCGGATTCTGATTAGCGGCGGCGCCCAGGCGATACTGATTTACGCCGTAACCGACTCTTGGGAGGCGACAATGGTGCTGGCGAACCTCATCAGGCAAAACCTTCTGGAGCCGCTCAAAGAGCGCCAGCGCCGAGAGGGGTGGGAGGAAGGCGTCGAAGAAGGGCGCGAAGAGGGGCGCTCGGAATCCGACGTCAAGTGGCGCGCTTGGAACGAACGGCGCGAGAGGGCGGCGGCGGACGGCGAGCCATTCGACGAGCCGCCGCCGAGCTTCGGCGACTGACTCTCCGGAGGCGACGATGGTTCTGGCGAATCTCATCAGGCAAAACCTTCTGGAGCCGCTCAAAGAGCGCCAGCGCCGAGAGGGCTGGGAGGAAGGGCGAGCCGCCGGTTTCGTGATGGGGCGCGAAGAGGGCTTTGCGACGGGGCGCGTCGAGGGACGCTCCGAGGGGCGCTCCAAGGGGCGTTCCGAATCCGACGCCAAGTGGCGCGCTTGGAACGAACGGCGCGAGAAGGCGGCGGCGGACGGCGAGCCGTTCAACGAGCCGCCGCCGAGTTTCGACGCCTAAGCCCCCGCCGCCTTTAACCGGCGCCGCTCGGTATGGCAAAATAGTAGCGGCGCCGTCGCCCCCGGCGGCGGCGATTGATTCTTACAAGACCAGAGGTAGCCTTGCCATGCGAGTCGTATTCCTAGAAGATGTAGCTGGAGTGGCGCGGGGCGGAGACGTCAAAGAAGTCAAAAACGGGTTCGCCCGAAACTATCTGATTCCGAAACGCCTGGCGACTCCCGCCACGCACAACGCGCTCCAGCGCATACGCAAGCTCCAAGTGCAATCCGAAGAGACGCGGGTGAAGCGTCTCGCGGACATGCGGGAGTTGGCGTCCGCGCTTTCGGGAACGCGGGTCAGCGTCGAGATGCGCGCCGGAAGCTCCGGGCGTCTCTACGGCTCCGTCACAAACGCCATAGTCGCCGAACGGCTCGGCGAGATGACCGACAGGGACATAGACCGCCGAACGGTGGAGATGGCGGAGCCGATAAGGGACCTCGGCGTTTACGACCTCACCCTGCGGCTGCATCCCCAGGTGGAGGCGCGCGTCTCCGTGCTGGTGCATCCCGCCGGGACGACGCCGGATGAGTACGAAGAGACGCTCCAAGCCGCCGCCGAAGCCGAGCGCGAGCCGGCGGACGACTACGACGAAGAAGATTACTACGAAGACGACGCGGAAGCGGAAGCCGAAACGGAAACGGAAGAAGAAGAGAACAGCGACAGCGGCTGACCCGCCGCATCCCCCCGCGTGAGCGCGCGCGCCGCCCCCCGACGCGGCGGGCGCGCGCCGACAGGCGACGGAGACGGGTCGGCTCCCCAACCGGAGGCAGGCTTGGTTAGCGACCGTCTTCAACCACACGACATAGGGGCGGAGGAGTCCGTAATCGGCTCCGTCCTCATAGACGGCGAGGCGCTCACCCGCGTCACGACCTTCCTCTCAGGCCCAGCGACTTCTACAGCCAGCGCAACCGCAAGTGCTACGAAGCCTGCGTCGCCCTGTTCGAAAGGAACGGCGCGATAAACCAGGTCACCGTCGCCCACGAGCTTTCGCTGGAAGACGGGACGCTCGAATCGGTCGGCGGCGCGGCGTATCTGGCGGGCTTGGTTTCGCGCGTCCCCACGTCCGTCCACATTGAACACTACGCCCGCATCGTCCACACCGCGTCCGTTCTGCGCCAGATAATCCGCGCCGGCGCCCGGATAGTGGATATGGGATACGAAGGCGCGACGGACGAGGACGCCGTCCTAAGCCGGGCGGAAGAGTTGCTCTACGACATCCGCTCCGGGCGCGCCTCGCGCGATTTCGCCCACATACGCCACTTCATGGACACCTACATGGAGCATACGGGGGCGATGCAGGATCCGTCCGCCATAGCGCTCGCGCCGGTGATAACGGGGTTCCCCAAGTTCGACGAGTTGCTGGGCGGCGGCTTGCAGCGCTCCGACCTCGTGATACTCGCCGCGCGCCCCAGTTTGGGCAAAAGCACGCTCGCGCTCAACATGGCGCGCCACGCCGCCGGCGAAGGCTTTTACGCCGGCGTGTTCAGCCTCGAGATGAGCGGCGAGCAAATCGCCGTCCGCCTAATCGCCTCCGAAGCCAACATAGACGGACACCGCCTGCGGATGAACCTGCTCCGCGACCACGAAGAGCAGCGCGTTCTGGACGCCATCGGGCTACTGTCCGATTTGCCCATCTTCATAGACGAATCGCCGTTCCAGTCCACGATGGACGTCCGCAGCAAGGCGCGCCGATTGCAGCAGGAACACGGCTTGGACTTGCTCATCATAGACTATCTGCAGATAATGGACTTGGGCGGCGGCGACAACCGCGCCGTGGCGCTGGGCGAGGCGACGCGCTCGCTCAAGGCGCTGGCGCGCGAGCTGGACATCCCCGTGATGGCATGCTCCCAGCTCAGCCGAGCCGTGGAGCAACGCCCCACCCACCGCCCGCTGCTGTCCGACCTGCGCGAAAGCGGCTCCATCGAGCAGGACGCGGACGTCGTCGCCTTCATACACCGAGAGGACATCTACACCAGCCGAGAGGAGTGGCAGCGCAAATTCCCATCCGGACCGGAATACCCCGAAAACATCGCGGAAGTCATCGTCGCCAAACATCGGAACGGCCCCGTCGGCTCGGTCGAGATGCTGTTCCGCAACGACATGGTGAGGTTCGAGACGCCCACCGACTACGACCCCGCCGCCAGATCAGTGGAGTACGCGCCCGTTTAGGCGGAGCGAGGCTATGAGCGAAGAAACCCAGAAAACCTACGCGGGCTTTCCCAACAGGGTGAGGGCGGTCCCCGTCCCCGCGCCGTTGCTCGGAACGCTGCTGGAGCGCATCGACGACATCGCGGAGTTGAAATGCGTTCTGCGCGTCGTCGCCCTGCTCAGCCAGAAGCGCGAGCGCCCGCGATTCGTCACGCTCGGCGAGCTGCAGGCGGACGAGAATCTGGCGCGCGGCGTCCCGGCGGCGGACGGGCGAACGCCGGCGGACGAAATCAGGCGCGCGCTCCGCAAAGCCGTCCGGCGCGGCGTTCTCGCATACGCCATGACAGGGTCCGGCGAGGGCGGACAGCCGATTTTCGGACTGAACTCGGAAGCGGACAGGGCGGCGCTCGCCGGCGTGGAAGGGGCGCGCGCGCCGAACGGACGGGCGGACTTCCCGCCGCCGGACGCCGCCGAACGCCCAAACGTCTTCGCGCTCTACGAGCAGAACATCGGAGCGCTAAGCCCGATGATAGCGGACGAGCTGCGCGAAGCCGAAGGGCTTTACCCCGAAGACTGGATTGAAGACGCCATAAGGGAAGCGGTGACGCAAAACAAGCGCAGCTGGCGATACGTCGCCGCCATACTCGACAGATGGGAGCGCGAGGGCAAGGGATATGGAGAATCTGGACGATATTCTGAGAAGGTTACGGGCTTCTAGGCCGCCCATGTCGGAATCGGACTTCGCCGCCCCAGACGGCGCGTCCGAGAACGGCCACGCGCGCCCGGAGGACTACTGCGGCATCTGCGAAGGGCGCAAGTGGCTGTCGGTGGACGTCCCCGTGGGACACCCCGACTTCGGCAAGGCGGTCGCCTGCCAGTGCCAGATAACCGCGTCCGCGAGCGAGCGCGAAAGCCGGTTGCGCCGCTACTCCAACTTGGGCCCGCTTTCGCGCATGACGTTCGACTCCGCCGACCCCGGCGGCGTCTCGTCGTCCCCCGAAAACGCCCGGCTGTTCGCCGTGGCGCTCCAAGCGGCGCGCGAGTACGCGGACGACCCCAACGGCTGGCTGGCGCTCACCGGCCCCAACGGTTGCGGCAAGACGCATCTCGCCGCCGCCATAGCCAACCGCCGCATCGAGCTGGGCAAGCTCGCCTTCTTCGTCCACGTGCCGGATTTGCTGGACGACTTGCGCTCCACATACGCGCCCGCCAGCGCGATCTCGTATTCCGACCTGTTCGAGCAGGTCAACGACGCCGAGCTGCTGATACTCGACGGGCTGGGCGTCCAAAGCCCCACGCCCTGGGCGAACGAGAAGCTTCAGCAGATATTCAACCGCCGCGCCAACGCGGAGTTGCCGACCGTGATAACCACCGCCGAGCATGTCCGCGACCTCGACCCGTACATCGCCAGCCGGCTGGCGCATCCGCGCCTGAGCCGCTTGGTGGAAGTCGCCGGGCGCATGGAGAGCGCCTCCGCGCGGCGTCTTGGGCGCGTCCCGCCGCAGATGCTGGAGCGCATGACGTTCGAGACTTTCGACGCGCGCGGCAACGGCTCCAACGCGGCTCAGCGGGCGAGTTTGGAGGGCGCGCTCAAGGCGGCGCGCAACTACGCCGCCGCGCCGGACGGCTGGCTCACGCTGTTCGGCGACACGGGCGTGGGCAAGACGCATCTCGCCATAGCCATCGCCGCCGAACGGCGCGAAGCGGGGCAGACCGCCTTCTTCGCCTTCGTCCCGGAGCTCATGGACTATCTGCGCTACACATTCAACCCCAACAGCGGCGTCGCCTACGACAGCGTATTCGACGAAGTTCGGAACGCCCCCCTGCTAATCCTGGACGACCTTAGCCAGAAGAACCTGACCGGCTGGGCTTACGAGAAGCTCTATCAGGTAATCGTGCATCGCCACAACCTGCGGATGCCCACGGTCATCACCAGCCCGATAGACTTGCCGAGCGCGTCGGGCCCCATAAGCTCGCGCACGCAGGACATGTCCGCCGGCGAGCTGGTTCGCATAGACGCCCCGGACTACCGCATCGGAGGGCGCGGCAAGGTAGCGTCCAACCGCGACCGGCGGGATAGGTTCTGAGGGCGGACGGGGCGCGGGAGCGAGGGGCGGCGGAAACCGGCTTGATTCGGGTATGGACAAGGGGGCGTTTGGGTAGTATAATGCCATAAAAGACGGAGGTCAGACTGTCCGTGTACAAGGGCTTGTGCATAATCAACATGAAGGGCGGGGTTGGGAAGACTACGGTGGCGGTCAACTTGGGATGGGAAGCCGCGGCGCTAGGATTGAAAGTTCTGGTGGTTGACCTTGATCCGCAAGCCAACGCCAGCATCTACCTCATGGGGGAGAATGTTTACGCGGATTACCTGCGCGACGGCGGGTTGACCGTGTTTGACATTTTCGAGGAAAACGCGCCAGCGTCCGTGCGCGACCCCAAGAAGCCCCGACCAAACAAAAGCAACGCCATACACGCGGTGGCTTATCGTTTCTGGTACCTGGGAACGAAAGGCGAGGAACTGAAGCGCCCCGTCCATCTAATTCCGTCCCAACTGGAATTGGCGAAGACGCTAAAGAACCCAGCGGGCAAATCCCATCTGCTGTCGACTTTCCTTCGGCGGCATGCGTCCGACTACGATTTGGTAATCATCGATCCCCCGCCGACTGACTCAATGGCGACTGAGGCGGCTTACATGGCCGCGGATTACATCCTTGTCCCGGTGCGCCCAGAGCGCCTGAGCTCAGTGGGATTTCCCGCGATTGCCGAATCCGTGCGGGTTTTTGAACGGGAATACCCGAATTACAATTTGGAAGTCCTCGGACTGTTCCTGTTCAGCCCAAGTTCGTCAAGATGGGGGCATTACTATGAGGAAACTAAGAAACAGGCGCAAGAATTCGTCGATGCCCAAGGCTGGGCGCTCTTGGATCAAGAGATAAGGCACTCAGATTCATATGTGCGCGGGGCGGAATTGAATAGACCGATTGCATACGGGACCCCACGCGCCCAGAAACAAGTCAAGGACGAATTCCGAAACTTCGCCCGCGCCGTTTTCGAGTACATGGGCATAACTTACTAGACTTGTCGGCATACCGCGAACGCAGCGGTGACGGCGCGGCAAATGTCCATTCAAGCCTAATGTCACAACATGTCCCAACTCCCAAGCGAATGGTTGGTTTAAGATGAAGCGCAGTGAACAGTTCATATCGGATTTCGCCCAACTGATGAGCCGCGGACCCGAACGGTTTGAGCGGTTTGTTGAAGGTCTCCCGTCCCAAGACAGGGAGAATCTCATATCCGCGCTAGACCAGTTGAGCCAGGTAGTTGCGGATTCGGTCGCCGTTCAGCGCGAACCTTCGCCGGATTCCAACCACGCAAGCGCGTTGCGGGGAAGAGACGGCTACGCGGACGCGCCCAGAGCCGCAAGCGACGATGCGGCGACAAGTTCCGCCCCGGTCGTCGCTCACAGGAAGCGGGGGCCTAGCCCCAAATCCGCAGGCGCGTTCTCATACGCGGATGTGCAGACGCCCGAAGTCGTCGACGCCGCCCCAAAGGTGGTTGAGACGCTTGCCGAAATCAAAGAGAGATTGACGACCTCGCCTACGCTCAAAAGCCGGCGAACGCTGTTTGAGTTGGCTTACGAGTTGGACGTTCCGCTGCCGAAAAGAGATTCCATGCCGCGCATGGCGCAGAAGATACTGGCTTCCTTGGCTGACCGAGACCCGAAGGAAATTGAGAAAGCGCTTGACCTCATCGCGCGAGAAGCGAAACGCGGCACTACTGAGGCTTTCATGGAATACGCCGCGTTCATCACGCGCGATAGGGATAACGACTAGGGCGCGGCTCCCCCCATCAGGCAAGCCGCGCCCTACCCCCTACCACTCCAGCAGCCCCGCCTTTTGCGCGCGCCAGCCGGCGTCGGACGGGAACACAGTGTTCATCGCCACGCGCTCGATGTCGCCGTCGAACATGTGCTCAACGGCGGCGCGCCACTTCTTGTAGTGGGGCGCTTCGCGGTGGGCGTCCAGGGCGGCGGCGTCCGCGTACACCTCATAGAGGTGGAACAGGTTGGGGTCTTCCGCGTTCGCCAGGATGTCGAACCGGAAGCAGCCCGGCTCGTCGCGGACGGAGCCCCGCGCGTCGCCGAAGCTCGCCTCGGTGAACTCTTGGGCGTACCCCTCTTTGATGCGGATTGTCACGAAAATGCTTATCATCTATGCTGTCTCCCGTGAGGATTTTGGCGGCATTATAGCGCAATTCGGCGCGCGGATGGGGGGAGACTGCATATGAAAATCGCTGTAATCGGCGCGGGCGTGGTCGGCGGGGCGATAGCGTTCCATCTCGCTAGGCGCGGAGCGAACGTCGCGCTCATCGACAAGGGCGAGCCGGGCATGGGCGCGTCCAGCCATTCGTTCGCTTGGATAAACGCCTTCGGCAAAGAGCCGCGCGGCTACAACGCGCTCAACCGCCGCGCGCTGGACACTTGGGACAGGTTCGCGCGCCTGCTCGACGCCGACGTCGGCTTGCGCTGGGGCGGGCATCTGACCTGGACTTCCACCGACGACGACGCCCAGGCGCTTCGGGCGAAAGTGGCGCGGCTCCAGTCTTGGGGATACTCGGCGCGCATGACGGACGAGCGCGAGATGATGAATCTGGAGCCGGGCTTGCGTCCGCGCCGCGTGTCCGCCGCCGCCGTCAGCGACAACGACGGACACGTCAACGCGACAGCCGCCGCCCAAGCCTGCGCCCAACGCGTCGCCGAGATGGGCGGGGCGGTGATGGCGAATTCGCCCGTCGCCGCGCTGTCTTGCGTGAATGGTCGGGTCGGCGGCGTCCAAACCGCCGGCGGCGATGTCGTCGAGTGCGACGCCGTCGTGATAGCCGCCGGCGTGGATACGACCGCAATCGCCGCGCGCGCCGGCGTCCGCGTTCCGCAATCGGAAAGCCCCGGCGTGGTCGTCCGAACCAACCCGATGCCGCCCGTTCTCGAGTCGGTCGCCACGCTCTACTGCCCGCCGCTCGCGGACGGCGCGCCCGAAGTCCACGTTAGACAGGGCGCGGACGGCGTCGTTATGATAGGCGAGGGTTCGCAGGAAAGCCTGGCGCGGGACGATTCGCAGTCCCACGCGGACGCCCTGCTCGCCCGCGCGTCGCGCCATCTGCCCGCGCTGGACGGCGCGACCGCCGTTCCCGTCCCGGTGGGATACCGCCCCATGCCGGCGGACGGCTTGCCCGTTCTCGGCTTCGCCGCCGCCGCGCCGAATGTCTATATCGCCCTCATGCACAGCGGCGCGACCCTAGCGCCCCTAGTCGGCGAGCTGGCGGCGATGGAGATAATGGACGGCGCGCGGGTGGATATTTTGGAGTCGTACCGCCCCGAACGATTCAATTCATAAGCCCCCAACGGAGCGAATACCGACATGCCGAACGCATATGAAAAGACGCTGAACGAATTGGACGCCATACGCTCGCGAACCGGCATCCCTTGGACGGAAGACGCCGCCGGCGTCACGCGGGGCGATGCGCCAATCGCCGCCCTAGTCCACCCGGACGCCTACGCGGACGATTCCGACCGCCACCGCGTCCTGCTGGTCGGCGGGCTAAGCGGTTCGGAAGAAGACTCGGCGGCGTCTCTGGCGGTCTTGGACGCCTACGCGCGCAGCCGCCGGCTTAGAAACCGCATCGCGCTCAGCGCCGTTCCCATCGGAAACCCGGACGGGGCGGCGTCAGGCGGCTATCCCCCGCAGGGCGGCTTTTTCAACCATGAGGCGGATACGGAATCGCGCTATCTCTGGCGTTATGTCGGTTTCGCGGCTCCGGATTTGGTCTTGGAAATCCGCGCCTGCGATTCGGACGGCGGCGAGGATTGGCGATATTCCGGGGATCCGAATCCAGCAACGGACGCGCTGGGCGCTTCCCCGATAGACGCGGACGGTTGTCTTTTGACGGCGTTCGCGGACGGCGTTCCCAACGGTCTGGGAAAAATCCCCGGCTTGCGCCTGACCGTCTCGCCGGACGCCGCCGGCGGCGAGTTGGCGCGCCTAGCCCGCGCTTTGGACGCTCGCGGGATGCAAAAATCCCCGGCGCGGACGGCGCTTGACGCTCGGCGCGAACGCTCCCCGCTTGAAGTCGCGTCCGCCCTCGTTCCGAGATACGGCGATGCGCTCGACCCCGTCATCTATACGAAGGGCGTGGCGGTCAGCGGGCGTCTGCGATACGCCGAGCTGACGGGGGAGACGGCGGCGTTCGCGGCGGGCGTCGAGTCGCTCGTCGCGCCGTATCTGAGCGGCGAAAGGGCTTGGTTCGCGGAATCCGCCGGCGGCGCGAACCACGCCGGGCTTGTGTGGTGCGAGGATATGTTCAACGCGACAGGCGACCCGCGGTATCGCGATCTGCTGATTGCGACGGTGGAGAAGTATCGGGGGAACGCGCTCGGATTTCCGCCCCCGCCTTGCGACCCGGACTATCGGACGGAGGATTTCTTCTTCAGCGGCGCGCTCATGGGCAGGGCTTGCGCGCTGACCGGGGATATATCATATCTGGATATCCAAACCGCGTTTCTGCTGAACGCGGACATACAGCAAGACGACGGGCTGTTCTGGCACTGCCGCTCGTCGCCGTTCCACTGGGGGCGCGGCAACGGCTTCGCGGCGATGGGATACGCGGAGACGCTGACCTATCTTCCAGAAGACCATCCCGACCGGGACGCGCTAATCGCGGCGCATACTCGCCACTTGGACGCGCTCGAACGGCTCCAGCGCCCGTCGGGGATGCTGTCGCAGTTGCTGGACGTCCCCGGCTCTTACCAAGAGTTGACCGCCGTCTGCATGGTCGGCTACGCCGCCGCGCGCGGCGTTCGGATGGGCTGGCTGGACGCATCCCGCCGAGAATTCGCCGAAAGCCTGTGGCGCGCGGCGTCCGAGCGCGTCGGGATGGACGGCGACGTGGTCGATGGCTGCACCGGCACGGGCGCGGGAGACAGCCGGCGGTTCTACCTAGACCGCGCCGCCGAGTCCGGGCAGGACGACCGAACGGGCAACCTAGCGCTCTGGTTCGCGGTGGAGATGGAGCGCCTTCGGCGGGGGGCGTGAGGGCTAACAAGGGCATGTTCGCGGATTCCCCCCGTCATTCCCGCGAAAGCGGGAATCCAGACCAAGATAGCCACCCGAAATCAAGCCCGAATCGCAACCAGCGCATCCCTTCTTCCTTGATGGGTTTGCAGGGGTATGTTGGGCGAACTTAGGCGCGGGTTGGACGCTTTTCGCCATTTTCTCGCGCGCTCCGCCCGTCATTCCCTTGAAAGCGGGAATCCAGAATCTCCCAACCAAGATAGCCACCCGAAATCAAGCCCGAATCGCAACCAGCGCATCCCTTCTTCCTTGATGGGAGGAGGCTAGGCAGTGTTGACATAGCGAATTTGCCGCGTTTTTCGGTTTGATGGGCGTTCGCAATCCTCTGGATTCCCGCTTTCGCGGGAATGACGGGGTAGAAATCGGGGATTCTGGCGCGACAATCGTCCAAACCATCCTTATGTCAACACTGCCTAGAAACCAGGCTTGAGCTGAAGCCAACGCATCCCCTCTCTTGATGCTTATAAGGGTATGTTTGGGGCTGGCGGGCAATCCGCGCAAGACTGCGCCTAGCGGCGCAGGCGCCCTCAACCTAGCCTTCTCCCATCAAGGGAGAAGGGACACGTTGGCTTCATTTCAGGTTTGATTTCGGGTGGCTATCCTGTCCCCGCCTTCGCGAGGATGACGTTGTTGGGGGACTCTGGATTCCCGCTTTCGCGGGAATGACGGGGGCGGCGCGCGAAAGCGGCGAAAAAACGTCCAATCCGCGCCTGAATCAGACAAACATACCCCATCAAAAGCCTCTCTTGATGTGAGAGGGCTAAGGGTGAGGGTGACTGCGTTGTCAGGCGCAGTCCGTTAGCCGCGAACACGCGCCAATAAGCGGGAGTGACCGACGGGGCGCGTCCGGCGGCGAACGGGGGTGGGCTGTCCGCGCCCTTCCGTTAACAAAGCCTTGCCCATACCGTAACCGACGCTTAACGGCGCGTTAATCGGGCGTTCAACTGAATCCTCTAAAATCCTGCGCGATGTTCGGCTGATGTTTCGCGTCCGCGAGCCGCCGAACCGAAATCGGCGAACGCAACGATTTGGAGGAATAGCAACTCATGCGGATTTTTCTGAGACCCAAACTAGCCCGCCTTTTCGCGCCGCCGGCGCTGCTGGCGGTCGCGCTGATAGCGTCCGCTTGCGGGGGCGGCTCGGCGACGCAGACGGCGGCGGAATCGTCTCAGCCCGCGTCCGCGCAGGCCGCGCCGATGGCGGAGCCCGCTCTTAGCGGCGAAATCGAGATAGACGGCTCCAGCACCGTCGCGCCCATCACCGAGGCGGTGGCGGAGGAGTTCCGCAAAGTCGCGCCGGATGTCCAGGTCAACGTCGGCATCTCCGGCTCCGGCGGCGGGTTCAAGCGCTTCGCAGCCGGCGAAACGGACATTTCGGACGCTTCGCGCGAAATCAAAGAAGCCGAAGCCGCGACCGCGTCCGAGAACGGCGTCGAGTATCACGAATTCCTAGTCGGCGTCGACGGCTTGTCCGTGCTGGTCAACCCGCAAAACGATTTTGTGGACTGCCTCACCATCGACCAGCTTAACGCGATTTGGCGTCCCGAAAGTGACGTCGACAGTTGGGACGACGTGGATCCGTCCTGGCCCGACCGCCCCTTGCGGCTTTACGGGCCTGGGACGGACTCCGGCACATTCGATTACTTCACGGAGGAAGTGATGGGCGAGGCGAAGCTGTCGCGCCCGGATTACACGGCGTCCGAGGACGACAACGTTCTGGTTCAGGGCATCAGCGGCGACCGCAACGCGCTGGGCTATTTCGGATTCGCCTACTACAAGGAAAACTCCGACAAGCTCAAGCTGGTTTCGGTGGACAACGGGAGCGGCTGCGTCGCGCCGTCGGTCGAGACCATCGCGTCCGGCGAGTACGGGCCGCTTTCGCGCCCGCTGTTCATCTACGTCAGCAAGGCGTCGCTGGAGCGCGCGGAAGTGAGCGCGTTCGTCGAGTTCTACATGGAAAACGGCGCGGCGCTGACCGAAGAAGTGGGCTACGTTCCGCTGGAGGCGATGCGGTATCAGGAGAATCTGGCGGCGCTCCGCTAGGGGTAGCGGCGGGCGGCGCGAATCCGCTAAATTATGCGGGCGGGAAAACAGCGCGAGCCGCGGACTCCCGCCCGCATATCGCATCGCTCCCATCCCGACGGTCTTATAGGGGTATGTTTGTGGCTGGCAGACTGCGCCTAGCGGCGCAGGCACCCTCACCCTAGCCCTCTCCCATCAAGGGAGAGGGGATACGTTGGTTGCGCGCGACGCTTGTTTTCCGTAAACATACCCTTGTAAGTATCCCGACGGCTGATAGGCTAATGAGGTCATCACTTGGATAGAACGGCTCCCGGCGCGCTGCGCGGCAAGCCGCCCTCCCGAACGGAATCCCCCGCGTCCGAAGGCGACTTGTTTCGGCGCGGACGCGGCGGCAAGGTGGAAGGCGCCATTGTCCGCTGGGTATTCTTCGGATGCGCCCTCATCTCCGTCGCCACGACGCTGGCGATAGTGTTCATACTCATTCAGCAGTCGTTCGACTTCTTCGCCGAAGTGCCGGTTTGGGACTTCCTGACGGGGACGCGCTGGACGCCGATTCTCAAGCCCACGTCGTTCGGCGTGTTGCCGCTGGTGACGGGGACGCTGCTGGTGACGGCACTCGCCGTCTTGGTGGCGCTTCCCATCGGGCTGGCGACGGCGATTTATCTCGCCGAGTACGCCCCGGACCGGACGCGGCGCGTTCTGAAGCCGATGATAGAAATTCTGGCGGGAATCCCGACGGTGGTCTATGGCTACTTCGCGCTCACATTCGTCACGCCGCAGCTGCAGCGGCTGTTCCCCGACATGATAGTGTTCAACGCCCTGAGCGCCGGCGTGGTGATGGGGGTGATGATCATTCCGATGGTGTCTTCGCTGAGCGAGGACGCGATGATAAGCGTCCCGCGCTCGCTGCGGCAGGCGGCTTACGCGCTGGGGGCGACGAAACTGGAGACTAGCCTGAAAGTGGTCGTGCCGGCGGCGCTGTCGGGGATAGTGGCGTCGTTCATACTCGCCCTGTCGCGGGCGATTGGGGAGACGATGCTGGTGACGATAGCGGCGGGCGCGACGCCGCGCATCACCGCCAACCCGCTTGAAAGCATACAGACGATGACCGCCTACATAGCGCAGCTGGCGCAGGGCGAGGCGTCCCACGACTCGGTGGAGTACAAGACGATATTCGCCGTCGGGCTGCTGCTCTTCCTGATGACGCTGTCGCTGAATCTGCTGGGGCATTGGGTGGTTCGGCGCTGGAGGCAGGCGTACTGATGGCGCTGTTCGCCAAGAATTTCGACCCCGCGCTGCCGCGCCGCAAGCGGGCGGGCGGCGTATTCCACGCCGTCTTTCTCGCCGCCGTGCTGGTCAGCGTCGCCAGCCTCGCGGTTCTGCTGGGGCAGACGGCGATTCAGGGCTTGCCGTGGCTGGACTGGGACTTCATCAACAACTACATGTCGCGCAAGCCGGAGCTGGCGGGCATCCGGGCGGCGCTCGCCGGGTCGGTCATCACCATACTGATAACCGCCGCGTTCACCGTCCCCGTCGGCGTCGGCGCGGCGATATATCTGGAAGAGTACGCGCCGAAGAACCGGCTCACGCGGATAATAGAAGTGAACATATCGAACTTGGCGGGCGTGCCGTCGGTGGTTTACGGACTGCTGGGGCTTGGGGTGTTCGTGCAGCTCATGTCGCTCGGCAAAGTGGTTCTCGCCGGCGCGCTGACGCTCACGCTGCTGGTCTTGCCAATCGTGATTTTGGCGTCGCGCGAGGCGATAAGGGCGGTGCCGAACGAGTACCGGCTGGGCGCGTTCGCGCTGGGGGCGGACCGCTGGCAGGTAATCAAGGGCGCGGTCTTGCCGTCCGCCATCCCCGGCATACTCACGGGGACGATACTGGCGCTCTCGCGCGCCATAGGGGAAGCGGCGCCGCTTCTGGTGATAAGCGGGCTGGTTTACGTCACGTTCGTGCCGGGGCCGCTCGACAGGTTCACGGTTCTGCCGTTGCAGATATTCACTTGGGTGGGCAGGCCGCAAGAGGAATTCCGCTCGCTCGCCGCCGCCGGAATCATCGTTCTGCTGGTCGTTCTGCTGACGATGAACGCCGTCGCGGTGTTCCTGCGAAACAAGTATCAGACGCGGTCGGAGGACTGAACGTGAACGACTCCGCTCCCATATTCGAGGTCTCGGGCCTGAGCCTGTACTACGACGACTTCCGGGCGCTGCGGGACATCGACATGCGGATCCGGCGCTACGCGATTACGGCGCTGATAGGGCCGTCGGGTTGCGGCAAAAGCACGCTGTTGCGCTGTTTCAACCGCATGAACGACCTCATCCCCAGCGCGCGCATCGAGGGCGAAGTGCTGTTCGAGGGCGCGAACTTGTATCATCCCGACGTGGACGCCACCGAGATACGCTCGCGCATCGGCATGGTCTTCCAGCGCCCCAACCCGTTCCCGAAGTCGATCTACGACAACGTGGCGTTCGGGCTGAAGATAAACGGCTATCGCGGCGACATGGACGAGGCGGTGGAGCGCTCCATACGCCAGGCGGCGCTTTGGGACGAGGTGAAAGACCGTCTCAAAGCCAGCGCGCTGGAGTTGTCCGGAGGCCAGCAGCAGCGCCTTTGCATCGCCCGCGCGCTGGCGGTGGAGCCGGAAGTCATCCTGATGGACGAGCCGGCGTCCGCGCTCGACCCGATAGCCACGCTCGCCATAGAGGAGCTGGTGCGGGAACTGAGCGAGCGCTATACAATCGTAATCGTCACCCACAACATGCAGCAGGCGGCGCGGGTGTCGGACGAAACCGCCTTCCTGATGGTGGGCGAAGACCGCGCCGGCTATCTGGTGGAGCATGGCGAAACCAGCCGCATCTTCACCGCCCCGCAGAATGAGCGGACGGAAGCGTACATAACGGGCAGATTCAGTTAGAATAAATCTGAATCCCGCCGCTAGGAGCGTCATCATCCCATGCTCAGAACCGAGTATCACCGAGACCTGAGAACCCTGCAAGACGACCTGCTCGCGCTCGGCAGCATGGTCGAGAAGGCGGTGGACAAGTCGCTAACCGCGCTCCGAGAGCGCGACATGCCGCTCGCCCAAGAGGTGATAGACGAGGACGACGCCATAGACGACCGGTGCGCCGACCTGGAAGAGAAGTGCATCGACCTGATAGCCACCCAGCAGCCGCTGGCGAGCGACTTGCGGACGCTGATAACCGTCCTGCGCGTCTCGGACGAGCTGGAGCGCATGGGCGACTACGCGGAGGGAATCGCCAAAATCGCCATTTCCATTGGGGACGAGCCGCCGCTGAAGCGCCTGATAGACATTCCGCGAATGGCGGAGCGCTGCGTGGACATGCTCCGCCGCAGCCTGGACGCCCTAGTGAACCGCGACGTCCGCGCCGCCCGCCAAGTCTGGGACGACGACGACGAGGTCGACGACCTCTACGACCAGGTGTACCGCGAGCTGCTCACCTACATGATGGGCGACCCGGCGACCATCCGGCGCGCGACTTATCTGCTGTGGGTGGCGCACGACCTGGAGCGCATAGCCGACCGCGCCACGAACATAGCCGAGCGGGTGATATACCTGGTGGAAGGGCGGCTGGTGAATTAGGGGGCGCGAATGGGGGCGGGGCGTCCGCGGGCGTGTCCGTCCCGTCATTCCCCAATTCCCCCGTCATTCCCGCGAAGGCGGGAATCCAGAGCCCGCCCAGCCAAGATAGCCGCCCGAAATCAATCTTGAATCGCAACCAACGTGTCCCCTCTCCCTTGATGGGCGAGGGCTAGCGCGCGGGCGGCTGCGCCGCTAGGCGCAGTCCCGCGCGCCTTTGTCAGAATCATATCGCAACCCCCAAACCGCTTGACGGAATCGCGGCGCGCCGTGTAGAATAAAGCATATGTTCCCATTCGGCGGCATGCCGATGACCGCGCCCGGTCTAAAACCCCGATTCCGGAGAATCCGAACATGGCGGCCCCCAACTTCGCCAACCGAACGCTCTTCCACAGCGACAACCTGCCCATCCTGCAGGGCATGGACTCCGAAACTGTGGATTTGATAGCCACCGACCCGCCCTTCAACAAAGGGCGCGACTTCCACGCCACGCCCGACAGCCTGGCGAGGGGCGCGCGGTTCCAAGACCGCTGGTCGTGGGACAGAGACGTCCATGAGGCTTGGACGGACGCCATCCAAGACGATTTCCCCGCCGTCTGGAGCGTGATCCAGTTCGCGCGGGACGCCTACGGCGACGACATGGGCGCGTTCCTGTGCTTCATGGGCGTTCGGCTCATGGAGATGCACAGGATACTCAAGCCGACCGGCTCCCTCTATCTCCACTGCGACCCGACCGCCAGCCACTATCTGAAGGCGCTCATGGACGCCATCTTCGGGCGGCGGCAGTTTCGGAATGAGATTGTCTGGGCGTACACCGGCCCCGGTTCGCCCAACATGCGCCAGTTCAACCGCAAGCACGATATAATCCTGTGGTACGCCAAAGGCAGGGAATGGACATTCAACCGCGATGAGGTTCGCGTTCCCCACAAGAATCTGAACACGAATCGCAAGGGGCGCGTGATAGCGGACCCCATGACGCCCGAAGTCAGGGATGAGTACCTGAAAATCGGCAAAGTCCCCGAAACTTGGTGGTCGGAGTTCACCCCTGTCGGCAGAATAGCGTCCGAGCGCGTAGGCTACCCGACCCAAAAGCCGCTCGCCCTGTACGAGCGCATCATCAAAGCGTCCTCGAATCCGGGCGACATTGTGCTTGACCCGTTCTCAGGCTGCGCCACTACTCCGATAGCGGCTGAGCGCCTTGAGCGCCAGTGGGTCGCCATTGACTTGTGGGAAGAGGCTTACAACATGGTGTTGCAGCGCCTCCGCTCCGTCGGGCTGGCGTTGCCGACCGGCGTCCTTAGCGACCCCGAAAACCCCAGCCTGCTGACCGACCGCGACGTTCATTTGGAGACGGATCCCCCCGTCAGGTCGGACGACGGAGACGCCGCCGCGCCCAACCTGCGCCTCCGCCCTCAGCGCCCCGTGTTCGCGTGGCAGAAACTCAGCCGCAATCAGATGGCGGGGATTCTGGGGGAAGCCCAAGCGTCCCCTAACCCAAGCGAACGGCGCCTGATAGTATGCGCCGGATGCGGGCGGATGATGGAAATGCCGTTTATGGAACTCGACCACATCCAGCCGAAAAGCGACAGGGGCGGCAACTCCATCGACAACCGCATACTGCTTTGCGGACCGTGCAACCGCGAAAAGGGCGCGACGCGAACGCTGAGGGGACTCGTCGACGACAACCGCAAATCCGGGTGGACGGTCGACTCCGCGGGCGCCGAATCCGCCCGGCTCCGCGCCGACCGCATGGCGGAGCGCGTCGAGTTGGAATGGGATTCCGGCGAGATGCAGGCGCTTGCCGAAAAGCACAGGTAGCCGATAAGGAACATTCCCCCTCATGCCCAGCCGCATCGCCAAACTCATCCCCGCCGCGCTTTTGATAATCCTGGCGATTGCCGGCGCGGAGAGCGAAACGGCGTATCTGAGAAAGGCGCTGGGATTGGAAATCGGCTTCTCTTGCGAGGATTGGATGGACATATACGTGGAAATGTCGAAAGAGATGGACATTGAGGAGCGGCTTAACGAACGCATGGAGGAGCATGTTTCGGTTGTGGACGCGGCGGACGGCTATCAAAAGTTCGTCTTTGATTACGACTCCGCCGCGTCCGCGGGCGCGGACAAGCGGATTCTGGGGATTGCCGAGCAGATGGTCGGTTGGCACAACGCGATAGCGGATATGGCGATAGAGGGCGAGGCATGCTGCCCGGACGTTCCCGAAGGCGAGATGCCGATGTCTTGGAAGATGCGCGAGTATCCCAAACTCATGGCGTACTCGAATATGCCGAGCCCCTACGGGGCGGCGGGTTGCGACTAGCGGATTCGGCGCGGCTAGACCGCCGCCCGTTTCGGGTCGCCGTTCCAAAGTGGATTATTCCCGCCGAATCTGCTATTACTAGAATGGGGAAACTTCTCGCTTCCCCCATTCGCATCAGCGTGAGGAGATTTTTAGAATGTCCAGCCAACGAAACGTATCTCTTAGGAGCGCGACGCGGGAGGACGCGTCGCGCGTCATCGAGTGGGTCGCGGAGGACGCCGCCGCCGTCGGGTTCGGCGTCTATTCAGCCGGCGAGGCGCCGCATTACGGCGGCGCCAACGAAGCCGCCACCGATGAGGAATTCGCCAAGGACATGGAAGACCCCGCCAACGTCACGCTCTCCATGTACGACGGCGGCGACCATATCGGCGAAGTCCACATCCACCTGGAAGAGGGGCTTGGGGACGGCAAGCTGTCGATGCTTTTCGGGAGCAGAAGGCATTGGCGCGGGTTCGGGGGCGCCGGGCTTCGCGCCGCGCTCGCGGTGGCGTTCGGCGACTACGGACTCTATCGCGTCTGGGCGGAGATTCCCGAATCCAACTTCTCGGCGCGCTCGGCGTTCGAGGCGGCGGGGTTCCACCACGAAGGCACGCTCCGCAACGAAGGCGCCCATCTCGTCGTCTTGGGGTTGCTGGCGGCGGACTACTCGTCCTAAGCCCGGAGGCGCGCGAAAGAGATGCTTTACGAAGCCGAATCGGGCGATTTCACGCTCGCCGCCGGCGGCGACACGATGATAACGCGGCGGCTGTCGGTGTTCCGCGAGCCGCGCTTTCTGGCGCTGGCGGACATGTTCCGCCAAGCCGACGTCGGCTACGCCAACCTCGAGATGCTCATGCACGACTACGAACACTCGCCGGGCATGGCGGGGGGGACTTTCACGGCGTCCGACCCCGCCAATTTGGACGAGCTGAAGTGGGCGGGCGTGGGCTTGGTGTCCACCGCCAACAATCACGGCTACGACTACGGCGAGGGCGGCGTTCTGACCAACATCGCGCATCTGCGGCGGTCGGGAATCGCCTTCGCCGGCACGGGGGCGAACCTGAGCGAGGCGCGCGCGCCGGGCTATCTGGACACCCCCGCCGGGCGCGTGGCGCTGATAGCGGCGTCTTCAACCTTCCACGAAGCCGGCAGAGCCATGGAGCAGCGACCGGACATCAAGGGACGCCCCGGACTGAACGCCCTGCGCCACTCGACGACGTACACGATAGACCGCCCCGCCTTCGACGCCATGCGCCGCGCGAGCCGCAATCTGGGGTTCGAGGCGCACAACGCCGCACAGCGACGCTTTCGCCCGAAAGGGACGGTGATGGCGGACGACGAAACGCAAATCGCCTTTCTAGGCAGGAAATTCGTCTTGGGCGAGGAATTCGGCGTCTCCACAAAGCCCAACCGCCGCGATATGGACGACAATCTGAAGTGGATTCGGGACGCGCGCCGAATGGCGGATTGGGTTCTGGTGTCGTTCCACTGCCACGAGAGCGGCGCGACGCGCGACGACCCGCCGGATTTTCTCAAGACGTTCGCGCGCGCCTGCGTGGACGCCGGCGCGGACGCCTTTCTAGGACACGGTCCGCATGTCACGCGCGGCGTGGAGATATACGGCGGCAAGCCCATCTTCTACAGCTTGGGCAATTTCATCTTCCAAAACGACACTGTGCGCTGGCAGCCGGCTTTCAATTATGAGTCGGTTCGTCTGGGACCGAACGACACGCCGGCGGATTTCTACGACCGCCGCAGCGAGGGGGATACGCGGGGCTTCCCCGGCGACCCGGTTTACTGGCAGAGCGTGATCGCCGGCTGCGAGTTTCGCGGCGGCGCGCTGGCGAAAGTCGTCCTGCGCCCCATAGACATGGGATACGGCAAGCCGCGCTCCCAACGCGGACGCCCGCTGCTCGCAGACGCCGACATCGCGAAGCAGGCGCTCGACAGAATCAAGCGCCTCTCCAAACCGTTCGGCGCGAATGTGGAAATAGAAGATGGCGCGGGAATCATCCGAGTTTAGCGAAGCCGCCGCGCTGATTTTCGACCCGGACATGGAGCGCGTCGCCGTCCGCTCGGAGCGCCAAGACGCGCCGCCGCGATTCGCCGTCCGCCGCCGCTTCTACCCGGAAGTCCGCGAGATATTGGACGCCATAGAGCGCGAGACGGGGTTGGATTGCGTCATCCTGCGCTGCCTTGACGCGGGCGACCCGGAGCGCGGGCGCCCCCGCGTGTACACGGCGCTGGCGGCGGACTCGGACAGCGGCGGCGAGCCGCGCGGGGGCTTTCGCTGGCGTCCCAAATCCGCCGTCCGCCTGCCCGACGGCGTCTCGCTCGATGAGCCGTCCGGCGGCGCTCTCCCGCAGGCGTGGCAGCGCGATCCGGGCTGGCGGCGAGAAGTCGCCGGATGGCTTTCGGACAACCTGCCGGACGCCGTTCGGCAGGCCGGCTGGACGCTTTCGCAAATCAGGTCTTGGGCGATTTCAACGGTGTTCCGCATCGACTCGGACGCCGGGCGGCTGTATTTCAAGGCGTCGCCGTCTTATTTCGGAACGGAAGCGGCGCTCACGGAGCGCGTGGCGCGCGATTTCCCCGACATCAGCCCGCGAGTGGCAGCGTCGGACGCCGCGCGCGGATGGCTACTGATGGAGGATTTGGGGAACGACACGCTGGCGACCGCCCCCAGCGCCGCCGTCTGGCGCGAGGCGATGGACGCGCTGGCGCGGGTTCAACTGGCATATGTCGGCGAAACCGACTCGCTGCGAGCGATGGGCGTGGAGCGCCGAACGCCCGCCGCCGCGCTCGAAACCCTGAGGGCGTGGACGGCGAACCCTGAAAGCGCGGGGATGCGCGTCTGGAGCGAACGGTTCGGCGAGACGCTGAAGCGGCTAGCGCCGAACATAGGCGAGCTGGACGCGATGCGCCGCCGATTGGACGCGCTCGCCCTGCCGGAAACGCTCGATCACGGCGATTTGGACGCCACAAACATATTCGTCCAAAAGGCGCGCCCGATTCTGATGGACTGGTCGGACGCCGCCATATCCAACCCGCTATTCACCGCCGCGATGATAGCGCCGATAAGCCGCGCCCCCGATCTGGCGGACGCCTTTCTGAAACATTGGACGCCCTTCGCGCCGCTAGGCGATTTGCGCCAAGCCTTCGCCATATCGAAGACGCTCGCCGCCATAGACCGCGCCGTACACTACCGCGCGAACATCGTCCCGCACCTGCCGGACGGCTCCGCCGAGCTGCGCGATTTGGAGCGCTACATCCCCGACCTGCTGGGAACGGCGGCGGGGGAGCTGGGGCGGTTTTTGTGAGGGTTTTATGCGGTGGGGGGACGCCGCCCGAATTGCCGCGCCCGATTTCCGGCGAACGCTTGCCAAACGCCGCGAAACTAGGATATTTTCTAGTTGAAAGGCATGCGCCATGACACCCCAAAACCTGACTAGATTCCTGAAATCCCCCTTGCCGTTCGGCATTGTCGCCGTGGCGGTCTTGGCGCTTCTCGCCGTCGCGCTCATGTCCAATCGGGGCGTGGCGGACGACGAGCCGCCGCCCGCCGCCGCTCCGAAACCTGCCGCGACTGGATGGTGGTGGGCTACGCCAACGCATGAGGAGTTTATCAGAGAGAGGGAAGAGTTTAGAGCCAGACAAGCCGCCGCCGGCAAGAACGGCGAAAATCGTTCTGGCAGGTCAAGGGTTCACATACCCACCCCCGTCCCTCGCTCCACAGCGCAGGCTGAAGCTTGGTCCGCCTTGTTGGAAGGCTCAGCGATGTATTTCGCTCCAAGCGACAAGGTAATTCACCTGCCCGAAGGCGTTACGGTAGGACGATGGATACCTGCGGTCAACTGCGGAGTATGGTGTCCTTATGCGCCGGTGCGCGTACTCCATAGTGGAGATGCAACAGTGCATCTGGACGCGCGCGGGAATGTCATCTCGCCTCTTCCCATGCCGTCCGATTCGGACAACCCGGACGCTTTTCCATTCCTGAAAGAAGAATGAAAAGCGAACGCGCTCTTGCCGCCCGCCTAGCCGCGCGCCCGCGTTTTCGGCGAACGCTTGCCAAATTCCGCGACGCATGGCACTATCCTATTCGCTGTGAGGATAAAAGCCGTGAAATCCCCCATACTGTCCAAAATCGCCAAATCGCCCCTAACCTATATCGCCATCGCAGTGGCGATAACCGCGTTCGCCGCGTGGCTGTTCGCATCAGAGCGAATGAACGACATTGCCGCATCCGGACCCAGGGAGGTTGTGGTTGAGGTCTCCGTCACTTACCGGAACCCAGATGGCACGTGGCCGTCGCCGGTTCCGACTTCCGCTCCGCCGGCGGGACAAAGCGATGATTACGACCCCATTCTAGAGCCGGACGCCACCGGAATCGAAACTATGGGGAAGCTCTTGCATCTGTTTGGCGGCGGAAGCGTACAGCTTCCCGCTGATGTTTATGTAAAAGATTTTTTCCTGCTCCCGGAACCGTGTTCTGGTTCAATTTGCCCTGAGCATCCGGTTGCCATACTGTCTCGGGGAGACGACTGGGTGGCGATAGACCGGCATGGAGACCCAATTCGGGGTTGGTCAAATTCTCCCACATACAGCCCCGACAGATTCAAGTTCTTGGAGGAATGAAACGCTGTGCAAACCCGCGCGGCAAACGCTTGCCAAATCCCGCGACGCATGGCATTATCCTATTCGCAACGAGGATAAAAGCCATGAAATCCCCCATACTGTCCAAAATCGCCAAATCGCCCCTAACCTATATCGCCATCGCAGTGGCGATAGCCGCGTTCGCCGCGTGGTTGTTCGCATCCGAGCGGATGAACGGTCTTGCCGCATCCGGACCCAGGGAGGTTGTGGTTGAGGTCCCAGTCACTTATCGGAACGCTGATGGCACGTGGCCGTCGCCGGTTCCGACTTCCGCTCCGCCGGCGGGACAAGGCGATGATTACGACCCCATTCTAGAGCCGGACGCCACCGGAATCGAAACTATGGGGAAGCTTCTGTATCTAGTCGATGGCGGGCGCATACAGCTACCTCCCGACGTGTATGTAACAAAATTCTGGAATGGCGGAACATGCCTCGATTGGATGAATTGCCCAGAATTCCCGTATGTCGTACTGGCGCGCGGGGGTGATAGGGTGGAGATAGACCGCTACGGCAAGCCGTTCAACGCATGGTCGGTTTCTTCCGAATCGGCTCCCAGTCTTGATTCCTTCGAGTTCTTGAACGAATGACGCGCTGGGCAAGTCCCCGCCCGTGTTCTCCGGCGTCGCGCCCTCTGAAATTCGCACCATCCCCCCAATTCCCCTAGCCAGCGCCGCGCCGCTTGCGTTACAGTTAATTCAGCATCATGACGACGACCGCCGCCCACTCCAACCGACCGCCCATCGACTTCGCCGAAGCCGTCGAGATGGCGATGAGCCTCGCCGATTTTGAGCGCTCGCGCCACTTTCCCGGACATTCCGGCTGGCACATCGAGCGCATGATGATGCTCGCCGAACGGCTTGACGACGTCCAGAACGCCACGCCCACCGTCCACGTCGCCGGCACGAAGGGGAAGGGGAGCGTGTCCGCGCTCATCGCCTCCATCCTGACGCGGGCGGGTCGCAAAGCGGGGTTCTTCTCGTCGCCCCATCTGCACAGCGTCCGCGAGCGCATCCGCGTGGGGCTGGAGCCCGTTTCGGAAAGCGAGTACGCGGCGCTGGTCGCGAAGGTCTGGGGCGCGGTGGAGGAAGTCGGGCGCGAAGGCGGCTATGGCGGCGTGTCGTTCTTCGAGATGATGACCGCGATGGCGCTCGTCCACTTCCGCGACATAGGGGCGGATTTTCAGGTCTTGGAAGTGGGAATGGGCGGCAGGCTGGACGCCACGAACATCGTGACGCCGGAAGTGTCGGTCATCACGTCCATCAGCTTGGACCACGTCGCCACGCTGGGCGACACCATCGCCAAGATAGCGGGCGAGAAGGCGGGCATCATCAAGCCGGGCGTCCCCTGCGTTGTCGCGCCGCAGGCGAGCGCGGACGCGGTGGCGGTGTTCCGCCGCGCCGCCGCGGAGCGCGGGGCGCCCATCGCGTTCGTGCAGGATGAATTCGAGTGGGAGCGGACGGCGCAAGACCTGAGCGGGCAATCGTTCATCCTGCGCCGAGTGGATGGCGCGGAAGAGTATCGCCTTTGGACGCCCCTTCTGGGCGATTACCAGCTCGAAAACGCCGCCGCCGCCGTCGCCGCCGCCGAGACGCTGGCGGCTAACGGGCGCGACATTTCCAAAGACGCCATCGAATCGGGCGTCCGCGAAGTCAAGTGGAGCGGGCGATTCCAAGTATTCGAGCGCGGCGGCAAGACGATAATCGTGGACGGCGCCCACAACCCCTATTCGATGCGCCGCCTGGTCGAAAGCCTGCGCCGGAGCGCCGACCCGGAGCGCGTGATTCTGCTGTTCGGCTCGCTGGGCGGACACAGCGCGGGCGGGATGCTGGACGCGCTGGCGGCGCTCGCCCCATACGCGGCTATCGCCGTCCAGACGCGCCATCCGCGCTCGGCGCGCGCCGAAGTCACGGCGAATCTCATGCGCGAGCGCGGGCTGAAGCTCGCCGGCGAGTTCGAGACCGTCGCCGCCGGCTTGGAGCGCGCGCGGGAAATGGCGGGGACGGACGACCTCATCCTCTGCGCCGGCTCCCTGGCGGTGGCGGGCGAGGCGATAGAAGCGCTGGAGGGGCTGGAGCCGGAAATCTACGAAAACTTGCGGGGGCCGGTTCATAGGGAAGTTTAGGCGGCGTTGGCATTAGATAGTGAGAGCCGCCCGTCAAGGGCGTCCGCAATCCTCTGGATTCCCGCTTTCGCGGGAATGACGGGGCGCGAATAGGAGAAAACCAACATGAAAAACGGCTCGACGCGGGCGGTCATCACCGGAATGGGCGCGATTACGCCCTTGGGCGAAACGGTCGCGGAATACTGGGGCGCCCTGCTCGCCGGGCGCTCCGGCATAGGCGCGATGACGCTCTGCGACCCGTCGCAGTATCCGTCCCGAATATCGGGCGAAGTGAGCGGATTCGACCCCGGCGACTACATGGACAAGCGCGAGCATCGGCGCATGGCGCGCTTTTCGCAGATGGCGGTGGCCGCCGCCGCCGCCGCCATCGAGGACGCCGAGCTGAACCTGTCGTCGGAAGACCTCGACCGCGTCGGGGTCGTCATGGGCAACGGCAACGGCGGCTTCCCGACGACGGAGGACAACGCCCGCGTTCTGGTCAAGCGCGGCGGCATGAGAATGTCGCCGTTCTTCATCCCGATGATACTGCCCAACATGGCGGCGGCGAATGTGAGCCGCATTTACGGGCTTCGCGGATACACGTCCACGGTAATCACCGCCTGCGCCGCCGGGACGCAGGGGATAGGGGAAGCCGCCGTCGCCATTCAGCGCGGGGCGGCGGACGTCATACTGGCGGGCGGCTGCGAAGCGGGAATCAGCCAACTCGGTCTGGGCGGATTCAACGTAATCAAAGCCCTGAGCCGACAGAACGAAGACCCGGAAAAGGCGAGCCGCCCTTTCGACGCCAAGCGCGACGGATTCGTCCCGGCGGAAGGCGCGGCGGTTCTGGTTCTCGAAAGCCTGGAGCATGCCGCCGCCAGAGGCGCGACGGCGCTGGCGGAAGTGATAGGCTACGGGGTGTCGTCGGACGCCTTCCACGCCGTCCAGCCGGACGAGGACGGCGCGGGCGCGGCGCGGGCGATGCGCTGGGCGATAGCGGACGCTGGGCTAACCCCCGCCGATATTGATTACATAAACGCGCACGGCACTTCCACGCCGAAAAACGACTACGTAGAGACGCTGGCAATCAAAACGGTGTTCGGCGAGCGCGCCGGCGATGTGCCGATAAGCTCCACGAAGTCGATGATAGGCCACGCGCTAGGCGGCGCGGGCGCGCTGGAAGCGGTCGCCTGCGTGAAGACCATCCGAGACGGCGAAATCCACCCGACCGTCAACTACGAATTCCCCGACCCGGACTGCGACCTGGATTACGTCCCCAACGAATCGCGGAAGGCGGATGTGGCGACGGCGCTATCCAACAGCTTCGGCTTCGGGGGCCAAAACGCCTGCGTGGTGTTCGGGCGGTTCGAGGGGTGAGGGGGCGGAGGGCGGAGGGGAAACCGATATTGGTCGTCCGCCCGCCCTTTGTCAGAATCAGGATTTATAGGCGTGGCGGGATTTTCAGAATTCCGATTCGCCCAACCCGCGCTTTTCGCCGTAACAGAAAATCCCGCCACGCCGAATATCGACAAGCGTTCGCCAGTCGCGGCTACGCGCTGGAAGGGAAAGACTAATGGAAACGGAGCGGGACGCGGCGCTCGCCCAAGTCGCCGGGCTGGAGTCCAACCTTGAATCCGCGAACGCGGACCTGAAAGCGGCGCGCGGCGCGAACGCCGGGTTAGAAACGGAGCGGGACGCGGCGCTCGCCCAAGTCGAGGGGCTGGAGTCCGACCTTGAATCCGCGAACACGGACTTGAAAGCGGCGCGGGACGCGAACGCCGAACTGGAGACTGCGCGGGACGCGGCGCTCGCCCAAGTCGAGGGGATGGAGTCTGACCTTGCATCCGCGAACGCGGACTTGAAAACGGCGCGGGACGCGAACGCTGGACAGAACTCCGAACTGCAGGCTGAGAACGAGGACTTGAAAGAGAAAGTTGTTCAACTGGAGAATAGAAACGCGGACCTCACGAAACAGGTTGCCGACTTGGAGCGCGCGTACCGCGAACTGGAGCGGGTGGAATACAACACGCGCACTGAGAAGGAGGACTTCAGGAATCGTCTACAGGACGTGTGTTACACTTTCAGCCTCCGTGACTGGCTCATCCCCGTCGCCTGCCGCTGACTATGGCTCTCCGCGCAACCCATCCAGAGCGCGTTCATCTGGCTGAATCTCTGGCGATAGACCTCGCCATCATCTTCGCTGAAACAAGGATGCGGGCGTTCCGACTATTCCGGGAGGAAACGCCCGTCAACCCGGCGGCGCGTCCAACTCCAGCCGCCTTTCGGCGGGCGAGTAAACCATGCGGTAGAGATTCAAGACGTCCCGCCCCAGCAGGGACGGCATGGACTGAGGCCTATCGGACAAGTCCGCTATCAGCAGTCTGACCGACTGTTCATCTGATTGCCCGTCGTCGGCGCTGAGGAACTCGAGGCGCGCGTCTTCCCTGAAATATCTCGCCCCGCCGCCGACGCCCGCCGCGTAAGTCATCTCGCTTCCCCGCAAGACTTCCGGGAGAAGCCCCATGCTCGCGGCGTCGCGGTAATTGACGCATGTTCTGTCCGCGCCGGTGTCGACGAGAAACTCAATCTCGCGCTGAACTCCGAGACGCGGAATTGTCACGCGGGCTTCGACGAACGGCTGTCCGAAGATGGTGAACCACCCGATGACCGTCACGCCGGATACCCCCAGAGCGGGTAGGTGGAGACGTGCGTGAACTCTATGATGAGCCGGTCGTCGGCCCCGTACCCCATCTCTTTGTACTTGTCCACTAGGTCGAGCAGGTCGTCGCTCGCCGTGATGAACCCGTCTTCGCCGAACGCCACCCACTTGTCGGGGTGCTCCTCTCTCACGCGGGGGAATTCCGATTCCATGCGCTCCCTCACGCGCATCCCCGCGGCGTGGCTTTCGCGCCTAATCCGGATTTCTTCCTCGCTGAGTTTCTCGCTGGGCATTGGCGTGGCTGTCATTTCGCGTCTCCTTCCGATTTCGGCGAATCAGCGCCGGTCTTGCGGCAAGTGTAATGCCGAACGCGGCGGGGGCGCAAGCGGCGTTTGATGATGTTCCGCCGCTATTCTCTCCGCAAATCGCGCTTTGGCGATTTGCCGTCCCCCCATCACCCCGCCGCCGCTTCCGCCGCGCGCCGCGCCATTTCGCGGTTGAATTTCGCCAGGCGCTCGACCGTGTCCGCGAGCGGCTCTTCCCAGACGCCTTCCAGCTGGGACAAGTCCAGGCGTATCTGCGTGTTGCCCACTTCGGCGGCTTTGGGCAGTCTGCGCTGGAGCGCCCGGCGCGCGCCGCCCGCCGGGTTTCGCAGCCTTAGCACTATCTTGTCGCCCTCCCGCGTTATCGCCGAGACGCCGGCGCGCTCGGCGGCGATTCTCAGTTTGACCGCGTACAGCAAGCCGCGCGCCTGCCAGGGCAGCGGTCCGAACCTGTCGCGCAATTCGTCCTCGACCGCGTCCACTGTCTCGGCGTCTTCCATCTTGATTAGCCGCTGGTAGATGCCCATGCGGGCGCGCAGGTCGGGGACGTAGTCGGACGGCAATCCGACGGGGATTCCCAAGTCTATGCCGGGCGCGGACGGCGGCGCGAGGGCGTCCGCCGCCGATTCGCGCGTTTCGCTGCGGACGGCGCGCGCGACCTGCTCGGCGCTCATGCCGGCGAACTCGCCCGCCTCGCTCCGCGCGCGCAGGTCCTCCCACCGCCTGCGACAGCAGCCGCGCGTAAAGCTCGAATCCGATTGCGTTGATGTGTCCGCTCTGCTCCGCGCCGAGTATGTTGCCCGCGCCGCGTATCTCGAGGGTCTTTCATCGCTATGCGGAAGCCCGCGCCCAGCTCGGTCGCCGCCAGCATGGCGCGCAGGCGGCTTTCGGCGGTTTCGGTGAGCGAGCGCGCCGGCGGAATCAGCAGATAGGCGTAAGCCCGCCGCCCGCCGCGCCCCACGCGCCCGCGCAACTGATACAGCTGCGCCAAACCGAACGAATCCGCCCGGTTCACTATCAGGGTGTTCACGTTGGGAATGTCCAAGCCGGACTCGATGATGGTCGTGCATGCCAGAATGTCGAACTCGCCCGCCTCGAACGCGGACATGGCGCGCTCCAGCTCGCCCTCGCCCATCTGCCCGTGCGCGATTCCCACAGTCGCCTCCGGCGCGATTCGCCTGATGTAGTTGGCGATGTATTCTATGTTGTAAACGCGGTTGTGCAGAAAGTATATCTGCCCCTGCCTGTCGAGCTCGCGCAGAATCGCCTCGCGTATCAGGTCGTCGCTGAACTCGGACACGTAGGTTTTTATGGGAAGGCGCTCCTCCGGCGGCGTTTCTATGGCGCTCATGTCGCGCGCGCCCGCCAGCGACATGTGGAGCGTTCGCGGTATCGGCGTCGCCGTGAGCGTCAGCGCGTCCACTTCTTCGCGCATCCGCTTCAGCCGCTCTTTGTGCGCCACGCCGAACCGCTGCTCTTCGTCCACTATCGTCAAGCCGAGGTCTTTGAAGCGGACGTCCTTCTGAATCAGCCGATGCGTGCCGATGCAGATGTCCACTTCGCCCTTCGCCAGCGCGTCCACCACTTGGCGCTGCTCTTTGTCCGTCCTGAACCGGCTCAGCATTTCCACTTTGACGGGATACGCCTTGAGGCGCTCGGAGAAAGTGGCGTAGTGCTGCTGGGCGAGAACGGTCGTCGGAACCAGAATCGCCACCTGCTTGCCGTCCATCACCGCCTTGAACGCCGCTCGGAGGGCGATTTCGGTCTTGCCGTATCCGACGTCGCCGCACACCAGCCGGTCCATGGGGCGGGCGCGCTCCATGTCGGCTTTGACGTCCGAGAGCGTCGCCAGCTGGTCGGGCGTCTCTTCAAACGGGAACGAATCTTCCAGCTCGCGCTGCCAGGCGGTGTCTTCGCCGAAGGCGTGTCCGGCGCTCAGCTCGCGCGCGGCGTAGAGCGCTATCAGCTCGGACGCCATCTCGCGCGTGGAGCGCTCCGCCCGCGCCTTCGCCCGGCTCCATTCCTGCGTCCCCAGCCGCGTCAGCCGCGGCGCCCCGCCGGCGGGCGCCACATAGGGCGTCACGCGGTCGAGATGCTCCAGCGGGATGTACAGCTTGTCGCCGTTGGCGTACTCGATGACCAGATACTCGGCGCTCGAATCGGCGTCCTCGGACGGACGCCCCACGCCCAGAAACCTGCCGACGCCATGCTCGACGTGAACCACGTAATCGCCCGGCGATATTTCGGATAGGAAGGCGTCCCAGTTGGCGCGTTCGCGCCGCGCCGTCCGCCGCCGCTTGGCGACGCCGAAAATCTCCGCGTCGCCCAAGACTATTAGCCGGCGCCCCGGCGCGTTCAGCGTAAAGCCGTCCCCGAAGGCGGGGCCCGCCGCCTGCAGAAGCGTGAGCGTCCCGGCGCGCGGGCAATCGGTCAGCGATTCCGCCCGCTCGGCGCGCGTCCCCGCTTCCGACAGAATCTCGTCCAACCGCCGCGAGTGGGACGTCACCGCCACAGCGACATGCCCATCTTCGGCTGCCCCCCGCATGTCCTTCGTGAAATCGTCCAGCATGCCCATGTAGGTCGGCGCGGCGCTGAACGGCATGGAGTGAATGTCGGCGTAAACCAAATCCGCCGCGCCCCAGTGGAGCGTCTCCAGCCGCGCGTCGAAGCGCGACAGTTGGGCGGATATTTCGTTCCAAGACGCTTGGAAGGACGGGAATCCGCGCGGCAGTTCCCCGCGCCGCTCTTTCGCCTCGCGGAGCGCGTCGACTCGCTCTTCGTTCTCCAGCGCCGCCTCCGCCGCGTCCTCCGGGCGCAGAGAGACGACCAGCGCGTTCGGCGGCGCGTAATCCGCCAGCGTCCCGCGATTGAAAAACCCCGCGTACATGTTCAGGTCTTCGACGTCGTGGCCGTCGAGAAGCAGGGAAATTTCCTCAAGCGCCCGCTCGCGATGCTCCGGCTCGCAGTTGGAGACGTCGATCCGCGACAGTTGGGAATCCAGGTCTTCCCTGTCGGTCATCGCCGGCAGGGTTTCGTTCGCCGGGATTATCTCGATGGATTCGACCGTCTCGATGGAGCGCTGGTTGGACGGGTCGAACGTCCGCATGCTGTCCACGTCGTTTCCCCAGAGCTCGATTCGCGCCGGATAATCCGCGCCGACGGGGAAGACGTCTATAATCCCGCCGCGCCTGCTGACGGAGCCGGGCGCGTAAACGGCGGTCGAGAATTCGTACCCCATGCGCCGCCAGCTTTCCAGGGTATCTTCGACGTCCAAGACGTCGCCCACGCTCAGCGTATGGCGGGCGGACTCGAACGAATCCCTGTCGAGCGTTCGCTGGGATATGGACGCGGCGGAGGCGACGACAATCGGCGGCGGCGCGTCCGGGTCGGCTTGCGAAAGGGCGGCGAGAACGCGCACCCGCGTCTGGGCGGCGCGGGCGTCCGTGTCGAGACGCTCGAACGGCAACGTTTCGGTCTCCGGGAAGTGGTGGACGCGGGACGGGTCGCCCGCCCAGGCGCTGAGCGATTCGTGAAGCCGCCGCGCCTCTTCCGGTCGGGGCGCGATGATGAGCGCGGGGGCGCCCAAGTCGTCCGCGAGCGCGGATATGAGAAACGGGGCGGATTCCGCCGTCGTCTGCGCCCGCGCCGCGCCGCCGCGCCGCCGCGAAGCCCGCCGAGCGCCGCCGCCCGCGCCCAGCGCCTCCGCCAGCGCGCCGTACTCCGGGGACGACCTGAGAATCGAAGCGAGCGCGGCGAGGTTCAGCCCCTGTCCATCAAACGCGGCGGCGGCAGTCAAATCTTGCGTCTCCTGTGGAAGTTCGCGAAAGGCGATGCTTGCGGCATATCCGAGCGATTGCGAACGGGTCGAGTTCTCTGGATTCCCGCTTTCGCGGGAATGACGGGGCGGGAAAATGGGGATTCGGCGCACGAACGCCGCCGCCCCTCTAATAAGCCCCCATCTCATGGAGCGCGTCGTCGTCTATGCCGAAGTGATGCGCCAGCTCGTGGACGACCGTCGCGCGGACTTCCGCCACGACGTCCTCATCCGTCGCGCAGACGCTCTCGATGGCGCGCTGGAACAGCGTTATCTTGTCGGGCAGGACGAGGTTGTAGTCGTACCTGTCCGGCAGGGGGATGCCTTCGTACAAGCCCAGCAGAAGCTCGTTTTCGTCCAGTCCGGAGCCGATGAGCTGGTCGCGAGTCGCCCAATCCTCGACGACCACGTCGACGTTGTCCATGCGTTCGAGGAACGCCGGCGGCAGTTCCTCGATGGCGCGTCTCACCAGATTTTCGAACCGTCTTCCGTCCATAGCGCCTCAAGTGTAGCAAAAAAGGCCGTTCGGAGTGGAGCGTTCGCCTAGAACTCGGCGGCGGGCGGCGCGTATGGTTGCGAGACCATGCGCGCTTTGTTGCTTGCCATCTGCCTCATATTCGTGTTCGCGTGGGCTTGCGGCTCGCTGTTTCAGGAAACCGCTTCGCCGCCGCCGCGCCGTCCGCTGGCGACGCCCGCCGCCGCCACGCCGCCGCCGCCCGCGCCCGCCCCAAGCGAGAGCGCAACGGTCTTCGAGCTGACCGTCGCCGAGCCCTATCGCGGCGAAATCCGCTACGACCGCGCCGAGTGGAAGCACTGGACGGACGCCGACCGCGACTGCCAAGACGCGCGGCAAGAGACGCTGATAGCCGAATCAACCGTCCCGGTGGAGTTCCGAACGCGCGAGAGATGCAAAGTGGCAACCGGCAGATGGACGGCGCCCTACACGGGAACGGTCGTCGAAAACCCGTCCGAGCTGGACATAGACCACATGGTGCCGCTCTACAACGCCCACAAATCCGGCGGCTGGCGCTGGAGCGCGGAGCGCAAAGAGCAATACGCCAACTATCTGGAGTACCCCGGACACCTCATAGCGGCGACCGCGCGCGCCAACCGCCAAAAGGGCGCGGACGGTCCGGAAGATTGGCGACCGTCCGACAGAGCGTACTGGTGCCGGTACGCCATAGATTGGATGGCGATAAAGGCGCAGTGGGGCTTGACGGCGACCGAGCCGGAAATCGCCGCCCTGCGCGAAATGTCGTCCGGCTGCGGCGGGGATGTGGAGATAGCCGGCTCGCGCTCAACCGCGCCGCCGCCGCCGTCATCGCCCGCCGCGCCGCCGCGCCCGTCCCAACCCCGCGCGCCGTTCGTCGACAGGGACTGCTCGGACTTCCAAACCCAGCCGGAAGCGCAAGCCTTCTACGCCGCCGCCGCCCTCCCAAACAACCCCGACCCGCACCGCCTAGATAGAGACGGCGACGGGACGGTCTGCGAATCGCTGCCGGGCGGGGGGATGTATTAGGGGGTGTTGGCGTAAGGATGATTTGGACGGTTATCGCGCCCAAATCCTTGATTTCCACCCCGTCATTCCCGCGAAAGCGGGAATCCAGAGGGTTGCGAACGCCAATGTCGAACCGAAAACCGCGGCGAAATCCCTATGTCAACACTGCCTAGGGGCTGAGACAGGGCAATCGCATCTAAATTCAAAACGGGCGCAACCTTCGCCATGAGCGGCTTTCCGTAGGTCGTGGATGCCTTGAAACATCGCGAAACGCCGCATCTATGGCCGGAATGAGCGTGATTCGGTTCCGAACAGCGTCCATTTCCGGTAACGGACTCAGAATTTTTTAGGCGGTTATCAAATCTTGAGATACTTTCTGCATTAGATATAGCGAAATCGATAAGATGCGATTGCCCTGGGGGCTGAGAATTGCCCTGGGGGCTGAGATAAGGATGATTTATGGAATCAAATCGCCAACTCCCTAGTCTTTAGCGAGTTGACGGTGTCCGAATCCCGCGACATTTTCATGGTTGTTTCCCCTGGACCATGATTTAGCGGTGGCTAATTAGCCGTTGCAGTAGTTTTGTGTATTGACGCTCCGAATCTGGATTGCTGTCGGAAAGGTCGACGCCCAAGTTGACAGCAATAGACGCAGGAATAGAGTCGGGGCCGGCGTTCCGCAGAACCGGAATAACATGGTCGCGCTTTATGTCACCACTGAGTATCGCGCCGGCTATGATGCTTCCTTCGTATGCAACTCCGCCTTTGTCATCGCCGTAACGCTTCTTGTACTCAGGCGTGCATATTACTAGCACGAAATCAGATGCCGCGAGCGAGTCCTCAATGAATTTGGCAATCGAGTCTCCGGGTTTTAGCCCTGTCTCATCGAGTCTGACATCCACTCCATCAGATTCAAGACGCGCGGCTAGGTTTTGCACCCAGCGTTTATGAGTTGCATCATCCCACGAGTATGAGATAAAGACAGTGGACGATGCTGACAACCCAATGTCGGGATATGAGGATGGCGAAGACGCCGACGCGCGTGGGTTTCCCCAAACACGAGTTTCCTCTTCTAGTCCGCAATTGGAGCAATCGCCGAATCCATCTCCGAACAAGTCGCGCCAAGCGGTTGCGCTCCGCGCGTGGTCGCTTTCGGAGAAGGCGTTGTTTATGCGGGTCGCGCAACTGCCGAACATGTCCCGGAAGTTGCGGTATTTGACCGGGTCCCAGTCCCTCGAAAAGTCTTCCTCCGGCAGGACGGGGTTGGCTATCCTTGGCTTAAACGGGTTGGCTTGCAGGAAGTCGTTGACGCGGTTCGCGACCGTCTTGAGCGCGTCCGGCAGAGTCTTGAAATCCGCTCCGTCGTCAGCGTTCCGAACGGCGTTTCCGACGAGCGCCGTGAGTAGAATCGAGGGCGCGGTGAAGGTTCGCTTGCGGTCCCGCAGGTATTTCAGCAGGCGAACCACGCGCTTCAGATTACCGTAAGTGACGGCGTTCTTGCCGTTGAACCAGTCCCTAAAACCCGTTCCGTCGGTGGGCTCGAACTCATCGGTTCGCCCGTTGCAGATGAACAGACCGCCGCGCATCTCGACGCAGGGAACGATGTCCATGTGGAAGTCGCCGGCGTAATCAACCGTTACGCACCGCGCCTTTCTGTGAACCTTGTCGGCGTAGTTTCCGTTCGCCTTCATCGCCCGATAGACTTCTTCTATGTAGTCTTTCGGAGCCTTCAAGCGGCTTGCCCTCATAAACGCCAGCATGTCGACGTCGAATTCGCGGTTGTTGACCGGTCTAATGACGGTTCCGAGCGCGAGCGAGCCCTGCCGCTCGGTCTTTATGAATCCGGGCAATGTCCGGCTGAGATGTTCGGACACATCCCTCGCGCCTGTCTGCAACCTTTCGTGCCGTTGCTTGCTCAGATTCACGCGGCTCGACATGAAGTTTTCGAAGTCTTGAGTTCGTTTGGTCATTTTGGACTTCTCAGTTTGCTCAGGATGGCTTCGGATTCGTTGGCGAAATCTCTGTCCGCTAGCGATTTCAAGGTTGGAAGATTCGCGGCGTCGTCCAGTTCCCAATTCTCTATTTCAGGGTCTAGGCGGAGATGCCTTTCTCCGAGAATGAGTTTGGACATGTTGGTCAAGGCTTGCGGCTGGAGACTCAAGACGCATGATACCAGATTCTCGCGTCCTCATCCAGTCAAAAGCCCCCATGATTTGTTTTGTGAGTAAAAGTTGGTCGAGCGCCCCGTTCCTAGCCGAAAGATGCTGGACGACTCGGTTTCGAACAAGTCCACGATTTGCGGCATGGGAATACCAATCGCGGCGCCGTCATCGTCATCGCCCGCCGCGCCGTTCAAGGACAAAGACTGCTCCGACTTCCCAACCCAGCCCGAAGCGCAAGCCTTCTACGCCGCCGCCGCGACGCCCGACGACCCGGATCCGAATCGCCTAGACAGAGACGGGGATGGGACGGTCTGCGAATCGCTGCCGGGCGGGGGGATGTATTAGGCAGTGTTGACATTAGAGAGAAGCGTGAGCGGGGGCGGGGGCGGCGGGCAAACCGCGCGGGACTGCGCCTAGCGGCGCAGACACCCTCACCCTAGCCCTCTCCCATCAAGGGAGGGGGATTCATCGCTCGCGATTCGGGCTTGTTTTCCATGAGCATACCTTTGCAAGGGGGGAAATTGGAGATTTTGGCGCGAGAATCTTCCAAACTATCCTTATGTCAACACTACCTAGGTTGCTGAACGCCGAATGTTCTCGGCGAGTTCTTCCCGGCGAAACCGCCTGAAATCCGAGTCGCGCTCGCTTCTCTGGACGCCCCATCGCTCGCCAGGGCAATCGCATCTAAATTCGAAACGGGCGCAATCTTCGCCATGAGCGGCTTTCCGTAGGTCATGGATGCATTGAAACATTGCGAGACGCCTCATCTCTGGCCGGGATGAGCGCGATTCGGTCCCGAACAGCGTCCATTTCCGGTAGCGGACTCAGAATTTTTAAGACGGTTATCAAATTTGGCGATACTTTTCTGCACAGATATAGCGAAAGCGATAAGATGCGATTGCCCTGCATCGCTCGCCCCCCCCCCGTTTGACAACCGCCTTTCGCGATGATATATTGCGCCCAACGCTGGGCGGTCGCCCGGTTCTAGTCCGTTGCGAGGTGCGCGCGATGATTGCGAAATTGAAACACAGGCTTTCGGTCGGATGGGCGTTCGCGCTCGTCGCGCTGTTCGCGTTTGGCGCGGCGGCGTGCGGCGCGGCGGAGGAAGAGACGGCGGCGGAGCCGACTTCCGCGCCCGCCCCGACCACCGCGGCGGCGGCTCCGGCTCCGACGTCCGCGCCCACCGCGATGCCCGCCCCGGCGGCGCCCGCGCCCTCCGAAATGGAGCAAGGCGGGACGCTCACGGTGGCGATGGTCAAAATCGGCGCCCCCACCGGACTGCCCGGCAAGCAGACAGGCGGCGGGCCTGAGCAGATGCCGGAGCGCGTAAGCGTCATGGAAAAGCTCATCCAGCGCGAAGGCGACCTGAGCTACACCCCGCATCTCATGCAATCCTACAGCCTGTCGGACGACCTGACTTCCGTCCGGGTCAACCTGCGGCAGGGGATTCAGTTTCATCAGGGCTGGGGCGAGCTGACCGCCGACGACATCAAGTGGAGCTACGGACACGCCGCGCTCGAAAACCCGGAGTCCATACACGGCTCGGTCGGCTTCATCAACAACCATCTGGAGCCGCTTGAGGTTGTGGACGAATACACGGTCGACTTCCCCATCGAGCAGTTCACAATCGAATGGGAGCGCATCTATCTGGGCATAGTGAACATAACCAGCAAGAAGCATTTCGACGACATGGGCGAGGATGCCGCGCTTCAGAGCGTAATCGGCACGGGCGCGTTCCAAACCGTCAGCTGGACGGCGGACAACGAGTTCGTTGGCGAGGCGTTCGCGGATTACTGGGGCGAAAAGCCCGCCTTCTCCACCCTGCGGGCGCGCGAAGTGGGCGAGGCGTCCACCCGCGTGGCGCAGATAAAGACCGGCGAAGTGGCGATCATAGACGCCGTTCCCATCAGCTTCCTGCAGGATTTGACCGAATCCGGCATTGAGCCGACCAACGCGCATATTGGCGGCGCTCAGCAGTTCGCGGGCTTCGGCGGCAACTTCTGGCAGAGCCGATACCACGACCGCGATGAAGCCGTCCCCGCCCGGCCGGGATTCAAGCCGGACGACGAGCATCCCTGGATAGGCGACCCGAACGACCCGGCGCGCGACGAACGCGCCCGCAAAGTGCGCGAGGCGCTGGCGCTCGCCATCGACCGCGAGCTGATAAACGAAGAGGTGCTGCAGGGCGTCGGACGCCCGGAGTACGTCCCCTACTTCGTGAGCGTCCTGCCGGAGCATCCCGACTCTTGGATAATTCCGTATGACCCCGACAGGGCGACGGCGCTTCTGGAAGAGGCGGGATACGGCGGCGGGTTCGAGATTCCCATATTCGTCGCCCCCGACATAGGCGCGGTGAATCAGGAAGTGTGGGAGTCCGTCGCCACCATGTGGGCGAACATCGGGCTGACGCCGCGCATAGACCGGACGGCGTATCAGGCGTTCCGCCCCAAACTTGTGGAGCGCAAGCTGGAATACCTCTACGCATGGCTGGGCGGCAACGAGACCACGACCATGGACCTGCCGCGATTCGCGCTGGCGGAAGGCTCCACTTGGAGCGAGGGCGACTGGAACTGGGGCATTGAAATCAACCAGGCGTTCGACGCCATGGAGAAAGTCAACGCCGCCCCGCGCGACAAAGCCGCCCGCATAGCCGCCAACAAGGAAATTGGGCAGTATCTGTTCGACACCAAACTCGGCGTGGCGGTGGTATTCTCGCCGGATCCGCTCTACTTCGACCCGGACGTCATAGAGAGTTGGGATCTCAAGCCCTACAACCGCCGCAACTTCGAGTCCATACGCCTGAAGTAACCCCGCCGCCGGCTGTCGGCTAGGCGGCGGGCGCGCGCGCAGTCCCCGCGCCGCGTCCGCCGCCCCGCCTTCAGCCCGGCTTCTCCCCGCCGCCATGAAACAGTTTCTAGCCCGCCGGCTTTTCTACTCGCTGTGGACGATTCTCTTGTCCACCATGATAGTGTTCGCCCTTTCCCGCATGTCGGGCGACCCGCGACTGCTCTATCTCACCGAGTACTCGCACTTCGAGCCGGAGCGCTGGGAGGCTTGGGGCAAGGAGATGGGATTGGACAAGCCGTTGCCGCTTCAGTATCTCATCTGGCTGGGCAAGGCGCTGACCGGCGACTGGGGGCAGTCCATCGTCAACGGACGCCCGGCGTTCGACGCGGTGATGGAGCGCGTTCCGGTGACGCTCCAGCTCACGGCGGGCGGGTTGGTCTTCGCCGTCTTGGTCGGCATACCGCTGGGCATCGTCTCCGCCGTCTATCGCGGCTCCGTCTGGGACTACATCGGGCGGACGTTCGCCATTCTCGGCCAATCCCTGCCTGCCTTTTGGCTCGCCATCGTATTCATCCTGATATTTTCGGTGCGCTTGGAGTGGCTGCCCACTTCCGGGCGCGGGACATTCGCGCATTTCATCATGCCGTCGGTGATTCTGGGTTGGCTCGCCGCCGCCGGATTCCTGCGCCTGACGCGCTCGGCGATGCTGGACGTGATGGATTCGGAGTTCGTCACTTACGCCCGCGCCAAAGGGGTCAACAAGTTCACAATCGTCTGGAAGCACGCCTTGCGGAACGCCATCATCGCGCCGCTCACATTCGGCGGCTTGCTGATGGCGGGGTTCGCCACGGGCAGCGTTCTCACCGAAACCATCTTCGCCTGGCCCGGCATCGGCGTGCTGGCGCTCAACGCGGTGTTCAACAACGACTTCCCCATACTGGTGGGCGCGGTTCTGGTGTTCGCCGTCATATACGTTCTCGCCGCGTTCCTCATAGACATAATGTACGCGGCGGCTGACCCCCGCATCAGGTACAGTTAGCGCCGCCATGCAAGACCATCCTCAAGACGCGCTTCGGCGCATAGACTTGCGCGAACGGCGCGGCGCGCGGCGGGCGTTCGACCTGTTGCGCCGTTGGCCCATCATCCCCGTCGTCATCCTGGCGGCGCTCACATTCGCCGCCGTCTTCGCGCCGGCGCTCGCGCCCTACCACCCGGTGCGCGGCGACCTGCGAGAGCGCGGAACGCCTCCGGCGTGGCAGGCGGAAGGCTCGATGGCGCACATTCTCGGAACCGACCAGCACGGGCGCGACATACTCACGCGCATGATGCACGGCGCCCGCGTCTCGCTCACCTTCGCCGCGCTCACGATGATAATAGGCGTGGCGCTCGGCGCCCTGCTCGGCGCGCTTTCGGGCTACGCCGGCGGACACGTGGACGAGATAATCATGCGCCTAGTCGATTTGACCAACGCGCTGCCGTTCCTGCTGGCGGCGCTGGTGATGGTGAGCGTGTTCGGCGCGAGTTTTCGGACGCTGCTCATCATCCTGTCGCTGTTCGCCTGGGGCGGCTACGCGCGCCAAGTGCGCGGCGAGGTGCTGCAACTCAAGGAAATGGACTACGTCGCCCTTGCCCGCGTAGCCGGCGCGTCCCCGCTCCGCATCGTATGGCGGCATCTATTGCCGGGCGTGACGAACACGCTGATAGTGGTGGCGACGCTCGGCACGGGGCAGATAATTCTGGCGGAATCCACGCTGAGCTTTCTGGGAGTGGGCATCCCGCCGCCCAACCCGGCGTGGGGCAGCATGGTGGCGGACGGACGCAACTACATAGCGACGGCGTGGTGGATAGCGGTAATCCCCGGCGCGGGCATCGGCTTGACTGTGGTGTCGCTGAACTTCCTAGGCGACTGGTTGCGCGACTACTTCGACCCGCGGCTGAGGCAGGTTTAGGGGGATGGTCGCGGCGGTTGCGGTTGCATGAGCGCGGGGCAGAGAAAATCCACATCCACGCCATGCCGCCGCAACTCTTGGCGATAGTCCCGCCAGTCCGTATCGGATGCGTTGAGGATTTTCGGCGCGCTCCCGGCGGCGATGGCGACGGCGGCGAATTTGCGGTCGTCCGCGTCAAACCCGGCTAGGTCTGGGTCGTCAGGGAATTCGTCGAAGCCGCGCTCGTCGTTGGGCGTAATCGCGACCTTTCGGCAGTGGCGTTCGTTGTCTTTGTTGCGCCAAAGCCATCGGAAGAAGGCGTCGCCGGGGCCGGGTTGACCGGACATGTCGAGATTCCGCATGTACTCATCGCGTATCAGGTTGCGGTCGTCGACAAGCAGTATTTGGGATTCTCTGATGCGCGTGAGCGCGGCAACGCAGTTTTCCTCGCAATCCAACCCCGCCTGCTCCGTCTTGCCGTTGCTTACGACGGCGACGTTGGTATCCAAGACGACTTCCGTCCGCGCCGCGTTCATTATTCGCCATCCCTTCGCCGCCGCCTTATCGCCGCCTCGCTCATGGCGGCTATCTCGCCGAACTGGTCGCCGAAGAAGTTTGCGGGCCAATTGGCAATGTTGCCGAAGGCGTCGAGCTGGAGGGCGTCTATCTTGGACGCTCCATTATCGCCCTGCGAGCAGAAGTAGAGCGCGACGTCGTCATGAGAGACGGTTTCTTCGGCTATTCGGCGCTGAATTCGGTTCAGCAGATGTTCGCTGTGGCTTTCGATGATTATCTGAACGCCCCACCTTTGGGATGCGTCTATGAGAGCGTCCGCCAACCCCGCCTGCGCGAGCGGATGCAGGTGAATCTCTGGCTGCTCCAAAATCACGGTGGAAACTTTGGGCGTGTAGAAGCATAGAACGAGCGCGGGGAGTATCTGCGACACGCCGAAACCGACGTCGGTGATTAGCATTTCGACGGCTTGGGGGGATTTGCGGACTTTGACGCGGTACAGCGGGCTGTCTTCCGCGATTCGCTCAATGCGAAAATCGTGAATCAAGCCGAGTCTTCGTAGCCAGAGGGCGACGTATTCCTCCAAAGTTATTGGCAGATTATCATGTTGACGACCCATCCGGCTCCGCTCGCCATCCGCCAGTATCGCGTTTATCGCGTACTCTCCAGAGCGTCCCATGTCGTACGGTAGCGCCCCTGTCCATGTGTAAGTCCGTTGGGGATGGGCGCGGAGCGGTCCAAGGTAGTACACGTTTTCGAGACATTTCTCCAATGCGAGTCCTAGGTCGGAGAAAAAGTCAGCGTTCTCATAACGCAAACGAGCCGTATCAGGGAATCCGTAGCACTTAACTGGCGAAGTGACTCGGAAGTGAGGCGCCCCTTTTCTCCGGACAAACTCGAAATCGACGTTTTCTTTGAAAACGTTGTACCGGTCATCATCCATTCGTTCCATTCCGAATATCGCATCTCCGACGCTGTACGCCATTCGTTCCACGACCTCGCGACGGTTCGGCTCCACGGTATCCATGCGCGAGGCGACTTGAAACCCCAGTTGCCTGCTTCGCGCTACCCGGTTGATGGTCGTAGCGTCTATGACCCTGAAAGGAAACACAGTGTTCCATTCCAGCGCGATTTTCACCGCGCTGTCCACCTGATGCCGATGAGCCACGCTCGCGAAGTCCCCCATGTCTATGTATGCGCGCGCGTCGCCGAAGTTGAACGCCGAGTTTCGGTCGGACGATTCCGCCGTCTGCTTCAGTAGCAGCAAAGACTGAATCAGGCTGGATTTGCCGGAGCTGTTCGTTCCGAAGAACCCCGTGATGGGCTTGAGGGCGATGTCGCCGGTGTCCGCCCACGCCTTGAAATTTTCGAGACGCAGTCTAGTAAGCATTGGTCGTTTCTCCCTGTATTCCCAAACCTCAAACGGGGCGGCGTCCCTTATCCCGGAAAGCCGCCCCGTTGGTTTAATTGTCGTCCGCTATTCGCGCCGTTCGTTCGCCGGTTGGCGGCTTAGGCGTCGAAGTAGAGGAAGAACTCATACGGATGCGGGCGCAGGCGTATTTCGTCCACTTCGTTGGCGCGCTTGTAGTCGAGCCACGTCTCGATGAGGTCGGACGTGAACACGTCGCCGGCGAGCAGGAAGTCGTAGTCTTCCTCGAGGGCGTTCAGGGACTCTTCCAGGCTGCCCGGCACCTGCAGAACGTTCGCCGCCTCTTCGGGCGACAGGTCGTAGAGGTCGACGTCCATCGGGTCGCCGGGGTCTATCTGGTTTTGTATGCCGTCCAGCCCCGCCAGCAACATGGCGCTGAAGGCTAGGTAGGGGTTCGCCGTCGGGTCGGGGCAGCGGAACTCGATGCGCTTGGTCGGCGGCGAGTTGAAGTAGGCGGGTATGCGGCAACAGGCGCTGCGGTTGCGCGACGAGTAGGCGAGGTTCACCGGCGCTTCGTAGCCCGGCACGAGGCGGCGGTAGGAGTTGGTCGTCGGCGCGGCGAACGCCAGAAGCGCCGGGGCGTGCTTCAGCAAGCCGCCGGTGTAGTACTTCATCAGGTCGCTCATGTTGGCGTAGCCGTCGCCGAAGAAGACGTTGGTTCCGTCTTTCCAGATGCTCTGGTGGGTGTGCATCCCCGTGCCGTTGTCGCCGAACAGCGGCTTGGGCATGAAGGTGGCGATTTTGCCGTGCCGCGCCGCCACGTTCCGCACCAGATACTTGTAGATCATGATGTTGTCGGCGGTCTTGGTCAGCGTGTCGTACACGATGTCGATTTCGCCCTGCCCGGCGGTGGCGACTTCGTGATGCTGTTTTTCGATTTTCATGCCGAACTTCTGCATCTCCAGCACCATCTCGGTGCGGATGTCGCTGAGCGAGTCGGTCGGCGGGACGGGGAAGTAGCCCTCTTTGTGGCGCGGGCGGAAGCCCTTGCTCAGCGTCTTGCCGTCCAGCATGTATTTGTTGGCGGAGTTCCAGATGCCTTCGTCGGAGTCCACGCTGTAGAACGCCGAGTGGGCGTTCTGGTCGAATTGGGCGGAGTCAAAGATGAAGAACTCGGCTTCGGGGCCCCAGTAGCTGGTGTCGCCGACGCCGGTGGTCTTCAGGTATTCCTCCGCCTTCTGCGAGATGTTGCGCGGGTCGCGGTTGTAGTCGGCGCCGGTCAGCGGGTCGCGGATGTTGCAGAGGATGCTGAGCGTCTTGCGGCTGTAAACCGGGTCGAGCGTGGCGGTGGCGGCGTCCGGCACTATCAGCATGTCGCTCTCGTCGATGGTCTGAAAGCCCCGGATGCTGGAGCCGTCGAAGCCGGTGCCTTCGGCGAACAGCTCTTCGGTGATCTCGCTGGGCGGCGCGCCCACGTGCTGAAGCGTGCCGGGAAGGTCGGTGAACTTGAGGTCGATCATCTCGATGCCCTCGTCGGCAACGAATCTTACGACTTCTTCTGGTGTCATGTAGCCAGTCTCCTAGTCTGCGTTTGGCAGTTGTTTCGGGTTTTTCGGAACGTTCGCCGGCGCGGGGGTTCGGAAACGGCGAATGGCGCTTGCCGAGCCGCGTCGGTCAAGCGCCATTCTATCATATAGGTGTTTTGGTTTGGCAAATCCGCCAAAAGCCGCCGCTTGGGGCGGGCGCTCTCGGCGCGCCGTCCGCTCGCTTTCGCTACTTCCGGTTCTTGCGGATTCTGCTGGGGAGAATCACCCAGAGGCCGAACAGCCCCGCGAACGCCACGCCGCCGAGTATCGCTTCGATGCCCATTTCGCTTTGACTCCTGACTTGGTTTTTGGTTTCGGCGCGAGGGCGATTCAAGCCGCCGCCCGCGCTTCGTTTGTTCTTACGCATATCATTATGAAGGCGCTTTGTTTCTTGGATGTTTCGCGGTTGTTAACTTTGTGTTACAAATCACAAAGTTTCGGGCGAATTTCGGATTTGGGGCGCCCCGCCGCCTTCCGCTACACTTGCGCGCGAACCCCGCAGCGTTTCAGGAGCGCCCGCAATGCCGATAATCGACCACGCCGCCGCCCGCGAAGTCCCCTGGCGACCCAACTACCGCAAATGGCTGATTACGGAGGACGGGGACGGCACGACGTCCGCGGACGCATCGCTGAGCGAAGTGGGCGTCGGCGCCGGCGCGCCCCTGCACACGCATGAGGACGACGAGCTCATCGTCATCCTGAGCGGGACGCTCCGCGTTCGCGTCGGGGACGAGACGCATGAGGTCGGCGCGGAGCATACGGTCGTCGTGCCGCCGGGGGTTCCGCACGGCTTCGAGGCGGTCGGGGACGCCCCGGCGCGGATTCTGGGCTTCTTCCCCGCCAAAGACCCGTTTCTGAGAACGCGGTTTCTGGAGGGGGGCCCCCCGGCGGCGGGCGCGGCGGGTTAGCGGGCTGGACTGGCGGACGCCGTTTCCCGCGCTACTCCGATTCCCAAAACATGCGCTCCGGCGCGGGCGACAGCGCCCCGGCGGGGATGGGCTCCAAACCTATGCCGGGCGGCGCCCAGAGGATGCGGAACTGCGGGGAGCCGCTTTCGATTCGGCGCTCGACGCGGATTCGGTGTCGTCCGGGCGCTAGGTTGATTTCGCCTTCCGAGGCCGTTTCGTCCGTCGGCGGCGCGCGGGCTATCAGCGCGTCTTCTATATATAGAGACGCCGTCTGCCCGCCGGCGGTTTCGAGCGCGAACCTCTGGTTGCCGGGCAGGGCGACGGTCAACTCCCCTTCCCAAATCGCGCTGTACGGCGGCGGCAAGACGGGGCTGTAGTGGAACATGTCGGAAGTGGGCGAGACGCGCGCTTCATCCGGCGCGTTCGGGTCGTAGTCGTCCGGGTCTTCGTCGAAGAACCGCCCCGCAAGCCCGATTGGGCGGACGCTTTCCCTATACAGATTGGCGAACGGAATCGGCGCGCGCCCCCCGCCGGGCGGCGTCCACAGGATGCGGATGTAGCCGTCGCGGTCTTCAATCCGCGCGCTTATCTTCAGCGAGTGCAAGCCCGCCGCCGCCATTATGTACGCAGAGCGCGTTTCATCGGACACCAGCGGGCGCCCGTTCAACTCCGCCCGCGTATTCGGGCTGTCCAAGAAGAAGCCGTATTCGCCGAATTCGGGCATCAGAACCGCGCCCTCAAGCGTCACGTCCATCGGATAGGCGTTCGTTTCCGAGTACGGATACCACGCCGATTCTGACACAGATTCGCGCGCGCCCTCTATCTTCTCGCCGTCCTTTTCGTATGAGACGGCGAGCCCCTGCCGCTCGGCTAGTGTTTCGCGGTTGGCGAAGGCGGCGTAGTGGAGCGGGTCGCCGCCGGCGGGCGCGGTCGCCGTCTCGAAGCGGGCGTCCGGGTAGTAGGCGCGCGCCGTCTCCCAGTATCCCCTTTCGCGCGGCTCGAAGTAGGCGGCTGCGCCGTCCCATGCGCGGTCGGAATCAAAAGGCGGCGTCAGCGGCGGCGTCATTATCTCCAGTTTCGGACGGTCGGCGAGAAGAGCGCTCGTCAAGCCGAACTGGAACTGCCGCGACGCCCAGAGCGAATAGCCCTGACTGCGGTATTGGATTTGGCTCCGCGCCATGAGCGTCTCGTCGGTCGAGAAGGCGGCGTAAACGCGCGCGTCCCGCGCCTGCGTTCCGAAGTACATGTCGGCGTTGAGAAAGGCGATGATTCCCAGAACGGCGAGAACGGCGAACGGCGCGGCGCGGCGGACGGGGCGCCAAGACGCCCCCCGCCAAGCGTCCCAAAGCGCGCGAAGGGCGAGCGCGGACAAGACGGCGACCGCCGGGATGACCAGTATCGAGCGCAGCGATTGCGGCGATTCCCAGGGGACGGTCAAGACGCCCGGAATCAGCATCAGCGCCGCCCAGAAGGGCAGCCAGAATACGCGGACGTCGCGCCGCCGCGTGAGCGCGTGCAGCAGTCCGAGCGCGAACAGCGCGCCGGTGAGCAAATCCAGCATCGGCTCGCCGGGCAGGTTGTGGCGCGCGTTCGGGTCGCCCTCGCGGTGGAACATGAGCGCGTGGCGCGCGAAACCGTCCGCCACGCCCGCCGCCCAGTCCTCGCGCGGCGCGATGGAAAAGATGGACGTCGTTCGCGCGCGCTCGAAGAATGTGTCCGATTCGCTCGCGGCGAATTGCGCCACCGGCGCGGCGGCGAACCCCGCCATGAGCGCGATTATGACGACGCGCCCGACCAAATCGCGGATTTTCGGGCGCGAAACAACCGCGTGATGCGCCAAAAGCGCCGCCAAAGCCAGCGGGAAGAGCGTGAACGGCGAGTAAAACCACATTCCCAAACCGAGCGCGACGCCGGCGAAGGCGTAGTCGGAGCGCAACCCGGAGCGAACGGCGCGGAGCGCAAGCCAGCCGACAAGCGCGGCGAACAAGACGCCGGTTATGCCGTGCATCCCGATGCGGCTCCAGATGATGTCCCAGCGCATGACCGCCGTCAGCAACGCCGCGATTAGCCCGACCGACGCGCCGCCGACCGCGCGCCCCAGCAGGAACACGGCGGCGACTCCCAACAAGCCGAATCCGACCGCCGCAAGCCGACCGGCGGTCATCGAGACGCCCGCCAACTCCACGACGGCGGCGAGCGGAATCAGAAACATGGACGGCAGATTCGTCGATGGGACATAAACGGGAATCCGCCCCGGATTCCGCGCGAAATCGCGGGCGTGGGCGAGATTGTCAGCCTCATCGAACCAGAGACCCGCCGGCAGGGAATCCAGGTTGTACAGCCGCAATCCGGCGGCGAGAACCAAAATCCCCGCGAGCGCCAAAGACAGCGCGAAAGCGCGGGCGGGAATGGACAATCGGATTCCGCCGGCGGCGCGGATTCGGGCGATTAGCGGCGTCCACCGCCCATCCATCGCGGGAATGGCGGCAAGGGCGGCGGCGAGCGCCAAGCCGAAACTCCACCACGCCAGCGCGAAACTGTCGCGCTCGCCGCCGAATTCGCGCAGGGAAACGAACATGAACAGGGACGCCAGCGCGAATCCCGCCACTCCCAACCGCGCCTCAAGGGGCGTCGGCGCGGGGAAATCGTCCGCGTCCGCCGGCGGGGAACTGTCTTGCGCACGCCGCGCTCCGATTCCCGCCAGCGCGAGACAGCCGACCGCCATGCCGAGCGGAACGACCGCCCACTGCAGATCGCCGTAGCGCAAAAACCACGCCGCGAGAAGGGCGAGCGCAATCGCCAGCGCCGCCAGCGCGAACCGGACATCCGAGGCGCGACCGCTCATCCGGCGGATTCCGTCCGCGCGGCGCCCTCATCGTAGAGCGCCGCGATTTCATCGGGATTGAAACCCAACTCCGCCAGAACCTCCGCCGTATGCTCGCCCAAAAGCGGCGTGTGGCGCTTGGGAAGCGTCCCGACGCCGTCGAACGACACCAGATTGCCGCTCAGATTCAGCGTCCCAAGCGCGGGATGCTCCAGCGCCGCCACCATGCCGTTCGCCCGCGCTTGCGGGTCCGCGAAGAAGCCGCGCGTGTAATCCGCGACGACGGGGGCGCAAGGCAGACCGCGAGATTTCAGCGTCTCAAGAGCGCGTTCGGCGGGCATGTCCGCGAGGGCGGACGCGCCGACGTCGGCTAGGAACGCGGCGGCTCGCTCGGCTATCTCAGCGCCGTCCGCCGCCAGATAAATCCAGCCGTCCGCCGTTCGGTAGAGACGCCTGAGCGGTCCGATTCCGAGATGGTCGGCGTCCGGCAGAGCGCGTTCGGGCTTGCCGTCGTGTTGCATGAAACCGTCCGCGTTCATCAGCGCGCCGGCGGCTAGCAGATTTGTATCGACCTTCTGCCCGATTCCGAATCGCTCGCGCGCCAGCAACCCCAGCGCCGCGCCGAGCGCGCCGAGCGCGCCGCCGGTGTAGTCGCAAGGCGCGAGCGCCGACAGATAGACCGGCGCGCCGCCCGCGCCGCCCTGCGCGCGCTGAAGCCCGGTCAGCGCCTGCGCTATCGGATCCACGCCGGGACGGCGCGCGTAAGGTCCGTCCCATCCGTAAGCGGTGATATGCGCTTGGACGATTCGCGGGTTGGCGTTCCGCAGGAAATCGGCGTCAAGCCCCATGCGGTCAATCGCGCCGGGGCGCATGTTGGCGAGGATGAGGTCGGCGGACGCCGCCAGCCGCCGCGCTATATCCGCGCCGGATTCGGTTTTGGTGTCCGCCGAAACGGAGCGCTTGCCGGCGTTGTAGCTGAGAAACCCCGCGCCGCCGCCCGGTCGGGATATGTCCCCGAAGGGCGACTCGAACTTGATCATGTCCGCGCCCAAATCCGCCAAAAGCCGCCCGGCGACAGGGCCGGCGATGACGTTGGTCATCTCCATGACGCGGACGCCCGCCAAAGGCAGACCGCCGCCACCGCCATCGCCGCGCTCGTTTTCGGATTCCGCCGCGCTCCGCCAAGACCCGGACGCCGCCAACTCGTCGGCGCGAACCGCCGCCGCCGCCCGCGCCGAGCGCGTATGGGGCGGCGTTTCGGACATCTTTATCGGCGCCCCCGCCATCAGCGTCTCGCCGAAAACCGGGTCGTCCAACTTGACAACCAGCCCGTTATGGAGTATCTGCGGGTCGTCCATCGCCTCGCGCGCGCTTCGGACTTGCCCGCATGGGACGTCGGCGGCTTGCAGCTTGGCAATCCACTCGTCGGCGGTTCGCGTCCGCAGGCGCTCGGCGACTTTATCGAACAGGCGGCGTCTGGCGCCTTCGTCGCGGGGCCATCGTCCGTCGCCCATTTCGGGGTTGGACGCGATGAAGTCCGCCACCCCAATCACCGCCGCCGCCAGGTCGACGAAGCCGGAGTGTATGCAGCCGAGCTGTATCCACTCGCCGTCGGCGCACTCGAACACGCTGTAAAACGGCCCTCCGCCCCGCGTGGTCATGCTCATCGGGCGGACGGGGACATTCTCGCCCGCCGCTTTGGGCGCGTACAGCAGAGCGCCCGCCATGAGCGAAGTCTCCACCCGCCCGCCGCGCCCGCCGACGCCGTTCTTCTCGCGCCGAAAGAGCGCCGAGACGATTCCCAACGCCGCCAGCAACCCCGCGCCAACATAGGCGACGGGATGGACGACATGCGCGGGCCCCCCGTCGCCGCGACGCGACGGCTGACTAGCCAATATCCCCGTCCGAGCGGCGGCTAGGTCGTGGTCCGCCGGTTCGCCGGCAAGCGGTCCGCTAGCGCCATACGCCGTTATCGAGCAGTGGACGAGACGCGGAATCCGCCCGCCGAGCGCGTCCAAAGCAAGCCGCGCCCGCGCCGGGGACGCCGGCGAGAAGTCCTCAAGCAAAACATCCGCCCCCGCGCAAAGCGAGGCGAAGCCGTCGGCGTCGACATCGCCGCCAAGCCGCGCGACTTCCTTGCCCCTGTCGTAGAGCGCGAAGACGTCGCCGCCCCGAACGGCGTCCGCATCGTCCGGAATCAGCCGCACGACCCGCGCGCCGTGGTCCGCCAGAAACATCGAGCAAAGCGCCCCCGCCAGCCCGGCGGATGCGTCCAAAACCGTCAACCCCCCAAGCGCGGACAGACGCGAACGCCCGCCGCCGCCAAGAGAAAAATCGCCGCTGTCGCTGGTGTGGTTAGTCACAATAAGGGCTATTGTGTTGACAGCGGGCGGGTATGTCAAGGTTTGGGGGGATAGGATTCGGTCGACGTTTTCGGATTTCACGCGCTCTTTCGTTGCGGATTCTTAAAAGCAGCGTTATAATGGGAAAAGATTGCTTCATGAATATCCGGGAGGTTTAATATGGATGTCACTGGCGGAGCGGAGCTTGAAGAATTCGAGATGCGTCACGGCGATGCGAGAAGGCATCTGGAAACGTGGTTATCCTCAGTCGAAAGAGAAGATTGGGATACGCCGCATGAATTGATGGGCAGATTCTCGAATGTCCGCGTCATCGGCGGGGGCAGGGCGGTATTCAATATCAGGGGGAACAGGTATCGGCTGGTGGCGGCGATTAACTACCGCCGGAAGTCAGTCCAAATAAGATTCATCGGAACCCACGCCGAATACGACAGAATAGACGCGCTGGAGGTGTAGAAATGGTTTTCGTCAAGCCGATCCGGAACGATGAGGACCTGAACGGGGCAATGGATAGGCTCAATGAGATATTCTTCGCCGAGCCGGGAACCCCGGAGTCGGACGAGTTGGACGTCCTCGAGCCCCTCATCATAGCCTACGAAAAAAAGCATCACCCGATTGGGTTGCCCCGGCCCGATAGACGCCATCGAGTTCGAGATGGACCAGCGGAACCTCACCCGGCGCGACCTGATTCCCTACATCGGGAGCGGCGAGATGGTGGCGGAAGTGCTGTCCGGCGAGCGCGACATTACGATGGCGATGGCGCGCGCGCTGCATAAGCATCTGAAAATCCCCGCCGAGATTTTGCTTCAGGAGCCGGGCGCGGGCAAGTAAAGCCGCCGTTCCCCGATTCGTTCGGATAGCGAACCCCGCCCCCTCCCCATATCGCGCAACGGGCGGCGGCATGCTATCATCATCCAAGTGCCGTGACGAAACCCAATTCGGCGGCGCGGGAGAGGTGACGGAGCGATGACTGACAGAATCCGAGTCGGCAACGCGGACATAGCGGCGGTTTTGGACATGGTTCCGCCGCCGCGCGCCCCCACCGTCTTCATCCGCGACTATCCGCGAGAGGGGTGGGCGCACTATGAGGACGAAGTTCTGAGGACGGCATGCTGGAGCTCTACTACGGCAACTTCTTCGTCCGCTCGCGGGGGAAGACCGTTCCGGTGGACGCCGGCATGGGGCCCCGGTCCGCGCGCGCATCTCGAAAACCGATGAAGCCGCCGAACTGCGACACGCCCCACTTGAACCAGCGCGCGAACTCGCCGCCGCGCGAGCGGATGGCGCGACCGCGCTTCTCGCGCGAGATGTGATGCGCGATTTCGTGGATGAGCGTCGTCAGTCTGTCGCCGCCGATGTTGGGGTAGAGAACCAGGCGCATGCGCGTTCCGTTCCAGTATGCGCGCGCCGCCGCGTTCGTCTTCCTGCGCGAGATTGACAGCGATTTCAGCGGGACTGCTCTGCCTTTGTCCGTCAGGTCGTTGGCGATTCTCCGCGCCTCCGACGTTCCGCTCAGCCGCTTGCGCGTCAGTCAATGCGCGCCGCCTCGCGCTTGATGCGGCGCATCCCCCTGACCGCGCCGCGCTTGTGGTGGGTGTCCGATCAGTGGATTTCAGCCATGTTTCTTTTCTTTTTGCGAAGGTTGTTCGGCTGAAATATGGCGGGGCGAAAAACGGCGTCAAGGTTTGCAACTGGGGATAAGAGACAGAGTCGGCGGGCGGCGGCGCGACCCGCGGCGGCGGTCCGGCCCCGCCCGTCCGCGGTCGTTTTCTGAGCGCATTCAGCCGCGGACGCCTCCGCCGGACGGATTGGAGAGGTCGAGCGCCGCCCCAAAGCCGCAAACATGCCCCCCATAAGCCCCTGATGTGAGAAGGCTGGGATGAGGGCGTCCACGCCGCCAGGCGCGGGTTCGCGCGCGGCGAATCCTGAACGAACGCGAACCGCCCGCCCGCCGTCTCGCCTAGCCGCCCAGAACCCGCGCGGCTATGTTCTGCACCAGCAGAAGAAGCAGTATCGCTATCATCGGCGACAGGTCTAGCATGCCCATGTTGGGCAGGACGCTGCGGATGGGCGCGAGTATCGGCTCGGTTATCTGGTAGATCATGCGGACGATGGGCATGAAGGGGCTGCCCTCGCCTATGGGTATCCACGAGATTATCACCCTGGCGAGTATCGCGATCCAGAGCGCGATAGCCAGGTAGTTTATGAAGTTCAGAAGCAGAACCGAGCTCACCGGCTTACTCTCCCAGCGCCTTCGATTTTTCGTAGGCGGCGTTGACCGCGCTGAAGATGAGCGCGCGGAAGCGACCGTCCTCGAACGCCCGCAACGCCTCTATGGTCGTGCCGCCGGGGGACGTCACCATGTCCTTCAGCTCGGCGGGGTGTATGCCGGTGTCCCTGATGAGCTGCGCGCTGCCCAAGATGGTCTGAATCGCCAGCTGCCAAGACACGTTGCGCGACAGTCCCAGATAGACCCCGGCGTCTATGAGCGATTCGATGAACAGGAACACATACGCCGGCCCGCTTGCGCTGAGGGCGGTCGCCATGTCTATCATGCGCTCGTCGTCCGTGTAGATTTCTTCGCCGAGCGTTCGGACGATTGCGCGGGTGGCTTCGACCGTCGCCGCCGGCACCGAGTCGGACGCCGTCCACATGGTGATTCCCGCGCCTATCTGGGCGGGCGTGTTGGGCATGACGCGGATGATGGGGGCGTGCTTCAGCCCGCTTGTGAGCGCGCGCATCGTCGCGCCCGCCACTATGGACACGATTGTGTTGTTCGGCGAAATCCCGCCGGCGAGCTCGTCGTAAACGCGCGGCAGGGTCTGGGGCTTGACCGACAAGACCGTGAGGGACGCGCCGTCCATCGCTTCCGCGTTGTCCGCTGTGGCGCGGACTCCGTACATGTCGCTCAGATGGGCGCGGCGCGACTTGACCGGCTCGCCAACCGATATGTCGCCGCCGCCGGCGACGTTCGCGCTGACTATGCCCTTGACTATCGCTTCCGCCATTACTCCGCCGCCGATGAACGCTATTTTCATGCTCACGTCGCTTTCGCTGGGTTGTGTGTCGTTGTCGGTTGTTTCGGGGTTGTCCGCCGTTTGGTTTCCGCGCGCCGCCTCACGGCAGGACGGAATCGCTCGCCAGCGACGCCGCGACGCGGATGGATTCGCTCATGCTCTCGGAGTCCGCGACGCCCTCGCCGGCGATGTCGAAGGCGGTGCCGTGGTCGACCGACGTCCTCACGAAAGGCAGTCCCAAGTTGACGCTCACGCTCTTAGCCCAGTCGTGAACCTTGATGGGGATATGCCCTTGGTCGTGGTACATGGCTATCACGGCGTCGTACTTGCCATCTATCGCCTGGTTGAACACGACGTCGGCGGGAATCGGCCCGGCGGCGTCTATGCCGTCCGCGCGGGCGTCTTGGACGGCGGGGGCGATTTGCTCCGCTTCTTCGTCTCCGAGCAAGCCGCCGTCGGATGCGTGCGGGTTGAGCGCGGCGACTCCGACGCGCGGGGCGGCGAATCCCCACTCCCTGAAACAGCGGTCGGTCAGCGCTATCTTGCCCAGAACGTTGCCGCGCGTCACGTAGTCGCAGGCTATCCGCAGCGAGCGGTGGGTTGTGAGATGCACAACGCGCAAGGCGCCCGCCATGAGCATGGTCGCCACATTCGGCGCTTTGGTTTGGCTTTGGAATATCTCCATGTGTCCGATGTCTTTGTAGCCGGCGAGATTGCAGGCTTCTTTGTTGATGGGCGCCGTGGCTATCGCCGCCGCCTGTCCGGACGCGGCGAGTTCGCCGGCGCGGAGTATCCACTCCACGGACGCGCGCCCGGCGTCCGGCGACACCGCGCCGTATTCGATGCGCGAGAAGTCCAGGTTTTCGAGGTCGAGAACGTCAATCGCGCCGCGCCCGCCCCGGACGTCTTCCACGCCGTGAACGGCCCGCGCGCCGCCGTCCGCGCCGATGAGTTCGAGCGCGGCGCTCATCGCGGCGGCGCTGCCGACTACGAACGGGCGGCACTTCTCATAGACCCGCTCATCCTGAAGCGCCTTCGCGACGACTTCCGCGCCGATGCCGGCGGGGTCGCCCATGGTAATGGCGACTAGGGGGCGTTGGCTCATCGGTGGAGACTCCAAAACGGCTTTCGCGGACATGTTGCGCCTCTATTATAGTGGCGCAACGCGGCTGGCGGCTAGTGGCTGGTTCCGGCTATCGCGAGAAGCGCAAGCCGGGGCGAAACGAAATCCCGCAAATCCCGATTTTGACAAAGACGCGCAACTCCCGCGCCCCCCGTCATTCCCGCGAAAGCGAGAACAAGATAGCCGCTAGAAACCAGGTTTGAACTGAAGCCAACGTATCCCCTCTCCCTTGATGGGAGAGGGCTAGGGTGAGGGCGCCTGCGCCGTCAGGCGCAGGTCTGCCGCCCCCGCCCAGCCCATCAGTGGAAGGGGATATTAGGTTGTGCTGACATATCGCGCTCGCGGCGATTTTCGGTTCGACGTTGGCGTCCGCCGCCTTCTGGATTCCCGCCTTCGCGGGAATGACGGAATGGAAATCGCGCGTGGCGGCGCGATAATCGCCCATTCTAGCCTATGTCAACACCCCCTAGCCGCTTGCGCTTAGCGCCGCCCTACTCGCACTTGCTGTATCCGCAGTCGAGGCAGTTCAGGCAGCCCTCTTGCGGAATCAGGTGGCCGGCGCACTTGGGGCAGCGGATGGCGGTGGCGGGGTATCCGGCGCCGTTGTGTCCGTTGCCGCCGCCGTTGTGTCCGTTGCCGTTGGCGACTCGGCGGGCGGACGGGAACAGCCCCCCCTGCACGATGGGCGCTTCCTGCCGGCGCGTGGGGACGGGCAGGGCCGGGTGGGGGCGCTCCAGCTCCAGGTGGTTCGACAGCGCGCGCGCCATGGCGTCCGGCGCGGAGCGGATGAGCGCGCCGCCGTCCCACGCCGGGCAACAGGTTATCCCCTGCAGCTGGTGGATTATCTCGTCCATGTGTATGCCGGAGCGCAGGGCGAGCGACACGAGGCGCGACACCGCCTCTAGGTTGGCGGAGTCGCAACCGCCCGCTTTGCCCAGCGCGGTGAACACCTCGAAGGGCCTGCCCGTCTCGTCGAATGTGATTGTGATGTACATGTTGCCGTGTCCGGTGCGGACGAGGTCGGTGACGCCGGCGACGGATGTGGGGCGCTGTCGCGGCGCGAGCGGGACGGGGCTTTCGACGACCGCCAGGGCGGTCTCGGAGTCGGCGGCGCCTTCGCCTTCCGCCGAATCCGACCCCGTCTCCAGCACTTGCATGGATTTCGAGCCGTCCCGATAGACCGTCACCGCCTTGCAGCCCGTCTCCCACGCCAGTTCGTAGGCGGCGCTGACGTCGTCGATGGTCGCGTCGTTGGGCAGGTTGATGGTTTTGGACACCGAGTTGGTGACGTGCCTCTGCCAAGCCGCCTGCATGCGGACATGGGCTTCCGCGCTTATGTTCATCGCGCCGCGGTAGATGGCGGGGTCAAGCCCGATTTCGGCGAGCGCGCTCTCGGCTTCGCTCGGATTGTCGGCGATGCGCTCAAGGGTTTGGCGCGCGACGCCTTCATCGCCCAGCGCGGCGGCGAGCGATTCGGTGATGGAGGCGGGGGCGTCCAGCAGGCGCGAGCCGGCGGCGTCCTGGTCTTTCCAAAGGACGTTCGACCACCACGCCAGCGCGAAGTGCGGTTCAATTCCGCTGGAGCAACCCGCCAACCGGCTGATGGTTCCGGTGGGCGCGATTGTGATTACGCTGGAGTTGCGGACGGGGGGCATGCCGCGCTCTTTCAGGGCGGAGCCTTCGTATTCGGGGAACGCGCCGCGCTCGCGGGCGAGATTGGCGGATTCGTCCCAGGCGATTCGGTTGATGAAGCCGCCCAGCTCGTCCGCCAGCTCAAGGGCGCGCGGCGAGTCGTATGGGATTCCCATTCTAACCAGCGCGTCCGCCCATCCCATCACGCCCAAGCCGATGCGCCGCGTGGCTAGGTTGACTTCGCGCAGCTTGGGAAGCGGAAATTCGTTCACGTTGATGACGTCGTCCAGGAAGCGGACGGAGTGGCGGACGGTCTCCTCCAGCGCGTCCCAATCGAACGCGCCGCTCCGAACGTGCAGGTCTAGGTTGATGGAGCCCAGGCAGCAGTTGCCGTAGTTTTCGAGGAATTCCTCCCCGCAGGGGTTGGACGTTTCGATTCTGCCCATCTGCGGGTTGGGGGCGGTTTCCCATACGCGGTCCACGAACACCACGCCGGGGTCGCCCGTCTTCCACGCGGATTCGGCGATTTCGTTCCACAGCTCGCGCGCGGGGATTGTTTCCACTATCTCATCGAGCGGCCCATTGCCCTCGTCGCGCGGGTTTATCAGATGCCAGTCGGCGCCGTCGCGGACGGCTTGCATGAAGGCGTCCGTTATTTGGACGGATATGTTGAAATTCGAGAGCGTGTCGTCGCCGTCCTTGCAGTGGATGAACTCGCGTATGTCGGGGTGGGAGTCGCGCAGCTGCCCCATGTGGGCGCCGAGGCGGAACGCGCCCTGCGTGAGGGTGGCGCCGACGGCGGAGTAGAGCTTCATCACCGCGATGGGGCCGCAGGCGTGGCCGTGGGTGGTCTTGATCATGTCGTTGCGCGGGCGCAGTTTGGAGAAGCCGAAGCCGATTCCGCCGCCCCACTTCTCTATCATGGCGGCGTCGTGGGCGACTTGCATGATGGACTCCATGTCGTCCTCCGGCGTGACGACGAAGCAGGCGGACAGGCAGCCGCGCCCCGTGCCGGCGTTGACGATGGTCGGCGAGTTGGGCAGGAAGCGGAGCGAAGTGAGCAGGCGGTGGAACCTGTCTTCCCAGACGGGCTTGAGGCGGTTGTCCGGCTCGCCGTCCGCGACGGCGCCCGCCACGCGGCGAAACAGCTCGCCGGGCGTCTCGAGGGCGTTCCCCTCGGCGTCCCGCCGGAGGTAGCGCTGCTCCAGAATGTGCTTGGCGTTGTCCGAGAGCGCCAAGCCGGCGCCGTTGGCGGAATAGGCGGCGGGGGACTCGCCGAGCGATTCGGCGAGCTGGGACAGCAGGTCGCCGGGGGCGTCCGCCAGCAGTTCCGCCAGCCGCTTTCTCAGGGCGTCGTCCCCCGCTCCGTTCGTTCGGGCGGGGGCGGCGCTTAGTCGCTGTGTCTGCATGCCTTTTATCTCCTATGCTTGCGATGATTGTAGCACATTCATTCGGGGAATTGAAAGCCCGATATGAACGCGGTTTTGGGGAGTTTTCGGATTCGGTTTTCGCGCGCGCCCGCGATTCAGCGGACGGCGGCGATTCTGGGGCGGACGCGGCGGCGGGCGCTTGGGGGCGCCGCGTCCGCCGGCTCCAACATATCTTCGATTGCCCTCTTGAACGTCTCGAGGTCGCCGAAGTCGAGATAGACGCTGGCGAACCTTATATAGGCGACGCGGTCGAGCTCGGCGAGGCGCTCCATGACCATCTCGCCGACGGCGCGGGAGTGGATTTCGGAGCGTCCCGATTCCGACAGGCGGTTTTCGATTTCGCCGACCGCCTTCTCGATTCCGCCCACCGGCAGGGGGCGCTTGGCGCAAGCCTTGACGATGCTGGAGTAGAGCTTGTCGCGCTCGAACTCCTCGCGCCGTCCGTCGCGCTTGACGATGGTCATGGCGCGCTTGTGGACGCGCTCGTAGGTGGTGAACCGCCGAGCGCAGCCAAGACACTCGCGCCGCCGCCGAATCCCGTCGCCGGAATCGCGCGAGTCGATGACTTTGGAATCGCCCCGCGAGCAGTATGGGCAAGACATTTCGGAATTAGCCTTTGTGCTAAAGTTTGGTTTAAACGTTTTCTTGTATTTGTGCGAAAAACCACAATTTGTTGCGATGCTTGGATACAATAGCGCTATATGTTGTGCCTGTCAAGTGGAAAACCACGCGATTGGGGGCGCATTTCTGGCGCGGGTCGGATTGGGGGGATGCGGCTGGCGGGGCGCGGGTTTGTCAGAATCAGGATTTATAGGATTCGCGGGATTTTCAGGATTTCGTTTTCGCCTGGCTTGCGCCCTTCGCCCGCCAGCGCATGGAAAGAGGAAGACGCGCGCGCGAAGAATCCTGAAAATCCTATAATCCGCTAAATCCTGATTCTGACAAAGCCCCCGGCGCGCGCTGGATTCCCGCTTTCGCGGGAATGGCGGGGGGAAGGCGAGAATGACTGGATGGAAGGCGGGGATGATTGGGGATGCGGAAATGGTCGGCGCGCCTTCTGGATTTCCGCTTTCGCGGGAATGGCGGGGGCGGGAAATAGGCGTGTTCGTTCCGAAAGCGTTGTCTTCCGCCACAGCCGCAGCTCACCCTCGCCCTAGCCCTCTCCCATCAAGGGCTTGCAGGGGTATGTCCGTGGTTGCGGACCTGCGCCTAGCGGCGCAGTCACCCTCACCCTAGCCCTCTCCCATCAGGGAGAGGGGATACGTTGGCTTCAGTCCAAGCCTGATTTCAAGTGGCGAGCTTGGTTGGGCGACTCTGGATTCCCGCTTTCGCGGGAATGACGGGCGGGGGTGAAGGGCGGGAATGACGGGGGTAGAAGGCGGGAATGACGGGAACGCGGATATGGACGGCGCGCGCCATCCCCGCCGGAAACGCGAAAGCGCGGCAACCCCGCCATATCCGGCGGCGCGACCGCGCTTCGCGTGATTTTGTTGTTCGGGGACGCCGCGTTCCGCGCTTCCCCGCTAGTTGCCGTTCGCCCTCATCCGGGCGCGGCTGAAGCGGCGGAGGAACGGCGGCAGGTCGAGATCGCTCTCGTTGCCGCTCGACAGCGCTTCCGACAGCAGCCTGTCTATCTGCGCGTCCCGCTCGTCGAACGAATCTTCCGCCTGGAAGCCGGTGGCGACGATGGTGAGCTTGATTTCGTTCTCCATCTTCAGGTCGGTGACCATGCCGAAGATGATGTTGGCGTCCGGATCCACGACGCGCTGGATGACTTCGGCGGCTTCGTGCAGCTCGGACAGCTTCAGGTCGCTGCCGCCGGTTATGTTGAACAGCACGCCGCGCGCGCCTTCGATGGAGACGTCCAGCAGCGGGTTGGTAATCGCCTGCTGGGCGGCTTCGCGGGCGCGGTGGTCGCCCATGCCCCAGCCGATGGACATCCACGCCGGCCCGCTGTCGCGCATGATGGCGTTGACGTCGGCGAAGTCCACGTTTATGTCCCCGGCGGTCGTGACCAGTTCGGCGATGGACTGGACGCCCATTCGCAGAACGTCGTCCGCCATGCGGAAGGCGTTTTCGGCGGTGATTTCGTCCTCGGCGATTACGTGCAGGCGCTCGTTGGGTATCACGAGCAGGGTGTCGACGTGTTCGCTGAGGCGCTTGATGCCGGCGTCGGCGACTCTCATGCGGCGCAGGCCCTCGAACTCGAAGGGCTTGGTGACGACGCCGACGGTGAGCGCGCCGGTTTCTTTGGAGATTTGGGCGATTGTGGGCGCGGCGCCGGTGCCGGTTCCGCCGCCCATGCCGCCGGCGACGAAGACCATGTCGGCGTCGCGGATGACTTCGTAGAGGTCTTCGCGGCTCTCTTCGGCGGATTTCGCGCCGAGCTCCGGTATGCCTCCGACGCCCTTGCCCTGCGTCAGCTGGTCGCCGATGCGGATTTTGAGCGGCACGTCGCTGCGGACGAGCGCCTGGGAGTCGGTGTTGACTACCATGTACTCGACGCCGGGAATCCGCTCCCTGAACATTCTGGATACGGCGTTGGAACCTCCGCCGCCCACGCCCACGACTTTGATGCGGGCGATAGACTCTTGGTCGCCGCGATATGTCGTCATATCGTTTCCCCCGATTGGAATTTTTGAGAGTTGTGCCGTTTGGTTTTGATTGCGTTAGTTCGGGAACAGCCGCCGCAGGAAGTTTCCGGGCTTCTTGCGCGGACGCCGCCCCTGTTCGGACTGCGCCGCCGCCGGTCGCGCCGGTCGCGCCGACCGTTCCGGGCGCCGCGCGCCCGCCGCCGCCGATACGCGCTCGGCGGGATGGTCGAGCGCCCACGCCACCAAGCCCACGCCGGTGGCGAATTCGGGCCCCTTGAGGTCATCAGGCAGGGCGAACCCGGGGTTCGCCCCCCCGACCCGGACATGAGGGCCTATCAGCCGCTTCGCCATCTCGTCCATGCCGGGCAACCGAGAGCTGCCTCCGGTCAGGACAATCGACACGCCGCTTGGGTCCTCTATGCCGGCTTCGATTATTCTCAGCCTTATCAGCCGTATCAGCTCGGCGGCGCGCTCGCGCATCAGTTGCGACAGGTCGCGGAGCGTCACCGTTCGGCTGCTGATCCGCCCCTGCTGGGGCAGTTGGATTTCGTCCAGCGCCGAGTAGGTCACCGGCTCGGTGGTGCCGTACTTCAGCTTCGCCTCCTCCGCCGCCGCGTAGGGCGTTCGGAAGGCGACGCAGATGTCGTTGGTGAACTGGAAGCCGCCGATGGGCAGAACGGATATGTACTCCGCCATGCCGCGCCGCACTACGATAATATCGGAAGTGCCTCCGCCGATGTCTATGAGAACGGCGCCGTTGTATTTCTCGGATTCGGTGAGAACGGCGTTGGCGCTGGCTATCGGCTCGAGCACGAGCGACTGCACGGACAGCCCGGCTTCGCCCACGGCGCGCTCCAGATTGTCCACGTAGCGCGTCTTGGCGGATATGACGTGGCTTTCCACTTCCAGCCGCTTGGCGTGCATCCCCAGCGGGTCGCGTATGCCGCTCTGGCCGTCGAGAATGTAGTTGATCGGCAGGGCGTGGATGACTTTCTGCCCGGGGCGCGACGCGGTTTCGGATATGGTGTCAGGCATCTTGTCCAGGTCGGAGCGCGTGATGACGCCGCGCGCCGCCGCCCAGTCTATGCGGTCGAGGCGGTTTTCGAAGTTCACGTGCGCGCCGGTGATTCCGACATACGCCGCCCCGACGGACGCGGACGCCTGCCGCGTCGCCTCCTCAAGGGCGCGGCTGATGACCGCCCCGGCTTGCGAAGGGTCGATGACGTTGCCCCTGTCAAGCCCCTCCGAGGGAACCACGCCGCGCGACACGACGCTGACCCCCCTCGCGCCGTCTCGCCGCGCGATGATGGCGCAGACTTTGGACGCGCCCACGTCCACCGCCGCCATTGTGTTGGTATCCTGAGTCATGCCGTTACTTCCTGCGAGCTTTGCCTGAACCGATTGTTGGACATTATGCCAAATTATCCGAGACTCCGATAAGCGACCGGACGCGCGCGCTTCGGTCACAACTTCTCCGCCACCCGCATCCTGGCGCTGCGGACGCGGGGGTTGTCCCGCGTCTCCGCCACGCTCGGCTTGATGACCCGCTTGCTGAGAACCGCGAGCGTCGGCTCGCTTTCGCAACGGCAATCAGGAACGGCCGTCGGGCAGACGCAGTCCGCGGCGGCGTTCCGCATGAAGCGCTTGATGATGCGGTCTTCGCCGGAGTGGTAGCTGATGGTCACCAGCCTGCCGCCCTTCTCCAGAACGTCCGCGGCGCCCGACAAGCCCCGCTCGAGGTTGGGGACTTCTTCGTTCACCGCCATTCGGAGCGCCTGGAAGGTGCGCGTGGCGGGGTGGTTGCGGCTTCTGATGGGCCAATTCAGCGCGCGGGCGACCACGTCGGCGAGTTCGCCTGTGGTGTCGATGCGGCGGCTTCGGACTATCGCCCGCGCGACCCTGCCGGCGCGCGGCTCGTCCCCCAGCTCGCGCAGAGTTTCCTCCAGCTTGGCGAGGGGCCACTTGTTCACTATCTCATACGCCGACAGTCCGGACTGGCGGTTGAAGCGCATGTCCAAGCCGGCGTCGAGTCGGAAGCTGAACCCCCGCTCCGGGTCGTCTATCTGGGCGGACGAGAAGCCCAAATCGAACAGCACGCCGCCGACGCGCCCGAAGCGCTTTCGGCGGGCTATCTGGGCGACGTCGGCGAAGTTGCCGTGGTGCAGCGACACTTGCATCGCCCACGGCGCGAGCCGCGCGTTCGCTCTGGCGAGCGCGTCTCGGTCGAGGTCGATTCCCAAGACGCGAACGGACTGGGCGGCTTTCAGAATCGCCTCCGTATGCCCGCCCTCGCCCAAGTTGCAGTCGATATAGGACCCGCCGTGCGAGACGGACAGGGCGAGCGTCGCTTCGGCGAGCATCGCCGGGGTGTGCGCTGAGCGCGCTGGCGCTATGTCTGCTGGACTTGTCACTGTGTAGCGGCTCTCTCGCGTCCGTTTTTTCGCGGACGCCCTCGCCAAGATAGTTCGGGGCGCGAAACGCGCCCGCGCCGCTCGCGGAGAAGCGGATTCGCGGCGTGAACCCGCGCGCGCCCAATGCCCCCATCGGACGCTCCATTTCATGCCGCTCTCATGTTAACATAAGAGCGCGGGCGAATCCGAATCCGGGCGCGGGGCTGTTTTGTAGTACTCCGCTAGTTTCGTACCGCCCGCCGAGTACGCGCAAGGGATTCTTGAGCGTTTTTTTTAGACAACGAAAGGAAAAATGGTTAAATGCCAGACGAAAAATTCACTTTCGCGGCGCTCACGGTCAGCGACACCGGCGCGGCGGGGGGGCGACCGGAGGACGTGGGCGGAAACGCCGTCGTCGAGATGATGAGCGCGGCGGGCTTCGTCCAAGCCGGCAGGCGAATCGTCCCCGACGAGCCCGGCGACATCTCCCGCCAAATCGCCGAATGGTGCGACTCCGGCGAAGTGGACGTCGTAATCACCACCGGCGGCACAGGCCTGGGTCCGCGCGACGTGACGCCGGAAGCCACCCGCGCGGTCTTGGACTTGGAAGCGCCGGGAATCGCCGAGGCGATGCGGATGGAGACGCTCCGCAACACGCCGTTCGCCATGCTCAGCCGGGCGGTCGTCGGAGTGCGGCGCGGCTGCCTGGTCGTCAACCTGCCCGGAAGCCCGACCGGCGTCCGCGAGACGCTCGAAGTGGCGCTCAATGCGATGCCCCACGCCCTGGAGATGATACGCGGATGGCGAACCCACGCGAACCCCTGAACAACCGCGCGGAGACGCGCTTCCACGTCCTCACGCTGTTCCCCCGCATGTTCTCCGGACCGATGGACGAGAGCATAATCGGACGCGCGCGGGCGCGGGGGCTGATAAGCCTGAGCGTCCACGACCTGCGCGACTACGCCGCCGACCGCCACCGAACGGCGGACGACTACCAGCACGGCGGCGGCCCCGGCATGGTGATGAAGCCGGAGCCGCTGTTCCGCGCGGTGGAGTCCCTGCGGGCGGACGGCGAGTTGGCGGAATCCGCCCCCGTGATTTTGCTCACCCCGCAGGGGCGGCGCTTCGACCAGCGCGCGGCGGCGGAGCTGGCGGAGCGCGACGAGTTCGCCCTCATCTGCGGACGCTACGAAGGCGTCGATGAGCGCGTCCGCCGGCATCTGGCGACGGACGAGCTGAGCATCGGCGACTACGTAATCGGCGGCGGGGAGCTGGCGGCGATGGTGGTGGTGGAAGCGGTCGCGCGCCTGAAGCCCGGCGTCGTCGGCTCCGCCGAATCGCCCGCCAACGACTCGTTCGCCAACGGCTTGCTCCAGCATCCCCTATACACGCGCCCCGCCGCCTTCCGAAACTGGCGCGCGCCGGACGTCCTGCTGTCGGGCAACCACGCCGAAATAGCCAAATGGCGGCGGCGCGAATCGCTGAGGCGAACCTACGAGCGCCGCCCGGATTTGCTGAAAGACGCCGAGCTTTCGGAAGACGACAGGCGCTTCATCGCGAATCTCGCGGAAAAGGGCGAGCCGTGAGCGGGGAATCCACATTCCAATCGCGGGGTCTTATAGGGGCGCGTTCATATCGGGTTGCGCGCCCCCCGCCGCCATTCTCGCCCCCCGCCGCCATTCTCGCCCCCCCCGCCGTCATTCCCGCGAAGGCGGGAATCCAGAGTGGAGCGACCAACCGAGCAATTTGGAAGCCAAGCCCGAATCGTGAGCGACAAATCCCTTCTCCCTCGCGCCCCTTTGCGCCCCTGCGCCTTCGCGTTTCCCACACTTCCCCCCTTTTGCGAATTTCCCGCCCCGCGCGAATCTTGACACAATGCCAAAAGATTTCCTAGAATTCACTGCGTTGGCGGCGTTCGGACGCCGTTCGCCGTCGAGAGGTCTGGAATGGAGCTGAACGTTTCGCAGCTGCTGATGGAGCCGAGCGGCTCCAGCCGCGTCTATGAGATAGACGAATGGCGAGAGCTCGCGGAGGATTTCGGGGCGTCCAGAGTGACGGGCGCCGTCAGCCTGCTCAGGACGAACAAGAGCGTCTGGGTGAGCGCGGCGTTGCGCTCGGACCTGGACGCGGAGTGCGGACGTTGCCTGGCGCCGTACAGCCATCCCGTGCGCCTTCAGGTGGAAGAGGAGTACATTCCCGCGTTCAACCCGGCGACCGGCGCGCGCCAGCCCCCGCCGCAAGACGACAGCGACTACTGGCTAATCGACGAAACCCACACGCTCGACCTGACGCCCGCCGTCAGGGAGTACGCGATAATGGCGTCGCCGATGAAGCCGCTGTGCAGCCCCGAATGTTCCGGCATCTGCGCCGCCTGCGGCGCCGACCTGAACGCCAACCCCTGCGCCTGCGAAGCGCCCAGGGACGCGCGATGGGGACCGCTTCTCGGCCTGAATCTCCAAGCCGCCGCCGGCTCCGAAAACAAACCCGACTAACCGAAACCAAAACGAAACAGAGAAGAACAAAATGCCGCCGCTACCTAAAAAGAAACACTCCAGAGCGCGAAAGGGCGGACGCTCCGCGCACTTCGGAATCCGCGCGCCTTCGCTGTCGAGATGCCCGCAGTGCCAGCGGATGCGCCTGCAGCACAAAGTCTGCCCCTATTGCGGCTACTACAACGGTCGCGAAGTCGTCTTCCAAGACGGCGCCGCGTCGTAGCAAGGGCGCGCGGCGGCGGCTTCCCGCCCCGTCCGCGCTCGGCGCCGCGCCGCAAACGCATGAAACAAGCCATCATCCACATGGAGAATCGCGCAATGACGCTTACATTCAAGACCGAATCCCGCGGTCCCGAGGTCGCGTACCTATTTCCGGGACAGGGCGCTCAGGCAGTGGGCATGGGCAAGGCGCTGTACGACAACTCGTCGGCGGCGCGAGAGGTTTTCGACGAGATAGACGACGCCCTGGGACGGTCGCTCACCGGCGTGATGTTCGACGGACCCGAAGACGACCTGCGCCAGACCGTCAACGCCCAGCCGGGAATCCTCGCCGTCAGCCTCGCCTGCGTGAAGGCGATGGAGCGCGAGCTGGGGTCGGATGACATGCCGCAACCCGTCGTGATGGCGGGACACAGCCTCGGCGAATACACCGCCCTCGCCGTCGGCGGCGCACTCTCCATAGACCAGACCGCCCTGCTCGTGCAGGAACGCGGCAGGCTGATGCAGGAAGCCTGCGAAGAAAACCCCGGGACCATGGCGGCGATAATCGGCATGGACAGGGTGGCGCTGCAGGAAGTGGCGCGCGAAACCGGCGTTTGGATATCCAACGTCAACACCGGCGACCAGATAGTGATAAGCGGCGAGCGCATGGCGGTGGCGCGCGCCATGGACCTCTGCGAAGCCAGAGGCGCCAAGAAAGCCGTCCCCCTGCGCGTCGGCGGCGCCTTCCACTCCGGCCTCATGGAACCCGCCCGCGCCGGACTGCTCGACGCCATAGAGGGCATGGACGTCCGCGATTCGCGCATCCCCATAGTCGCCAACTGCACCGGCAAGCCGATAAGCTCGGCGGAAGAAATCAAAAGCGAGCTGCTCGCCCAAGTCTGCGGCACCGTGCAGTGGAAAGACACCATAGACTACATGGTGGGCGCGGGCGTCAGCGATTTCTTGGAAATCGGACCGGGGCGCGCTCTCGCCGGCATGGTCAAGCGCATAGACCGCCGCGCCAAGATAGCGAACGTGGCAGACCTGGACTCCATAATCAGCCTGCGGGCGGGTTAGAGAGGGAAGCGGGGAAAGAGCGAGCGCCGTTCGCGGTCGGGATGATGCGAAGCGCCATGCCCAAGACGGAAGCGCCCAGACACTCCTGGCGACGAATGGCGCGGGTGGCCGCCATGCAGACGCTCTGCGAGGTGGACTCGACAGGCCACGACCTGGACGAAATCCTGAGCGAGAAGCGCCTGAGCCGCCCGCTGTCGGAAGGCGCGGACGAATTCCTGACCGCCCTAAGCGCCGGCGCGCTGGCGAACGCCGCCGAGATAGACCGCATCATAACGCGGCACGCGCGCGGCTGGCGCATCTCGCAAATGGCGATGGTCGACCGCAACCTGCTCAGAATGGCGATATACGAAATCGCCTTCTGGCGGCAAGCCCCGCCGAGCGTGGCGATAAACGAAGCGGTGGAGATAGCCAAGGCGTTCGGCTCCGAAAGTTCGCCGCGCTTCATTAACGGCGTGCTGGGGGCGGTGGCGCGCGCCAACCCCAAACCCGCCGCCCAGCCGCCGACTGGAGGCCACCGCGACAGATCCGGCAAGCGAGGTCGCTAAAGCACCATGATTTTGGATAGAATATACCATGCCGACGCCTTCGACGTCCTGCCGCGGCTGGATGACGAATCCGTCGATCTGATAATTTGCGACGGTCCCTATGGAGTAACCTCCAACGAATGGGACCGCGTGGACAACGTTCAGGAGTTCAACCTGCGCCTCATTGAGATATTCTCGCGCAAGATGAAGCAGGGCGCGGCGCTCTATCTGTTCGGCAAGCCGGACTGCGTGGACTTCATAGACTACCGCCCCTTTCTCAACCTGCGCTCCAAAATAGCGTGGTTCCAGCCGAGCCGGCTGGCGCAGGGAAGAATCAACTACACCAACAACTACGACGTGATATGCTACTTCATCAAAGGCGGCAAGCCGCGCGTGTTTGACCTGGACGCGATTCGCGTCCCGCAGCTGGTCGAGCTGGAGCACCGCCTTAGATGCGAGCGCGTCCCGTCCGTCGCCAACGGCAAGTTCGGCAAAACCAAGTTCAACGAAAAGGGCAAGAATCCGGGCGACGTCTGGGGCGACATAAAACAACTCACTTACAGGTCGAAAGAGCTGGTCAGCCGAACGGCGCTGAACACGATTCAGAAACCGGAAAAGCTGATGGAGCGCCTGATAAGGGCGAGTTCCAAGCCGGGCGACTTGGTTCTCGATCCGTTCGCCGGCGTCGGCACCTGCCCCGCGGTGTGCCAGAGGCTTGGCAGGCGCTTCATCGCCGTGGAGCGCGACGCGGAATTTGTACAGATGGGCAATGCTAGGTTGGCTGTGGGAAAAACGGCGGCGCTAGGGAGACTGATATGAGTGTGCAGAGAGAAGTTTACAGGTCAATAGTCAAGCTAGCTCTTGAGGCGTCAGGGCTGGCGAGAACTGTTGGGATAACCAACCTGTTTCAGCCTGGACTCATCAAGGAGATGATAATAGCTGACATACTCGGCCATGAACTCATCCACTCCAAACGTGACGCGGACGCTCACGCTATCGGAAACCCGGACGAGAAGTATGAATACTTGTCCTGCAAAGAAGGCGGTGCGGGGCAACTTGACCGCATGTTCAAGAATCCGCCTGAAAAGAGGGCGGAATCCTTGTCCAGAATCACCCGGAACTCAAAGATATACCTGGCGGTGTTCTATTCTGACAACCAAACCAGGTGCAAGGTGATTTACGAATTGGACCCAGACGTTGTTCTATCCGAAGCTAATCGCAAACTGGACAGAAGCAACAACCAGATTTCCCATATCGGATTTTCTCCTAAGTGGGCATCCGAAAACGGAGTTGTGGTTTACGCGGACTAAAAACAAATCCGAATCGCTGACCGGAGGTATCGCAGTGGCAACCCTAATGGAGCGGGTTCAGGAAGTCGTGGCTGAGAAGCTGAGCGTGGACGTGGATGAGGTGGTCGCGGAAGCGTCTTTCACCGAAGACCTGAACGCCGACTCGCTGGATCTGGTGGAGCTGATAATGGCGTTCGAGGAAGAGTTCTCGACCGACGACGCCCAACTGGAAATCTCGGACGAAGACGCCGAGGGAATCCAGACCGTCCAGCAGGCGGTGGACTACCTCAAAGCCAACGGCGCGGGCGACGACTAGCCGCCGCCCGCCGGGGACGAACGCCCCCGCTTCCCGCGCGGGCGGCGCGTCCCCCGCCAAAACCGCCGGGCAGGCGCCGTCTCGGTCGCCTGCCCGTTTGGGTTTGGGCGAAAAAAGAGCGGCGTCAAGCCGACGGACTTGTTGACGCATGGCTTCCAACAACATATTCCTAACCGGCTTCTCCGGCTCCGGCAAAACCACCGTCGGGCGCGAAGCCGCGCGCCTGCTCGGATGGGAGTTCGTGGATACGGACGATGAAATCGTCGCGTCCGAAGGCGCGGCGATAGAGGACATTTTCCGCGACAGGGGCGAGGATGAGTTCCGCCGGCTAGAGCGCGAAACGCTGGCGCGGACGGCGGCGGGCGGCGGACAGGTCGTCTCCACCGGCGGCGGCATAATCATGGACGCGCGCAACCGCGCCGTGATGGAAGCGAACGGCGTCGTGGTTCTGCTCGAAGCGCGCCCGGAGACCATTCTGCGCCGTCTGCGCGCTCAGCGGGCGGCGGACGCGGACGCGGCGGCGCGCCCCATGCTGGACGCGGACGACCTGCGCGAGCGCGTCCATTCCTTGAAGGCGCAACGGCAGTTCAACTATACTCAGGCGCACTGGACGACGCACACCGATTTCCTAACGCCCTCCGAAGCGGCGGCGGAAGCGGTTCGGGGGTACGAAATCATCAGCGCGCGCAGGGGGGATTTCACATGACCCGTCGAGAACCGGAGCTTGCGGCGGAAGTCCGCGCGTCTTCGGGCGACTATCCGCTTTGGGTCGGATGGGACCTCATCGACGAGCTGGGCGAGCGCGTTCTGCGCGTGGCGAACCCGCCGGCGGCTTACGTAATCACCGATGAGGGCGTCCAGTCGCAGGCGCGGCGCGCGCTGGCGTCCATGGAGCGCGCGGGAATCCCCACGCGCATGTTCGCCTTCCCGTCCGGCGAGCGCCATAAGACGCTGGCGACCGTCGAGCGCATCTACGCCTGGCTCGCCGATCTGAAAGCCGAGCGCGGGCATTTCATCCTCGCCGTCGGCGGCGGCGTGGCGGGCGACGTCGCCGGATTCGTCGCCGCGACTTATCTGCGCGGAATCCCCTTCGCGCAAGTCCCCACAAGCCTGCTCGCCATGATGGACGCCGCCATCGGCGGCAAGACCGCCGTCGACCTGCCGCAGGGCAAGAACCTGGTCGGCGCGTTCTATCAGCCCAAGTTCGTCTTGGCGGACGTCTCCGTCCTCCAAACCCTGCCGGCGCGCGAGTTGCGCTCCGGCTGGGCGGAGGCAATCAAGCACGGCCTCATCATGGACGAAGGCTTGCTGAGCGATTTCGAGCGCCGCGCCGCCGAGATACAGGCGCTGGAGCCGGAAATCGCCACAGACGCCATACGCCGCAGCATGGCGGTCAAGGCGAACGTAGTGTCGCAAGACGAACGCGAGACGCTCGGAATCCGCGTTCTGCTCAACTATGGCCACACGATGGGACACGCCATAGAGGCGGCGACGGATTACGGCGAATATCTGCACGGCGAGGCGGTGAGCGCGGGGATGATGGGCGCGGCGGCAATCGGGCGCGGCATGGGCATGACGCCCGCCGAAGACGTGGAGCGCCAGCGCGACGTCCTGAGCGCCTACGGCTTGCCGCTCGCCGCCAAAGGCGTGGACGCCGCCCGCGTCCTGGAAGCGATGCGCTCCGACAAGAAAACCGCCGGCGGCGCGATTCGATGGGTTCTGCTGAACGGAATCGGCAACGCCGCGACGCGGAACGACGTCCCCGCCGATCTTGTGGAGCGCGCCCTGCGCCAGCTGACGGACTGAACCCCCGCTCGGCGCTCGCGTGGATTATCTGAACTGGGCGCTCATGGCGCTCGTCGGACTCGGCTCAGGCGCTTACGGCGTAATCGTGGGCGCGGGCGGCGGGTTCGTGCTAGGCCCCGCCCTGCTGATTATCTCCGATTCCCAGCCGGAGAACGTCGCGGGGACGGTGCTGACCGCCATAGCCGTCAACAGCGCGCTCGTGGCGCGGACTTACCGCAAGACGGGGGTTGTGGACTACCGGAGCGGCTTGCTGTTCGCCGCCGCCGCCGCGCCGGGGGCGGTCGTCGGGGCGCTCGGCGTGAGCGCGGTCGCGCCGGAAGTCTTCAGAATCGCCTTCGGCGCGCTGCTCATCACGCTCGCCGCCTATCTCGCGTTGCGTCCGGCGGTTTCGGACGCCGGCGGCGGACGCGAAGGTGGCGGACGCCCCCGCCTGTTCGCCGCGACAGTCAAGACCAGAATCATACGGACGCGGGACGGCGAGACGCATGTTTACAAGTTCGACGAGGCGCTGGCGACGTCCTTCAACGTGGCGCTCGGCTTCGTATCCAGCTTCTTCGGCATCGGCGGCGGCTTTTTGCGGACGCCCATACTGGCGACTGTGTTCGGCTTTCCCGTCCGCGTAGCCGCCGCCAGCTCGGTGTTCGCGCTGGCGATATACGGCGGCGCGGGGGCGGCGACTCACGCGGCGCTGGGAAACATAGAGCCGTTCCCCACCCTAGTATTCAGCGGCGCGGGCTTAGTCTTGGGCGGGCAAATCGGCGCGCGGCTGTCGGAGCGCGTCAAGGGCGTCTGGGTGATGCGGATGCTGCTGATAGTCGCGCTCGGCTTGGGAATACGCCTCATCTGGCAGGGCGCGCTGGGCTAAGCGGATTCCGGCGATGGGGAGATGCGCCCGTCCGCGTCCGCAGTCAGCAGGGCGTGGAACGGATAGCCGGCGCGCCGAACGGCGTCGCTCCCGCCTTCGTTTCTGTCCAGGACGCACAGCGCCTTGACGACGGCGAATCCCGCCGCCTCCACCGCTTCGATGGCGCGGAACAGATTGCCGCCGGTTGTGCAGGTGTCGTCGACCACCGCCACCGCCGCGCCGGGCGCGAGCGAATCCAGCGGACCCTCGATGGCGCGCTTGCCGCCGTACCCCTTCGCCTCCGCCCGCGCTATCAGCCCCGGAATCGGGCGCGCGCCCTCGAGATGGCTTATCACCGATATGGCGGACACGATGGGGTCCGCGCCCAGCGTGGGACCCGCGACCGCTTGCGCTCCGCAACCCTCCACAATGGGCAGAAACGCCTTGGCGACCAGATAGCCGCCGAGCGGGTCAAGCGTCAAGACCCGCCCATCGAAATAGTAGCCGCTGACGCCGCCGGCGGACAGGCGAAACTCCCCGAACAGCAGAGCGCCCTTCTCTTTTGCGACTTCCAGTATCCGCGCGTTGGACATTTCGTCAATCTCCCCGCAAAATCGTCGGAGCGCGAACCGCCGCCGACCGACAACCGCTAACGACTGCTGGTATTATAGTGGGCGAGTTCAAGCCGAGCGCAAGGAGAAAACATGCCTGACGCGAAAAAAATCCTGATAACCGGAGCCGCCGGGCTTGTGGGCGGCGTGTTGCGCGCCGGGCTGTCGGACGATTTCGACCTGCGCGGGCTGGACATCGCGCCGGTCGACGGCGCGGATAGCGTCGTCGCGGACGCCGCCGACCTGGACGCGGGGCTGAGCGCATACGACGGCGTGGACACTGTGATAGACCTCGCGAGCGTCCCCGACCAGCATAGCCCCTGGGACGTCGTCCGCGACAACAACCTGCCGTCCACTTGGAACGCCCTGGAATCGGCGCGGCGCGCGGGCGCCAAGCGCGTCATCTTCGCAAGCTCCAACCACGCAACCGGAAATTACGAAAACGATGAGCCATACGCCTCCATAGTCGCCGGCGAATACGGCGGCTTGACTCCCGGCGCCTTCCCCCTAGTGACGCCGGACATGCCGATACGCCCGGACGGTCCCTACGGCGTCGGCAAAGCGTTCGGCGAGGCGGCGGGACGCTACTACTCCGACGTTCACGGATTGTCGGTAATCTGCCTGCGAATCGGAACGCTCAACCGCGAGAGCCGCCCGACGTCGATTCGCCACTTCGCCACGCTTCTGACTCACTGCGACCTAGTCCGCTTGGTTCGCGCCTGCGTGAACGCGCCCGACGAGCTGCGATACGCCATATTTTACGGCGTGTCCGACAACACTTGGCGCTTCTGGGACATATCCAACGCGCGCGAGCTGGCGGGCTACGCGCCCCAAGACGACGCGGAGCGGTGGCGCGGCGGCTAAGCCATCCCCTACGGCCAGCTTATCCACGCCCCTTCATAAATCTCTTCCAAGAAGCGGGTCGTGAAGGCGTCGCCCACTTCGACCGGCTCCGCCAGCGCGCCGTATTTCACCAGCGAATCGTGGAACGCGCGCCACTGCTCGGCGGTCATCCAGCCCAGCCCTTTGGATTCCGTTCCGTCCGACGCGGCGTCGGCGAGCTCGGCGGACAGCATGAAGCGCATATGCTCGCGGTCTTCGTTCTCGGCGTATTTCAGGATTATGTCGAGCGTCTCTTCCGTATTGTCCGCGTCGGCGGCGAACTCCGCGCCCTTCATGGTCGCCTTCAGGAAGCGGCGCGTCGTGTCGGCGTTTTCGTCTATCACGTCTTGGCGGGTTATGTAAGTCAAGCCGAGCGTGGGGACTCCGAAATCGGCGGCGTCGAACAAGACCGTCTCGAAGCCCAAGTTTCTTATGACGTTCGGCTCGTTGGACTTGAAGGCGGCGAGGACGTCCACATTGCCCTCCGTGAGAACGCGCGGGTCGAATCCGACGCGGACTTCCTCAATGCGCGAGCGCTCCACGCCGGCGGCTTCGAGTATGGCGAGATAGTCCGGCGGGACGCTGACTTTGTAGCCGAACGTCCTGCCTTCCCAGTCCTTCGGCGAACTGATGCCGGAGTCGGCGAGCGCCAGGAACGCCTGCTGTCCGCGCTGTCCGAACAGCGATATGGCGACTATGGGCAGCCCCGGCTCCGCGCGGCGCTGGAGAACCGTGTTGGCGTCCGCCGTCGTGAACTGCACTTCGTCCGCCATGAGCAGGCTTAGATGCTCGCCCTGCGCGGCGTGGCGGATTTCCACTTCCAAGCCCTGCTCGGCGAAGTAGCCCTTTTCTTGGGCGACGTAAGCCGAGACGAACGGCAGGTTGGCTTGCGGCTTGAAGCCCGCCATGAACGCCACGGCGCGCGGCGTCTCTTCTTCGAGCAGCGTGACGCTCGATCCCGCCGTCTCTTCTTGCGCGGCGGGCGGCGTTTCTTCTTCTCGGCAGGCGGCGGACATGAGCGCCAGCGCGGCGAGCATGGCGCTCGCGGCGAGCGCGCCAAGTTTTGCGATGTTCAATTCAGAATTCTCCGAAGGCTTGGGACTGATGCCAGAACAAAACCCGCTTCTCAAGAGCGGACACGGCGGCGGTCAGGGCTATGCCGATTGCCGACAGCGCGAATATGGCGGCGAACAGGGTCGGCATGTTCAGGTTGCTGTAGGCCACTATTATAACGCTTCCCAAACCTCTATTTCCGCTGAACAGCTCGGCGACCACCGCGCCGACCAGCGACAGGGGAACGGCGACGCGGAAGGCGGCGAAGACGAACGGCATCGCGCTGGGAAGGCGCAACTTGAGGAAAATCTCGCGGCGCGAGGCGTCCAGCGAGCGCATGAAGGCGAGCGCCCCGCCGTCCACCGACCGAAACCCCGTCACGCCGTTCACCAGAACGGGGAAGAAGGTTATCAGGGCGGCTATCAGCGCTTTCGGAGCGGGTCCGAACCCGAACCAGATCACGAACAGGGGCGCGACGGCGACTATGGGCGTCACCTTGATGAGTATGGCGATGGGGTAGAGGGCGCGCTCCACGAGACGGAAATGCGCCATGAGCGCGGCGGCGCTTAGGGCGGCGGCGGAGCCGAGCGCGAAGCCGGCGACCGCCTCGCCGAGCGTAACCGCCGCTTCCCCCGCGAAATAGGGCAGTCTGCCGAACAACTCGGCGAGCGCGGCGCTGGGCGGGGGGACAATGTACGCGGGGACGTCCGCCGTTCGCGTCCACGCCTCCCACGCGAGGGCGGCGGCGAGCAGAACGGCGGCGGGCGGCAGGGCGCGGCGCAACGCGGCGATGAGCGAGCGCCGGAGCGCGGCGGGGCGTCCGCGTCCGACCGCCTTCCCGTCCCCGTCCGACCGGCGGCGGGACGCGGCGGGCGCGGCGCCGGCGGCGTTGCGCGTGTCTATGGCGAACCTCCAAGTCTGAGCGCGTCGTGAATCAACTGAGAGTATCGCAGAAACTCGCCCCCCCGTTCCATGTCGTCGTCGCCCTCGCCGCGCGGACGCGGCAATTCTATCGGGAAGACGTCCACAATCCGCCCCGGACGCGCCGACATTACCGCCACGCGGTCGGCAAGCGCCACCGCCTCCGCGACGCTGTGGGTGACGAACACGACGGTCTTCCGATGCGCCCGCCGGATGCGCGCGAGGTCTTGGCGCATCGCGGCGCGGGTTATCTCGTCAAGCGATCCGAGCGGCTCGTCCATCAGAAGGACGCCCGCCCCCGTCGCCAGCGCCCGCGCGATTGCGACGCGCTGCCGCATCCCCCCCGAAAGCCGATGCGGGTGATAGTCGGCGTAATCCTCCAACCCCGTCAGGCGCAGAAGGCTATCGACCGAAGGCGCGTCCGCCGGGCGGTTCCGGTTGTTGATTTCGAGCGGCAGCCGCACATTGGCGGCGACGTCTCGCCAAGCGAGAAGCGCCGGCTCTTGGAAGACCAGCCCGAACTCCCTATCCGCCCTAGCATGCCGCGGAGACCGCCCGCCGATTGCGATTTCGCCGTCCGTCGGCTCCAGCAACCCCGCGATGAGCTTTATGAGCGTGGACTTGCCGCATCCGCTGGGGCCCAGCGCGCAAAGAAACTCCCCGCGCGCGACGTCCAGATTCACGCCGCCGAGCGCCCGCAGAGAGCGCCCGGCGCCGAGCGCGAAAGTCTTGCCGACATCGCGTATTCGTATGTGGACGTCGTCTTGCGGGGGATTCATGGGGGGAGTGTACAGGATTCGGGGGGATGGCGGCGTTGTCATTCGCGCAGGATTTATACCCCGTCATTCCCGCGAAAGCGGGAATCCAGAGGGCGGAGCGCTTTGTCAGAATCAGGATTTGCGGGATTACAGGATTATCAGGATTCCCCCACGCGCGTTTTCGTCCGACAAGCGCTTGTCCACATTCGGCTTGGCGGGATTTCCGATTGCGGCGAAAAGCGCAATCCGCGGCGAAAGCGAAATCCCGCAAAATCCTGATTCTGACAAAGACACGCAAGCCAACCCCCAACCCCATCGTCTGCTACAATAAGCCCGAATCAACCAAAGGCAGGCAATGACATGCAGTGGGCTTCCGCCGTTTCGGAGCATCGGGTTCTAAAATACGCCGTCGCGGAGTGCGCGGGCGAGATAAGGGCGGCGCTGGGCGGGCGGGCGCCGGATTTGGCGGTCGCCTTCGTATCCCCGCATCACGCGGCGCGGTACGATGAGCTTCCAGATCTGGTCGGCGACTTGCTCGGCGGTTGCGCTCTGGCGGGTTGCTCCGGCGGCGGCGTCATCGGCGCGGGGCGCGAGATTGAGAACCGCCCCGGCTTCTCGCTCACGGCGGCGATTCTGCCGGGCGTGGCGATTACCCCCTTCCACATCCGCGACGAAGACCTGCCGGACGGCGACGCCCCGCCATCCGAGTGGGAGGACTTGATGGGCGCGGCGGCGGCGGACGACCCGCAGTTCATCCTGCTCGCCGACCCGTTCAGCATGCGCGGCGACAACCTGCTGATGGGCTTGGATTACGCCTTCCCGCGCGGCGCGAAGATAGGCGGCTTGGCGTCCGGCGGGCAGAACCCCGGCGCGAACGCGCTCTACGCCGGCGCCGCCGTTTACCGATCCGGCGCGGCGGGCGTCGCGCTCAGCGGCAACGTCGCGGTCGATACCATTGTCGCGCAGGGTTGCCGTCCCATCGGCGAGCGGATGCAGATAACCGCGTCCGAGCGCAACATGCTCAGGGAAGTGGACGGCAGAGGCGTCTTGGAAGTCCTGCGCGAGCTGTTCCGCCGGCTGGATTCGCGCGACCAGCAACTGGCGCAACATTCGCTCTTTCTCGGCGTGGTGATGGACGAGTTCAACGACGCGCCGCAGCTGGGCGACTTTCTCATCCGCAACATAATCGGCATGGACGCGCGCGGCGAGGCGCTGGCGGTGGGCGAGATTCTGAAGGAAGGGCAGATAGTCCAATTCCACCTGCGCGATTCCGAGACGTCCTCGCAAGACCTGAGCGAGATGCTCGACCAATATGTCGGCAGCGAAATCGGCACGGCGTCCGCCGGCGCGTTGCTGTTCCAATGCCTGGGGCGCGGCGAATATCTATACGGACGCCCCGACCACGACACGGACATGTTCCGCGACAAAGTGGGCGACATTCCCCTGTCGGGCTTCTTCTGCAACGGCGAAATCGGGCAGGTGGGCGGCTCGACCTATCTGCACGGCTACACCAGCTCGTTCGGGGTGTTCAGGCCCAGACGCGGCGGGGTTTAGGGGGGGCAACTGCAGACACTGACCCGCGAGTACTCACGGCGAGAGTAGAAGAGTAGTAGCATGCGAAAGAAACTCATCGGCGGTACGTTAGCCACGCTGCTTCTGGTGTTGAGCGCTTGCACGACACCGCAATCCGACCCAACACCAACTGAGACGCCGCTACCGGCTACTCGGACAATGAGCGAGGTCAGTGAAGCCATCCGAAAGCATCATCAAGAGTTTTGGGGCTGGATACCGACCGACGAACACTTCCGACACAGTTGCCAAAGCAATTGGGACTGGAACTACCAGGAACTGATACAGCTAGAAACCTCAATTCAGGGAATCATCATGGAAGAGGTCCGGAAGGCTGGCGTTCCTCAAGGGTCACCTCACACGGAGATGATTCCGGTGTTCGACAGCATCTATGAACCCTGGTGCAACCAGTACGGAGGCACTAACTGAACGACGAAATTGCTGGGTCAACACTACCTAGTTAATAGATCGACGACGCCAAAGGTTCGGCGACGGAGAAAGAGATTTCATGGAAGACGCGGACAACAATGCCCCGACGCGCCGCCGCGGCCCCTTCCGCGCCGGCGAGCGCGTGCAGCTCATCGACCGCAAGGGGCGCGTTTACTTGGCGGACATCGCGGACGGCGGGCTGTTCGAGTCGCACGTCGGCAACTATCCGACGGGCGAGCTGATCGGGCGGGACGAGGGCTGCCGCGTCGTCACCAGCCGCGGGCATCGCCTCATGGCGGTTCGCCCGACGCTTTCGGATTTGACTCTGCGTATGCCGCGCATCGCCACTGTCATGTATCCCAAAGACCTCGGCGCGATGCTGGTTTACGCGGACGTCTTCGGCGGCGCGCGGGTTCTGGAGGCGGGCGCCGGCTCCGGCGCGGCGACCATGTTTCTGCTCCGCGCGGTCGGCGAAAGCGGGCGCGTCTTCGCATACGACCGGCAGGACATGATAGATCGGACGCTCGCCAACGTCGCCGGCTACTTCGAGCGCTGGGACAACCTCGAAATCAAAATCGGCGATGTCTATGACGGCTTCGCAGAGCGCGATTTGGACCGCATCATCCTGGACTTGCCGGAGCCTTGGCGCGTCGTCCCCCACGCGGCGGCGGCGCTGGTTCCGGGCGGCGTCTTGTTCGCCCTAGCCCCCACCGTGCCGCAGGTGGACGACCACGTCCGCGCCCTGCGAGCGGACGGCGGCTTCGATATGATAGAGACGATGGAGATAATGATGCGCCAGTGGAACGTGAGCGGGCGCAGCGTCAGACCGTCCCATCGGATGATTGGGCATACGGCGTTCATCATAACGGCGCGGCGGGTGGAGGCGAGGAATGGGTAGAGCGTCTTGTAATCCGGTATAATTGATGCGTAATCGGCGAACGGCGGGAAAGGATTTGCGGTATGGATTCCGCCACACTGACAATTTTCGTCACTTTGGTCATCGGATTCACCGGATTGGCTATCGGCATATTCGCGGGCTTGGCGACGCTGTGGACCGGCGTTCGCAACGCGATAGCGGGGCTGAGAGCCGAGTTGCGTGAGATGAGCGTCCGAGTGAGTGAAACAGAGCTGGAGCAGGCGCGGCAAGAGGGCGCGAACCGCGTTCTGGAGCGCCTCGCGCATAGGGAGGATTGGCCGGCAATCCGCGCAAGACTGCGCCTAGCGGCGCGGACACCCTCACCCTAGCCCTCTCCCATCAAGGGAAAAGGGATTTGTCGCTTGCGGTTCGGGCTTGGTTTCTAGTTGCTAAGTTGGTCGCTCCACTCTGGATTCCCGCCTTCGCGGGAATGACGGCGGCAGGGGCGCGAAGCGGCGAAAAGCGTCCAATCCGCGCCTAAATCCGCTAAACATGCCCTTGCAAGCCCTCACGCCCATCCAGCTCGCGCGCGCGCAGAAAATCATCGTAAGACCCTTGCGAGTCGCCCAGAATGTGGCGGACGGCGCTTCGGTGGCGGTAGGCGGGCGGGTACGCCGGGTCAATCTCTATGGCGCGGTCGAAGGCGGTTAGGGCGGCGCGCGGGTCGCCCGTCTCGAACAGCGCCAAGCCCAAGTTGTGATGGGCGTCTCGGTAATCCGGAGCGAGCTCGACGGCGCGCGCCGCGTTTTGGGCGGCGTCCGCGTACTCGCCCAAGCACAGATTCGCCACCGCCAGGTTGTTATACGCCACGCTGTCCACCGGGCGCGATTCTATCACGCGCTCGAAATCCGACTTGGCGCGGGCGTATTCGCCCAGGTTCGACAGCGCGTTTCCGCGCCGGAAATAGGCGTTGGCGTCCGCCGGGTCGCGCTCGATGGCGGCGTCGGCCTCCGCGACGGCGGCGCGCGGGTCAGAGGACGGGGGCGGCATCTCGCGCCGGCTCCCCGCATCGCTCGGTAAGCGCCGCCAGCGCCTTGCGGCTCATCCGGTAGCTCTCCGCGTCCGTCGGGAAGGCGCCGTCCCGCACTTCTTGGGCGTAATCCGAGACGGCGGCGGCTATCGTCTCGCCCAGGTCGGCGTATCGGCGCGCGTGTTTGGGTTGGAAGTCGCCGTACAGCCCCAGCAGGTCGTGGAACACCTGCACCTGCCCGTCGCAGCCCGCGCCCGCGCCGATGCCGATGGTCGGAATCTCCACGCGCTCGCTAATCATCCGAGCCAGCGGCGCGGGGACGCACTCCAGCACAATCGCGTAAGCGCCGGCTTCTTCCAGCGCGCGGGCGTCGTCCATCAGGCGCACGGCGTCTTTCAGGGTTCTGCCCTGCACGCGGTAGCCGCCCAGCTGGTTGACGGATTGCGGCGTAAGCCCGATATGCCCCATGACGGGAATCCCGCTGGCGACGACGCGGCTGACGGTCTCGGCTTGCTCTATGCCGCCCTCGAGCTTGACGGACTGCGCGCCGCCCTCTTGGAGCAGCCGCCCGGCGTTTCGGATTGCGTCCGGGATGTCGGCGTGGTAGCTTAGGAACGGCATGTCGCCGACCACATGTGCGCGCGCCGTCCCGCGAACGACGGCTTTGACGTGGTGAACCATGTCCGCCATGCTCACGGGGACGGTGGAGTCGTAGCCGAGCATGACCTGGCCGAGACTGTCGCCCACGAGGATTATCGGAATCCCGGCGCGCTCGACGAGTTGCGCCGCCGTGTAGTCGTAGGCGGTAATCATGGGGATTTTCTCGCCTCGCCCCTTCATTTCCCGCAGGTCTCTGATTGTAACGCGCATGATTTGGTACCTCCTCTTTTCGAGTGAAGTCCGTTGGTTGGCGTCCGAACGCTGATTAGGTTTCTCGCTCGCCTCCTCTAAAACTCTCGACCAGCGCCTTGATTTCGTCCGAACGCTCTTGGCTGAGCGCTTCCTTTTCCACCGCGAACGGCAAGCCCGCGAGGGCTAACTCGCAGTATAGCGGAAGATACTCCGGCGCGTCCGCCTTAAGCGCTTCGAGATGCTTGCGTATCGTCCCCACGTCCCCGCGCGGATAGGGGCCGGCGACGCCCTGCGGCACGCCGTTGGCGTCCAGATTGCGGGCGGCGGCGACCATCATCGGAGTCAGGGCGCGGACGCCCTCGCTCCGGTCGTGTCCGAATTTGCGCCACAAGGACGCGGCGACGGACGCCAAGACCGCCAGCAGGTTGCCCATCAGAACGCCGGATACATGGTACAAAACCTTGTCTTCCGGTCGCAGAAATATGGGGTTGCCGCCGATGTCCCGCGCCATTGTCTTGAGATAATCTTTCAGCTCCGGCGGCGCTTCGATTCCGAAAGTCGTTCCGGGGATGTTCTTCGCGCCCTCTTCCACCGACGTGAACGCCTGCAGGGGGTGGAACGCCCCGACCGCCGCGCCTTGCGCCTTCGCGCTCGCCAACGGCTCCAGACTCGCCGCGCCGGAGCAGTGCGCGACGCCCCGCCCATCGCGCCACCGCAGCGATTCGCACACCGGCGCGATGGCGTCGTCCGATGTGGTGATGAACACGAAATCGGCGCGGTCCGCGACGCCCTGCATGTGGGGTTGGACGGCGCAATCCGGCAGGCGCGCCGCGAACTTCCGCGCCGATTCCGGCGTCCGGCTGGCGACGGCGACGACGGGGTATCCGGCGCCGCTAAGGGCGGCAGCCAGCGACCCGCCCACCGCCCCCGCGCCAATGAAGCCGATGGGGGTGGATTTGGTGAATTCTATCGCGGGCGGTTTGATTTGGACATGTTTCGCCAATCTGATTCCCGCGTTAATTTCCACATTGCTAGGGATGCCGGATTTTCTCACAACCTCCGGAACCGACAACCTAGCCAAATCGTCGGCGTACCTGATGCCAAACAGATGGACGCGAGTTGTCTTTTCGCCATTCGGCGCGTTGGCGTACTCATCCTTGAGCAGTTTGGCGGCTTCTTCTACCGTCATCGCCATGTTCTATCATCCTCGCAGTAAGAAACGAATTGTCCGCGCCACAGACGCGCTTGCGCGCGTCACCCTCACCCTAGCCCTCTCCCATCAAGGGAGAGGGGATACGTTGGTTGCGATTCAAGGTTGATTTCAGGTGGCTATCTTGGTCGCGCCCCTCTGGATTCCCGCTTTCGCGGGAATGACGGGGGCGGAGCGGGACATAGGGGATTTGTCGCCCCCGCTTTTACCGACACAACTCCACGCCCGGCTTTATGTCGACGTATCCCGCCAAGTTGCGCCCCTTGTTTATTTCGGCGGCGTAGCCCGGAATTCCGGCGCAGTCCGCCACGCCCAATATTTCGGGTTGGACAGCGTAATCGGTCAGACGCCCTGCGAACGCCCGCGCCGATGAAGCCGATGGGGGTGGATTTGGTGAATCCCGCCATCACAGCCACAAGTCCGCGTCCTGTCTTATCTGGGCGTACTGCGCCAACTTAATCCCACGGCGAATCTCCGTGTAGTAGGTTGGGCGTATGCCCGCTTTCCGAACGACGTCCTTGAGCGACAACACAACCAGGTCGTCGGCGTACTTGATGCCGAATATGAAAAGGCTTGTTACCGCCTCCCCCTGCGGCGCGTCGTTGTACGCGCCCCTAAGAATGTCGCCGGCTTCCTCGACAGTCATCGTCATGTCCAATCAACCCCCAGTTCAGTTTGCAAGGGCTTGTTTCGCTTTTCGTCGTTCCGGCGGACGCGCGGCTTTGTCAGAATCAGGATTTATAGGATTTTCGGGATTTGCAGGATTTCGTCCGCCAAACTCGCTGTTTCCCGGAGAAAACGCACGCCGGGGGAATCCTGAAAATCCTTTAATCCCGCGAATCCTGATTCTGACAAGATGCAAGCCCCTTCTCAGAGCCTGCCTTACGAACACAAGTCAACACCCGGCTTTATGTCGACGTATCCCGCCAAGTTGCGCCCCTTGTTTATTTCGGCGGCGTAGCCCGGAATTCCCGCGAGCGTCGCCACTTCCTTAATCGAAAGTCCGGCGAGCTCGGCGGCGTACTTTATGCCGAACAGGTGGACGCTAAGCGCTTTCTTCCCTTCCGGCGCTTTGTCGTAAACGCACTTGAGAATGGCGGCGGCTTCCGAAACCGTCATCATCGCCATGTCCAATCACCCCCCTAGTTCCGAAATCGCCTTGACGCCGCCGACTCCGTTGGCTTCGCGGACTCCGCGCGCTATGGCGCGGCTGACGCTTAGGACGGCGGCGGCGCATAGCCTGTCCATGTCGAAATCGCCGGCGTGCCGCCGCGTTCCGAGCGCGAAGAACGTGTCGCCGTCGCTCGTCAGATGCGCCGGGCGGACGGCTAGCGCCAAGCCGTCGTGGGCGGCGGACGCCAGTTTGTTCGCCTGCGTCTTGCTCAAATCGGCGTTGGTCGCCACCACCCCTATGGCGGTGTTCTGCCCCGCGCCGGCGCGGAACGTCTCGAAGTTCGGGTCGGTTATCAGCGACATTGAATCCAGCATCGTGTGTCCGTCGTCCGCGAGCGGCCCGGCGATTACGCGCCCGGTGTCCGGATCCACGACGCCGCCGACGGAGTTCACCGCCACTATGGCGCCGACGACCAGCCCGCCGCCGAGCTCGACGTTCGCCGCGCCGATGCCGCCCTTGAGGCAGCGCGAGCGTCCGAGCAGTTTGGCGACAGTCGCGCCCGCGCCGGCGCCGACGCTGCCTTCGGTCACGAACCCCGCGCTGGCGGCGGCGCAGGCGAGGCGTCCGTGTTCGGGCCCCGGTCTGACCGAGCCGTCGCCGACTCCGAGGTCGAACAGCACCGCCGCCGGCACAATCGGAACGACCGCGCCGCCGAACTCGATGCCCACGCCCTTCTGCTCCAGATAGCTGGCGACGCCGTTCGCCGCCGCCAGTCCGAAGGCGCTGCCGCCCGTGAGCAGGACGGCGTGAACCCTGTCCACAGTCGCCGTCGGGGACAGCAGGTCGGTCTCCCGCGTGCCGGGCGCGGAGCCGCGAACGTCCACCCCGCCGACCGCGCCTTCCTCGCACACCACCACCGTGCAGCCAGTCGCGTTCTGCATGTCCGTGTAATGCCCGACCATGACGCCGGGAACCGCCGTTATTCCAATTCCGTTCAATAGATCATCTCGCCTTGCTTGCTGATGCGCTCGGCGCTGTTTCGCCAAGCGCGTCCCCGTCCGCCGCTCGCCGGTCCGGAAGGCAAGAGGAGATGTGTCCCCCGCTCGGATAACCGAAACAGGGGACGCCTTCCGAACCGGCGCTAACATAGTATCAGCGAACGCGGCTTGACGCAATCCGAATTATCGGCGGAACGGGAGCGGGCATGCCGCGATTTTCGCCCCGCCGCCGCCCTTCTATATGGAAATCCCGGAAATTTCTCGGCGGGCGTTGACCTCCGCCGACAAGAACTCTATCCTGAACGACGATTCGCCGCGTCGCCGGACGCCAAATCTCGCCGGAGCGTGAAAGCATGGACCTGTCCCTGACCGAAAGGCAGGAAAGCCTAAAAAGCGAAGCAAGAGAGTTTTTCGACTCGGAGTGTCCCACGACGCTGGTTCGCGCGATGGAAGAGGACGAGCGGGGCTACCCCGCCGATCTCTGGGAGCGCATGGCGGCGATGGGATGGACGGGGTTGCCCTTCCCTGAGCGCTATGGCGGCTCGGACGGCTCGCTCACCGACCTCGCCGTTTTGCTGGAGGAATTCGGGCGCGCGCTGGTTCCCGGTCCGTTCTTCGAAACCGTTGCCGCGGTCGGGCTGACGATTCTGGACGCCGCGCCGGAGACGCTCCGTTCGGAGATTCTGCCGCGAATCGCGGACGGCTCGCGCATTTTCGCGCCGGCGCTTTTCGAGAAATCCGGGCGCTGCGACCCGGAGCGCCTAGAGACGCGGGCGGAACGGCGCGCGGACGGCGGCTTCTCGCTGAGCGGCACAAAGATGTTCGCGGAGTACGCCAACTCCGCCGACTCGCTGCTGATTCCGGCGGCGTCGGACGGGGGCGTCGCGCTGTTCATCGCGCCGGCGTCCGGGGACGGGATAAGCCTGGAGGCGCTGGACGGCATCGCCCGCGAGCCGCTGTACGCCGTCCATCTGAACGGCGCCGCGGCGGACGGCGCGCCGTTCGGGGACGAATCCGCCATCCGCCGAGCGATGGACCGCGCGGCGATGCTGCACTGCGCGCGCAGTCTGGGCGGCGCACGGCGCGTCTTGGATATGACGGTGGACTACGCCAAGCGCCGCGTTCAGTTCGGACGCGCCATAGCCACTTTCCAAGCCGTTCAGCACGCCTGCGCGGACATGGCGATGGCGATAGACTCGGCGCGGCTGGCGACTTACGAAGCGATAACCCGCCTGGAAGACGGCGAATCCGCCGACAAGGAAATATCCCTAGCCAAAACGCTGACCAACCACGCCTACAAATCGGCGACCCTATCCGCCCAGCAAATCCACGGCGGAATCGGCTTCATGGAAGAGTACGACCTGCAACTATGGACGCGCCGAGCGAAGGCGGCGGAGATGAAATACGGGGCGTCGTCCGGCTACATTGAACGCTTCGCGCGGACGATGGGGCTTGCGTAGGGCGGCGGCGCCCGTTCAGTTAAAGCGGTTCATCGCGCTCTCGACGCCTTCGTTCAGAACAGTCAAGACGGCGTCCGCGCCTCTCGCGACGGCGTCCTCTATCAGATTTCGGTCTTCCTCGGACGGCTCGCCCAGCGCCCAGCCGACCATGTCGCCGCCCGTCGGCGGGCGTCCGACGCCGATTCGCAACCTGGCGAAATCTTGTCCGCCGAGCGCGGATATGATGGATTTGACGCCGTTATGCCCCGCCGCGCCGCCGCCGGGGCGCAGGCGGAGCCCGCCGGGGGGAAGCGCCGCCTCGTCGTAAACGACCAGCAGCCGCTCTTGCGAGACGCCGAATCGGGCGAGCAGATAGCGAACCGCCTCGCCGCTTCCGTTGACGTGAGTGCGCGGCTTGGCGAGCGCGAGGACGCGGCTTTCGCCGCCGCCGCCTTCATCCCCCCGCGCCTTGCCGACCCCCAGCCGCGCGGTCGAATGGGCGCGCAGAATCTCGATTCCGTGACGCTCCGCCAGAGCGTCCACAAGCCACCAGCCGGCGTTGTGGCGGGTGTTCAGATAATGCGGCTCCGGGTTGCCAAGCCCGACGACTATCAAATCCGGCGTCTCCAGCGGACCTTTGAGCCGTCTCGAACGGCGGGCGAACTTGGGAATGAAAGGCATGTCGGGCGAACGAACCTCTTGGCGGACGCGGGGGACTTCTGCGAGACGCGAAATCGCGTCAAACCGACGGCGCATCCAACTCCAGCCGCCGCTCGGCGGGCGCGTAAACCATGCGGTAGAGATGCAGAATATCCCGCCCAAGCAGGGACGGAATTGGCGACGGCGTATCGGACAAGTCCGCTATCAGCAGGCTAAGCGTATGCTCATAGGGGCGTTCGTCGTCTGTCTCAATGAACTCGATACGCGCGTCTTCCATGAAATATCTCGCCCCTCCGCCGACGCCCTCCCCGCGAGTCATCTCGCTTCCCCGCAAGATTTCCGGGAAAAGCCCCATGTACGCGGCGTCCCGGTGATTTACGCACGTTCTGTCCGCGCCGGTGTCGACGAGGAAATCAACCTCGCTCTGAACTCCGAGACGCGGAATTGTCACGCGAACTTTGACAAACGGCTTTTCGGCGAAGGAGAACCACCCGATGATCATTTTACGCCGGCGCCCCCCAGAGAGGGAATGTGGAGACGTGCGTGAACTCTATCAGCACGTCGCTGTGGCCGTAGCCCATCTCCTTGCATTTGTCGATTAGGGCGAACATGTCGTCGCTCGCCATGATGAACCCGTCTTTGCCGAACGCCACCCACTTGTCGGGATGCTCCTCTCTTACGCGGGGGAATTCCGATTCCATGCGCTGATACATGCGTATCCACGCCTCGCGGCTTTCGCGCCTAATCCGGATTTCTTCCTCACTGAGCTTCTTTCCACGTTTTATGGTGACCGTCATTTCGCGTTTCCTTCCGATTTTGATTGAACCAGCGCCGATCTTATGGCAAGTGTAACGCGGACGCGGCGGGGGCGCAAGCGGAGTTCGGGGCGCGAAAGCGAGTCAAGCCGACGGCGCGTCCAACTCCAGCCGCCTTTCGGCGGGCGCGTAAACCATGCGGTAGAGATGCAGAATATCCCGCCCAAGCAAGGACGGAATGGGCGACGGCGCATCGGACATGTCCGCTATCAGCAGTCTGAGCGTCCGTCCGTGGGGCTGCCCGTCGTCGGTGTCGATGAACTCGAGCCGCGCGTATTCCCTGAAATATCTCGCCCTCCCCCCGCCGACGCCTTCCGCATGCGTCATCTCGCTTCCCCGCAAGATTTCCGGGAAAAGCCCCATGTTCGCGGCGTCGCGGTGATTGAGGCATGTCCTGTCCGCGCCGGTGTCGACGAGAAACTCAACCTCGCGCTGAACTCCGAGACGCGGAATTGTTACGCGGGCTTTGACAAACGGCTTTCCGGCGAAGGAGAACCACCCGATGATCATTTTATGCCGGCGCCCCCCAGAGAGGGAAGGTGGAGACGTGCGTGAACTCTATCAGCACCTCGTCGGGGTGGTGCCCCTTTTCCTTGTATTCGTCGATTAGGGCGAGCAGGTCGTCGCTCGCCGCGATGAACCCGTCGTTGCCGAACACCACCCATTTGTCGGGATGCTCCTCTCTTACGCGGGGGAATTCCGCTTCCATGCGCTCATGCCTGCGGATCCACGCCTCGCGGCTTTCGCGCCTAATGCGGATTTCTTCCTCGCTGAGCTTCTCGCTGGGCAGTAGCGTGGCTGTCATTTCGCGTCTCCTTCCGATTTTGGTGAATCAGCGCCAGGCTTATGGCAAGTGTAATGCCGAACGCGGCGGGGGCGCAAGGGGATTTAGGCGTCCCGCCGTTCCGGATCCGCCCGCAGGAAGAAGCGCCACAGCGCGGCGGCGACGGCGACGGGCGCGAGCAGGAACAAGACCGCCGGCGCAACCGCGTTCGCTATCCAGAGCGCGAACGCGACGACCAGCAGCGCGTAAGACAGCGCGACGGCGGACGCGACGACGGCGATCCGCCGCCACGCGAGCGCGGCGAGCGCCAATCCGAACGCGCCGAGTATGACGCCATACGCGCCCAAGTCCCACGCGGCGCCCCCAAAGAAAGAAGCGGCGGGGCTCGCGGGGGTTCGAACGCTATACGGAAGCAGCGCCGCCGCACCCAAAAGCGCGCCGGCGACGACGCATCCGAGCGCGATTCCCCGCCGGAAAGGCGACGACTTCGCCTTAGTCAAGGCGAACAGCGGCGCGGCGCCGGCGAGTAGGGCGAATAAAACCTGTTCCAATCTCCCAAACAGGAACGCGACCGCGATTAAAGGAACCGCCGCGACTATCGGCAACGCCAAGACGAACCCGATTCCGATGAGCGCCGCGATTCCGGGGCGCTCCCCGCGCAGGGCGTAGAATACGACCGCGACGCCCCCGATGGCGAAGGCGGCGGCGAGCGCGCCCGCCCAGAAGCCGTTTTCAGTCAGCAGACCCAGTTTAGCCGCGAACGAAAAATCGCGCGGGTAGCTCCAGCCGACCGCGACCTCGCGCCACTCGCCGCTCGGCAGTCCGACCGCCGCGCCCATCAACCCCATGGCGACTATTACATTGCCGCTGGCGGGGTCGTAAGTTATGTCCTTCGGATGGGTTGTAAGCCTGGGTTCGCAAGACGGCGCGTCCAGCGCCTGCGCCCATCGGTTGGCGGACTGGCTTAGGTGGGCGGCGGAGTACGCTTCGCGCCTCTCGCCGCCCGCGTTTCGGTAAACTGTCGCGCCTTCTATGAAGTAAGTCCCGCGAGGCGTTTCGACGCTCGCGTTCGTCCCCGCGTCGTAGCTCCAATCCAACCGTTCGCCCGCGCCGACCCAAGTCAGCCCGCCGTCCTCGGAGACGCTGGGAGGATTGTCCGCGATAACGGTTCCGCCGCCGGCGACCGCCACATTCGACACGCCGCCCGACTGATAGCCGTCGCAACAAGCGGCGGACGCCGCGCCCGCCGCGAGCGCCGCCAGTATCAGAATGAGTCTGCGGACAGAGCCGCCGAAACCGAATGGGCGCATGGGAATATCCCCCAGGATGGTGGGCATTGTCGGAAGCGCCGCCCTTATTTCTACGCCTCCATCACCACCTTGACCACGTCGTCCTCGACGTTTTCGTACATGTCATAGGCGGCTTTGACGTCGTCGAACGCCATGCGGTGGGTGACCATTTCGCCCGGATCCCACCAGCCGCGCCGCTTCAGCTCAATCATCGTCTGGATGTGGTTGATGGCGTCGCCGCTCGCCGCGCCCTGCGTGGGGATGACCGTGACGCCTTCCTTGAACATGTTGCGGAAAATCAGCGGGATGGAGCCGTCCCCGCCGCCCTCTTGGATTCCGAAGATGATCACTTTGCCGCCGTCCGAGCTGGCGTGGCGGAAGGCGTTGTTGAGCGAATCCGGGTAGCCGGCGGCTTCCACCGAAATCTCCGCGCCTTGCCCGTCCGTCAGCTCGGCGAGCGCTTCATCGAGGTTGTCGCGCGTCGGGTTCACAGTGTGGGTCGCGCCGAAGCGTTTGGCGAATTCCAGGCGGTTGTCTTCCAAATCCACCGCTATCACCTTGCGCGCGCCCGCCCGCGCCGTTATCGCCGTGAACGACAAGCCGATGCTGCCCTGCCCGAACACGACCACGCTCTTGCCGAGTATCGTCCCCATCCGCTGGCAGGAATAGAGAACGGTGCCGGACGGCTGGCACATGACCCACTCGCTCAGGTCGCCCTCGTCCGGCAGAAGCGCCATGCGGTCGGGGCTTCCCGCGATGTACTCCACAAGCCCGCCGGTGGTGTCGCGCCCCGGCAGGACTATGACGCGCTGGCCGACCTGGAACTCGTCCGTCCGGCTCTCGACCACGGTGCCGGCGCACTCGTGGCAGGTGCCGCCGGTCCGCATCGGGTAATCTTCCTCCGGCATCACCGGCCCGTAGCCGTGCCGAATGTCGCTTCCGCACACCGACCAGCGCTCCAGTTTGATGAGGCACTTGCCGTCGCCGATTGCCGGCGTCTCGATGTCCATTATCTCCCAAGTCTTGGGAGCGCTGATTCTCGCCGCTTTCATTCGCTTGCCCTCTCCCGTGTTCGTGTTTTCTTCCTAATAGGGGCATGTTCGCGGTTGGCGAACCCGCGCCTGGCGGCGCGGACACCCTCACCCTAGCCCTCTCCCATCAAGGGAGAGAGGATTTGTCGCCGCCCCTACATGCTCATCACCGCCTTGACCACTTCATCATCGCGGTTTTCGTACATGTCGTAGGCGGCTTTGACGTCGTCGAAGCCCATGCGGTGGGTGACCATTTCGCCCGGGTCCCACCAGCCGCGCTCGCGCAACTCTATCATGCGCTCTATGTGGCTTATGGCGTCGCCGCTCGCCGCGCCCGCCGTGGGGACGATTGTCGGCGTGTTCATGAAGAACTGCCGGAAGTGGAGCGGCGTCATATCCTCAAGCCCGCCCTGCAAGCCGAAGATGATGCAGCGTCCGAACTTGGACACGTGCTTGAACGTGTTGTTGAGGGTGTCCGCGTAGCCGGCGGCTTCGACCGAAATCTCCGCGCCGCGCCCGCCGGTTATCTCGGCTATCGCCTCATCGAGATTGTCGCGCGTCGGGTTGAGCGTGTGGGTGGCGCCGAAGCGCTTGGCGTACTCCAGGCGGTAGTCCTCCAAATCCACGGCGATGACCTGCCGCGCGCCGGAGCGCGCCGTTATCGCCGTGAACGACAAGCCGATGCTGCCCTGCCCGAAGATGAGAACGCGCTTGCCGAGTATGGTTTCCATCCGCTGGCAGGAATAGAGAACCGTGCCGGACGGCTGGCACATGACCCACTCGCTCAGGTCGCCTTCGTCGGGCAGAAGCGCCATGCGGTCGGGGGAGCTCGCCATGTACTCCACAAGCCCGCCGGGGCCGTCCATGCCGGGCAGGACTATGACGCGCTGCCCCTCGCGGAACGCGTCGCTCCGGCTCTCGACGACCACGCCCGCGCACTCGTGGCAGGGGCCTCCCACGCGCATCGGGTAGCTCTCTTCGGGATAGACGTCCCCGTAGCCGTGCCGAATGTCGCTCCCGCACACCGACCAGCGCTCCAGTTTGATGAGGCACTGCCCGTCTTGGATTGTCGGCGTCTCGACGTCGTCCATTATCTCCCAAGACTTGGGAGCGCTGATTCTAGCCGCTTTCATAATGGCGTTCTCCGAAATTGATGATTTGGGTTTGGCGCTCGCGCTCCGGGTGGTTGGCGCGGCGCCGTCCGCATCCGAACGGCGCAATTTATAGCCGACTCGCCCGAAGATTGCAACCGCCGCCCGCCGCGCCGAATGGGGCATGACGCGGCGGCGCGGCGGAAAGACGCGCGCGGGCGACCGCCATCCACTATCCGCAAGCGCATCGTTGCAAGCATGAGGAAGCGGGGGGCGAATTCAACGCTAAATCGGTTCGCCGCATTGTTGGAGGGCGTGACCCAGCCGGCGAATGGAACGGCGGTGAACGGGTCTCAAAGCGCAGTCCGCTTGAAATGCGGTAAACTGAACCGAGCAACCTGCTATTCATTCCAGTCTGGAGAATTTGGCGCGGGAGGATGTATTGACGTTGAAGTTGGCAATCTCCACGCTGTTGAGTTTGACGCTGATAGCGGTCGTCATAGGCTGCGGCGGCGCGGCGGACTTGGGCGAGCCGCATGGCTCCGACCGGATGGCAGCCAAGGACTTGGGCGAACCGCCCGACTCCGACCGGATGGCAGCCAAGGACTTGGGCGAACCCTACTCCGCCGACGATCTGATGGCGGCGTATCTCGACAGCCCGGACGACTACGAGGCGGACTGGCTGAACCATCGGATAAACGTCTCCGGAACTGTGAAAGAAATCAGCCGCGCCGGCGAAGTCCATCTGTCGACCTCATTCGATGGCGAAGAGGTAATCCTCGTCGGTTTGGCGGACGCGCTTCTCGATGAAACCAACGCAGGCGAACTTGTGGAATTCGCATGCGCCATAGGCGTCTATTCGCGCGGGGCGATAGAGATGACAGGCTGCGGTCCCGCGGAGTACGGCGGCGAAGCCGAGACCGCCGGCGATGATTCTTCGGCTTTCTTCCCGCGCAAGGAATACGGCGGCGCGGCGGATTTGGGCGAGCCATACTCCGCCGACGAGTTGATGGCGGCGTATCTCGACAGCGCGGACGACTACGATGCGGACTGGCTAAACCATCGGGTAAACGTCTCCGGAACGGTGAAGGAAGTCAGCCGCGCCCGCGAAGTCCATCTGTCAACGTCATTCGATGGCGAGGACGTCGTCCTAGTCGGACTGGCGGACGAATATCTCGACGAAATCGCGGAGGGCGACCTTGTGGAATTCGCCTGCGCCATAGGCGTCTATTCGCGCGGGGCGATAGAGATGACCGGTTGCGGTCCCGCGGAGCGCGGCGGCGAAGCCGAGACCGCCGACGATGATTCTTCGGCTTTATTTCCGCGCGCGGAATACGGCGGCGCGGCGGACTTGGGCGAACCCTACTCCGCCGACGAGCTGATGGCGGCGTATCTCGACAGCCCGGACGACTACGAGGCGGACTGGCTAAACCATCGGGTAAACGTCTCCGGAACGGTGAAGGAAGTCAGCCGCGCCCGCGAAGTCCATCTGTCAACGTCATTCGATGGCGAGGACGTCGTCCTAGTCGGACTGGCGGACGAATATCTCGACGAAATCGCGGAGGGCGAACTTGTGGAATTCGCCTGCGCCATAGGCGTCTATTCGCGCGGGGCGATAGAGATGACCGGTTGCGGCCCCGCGGAGTACGGCGGCGAAGCCGAGACCGCCGGCGATGATTCTTCGGCTTTCTTCCCGCGCAAGGAATACGGCGGCGCGGCGGACTTGGGCGAACCATACTCCGCCGACGAGTTGATGGCGGCGTATCTCGACAGCCCGGACGACTACGAGGCGGACTGGCTGAACCATCGGGTAAACGTCTCCGGAACTGTGAAGGAAGTCAGCCGCGCCGGCGAAGTCCATCTGTCAACGTCATTCGATGGTGAGGACGTCGTCCTAGTCGGACTGGCGGACGAATATCTCGACGGAATCGCGGAGGGGGACCTTGTGGAGTTCGCATGCGCCATAGGCGTCTATTCGCGCGGGGCGATTGAGATGACCGGCTGCGGTCCCGCGGAGTACGGCGGCGAAGCCGAGACCGCCGGCGATGATTCTTCGACTCTCTTTCCGCGCGCGGAATACGGCGGCGCGGCGGACTTGGGCGAACCTTACTCCGCCGACGAGCTGATGGCAGCGTATCTCGACAGCCCGGACGACTACGAGGCGGACTGGCTGAACCATCGGATAAACGTCGTCGGAACGGTGAAAGAAGTCAGCCGAGCCGGCGAAGTCTATCTGTCGACCTCATTCGATGGCGAAGAGATAATCCTCGTTGGCTTGGCGGACGCGCTTCTCAATGAAACCAACGCAGGCGACCTTGTGGAATTCGCCTGCGCCATAGGCGAGTATTCGCGCGGGGCGATAGAGATGGCAGGTTGCGGCCCCGCGGAGCATGGCGGCGATGGTTCTTCGGCTTCATCTACGCGGGAATGACATGGCGGAAATGCGGAAACCGGCATGCCAATCCAAGGGCGATTCGAAACCGCGACTCGATTTTTGGACGCGGCGAACGCCGAATTCGCGGCGGGGGAACAATCCGAAAGCCGGTTCTCCGCTTCGCGGAGCGCTAAACATTCGCAATCAGGAACGCAAGCGCGGCGCGCCCGAAACATGCTAAACTAATCTGTGCAATCCTCATCATCCCCATTCAGAGAACCTGGCGCGGGAGGACATCTTGATCTCGAAACTGTCAATCTTCACGCTGGCGAGCTTGGCGCTGATAGCGTTCATCGCGGGCTGCGGCGGCGGGGCGGAAGATTTGGGAACTCCCTATGAAGCCGACGAGCTGATGGCGGCGTACAACAACGACAGCGACGCCTTCGAAACGGACTGGGTCGGCACTCGGATGAACGTCTCCGGAACGGTGGAAGCCGTCAGCCGCGGCGAAGTCCATCTGGCGACGTCGTTCGATGGCGAAACCGTCGTCCTCATCGGACTTTCGGACGAGGTTCTCGATGAGGTGGAAGTCGGCGGCGCGGCGGCGTTCGCCTGCGTCGTGGGCGGCTACAATCGCGGCGCGATTGACATGGAGCAGTGCGGACCCGCGCAGTACGGCGCGGACGGCGCGACCGACGCGGACGGGGAAGGCGGCGCGACCGCGACCGACACGGACGCTTCGGGAACGCGCTCGATCATGGAGTACTGGAGCGTCCCCCTTCTGGTCATCGCGGCGGCGCTCACGGTCATGGCGGTGCCGCGCGCCAACTGGCGGGCGGGGCTGCAGCCGGCGATGGTCGCGCTGATGGTCTTGGGCGTCTTCGCGCTGTCTTGGGCGGCGGCGTCCGTCCTGCTGGACTACAAGGGGCTGAATCTGACCGTTCTGAACATTCTGGCGGGGGCGTCGTTCCCGCTCATCATCGTGATGGGTTGGATAATACTCGACCCCGACAGGTTCCCGTTCCTGCCGCCGAGCGTCACCGGCTATGAGCCGCCGCCTCCGCCGGTCTTCGCCCCGCCGCCTCCGACCGATTATTCCGCGCCCGGCGACATGGGAGCGACGGCGGCGGGCCCCGGCGACATGGCGGGCGGCGGCATGGCGGGCGGCGGCATGGCGGGCGGCGGCATGGCGGGCGGCGGCGACATGGGGGCGACCGCAGTCGCGGGACCCGGAATCGGAGCCGCCGCCGCGCCCGGACCGTCCGAAACCATGGCGATGCAGCCGGACGTCGCCCGCTCGCTGGCTTGGCTGGTGGTCACTCAAGGCCCTTCCGAAGGCAAGTCGATGCAGCTGAAGGAAGGCAACAACACAATCGGGCGGGGTTTGGACAACGATCTGCAGATAGAGGACGCGTCGGTCTCGCGCTCCCACGCCATGCTGAGCGTCAAGGGCGAGGAGTTCACGCTGGTCGACCTGGGCAGCGCCAGCGGGACGCGGGTGGGCGACCGCCGCATCGCCGGCGTCCCCGTGAGCGCGGGCGGCGTAATCACCGTCGGGCAGACGCGGCTGGGCGTGGTGAATGTGGACGTGACGCAGGGAACGCCCTCGTCCGGCGCGACCATCGTCACGGCGGCGACGGGACATTCGCTTTCGTTGGTGGCGCAGTCCGGCCCGGACGCGGGGCGCAGCTTCCCGTTGGCGTCCGCGCAGAACGTCATCGGCAGGGATCCGTCCGCGCAGGTGGTTCTGAGCGACCCCAACGTCAGCCGCCGCCACGCCATGGTCCGCGTGGACGCCGACCGCGCCACCATCGCCGACCTCGGCTCCATGTCCGGCACGTCGGTGAACGGCGAGTCCATACGCGGCGTTCGGATTGCGATGGGCGACAAAATAGCCATCGGGCAGTCGGAGTTCACGCTGATGAGGCCGAGCGTCTAGGCGGCGGGGGCGCCGCCGCGGGGCGGCGTCCCCCCAAAAAATGGTAAACTGCGCCATGCGAATCCATCATCGCCGTCATCATCCCGATTCAGGGGAATCCGGCGCGGGAGGGTATGTTGAACTTCAAACTGTCAATAGTCGCTCTGGCGAGTCTGGCGTTGCTCGCCGCTCTCGCCATGTCGTGCGCTCAGGCGGACTTGGGCGAGCCCTACTCCGCCGACGAGCTCATGGCGGCGTATCTCGACAGCCCGGACGACTACGAGACGGACTGGCTTTCCAAGCGGGTGAACGTCACCGGAACGGTGGCGGAAATCAGCCGCGCCGGCGACGTCTATCTGTCAACTTCGTTCGATGGCGAAGAGGTGATCCTCGTCGGCTTGGCGGACTCGCTTCTCGATGAAACCATCGAGGGCGACCTTGTGGAATTCGCCTGCGCCATAGGCGAGTATTCGCGCGGGGCGATAGAGATGACGCGCTGCGGACCCGCGGAGTACGGCGGCGCCGCCGCCGCCGACTCCGGATCGGGTTCACGCGACACCGAAGCGACCGGCTTGTCGCAGTACACCGCCTTCTGGAGCGTTCCGTTCCTTCTCATCGCGGCGGTTCTCACCATCATGGCCGTCGTCCGCTCCAACTGGGCGGGGATGCAGCCGGCGATGGTCGTGCTGATGGCGCTGAATGTGGTTCTGCTGGCGATTGCGGCGGCGTACAGCACGCTCGAGATAGGGCTGGATTCCGACGCGCTGCATCTCATTGGGGCGCTGGCGTTTCCGCTCACGGTCATCATGGGGTGGATAATACTCGACCCGGCGAGATTCGCGGGGTTGTCGCCGGCGATTACGGGGGCTTCGCCCCCGCCCCCGCCCGCGCCGCCGCCTCCGGCGTTCACCGCGCCGCCTTCGGCGACGCAGGCGGGCGGCGGCATGGGCGCGACCGCCGTAGGCCCCGCCGGCGGCTTCGCCCCCGCCAACGCGCCGTCCGCGACCATGGCGATGCAGCCGGACGTCGCCCGCTCCATGGCGTGGGTCGTGGTTACGCGGGGGCCTTCCGAAGGCAAGTCCATGCAGTTGAAAGAGGGCAACAACACCATCGGGCGCGCCCTGGACAACGATCTGCAGATAGACGACGCGTCCGTATCGCGCGCCCACGCCATGCTGAGCGTCAAGAGCGACGAGTTCACCCTAGTCGATCTGGGCAGCGCCAGCGGCACGCGCATCGGCGGATACCGCATATCCGGCAGCCGCGTGAGCGCGGGCGGGGTCATCACCGTCGGCAGAACCACGCTGGGGCTGATGAACGTGGACGTGACCCACGGAACCCCGTCGTCCGGCGCGACCATAGTCGGCTCCTCGTCGGGACACTCGCTTTCGCTCATCGCGCAGTCGGGGCCTGACGCCGGGCGCAGCTTCCCGTTGCCGTCCGCCCAGAACGTCATCGGCAGAGACCCGTCCGCGCAAGTCACCCTGTCCGACCCCACCGTCAGCCGCCAACACGCCATGATACGTGTGGACGCCGACCGCACGACCGTATCCGACCTCGGCTCCATGTCCGGCACATCCGTCAACGGCGAAGTGATAAAGGGCGTGCGGATTTCGGCGGGGGACCGCGTAACCATCGGCCAGTCGGAATTCACCCTAATGATGCCGAGCGTGCAGCGATGATAAAGCAACTCCTCCCTTGGACCAAGCGCGAACCCGTGTCGGCGTTCGGCGGCACCGACATCGGGCGCGTCCGCTCGGTCAATCAGGACAGTTACGACGTCCGCGCGGGCGACGAGTGGGCGCTTGGCGAAGCGCTCGTCGCCGTGGCGGACGGCATGGGCGGACACGCCGCCGGCGAAGTCGCCAGCCGAATGTCGCTCGACCTGCTCGTCGGGTCGCTCAAGGGCGCGGACGCTCCGAACGAAGCCGCCATGCGCCGCGCCTTCGCCCGCGCCAACGCCGGCGTCTTCGGCGAAGCGTCCGCCAAGCCGGAGTATCGCGGCATGGGAACCACCCTAGTGGCGGCGCTGTTCGCGGGCGGCGACATGATAATCGGAAACGTCGGCGACAGCCGCATGTATCTTTGGCGGGACGGCGAGCTGAAGCGCGTCACGAACGACCACAGCTGGGTCGGCGAGATGGTAGCCGCCGGGGCGCTCACGGAGGAGCAGGCGGAGCGCCACCCGCGCCGGAACATACTCACCCGCGCGCTCGGCGTGGGCGCGTCCGTCGAAGCGGACGTGACTCGCATGCCGCTCAAGCGCGGCGACAGAATCATGCTCTGCTCCGACGGGCTGCACGGCATGGTCAACGACAAGACAATCGCCGAAATCATCGGCGGCGGCAAGTCGCTGGACTTGAAGAAAGCCGCCCGCGAATTGATAGACCTAGCCAACAAAGCCGGCGGAACGGACAACATCACGGTGGCGCTGGCGCAGATGAACGCGGACTTGAAAGCCGCCGCCGAGACGGACTCCCCGGCGGGCGCCGGCGCGACGGACGCCCAATCCGCCGCCACGCTCCCGCCGCGCTAGGGACGGCGAACCATGTCGAACGCCATGACAAACCTCCCGCAAGAGGGCATGATCGGCAAGTACCAGATCATCGCCAGCCTCGCCTCCGGCAGCCAGGGGACGGTTTATCGCGCTTACGACCCGGCGCTGCAGCGCGAGGCGGCGGTGAAAGTGCTGCATCCGCATCTGGCGTCGCCCGACGTCATCGAGCGCTTCCGTCGCGAGGCGCAGATAGTCGCGTCCATCAGCCACCCGAACATCGCCGGCATCTCCGAAATCGGCGAGCATAACGGCTCCCACTACATCGCCATCGAATATGTCCCCCACTCGGTCGGCGAGTTGATTCGGAGCGGGCAGGTGGACGTCGCCCATGCGGTATCAATCGCGCATCAGGCGGCGCTGGCGCTGGAGGCGGCGCGGACGAGCAGGCACGGCATCACGCATCACGACGTCAAGCCCGACAACCTGCTGCTCACTTCGCTGGACGCGGACGGCGCGGTTAAGCTCATAGACTTCGGAATCGCCCACGCGGAGGGCATGGCGTCGATGACGCAGGCGGGCTCGAAGTGGGGAACGCCCTTCTACATGCCGCCGGAGCAGTGGGCGGGCGAGCGCGGCGACACGCGGTCGGACGTCTATTCGCTCGGCGTGGTCATGTATCAGATGCTTTCGGGGCGCGTTCCGTTCGATTCGGACGCCGAGAACGCGCTCGCCCAGCAGAAGGCGATTGCGGACCAGCATCTCGAAGCGGCGCCCGCGCCGCTGAGCTCCGTCCGCGACGACGTCCCCGAAGCGCTTGAGGCGATGATAGCCAAGTGCATGGCGAAATCCCCCGTCGACCGCTACCGGACGCCGGGCGATTTGGCGGCGGACCTCGCCGCCGCGTTCAGCCTGGACGCGCCGAGCGCCTCGCTCACGCCGTCGAGCCCGCCCGTCCAAATAAGCCCGGAGCCGAGCGGCGCGCCAGCGCCAGCGTCGAGCGCGCCCCGTCCGCGCCCGTACCAAGCCCCGCAGCCGTTGTTGCTCGACAGGCTGCCGGCGTTGCTCGACAAACTGCCAGCGAACTTGCGAAACCGCGTTCCGATGCTCGCCGCCGGCGGACTTGGGGCGATGCTGGTGATTTTCACGCTCATCATCATGGCGTCGCAATCCGACGACCCGCCGCCGCCGCGCATCATCGTGGTGGCGCCGCCGGCGACGCCGACGCCGACTTTCACGCCCGCGCCGACGGCGACGTTCTCGCCCATGTGGTCGTCGCGCCCGACGCGGACGCCCGCGCCGACCGTCGTGAGCGCGGTGGATTTCATCAGAGCGGCGCTGTCGGGAACGCCGAGCGCGTCCGTCCCCGCCGCCGCGCCCGCGCCGACGGCGACCCCCGCGTTGCCGACGGCGACGCCCGCGCCAACCGCCACGCCCACGCCCGACAACCCATACGCCCTGGCGGACCTGCGAGTGATAGAGGCAGATTTCAGATGGCATCCGCCCAACCCGTCGGTCGGCGACTTGGTCGAGTTCACTGCGACAATACGAAACGACGGCTCGCGGGACGCCGGCGCGTCGCGGCTCGCCTATTCCATAGACAGCGAGGGCGGCGCGGACAGCGGCGAGGTCGCCATTCGCCCGCTCCCGGCGGGCCACAGCGCGGAAGCGACTTTCAGCTGGCGCGCCGAAGCCGGCTTCCACGCCGTATCGCTCGAAGCGGACGCGGGCAACCAAGTGCGCGAGTTGTCCGAGAGCAACAACGCCCCCGCCATGCCGCTGATTTATCACGGCACCGCCCTGCCGGACCTTGTGGTCGAATCCATCGAGTGGAATCCGCGGAATCCCGAACTGGGGCAGCCGGTCTACTTCGCCGCGACCGTGAGAAACGCGGGGGAGGGGCGCGCGGAGGCGTCCACGCTCAGATTCGGGGTCGGTGAGAATTACGCCCGCGAAGCCAACCTGCCGCGCATCCCCCCAGGCGAAACGGAGATCGCCGCTTTCGAATGGACCGCGGAAGCGGGAATCCAGAGTCTGAACGCGGTCGCGAACGCCGCCCAAACCGTCGCCGAAACGAACGACGAAAACAACGCGCTCTACCACACATACGACGCCACCGTATTCGTCGACCTGTTCGTGGAAGACATAACGTGGACGCCCGAAAAGCCGTCCGTGGGCGATACGGTCACTTTCGCGGTGAAAGTGGTCAACGGCGGCAATCTGGCCGCGGGGGAAACACAAGTCCTTCTGCTGTCCATGCCCAACGACCTAGAGGCAACCTTGCCGGGCGTCCCGGCGGGCGGGTCGACGGTTGTGGAATTCGAATGGACGGCGGCGCCGGAGAATGTAGAACTCTTCGCCGTCGCGGAGAATTACGGAAATCCGGACGCGGAAATAGACCACGACAACAACGCCATAGAGAAAACTTACGCCGCCACCGTCCTGCCGGATCTGGTGGTGACAAACATCGTCTGGCAGCCTGAGACTCCCGAGCTGGGCGACGAAGTGATTGTCGCGGCGACGGTGGTGAACAGAGGCGAGGGGCGCGCTGCCGCTCCGTCCGTCGCGTACTCGGTGGAAGCCGGGTCTTTTATGACGAAGGGCGGCAGACTGCAAATCCCCGACCTGAACCCCGGCGAGTCGGCGGACGCGACCTTCGTTTGGAACGCCGGAAAGGGCGGGCATACATTCCGAACGAACGTCAACTCGCCCAGAACCCTCGTGGAAACCAACTACGACAACAACGAAACGACCGCCGACTACGACCACACGCGCCTCGCCAATCTGGTGGTGGAGTCCGCGACTTGGACGCCCGAAAAGCCCGACGCGGGCGATTTGGTGACATTCAGCGCCGTCGTCCGCAACGCCGGCGACGCGGACGCGCCCGGATTCCGCGCCGGCTTCCGAGACGCGAACGTCGGCGGCTTGCTTGCCGATTTCCAATTCCGCGGCGGCTTGGCGGCGAGAGCGTCCGCCAACGCCACATTCCAATGGCGCGCGGAAGCCGGCGAACGCGAATTCGTCATAACCGCCGATTCGTCCAACGACGTGGACGAATCCAACGAAGACGACAACTCCCATTCGTTCGACTACAACGACACGCTGACGGCGGACCTGTACATACAGGACATAGAGTGGAATCCGCAAACCCCCGCGCTGGGACAGAATGTGACAATCACGGTGATTCTGGCGAATCGCGGCGAGAGCGCCGCCGGCGAATCGGCGGTCGAGTTCGTCATAGACGGCCCGCATCGCGCCTCGCGCGACCTGCACATGCCGGCGCTGGCGCCCGGCGAGACAGCCGCGCAGAGCTTCAATTGGACCGCGCGGCTTGGCAGATTCACATTCACGGCGCGCGCGGACGCCTACCGGCAGGTCGTCGAGACGAACGAAAACAACAATACGCTGGTCAACAACTACAACGACACGGCCCAGGCGGACCTCGTGGCGGTCAACATAGAAGTGCGTACCGCGAACGGCGAGTATCAAGTCCGCGCGCTGGTCGAAAACATCGGCGGAGCGGACGCCGGCGCGTCCATAGCGGCCCTGTACGTCAACGGACAATTCCGCGCCGACGCCAGAATAAGCAGACTCAACGCCGGAGAGAGGGACCGCGTGTACTTCGACGACGTTGATTTGCCGGTCGGCGGAGCCACGCTCAAGGTGGTGGTGGATTCCGCGAACGCCGTCGCGGAAGCGCGCGAAGACAACAACGCGGTCCAAGTGGTCTGGCAATAGCCGCCGCCCGCGCTAAAATGGACGAACCATGACGAACGCCCCGCAAGAGAACATCGGCAAGTACCAGGTCATCGCCAGCCTCGCCTCCGGCAGTCAGGGCGCGGTTTATCGCGCCTACGACCCGACGCTGCAGCGCGAGGTGGCGCTGAAGGTCTTGCATCCGCATCTCGCCGCGCCCGAAGTCATCGAGCGATTCCGGCGCGAGGCGCAGATTGTCGCGTCCATCCCCCACCCGAACATCGCCGGCATCTCCGAAATCGGCGAACATAACGGCTCGCACTACATCGCCATAGAATACGTCCCCCACGTCGTCAGCGAGCTGGTCGAGCGGGGGCCGATGGACGTGACGCACGCCGTCTCCATCGCGCATCAGACGGCGCTGGCGCTGGAGGCGGCGCGGACCAGCAGAAACGGCATCACGCATCACGACGTCAAGCCCGCCAACCTGTTGCTCACGTCGCTGGACGCCGGCGGCATGGTCAAGTTGATAGACTTCGGAATCGCCCACGCGCAGGGCATGGCGTCCATGACGCAGGCGGGTTCGCAGTTCGGGACGCCGTTCTACATGCCGCCGGAGCAGTGGGCGGGCGAGCGCGGCGACACGCGGTCGGACATCTACTCGCTCGGCGCGGTCATGCACCACATGCTCGCGGGGCGCGTCCCGTTTGATTCCGACGCCGAAAATCCGCTCGCCCAGCAGAAGGCGATAGCAGACCAGCATCTGGAAGCCGCGCCCGTTCCCCTGCGCTCCGTCCGCGAGGACGTCCCGGAAACTCTTGAGGCAATGGTCGCCAAGTGCATGGCGAAGTCGCCGGCGGAGCGCTATCAGACGCCCGGCGAGTTGGCGGCGGCGTTGGCGGACGCCTTCAGCCTAGCCGCGCCGAGCGCATCGATGGCGCCGTCGCGCCCGCCCGTCCGAATAAGCCCGGAGCCGAAAATCGCGCCCGTCGCGCGCCCGCCGCGTCCTTCGCGCCCGTCTCCGTCCTCGCCGCTGCTCGACAGATTGCCGGCGGACCTGCGAAACCGCGTCCCATTGCTCGCCGCCGGCGGTTTCGGGGCGATAATCGTCATAACGCTTGTGGCGCTGATGGCGTCGCAGTCCGGCGGCGCGTCGGAGCCGCCGCCGCGCATCGTAGTCGTCGCGCCGCCGCCGACTCCGACGGCGACATTCACGCCCGCGCCGCCGCCGACATTCGCCCCCGCGCCGACCGCGACCAGCGTTCCGTCCGCCAGCGCGATTGACTTCATCCGGGACGCCCTGCTGACCCCGACGCGGACTTCCGCGCCCGCGCCGATTCCGACCGCGACGCCCGCGCCCGCGCCGCCGACGCCGACCGCCACCCGGACGCCGTCGCCGCCGACCGTCGCGCCCATGCCTGAAAACCCCAACGCGCTGGCGGATTTGCGCGTCGCTCCGGAGACATTCGGATGGATGCCCATCAACCCGTCGGTGGGGGACCCCGTCACATTCTCCGTCACCGTCCGAAACGACGGCTGGCGCGCCGCGAAAGCGACCAATCTCGCCTACTCCATAGAAAGCGCGGACGGCGCGAAGACCGGCGAGGTCGACATCCCCCAAATCCCCGCCGGACACAGCGCGGAAGTGGCGTTCCAGTGGACCGCCGAAGCCGGGCATCACAACATCAAACTCGATTTGGACTCCAACGACCTGATTCCCGAATCATCCGAAGGCAACAACACTGTGGCGCGGGGGCTTCTCTACCACGGCACGGCGCTGGCGGACCTTGTGGTCGAATCCATCGAGTGGAGTCCGCGGAATCCCGAACTGGGGCAGCCCGTCTCGTTCACCGCCACTGTAAGAAACGCGGGGGAAGGGCGCGCGGCGGAATCGGCGCTTAGATTCGGCATCGGGGACATTTCCGACAGCGAAACGAATCTGCCGCCCATATCCCCCGGCGAAACGGCGAGCGCCGCTTTCGAATGGACCGCGGAAGCGGGAAGCCACAGGCTGAACGCGACGGCGGACTCCGCCCTGACCATCCCCGAAACGAACGACGACAACAACGCGCTCCACATGCCATATGAAGCCACAGTATTCGTCGACTTGTACATCGAAAGCGTGACTTGGACGCCCGAAAAGCCGTCCGCGGGCGATTTGGTCGCGTTCGCCGTGAAAGTGGTCAACGGCGGCAACATGGACGCGGGCGAATCCAGAGTCGCTTTGGTCGGCGACGCGGAACACTGGCCCTGGCGGGGAGCCGAATCGGATGACTCGGAATTCGTCTTGCCGGGCGTTCCGGCGGGCGAATCCAGGATTGTGGAACTTGAATGGACGGCGACTCAGGAGACGTTCGCCCTCAACGCTTCCGTGGATTACTACTCGAAGCCGACTAGGGAGATAGACCGAGAAAACAACTACATCCAGAAGATTTACGACGCCACCCTGGTCCCCGACCTTGTGGCGGCGAGCGTCGCATGGGCTCCGGAGAACCCGGCCCTGGGCGAGGAAGTGACCGTCTCCGCAACGGTGGAGAACAGAGGCGAGGGGCGGGCGCCCGCGTCGTCCATCCAGTATTTCGTGGATGACGTCGAGATATTCCCTCATTTGGAATTGCCCCAACTGAACGCCGGCGATTCGGCGGTCGTTGGTTTCGCGTGGACAGCCCAAAAGGGCGCGCATAGCTTCGCCGCGCGCGTCAATCCGCGCGTCGTTCCAGACGGAGGCGTCATCGAAACGGACTACGGCAACAATGAAGCGTGGGCGAATTACGACAACACGCGGCTCGCCAATTTGGTTGTGGAGTCCGCGACGTGGGCGCCTGAGAACCCCGCCGCGGGCGATTCGGTGACTTTCAACGTCGCAATCCGCAACAAAGGGGACGCGGACGCGCCCGGATTCCAAGTCGGCTTCCGCGAGGATTCCACCGGTCGGCGTCTCGACGATTTCCGCTTCCCCAACGGATTGGCGGCGGGGGCGTCCGGGACGGCGGCGTTCGCCTGGCGCGCCGAAGTCGGCGCGCGCGAATTCCGCGTCAGCGCCGATTCGCAAAACGCGGTGGACGAATCCGACGAAGGCGACAATTCGCATCTGTTCAGCTACGACGCCACCGTGTCGGCGGACTTGTACGTGCAAGATATAGAGTGGAATCCGCAAACCCCGTCTGCGGGTCAGAACACGACAATCTCGGTGGTCGTGGCGAATCAGGGCGCGAGCGCCGCCGGAGCGTCGGTCGTTCGGTTCACCATCGACGGACCGTCCCGCCTAGAAAAATACCTCAACATGCCGTCGATAGCCCCCGGCGCCGCGGCGTCCCAGAGCTTCACATGGAGCGCGCGGTTTGGCAGATTCACGTTCACCGCGACGGCGGACGCCAACAACCAAATCCCCGAAACGGACGAGGGCAACAACACGCTGGTCAACCACTACGACGCCACCGCGCAGGCGGATTTGGAAGTGGTCGGCATAAACGTCGTCGGAGACGCGGAAGGCGGAAGCGAACAATCGGTTATCCTTAACATCAAAAACAGCGGCAACGGAGACGCCGACCGCTTTACGGTGAGCCTGTACGCCAACGGCGACTGGGTCGGCGATGGCGTCATAACCTCGCTCGGCGCGGGACGCCAAACGCTCGCGTACATCACATTTGCATGGCCGACGGTTCCAGTGAAGTTCTCGGCGGTAGCGGACACATACAACAACGTCGCCGAGAAGTCGGAAAACAACAACAGATTCACAAGCAACGCGACCTACTAAAATCCGCTTCGGATACAGCCGCCGCCGCATCCGCCGCCTGCGCTAAAATGGACATGACATGACGAACGCCCCGCAAGAGAACATCGGCAAGTACCAGGTCATCGCCAGCCTCGCCTCCGGCAGCCAGGGCGCGGTTTATCGCGCCTACGACCCGACGCTGCAGCGCGAGGTGGCGCTGAAGGTCTTGCATCCGCATCTCGCCACGCCCGACGTCATCGAGCGATTCCGGCGCGAGGCGCAGATAGTCGCGTCCATCCCCCACCCGAACATCGCCGGCATCTCCGAAATCGGCGAGCATAACGGCTCGCAATACATCGCCATAGAATACGTCCCCCACGTCGTCAGCGAGTTGGTGGAGCGGGGGCCGATGGACGTGACGCACGCCGTCTCCATCGCGCATCAGACGGCGCTGGCGCTGGAGGCGGCGCGGACCAGCAGAAACGGCATCACGCATCACGACGTCAAGCCCGCCAATCTGCTGCTCACGTCGCTGGACGCCGGCGGCATGGTCAAGCTCATAGACTTCGGAATCGCCCACGCGCAGGGCATGGCGTCCATGACGCAGGCGGGTTCGCAGTTCGGGACGCCGTTCTACATGCCGCCGGAGCAGTGGGCGGGCGAGCGCGGCGACACGCGGTCGGACATCTACTCGCTCGGCGCGGTCATATACCACATGCTCGCCGGCGCGCCGCCGTTCAGGTCGGACGCCGAGATAGCCGGCGTCCAGCAGACCGAAATCGCCAGCCAACACCGAGAAGCGACCGCCGAACCCCTGCGCTCCATGCGCGAAGACGTTTCCGAAGAGCTGGAGGCGGCAATCGCCAAGTGCATGGCGAAATCGCCGGAGGAACGCTATCAGACGCCGGGCGAGTTGGCGGAAGTTCTGTCCGCCATGTTCGGTCTGACCGCGCCGGACGCTTCGATGTCCGCGTCGCGCCCGCCGGTGCAGGTAAGCCCGGAGCCGCCGCGCCCCGCTGCCCGTTCGCGCCGCCCGTCGCCGCGTCCGCCGTCGCCGCGCCCGGCGCAGCCGTCCTCGCCGCTTCTGGACAAGCTGCCGCCGAATCTGAGAAACCGCGTCCCGCTGCTCGTCGCCGGCGGAGCGGGCGCGCTAATCGTCGTTTTCCTAGTGGCGCTGGTGGCGTTCCAGGGCGGCGATTCCCAGCCGGACTTGCCGCCGCGCATATATGTGGTGGCGCCGCCGACCAATACCCCGACGCCCGCCCTGCCGGCGTTCTACACCCTGACGCCCACGCCGGCGCCGACCTCCAGCGCCCCCGCGCCGAACCCGACGGACACGCCGATTCCGACGCCCACGCCGTACCCCGACCAGCCCACTTACACGCCGCTGCCGACGCCCACCGTTGCGGTCGGCGCGCTGGCGGGCGCCCGCGTCCCGACGCCGACGGCGACGCATACCCCCACGCCGACTCCGACAGCCACGGCGACGCATACCCCGACGCCTTCGGCGACTCCGACGCTCACGCCGACGGCGACGCATACCCCCACGCCAACGCAGACGGCGACGCCGACGCACACCCCCACGCACACGCCAACCGCGACGGCGACCCACACGCCCACGCTTACGCCGACGCTCACGCCCACGCCCGCGCTTACGGATTTGGTAATCGAAAGCGTGAGCGTATCCCCCGAAAAGCCCGCCTATGACATATGGGAGGAAGTGACGTTCGCCGTCCGCGTCAAGAATGTCGGCAGCGCGCCTTCCGGCAAATTCGTCGTGGCGCTGGACGACGCCGGCGAGCCGCTCGCCTCGCATGCCGTCAGCAACGGCCTCGGCGCGAACATGTCGCGGGACGTCGCTCTGAATTGGCGCGTCGAAGCGAATTGGCGTCCGGGCCTCAGCGTCGTGGTCGACCAAGCCAACGAAGTGGCGGAGTACGACGAAAGCAACAACTCCGAAATCGTGAGCGCCAACCCGCTCATCCCGCCGTTCAAGGTGAGCGATATAGAATGGCATCCGAACAACCCGCATCTCGACGATGAGGTGACGTTCTGGGCGCACGTCGCCAACAACAGCGACAGGAACGTGAACCACGACGTGGTGGTCGCCTTCTACATGAACGGCGAAAACATCTACTGGCGGGGAATCGACACGCTGAGAGACCTGCGCGCCGGCAACACCAAGCAAGTCAGCTCCGAAGTATGGAGAGCGAAGGAAGGAACATACGACATCGCGGTCGCCATCTACCCCACCGCGTATCTCGATTACAGAGTCAACACGGCGTGGCGGCGGTTCGACGACAAATACGCCATAGCGGTCGCCCATGAGACTTACAACCACACAACCCTGCCGAATCTTTCGATTGGGAACGTGGAAGTCAAAGGGCGCTGGGAGCTGGATCAGACCGGAACGAACAGATTTTATCTGGACGCCGAGTATCGGCTGCGCAACGGCGACGCCGACAGTTTCGACTTCCCGCCGCCGGTCAACCGCCCGTTTGAGATTCAGGCGCGGTGGGGCGACGGACCGGCATGTCCCTTCAGGGGCAGAACCATGGCGAACTGCTACATCGCCACCACGCTCAACCAATTCACCGGCTCCGAGCGCCGAGAGCGGGCGGACGGGTCAAGCTACCTGACGCTTCCGGGCAGCGGGTCGCTCGCGTACACGCTCACCATCGTGGTCGACCCCTACGACGCGGTGCGGGAAACCAACGAAAACGACAACCGCTACGAGCTCCGCGTGACCATCGCCTCCGATGGCGAAGTCCGCCAGACCCTAGTCCGCTAGACGCCCCCGATTTGTGCTAGAATGGCATAGGCGAAAGGCGAATGGGGAGGGACGCGCTCGCCAATTCCACAGAAAACAGGCGGTGAAATGCAAGACGTATTCCACGAAGCGGTAAACCTGCTTGAAAAAGACGAGCGGCTCGTAATGGCGACGGTGGTCAGGACGAAGGGCTCCACGCCGCAGAAGCCGGGCGCGAAGTTGCTTGTGCGGAACGACGGCAGCGGCGTCGGCACGCTCGGCGGCGGCTGCGTCGAGGGCGACATCTGGTACGCCGCCTCCGAGTTGATGAAGCGCGGCGGCGACGCCCAGCACCGCGAATACGAACTCAACGAAGACCTAGCCGCCCAAGACGGCCTGGTCTGCGGCGGAACCATGTTCTTCCTCATAGACCCGGTTTACCGCCCGGACGACTACCTGGACTTCGCCCGCGAGATAGACGCCGCCTACGCCGGGGGGCCCTCCGTGGCGATGGCGAGCCTCATCAAGCCGTCGGACGGCAGAACGCGGAATGTGGGCGCCAAACTGTTCATCCGCGAGGACGGCTCGACCGTCGGCACGCTCGGCGAACTGTCTCTCGACCGCCAAGCCGTCAAGCGCGCCCGCGACTTGATGGCGATGGGCAGAAACGAATACGCGACGACCGAAGAAGGCGCGGAGTACTTCATCGAGGCGTACACAACCCCGCCCCAGTTGGTCATCTGCGGCGGCGGACACGTTTCGCGCGCCCTAGCCAGCCACGCCAAACCGCTCGGATTCCGCCTGTTCATCACCGACGACCGCGCTGAATTCGCCAACCCCGACCGCTTCCCGGAAGCGGACATCGTAGTGGCGAAAAAGCCGGAGGACGCGCTCGGCGAACTGCCGATAAACCCCAACACGTTCATCGTGGTGGCGACTCGCGGACACCGATTCGACAACGTCGCCCTAGCCGCCGCCGCGGACACCCCCGCGCGTTACGTCGGGCTAATGGGAAGCAAGCGCAAAACCATACTCATCTACGAAGACTTGGTGAGAATGGGCATGGACGAAGACCGCCTGCGCTCCATACGCTCCCCCATCGGGCTGAACATACACGCCCGAACGCCGGAAGAAATCGCCATCAGCATCATCGGCGAAATCCTAATGTTCCGCCTGGGCGGCGACGGGCGCGAGATGAAGCTGGAGCCGCGCCGCATAGACCGCATCATCGCCAAAGTGGAAGCCGAGCGCGCCATCGCGGTCGCGGATTAGCGCCATCGCCGTATCCGCCATACTAACCGCCGCCGGGCTAAGCTCGCGCATGGGACGCCCCAAGCCGCTTCTCCCCTGGCGCGGCGAGACGCTGGTCGAGAGCCAAATCCGCGCCCTGCTCGACGGCGGCGCGGATGAAGTCGTCGTCGTCCTGGGGCATCGCGCGGACGAAATCGCGCCGCTTGCGACCGCCGCCGGCGGGAAGGTCGCCGTCAACCCGCGCTACCGAGACGGGCGCGCGTCCTCCATAAAAGCGGGACTGTCCGCCATATCCGAAGACGCGGCGCATATCCTGATGCTGGGCGTCGACCAGCCGCGAACGGCGGCGATAGTGTCGCGCGTCGTGGAATCGCATCTGTCGTCGGACGCGCTGATAACGTCCCCCAGAGTCGGCGAACGCGGCGGGCATCCCCTAATGTTCTCGGCGGCGCTGTTGCCGGAACTGCGCCGAATCTCCGAGCGCCGCCAAGGCTTGCGGGAAGTGTTCGAACGCCATCGCGCCGAGATAAACGCCCTTCAATTAGACGACCCAATGGCGCGGCTAGACCTGAATACGCCGGAGGCTTACGCGCTGGCTTACGAGAAGCGCGGGCGGCTATGAGGGCGGCGGACGGTCTCGGTTGCGGTTGGACAATCGCGCTCCAGCGTATCCGAGTATAGCGCCGAGCGACGCTTTGACAATCCAATCGCCAATGCTCATCAGGTTTTGTTGACCAGGTGTAAGTTCGCCCGCCGGTATTGGCGACAGCCATATGAGGATGCCCAACCCAACCGCCATTAGAGAAAGTAGCAACGCTACAATCCAAAGTGGCGAATCGCTGTGAACGAAACCCGGCATGGACGCTAGCCCCGGCTTCCTCTCATAATCATGGTTACGCTCAGGGCGACTCCGGCGATGCCCGCGAACATCAGAACCGCGCCCATGATCGGGGCAATTGTGTCAACCATTTCAGTTCTCCCTTGACTACGTTAACGTAGTATAACCCATACGGGCGGCGAAATGCGCGACCCAAGCGCCGCCAGCCGCGCGCGATTTTTTCTTCAGCCCTGCTGCCGCTCCCACGCTTCCCAAGCCTCTTGCAGCGCTTCTTGGGCGGCGGCGTGCTGGCGGGCGATGCGGGCTATCGCCTCAACGTCCTGGTTGGCGGACGCGCGCTCCAGGCGGCGCTCTATGCGCTTGACCCGCGTTTCGCGCTCTTGCACCAGCGCCTCGTAGTCTATGCGCTCCGGTTCCGCCGTCCGCTCCGCCGCGCTTTCGCGCTTTTGGCTTTCGCGTTCTCGGCGCCGCCGTCGCGCGCGGGCGCGGCGCGAGGGCGGTTCGGGCGGCGGCGGGCGGTTGACGCGCATCCAATCCTCGAAACTCCCATCGAACGCGCTTATCGCGCCGTTCTCTATCGCCCAGACGCGCTCCGCCACTAGGTTGATGAAATGGCGGTCGTGCGACACGAACAGCAACGCGCCGCCGTATCCCGCGAGCGTATCCTCCAGCGCCTCGCGGCTGGGAATGTCCAGATGGGTTGTCGGCTCGTCCAAAATCAAGACGTTGGGCTGCGAGATGAGTAGCCGCGCCAATGCCAGGCGCGTCCGCTCGCCGCCGGATAGGACGCTCACTTGCTTGAAAACGTCTTCGCCCTGAAAGAGGAATCGCGCCAGATAGCCCCGCGCTTCGCCTATGGGAATGTTCCGCGCTTCCAAGAAAGCGTCCAAGACGGTCTTGCCGTCCGGCAGATTCCATGTCCCCTGATTCAGGTATCCGACTTGGACGTTGTGTCCCAGCGCAACCGTTCCCGCCAGCGGGCGGATTTCGCCCAAGAGCGTTCTGATGAGCGTCGTCTTGCCGATGCCGTTGGGGCCGACGATGGCGGTTCGGGAGCCGCGTTCAATGTCCAAATCCGGCGTCTTCAGAAGCGCGTTGGGCGTTCCGTTTTCCGAGAAGCCCACCGAAAGCCCGCGCAGGCTCGCCACGATATGCCCCGTCCGCGACGCGCCCGATTCGCCGATGCTGATGGTCTTTTCGGTCTGCGGCGCTTCGATGCGCTCTAGGCGCGCCAATCGCGTCTCGCGTCCCCGCGCCTCCCGCGAGCGCTGCCCCGCCTTGTAGCGCTGGATGAAGTATTCCTCTTTCTCAATGTACTCGCGCTGACGCTCGAACTCTTTTAGCCGCCGCTCTTCGCGCTCGCGCTTCAGTTGGCGGTATTTGGAGTAGTTGCCGGGGAAGCGCGCCAGCCGCCCGCGCTCCATCTCCCAAATCTCCGAGCATACGCGGTCTAGGAAGTAGCGGTCGTGCGACACCACCAGCGCGGCATGCCGGAAGGCGGACAGGAATTCCTCCAGCCAATTCAGCCCGTCGAAGTCGAGATAGTTGGTCGGCTCGTCCAAAACCAGCAAATCCGGGTCGGCGAGCAGCGCTTTGGCGAGCGCCGCGCGGGTGCGTTCGCCGCCGCTCGCTTTGACCGCCGGCGTGTCCAAGACGGCGTCCGACAGCCCCACGCCGCGAACGACGCGGTCCATGCGCGCGCGATAGTCGTCGTAGCCGCCCGCCGCTTCGTACTCGGCGAGCAGGTCGGCGTAGCGCGATTCGGCGTCCCGCCGCGCGCCGCCCGATTGGCGCTGTATGTCGAACTCGGCGTCCGCGATGCGGTCTTCCAACTTGAACAAGCCGGCGAACGCGGACGATACCGCGTCGCGCAGCGTCCCCGCCGCGTCTTGGTCTGGCATCTGCGCCACATACGCCACGCGCAAGTTGGCGGCTGGGGATACCGTCCCGCCGTCCGGCTCCAGCTCGCCCACGAGAACGCGGAGCAGCGACGTCTTGCCGCTTCCGTTGGAGCCGACAAGCCCTATCCGCGCCCGCTCGCCGACGTCGGCGCTGACTTCGGCGAACGCCTCGACGTCGCCGTAGAAAAGCCGCAGGTTGGAAGCCGAGAGAAGCATCTAGCCGCCGCCCCCGATGCGCTCGTCCATCCACGCCAGCAACCGCGCCAGATATTCCTCGCGCATCTTGGGATGCCCCGTTCGCAGGAATCCATGCGAGCATCCGGGGAATCGGACGAACTCGGCTTCCTTCCCAAGCCGCTTGAGCGCGACGAAATACTGCTCGGATTGCTCGATGGGACAGCGCGCGTCGTCTTCCCCGTGCATCAGCAAGACGGGCGTATCCACATTGGGCGCGTAGGTGAGCGGCGAGCGCTCCAGAAATGCGTCCAGCGCCTCATGCCGCGCGCCGCCCCAGTGGATTTCGCCGAACCGAACGCCGATGTCGGATGTTCCGTACATGCTGGACAGGTTGATGCAGGGCGCGCCCACGACCGCCGCGCCGAAACGCGATTCCTGACCGATTATCCACGCGCTCATAAAGCCGCCGTAGCTGTATCCGGTGATTCCCAGACGGCGCTCGTCCACGTAATCGCGCTCGCAAAGCGCGTCCAAAGCCGCCATGATGTCGCGATAGTCCTCGCCGCCCCAGTCGCGGTGAACCGCCTTCATAAACCGCGGGCCGTAAGTGGACGACCCGCGCGGATTCACCGCCAAGACGACATAGCCGGCGGTCGCCAGAACCTGCTGTTGCGGGCTGAAACTGTCGGAAAAGACGCCGTGAGGGCCGCCGTGTATGTCGAGAACGGCGGGATAGCGGCGGTCGGGGTCGAAATCCGGCGGCAGGAAGACGCGGGATTCTATTTCGACCGTGCCGCGATTCACGCTGAACTTCTCCATCCGCGCCGGCGGGCGCTCGGCGAGATAATCGCGGTTGAAATCCGTGATTTTCTCGGACGCTCCGCCGTTCGCCAAATCCGCCAGATGCAGGTCGCCAGGCGATTCGGGCGACGCGATGAGCGCGACCGCGCGGCGCGCTTTGGCGTCGAAAGTCAGCGCGGACGCCAGCCCGCCGGATTCCCAGACGGGGCTCGCCCCGCCGTTGTCAGCGTCAACGGCGTAGATAGCCGAGCGCCCGCGCGCGTCCGCTATGAACAGGATGCGCCCGTCGTCCGCCCAGCGAAATTCGGGCGCGGCAACCAGCGGCGCGGAGCCGCCGGCGACGCTGATCAAGTCCCCCGTAAGCCGCTTGGGACGATGCCCTTCGCGCAGAATGAATATCCAGGACTGCAATCCGGCGGCGGCGAAATAGTCGTCCGACCCGACGGCGGCGATGGCGTCCCCGTCCGGCGACCACGCGATGGCGGCGACGGTGGACAATCTCGCCGAGCGCGGGGTCAAATCGCCGCCGTCCGCGGACACTGTGTAAACGTCGCTGTGCGTTTCAATCTCGCGGTACGCGCGGCGGTCGGATATGAACGCGATGCGCCCGCCGTCCGGGGACCACGCCGGCGCGGAGTCGTCGCCTTCGCCGTCCGTGATTTGGCGCGTCTCGCCGGATTCGGCGTCGACGACGAATATATGACGGAAGGCGTCGCCGCGCCAACCGAGGCCGTCCGCCCTGTACCGAATTCGCCGCGCGATTTTCACGCGGGGAATCTTCGGGTCGCTATCATCCGGCGCGCGGTCGGGGTCGACGTCGGACGCGAAGGCGAGCGCGGACGAATCGGGCGACCACGCCAAGTCGTTGATTCCGCCGGGGACGTCGGTCAGCCGCCGCGCTTCGCCGCCGCCGGCGGGGATGACCCATATCTGCGCCCTATCGCGCCCGTCCGGGCGAACGAAGGCGACGCGCTTGCCGTCCGGCGAGAATCGCGGGCTGGAGTCGTTGTCCCCCGCCGTGAAGCGAACGCAGTCACCGCCCGCCAAATCCGCCATGAACACGCCGGAGCGCGTCTTCATGTCGGCCTTGTCCGCATGCGAGCGCGCGAACGCCAACTTGCCGCCGTCCGGCGACAGCGACGGCGAGCTGACGCCAACCAAATCATAAACCGAATCGGGCGTTATCGGGCGGGACACTGCGATGCCTCCGTGAGATTGTTCCAATAACCTTAACCATCGGCGGCGCATTTTCGCAAGAAATCGCGCGCGAGCGGCAACGCCAAATCCGAGCGCGCGAACGTCCCGCCGTGATTCTCGCCGGGAATGGACGCGAATTCCGCGTTGGGCAACATGTCCGCCAACTGGCGCGCGCCGTCGTGGAAGGCGTCTTTGTCGCCGTCGTACACAAGGCAGGGCATCGCCATGCGGGGGATGAGGTTGTCATAGCCGCCGTATCCGTCGCGCAACCCCACGCTGGCGGCGATGAGCGCGAGATGGTCGTTTTGGAGGAATCGTTCGCGCTTGGATTCCGGCGTCATTCTGCCAATCCGCGCCTCAAGCCCTTCCAGATATGGCAAAATTCCCGCGCTCAGATAGCGGATGCGGCGGCGGAAGGCGGAGGGATGCGTTCCGAATCGGTCAATTCCCGCCAGAATCATGGCGCTCACGCGCTCCGGCGCGCGCTCGGCGACCCCGAACCCGATGCGCGCGCCCATGGAGTAGCCCCAATAGGCGGCGGTCTCGACCCCGGCGGCGTCCATGACGGCGAGAACGTCCTCCGCGCGCCGCGCCATCGAATACGCCTCCGGCGCGCGCGGCTTGTCGCTGCCCCCGTGTCCGAGACAGTCAAGCATGACAAGCCGAAAATCCGCCCCCAGCGCGTCCGCGTAACCCGCCTCGCGCCAATCCGCAAGGCTATCGCTAAACCCGTGAACAAGGACGACGGGGGGACCTTCGCCCACTGTTTCGTAGCGGATTCGGCAGCCGTTGCTGTATGCGTATGGCATGTTTTCTTCCCCTTCTCGCCTATCCCTCTTGCAATGGCATGTTCACGGAAACCAAGTGCGAATCGCAACCAACAAATCCCCTCTCCCTTGATGGGAGAGGGCTAGGGTGAGGGTGACTGCGCCGCCAGGCGCAGGCTTGCGCGGATTGCCTGCCAACCCCAAATATACCCTAACAAGCTCTCACCCCTTCACCCCGCCGCGCGTTCCGGCGCGGCTAGCGCGTACAAAAACCGTCGTATCTATTACCCACTCTTGGCTATCCACTTGACTTGCCCCTAATGCGGCGTCCCACCGCTTTCATATGCCTAAGACTTTCCTCATACCCCTGCGCGAAGAAGTCTGCAGGGATGCCGCTTGAAGCGAGATGCCCCATTTCATCAAGTTTCAACTCGCGCACTTGGACGCCGCCCTCGACCGGGTCGAAGTAGTAGATGGCAACGTCGTCTTGCGAGATGGTTTCCTCCGCCACGCCGGTTTGGATTCTGCCGATTAGATGCTCGCTGTGCGTCTCGACGATCAGCTTCTTGCCCCGCTTGGAGATGTCTATCAGCAAATCGCCGAGCGCCCCTTGAGCGCGGGGGTGGAGATGAATCTCCGGCTGCTCCAAGAGGATGAGCGAGTCTTCGGGCGCGTAGTAGCCCTGCACGATGACGGGCAGGATTTGGGACGCGCCGAAACCAGTGTCGGCAAGGTTCACCGCCGTTCGAGTGCGCGGGTCGGTCAATTCGACCACGTAGTAACCTTGCCCAAGCTCGTGGAGACCCACGTCCGAAGCAATGCCGAACGCGCTCATCCACCGTTTGACTTCTCCTAAAAGCGTCTGGGACTGCTCGGATTTAGCCCCGCCCACCAGCATCGCGGCGATGGCGCGCTCCCCGCGCATACCCACGCTTTCCGGCGTTTCGCCCGATGCAAGATAAATCCTTTCAGGCTCCGCCCGGAGCGGTCCTAGGTGATACAGCGAATTGAAACCGAGCTCATATTCATGCGTCAACAAGCCAGCCATTAGGCTGACCGAGCTTGTGTCTTGATCGAGCTCATCGTTATCGGGCATGCCTTCTCGAGAAAGGTCGTAGAACTTCCTCTCCGGGCATTGCCACGAGTATTTTTTTGTGACGGAATTCTCTGAATTGGCGTCCACCATACTCTGAGAACGTATCCAACACTCATATCCCTTTGCCTCGTTTTTCCTCGCTCTGCGTCCAACTGGCAGGACTTCGTCCGGGAATGGAAAATCGACGCGAGCGTACTTGAATTCGAAATCATGGGAACTGACCTGTCCGCCGCTGGTTTCGCTAAACGAGGCGCGAGTCGCTAGCAGACGCGATGTTTCGTCTGGCAGGTTGTATCGCGGAGTCAATCCAGTTACAAATGAGAGCATCGTCTCTATGAAAGACGAAACCGACGCGGTCACGTCTATCCCAAGCGATTCCTCCGCGTTCCCCTTGTGTATCAGGTCGCGGTAAGACCCCATCTCGACCCACGGACCGTTTATGAGAAGCGGATTCCTCATGTCCGTGCTGTCCACAGTCTGCTTTATCATCAGCAACGCCTGCAGGATGCTGCTCTTGCCGGAGCCGTTCGGTCCGACGAGAAACGTCAGCGGCTTTATCGCCAAGTCGCCTGTGTCTTTTAGCCCCTTGAGGTTTCGGAGTCGCAGATTGGTCAGCATCTGAAGCCCTTTTCGCAACCGCTTTGATATGCGCTAGGGTGACATTCTAGCATATCGTAGCCGCCGAATGTAGTCCGCCCGCGCATATCGCCCCCATGCTATAATCCCCCGCAAACGAAAATCCCCCACAAGCGAAAGGCTTATCCACTCCATGAAGCGCATTGACGGGCGCGCGAATGACGCGCTTAGGCCCGTGTCCATTCGGCTGGGCGTACAGCGGTACGCGGAGGGCTCCGCGCTGATTTCGGCGGGCGATACCCGCGTTTTGTGCGCGGCTAGCGTGGAGGATAGCGTCCCCAGATTCCTGCGCGATTCGGGGCGCGGTTGGGTGACGGCGGAGTACGCCATGCTTCCCAGAGCGACGCATACCCGCAACAACCGACAGCATCCGCCGCGAGGGCGGGCGCAGGAAATCCAGCGGCTCATCGGGCGGTCGCTGCGGGCGGCGGTGGATATGGAGACGCTCGGCGAACGGACAATTACGGTGGATTGCGACGTAATCCAAGCGGACGGCGGCACTCGGACCGCCGCCATCACCGGCGCCTACGTCGCCCTGCGCCAGGCGCTCGTTGCGATGGACGCGCCAAAGGAAGCCGTCCGATGCGCCGTCGCCGCCGTCAGCGTGGGAATCGTCGGGGGCGAGGCGGCGCTCGACCTATGCTATGAAGAGGATAGCCGCGCCGAGGTGGATTTCAACGTCGTCATGACGGACGCCGGGGAGTTCGTCGAGGCGCAGGGGACGGCGGAGCGCGGAGCGTTTTCGCGCCGCCAACTGGACGCGCTGTTGGCGCTCGCCGAAAAGGGAATCCGCGAGCTTTTGGCAATCCAGCGGGCGGCGGTCGAGTCGCCGCCGCCGGACTGCTAGGCTGGGGCTAGGTTGCGTTGACATATCGCGCTCGCGGCGATTTTCGGTTCGATGTTGGCGTCCGCCGCCTTCTGGATTCCCGCCTTCGCGGGAATGACGGAATGGAAATCGCGCGCGGCGGCGCGATAATCGCCGATTCTAGCCTATGTCAACATATCCTAGGCGAATCGCCGCCGCGCTACCACTGCACGAACATGGGCATCACCACGTGGGTGTAGCGCCCGTGCTCGTCGTCCGCCGGCTTTATGACGCCGGGGCTGGAGGGCGTGGTGGTTTCAAGCGCCACATTCTCGTCGCCGATGACGTCCAGAATTTCCGTCAGGTACTTGTTGTTGAACGCGATTTTGGCGTCGCCGCCTTCCACTTGCGCGTCCATTTCGCGGCTGTAGTCGCCCAATTCCTCGGCGCGCGCGGACACCGCTATTTTGCCGCCCGTTCCGTTCTCCGGCGCGGTCATGTTCAGGCGCACGATGCCGGAGCCGTCCCGCGCGAAGATGCCCGCCGTCCGCGTGGTCGCCCGCAAAAACGAGTTTTGGCTGACGACGACCCGCGTCTCGTAGCTCTCCGGTATCAGCTGGCGGAAGTCGGGGAACGTCCCCTGAATGAGCTGGGACACCAGCTCCACGCTGTCGAACCTGAACAGCGCCTGGCTGCGCTGCTGGTTGACGGTGAACTCGACCGTCTCGCTCTGCGCGGCGGCTAGGCGGTTGGCTTCATGAAGGGCGCGCGCCGGCAGTATGAAGTCCAGCTCTTCGGCGATGGGCTCGAACAGCTTGCCTTCGTAGATGGACAGGCGGAAGCCGTCGGCGGCGGCGAATGTGAAGTCGTCGCCTTTGATTTCGATTTTGACGCCGGTGAGGACGGGGCGCGAGTCCTCCGTGGCGGCGGCGAAGGCGACGCGGTCAATCGCCTCGCGCAGGGCGGCGGGGGCGATGCGGCAGATAGTCCCCTCGTCGACCGTCGGGATGGGGGGGAAGTCTTCCGCGTCCTGCCCGTTGACGTTCGCTTCGGCGTCGAGGCACTTCATCTTGAGGCTCAGCGGCTGCTCTGTGGAAGTCATGTCGATGCGGGCGTCGGGCAGGGAGCTGACGAACTCGGTCAGCAGGCGCGCGGGGATGGTCACGGCGCCCTCTTCCTCGACTTGCGCTCCGACCCAGGCGCTGATGGCGATTTCCAGATTGGTGGCGGACAGCCTGAGCCGGGCTTTGTCGGTGGCGAGCAACACGTTCTGGGTGATGGGCAGCGTGGAGCGGGTCGCCACCGCCCGCTGGACGACCGACAGCCCTCGGTTAAGGTTCTCTTGCAGGCAGGACAACTCCATTTGGGACACCCTCTCCGTTGCGGACTTCGCGCGGCATGGCGCGAGGCGTGATTACGGTATTGGCGAATAAGTATATGCCCAACCGCGCCGCGCCGCAATGGGAATAATGGTCAAGAAAAGCGCGAAAGCGCGATTTTTAGAGAGAAGCGAGCGAAAGAGAGGCGCGCGCTGACGCCGCGCGCAACCCCGCGGATTCGCGCTTTCGCGGCTTGGATAGGCATGTTTGGGGTTGGCGGGCAATCCGCGCGGGACTGCGTCTAGCGGCGCAGGCGCCCGCGCCCTAGCCCTCTCCCATCAAGGGAGAGGGGATACGTTGGTTGGGATTCAATGTTGATTTCCGGCGGCTATCGTTGTTGGGCGATTCTGGATTCCCGCCTTCGCGGGAATGACGGAATGGAAATCGCGCGCGGCGGCGCGATAATCGCCCATTCTAGCCTATGCCAACACGTCCTAGTTGCTAAGTTGGTCGCTCCACTCTGGATTCCCGCCTTCGCGGGAATGACGGCGGCAGGGGGCGAGAAAGCGGCGAAAAGCGTCCAAGCCGCGCCCAAATCCGCTAATGCCCCTGCAAGCCCTTGATGAGAGAGGGCTAGTGCGAGGGTGAGCGGCGCGAAAGCGGAAAGCGCCGCGCCGCTACTCGATTCCCGTCCCCTTCGTGCTGACCACAGTCGGCTCCATGCACCACTGGTTTCTGAGAATCGCCAGTTGCTCGACAGCCGTTTCGTCCAAGCCCAAGACTTCCGTAATCAGCCGGCGGTCGAGCTCTTGGCGAACCTCGTCGCGGTAGGATTCGTTGGCGGGGAGCATGGTTTTCTCGCTCAGGTCGTCGAATACGCGGACCGCCGCCGCCAGGCTTTCCGGCGGAAGCGCGGAGAAATCCAGCGTCGGGATGTTCGGAATCGCGGTGACGGTCGTTCCGCCGCGCCCGTTTTGGGTTCGGTTGCTTTGAAGCCAGTAGCCGATGATTCCGAGCGTTCCGTTCAGCCAGACGCAAGTCGCCTTCTCCAGCTCAACCGATTCCATCTGAAAGTTGGGCCACGCCCTGCCCCCGCCCGTCCGCGCGCGCGTGTAGGCGGCGGCGGTCGAGTTGGCGTTGAATTGGAAATCGCTGTTTATGTGCAGACGGCCCGCCCGCGCCCACAACTTGGCGGCGTCCTCCGATTTCCCTCGCTGTATTCTGCCGCTGCTGTCCGGCGGCGTCAGCATCTTGTCCTGAGTCTTGGGCCCGCGCTGTCTGTCGTGATTCCACAGGAATGGGTATTCGGAGCCGGCGTCGGCACCGTTTCTTATGGAAAAGGCGTTGCGGAGAAGGCGATGGACGGGCCCGACTTCCCCGACTTCGCCCATTTTGACTATGGGAATGGGGACGGGGGTTATCCGTTGCGGCAGGCGGAGGGCGCCGGACGCCATGCTTTTGGCGGCGCGGAACAGGTCGAGGTTGGCGATTCTGACCGCCGTCCACTTTTCAAGCGGGTCGACGCGCTCGAGGCTGACAAAGCCGAGTTCGTCCTCACCGACGGTTATTTCGGCGCTGTCGCCGATTTCTGCGAGGTCGGACATGGCGGCGCGGACGGCGCGCGCCACTTCCTGCGCGGCTAGTTTGGTGGCGGGACGCTCGCGCAGGTTGACGAAGCGCGCCGTTCGGCTGGCGGTTTCGCTCGCCCAAATCCTGCGCCCGATGATTATGACTTCCGCTATGTGGGTGTCCGCCGAGAACGCCGATTCCCACGTCGTCGGCTTGGCGATGGAGATCACCGCGATGTCGTCGTAATTCTCGGCAAGCATGCGCCGGAGCTTCTGCCAGCTGCGCAGCGCCCTGCCGTCGTAGCTGCCGCCGAGCATGGACGATATGGGCAGTATGAGCGCGATATGTCCGCCGGACTTCACCATGTTGTCGGCGATGGCGGCGAATTGGCTGCCGAGACCGGTGCTTCCGTCGCCCACCGTTCCCCTGCTCAGGCGCCTGACCTTATCCTCCATCGCGTCCTGCTCTTCGTTCGTGGTTCCGAAGGCGGCGAAGGCGGGGTTTTTGGTGTTGACGTGGTCGCCGGCGTGGTTGGTGGGCGTGGTGAACGGCGGGTTCATTATCACGAGGTCTTGGCTGAGCGGCGGCATGTCCACCGATATGCGCCGCCGTTCGCCGGACGCCCCCAGCGCCATGCGCTCGTTCAGCGGAATTACGGATTGAAGTTGGGTCGAGGTGGTATCCAGCAGTTCCAAAGACCCGATGTCCACAATCGGCGCGCCTTTCGAGTCTCTGTCGAGGGCGGGCTGTCCGTCGTCGTCCATAATCAGGTCTCCGCGCCAATCCCACCTTTTCGTCCCGCCATACGGATACAGCACGCATCGCGTGCCTTCGTAGCGGACGTTCGGGGCGACGGACGACAGCAGGGACGACGTGAGGTGAACGGCGGCGGGCATGACGTCGCAGGCGGTGATGGAGTTTTCCATCATGTGGGCGTGTGCGGCGTCCGGGTCGCCGCCGGCGTTGCGGTGCAGGTCGCGGACGCGCTGATACGCCGCCAGCGCCAGCCCGCCGGTTCCGCAGGCGTAGTCGGCTATGCGGTAGTCCTTCAGGGTATCGGCGTCCGACCAGTCCAGGTCGTCCGGGATGGCGAGATGGGCGGCGAGGACGGCGCTTTCGGGGCGGGTGTAGTAGGTCGCCAGCGTCTGCCTGTCGGCTATGAGGCGCTGGAACGCCGTCCCCGCGACGTCGTTCTGGCGCATGGCTTCTTGAATGGAGGACGCCGCTCTTATCATGTACGGCAGAATCTCCGCGAAGATGGGGGCGGGGATGAGCGTCATCAACGCCCTGGCGATGTAGAAGATGGGGTAGTAGTTTATGTCGAGTATGTTGTCCCAATCTTCCGCTATCAGCAGCTTGCCCATCTGGTTGAATCTGGTGGCGGTTCGAAGGCGCTCCAAATCGCGGACGCCCTCGACCCCCGACAAGGTTTGCTGATACGCCAGCGCGTTTATCAGGATGGCGGCGCACATTCCCGCGGTCTGCCTTCGCGCCTTTCGGTCCGCCTTGTCCTGCTTTTTTTCTTCCGGCGTTTTCGGTTTGGCGCTCATCGGGGCGGGCCAGGGCTGGCGCAGGGTTTGGGCGATTTCCAAGCCGAAAGCCATGTTTTGCGCGCGGTTGATAAGCTGCACCGCCACGTCGACGGTTCCGATTTCCAACGCTTCGACGGCGGCGGCGATGGCGTCTTCGGATTCGGACGCGGGGCGGATGAATTGCAGGAAGTCGCGGACGCTCCCCGTTATGAAGCCGCGTTCCGGAAATCGGCTATGACGCTCCGCGTCGCCCTGATAGACGGCGTACTCCAGCGGCGCGCCCGCCATCATCATGCGCCGCGCTTCGTCGGCTGTGGCGCAGGCGCGCAGCGAGAGCGGCGAACGAACGGCGAAAACCGTGTTTACGACGCCGACGGCGTCCGCCACTTCGGGGTTCAGCGCGCGCCCGACGCTTTTCATGCAGTCGTCATAGACCGTAGCCGCCGGCTGGTATTCGTTTTCGATGACGATGGGCGGCGCGTCCCCCCGCGTAATGAGAATGTCGGGCTTGGTGCGCTGTCCGAGAAAGGCGCTCCAGAGCTCCTCGCGCGCGAGCCAGCCGGAACCCCCCGCCAATTCGTTGATGACGCTGGCGATTCTGCCGTTCAGCTGTTCTTCTTCAAGGGGCATATTTTATCTCGCTCATCCAACTGACTGAGCTTTGACCGCTTCGGAACGGCGCGGGGGGCGGCTATCGCGCCCGCCGACTGATGCGAATATATGCGCTATAATATCCAAACCGCGCCGCCGCTGTCAAGCGGTTTGGCGGTTTGCGAATATGGAAAACCCCTCGCTTTTTCGGGCCGCAAGTTTATTGTCAGAGTCAGGATTTAGGGGATTAAAGGATTGTCATGATTCCCCCGCCGCGCGTTTTCTCCGGGAGCAAGACGTTCACGCGCGCGGAGGGGGATAAGGCGCATTGGGCTTTTAGGAAGATGATGGGAACGCAAAGGCGCGAAGGGCGCAATGGCGGGTTGATTACCCCGTCTAATGTCCGCGCGCGTTCTAGCCGCCGCCCTCGTCGTCGTCCCCCGCCAGCTCCATTACGCGCTTGGCTAGGGCTTCCGCCCAGGCGCGCAGGTTGTCGTAGAGATCCGCGCCGCAGTGGGGACATTCGTAGTCGCCCACGCAGTAGCGCATGCCGCAGTTCGGGCATGGGCGTATCCAGTCGAGGCTGTCTATCGCCTGCTGTATTTGCTGTTCGTTTGGGGTCATTCGCTGATTTCTACACCGTCATTCCCGCGAAAGCGGGAATCCAGAGGGTTTAATGGCACGACATTCGCGCCACTAAACCCTTTGCGCCTTTGGGACATTGCGCCTTCGCGTCAAAAACTATCCGGCGCGGACGTATTTCACGATGCGCCGTCCAGTCGCGCCGGCGTTGGGGTCGGGTTGGACGAAGTAGATGTTGCCTTGCGAGTCGCCGGCGGAGCCGTGGCAGCTGCGGAATTGGGGGCCTCCCCAGCGCGCCAGGCGGTTGCCGTCGGCGTCCAGGACGCTGAAGAAGCCGCCGTTGTGTTCGGCGACGTAGGCGCGGTCGGATGCGTCCATCCATATTGTGGCGGGGCCTATCAGCTCGGCGCTCCAGCGTCCGAGATAGCCGCCGTTTTGGTCGAAGGCTTGGACGCGGTCGTTCTCGCGGTCGGCGATTAGAACCTGTCCGCGCTTGTCTATCCAGACGCCGTGCGGCAGGTTGAACTGCCCCGCGCCGCTTCCGGGGTCGCCCCAGCTGAGCAGATGGTCGCCGTCCGCGCTGAACTTGTGGACGCGGCAGTTGGCGTAGCCGTCCGCGACGAAGACGTCGCCGTTCGGGGCGACGGCGACGCCCGCCGGCAGGTTGAACGGCTCGCCGCCGTGCGTCACGTCGACCCATCCGTTGGAGCTGAAGACGGAGTTGTCCGCGCCGGTGTCGGAGCGGTATCCGCGCTCGCCGATTGCCATGAGCAGGACGCCTTCCGGGCTGTACTTGAGAACCTGCCCGGCGTCTCGGTCGACTATCCAGATGTTGTCGTCCGCGTCGGCGTAGATGGCGTGCGGGAAGGCGAACTCCGCGCCCCGCCAGTGGCTGAGGTAGCCGCCGTCGGGGTCGAAGACGATGACGCCGCGTTCGCCGCGGTTGAAACCGTAAACGCGGTCTTGGGAATCGACCGCGACCGCCGCCATGGGGGCGTCCCAATCGTCAGGCAGTTTCGCCCAGTCGCTGATTATTTCGAAGGCATGGTCGCCGGAGCCGACTGTTGGCATGGTTTGGGGACTCCTGTTGTTCGGTTGCTGGTTGGTTGTTGATTGTCGCCGGCGTCCGCCGCCTTTGTCAGAATCAGGATTTATAGGATTGTCGGGATTTTCAGGATTTCGTTCGCCAACTCGCGCTTGCCCGTCCAAGACGCGCGGCGGGAAGAATCCCGTAAATCCTGATTCTGACTGGTCGTTTTCGCTACGCCCCCGGCGCACAAGCCCGCATCACGGCGAGCGTGGAATCCACGCCCCTTCTCGCCGCGACTACTCGGACTATGGCGGTGTCCAAGCCCTCGGCTAGGCGGCGGAACGCCGTTGACGCGCCGTCGGCTTTGCCGAAGTAGCCGACGCTGAGCAGGATTTCGGCGGGGAAGGCGGCGGCGATTTCGTCGCGGGACGCGCCTTTCTTACGCATCTCGTCCAGCTCGGCTAGCTCGGCTGCGAAGCCCATGCGCTCGAAGTGGGCGCGGTATCCGAGTTGGCGCTCGCGCTCGGTGGGGACAGTCGGGCCCAGCGCGTAGCCCATCGTGGCTTTGGCGAGGGCGATTCGGGCGGCTTCCTCGTCGTCGTCCACGCAGATTCGGATGTACTCGGCGACGTTGATTTCGGACGGGTCTCTGCCGGCGGATTCGGCGCCGGCGGCGATGCGCTCGCGGCTCCAGGCTATCTGCTCCGGGGTGCACCAGTTGAGGCTCGCGCCGTCCGCCAGCTCGCCGCTCAGCTCGAGCATCTTGGGCCCTAGCGCGCCGAGATAGACGGGGGTCTTGGGCGCGGGGCGCATGGCTAGGCGCATGCCCTTCAGCGTGACTGTTTCGCCGGCGTAATCCACGCGCTCGCCGTTGACTAGGGCGCGGACGACCGTGACGTAGTCGCGCATCAGGGCGAGGGCGGACATGCGCCCGACGCCGAGCTGGGCGCGGGACGCCGGGCGGTGAGCGCCGCCGGAGCCGATGCCCATGATGAATTTGCCGCCGGTGATTTCGCTGACCGTGCCGCCCTCCATGGCGAACGAAAGCGGCGTGCGGTACATGACAGGCGAGACGGCGATGCCGGCGGTCAAGCCGCCGTCGACCGCGTCGGCGGACGCCTGCCAGCGCTGGACGCAGACGTGGAACGAATCCTGCCCGTTGCCTTCGGGCGTCCAGATGCTGGAGTATCCCAGCCGGGCGGCTTCTTGGGACACTTCGCGCTGCTGATTCAAGTCAAGCCCAAGCGTGGGGTCGAGTCCAACTCCGATTTCCATGCGATAAATCCTCTCGGCGGCTGGCTGATGTCGGTCGGGTTTGCAGGTTGCGACGGCAATTATATGCGGATTGGCGGGTTGGGGCAACCGCTGGCGGGAAATAGGGGGACGCGGAGGCGCGAAACTGCGCCTGGCGGCGCGGACGCGCTCATGCTTGCCCTTCTTCCATCAAGGGCTCAGAGGCTGTGTCTAAAAACGGTGGAGGTGATATGATAGCGTCATTATGAACAGAAAGCCATGCGACTCCGACCTCACAGACGAACAATGGAGCGTCATCGAACCCGCGCTCCCGCCAGCCAAGCCGCTCGGCAGGCCGCGCGCGAACCTGCGCGAAGTCGTCAACGCCGTCATCTACGCCGCGCGCGCCGGCTGCTCTTGGCGCATGCTCCCGCGCGACCTGCCGCCGTTGCCGACCGTCCACAAGCACTTCAAGCGATGGACAAGGGACGGAACCCCGGAGCGAATCCACGACGCCCCGCGATCCAAAGTCCGGGAATCCGAGGGGCGGGACGCCAGCCCCAGCGCCGCAATAATAGACAGCCAAAGCGTGAAAACCACGCAAAAAGGGGGCTCGCGGATACGGCGCGGGCAAGAAAGCGAAGGGGCGCAAGCGGCGCATCGTCGTGGACGCCCAAGGGTTGCTGCTGGACGCGGTCGTCCCCCCGGCGGACATTCAGGACCGGGACGGGGCGAAGCAGGTCGTCGGCAAGTCGGCCGGGCGATTCCCGAGGCTGAGCCTCATCTGGGCGGACGGCGGCTATGCTGGAAAGTTGGCGGACTGGGTTCGGGAGAACTCGGACTGCGAGCTTGCGGTCGTGAAGAAGCCGAAAGGCGAACGGGGATTCGCGGTTCTTCCTAGGCGGTGGGCGGTTGAGCGGACGTTCGCGCGGCTGGGCAACTTCCGCAGGCTGAGCAAGGATTGCGAGGAGCTGGCCGAGGCGTCGGAGAGCTGGGTTCGGACGGCGATGATTCACCTAATGCTCCGCCGTCTGACCGCATGACGCTTTTAGACACAGCATCTAACGAATTCCGAGCGCGTTGCCAGAGTTGAGATTCGGACGCCGCCCCAAGCGCCGATTTGACACCCCCTCGATTGTGCGGTAATGTGGCGCTAGACGCCATCGGTTTCGCCCATTCGGAGACGACCGCGTGAGACAGCATGAAAACCACTATGCGCGGAATCTTGGTCTTGTCAAATTAGGCCTTGCCATATTTGACAGATTGTGTATAATGCCTGTGGATTCTCAAAAGACAGACGGTTGCGAACGAGGACATCTTCCAAATGACAGCCGATAACCGAAACATCATCGATCCCGACGAAAAGTCCGCGCCTCGGACTTACTTCGTGAGCGCGGACTTCGCCAGGGATATGTTGTTCATTGTCCCTCTGTCGCACATGGTTTTCAACAGGCAGTGCTGGGGGTGCAAGAACAAAGTTGAGTTGCAGGCGCCTACGCGGCTCGGCATACCAAACATCCCCGCCGACCCGCAAAACTTCATAGACGCCATAGCCGAGCATTGCTCGACCCGTCCGGACTACATTCCGGCAAACGTGCCTCTGAGAGACCAGGTTCTCAGGGTTCTGCTGGCAAGCGGCAACCAACCCATGACCGCCGAAGAAGTCGGCGTTGAACTCGGTCGAAGGCTGGAAGGCGCGCGATTCCAGCCAGACACGTCCGCGCCCGCCATGCAGAAGGTCCTGGACGGCGGCGTTTACTGGTGCGTCGTTTCGTCAGATTCCGGATACGCTTATCCGCCGAAACCCGCGGAGCCGACGGAATCGGACGAATCCAACAGTCGCGGCGGTGAAAATGGACGCTCCGGTGACCAGCCGCTAGAAGACAATGAAGAGCAGCGAGTTGGGGCGTCCGCGCCCACAACAAATAGCGAGGACAAATCAGAAGAAACCGGCTCCGAGAATGACGAAGGCGGAATAGACGCCGAGGACGATGCCTCGGCTAGAGACGCTGTACTCAAGCCATTCGCGAGCGTATTCTTTGAAGCGTTGACTCCCATCCCGTCCAACGCGCCGGACAGACTGGACATACTGCCTGAAGGAGGTCCCAAAACCAGCGAATCCGCCGAGAAAGATACCGCGAAAGGGAACGAGGACGGCAGGTCGGGGTCGCGCATCATCAAAGTGGTCACTCGTTGGCAACCAACGGACGCCGCCCAAGACCTCGCGGACAAATTCAGAGAGATGGCGCTTAGCGACTACGGCAGCCGATGCCAAGTCTGCGGCAGCACAATTCAGACCGCGAGCGGCAAGTTGCACACATCCGTCATTCACGTAGTGCCGCCAAGCGCGGACAAGCGAACCAATAACTTTGGCAACCTCATGGGGCTTTGCGGAAAGCACTACGAACGCATCCGGTATGGCGAATGGGCTATGCTTGACCCCAAGACAAACGAGCCGTTCCAAAGTCCGGAAGAACTCCGCGATTACTTCCTCAAGGCGTCCCCCGAAACCGACGGCAAAGGCAATTCGTTCGTTTCCGTTCCAGTTCACTTCTCGAACATATACGAGGAAGGCAGCGAGTCGCCAACGTCGGAGGAAGAAACAATAAAATACAGCATCCCGCATTGGAAATACCTCTGCGCCCTGTTTGGAGGAACACCCGAATGACCGAACTCCGCCCCGAATCCCAAGTCAGATACAAAGCCAACCCGTCCGAGACCGGGTTGCTTATCAACACCGTTGGCGACATCGCCAGGGTGTTCATTGGAGGTTCGTTGCGACTGGTTCCGGTCTCGGAGCTGGAGTCCGTTCCGTCGGCGACTTTGGTGGAACCCGCCGATTTCAGGAACGCCCTGACCAAGCGGCGGCTTGAGCATCCGCTCACCGACCAGTTCCTGTCTTACAGGGCGTCCCGGACGGACCTCTACTACCATCAGTTTCTGCCCGTCAAGAAGATGCTCGAGTCCTCCGACCAGCGCCTTCTGATAGCCGACGAGGTGGGGACGGGAAAGACCATTGAAGCCGGTCTGATATGGGCGGAGCTCGAATCGAGAGCGGCGCATGGGTTGGACAACGTCTTGATAGTCTGCCCCAAGTCGTTGGTGGGCAAGTGGCAAGACGAGATGCTTCAGCGCTTCGACTTCCGCCTTGAAATCCTGACGCCTGACTCTCTTAGGCAGGCGCTCGTCGCGCTGGAGCGCGACGGCATACTTCCCGCGAGATTCGCCAAGTCCGTCGTCAATCTCGAGCTGTTGCGCGGCAGGGGAAACTTGGAAAACCTGAGCGAATCCCCCATCGCTTGGGATTTGGCTATCTTCGACGAAGCCCACCACCTTCGCAATCCCGAAACGCTGTCCCACAAGTTGGCGGAACTTGTCTGCGAGCGCTCCAAGAGCGCGGTGTTCCTAACCGCGACGCCGTTGCAAACCAGTTTGTCCGACATCGTTCGCCTCATGGAAGCGCTGGGCGTCGACGTGGCGGAAGACCCGGTCCTTCTGGAAGAGCAGATGGCTTGGGACATGGACATGAACGACTGGATCCGGCTGGTCAGAAATCGTCCCCCCAACTGGCGAGAGGCGGCGAACCAAACTCTGAAGCAGTTGGAAGCGTCCGGCGGGAAAGAGCGTCCTGGTTGGGATGAGTTCCAGCAACTCGCCGGCGCGTCGGACTTGGACAACAGAAGCCAGCGAACGATAGTCGTTCAGGCGGCGAAAGACCTCCAAACGCTCAGCCCGTACATGACGCGCACCCTGCGGTCGGATGTGGACGAGAACAGGCCCACCCGCGAAGCCGTCACAAGAACCGTCCAGTTCAGCGGCGCGGAAGAAGCGTTTTACGAGGAAATATATCGCGTGTGCGCCGAGCGCGCCGAAGCCAAAGACATGCCGCCCGCGTTCGTAACCCAGATGCCTGAACGCCGCACGTCAAGTTGCTTGCCGGCGATGGTCGCCGAAGTCCTGCGAGGCGCGGGCGAGGATGAGGACGAAGAGTACCAAGCGAATTTCGACAGGAGCGAGTTGGCTAGGCTTCTGCCATTGGCTGAGGCGGCCCGGGAATCCAAAGACTTGAAACTGGAAGTTCTTTGCGAGATGCTCGGAAGCGCTTTCGGCGACCTGAACACGGACAGGGCGATAATCTTCTCCACTTTCAGGGGAACGTTGCATTATCTCGCGGACGAGCTTCGGGGTCGCGGATACTCGCTGGAGTTGATGTACGGTCCGACGCCCGCCAGGGACGAAGACTGCCGTCCCGGACAGAAAAGCCGCCAGCGCATGGAGGCGGAATTCCGGCGCGGCGAGTTTCAGATACTGCTCGCCAGCGAGGTCGCCAGCGAAGGGCTGGACTTCGAGCACTGCCACGTGCTCATAAACTACGACCTGCCGTGGAACCCCATGCGCGTCGAGCAGCGAATCGGTCGTTGCGACCGCATCGGCCAGCGCTCGGACAAGGTTTACATCAGGAACCTCGCCAGCGTCGGCACCATAGAAGAGCGGATACTGTCGCGGCTGTACGCGAGACTCGGAATCTTCGAACGCGCCCTGGGCGACATGGAAATCATCCTAGGCGAACAGATTTCAGTGTTCGAGCGCGACATATTTTCTCGCGGGCTGTCCAAAGCCCAGCAAGAAGAGCGCCTCGAAAGAATCAGCCAAATCGTGGAAAACCGCGCTCTGCAGCGCGACGAGGTGGAGAACTCCAGCGTCATATCCGAACAGGGCAGACAACTCATCGAATCCGACCAGCAGGAGATAAAGGACGCCGAATCCCGGTTCCTGTCCATGGGCGAAATATCCGAATTCGCGTATGCCGCCCTCAACTCCGGCTTGCCCAACAGCGTCAGGCGAACGCAACGCTCGGTCGACGGGTTCACGGTTAGGAACACCACAGAGTTGAAGGACGCCCTCGCCGACCTCATAAGGGCGTATCCGCCGTCCTCGCCCGCCCGCATGGAGATAATCCAATTCAGGAACCGGGTCGATGCTCAGGGATCGACGCGGGTGTCGTTCTCCGAGCGAGCGGATGGCGTGGAGTTCGCGCATGTTCGGCATCCGCTAGTGTCTTTGGCGATGCACCTAACGCGGGAACAGGAGGCTAGCGCCCTGTACTGCGAAGGCGCGCTTCCCTCCGACGCGCTCGACAAGACCACCGCCATCGTATGGGCGATAGGGTCGCTGAAGGGCCACACCAACCGCGCCGAGCTTCTGTGCGCGGCGGTGGATTGCGACACCGGCGAATCCAGACCGATTGCGGTCGCCCAAGCCCAAGAGATAACGCGCGCGCTCGCGCCAATGCCGGACGGACAGCCTGGGCTTGGCGAGGATGTCCAAGAATTGGAATTGAAAGCGGAAGCGACTCTGATTGCGGAGTTCGACAAGATCAGAAGCGCCTTTGATTCCAAAAACTCCGCCCTAGTTGAACAATCCAAGCGGGCGACCGCTTCACTCGCCAAGCGCAGGGTGGAGAAGAACAATCGCCAACTTTCCAAAGGCGACCTCCCCGCGAATCTCAGAAGCCTGTATAGCGGCTGGAACCGCAACATTCAAGCCGACGCCGAGTCGAAACTGGCGGACATAGACAAGCGAAGCCTCGCCCAGTCATCCATGGAGATAATAGGCGTGGCGGTCGCGCATCCCCTCGCTTAGCCGCCTAGTCAGTCCGCCGGTTGCGCCCAGCCGCGGCAACCCGGCGGCCCTGGTGACGCTCCGAATCAGCGAAAGCCCAACCGACCTAAGCGGCGTCTCGCGGGATGGGGAGTGCGTTTCGGCGACGGCTACGGCTGTTCCAAGCGCGCCGGCGCCTGAACCGGATACCCCACGCTAACGGCGACGCCTGTTCCGCCCACCGCAACGCCAACGCCCGAACTGGATACGCCCACCCCAACCCCCGCCGGCTAAGCCCGCCAATCCCCCCGAAACCCGCGCGCCGATATTCTGAAATGGCGCCCCCGCCCCCTGTGATTATCGCGGCGAGGGCGCTAGAATTATAGCCAACGCGCCGAAGTGGCGGAATGGTAGACGCGCCGGTCTCAAAAACCGGTGAGGCATCCCCTCGTGCCGGTTCGAGTCCGGCCTTCGGCACCAATCGCCGCCCAACCTTCCGAGTCAGCGAGGGGCTTATGGCTTCATCTTCCCCCCTCGCCGGCGGCGGCGCGGCTTGGACGGCGTCCTTCCGTTACAGGGACTTCCGCCATCTCTGGCTCTCCGGCGCGGTCCAGTCCGTCGGCATGGGCATGGAGTTCGTGGCGCTCGGCTGGCTCGTCCTCGACATCACCGGCTCGCCCTTCATGGTCGGGGTCGCCTCCGCCGCGCGCATGGCGCCGTTCTTCTTTCTGGGCTTGGTCTCCGGCGCCGTCGCCGACCGCGTCGAGCGGCGCGTCGCCGTCCGCTGGACGACCCTCGCCGGCGCCCTCATCGCCGCCCTCATGACGGCGTCGCTCCACTTGACGGGCTACCAAAGCGTCCTGCCGGCTATCATCCTCACGGTGGCGATGGGCGGTACTTGGGCGTTCAATTTCACTTTGCGCCAGGCGTACACCTACGACATAGTGGGACCCTCCGCCGCGCTCAACGGCATGTCGCTGCTGTCGCTCAGCCAGCGCGTCGGCGGCGTGGTGGGCGCGATAGCCGCCGGGTGGGTGATAGACGCCTTCGGAATCGGCAGCCAGTATCTCGCCATCGCCGCCTGCTACGCCGCCTCCGCCGCCATGCTGCTGTGGACGCGCGAAGCGGGGCAGTCCGCCGCGCGCGCCTCCGGGTCGGTCGGCGAAAACCTCATCGCCTGCCTGGTTATCATCCGCGACAACCGGATTCTGCTGACGCTGATGCTGCTCGCCGCCGGCACGGAGATTTTCGGATTCACCCACGAAAGCCTGCTGCCGGTGTTCGCCAAGGACGTTCTGGGAGTCGGCGCGGTCGGCTTGGGCTGGATATTCGCCTTCCGTCAGGGCGGCGGCTTGGTCGGCTTGGGGCTGCTCGCCGCCGTCAGCGGCTCGCGGCGCAAGGGGCTGGTCATCTTTCTGGTCGCCGCCGCCTTCGGTTTGGGCGAGATGGCGTTCTCGCTCGGCGGCGGATTCGCCGCCTTCGTCCTCATACTCGCGTTCATCAACGCCTGCGCCTCCGTGGTGGACACCCTGTACAAGACGCTGATGCAGGAAAATGTGGAAAACGAACAGCGCGGGCGGGCGATGGGCGCTTGGGTGCTGAGCATCGGAGTCGCCCCGGTCGGGCATTTGGGCGTGGGCGCGCTGGCGTCCGCCTTCGGCGCGGGGCGGGCGCTGCTCATCAACGGCTCCGTCCTGCTCGGAATCAGCGTCTTGACGGCGCTTTCGCTCCCCCGCGTGAGGCGTCTGCCGTGAGCGGGCGGCGGCGCTTGCCAAGCCGAGCGCGGCGCTGTTACATTTTGCCCGAACGAAACCCAACGCAAGCGGCGGGAGGCATGACAGGCGCATGGATATGCAGGCGGTAATCGAGCGGGCGCAAGAGCGCATGGCGGCGGAGGACGTGGGCGGCTGGCTGGTGTACGACTATCGCGGGATGAACCCCATCTTCGCGGAGACGGTCGGCGCGCCGGACGGGCTTAGCCACGTGACGCGCCCCGTCTGGCTGTGGATACCGGCGCGCGGCGCGGCGCGGCTGCTGGCGAGCTTCGTCGACCAGAGCCGATTCACCCATCTGGGGCTGGACACGCAACTGTTCGTGAACCGCGCGGACATGCTGGAGAAGGCGCGGCGGCTAATCGGCGGCGCCTCCCGCGTCGCCATGGAGTACGCCCCGCGCGGCGAGCTGCCCAGAGTGTCCAAAGTGGACGGCGGCACGCTGGAGACGGTAAGGGGGTTCGGCGCGGAAGTGGTCTCGTCCGCCGACATTCTGCAGTACGCCACGCAGAGATGGGACGCCGAAAACCTGGCGTCGCACAAGCTCGCCGCCGAGAAGCTGACGCTCATCGTGGCGCAGGCGTTCGACTACATCGGCGACAACCTGAGCGCGGGCGTCACCGAGTACGACGCGGCGGAATTCATCCGAAACCGCTTCCTGCAAGAGGGCATGATTGTGACGGACGGTCCCGCCGTCGCGGTGAACGAGCACTCCTCCGACCCGCACTTCGACCCGACGCCGGAGACGTCCGTCCGAATCAAGCGCGGCGACTGGGTTCTGATAGACCTCTGGTCGCGCTTCCCCGACGACAAGGCGATGTTCGGGGACATTACGTGGACGGCGTACGTCGGGGACGAGGTTCCCGCCAAGCATCAGGAAGTTTTCGACGCGGTGGTCGGCGCGCGCGACGCGGCGCTGGCGGCGATGGAAACCGCCTTCGCCAAAGGCGAAACCCAACTCGGCTGGGAAGTGGACAAGGTGGCGCGCGACCATATCGAGGCGGCGGGCTACGGCGACTACTTCAACCACCGTCTCGGACACAGCCTGGGGCGCGAAGTCCACTCCAACGCGGTGAATCTGGATTCTTGGGAGACATTCGACACGCGCGAGCTCATCCCCGGCGTGGCGGTGACAATAGAGCCGGGCATCTACATACCCGAATTCGGAGTCCGCTCGGAGATAGACGTGTACATGTCCGAAAGCGGGCCAGTCGTAACCACGCCGCCCCAGCGCGAGGCGTATAAGATAGCGGCGCGGTAGGGGCGAACAAGGGCATGTCCGGCGGATTCAGGCGCGGGATGGGACGCTTTCCGCCGCTTCCGCGCGTCCAGTCCCGCCATTTCCGCGCGTTCCGTCCCGTCATTCCCGTCATTCCCGATTCCTACCCCCGTCATTCCCGCGAAGGCGGGAATCCAGAGTCGACAACCAGTTTAGCCGCTTGAAATCAGGCTTGAATTGAAGCCAACGCATCCCTTCTCCTTTGATGGGCTTATAGGGGTATGTTTGGGGTTGGCGGTCAATCCGCGCGGGACTGCGCCTAGCGGCGCAGACACCATCACCATAGCCCTCTCCCATCACGGGAGAGGGGATTCATCGCTCGCGATTCGGGCTTGGCTCCGAGTGTCTGCCTTGTCCCCGCCTTCGCGAGGATGACGTTGTTGGTCGACTCTGGATTCCCGCCTTCGCGGGAATGACGGCGGCGGGGACGCGGAAGTGGCTAAAAAGCGTCCAATCCGCGCCTAATCCGCCAAAACATACCCCTGCAAGTCCTAGGATAGGATGAGGGCGCCCGCGCCGCTAGGCGCGGTTCCGCGCGGGTTGCCCGCCGTTCAAGCGCGCCCCTACTCCGCCCCCAGCTGGTTCGCCGTCTTCGGCAGGCGCGTCAGGGACAGGACGATTACGCCGATTATCACCATCGCGCCGCCGAAGATGAAGGCGTTGGATGTCTGCGTCAAATCCACTATCCTGCCGGCGACCCACGGCGAGAACGCGCCCAGAAAGCTCGCGCCGTATATCAGCGACACCACCGTCGACTGCGCCCGCCCGCGCGCCACGTCCATCGCGCCGGCTATGTAAATCGTGTGGAGCGAGTAGAGGAACGCGCCCATCGCCAAGACGGTCAGGATGAGCGGCGCGCCCGGCGGGGCGAATCGGAGCGCGATTATCAGCAGCCCCAGCGCGGCGGTGCAGGGGACGAGAACGACCTTGCGCCCGAATCTGTCGGACAAATACCCCATCAGCGGCTGGGCGAAGATGCCCGTGACCTGCGCGCCCGACATGAAGAAGCCGACCGACAGCTCCGAGTATTCGAGGTCTTCGAGCAGATAGACCGGCAGAAACGCCATCACCGCCGACTGCCCGACGCTCCGCAGGGCGGTCACGGCGACCAGCGAGAGCATCGCCGGGCGGCGCAGAAGCTCGCCGAGCGCCGAGAAGTAAGCGGACAGGGACGCTTCGCCGGAGTCAACGGTCGGTATGTTCCGCATCATCAGGTATATCACGACCGCGAAGAACAGCGCGGGGAACAGGCTCGCGGTCAGGACGCCGCTCCATTCCATCTCGATGAACAGCGCGCCGCCGATGAGAACTCCGCTGATGAGCGCGCCGGTCAGGACGGGGCCCGCCACTTCCCCCACGCTGCCGCCCGTGCCGTGCAGCGAAATGGCGAATCCGCGCTTGTCGGGGAACTTGCGCGACAGCGAGGCGATGGCGGGCGAGTGATAGAGCGACGGTCCTATGCCGACGAGCAGCATCGCCGCGAATATGAGCCAGTAATCGCCCGCGCGGCCCAGCAGGAAGAACGAGACGCCCATCACGCCGAGCGAGGTCATCAGCATCAGCCCCGACCTGTTGGCGAAGCGGTCGCCCAGATAGCCCGCCACCATCGTGGTCGCGCCGCTCGTGACGCGCTGGGAAGTGGAAAGCAGCCCGAACGCCGACCCGCTCAGCCCCATGTCCTTCTTCATGGACGCGAGTATGACCGACTGCAAGCCGGAGTTGTAGATGTGCTTGACGGCGTGTCCCAGAATGACCGTCGCCGCCAGCCGGTTTCTGCCGCGCCTTATTTCCTCCGATACTTCCGCAGTCGCCATTCAGCGTTAGCCCCCTCGTTTTTCGACCGTTTCCCTTCCCCGAACGCGGACATTGTATCGCAACGGCGGCTTGCGATGATACGCGGGCGATTTCGACGCAAAGGCGCGGGGGGATTTGACGCAGAGGCGCGGGGGATTTTGACGCAAAGGCGCAAAGACGCAGAGAATCGCAGAGGTTTTTAGAGAGTTGAAACCGCAAATTCCCCTCCGCGTTAAATCCCCCCATTGCGCCCTTGCGCCTTCGCGCCATTGCGTTAAATCCCCCACAAAAACCCCTCTGCGTATCCTCCGCGCCCCCGCGCCTCTGCGTCAAAATCACCCCCGCGCCGGACTAACCGCTGGCAACCGCCCCCCAACCCATGCTATAATGCGAACGCTTATTCCGACAAAGGAGGAAAACCCCGTTTTGGCTTGGGCGTCCAGCGAAATAGTCGCCGTATTCGCCTTTCTTCTGCCGGGCTTCGTCGCCGCCGCCGTATTCTACTCGCTCACCTCGCACCCCAAGCCGGGCGATTTGGACAAAATCGTCCAGGCGCTGGTGTTCACGATGGTCGGGCGCGCGGTCTGGCAGGGGATGGAGTTCGCCGCCTCCGCGCTCGGCGCCGGAACCGCCGGCTGGACGGGACGGTGGGACCTCGCCGTCTCCGTCGCCATCGCCGTCCTCATCGCCCTAATCGCGGCGTGGGCGGCTAACAAAGACTGGCTGCACGCCGCCCTACGCAAAATCGGAGTCACCAAAGAATCATCGCATCCGTCAGAATGGTACTCGTCGTTCGCCATAAACGACTTGAACTATGTTATACTAAGCCTCAGAGACGGTCGGCGGCTCTACGGATGGCCCGAACAGTGGCCTAGCCGCTCGGACATCGGACACTTCAGAATCACGGAAGCGCGATGGCTTTCAGGCGAAGCCCCAATCGCCAGATTGAGCGTCGACGAGGTAATCGTCCCCGCTTCCGAAGTGGTGATAGTGGAATTTCTGAACAAGTTTCAAGAAGAAAATCCGGAGGAGTGAGAAAATGGTTCGCGTCCCGAACCCCGCCCCCAGCAAGCGCGAGTACATAAAAATAAACGGCAAGAAAGTCAAGGCGAGCACAATCAAAAGACCGCCGCCCACCCCCGCGCCGCCGCCCCCGCCCGAATGGTACATCCGCATGCACAGCGGCGGAGCCCCGCGACCCGGAACCTGCCGTTGTTGCGGTCGGTAGCGCCGGGGGGATTTTGGCGCGGAGGCGATTTTGACGCAGAGGCGCAAAGGCGCAGAGAATCGCAGAGATTTTTAGGGTTGAAACCACAAAACCCTCCGCCTTAAATCCCCCCTTGCCGCCTTCGCGCCATTGCGTTAAAAAATCCCCCTCTGCGTTCCCTCCGCGCCCCCGCGCCTCTGCGTCAAAAACCTCCGCGTCAAAAACCAGCCCATCCCCCCATCACTTCCCCGACCGCCGCGTCCAGACGCGCCGCGATGCCCGACTCGCGCAGCGCCGCGCGGATTTTCGCCGACGCCTGTATTTGGCCGACATTCCCCCGCAGACCGTCCCGCGCGGACGCCGCCGCCGATTCCGCCTCCTCGCACAGCGCCGCCAGCGCCGCGTGATTCTTGTCGCGCGCGTCGTAGCGCGGGATGGGGACCGTCCGCCAGAAGTGATGGTCGAAGTGGCGGCGCGCCCGCTGGCTTTGGCGATACGCTTCCTGAAGGCAGTCCGCGTTCATCATCGCAACCAGATACGCCGCCTCCGACGCCGTTCGGCAGGTGTAGTGATAAAGGTTGTCACTGCAGAGCGTATCCGACGGCATCCTAGTTGAGCGCAATCCGATGCGTCCGCTTTTGTTGTAAACCACTTTGATGAGCGCGTCCCCGCCGTCGCCCGCGCCTTCGGTTTGGCGCGTAAGCCCGTTCTGGTAGTTGACGCGCGCCCATAGAGTCTTGGGGGTATTGCCGCCGATTCCCATGTTGTCGTCGTAAACCCCGCTCGCGTTTATCCAGTACGCCACATTCTCGGCTTCCTCGTCGAACGCGCCGTTTTCGTCCAATGGCAGAACCGCCTTGCCCAACTCTCGACGGAGAGCGAACGGGAACAAATCCGTCCCCGTCGCCACAGCGCGAATCCAACGCATCGGAACGTTACGACCGGCGAGCGTTCCGCGCTCCGACCACGGCCTCTTGTCTGAAGGCGTCGTAGTAAAACTTGCCAGACCGCCGAAAATCTCCAGAGAACCGGGGGCTGCCATGATGAGACAATTCGGGAATAGGGAAGCGCCCCGTCTGAACAGCGGGTTATTGCCATCCATGTAATCAGACGCTTTTCTCGGCAGTTTCTTGGGCGCGGCAATCCACTGGACGCGGGTTTTGGCGTCTTCCCAGGTTGTAGCCGATTCCAAGTTGGGTTGCCCGGCGGCGTTCGTCAAAACCAGCGTCGTCGGCTCGACGTCCGTCCGCGCATGGTCGGTGTCTTGAGAATGTATCTGCAGCCAGACGCAGGATTCCACAGTGAACGGCGCTTTGCGGATTTTGCCCAAGTCCATCCGCTCGCTCGCGCCGTCCTTCACGAACGAGTCTTCTCGTACTTTCTTCCAATGCAAGCCTTCAAGCGCCCCTTGCGGCAATACCCAAGCCGCCAGCGCGCCGTCCGTCAGATAGTTCGCCGCGCAGCGCTTGACGAACAGACTCGATATATCGAACGAAGCATTGGATTCGCCGTGTCCCCAGAACCCCAGCTCGTTCGCCAGCGCTTCCAAGTCCGTTTTGCGCTCCGGCGTCTGGATGTGCGACATTCGCACCCACGGCGGGTTGGCGAGAATCCGGTTCGCCTTGCGCCGCCGCATCTTGGAAGGCCCCACGATGTTCTGAAAATACCACCCCCAGACGGAATCCTTTTCGTCCCGGCACACTTCTATGAGCGTTTTGTAAGTGTTTTCCACCATCAGCGCGTCGTTCGCCGAAAGCCCGACCGTCACCCCGACGGGCATCGCGCCGGGCGGGACGGAGTTGGCGGCTTGGACAATCCGATGCAGATCGTCCGCGAACGATTCCTTGTCCGTCCACGAAACGGGTATCGCCATGAGGCGGTGCAGGGGAGTCTCGACCGAGTAATACGGGGTATTTTCCTGATTCGCCAGGTCGATTCCGGCGCGGGTGTAGATGAGCGAGTCGCCCTGTATGACGTTGACGGACGCGGCGCCGTTGGGCGGGTCGGCGGGCAGGGCGCGGAGGACGTTGGCGACGCTGAACTCCACCGCCACCGGGTGGATGTCGATGCCGTGTACGAGGCGCGAGACCACTTCCGCCGTCTTGCCGTCTTGGTATCCCTGCGCCTTCATGTAGCGCGCGATTCGCCGCGCGGCGTGGTAGAGGAATGTGCCGGAGCCGCAGGCGGGGTCGAGGACGCCCACGCCGGGCGGGTCGCGGTCGAGGGCGCTTTCGACCGAATCGCGCAGCCACTGTTCGTCCAGCAGCCGCTCGGCGAGCATCTCGGCGAGCCAGTCGGGGGTGTAGAACTCGCCGAACGCCTGCCGCTGCTCCGGCGGCACCATGCCCTGATAGAGCGCGCGGAGCAGGTCGCGCGAGCGGGCGCGCCAGTCGTACTTGTCCACTTCGGCGAATGCGCGCCGAACCCAATCCGCCCCCGCCGCGTGAGTCGGATCGCCGCCCGCCCCCGGCGCGACGGGCCAAGCCGCGAAGCCCTCGCTGAGATGGCTTAGCGGGGCGTCATCGCCGCCGTCCGCCGCGCCGCCGCGTCCGCGCGCGCCGCCCCGCGTCATCGCGCGGCTCACCGCCCGCGCCACCGTGACCAAAACCGTATGCGTGACGAACAGGTCGTCGCCCTCCGGGGTAGTGGAGTATGCGGCTCCGTCCGCGCGCCGCTCCAGCTCGCCCGCCGGCGCGCAGCCCGACGCCCGCAGGACGTCCAGCCACAAATCGCGCTTGGTCCGCGTCCCGGCGTCCTCGCGCAGGGCGGGATAGACCGTATCGCGCAGCTCATCCCGAAACGGCGCGAACACTGGCGACGGGTCCCTAGGCGCCCAAGCCTTGCCCGCCGTCTGCGAAAAGGCGTCGGACGCCAGCCACTCGGCAAGCGCCCCGGCGGATTTCGCGCCGTACTTCTGCCCGCCGACCACCAGCCGCGCCGCGCCCAGCGCGCCGTCCGACAGGATTTCCCAGCGCCACATCCACCAGACGCGCCCATCGGTCAGAACCGCCTTGTACGGCAGGTCGCCGAGCTCGTCCAAATCCATCATCCCTCGCTCGCGGTCGAACTCGTCGCGGACATACCGCTCGCACTGCGCGAACTGCGTCTCCCCCGACCCGGCGTCGCGGACGCCGTCCGGATCCGCCATTCCGACCGCTTTGGTCTCGATGACCGCGCGTCTCTGCGGCAGAAAAATATCAATCCGCCCGCTCGGAACGGAGTACTCCGGCTCGACGTCGTACCCCAGCGCCTCAAGCAGAGCCGCGAGCCGCATTTGGACGGCTTCCTCATTGGGATGCCGCCCCGAAACAAGCCGCCGAGCGGCGGATATGGCAGTGGGGTTGCTGGGCATGGCTGTGGTCAGTTTATAGGAAATTCGTTCTGCGAAACAAGGGGTTGCGTTTCCCGCTATCCACGCGAAAGACATGCTATCATAAGCCTATCCGAAATTGGAGAAACCCGCATGGGCATATACGCCAAAGAATTGCGCTCCATCGAAGGCGCATACGACCACCTCGCCACCAAATCCGACGTCGGCGATGCGCGGACGGGGGTAGCGAATGTTCGGACGGAAATAGCCAAACTGCGGACGGAAGCCGCCGAATCCGAAGCACGAAACGCCCAGCGCATCCTTGAATCCGAAGCACGAAACAGGCGGTGGCTAATCGCCATCGGCGGCCTCATAGTCGCCGCCATAACCCTGCTCGACAGGCTGTTCGGCTAGTCGCCGCCGCCGCGCCGCCGCCGCGGGCTTGCGCCAAGCCCGGAAATCCCCGGATGCGGACGCCCTTCATGGACTGGCTTGGGGAGCGCTCGGACGGCTTGGAATTGTCGGAACTGGTCGGCGGCGCGGAGTCGCGCATCCCGTCTATGGGCGTTGCACCCTCCAAAACCCGCCGCGCGATTTTTCCCAACCGTTTGTGAAACGATTACTGCAGTAATCCCCCCCTTGCGCCCCCCGCCGGCTTAACCTATAATCCCCCCTAACCCCCCGCAAGGAGCCCAACAACATGGAAGAGGCGAAATTTCTGGGGATAGCCGTCTCCCAACTCCCCATATATGGACTGGCGCTGACCATCCTAGCGGTTCTCGTCGCGATATTCGCGGTGGTGCTGAATCAGATAAACGCCCTCCGCGCCGAAACACGCTCGGACATGAACGCCCTCAGAACCGAAATGAACGACAACAACGCCGCGATCCGCTCCGAACTCGCCGCGACCCGCTCCGAGACAAACGACGGACTTAACGCCCTCCGAACCGAAATGAACGACAACAACGCCGCGATCCGCTCCGAACTCGCCGCCATCCGAACCCAAATAGACGATAAACTCAACGCCATCCGAACCGATATGGACGACAAACTCAACGCCATCCGAACCCAAATAGACGACAAACTCAACGCCATCCGAACCGAAATGAACGACAACGACGCCGCGATCCGCTCCGAACTCAGCGCCCTCAGAACCGAAATGGACGACAAACTCAGCGCCCTCAGAACCGAAATGGACGACAAACTCAACGCCATCCGCTCCGAAATGAACGCCAACGACAGCGCCACCCAAGCGCAACTCAACGCCGCCCAAGCGCAACTCAACGCCTTCCGAGCCGAATCCCGCGCCGACTTCAACGCCCTCAACGCCCGATTCGACGCCCTCAACGCCGAAGCCATCGCCGTCCTGATACGAAACGCCGGCGGCGAATCCGAACCAACCCAACTGAACGCCGAGTAATCCCCCCTTGCGCCCCCCGCAGGCTTAACCTATAATCCCCCTCAACCCCCCGCAAGGATCCCAAAAACATGGAAGAGACGACATTTCTGGGGATGACTGCATCCCAGCTCCCCCTAGCTGGACTGGGGCTGGCAATCCTAGCGGTTCTCGTCGCCATATTCGCGGTGGTGCTGAATCAGATGAACGCCCTCCGCTCTGAGATGGCCGCCCTCCGGTCCGAAACGAACGACAACGCCGTTGCCCTCTGCTCTGAGATGGCCTCCCTCCGCTCCGACATGAACGACAACGACACCGCCCTCAGAAACGAAATGACAGCCAACGACACCGCCCTCAGAAACGAAATGACAGCCAACGATACCGCCCTCAGAAACGAAATGACAGCCAACGACGCCGCCCTCCGCGCCGAAATGACAGCCAACGACAACGCACTCCGAAACGAAATGAACGACAACAGAGCCGAAACCCGCGCCGACTTCCGCTCGCTGGAAGACCGCATCGAACGCCGCGCCGACGCCCAAAACGCCCAACTCGTCGGAATCAAAATCGACCTCGCCCAAATAAAGGGCAGACTCGGAATCGCAGAAGACGCCGCCGACGCCAGCGCCAGCGCCGAATAACCCCGCAAGGACGCCCCCAAACATGCCCGCCCCAACCCCACGCCTCATCGAAGACTGGCTCCCCATCAACGAAATATCCGTCGAGGCGATACGCGAAGGCGTCATGTCCGCGTTGCCGCCCGTCAACTACCTCCACGTCTGGTGGGCGCGGCGACCGCTTGTCGCCAGCCGCGCCGCAATCGCCGCCTCCCTGCTTGACATGGACGCCGACCGCGATGCCTTCACCGCCGCGCTTGGAACGTACCCTGAAATAGTCCAAGACCAAGCCGCCCTAGACGCCGCTAAAGCGCGGGGAGAAAAACTCAAGCCCCCCGTCTATGTCAACCCGCGGCGTCCGCTCGGAAAAGACAACCACCCCCGCGCCTTCGCGCACAACCTTACTCAAGACGAGCGCAAATGGTTCAAGACCCATCTTGCCGTCGACGACCCGCTGGTTCTCGACGTCACCGCCGGCGGCGGCTCCATCCCATTCGAGGCGGGCAGGCTTGGGTTGCGCTCCGTCGCCAACGAACTGAACCCAGTCGCCGCAATCATCCTGCGCGCGACCTGCGAATTGCCCCAGAAGCACGGCAAAGCGTTGCTTGCCGAATTTCAGACCGTCGCCAAGAGATTCCGCAATCGCGTCCGCGAACTGCTCAATGGCGTCTATCCTGAAAATTCCCCTTTCGAAGAAAATTTTTTCGAAACCCCCGAAATCAAAAAATCGCGGATCGCGCGCGCCCAAAGGGATGCCCAGACGTACCTTTGGGCGCGCGCGATCCGTTGCCCTTCCTGCGGAAGGATGATTCCCTTGTCCCCCAACTGGCGACTGTCATCCAAAAGGGGAATCGGCGTCCGCCTAATCCCCGACGAAGACGCCGGAACATGCGGATTCGAGATAGTGACCAAAGCGAGCGAGCAGTCCCCCGGCACCATCAAGGGGGGAATCGCCGTATGCCCCTATCCGTCCTGCGGAGACAGCGCCCCAAGGGGCTACCCCGCCGCCGAGGCGCGCGCTGGGCGCATGGGGCATATCCTCTACTGCGTCGTTTACCGCAACCAAATCTACACATACACCAAAGCGGGCGAGGTCGGCAAACGCCCCAAGACCATCCGAACCTTCACCATCCCGCGCCCCAAAGACCGTGACATGACTGAAGTCCACGCTCGACTAGCCGCGCTAAAACCGAAATGGCATGCCGAAGACGTTTTGCCAAGCGAGGAAGTCCCGCCCAACGGCAATAAAACCAAAGAGTTGCATAGCTATGGCACGCGCATTTGGGCAGACATGTTCAACCCGCGCCAACAACTGGTTCATGGCTATTGCGTCCAAGCCTTCCGTGAACTTGTGGACGCGGACGAAGCCGCCGGCGAACTTTCCGAGATTCGGCGGGCGGCGTGGCTTTACGCGGCGCTTGCATTGGATGGCAGCCTTGTTAATCGAAATAACCTGTTGGCTGTATGGGATCCGGGAACTGAAAGAATCGCCCATACATTCGCCCAACACGACTTTGGCATGAAGTGGTCATATGCAGAGATGACGGCGACTATCGAAGGGCTTGGTTTGGATTGGGTGCTTAGAAACGTCGCCAAGTGCGTGAATGAGTTAATTGAAATGGCGGGACACCCCGAACCGAGCACCGATAAATCCGTCCGCTCGGACGCCCCGCAACTCATGAACGCGGACGCCGCACCGGACTGCGAGAACCCCTCGACCGCGTCGCCGACCGTCGTAACCGTGTACCCCGCGCAGGATTTGGACATGCCCGCCGCCAGCGTGGACGCCATCATATTCGACCCGCCCTATCACGACAACGTGAACTACGCCGAGCTGTCGGATTTCTTCTATGTCTGGCTGAAGCGGACGGCGGGACACGTCTATCCCGACCTCTGCCGCGCCTATCTATCCGACAAGGTGAACGAGGCGATAGCCAGCCCCGCGCGCTTTCGGGACGCCGCGACCAAAGCGCGAGCCGCCTCCAATCTCGCCACCGCCGACTACTACGAAAAAATGGCGGACATATTCGCCGAATGTCGCCGCGTCATCAAGAAGGACGGCGTGATGACCGTCATGTTCACCCACAAATCCGCCGACGCTTGGGACGCCCTCATCACCGCCCTCATAGAATCCGGATTCCAAATCACCCGAACCTGGCCCGTCAAGACGGAGTCGGAGGCGTCCATTCACATTCGCGGAAAAGCCGCCGCGCGGACGACCATCCTTTTGGTTTGCCGCCCCATGTCGCCCAACGAAGCGCCGGCGGCTTGGCACGTGGTGGAGTCCATCATCGAAAGGGAAGTCCGCGAGGACATCGGGCGTCTCGGCGCGCTCGGCTTGAAGCCGGTGGACATGTACTTGGCGGCGTTCGGTCCCGCCTTGCGCGTCATATCCGAGCATTGGGGAACGGAGCGCGAGGCGGCGAACCCGGAGCGCCCGGAGGACGAGTTCGCCGTCACCCCCACCGACGCCATGCAAGTGGCGCGGCGCGAGGTGAGCCGGCATCGCCTCTCGCTTCTCTCGGAGCGCTTCACCCGCGTATCCGACCCCGCCGCGCGCTTCTACGTCCTAGCCTCCGACGCCAGCGCCGGCGACACGATGGACTACGACGAGGCGCTGCTATTGGCGCGCGCCGCCGGCTACGACATCAACGCCCCGGAGGCGCGGAGCGTCCTCGCCAAAAGCGGCAATAAAATCACACTCAAAACCGCCCAAGACCGCCTCGCGGAGGACGACATAAACCCCAACCGCGCCGCCCTAACGCCGCTCGACCAAGTCCACACGGCGATAGCCCTGACCGCCCGCCAACACGCCGCCGCCGCCCGCGACTGGCTAACCGCCCAAGCGATAGACGTCAACGAAGACCGCTTCAAGGGGACGCTCGAAGCGCTCCACGCCGCCCAAAAACCCGGCGCCCCCGACAACGCCCCAGCCCGCGCCCTCTACACCCTGCTATACTCCCAAGAGCCGCCGCGCCAGGGGGGATTGCTGTGATTTCCCGCCCGCCCCCGCCGTTCCCGCGAAGGCGGGAATCCAGAGTAGCCCAACAATGATAGCCGCCCGAAACCAAGCCCGAATCCCAACCAACAAATCCCATCGCCTAGCATCCCGCCCCGTCATTCCCGCGAAGGCGGGAATCCAGAGTCAACCAATAACGATAGCCATCCGAAACCAAGCCGGAATCGCGAGTGATGAATCCCCTCTCCCTTGATGGGAGAGGGCTAGGGTGAGGGTGCCTGCGCCGCTAGGCGCAGTCCCGCGCGCGGACTGCCCGCCGCCCCGAACATCTCCCAGCATCCCGCCCCCGTCATTCCCGCGAAGGCGGGAATCGAGAGTCAACCAATAATGATAGCCGCCCGAAACCAAGCCCGAATCCCAACCAACAAATCCCATCGCCTAGCATCCCGCCCCGTCATTCCCGCGAAGGCGGGAATCCAGGGTCAACCAACAATGATAGCCATCCGAAACCAAGCCCGAATCCCAACCAACGCATCCCATCGCCCCGCATCCCGCCCCGTCATTCCCGCATCCCGTCCCCGTCATTCCCGCGAAGGCGGGAATCCAGAGTCGACCAACAATGATAGCCGCCCGAAACCAAGCCCGAATCCCAACCAGCAAATCCCCTCTCCCTTGTTGGGAGAGGGCTAGGGTGAGGGTGCCTGCGCCGCTAGGCGCAGTCCCGCGCGAATCATGCAAATCCCGCCAATCCTCCAAACTCTGATTCTGGCAAAACCGCGCCACTAGCCACGCCCTCTATATCTTGCTATACTCAGAGTAGCCGCCGCGGTCCCACCAAACCATCCTCGGCATTTAGGGGAAAAGGGGACTGGGCGAAATTAGAAAATGGTCGAAACGCCCGTGCGCGAACGCGGGCGACTCGGACGGATTGACCGCCGCCCGATTGAATGAGACAGGTAGCGAAGGATCCTCTCAATGCCGATGATTCGTTTCGACGGGCAACTCGCTGACGAAGTGCTGTTGCAAGACAATTTCACGGGCAAAGCCCTATTGCGAATCCTCGGCAAAGAAGGAATCGAACACGAGGGGTTCGCGGAAATCGATCTTGCGGAATGCACTATGCGCTTTCACCCGACAAACAACTCGGCAAGCTACGGCGCGTTGCTGTCGTCCATAAACGAGACTTTCTCCTCGCCATTCTCGGCGGGACTCGACTTGGACTTGTCAATGTGGCAAGCGCAGGTGAGGGCGACAGTATTCTTCCGCCTTAGGCGGGCGCGGGCGTACAAACTTTCGCTTATGGCATTAGCTGGACGCAGTGATGAGCCATTCGAATTCGTGTTTAGCGACTGCGTGCTGGGGCCTGTGCCTATTCCCAACAAATTCAACTCTTGCAACTTCAAGTTCAACGGGATTGAAAATCTCGTAGGCGGCGGTCTCGTCAAGTGGGAGAATATGGATGCCAAGAGCGGCAGTTTCCGTCTTCCAGAAGACATCCGAAGAGAGAAGAAATCTCGCGCTCTCGACTTCACGCTGGCAGTCGTGAGTTTAAGTAGGAGTGCTCTCACCCCCAAATTCCGCGTGAAACGGCTTTCTATCGTGAGAGTTCGCTTTGCCAAAAGCGTCTCACAATCGGAAGCGCTTGATAAAATTGCTTCGGTGACCCGTTTCGCAGGCATACTCCAAGGACAAGGGGCCTCGCTCACTCGCGTAAGTCTCTATGATGCGGACAACAACCGCTTCCAGCTTCGGGCAAGATTCACACAATCCGGTTGCGACGAAATTAGCGAATCCGCTAACAATCGCGGCGTTTTCTTCGACGCGCTTCCGCGCTTCAGGCATTACGCTGAGTTCTATAAGCGCGCGCCAAACGTTTTTCACGAATTGGCATGGTTGCCTCACGAAGAAGGCGCGCTTTTGGAGGACCGCGTGGTCTCGCTTTGTGCTGTCGCCGAATCACTTTGCAGGGTGTTCAGAGGCAGGTCATTCCTGTACGAACGCAATAAAAACGGCAATAAAGTGAAAAAGCGTCTGGCGCTGTTGCTTACCCACATTAGCGAAACAACCGCTCAGTACTTCAGGGAGGTTCCGGACGAGGACTTTCTTGAAGAATTGGTGAGGCATCGCAACGCAAAAGCTCACGAAGCGAAAGCGTCGTTTACTGGAGACAACCAAGACGACGCGAGAATCGTGCAACAAAACGAGATGCTACTCCAGATGTTGCGCGCTTTCGTCTTGCATGAGTGCGGCGTTTCTCGCAAGACCATCCTCAAGGCGTTGGGCGGCGCAACCTCCTTTTATAGTTTGCGCCCCAAAAACCCCGACAACACAACTTAACTCGCAGAACCGCGCGGGATGCTCCTATTCATGGACGCTCTCCACTCAATACAAAGGAACCGCCAGCCACTAAAAAAATGCCCCTCCGCGACCTCCCAATCCGCCTGGACTACCGCCCGGACGTCTCTCCCGACCCGGTGGCGGAGTTTTACGCCCCCGCGCTCGCCGAATCCGTCGCTTACGACCGCGCCACCTACGCTTTCAGCGCCAACGGCTTGGCGTCCGCCGCCGCGGGGCTTGCCGGGCTGCTCCGCAACAACGGGTATGTCCGGCTCATCTGCCACTTCGAGATGGAGGAGCCGACCGTCCGCGCCATCATTCGCGGGCAGGTTCAGGCGCGCGAGGCGATGCTCGCCCGCGTCGCCCCCGAAAACCTGACCGCCGTCAGCCCCGACGACATCCGCGCCAAAAGCCAGATCGACCTCATAACTTGGCTAATCGCCAACCGCCGCCTCGAAGTGAAAATCGCCATCCACTCCGGCGGCTTGTTCCACTCCAAAATCGGCGTGATGGCGGACGCACGGGGCGACCGAGTCGCCTTCGAAGGCAGCGTCAATGAAACCGCCGCCGGCTGGAGCCGCAACTACGAAAGCTTTTCCGCCTTCGCCTCGTGGCGCGAACCGGAGCGCGTCCAAAGCGTCTCCGAACACTTCGACCATCTTTGGAACGACCGCTCCGAGCGCGTCCGCGTCGTCCCCATGCCGGACGACTACGCGCATTATCTCGCCCTCGCCGCCCCCGCGGAGCCGCCCGCCGGCAAGCCCTCGCCCGAAGACGCCGCCCGCGCCGAATACTGGCGGCGCATCCGAGACGCCCTCGCCAACGACCCGGCGTCCACCGTAGCCGCAATCCCCGCCGTCCTTTGGCCCCATCAGGAATCGTTCCGCCGCGCCCGAATCGACGGCGACCGCCGCGTTCTGATAGCCGACGAAGTGGGCTTGGGCAAGACCATGCAGGCGGGAATCATCCTCAAGACCCTAATCAACCGCCGCGCCGCCGACCGCGTTCTCATCCTCGCGCCCAAGCCCGCCCTCGACCAGTGGCAGAGCGAGCTGCGCGACAAGTTCTGCTTGGACATCCCCATCCTAGACACCGCCGCCGCCCGCCCGCGCCTGCGATACGCCGACAAGCCGCCCGAACCCGCCCCGTCCCCCGCCTGGCGCGCGCCGCGGCTCATCGTCAGCTACCACTGGCTAGTCCGCAACGCCGCCGCCTTCCTCGCGGACGCCCCCCGCTGCGACCTCGCCATTGTGGACGAAGCGCACCGCGCCCGCTACGGCGCCGACGACGGGCCGCCCAACCAATTCCTGACCCTGCTTCAGGGCGTTTCGCCGCTGTCCGATGGGATGTTGCTTCTCACCGCCACCCCCATGCAAACCGCCGCCTCCGACCTCTGGGCGCTCATCCGCGTTCTGGAGCCGGACGGCTGGAACCTCGCGGAACTGGACGACTTTTACGACGACTCCGCCGACCTGACGCAAGACCGCATCCGCCGCCTGCGCGACCTGTTCACCCGCGACCGGCAACGCCCCGAACGCCCCGAACCGCTCGACCGCGTCATCTGGAGCGACAGCCCGATGGTCTTCAACGGATTCGCCGCCGAACCCGAAACCCGCCGCGCCATGCTCGACCGGATGCGCGCCGACGCCCCCATCCGCCGCCTCATGTCGCGCCACACCCGCGACCTGCTTGAAAATTACCGCCGACGCGGCTTGCTGGACGCCAAAATGCCGCGCCGCGAAGTCCGCGCCGTCCCCATCGAAATGAAACCCGCCGAGCGCCGCCTGTACGACGGCATAGACGCCCTAATCCGCGACTGCTACGCGAACCCCCTAGTCAACGAAACCGCGTTCGGTTTCATAATGACGATATACCGCCGGCGGCTCGGCTCGTCCGCCCGCGCCTACGCCCAGACCGTCCGCAACCTGATCGAGCGCCGCCGAACGACCCTCCAGTGGGACGACCTCCGCCCCGGCGAAGCGCCGGACGACGACGAAGCCCTGCCCTCGTTCCCGCTGACCGCCGACCAGAAAACCGCCCTGCTCAGCGCCGCCTCCGCCGCCGACCGCCTAAGCCGAGACGATTCCAAATACGCCGAGTTCGAACGCCAACTGAACGCCCTCCGCGCCGGCGGACACGACCGAATCATCGTATTCACCCAATTCCGCGACACGCAAATCTACCTCATGGAGCGCCTTGAAAACTCCGCGAAACACGGCGAAATAAGCGCCGTTTGGGGCGGGGATTCCGGCGAGCGGCTCACTCGCCCGGAGCGCATCGCCCGCGTCCGCGAGCGCGAGCGCGGCGGCGTCCTGATATGCACCGAAACCGCCGCCGAATCCCTCAACCTCCAATTCTGCTCCGCCATAATCAACTACGACATGCCCTGGAACCCCATGACACTAGAGCAGCGCATCGGGCGCATAGACCGCATCGGGCAGGAGCGCGACACTGTCGAAATCGTCAACCTATTCTACGCCGACACCGCCGAATGGGACGCCTACCAAGCGATGGAAGAGCGCCTTGACGCCATAGGCGAGCGCGTCGGCCCCTACCGCGACATACTGCGCTCGCAGCTGGAAGGCGTAATAGCCGCCGCCGACCGCGAAACCGACCAACGCTCGCGCCGCGCCGAAATAGACGCCCAACTAAACCGAATCCTAGCCCAAATGCCCCCAGACCGCATGCCGATAGACCTGGACGCCCACAACAGCGAAATAACCCCCCAACCGCCGCCCGCCGCCCCCGCCGTGGACATGGCGTACCTGCGCCGTTGCCTCGACGACCCCGCGCTGCTCCCAACCGGCTGGCGCGCCGTCCCGGAGGGCGGACCGCACTGGCGAGTGACCAACCCCGCCGGACGCCGATTCAGCGTCACAACCGACCGCGACGCCTACGAAAAAGCCAACGGTCGCGTAAAATGGTTCGGCCCCGGCTCCCCCGCCTTCCCGCTATTGCCCTGACAGCATCCCGCGCTCGGCGCGGCGGTCGGAACGGTCTCGCCTGCGGACGCGGACGGCGATTCGCCGACCTGCGCGATAAGCGCGGGGAACCCGGACGGCAAGTCCGCCATGGGCGCGGCGACCGGCAAGACAACGCTGGCGGCGGCGCAGGGCTGCGGACGCCGTTCGCGCTCCAATCATGCGAGTTTCTTCGCATCCGGAAGAGACTCATAGCGCTCGCGCGCCCAATCCCGGCGGACGCTGAACGCGGCGCTCATCTCGTCGCGCCGGGCGGCGGTCTGTATGCGCCCCATCTCAAGCGCCTTGTCCATCGTCTGCGCGACGGTGAGCCTGTCGCTTTTGGCTTGGTTGCACGAGGGGCAGGCGAGAGCGCGGTTCCAGCAGTCGTCATTGGAGCCGTCCCCTTTGTTCGGCTCTATGTGGTCGAGATGGAGGTCGCTTCTTTCTTTGTCTCGCGGACGTCCGCAATACCAGCAGTCGGCCCCCCAGTGCTCGACGAACGCCTGCCATATCTCGCCGCCGCTTTCCAGGGGCTTTTGTCGGAACCGAATTTCGGGCAGGCTGACGCGCGGTCGCGGAGATTCGGCGTCCGCGTCCCCCGCGCTTCGCGTCGGCAACTGATTCGGTCCGCGGACTCTCAGAACGCCCTTGCCCTCGAATCTGGGGCTGGCGGCGTCGTATTCGCCTTCTTCGCCCTCGACCGTCATGCCCAATTCCGGCTTCTTGGCGAACTGGCGCAAGACTATCGTAAGCGCTCGCGGCGACATGTCGCAGGCTATCCACCGCCGCCCGGTTTCCTCGGCGGCGACGGGGACGTAGGCGCATCCGGCGAAGCAGTCCAAAACGATGTCGCCGGGGTTGCTTGACGCCTCTATGATGCGGCGGGCGAGCTCTTGCGGCTTCTGGGTGGGGTAGCCGGAGCGTTCGTTTCCTCTCGCCTCCGATATGTCGTCCCACAGACTGTTTCGAATTCGCCCCGGTCCCGGGCGCACTTTGCGATAGAGATTGCCGCCTTTGACGACAATATCGCCGTCGCGGTCCAACTCCGCCATCCGCGTTCGCCCCACTTTCCAGCCGGAGGGATGCGGGGGGAAGAACCCCTTGTACTCATAGCGCAAATTGGGGCGCGGGCTGGCGCTGGGACGGTTGTAAGCGGTATCCAAATAGTATCTGCCGACGTCGTCCGAAAGCCTGTACGCCTTCTCGAAATAGTCCTGGTCGTAAGGCTCCATTACCCGCGACATGTCGAAGAACGCGGAGGGGGATTTGCCATAGAACAGGATTGTATCCGTATTGGCGTTGTAGGCGCGCGCCGTGAACTGCGACCCTTTGTAGCCCCGCGCGGTTCTTTTCCAGACGATTTCATTCCTGAAATTCCGCGCGCCGAACACCGCGTCCATCATCTGGCGCAGATATGCGTTCGCCTCATGGTCGCAGTGGAGATAGGCGCTCCCCGTCGGGCGCAGGATTCGGCGAATCTCCACCATCCTCTGCGCCATGAACGCGATGTAGGCGGCGGTGTCGTCGCCGTGCGTGCGGCGCGTGGATTCGATTAGCCAGTAAACGGGCGTGTCTTGGATTCTTTGCCACCAGTCCTCAGCCACGACGCGCTCGAAACGCCATAAATCCTTGAAAAGCGCGGTGTTGCCGCTCTGGTCTGGATATTCCACGCCCAGCTCGTAGGCGCTGGCGACGTCATAGACGCCCCAAGACTGCATGCGCAACCGTTCCTGTTCGCGCTCCAACTCGGTGAGCGGCGGCTTGAGCGTCCCCGTGAACGTCTGCCGCTTGCCGAATGGCGGATCTATGACGACGAGGTCGACGCTCTCGGTATCGAGCGCCTGCAGAAATGGCAGGTTGTCGCTTATGAAGATGGTTCGGTTGAGGTCGTCCGTATTCGGCATGGCGGTTTTCCTAGCCGCGGCGCGGGTTGATGTTGGGGCTATGATAAAGCGACAGGCGTTCTAGTGTCAACCGAACAGTGGCGGTTTTTTTGGGGCTATTTCGCCATTGCGCTAGACTGCCCGCCCCGCCCTGTCCGCTCCCTTTCGCGCCAGCGCCGCGCGGTAGTCGGCTTCAAGCCCAAGCCAGTAGCGGGCGCCTATGCCGAGCGCGTTCGCCAGTTTGACGGCGGTCTCCGGGTCAATCGCTCTTTCGCCGCCGATTATCTCGTCGATGGTTCGCGGGTCAGCGGACATGCGTATGGCGAGGTCTCGCCGGGTCATGCCGCGCGCTTCGAGTTCCTCCTCCAGAATCTCGCCGGGGGAAATCGGCAAGTCCGACAGGACGAACGGGGTTTTGGTTCTAGTCGTCATAGTGGTCGCTCGCTTTCTCCATATGTTCGTTCTTCCTACCCCCCAATCTCCTCCCGCATCAGCTCCAGCCCCATTGGGCCCAGCGACAGCGCGCGGTTGTGCCACGCTTTCAGGTCGAACGCCGCGCCTTGTTCGCGTTTGGCGTCCGCGCGCGCCGCCAGCCATTCGCGCTCGCCCACTTTGTAGCTTATCGCCTGGCCCGGGATGCCCAAGTATCGGCTCACCTCGCTCGCCACGAAATCCGGCGGGAACAGGCTTTTGGCTTGGATGAATTCCAAACCCAGCGCCGGCGTCCACCGCTCGCCGGGATGGAACGGCTGACCGCTCGGAATCTCAAGCTCCAAGTGCATCCCAATGTCTATTATCACGCGGATGGAGCGCAGGGATTGGCCCGAAAGCATCCCCAAGTAGTAGTCCGGGTTTTCGAGATAGCCCAGCTCGCCCATCAGACGCTCCGCGTAGAGCGCCCAGCCCTCTATGTGGCCCGAAGTCCCGCCGAGCAGGCGCTGGAATCTTGACAGGCGGTCGGACAGATGCACGGTCGTCCCCAGCTGGAAGTGGTGTCCGGGGACGCCCTCGTGGTAGGCGATGGACACTTCGCCCCAGAGCGGGAAGCGCGTCTTGCCGCCGGTGGGATACCACGTTCGCCCCGGACGCGAAAAGTCCTCCGAGGGCGGCGTGTAGTACATGGCGAGCGCGCCGCCCGGCGGGGCTATCAGCGCTTCTATCGTCCGCACCGGCTCCGCTATGTCGAAATGCGTCCCGTCCAACTCGGCGATTGTGCGGTCTTGGAGGTCTTGCATCCAGCGCGCGAAGGCGTCTTCGCCCTCTATGGCGCGCGCCGGGTCGGTGTCGAGCAGCTCGCGGACGGCGGCTAGCCCCGCCCCCGGCGCGATGCGCTCGGCGGTCTTGTCCATCTCGGACTCCACCCAAGCCAGCTGCTCCCATCCCCATTCGTAGGTTTCGCGCAAGTCTAGGGCGATTCCGTTGTAAACCCGCGCGCCGAGCGAGTAGCGCTCTTCGCCGACGGCGTCGCGCTCGGACGCTTGCGGCGCGTAGGTTTCGCGCAGGTATCGCGCCATGTCGCCGAAAGCGGCGTCCGCGTCCCTCGCCGCCCGCCGCAACTCGGACGCCAGCGCCGCGCTCCCATCGAACGAATCCGCCATGTTTTGGAAGAAGGACGCGCCGCCGTTCGCGCCCGTCCAGACGCCGCATTGCTCGGCGGTCTCCGCCGCCTGCCGCCTGGCGACTGTCAGCCCGCGCCGAATCCCCTCGTCGAGCGTCCGCCGATAGCTCGCCAGGCAGCGCGGCAGGGCGGACATGCGCGCGGCGGCGTTCGCCCAGTCGTCTTCGGTATCGCGCGGCATCATGTCGAACACCTGGCGCGCGCTGTGGATGGGGCTGTGAATCATGCTGAGCGCGAGCAGGCGCTCGTCCGCGTCGTGGCGGTCGATGTTCAGGCGCAGGCTGTCGCGCATGGCGGCTTTGGCGACGCGGTCGCTTTCGCTCTCCGGCGCGGCGGCGTCCAGCTCGGCGAGCGTCCGGCGGTCGAGCGCCGCCTCCGCCGCGATGCCGTCCGGCGAAAAATCGTCCAACTCGCGCTCATGTCCGCGAACGCCCATGTAGGTGGCGCTTATCGGGCTGAGCGCGGCGACTTCCTCAACATATCGGTCGGCGATGTCGAAAATCTTGGTCAATTTGGCGCAATCTCACTTCGCTATGCTATCTTCTGGCGAAAGTCTATCACAAAGGGGGGATGCGGCATGAGCGCCCGCGCAATCATGGTTCAGGGAACCGGCTCGTCCGTCGGCAAGAGCTTCATCGCCGCCGGCCTCTGCCGCCTGTTCGCGCGGGACGGCTATCGCGTCGCGCCGTTCAAGGCGCAGAACATGTCGCTGAACTCCGCCGTGACGCCCGATGGATTGGAAATCGGACGCGCCCAAGCCGCCCAAGCGGACGCCGCGATGACGGAGCCGAGCGTGGAAATGAACCCCGTCCTGCTCAAGCCGGAGGGGAACATGAAATCCCAACTGGTGGTGATAGGCAAGATGGAAGGCGCGCTCCATTCGATGGACTTTCTCGGACGCAAGCGCCGTCTCTGGGGCGCGGTGGCGTCATCGCTGGACGCGCTGAGAAGCCGATTCGACATTGTGGTCGTCGAAGGCGCGGGCAGCCCGGCGGAAATCAATCTGCGTCAGGGCGACATTGTGAACATGGAAGTGGCGCTCTACGCCGCCGCCCCCGTTCTGCTGGTCGGCGACATTGACAAGGGCGGCGTGTTCGCCTCGCTCTACGGCACGCTGGCGCTAATCTCGGAGCGCGAGCGCGATCTAATCGCCGGCTTCGTAATCAACAAATTCAGGGGCGACGTCAACCTGCTCAAGCCCGGCTTGGACATGTTTGAGGATATGGTCGGCAAGCCCGTAATCGGAGTTCTGCCGTATCTGACGGATGTCTATGTGCCGGAAGAAGATTCCCCCAAAATGGCGCGGGTGTCGGCGGACGCGGACGGCGGCGCGGACGCTTTGGACGTCGCCATTGTCGCCCTTCCGCGCATGGCGAATTTCGACGAATTCGACCCGCTGGCGCGGCGTCCGGGCGTCCGCCTGCGCTATATCCGATACAGAGCCGAGTTCGGGACGCCGGATTTGCTGATTCTGCCGGGGTCCAAGACCACCGCCGCCGACCTAGCCCATCTGCGCCGGACGGGGTTGGAAGAGGACGTCCGCCGCCACCTCGCCGCCGGCAAGCCGACAATCGGCGTCTGCGCGGGCATGCAGATGCTCGGCGCGTCCATAAGCGACCCGCATGGGGTGGAATCCGACACGCCGCTGACGGAAGGCTTGGGCGCGCTGGATTTGGATACGGTCATGGCGCGCGGCAAAACCACCGTCCGAGTATCCGGCGCGGCGACGGCGGACTACGGCTTGCTCGCTGGCGCGGCGGGCATGAGATTCGCGGGCTACGAGATACACGTCGGCGTCACCGCCTCGCGCGGCGGCGCGGCCCCCGCCATGCGCGCGGACAACGGCGCGGCGGTCGGCTATCTCGACCCATCCGGGCGCGTTCTCGGAACCTACGCCCACGACCTATTCAAGAACGACGCCCTGACCGACCGCATCCTAGCCAACGCCGCCAATATGACCGGGCGCGAACTGCGCGCGGACGATGCGATTCCGTTCTCGCAAGACGCCGAATATGATAAATTGGCGAATTATCTGCGCCAGAATCTGGATATTGGCATGGTTTATAATGCGATGGGGTTATAATTAGCGAAACCGATGGAAAAATGCGACGGTCGGAACGCCCGCGCAAAGCCGCGCTTGCGCGCGGCTCACCCTCACCCTAGCCCTCTCCCATCAAGGGAGAGGGGATTTGTTGAAGGAGACGAACAATATGGAAAAGCGCATACTCGGAAGAATCGGACACGCCAGCTCGGTCGTCACCTTTGGCGCCTACTCGGTGGGCTACGTCGACCAGGACGCGGCGGACGACGCCATACGCCTAGCCCTCTCGCATGGCGTCAACCACATTGACATTGCCCCCAGCTACGGGCAGTCGATGGAGCGGATGGCGCCCTGGATGCCCGAAATCCGCCGCGGCGTCTTCCTCGGCTCCAAAACCCGCTTCCGAACGCGCGACGAGGCGTGGCGGGATGTCGAAAGCATCCTAAAGCGCCTGAACGTGGACGACTTCGACCTGTTCCAGCTCCATTCGGTGACAACCGTCGCCGAGTTGGACAAGGCGACCGCCCCCGGCGGCGCGCTGGAGACGCTCGTCGAAATGCGCGAGCAGGGCTTGACGCGCTGGCTGGGAATCACCGGACACGGGCCTCATGTTCCGACGGCGATATTGGAAGGGTTGCGCCGATTCGATTTCGACGCCGTGATGTTCCCCCTGAACCCGGCGATGGCGCGCGACCCGGACTATCGGCGCGATTCGGAGGCGCTGCTGGCGGATTGCGCCGCGCGGGATGTGGGCGTCCAGACCATCAAGATGATAGCGCGAGGCGGCTGGGGCGCGGACGCGCGCGACTGCCATACTTGGTACGACCCGCACCGCGCGCAGGCGGACATAGACCGCTCGCTCTGGTGGGTCTTGTCCCAGACGATGCACACCGCGCCGAGTTGCGGCGAAATCTCGCTATTGCCCAAAGTCTTGGACGCCGCCGAGCGTTTCGCGCCCATGTCGGCGGACGAGCAAGCCCAAGCGATAGCCGCCCAAACCCCGCCGCGCCCGCACCCGGAGCTGGCGATTCCGGCGGCGGCTGATTAGGGAAGGGGAAGGGCGTTCGCTACTCCGACCACAATTTTTCTTCGTCCAACTGGTACCACGCCACGTTGTTGGCGGCGACCTCCGCGTCCACACGGTCATCCTTGCTGACGCCGGAGACGACCGCTAGCGCGTCTTTGCCGGTAAAGCGCCGGAGAAAGTCCGCGTTGCGGATAGCGCGGCGGGTGTCGCGCCTGCTCGCGTTGAAGGAAACTTCAACCGCGACGTAGCAGGTTTCGCCAGTGTCCCTGCAGACGGTTTCCATGATGAGGTCGGCGCGGTGGAAGCTGCGGATGTCGTTCACGGGGATTCCGCTTGTGTCCGCATCCCTAACCATGTGGATGAGGTCTTGGATGGACAGCGTTTTGACTATTCTGCAGTCCAAATCATACGCGATAATGGCGCGTTCTTCTCGCGCGACGTCAGCGGCGTATTGGTCGCGGATGTAGCCCATGCCTTCATCATATATGTTGTCCGCGTTGCGATTGAGCGAGTCGGAAACCGTGTCCAGACTTGCGGATTCATTCATGTTTGGAGCGCCCCCTGTCTTTTCGCTGCGTTTATGGCAATCGCGTCGCAACCATCATAGCGAACGCGCCGAAAGGTTTGACGGCGAAAGCCCATGCGCCGCGCTACTCCGACCCCAAGTCTTCTTCGTCCAACTGGTACCACGCCACGTTGTTGGCGGCGATGTCCGCGTCCACGCGGTAATCCTTGCGGACGCCGGAGACTGCCGCGAGCGCGTCCTCGTCGGTGAAGCGGCGGAGAAACTCCGCGTTGCGAATGGCGCGGCTGGTGTCGCGCCCGTTCACCGTGAAGGAAATCTCGACCGCGACGTAGCAGGTCGCGCCGGTGTCCATGCGGACGGTTTTCATGACGAGGTCGGCGCGGCGGAAGCTGATGAGCTCGTTCGCGGGGATGCCGCTCGTGTCCGCCTCCCTAACCATGTGGGCGAGGTCGTCCATGGACAGCGTTTTGACCAGGTCGCAACCAAGGGATCCGGCGACTGTGGACCTCTGCGAGCGAGCGGTCTCGGCGGCGTGGCGGGCGCGGAAGTAGCCCATGTCCTGCTCGTATCTGCCTATGCGCCGCTCAAGCGCGGCGACATGCGCCTCAAGCGCGGCGACATGCGCTCTCAGGACCGCGACCTCCTCGCGAATCAGCTGTAGCTCCCTTTCCAAGGCGTCCAAGCGCGCGTTGTTCTGGCGCGCGTACTCGGCGAACCGCTCAGGCAACTCCAACAAATCGCGCGTCAGCACGCGGGCGCGCACGGCGTCCCGCCAAGACGGGTTTTCGTCCATCACGCGGATGAAGTCTTCCATTGTGTTTACGATAGCCATGCCGCAACCATTATAGCGGATTAGTCGGCGGATTGACAGCGCGATTTCGGCGAGGATTCGGTTTCGCGCCGGACGCCGTCCATCTCACACAACCCCGTCCCGCCGCAGCGCCGCCATTTCGTCGGCGGACATGCCCAGAATCTCGCCCAAGACCGCGTCGGAGTGTTCGCCCAGCAACGGCGGCGGGGTTATCTCCGCTTCCGCGCCGGCTATCTTTATCGGGTTGCCGATGATTTGGTACGCGCCGCGATTGTGGTCTTGGACGTTCACCGCCATGCGCCGCGCTTTCAGGTGCGGGTCGTTTAGAATCTCCGCCGTATCCTGAACCGCGCCGGCGGGGATCCCCAGCTCGGTCAGAATCCGCGCCGCCTCGTGCTTGGTAACGGTTCGCGTCCATTCGCTCACGATGGCTTCCACTTCGTCCGGGCGCGCCAGGCGGGCTTCGTGGGAATCGTATCGCGGGTCGCCTATCAGATCGGCGCGGTCGGCTAGGGCTAGAATGGTGTCCCAGGCGTCGCCCGCCAGCACTATCGCCACGTAGTCGTTCGCGCCGCCGGGTTTGCATGGGTAAATGACGGACGGCGCGCCCCAAGTGCGGTTGCCCTCGCGCCGCGCCGGTTCGCCGGAGGCGAACGTGTCTATCATCCGAATCCGCATCAGGTTGACGACGGCGTCCTGCATGGACACTTCCACCCGCTGCGCTTCGCCGTCCGCGTCGCGCCGCCGGAGGGCGGCGAGGATTCCGATGGCGGCGTGCAGACCCGTCCCCGAATCGCCCACGCCGGGCGCGACGAAAGTCGGCGCGCCGTCCGCGTCCCCCTGCGCGCTCATCGCCCCGCCGACCGCCTGCGCGATATGCTCGAAACTCTTGACGCCCGCGTTCGGGCCGTAAGTCCCGAAGCCCTTGATGGAGCAGTAAACCACCTTCGGGTTGGCGGACTTCAGCGCGTCGAAGCCCAGTCCGAACCGCTCCATCTGCCCCGGCCCGTAGTTTTCAATTACGACGTCGGACTTGGCGGCGAGCGCGAGCAGAATCCCCCGCCCGCGCTCGGTTTTCAGATTCAGCGTCAGGCTGCGCTTGCCGGCGTTGAATACGATGAAATAGAAGCTGTCCGCGTCCGGCGAAAAGGCGCGCTCGCGCCGCGTCCGGTCGCCGACTCCGGGTTGCTCCACCTTGATGACGTCCGCGCCGAGAAAGGCGAGAATCTGCGCGCAGGACGGCCCCGCCTGCACCTGCGTGAGGTCTAGGACGCGGATTCCTTCCAACGGCGCGGACATGATTAGGGGGCGGCGCTCCGCTACCGTCCGAACTCGGCGGCGATGCGCTCGCCGACGATTCGCTCTTCGCCCTCGTACAAGCCGAAGACGTGTATGTCGATGTGGTTTTCGCCCTCGCGGACGCGCGTCCAAATCGGCGGGTCGCCCGCCTTGAGGCGGTCGACGAGGTCTTGCGCGGTGAAGCCGGCGGCGTCCGGGTCGACTTCCAGACTCACCCCGAACGGCTGGTGTCCGATGATGTTGTCCATCATCTCGGCTTTCAGCCCCGGAATGTTCTTGAGCGGCGCGATGATGGTCTGGCAGCGCTGCTCGACTTCGGCGAGGCGCGATTCGTGATCCATCGTGAACCAGCGCTTGACGGCGGCGACCGCGCCAATCATCTCTTGCCGGTCGACCTTGTGCGGCCTGCCGATGCCGCGAATCCGCCGCCCTTCGTAGCCCACGAACGACTGATAGCCCAGCTTGCGGATCATGTCCTCCGTGCCGAGCGCCAGCCCGGTGGACTGCGGAGCGCCCATGTACTTGGCGGCGATGCACTGGAAATCCGCCCCCATGCGGACGTACTTGCCGAAGTTGTCCAGCGGGTAAATCTGCCCGGCGGCGTCCACCGTGACCATTATCCCGTTCGCTCGCGCGATTTCGATGCAGTCCTCCAGCGGCAGGATGTTCGGGTCGTGTTCCTGCTCCACCGCGTAGAAATGCACGGCGGCGGTGTTGGGGCCTATGGCGCTCTCGAGGTCTTCCCGCGTCGTCCCCTCGTCCGAGCCGAACTCCACCAATTTCGCGCCGGACGTCTCAAGGCAGCGGTCGTACCAGTAGCGCTGGCGGCGCTGGATGAGAAACTCGCTCTTCATGCCGGTCGTGTCGGGCAGCTGCTGGATTTTGTCGTCGTCGTCGCCCGCCATGACCGCCGCCGCCGCCAGCGTGAGCGCGGAGCCGGCGCCGGAGGTTATCCAAGCCGCCGGCACGTTCGCCATCTCCGCCACGGCGCGCCCCGCCTTCTCCTCCAGCTCCATCAGCGGAATGTAGGCGACTCCCGCCGCCGCCATCGCTTCCTGAACCTCCGGAACCGGCGTCGAGCCGCCGAGCATGGTCACGCTGCCGATGGCGTTTATCACCGGCTGCGCGTCCAGGTCTTTGTAAATCTGTCCCCATTCGGAATCCGACATGTGTTCAAGCCTCCTTGCGGCTGTCTTTCTAATAGTGTACACGGTTTGATAGGCGTTGGGTATAGCGGATATGATGAGCGCGACCGACCGACAACCGCAACCCCGACCGCCGCATGGCTATTTACGAAAATCTGACGCTGACCGACGGCGACCTCCTCTGCGAAACGCTGAGCGCGGATTCGGACGCGGTCTTCCAAAACTGCGTATTCGACGGCGCGGATTTCGCCGACGTCGAAGCGGAATCGCTCGCCATGCGCGGCTGCAGCCTCATCCGCGCCGACTTGTCCAACCTGCTCTGCGCGGCGCTGGTCATCGAAAACTGCGACATGGAGGGCGTCTCGCTGGCGCGGGCGGAAATCCCCGACGCGCGCTTTTCGCGTTGCGCGATGTCCGGCGCGAACCTCAAGGGCGCGACGCTGAACATGGCGCGAATCGCCGGCTGCGACCTGTCCGGCGCGGATTTGGAAGGCGCCAACCTGTTCGGCGCGGACTTGAGCGGCTCGCGCTTTCGCGGCGCGGACCTGTCCAAAACGCGGCTCAAAGGCGCGAAAGCGGTCGGCGCGGACTTCAGCCTAGCCGACCTGCGCGGACAGGATTTCTCGAAACGCCGCCTGACGGGCGTCAACTTCACCGAATCCGACCTGCGCGGATGCGACTTCTCGGACGCCGTTTTCGAGCGCTCCCATCTAACCGGCGCTTTCATGGACGAGACGACGCGCTTCGACCGCGCCGACCTGCGCGGCGCGGCGGCATCCGGCGGCGGGCTAATCCGCGCGAGCCTGACGGGGGCGACGATGTCGCCGGCGCAAGCCCGCGCGCTGCTGTTCGACGCCTTCGGCGCGATAGTGGCGGATGATGGGGATGGCGGTTGACGGCTTGGGTGGTTCGGCTATAATAATCGCGGCGAAACCCATGATTGAATTGCGACAGTATCAGCGAAACATGCTGCGCCAGGTCGAAGCGGCGCTCGCGCCCGAACGCGCCCGCGTGATGATGCAGCTCCCAACCGGCGGCGGCAAGACGATAATCGCCGCCCACCTTCTCGCCCGCTATCTGAGCCGCGCGCGAAAGGCGGTTTGGATTACGCACCGAACCGAGCTCGCGGCGCAAACCTGCGGGATGCTCGCGGACGCCGCCGGCGTTGACGCTTGGCACGTCCAGCGCCCATCCCAAGCGCCCATGCCCGCGAGACGGCGCGGCGTCGTGGCGATCATGGCGCAGACGGCGGGACGCCGCGCGCGAAACACCGACGTGTGGAGCAAGTACGACCAAGACGACCTTATGATAATAGACGAAGCCCACCACGCCGCCGCCGACGGCTACGAGCGCGCCATGGAGCGCTGGCGCGGGCGGGTCTTGGGCATGACCGCCACCCCCTGGCGGCTGTCGCTCAAGGAAGGTTTCGACCATCTATTCGACAATCTGGTATGCGGTCCGCAGACGGCGGAGCTGCAGCGCGGCGGCTTTCTCTGCGAAGCCCGCGTCATCGCGCCGCCGCCCGACCGCCGCATACTCGGAGGCGAACCCGGCTTGTCGGGCGACTACACCGAGAGCGGCATCGAACGCGCCAACGCCGCCCACCCCGACATAATGACGGCGGGCGCGCTCGAATTATGGCAAGAGCGGGCGCGCGGACGCCAGACGCTAATCTACGCAGTATCCGTCAAACATGCCCACAGGTTGACGACCGTGTTCAGAAACGCCGGCGTTTCCGCGAACCTCATGCTCGGCAATACGCCGGCGGACATGCGCGAGTCCACGATGCGGAGTTTCCGAAACGGAAATCTGACCGTTCTAGTCAACGTCGCCGTCGCCACGGAGGGGTTCGACCTGCCGGACGCCTCTTGCGTCATCATAGCCAGGCCCACCAAAAGCCTGTCGCTGTACCTGCAGATGCTCGGACGCGGCATGCGGCCCAAAGACGGCGGCGGCGACTGCGTGATTCTCGACCTGGCGGGCAATTCGCGGGAACACGGCTTGCCGAACGCGCCCCGCGAGTGGTCGCTGTCCCCGCGCGCGGAGATGTACGAGGGGGACGCCCCCGCGGTCCGTTGCGACCGTTGCGGGGAAATGTCGCCCGCCGCTAGCCAAAACTGCCAGCGTTGCGGAGAGCCGTTCGGCGAAGATTGCCAGCGTTGCGGCAAGTGGCGGGCGTGGAGACGCTGGGAAATCGACTGCGCCCACCGCCACGACGTAGTCTGCGACCTCTGCCACGCCGACGCCCATATCCAAGCCCATCTGCCGGTCACCGACGAGATGAGGGAACTGTCCGAGCCGCCCGAAGCGGAGGACGGCGGCGCGCGGAACGATGACAACCAAGATAGCGAAATCGGCGATGAGCTGGACGGCGAATTGGCTTCGCTGTTCCGAAAAATCATGGAAGACGAACGGCGGCGCGCTCTTTCAGACAGAGAATCCGCCAAGCGCGAGTTGTCCGACCTAATCGCCCAATCCGAAAGCGACTTGAAGGACGATGCGGTTCTGAATAGGCGTTTTGAGGAATACATAATCGCGCTTCCGGAGGACAAGTCCCCGGCGACCATCCCGCAGAAGTATCGCATGTACGTCGAGTGGGAAAACAGCCTGCGGAAAGAAAACCGAGACAGAAAGGGCGCGCTGGCGGAGCTTGAGGCGTCATCCATAAACGTCGCCGAAATAACCGACCGAGCGCAAGACAGGATAATGAAGGTTTGGAATGGCGTGGACTTTTCGGCGCCGTCCAACCCCGCCGACCCGCCATCGCCGGAATGGACTCCGCTTGTCGGACTTGTAGGCGACAACGCGAACATAGAGCGTCTGAAATTCCCGTCGGGAAGGGAAATCCCGGTTGATTCTTGGCTTGAGGCGCTGTCCGAGATTGCTGAATGGGTTGTCGCGTCGGGCAAAATCTCCGAAGAGAACCTGCCGCTGGTCCTGCCGGAAATGGGCGCGGACTGCCTGATAAACAACGCGCCTTATCATCCGGACGGCAGGCGGTTCGCTGAAATCAAACGGCTGTCCAACGGCATGTTCATATCCGCGGGCATGGACAGGCAAACTATGATTGGGAGTTGCGTATCCCTGCTCAGGGCGTTCGGAGAAGACCCTTCCAAGTTCTACGCCAAAATCGAGACGCGCTAGAACGCGGTCAGGGCGTCTTGACCAATCCGACCAAACCGCTACAATGAAACCGCCCAAACGCCGCGCCCCCCTCGCGCGCCATTAGTCGGAGCGAAAATGACCACGCTAACAACCGAAACCAAACCGCTGACCGCCGACGACCTTCTGCGCCTGCGCGGGCAGGGCGTCCGCGGCGAGCTGATACGGGGAGTTTTCCATAAAAGAATCGCGCCCGGCGGATTGGAACGCGGCGAAGCGGCGGCGACTATCGGGTATCTGATGAGCGTATTCGTCAAGCCGCGTCGGTTGGGGCGCGTGATGATGGGCGTAGGCGTCATCCTTGAGCGAAACCCCGACACCGTTCGGCGGGCGAGCGTATCGTTTGTATCCGCCCAAAGAAGGCCTCTCGGCGTCCGAAATGCAGGCTACGCCGAAATCCCGCCCGAACTCGTCGTCGAAATCCGCTCGCCGGGCGACAGCGCCGCCGAGCTCGACGAAAAGGCGCGCATGTGGATAAGGCACGGCGTCCTAATCGTCTGGGTCGTCAACCCCGACGCGCGGACGGTGGACGTCTATCGCGCCGACGGAACAATAACCGCGCTCGCGGAGCGCGATACGCTCGACGGCGGCGCCGCCATCCCCGGCTTCTCTTGCGCCGCGAGCGAGATTTTCGACCTTTAGGCGACCGCGCGAAATGCGAACCCGGCAAAACGACCTCTAATCCCAAACCCCAAACCCCGACCAAACGCATAGGAGCGAAACGCGATGATAACCAAATTCGACAGCCTCTACGCCGGACACGTCGACATGGACGACGTCGGCTACGGCGGCGTCGCCGTCAACGCGCGGCGGTTCTCCAACGACCATCTCGCCACCGCTTACGACAAGGCGGAGGCGATAGCCAAGACGATGGACCGTCTCGGCTACGACACATTCTGGATGGCCGAGCACCACTTCCAGCCGGAGGGCTACGAGTGCCTGCCCAACATACTCATGGAAGCCGTCCATCTGGCGCACGTCACCGAGCGCCTCAACATCGGCTGCGGCTTCAACATAGCCCCCATGTGGCACCCCCTGCGCCTCGCGGAGGACTTCGCCACAGCCGACATTCTCACGAAGGGGCGCACAGTGTTCGGAGTCGGACGCGGCTACCACACGCGGGAAGTGGACACCTTCGGCGCGCCGCTGCTTGACCAGGAAGCCAACCGCAACCTGTTCGAAGAGCAGTGCGAAATCATCTTCCGCGCCTTCAACGAAGAATCGTTCTCGCACAAGGGCGAGTACTACACCATCCCGCCCGAAGTGCCGTATCGCGGCTATACGCTGAAGGAAATAACCCTCGTGCCGCGCCCGGTCAACCTGCCGGTGGAGTGTTGGCAGCCGATTCAGAGCGCCACCCCGCGCGGACTGGATTTCATGGCGAAGCACGGCATCAAGGGCGTAATCGGCGGCGGCGTGGCGGAGGGCGGCGGGACGCTCCGCGTAATCGAGGCGTACCGAGACGCCAACGCCCGCGCCGGACGCGAACTCGCGCTCGGCGAAAACCTGTCCATCGGCTTCCACTTCTACATAGCCGACACTCAGGAAGAGGCGATAGCCGCCGCCGGCAAGTACTACGAGGAAAACCTCAAAATGTTCGGGCCCCTGCGCCTAGTCCGCGCCCTGAGCGACGAGCAGATAGACGCCATGTCCGACCCGTCCCGCGCGCCGTCGTTCGACCTGCCGCGCATCGAGGACGCCGTGAAAGTCGGCGGCTTCCTCGCGGGCCCGCCGGAGCGGATAATCGAGCAACTCAAGCGCGTGGAGTCGCTCTACCCCGGAATGGAGCGCGTCGGGGTCAGCCAGCCCGTCGGAGCGCCGCAGTCCGAGATACTGGAGCAACTCGAAATGTTCGCCGAACAAGTCATGCCGGCGTTCGGCGGCGTCGCGTCGGAGCGGGCGGCGGACTGACGCGGCGGGGGGATAAAGGGATTGCTTGAGAGCGCGACTCCGAATGAGGTAGAATAGGGGCAGTCAACCAACGATTTTCAGGCGAATTGCGGTTTGTCTGCCCCGGGAGAATCACAGTGCTGTACTTTAGCGAAAGGGAGATGGGGATACCTAGCCGTGAAGAAGATGAAATCAGCGATACGGCTTGGAAGGGCATCTGCGCGATGCTGTCTAGTCGCATGAGCGAGGGAGCGTTCGGGATGAAGTACCCGGATGTGTGCGAAGATTACGGAGACGTAATCGGCACCAACTGGGTGCAGTTTGATGACGCGGTGCTGGCAGAAATACCTAACCTGAGCTCGGCAAAAGACGATGAGGTGCCGCTCATCGCGTCTCTAAGAGACAAACAGCCGGCGACGCTAGACACACTGGATTTGATCGAATTTTGCTGGCGAAACGTTAGCAAAGTTAAAACCAGGTGGCTTCACGATTTCTTCAGGCATCATCATCTGGAGTTTGATGATGACGCTGGACGCGATGAATTTCGCGAGGAGATCGAGAGGACATTCCGGAGGAATCGAATCGCATATAAGCTAACCGAAGATGGGCGGATAGAACGGACAAATCCTGGGATACTCGGAGATTTGGCAACCGAATTGGGCCTTGATACCGGCGACCCTGAGCTAGATCGCTTGTTGAACACAGCCAGCGTGAAATTCCGCGCCCCAGACCAAATAATGCGTGGCGAGGCTCTGGAATCCCTGTGGGATGCTTGGGAAAGAATCAAGACACTGGATTCCAGCGATAAGAAAGCGGGAATAGCGAAGGTACTTGATTCGGCGGCGGGCAAGAATTCTCCCCAATTCAGGGATGCTTTGGAGCGAGAAGCAAAAGAACTAACGAAGATTGGAAACAAGCATCGAATTCGCCACTCGGAAACATACCAAGAGGCGCTTGGAAACATACCAAGAGGCGCTTGCAAGCGGCGAGCATGCGGATTACTTGTTCTATCGCATGCTCAGCCTCATTCACCTGGTCATGCGGTCAAGGTAGAACACGGCCTTTCGCTCTAAGCCCACCGCCTAATCAAAGCCGGCAAGCGCGACCTGCCCCTCGACGAGTACTATATCCACTTCTGCAAGGAAACGGATTGCAAGACGAAGTTCGCCGCCGAAATAACCCAAGCCGCCGCCAGCGCTTAGGCGCTATGAATACCTGCGCCCGAAACCATTTGACAACAACCCAGCCGCCGAATAAACTGTCCGCGACATTCGGCGAAATCCCATCTACCCAAGCAAGGTTGCGGACTTGACGATTTTTCACCTCCCATGTGATATACCATGTCGCCGCGCCGCGTGGCTGATATGCTCGCTGGCGCTCATGGCGCTGGCGACCGCCTGCGAGATTGAAAACGCTCCGCCGCCTAGGGTCGCTGTCGCGCCGACGGCGACGCCGGAACCCGCAATTACGCCCGCGCCCGAACCCGCTTCCGAACCCACGCCCACGCTTGCGCCGACGGCGACGCCAGACCCCGATTTCGAATCCACGCCATATCGAACGCCGCATCGCGAATACACGCTTGCCCCGGCGGGTTCCGCCGTCGTGACAGACAACGGCCTCGCGCTCACAATCACGTCTTTCACCCCGGACGCCGAGTCCGTTCTGGCGAACGAAAACCCGGATTATGAACCGTTGTATGAGGACCAGCGTCGTCTAATAATAGCGCGTCTGCGCGTTCAGAATGTCGGCGGAGATACGGACAACCCGATTCGCATTGACGGCATCCTCGACCGATTCCATCTTATTGACTCGTCTTCAGTGACGCTAGGCGGCATGGCGGAGACGTTCGGGAGCATGAGTTGCGGCAGATTTCCTGACAACCTTCTTGAACGTTATGCCTCGCTGTTCCTCGGGGGAACGGCGGAAGGCAATCTCTGTTTTGAGATTGAGGGTCCGAAATCGGAAACCGAAGACATCGTCCTAATGTACGACGCCCGCGACGGTTACGGCAATCAGAGATTTCTCGCCCTCGCCAATCCCGACAGCGTGGAGCCGGCTAGGAGTGTGGACGCTCGTCTCGAATCGCAACCAGGTCAGGCGGCGGGACGATCTAGGGCGAACCCCGTTCCGCCGGGCAGATATGTGGAATCCGCAGACGGCTTGATGGCGCTTACAATCGCATCGGCGAACATGTCCGCCGATTTTTCGGCGCTGATGGCGGAAAGCCCCTCTGACAACCAACTGTCGGAAGGCAACCGCCTGGTCGCGGCGCGGGTTCGCGTTCAGAACGTCGGCGGCGACGGCGACAGCGCTCTATTTGTCGCTCGCTGGAGTAATTTCAGCATTGTCGGCTCTTCCGCAATCGAGTTCTTTGAACGCGGATGCAGCGAGGCTTTCGAAGACGCCGCGCTGTTTCTGGGCGAAATCGCCGAAATCAACGTCTGTTTCGAAGTGCCGGAATCGGAAACCGACCTTGTTCTAATCCACACATCGTTGTTGGATTTGCTGTACGCCAAGCCGTCGGAGTTTCTCGCGCCGCAACTAGCGGATCCGCGCAGGTGGCTTGCATTCGGCAACCCCGACACGGTGGAAGCGGCGAGGGTTGTTGATGCGTCTTCGCCGTCGCCGTAGCCCGCATGTCAAACGGCGGGGCGGCGGCGAGTCGGGGAGATGGACGTCTGCTTCGAGATTCCGCAATCGGAAACCGACCTAATCCTGTTCTACGGGTCGTTGAATGAGGACTCCGCCCGCTGGCTGAGGTTGCCGGAAGGTTAGCGTTCCCCAAGGCGCGCCTCCAACAGTCCTCGGACGGTTGACAAAGCCTCCAGCCGCGCGCTTAGCTCGCGTTCCCCAAGCGCGGCGAAAGATAGACGGCGGGATGGATAAGCCGCTTTGACGGCGTTGAAAACCGCGCGCCGAAATCGCTTGATAACAACCCCGCCATCGCGTAAACTGACCGCAACCCGCGGCGATGGACAGCGTCATGCGAATATCCGCCCATCGCGTCGCCGCGCCTGTCTCGGAGGCCTCTTGATGAATTTGCCCGCGCTAAGCCTGTTCGCCGGAGCCGGCGGGTTTGACATTGGCGTGGACAAAGCCGGGTTCAAGACGGTTTGCGCGGTGGAGTTGGACGCTCACTGCGTCTCGACGCTCCGCCGAAACGGTCGGGGAAAAGCCGTGTGGCAGGTGGATGTCCGCGCGCTTGACCCTTTGCGTATGGCGGACAGTCTCGGCTTCGGAGTCGGCGAGCTGGCTCTGCTTCACGGCGGCCCGCCTTGCCAGCCGTTCAGTCAGATGGGCAAGCGCAAAGGCGTCGCCGACTCTCAGGGCGGGCTGGCGTTCGAGATGGTCAGGTTCGCCGCCGCCTTGCGCCCCGCCGCCGTTCTCATCGAACAAGTCCCCAGATTCCTCCAAGCGCGAGCCTCCGAAAGCGCGAGCATGAAGGACGTTTTGTCGGAGCGTTTCGAGCGCATCGGCTACGACGTGTTCGCGGAAGTTTTGGACGCCTCGCGCTTCGGCGTCCCCCAGCGCCGAAAGCGCGCGATGATAGCCTGCGTCCCCAAAGGCGCGGCGTTCGCGTTTTCAATCGGCGAGATGAGTTCGCCGCCGACGGTGGGCGACGCCCTCGCGGGGCTGCCCGCGCCCGCGCCGCCCGGCGAACCGCCCGCCGCGCCCAATCACATAGACGTGACCCCAAGAAGAGACCGCGAACGGATTTCGTACGTCCCGGAGGGGTTTTGGCTATCGAAATCCCCGAATGTGCCGCCGGACATTCTGCGAAAACTGACGCGGAAGGACACCACGAAGTACCGCCGCCTCGACCGCTCCGCGCCGTCCCTGACGCTCCGATGCGGCGAAATCATGTACCATCCGCTGGAAGACCGCTATCTGACGCCGCGAGAGGCGGCGCGGATACAGGGCTTCCCGGACACGCATGTTTTCGAGGGTCCGATTCGTCGGCGAACGGGCGTAGTCCGCGACTTGGACCAGCACAGGCAGGTAGCCAACGCCGTCCCGCCGCCCCTCGCGCGGTCGGTCGCGGAGAGTCTTGGAAACGCGCTATGCCTTTTGTAATCGAGCGGCGCTCAGGGCGGGGGCGAAAAACCGTTTGACAACAACCCAGCCATATTATAAACTGCCCGCGACATTCGGCGAAACCGCCGTTACCCAAGCAAGGTTGCGGACTTGATGATTTTCACCCCCCCCCCCCCCGCGACATAGCATATCGCATAACCGCATGGCTGGCATGCTCGCTGGCTCTCATTGCGCTGGCGGTCGCATGCGGGGGTTCGGACTCCGCCGCCCCTCCTGCCGCTGAGGTCGCGCAAGTCGTCGCAACGGCGACGACCAGCCCGCCGGCGGAGGCGACCATCGCGCCGACGGCTACGCCCAAACCCACTTCCACGCCGGAGCCGACGCCCACGCATACGGCGACGCCTGAACCGGCGGCTGCCCGCACCCCGGAGCCGACGTTCACTCCCGAACCAACTCCCACGCATACGCCGACGCCCGAACCGACGCCCACGCCGGAGCCGACGGCTACCCCCACTCCCACCCCTACGCCCACGCCGATTCCGATTGGGCATAGCCAAGCGTCGCCCGCGCCGGCGGGTTCCACTGTCGTGACCGGCGACGGCGTCGCGCTCACAATCCTATCCGTCAACCTAGACGCCAACGATATAGTGTTGAACGCAAGTCCGTATAAGGACCCGCCGGACGCGGGCAATCGCTTCGTGATGGCGCGGGTGCGCGTTCAGAACGTCGGCGACGATCCAAGCGAAGAAATCGCCATCAGCGATGCCTATTTTGACGTCGTGGCTTCGGGAGCCAAATTCGACGAAGGTTGCGGCGCAATTCCCGACGAACTAAGCCTTGGGTTGTTCGCTGGAGGAATCGGAGAAGGCAACGTCTGCTTCGAGATACCGCAATCGGCGAACGACCTAACCCTGCTCTACGACCCGTTGCTTGATTGGTCTGACCGCAACCGACGATGGCTGACGTTCGCCAACCCAGACAACGTGGAAGCGCCTAGGATTGTGGAAGCTTCGCTTGCGCCGTCGCCCGGACAAACGCCGGGGCATTTCAGAACTAATCCGATGCCGCCGGGAACGACGGTGGAAACCGATGACGGCTTGGCGTTCACGATTGTATCCGTCAATCCTGACGCCACCGACGCAGTGCTGAACGCAGACCCCATGTACAACAAACCGCCAGCGGATGGCAACCGCTTCGTCATGGCGCGGGTGCGCGTTCAGAACGTCGGCGGGGACGTGAACAGCGAAACCGCCATTGACAGCGATTCCGATTTTGCTCTTGTGGGTTCTTCTGCGGTCAAATTCTCGTGGTTCAGAAACTCATGCGGAATAATTCCCAGCAAACTCAACATAGGGTTGTTCCTCGGCGGGGCAGCCGAAGGCGACGTCTGCTTTGAGATACCGCAATCCGAGACCGATCTAGTCCTAATCTATGACTCGTCGATATTTCGCGCCAATGCGGCGGAACGCAGATGGTTGACGCTCGCCAATCCCGAAGGCATTGAAGCGGTTAGGGTTGTGGACGCGCCGCTGGAGCCGTCGCCGGGTCAAGAGATAGGGCATTTCAGAACCAACCCCGTTCCGCCGGGAACATGGGTGGAAACCGACGACGGCTTGCGGCTCGCCGCCATATCCGTCAACCCGAACGCCACTGACGCCGTGATGAGCGAAGGGGCATGGGTCGACCCGCCGGCGGAAGGCAACCGCTTCTTCATGGCGCGGGTGCGCGCGGAGAACGTCGGCGGCGACGCGGACAGGGAGACAGACATCGCCTATCCAAAATTCAAACTTGTGGGGTCTTCTGCGGTCAAATTCACGGGAACCTCATGCGACGAAATTCCCGATGAACTGAGCGCCGATTTGTTCCTCGGCGGGGTAGCCGAAGGCAACACATGTTTCGAGATACCGCAATCGGAGACCGACCTAATCCTGTTCTATGATCCGGACCCGTGGAGCGAGTCGGAACGCAGGTGGATGAGGCTCCCGAATTAACCTAACCATGAGGAGGACGCGATGAGAACGGCGACGCTGGTAATCGGGCTGATAATGGGAGTGTTCCTGTTCATCGGCGGCGCGTTGGGGACCGCCTGCGGGGGCGTTATGGAAGGCGCGGAGGAAGTCTTTGGGGAGATGGACGAACCCTCAAACTCCGCGACGTCCACAACCGAAGATGTGCTGGGCGCGGGGGCGCTCGCTGTCTTCGTGTCGTTCATCCTGCTCATCGGCGCGGGGTTGGCGAAGGCGGCGCTCAAGACGTCGACCGCCCTGATAATAATATCGTTCTTGGGCAGCATTATCGTGGTGCTGGTGGATACTACGTCCGTCTTCGCCCTCTTTTACTACCCGGCGGTTTTAGTCACCGGAATCTGCTCGGTCTTAATGGTGGTCGCCATGAGACGCGAGCGGCAAGGCGCGAGCGATGGTTAGGTAGCGGCGAAACTCATCCCCTAATAAACCGCCCAGACCCGCGCCCAAAAGCCATATTCGGACGCCGCGAAGTTCGGGTGGAAATCGCGGACTCGCGGGTTCCATGTCCATATCTCCGCGCCGGAGGCGGGCATGAACCTGTACGCCATGTCCAGCGCGCGGGTTTGGATTCGGCGCATCAAGTCGGCGCGTTTGGCGGGGTCTAGCTCGACCGCCTGCGCTTCCAGCAGGGCGTCCAGCTCGGCGTCTTGGTGTTCGGTGGTGTTCCAGATTCCGTCGCTGTGGAGCGCGGTCAGCAGGTAGCCGTTCGGCGCGCTTGTCGGGGCGGGGGGCCCCATCATCAGCTGGTAGTCGCCGCCCAGCCAGATTCGCTCTCCGAAATCGCGCCGGTTCACGATGTCCACTGTCGGCTCGAAGCCGATTCGCCGCAGCTCCACCGAAACGGCGTGGGCGTGGGCTAGATACGGCTCGCCGTAGTCGCCGACGCTGATTGTGAGCGGGAAGGGCGCGATTTCGCCGGACGCCGCCACCGCGCCCAGCGCCGCGCTCGGCTGGTTGAATCGGGATTCCGCCTCGCCGGGCGGCAGTCGCCAGCTCGCGGACGCCATCGGGAACGCCGCGCCCACGCCGCCGAAGCCGCCCCAATGCTCCGCTATCGCCTTGCGCGGCTCCATCGCCAGCATCGCCGCGCGGCGCAGCGCTAGGTTGTCGAACGGCGGCGCGGTCGTCTTGAACGCCATCTCCAAGCCCGCGCCCGGCTGCGGCGCGATTAGAAACGGCGCGGACGGATTCAGGCGCGCGTACTCCCGCCACTCCGCCGCACTCATCCGGGCGACGTCCAGATGCCCCGTCTGGAACGCCGCGCTCCGCGTATTCCGGTCGGGCAGGATGTGGACGGTCAACCCGTCCAAGTACGGGACGCCGCTTTCGTAGTAGTCGACGTTGCGCGCGAAGGCGTGGGTATCCGGCGCGGATTCGGCGTCGTAAATCCAAGCGCCGGAGCCGATTGTCGGACCGTTTCGCAAGTCGCCGTTCAGCTCCGCCGCCTCGCGCGCCGCAATCTTGGAATGTCCGTCCGCGAACGCCAAAAGCGCGTCCGCATCCGGCAGGCGGGTTGTTATTCGGAGCGTTCGGTCGTCCAACGCGCGGATGTCCGCGACGCCGCCGAGCAGGGGCGCGTTGGGCATGGACGCGCCGCTCTGCCGCGCGTAGCTGTACGCGACGTCGTGGGCGGTCACGGGGCGACCGTCAACGGGCGCGATGTCGTGCCAGCGCGCGTTCTCGCGCATCACGAAGCGGAACGACGCGGGCGATTCCATCTCCCAACTCGCGCACAAATCGCACTCGACCGCCAGGCTTGGCAAGGGCGCATCCGCTCCGGTTCGCAGACGCAACAGGCGCGAGTAGGCGATTCCGGGGCCCCAAGCCGCCAGCGCGGGGGATACGTCGGCGTGGACGTCCTGATGCGCGACGGCGTGTTCGGACGCGATGTTCAGCGTCCCGCCCCGCGAGCGCGGGTCAGGCGTCGGGAACGGCGTGGGCGGAATGGGAACCGGCGACGCGGTCGGAAGCGGCGGAATCGTCGACGCGGGCGTCCGGGTCGGCGCGGATGCGGCGGTCGGGAACGGCGACGCCGTCGACGTTGGCGTCAATGTTGGCGCGGGCGTCCGCGTCGGCGCGGAAGTCGCGGTCGGCGACGGGGACGGCGCGATTGCGGCGGCGGCGGTCGGCGGCGTCTCCGGGGCGCTTTCGCCGCATCCTCCGAGCGCGAGCGCCAGGGAGAGCGCGAGCGAAATCGCCGTCCAAACCGCGAGTTGCCGCCGTTTCACGCCGCCTCCCGCGCCGCGCGCTCGGCGACCAGTTGGCGGATTTTCACGAAAGAGCCGAGCCCCTCGCGCGGCAGAAGCAGCGCCGCCATGATTGTGGGCGGCAGGAAGAAAGCCGCGTGCGTGATGAGCGCGAAGGCGAAGGCGGGTTCGTCATCCACGCCGAACGCGCCGAGAACGTACACCACCGCGAACTCGAACGCGCCGATGGCGGCGGGCGCGGCGGGGATGGCGGTGGCGAAGAAAATCGTCCCCATGATGACCAGCGTGGCGGCGATGGGCGAGATGGACAGCGACATGGCGCTCGCCAGAATCCACGCGGTGACGCCGACCAGCAGCCAGTAGAGAACGCTCATCGCCATCGCCGCCGCCATTCGGGTTCGCTGCCGCATCAACTCGCTCACGGCGGCGGCGAACGACGCGAGGAAGGGCAGCCGGCGCGTCCACTTCTCGCCGGAGCCGCTCCAAGCGAGAAAGAGCGCCAGCGCCACGCAGAGCGCCGCCAAGCCGAGCGCCCCCCAGATGAAGGCGCTGAAGCGCTCCATCTCCGGAACCAGAATGAGGGCGATTGCGAAAATCAGGCTGCTGGCGACGAGGTCGAGCGCGCGCTCCATGCCGAGCGTGGCGAGCGACACGGACGCGCGGACGCCGTCCCGCAGCGAAAGTATGGCGAGCTGCGCCGCCTCGCTCGCCACCCGCACGGGGACGACGTTGTTCAGCCCGATGCCGATGTTCTGAATCACGAACAGGCGGTTTGTGGACACTTCGCCGTTGACGAACAGCACGCGCCAGCGCGCCGCGCGCAGATAGGTCGCGCCGATGAACACCGCCAGCGCCAGCGCCACCAGCGGCGGCGAAACGGCGGCGAACGAATCCCGCACGCCGCCCCAATCAAGACCGCGCGCGGCGAACCACAGCAACGCCAAACTGACGGCGACGCCCAACAGGATTCTGCCCAAAGCAAACGCTCGACGGCGCAAACCAACCTCGCTAAGAACGGCGCCCCCGCCCGATGCGGGCAACGCCTCTATAGTAGTATAATGAATGGGCGGCTGGTTTGCTATGATGGATGGGCGGGGGCTTGCGGGGACACGCCAACCGAAACCAAGCGCGAACCGCAACCGCGCATCTCTTCTCCCTTTATGGGAGAAGGTTAGGATGAGGGTGTCCGCGCCGCTAGGCGCGGGTTTTGCCGCCGACCGCGCAATCTTGACAATGGAGATGGACGGCATGGCTAATCAGCCTATAGCGGAAATAACGAAAGTCGTTCGCGTCATGCCAGGCGTCTTGGGCGTCGTGGCGGTCGCCATCATCACGCCGATAATCTTTTCGGCGGCGGTATTCTTGTTCGCTCCGTTCCCGTTCGTCGCCAAATGCGTTTTCGGCGGGTTGGGGTTGGGGTTCGCGCTCATGGTTTGGCTTCAGTTCTGGGCGAAAGCGAAGAACGAATTGTTTGCGTCCAAACGAGTCGAATCGCTCCCCAGAGTCCTAATCAAAGAAATTTCGCAAACGCCCAAGCCCGGCGACGAAAACGGTTCGCAACCATGACGCGCTCCGAGGGCTGGCTTCACCCGTCCGCCTGGGAGCGGCTGAACAAGAAAACGGAGGAGCGGCGCGGAATCGCCGCGCGGTAGCATGTTCCTGGACTGCCACGCCCACCTAGACCCGTTTGACGACGACGAAGTCGGCGCGATACTCGACCGCGCCGAGCGCGTCGGCGTCCGCGCCGTCATATCCGCCGGCGTCACTTTGCCGTCCACCATGCGCTCGCTTGAACTGTCGGCGAAATACCCCGCCTTCTTCTCCGGCGTGGGCATCCACCCGATGGACATAGCCGAGCCGTTCACCGACGACACTTACGCGGCGCTCCGGGACGCTGCGCTTTCGTCCGAGAAGGCGCTTGTGGTGAGCGAGGTCGGCTTGGATTTCTTGGAGCGCGCCCCCGACCGCGCCATTCAGTACCCCGCGTTCCGCGAGCAGATACGCCTGGCGCGCGAGCTGGGGCTGCCCATCGTCTTCCACAGCCGCGAGGCGCACGACGAGACGTTCCGCATCCTGCGCGAAGAGCGCGCCTACGAAGTCGGCGGCGTCATGCACTACTTCCAGGGCGACGTCGCGACGGCGCGGAAGGCGATAGACCTCGGCTTCTACATATCCCTCGCCCGCCCGCTTCTGCGCCTGCCCGAATTGCAGGACACGGCGGCGAAAACCCCGCTTGAACACATTGTGCTGGAGACGGACGCCGCGCCTCAGCCGTTCAAGTCCAAGCGCGAAAATTGGACGGAGCCGCGCCACGTGGCGGTAGTCGCCAAAACGCTGGCGGAGCTGAAGGGAATCGAAATCGAGCAGGTCGAGCAAGCCACAACCGCCAACATGCGCCAAGTCCTCGGCAAGGGCTGGGAGGTGGTGAAGAAGTATGTGGATGTGGAAGATGGGGGTTGACGAGCGTTTTAGGGGTGGTATATGATTGCGGAGCGGTTGGCGGACGAAACCGAATGAATACAGGCGTTGATGCGACATGATGAACAAACTGATGAATTCCCAGAATGTCAAAGCGATGGCTTTGATGGTGCTTGCCGTCTTGGGCTATTCCTTCCAGCCGCTTTTCGTCGCATGGAATGGTGGAGAAAGCCCTTTCTTGTTCGCCGCCGCATGGGGACTTGGGGTGGCGGTGTGTTGCGTCTGCCTCCTATTACTCTTTTACCGCCCGCTAATCTTTAGCGGAGACGTGTGGAAAATGGTATGGCAACGCATGGGCAACAGGTACATGTTTGGGTGGCTAGTTAGTTACTTCGCCATATCCCTATACACTTGGTCAACGCAGTTCATAGACGTTTCCATCGCGTCAGTGCTATTCGAGACCTGGCCGATAGTGTTCGTCGTGCTAACATGGCGGTTTTTTAGAAATGAGAGCCGCTATCGCGAAATAACCCCATTTAGCATCATCCTCTTTGTGGTAGCGCTTGTTGGCGTGGCATGCGTGATTGCCAGCCAAGCGGGGGGCGGGGGGCTAAACATCTTTAGCGCCGCCGCGTCGGTATCGTTTCTCGCGCTCGGATTCGGTGCTATTTTGGGGATAGCCGCCGCGTCGCTGGTCGCCCTGGGTGGCGCTTGCGGCCTCAAGTGGGCGTCCAATCTGGGGCCAGACCTGTCTAACACGGGGGGGCAAAATTCAAAAGACCGGCTCGAATTGTTTGGCGTGGTTGTTGGGTTGGCGATTTGCAATGCGATAATCGCTATTCCAATTTCTACAATAGGGTTTGCACGCAACGAACCAGTGGATTTGACGCCAATAGCGTTTGGCGTGGCTGGAGGCGTAATAATTGGAGCGATAGTCACGGTCGTTTGGCGCAGGGCAAATCTCATCACAGAGGATTTGACCCTCAATATGATGCGCTACGCCACGCCGGCCTTGGCGATGCTTTGGTTGTGGCTACTCTCTCTAATAGGGGGTATCAATGTTGGATACCTGATAATAGGACTTCTGCTGATAGTCGTGGCGAACGGCGGTCTGTATTTCGTTCTCGAAATTAGACCATCTAATGATGAGCGCGCTAATAGTGAGCGCGTGAGTGCCTCGCAAGAAATCGACCTAGACGCCCTAGCGCGCAACGTTCAGATTATCCAAGAGATTGATGTGGACGCGCTGGCGCGCAGCGCCCGCATCATCCAGGAATCCAGCGCGCAACCTGCCGAAGGGCGCGGTCAGATCGATGTGGACGCCCTGATAGCCGCTGGCGAGGGCGTCCAGGTGGAGTTCAAGTCGACTCTGTGGATGAACCTCAACCCCAAAAACCCCCAAAGAAGAATCGACGCATTGACCTTTGAAGTGTTGGAGACTCTAACCGCGTTTCTCAACACGAGGGGCGGAACCCTGCTTGTCGGCATAGATGACGATGGAAAAATCATCTGCGTAGATGATGACGGGAACCATGACGAGAGCGGCGAGGGACGCCCTGTTGGAATTGGCATCGAGATCGACGCGGGCATTTTCTCCAACGAAGACAAGATGGAACGCCGAATCTCCGACATGGCAAGCGATAGAATAAGCATAGCGGCGATGTCAAATCGCATTAAGATCACTCGCGTTGATTACGCCGAAGGCAGGGTGTTGAGGGTGGACTGCGAACCGCCGGCGGAGGAGGGGGAAGAGTTCTTGTTCCTAACAAAGGGGAGCGGGGGCAACGCCGTCCCACAACCCTATGTCCGCACAGGCAGCTCGGACAGGGGTGTTGCAACCAGATGAAATAGCTGGCTACATGGCCCGCAACAAATTCCGGATTTAGCGCGTCGGAGTTCACCCGCGCAGGCCGCCTCACCCCTCCCAAACCAATTCCCCGCCGACAATCGTCATCACGACGCGGGCTTCGCCGATTTCTTCGGGCGCTATTGCCGCTATGTCGCGGTCGAGAACAACAATGTCCGCTAGATGTCCGGGCGTCAGCGCTCCGAGTTCGCGGGCGGCGGCGTTTCCGGCGGATTCGGCGCTTCCGAGCGTGTAGGCGTACAGCGCCGCGCTTAGGTTCAGCCGTTCGCCCTCGCCCAGCGCCGCGCCGGATGATGAGCGCCGCGTTAGCGCCGCCTGCAAGCCGACCATCGGGTTCGGGTCCGCCGCCGGCGCGTCCGAGCCGAACGCGATGGGGATTCCGCGCTCTGCGAGCGAGCGCGCTCGGTAGAGATACGGCAGAGCGTCGCGCGCGACCGTCCGCAGGTAGCGGTCTCCCCCCTCATATATAAACGCCGGCTGGGTTGATACCGCCGCGCCGCATTTCGCAACCGCGTCCAAAACCGCCGGCGGACATTCCGCGCAATGTTCAATTCTGTGAGGCGCGCCGGCGATTTTCGGCGCGGACGCTATGGCGCGCGCCGCGCTCGCGACGATTTCGCTTTCCACCGCGTGAACGGCGACGGGGAAGCCGGCGCGGGCGCAAGACGCCGCCAGACGACGCAACTCGGACGGCGGCGGATTCTGGCGCCCGCCGGACGCCGTCGCCATCAGCTTGGCGTGTCCGAGACGCAGACTGTCATCCCCGAATCCGAACCCCATGCCGCGCTCGATGAATTCCGATAGCCGCCCGCCGCCCGCCATCAGCGCGATTCGCGGCATGGGGCGGACGGATTGGCGCAGGGCGGCGAACAAATCCCATCTGTCCGCGCCGTTCGTATGGGTGGCGTCCTGTACGGACGTGATTCCGAGCGCGAGCAGATTCCGCGCCGCCCGCGCCACGCGCTCGCGCAAGACATGATAGGGCGGCGGGGGGATTTTGGCGTCCAGATATTCGCCCATCTCGAACAGCAAACCGTCCGGCGCGCCGTCCTCCAGCGAGCGCGAGATGGTCGCGCCGGGCGGCTCAGGGGTGGAGTCGGCAATCCCGACGCGCTCCAATGCGAGCGAATTCAGAACGTCGGCGTGTCCGGAACGATGCGTGAGGCGGACGGGATGCTTGGGCGCGGCTTCGTCCAAATCGCGGCGCGTCGGGTGGCGGGATTCCGCCAGCGCCGTGTGGTCGTATCCCCGTCCGCGAACCCACTCGCCTTCGGGAACGCGCGCCGCCGCCGCCTGCAGGATGCGCCGAATGTCGCCGACGGACGCCGCGCGCGAAGTCCCGCAATCCGCCGCGTCCAACGCCGCCGCGTAAGCGAAAATGTGCAAGTGGGCGTCGTGAAAGCCGGGAATCGCGGAGCCGCCGCCGCAATCGACGACGCGGGTTTTCGCGCCGCGCAAAGCCGCCGCGCCGTCCGCCGCCGTCCCAACCCACGCGATTCGGTCTCCGGACACGGCGATGGAGTCGGCGGACGGCATGCGCGCGTCCATGGTCAGAACGCGCGCGTTGGTTAGGATGAGGTCGGGGGGCGGCATGGTATTTTGTCGGACGCGCAACCGCGCTTGCGCGCGTCACCCTCACCCTAGCCCTCTCCCATCAAGGGAGAGGGGATTCGCTGGTGGGATTCGGGTTTGGTTTCGCGCGGCGGGCTTGCGGGGGCATGTTCGGGGTTGGCGGGCAATCCGCGCGGGACTGCGCCTAGCGGCGCAGGCACCCTCACCCTAGCCCTCTCCCATCAAGGGAGAGGGGATGCGTTGGTTGCGATTCAAAGTTGATTTCGGGTGGCTATCTTGTCCCCGCCTTCGCGAGGATGACGTTGTTGGGCGACTCTGGATTCCCGCTTTCGCGGGAATGACGGGGCGGGACGCGGACGGGGGATTCGTTGGTTGCGATTCAAGGTTGATTTCGGGCGGCTATCTTGGTTGGGCGACTCTGGATTCCCGCTTTCGCGGGAATGACGGGGCGGGATGCGGACGGGGGGATTCGCTGGTTGGGATTCGGGCTTGGTTTCGCGCGTCCTAGCCACTAGCCGGCGGCGACCGCCCCCTACTGAATCACCGAGCGCGGCGTCGCCTCTATGCGGCGGACGACTATCTTGCCCCGGTCGATCATCTCCGGCACCTTGGGGCCGATCTCGTTCAGCCAGCGGTCGCTCTGGTACACCGCCTTGTAGAGGCGCTCGCGCTCCGACTCGCTCTCGAAGCGGCGCACCCAGATGTAGAGGTCGTCCTCTTCCTCGCCGGTGAAGCTGCCGAGTATCACCATGCCCTTGGACACCTGGAAGGGGATGATTTCCTCTTCCATGAACTTGACCCAGTTTTCGCGCTGGCCCGGCAGGGTTCGGTATTCTCTAAGCTCGAAGAACATGCCGCTGTCTCCTTTTGGTTTGATTCGGTTTCGGTTTGGCGGTTGCGTTGCCGTCAACTTTATGCGCGCGGGGCGCGGTTGTCAACTCAGGTAGAACACCAGCAAGCTGGCGGCGGCGTACAGAACGACCAGCGCCGCCGCTTCCACCGAGTACGGCGAGCGGCTGCGCGCCTTGCTGTTGGGCGTGAGCATGGCGGTCACGGCTATGGCGGTCATCACAATGCCCACTACGGCGGTCAGCAGGTGTATGTCGTCTATGGCGTTCCAAATCGCGCCGTCCGCTAGGGCGAGGTCGTCCAGGAACAGCACGACGCCCATGTTGAATATGTTGCTTCCGAGCAGGTTGGCTATCGCCAAATCGGGCGCGCCTAGCCGCAGGGCGGCGAACGACGCCGCCAACTCCGGCAGGGATGTGCTGAGCGCGAGGAATTGCGTCCCCATGAAACTCGCCGCCCATCCCATCTCGGACGCCACGCGGTCGGCGGAGTAGGCGAGCCAAATCGCCGCGCCCACTACGGCGGCGGCGGATGCGGCGTACACGATGAAGGCGCGCGCCAGGCTTTCGCCTTCGTAAGACGGCGCGGACGGCGCGGCGTCTGCGGGCGCGGGCGCGCGGCTGCGCTCGGATTGGTGTATCAGGAATATGGCGACCGCGAATCCGGCGAGCATGAGTAGCGAGACCGGGCTGACGCGCCAATTAGCCACCGAAATCGTCAGGTCGTGGATTATCATGGCTATCGCGCCCAGCGCGATGAGCAAGCCGCCCAGCGCGCCCACCAGCGCCGACGTGTAGCTGGCGAACGTCAGCAGCGCCCCCTTGCGCCAGTAGATGTCCAAAAGCCCGATTACGAACAAGGTTGAACAGGTTGCTGCCGAAGGCGTCGCCGGCGGCTAGGTCGGACTCGCCTACCAAGACGATTGCGCTCACGCCGGTTCCCAGCTCCGGCAGGGAAGTCGCCGTCGCCAGCATCACGACGCCGATGATCGCGCGCCCCATGCCGGTTTTGGCGGCGATTGCGTCGGCGGGAGCGGGGCGAGAAAAGTCGCCGCGCCGACGATGAGGGCGGCGGCGAGCGCCAACTGAAGCCAGAGAAGAATCAGCGAATCGGCGAACAACGCTTATCCTCGCGGACGCGCGGCGGGCGGCGGATAAGGCGGCGCGGTCGGCAATCTCGGAACCCTTACGCGCCGCCGCGCGCGCTTGCGAGAAGGTCGGCGCGGTCGCCCCACTTTTCGAGGAAGCGCCGGTAATTCTTCAGGCTCATCTCGTCGCGCTCCGCCTCCGAAAGCTCGTTCCAGACGCGATGCTCACGCTGGATTATGGGGATGGACTGGTCGGCGACTACGCGCTTGCCCTTGTCCTTGAAGTGGAAGCTGTAGTCTATGTCGAGGTTGCGGTAGAAGCGGAACGACTCGCGCATCAGCCCGACCGTCTTGAGGTCTTCGCGGCGGAAGGCGAAGCAGTACGCCTGCATCGCGTCCATCTCGCCGGACTCGCCTTCGCCGTCGTGGAAGTGGTGCAGATTGTCCGTCCGCAAGCCGAAGGGGCCCGCCACGCCCACGCCCTCTTGGTCCAAAATCGCGTCTATGGGGGCGAAAATGTCGCCGGCGACTTCCACGCTGGTGTCCAGCATGATTACCGTTCGCCCCAAGCTCTGCTTCAGGACGATGTTCTTCGCGGCGGCTTCGCCCAAGTTGTGGTCGGCGTGGATTACGCGGACGCGCGAATCGGACGCCGCCAGTTCGTCAAGCCATTCGCCGGCGCCGTCCGCGGAGCCGTTGTCGAGGATGACCGCCTCGACGTCGCGCGTCCCCGCCCACTTCAGCGCGCCGGCGGCGACGCGCTTCACGTCGTCCGCGTAGTTGCGGGCGACGATGCCGATTGTGAAATCGAACGCGCTCGGCGAATCTATCAAAGAGGGCGCTTCGGCGGCGGACGAAACCACGTCGCGCGATTCGGTCAGCTTCTCCCACTCCGCTTTGGGGCGGACGCGGGAGCCCCTGCCGTAATCCTCGACCACATATCCCGCTTCTTCCAATCCGGCGCGGACGCTGTCGGCGGCGGCGTATTCGCCCATGTCGCGCAGATGGGCGCGCCTGAGCAGCTGCTCAAGCGCCTCCGGCGGCGGCGCGTACTCGTCGCCCACCGCGAGCAGATTCAAGCCCAGCGTCTCGTCGAAGCTCTCTATCAGCGCCAATTTGGCGGCGGCGGACAACTCCGGCGATTTCGCCATTTCCCAAGTGAGCGCGAGGGCGGCGGGCATGTCCAGGTTGTCGTTCACGGCGTCTTGGAACCTGACTACTTTATGTCATGACATGACAACATATGATATATTGTGGCAGCCCTAGTGCAAAGCTTGCCTGAGTACGCTTGAATGTTTGTGAGTGTGCTGGAAAGGCAGAGAGCCATCCTGGAAGACGGGTATTATCACACACTTGACTGGCAAAGGTACTGTAGAAAGCGACTTTTTGGGCTTGTAGGCCCTACCCGATTTTATGCTAGCGAGAATGTGTGTAACTTGGCTCCTAGGGGCATTGACAGGGAGTAGGTTTGTGGGCATAACTCCTTGGCCTGGAGGTGAGTTGGAAAAAGCATGTATAGTTTTGTAGGGGTTGTGTTGGGCTTTCTTAAACTGGGCTCAGTTTTGGTTGGTTTGAAGTGGAGGTGTGTCAAATTTTTGACTACAGCCAAAATTACTGTTTTTTGAGATCAAATGTGTGCTTCGGCCTGAAGACTGGAATTGAAGTGGTCCCATGACAAATCCATATGTAAAGTTTTTACTTGTTTTGTGGTGTGTGTGTTGTTGATGATGTGGTCAGACTGGGGGTGGAGTTTTGGAGAGGGTGCAAATTTTTATTTTAGCTAAGGGACTAAAAATTGAGTTTTTTGGCATTATCAGGTAGAGAAAGCAGTTTGGTACAAACTGTTTGTGAATCTTGTGTACACTTAAGACATTACCCATCCATCCATCCATCCATCCACATGTCTCGGAGATTTGTAATTCAAGGTTGTCCTACTTTAAGAGAATATGTTGTGGTGCAGCAAGAGAGTCAATTCAGTAGTCCGTTTTAGTAGTCCAGTCCAGTGATTATATTGACAGCCATCGGGAGAGGACTACCCTTAGTACACAGACTTGCCC